>NZ_LFIQ01000078.1:302-21399 GCF_001189245.1 Bradyrhizobium pachyrhizi | reverse complement strand
GCTCCATTTTTCGACCCATGCCGATGCCGGGATCTCATCTGCGATCCGAACCTGTCGGCATCCACAGTGGCAATTAACCAAGCTCGAAAAGCTTCCGTGGCGCACGCGTTAACACTTCGACGCCCGACTCGGTGACACGAAAAGTCTCGCTGATTACGCAGCCGAATTCCTCATCAATCCAGTTGCCCAGATGCAGATGGAAGGTCATGTTCGGCTTTAGTACCGTCATGTCTCCTTCCTTGAGGCTCGCGGTCCGCTCCTGCCAATCAATGCCAATAGAGTAGCCAAAGCGGGACTCTTTCTTGACGCTCAGCTTCTCAAGCGCGCGACGGGCTGCTTCGGCGACGTCACTGCAGGTTCGTCCTGCGCAGATCGTGCCCAGCGCAGCCTCCAAGCCGGCGAGCTCAGCCTCATGTACGCGACCTAGACGGTCGGAGGGCCGGCCAATCGAGAATGTGCGGCTAATCGGGACAGTGTAGCCAAGGCGCACACCGGCGATTTCAAGATTTATCTGCGAACCCTGGCGAAAGACATCCTCGCTCCATGTAATGTGGCATGTTCCCGTGCGCGGCGAGGAGCACAAAAACGGGGCTGCGATCCACGTTCCGGGCTTACCATTGGCGCCGCGCGCCAGCGTCGCCACAATCTCGGCAATCGCGTCAGCCTCCCGCACTCCAGGACGCATCACTTCCGCTGCACGCATAATTCCCGCATCGGTGACGGCGGCCGCCTCCTTCAGGACAGATATCTCGAGTTCGGACTTAACCATTCGGATCCAGTTCACGGCCCCAGTGCAATCCACGATCCTTGCTTGCCGCAGTCGCGCCTTGAACTTCTGCGCCGAATACGCCGGCAGTTCACCCAGTTCGAGTCCCACGCCGCCGTTGGCGACGCCGACGTCGTGAAGGAAATCGATGATACTGTCGAAGCCGTCCTTGTCTGGGTTGCCCACAAGCGCTTCTGGATAACCCACTACCTTGTCCCGCTCCAAGAACGTCTGATGCAGGGCGGCATGCGCATCCATCTTACGCAGGATGAACGTCGGTTCCTCTTGGTGGTTTGAAACTATTAGTGCTTGTGGGACATAGGCCGACCGGGCCGTGTAGCCCGTAAGATAAGTAATGTTGGACGAGGTGGGTATCACGAGCGCAGTTATGTCGCGCCGCGCCATTTCCGATTTCACGGCGGCAAGTCTGCGCAGGTACTCTGTTCGCGGGAACGACTGTGGTGCCTTGCTGATCGCCATTGTCTTGGCTCCGTTGGGATGCGTTATGTGAGATTGTCGAAGAAAGTGAGAAGGGAGCATCGAAAGTCTATTACAGACCTGCTTCGCGAAGGCGAGACTTCAGACAACGGTGGCCGCCCCTCAGATCTTAGGAGCCAGCTCAGCGGGCGATGGCATCATTTCGCCACAAGATCATGCCGAGCCCGAATGCCCATTTTCACTCAATGGTTTTGACGGCCGACCACTCCGCGCCCAGTGGGAAGAAGAAAGCATTCTAGCGATTGGAGAGAGCCACACGAGCGACATGTCGCTGGATACACAGCTGCCAATGCCGGTCCCCTCGTGAGGGGATAGTAGGACTCTTCCGCGGCGGGCAAGCCGCGAAAGATCATTACAACTCGCAATCACGCGTACCAACGGGATTGGCGGCGCTGATACTGGTTGTCACCGCAGCTCCGGCCTGGTTCGAGATAGACTTCAATCTCGCCGCTCAGTGGCGTTGCATCGATATGCGTGCGACGCTGACATCGGAGAACATGACCTTGCCATTAGGGAACTCGCAACCGCAGCATTCAGCTCATCGGTATAGGCCGGAAAACGTATGCAATTGCTCAACGGCCTGCGCGCGCTTGCGACGGATTGCTGAACATTCGCGCCCGGCGCCAGTCCCATCGGCGTCGACTACTATTGTCTAGGCTTCCGCCTTGATACGAACAGCGCCTTTTCGCGCGCGAGCAGCGATGCCATCTCGCGCGGCGCCGAGAGGCCCGGATTTGTCTGCACTGCGCGCTCGTCGGCCGGCAGCCGTATCGAATTCGAGGTCGGCATTGTCCAGTAGCACCCTTCGCGCGTGGGTTTGTCACGCGACAATAAGCTTCTGTTGTCCGCCAGATGCTCGTGAAAGCATCATTCACGCGGCCGAGCGCGCATCGGCGTAGAACTTCATCACCGTCGCCCGTCTCCTGGATCGAGCGGCGCGTACCATCTAGTAGCATGGCCGATTGACTTTTCCGCTCAGTCGGCGTGCGAAAACAACCTCGTCGGCCACCGCCTGCTTGTTGATGCAGGTGTCGTTATCGCCGTCGCTCAAGCTCATCCGAGCACCGCAGTTTGTAGAATTTCATTCAATCAACGGCCCCTTTAGGGAACTTGTCATCGATACGGCATGCAAGCAACGAGTTCCATTCGCGATGGCTAGGTGGGATGTTCGAGCTGCCGTGACGATCGCTCCGTGCTCTATCACAACGTGTTGCGCTGCTGTTCGATGAACCCGCTCTCGCGCGCGGCGATGGCCGCGCCTGCTGCGGGTTCGGCTGCATCGATCTTCTGATCCTCAGACGAGAGCCCTCGAACTGCTCGATGCGCGCGCATCATGACCTCCCGGCAATTCTCGGGGATCGTTACGCCTCCAGCCAGCGGCCCGTGGACCGATGGCACACGCTGATTGGATATCTCCCTAAGCCCTGCCGTGCTTGATCCTCTCGTCCACAACGCCTCCGCCTCTATCTCGCCGGCGAGAGCCCACGGCCCGCCGAGCTGCAGCACACCCGAAAGGCTCGAGAATCATAACCTGTTAACATGCCGCCGCGCTTGGATAGCCTACCGCGTTTCCACATTTCCAAAGAAGAATGACAGCTGGGCAAGCTGCAGTCACAGTTTGACCGTGCAGCTTGCCCGGAGTGCCAGAAAATAACCACGAGAATGCCTTCATGCCGAGATGATCGCGAAATCGTGAGCGAGATCATCTCGGATTCCCGACCGGCATTATCTCGGCACCCGGGCGAGATCGCCGGAATCCGCACGCAACTCACTTCCGAACAACGGTTTTTCGTGTGCTGCACGAAACTTCTCTCTCGCTGACTTGGCAGCATCGAAAAGTGGTCCGTCCAGCTCACGTGGCACAAGACAATCAGCAAATACTTCTTGGGCTTCGCTGTGAGGTAGCCGCGAGTTCGATCCGCATTTCATACTTTCCGGAATCGATTTCCTGTCACGGGGAGACGCTTTTTGCTCGCTCTAGTTCGCCGGCGCTTTTGTGCCGCGGTCAATGTAGAGTGCTCGTTGAATGAGCCCAGCTCGCCGCTCGATATTTTCGCGCAGCACGTTGTAACCTGTCTTGTGTTGGCGCGCGACGGTCTCGGTGCGGCTCTCGTCCGGGTCAGCGCGTGGTGCTCGATGTGTTCGTCGCGGATGTGATCCAGGTCGAGCTTTGGCGCCGTAGTCACCGCGCCGCCCGCGACTCCGCCTCCTATTCGACATAAAGCGTAGTATAAATTGCAGACCGTACGCGACTCTCGGAGTCGGGCATCTTATGACATCTCAGACCCCACGCTCTCTCGGAGTACTTAACCTCGAACGCGGGCTGCCGCTCGACAGAACTCCAGCGCTGCTGCCGGGTTCAATGCTGAATCCAGCCACCTTCGATTTTCCGATTATTTTGGAAACGGTACCGGGTGCTTGGGCGGATATTGTCATCCCCGGCGATGCAGCGCTCGAGCCCGCCTGCGTCGCAGCCGCCCGGCGCTTGGTCGAGCGAGGCGCCGTCGCGATAACCTCAGATTGCGGCTTCTTTATCCGACACCAGGCATCAGTGGCCGCGGCGGTGAACGTCCCCGTGGCGATGTCGAGCCTGCTCTTGCTACCTACCTTGCTCCGCTTGTTGCCTCTCGCCGCCAAGCTCGCCGTCTTGACCGCCGACTCGAGGCATTGCGGCAAAGATCTGCTTGGGCTCAACGATTCGGTCGAACAGGCAAGAATCGTGATCGGCGGCATCGAAGGCGGCAACTACTTGCCACAAGCGATGAAGCGTCCACTACCACCGCCCGACGTCGCCGCTATCGAGACGGATGTCGTGGCCTGCATCGAGCGACTTCGTGCTGCGCACCCGGAGATCGCGGCCATCCTGTTTGAATGCACAGCATTCCCGTTGGTCGCGCCATCGATCCGCCGCATCACTCAACTGCCCATCTACGACATCACCAGCCTCTGCCGGCTGTTGATCGCGTCCTTTCGCTAAGCTGACTGCGCCTCTAGAAGGTTATCTCGATTCAGGCAATCTCCGCTCTTACGAATTACAATAGCACGAGATCACCTTTGCCAGACGTGGCAGACCGTGCTTGCGGGCAGCAGGCCACCTTGTGCCGCACACATTGTCTGTATGCCTGTGCCGGCAAGGTCAACAATGGTCACTTGCGCGGGCTCTTCCCGACAGATGTTGAGGAAGTTCACGGCGTGATCTGGAACATGGACGGTGCCTGCCTTCCGCTGCTACGCGTTTGCCCGCTATCATGTCGGATAGAGTGGATTGTCAGAGCTGAGTTCGTCCCGATCTTAAGCACAGTCGTTGACTGCGTCGGCCAGATCCCCACTATGCTTCATCTCGAGATCAGCAAGGAAGGCGCTGACAGAAGTCGCATTAAGATTATCGACGGCCAAGGTCGAGGGCGGCATGTGGGGGCCAAGCCTGCGCGCAAGTGACTAAATCCGGAAAATGTCTCGGTAGATCGTGTTGGCGCTGAGATTGCGCTGGCGCAATGAGCCGTTCGGTGAACTAACGCTCGATAAGTGCGGCGACGCTGTTGCTCCGCTTCATGATCTAGCCTGGTCGCTCGGGCCGGCGTACCGCCTCCGGGATCAGTTCTAGACAGGCCGAGAGAGTCGCCCGTGACAAGCCTCTAGGCGATTGAGCCGGAGTCTGTTGTTGGGATTTTAGGGCATTTAAGATTGCAGGGATTTGAGGCTTGAGCGCTCCAAACCTTGCAAATTCGTTTGAGGATTTCCCTTCGCCGTGAACCGTGCTTCTGTGGCGCATCGAGGGGACGATGCGGCCGAAGAAACACAAGACGACGGGATAGAACGATCTGTTCCGAGCGCGACTGGACCAGATCATCAACATGAAGCATGAGCTGGTTCTGCTGGCGGCAAGATCGATTGGGACTGGGTCGACAACGAGATCGCGCCGCTGTACAGCGAGAACGGCAGGCCCGGGATCGAGACCCGTTTCATGATCGGGCTGTTGTTGCTCAAGCACATTTACGGGCTGTCCGATGAGGGTGTGTGCGAGCGCAGGGTCCACGATCCGTACTTCCAGTTCTTCACCGGCGAAGAGTTTTTCCAGCGGGTTTTCGCGCACGAGCGCTCGGATCTGAGCCATTGGCACAAGCGGCTCGGCGACAAGCTGGAGCAGTTGTTGGCCGAGAGCCTTCGGGTGGCGCACGGCCAGCGCGTTACGCAGCCAGGACCTCAAGCGGGTCCCGGTCGACACCACCGTGCAGCCAAAGGCCATCAGCTTCCCAAGCGACGCCAAGCTTTTCATGCAGCGATCCGAGGGTTGAATCGCCTGTCGAGGAAGCACGGGGTCGGGTTGCGGCAATCCTATTCGCGCGTGGCCAAAAGCGCCGCGATGATGGTGGCCGTTACGCTCATGCCAAACAGTTCAACCGGCATCAGCGGCAGCCGCGCATCCTGCGCAACCGGCTGGGCCGGATCATCCGCGACATCCGCCGCAAGACCGACGGCCAGCCAGCACTGGAGCAGGCGCTCGCCCTGGCGCTTGGCCGGGCCACACAGATCCGCTCGCAGCAGCAGCGCCAGCGCGGCCTCAAGCTCTATTCCTTCCATGCCCGGAGGTGGCATCCATCGGCAAAGGCAAAGCCGCCGCGCCTCGTTTGGCGTGAAGGCCTCAAATCGTCACCAACAATTGCCGGGCTCCCGGCGGCCTGTTCGTGCCGCACGCCAGCTCGCTGCCCGACAACTCTACGACGGTCACACATAGCGCGACGTCATCGTACGCAGCGAGATACTCACGGGCTACGCGATCGAGCGGGTTTATGTCGATAAGGGATACCGCGGGCACGACGCGCAAAATCTCCGCCGCGTCTTCATCTCCGGCCAGAAGCGCGGCGTCTTCTGTGTCGTCAAGCGCGAACTGCGCCGCCGCTCCGCCATCGAGTCCGTCATCGGACACCTGAAGGCCGGAGGACAGCTCGGCCGGTGCTACCTCAAAGGCCGCGCCGGAGACGACGCCAATGTCATTCTCTCAGCCGTCGGCCATAACTTCCGTCGCATCCTCGCCTGGTTCAGAGAACTTTTGCGCCAGTTGCTGGTCTCGCTCTGGCGGATGCTCAACTGTCCAACTCAGCTCAATCCGGCTTCTTAACGGTCGACGAGAGAACCAATCTGTGTCGCGCACGCAGTCGCGACCGAGGTGAGTCGAAAGCGCCTGAAGCTGCGGCTCGATTAATTCCCTGTTAGTACCAGTCGAGAAGCGTATGGATGACGCAGAGATGCTGCAAATCGTGCACTCGCAGGCCGCTATGATCGTTTTGGCGACGCAGGCCGATCTCGCGGGATGTTGGTGCATCCACTTCCCTGTGGTCGCTGCCCGGCGCGCCGCGGGATCTTTGTACCGACATTCGGCCGCCTTGCAGCAATCTCGACCACAATGTAAGGGACGATTTGACCCGGCAATATGAAGACCCCTGTCCTCATAGGGCATGATGCCAACCCGCAACAATCGTGGCATTGCCGCGAAATCGGCGCGCTAAGGGGCACCACGGCCATCTCAAGCGGACGATCTCTGATCGCGCCGCTGCTGCGTGGTACCGTTGAGTTCGACTCCCTTGCTGCTTATCGTGGCTTCATCGACGAGATCGTCGTTTGGCTTGCCCGGCGGCGGATAGAGCCACTTGGCGGCGCGACCGGGCTTGCCCCTCTAGAGCGCGCCTCCTCCAATCTCCTTCAGAAGGTCTAGGTGGCTCAGCCGCGAGCCCAACCTCGAGGCCGCGATCGGGCGCCTCAACCTTAACACTTTAGTCAATGAAGTTAATAGTACGAGGATAAGCGGACATATTGATATAGCGATGCGTTATTTCCTCATCCACCTCTATGTTTTTTATTGCCACAATGCTCACCCACGAGCCGGACGCTTCATCGGCCCACACTCTTTGTGCGTTTGGCTCTGAGGAGTGGTTCATTAGCGAGCTCCAACCGAAAACAACGTAACCTATCAGAGGACCGCCTTTGAGATGCCGATCGTGCCGCACGAAGTAGTACTCGAGGACTCCCGTACGATCGAGCATCTTGGCTGTAGCATCATCAAATCCCCATGTCGGAGCGCGATCAATTACATCTCCGACCTTGAATGGAATATTTGCAAATACGCCGCGGCCTTTTCGTGGCACAGTTTTGACATACAGAGCGTTGCTGCGATCAAAGATCTTATCGACCATCGTGGCTGCCTTTTTCTTCGGTGCTGAACGTTGGCCGTTTTTTCATTGTGTTAACCACTGACGGCCTCGTCATTGACTATCTAGCCCATTCTTGAACGACCAGGTATTTCACCTCTGGCAGGCGCCGAAAAGGTCGTTTTGCGTGGTGGTTGGCGCGTGATTGTATGCATCTGTTTGTTTCCTTTGACCTGGGGCGTTCGATTCGCGGGAAAGATCGTGCACGGAAGGCATGTGGGTCAGCATAAAGAGCTTGTGCCGAAAGGACGGCGGCGATTCGCCGTCGGGCAATGGCTAAGGGGCCGGCGGCGGAATGCCGAACCCGACCTCCATAGCGAGAAGCAAGAACGACACGCATTTTTCGATTACCCGATCCGATGCCCGGCTTTATTGGGGCGGGTAAGGTCGACGCACGGGCCGCCACACTCTTATCCGCATCGCGAAGCCTGTGGTCGCAACTGAAGTAGTCGTCACGGGGAGTAGAAGCGGAGGCAAAGTCACAGCGCATATCGCGCGTGCAGCCTTGGTCACCGCATATCGATCCTCTCGTCGCGCTCTCAGATTCGTCCGCGAAATCACTTGTTCAGCATCCCGAGGTCGACGACGGGCCGTTAGCACTTGCGTACGGCGCTCGCTGGCGCCGCAACCTTCTTGGTCGATGGAACTGAACCCGAGGATTCGGCCAAGTCCAGGTAACACCATCGCTCGTGCCACCGGACGTCGGCCCTGCTCCGCTGAGGCCGGCACATCGCCAGGATCGGCGATCGGGCGCGTCTTCTCCGGGACGACGCTCAAGCCTTTAATTGAACATTCTTGATTCACTCTTGCCAAGCCAACGCTCCAGTTTTGCGAACGAAAATAGGTCATCCCCAGGCTCCTGATACCTACCTAGAACGATAGCTAACAATACCGGTGGATAACCTTAGTGGCGCAAGATGTACTTAGCATACAAGGCAAAGCAGCCGACGCGCTGCTCGCGGCGTGGACCTACTTCGGGGGAAGACGATTTGCGTTGATCCGGGCACTCTCCGGTTGCGCTCGCCCACACGGTCAAAGGGGCCACGTTTGCTAGTACGAAAGATTGGTCGGAAGCGCACCGGAAGGATCACCTTGCGGAATAGTTGCTGCGGCGTCGCCCCATAATCCGTGCCGACTTGATCAAGTGCGCATTCCAGCCGATCGTGATCACCGATTCCGGGCCATCGTGATCACCCATTCCAGAGCATCGTGATCGCCATTTCCACTCGATCGTGATCGCTATTTCCAGCGATCGCGATCGGGGCAACCAGCAGGCGCGCACCGCTGACAGTCTGCAACCTGGGTAGCTTGGTCTTTTGCCTAACCGCAGAGGATCGAGATGCCGACCGAGAGACTGTCCATGCGCCACATTCGCGAAGTTCTACGCCTGCACTACAGCGTCGGCATGTCGCAACGCGCCGTTGCCCGCCGCCTGGGCCTGGCCCAGGGCACGGTCTGCAAATACCTCAATCGAACTCGTCGCGCCGGCCTGACTTGGCCGCTGCCGCCAGAGTTGGATGACGACGTCCGGCGCGAGAACCGCCTGTTTCCGCCGCCTTCCGATCGGCCCAGCGACGAGCGTCCGCATCCGGACCGGGCGCTCGTGCACCGCGAGCTGCGGCGCCCGAACGTCACGCTGATGCTGTTGTGGGAGGAGTATTGCGACGCAAACTCCGACAGCTCAGCTCTGCGTGCTACAAGGAGTGGGCCGGCCGCCTCAAGCCGACCCTGCGTCAGGTCCATGTCGCCGGCGAGAAGCTGTCCGTCGACTATTCCGGTCACACCATGGAGGTGGTTGACGGGCTCAGCGGCGAGGTGCGCAGCACGCAGATCTTCGTCGCCGTGCTCGGCGCCTCGAACTACACCTACGCCGAAGCCAGCCTCACCCAGAGCCTGCCGGACCGGATCGCCTCACACGTTCGGGCTTTTGCCGATTTCGGCGGCACGACGCGGCAGACGGTGAGTGACAATCTGAAGGCTGGCATCACTCGGGCCTGCTTTCACGAGCCGATGGTCAACCGGACCTATGCCGGTCTCGCCCGCCATTACTGCACTGCCATCGTCCCGGCGCGACCGTATCGTCCGCGCGACAAAGCCAAGGTCGAAGTCGGGGTCCAAATCGTCGGGCGATGGATTCTGGCAGGCTTGCGCAACCGCCGCTTCTTCTCGCTCGCCGCCCTCAACGAGGCGATCCTCCTTGTCGAGCTGAACGATCGACCTCTCCGGAGCTGGGGGCGAAGTCGGCGCGAACTGTTCGAGGAGCTCGATCGTCTGGCGCTCACCCCCTTGCCGGATGAACCGTACGAGTATGCCGTGTGGAAGCGTTGCCGGGTCAACCTCGATTATCACATTGAGATCGCCAAGCATCACTACAGCGTCCCTCACAGCCTCGTGCATCAGGAGGTCGAGGCGCGGATCACCCAAAAGACCATCGAGATCTTTCTCCGCGGCAAGCGGGTGCCGTCGCATCTGCGCAGCACCCTGCCGATCGCCCGACGACGATTGCCGAGCATATGCCGAGCTCGCATCGCCGCTATCGCGACTGGACCCATGAGCGCATTCGTTCCGAAGTCGCCAAGATCGGCCCCGACGCCGACACCCTGATCGACGTCATCCTGCGGTCGCGGCCGCATCCAGAACAGGGCTTTCCGCTCCGCGATCGGCATTCTCGGGCTGGTCAAGCGCTATGCCAGGGGCGCGTCGACGCCGCCTGCGCCCGTGCCCTGCTGCTCAACGCCCGTTCCTACAAATCGGCCGCCGCCATCTCAAGAACGGCACCGACAGAACCGCTCCACCCGCCGAGGAGGCGCCCATCCTCTTTCACGCCAACATCCGTGGCCGCAGTTACTACAATTGATCAGGAGAGATCAGCATACTCGTTCATTCCACGGACAACAACATCCGCTGGTTTCCGGATAACTACGTCAATTCCTCAGAATTGTCTGCCCCATGACTTACGTCGCGAACGTTGTAAAGGAAAATTGGAGGCAAGAAGGCCACGCTTGGCGTGGAAATGGGAAGTTACTACCGCTCCGCGCGGGAAAACGCTGACCTCGTCAAAGCGTTGCCGCTCGCCAAGTTCGTTGAACGCCGACTTGCTCATCAGTTGGATCCTCTTGACGAAGAGCCCAGCTGGTCCTGACGCGACAGGCTGGCCGGATCGGCGATGCAATGCTCAAGCGGGCGATCGACACGGCGGAGCCAAGTGTGCGTTAATGCTACATGGTAGCCGCCATCTATCACCAACAAATTTCAGGAACGCCCGAATTTGGAGGAAACTACGATTCCTCGGCGTTCCATTTCTGCGTCGGCGAACGCGCTCGTGCACCACATTCCATCTAGACCGACAAACGCTGCCGGACCCGACGATCATCAATTTTGAGGTTCACGGAAATCGTTTGCGTTATCTAATTAATGTAAGCCGCACCATCTGTATCGGGAAAACCTCCCCGCCTACGAGAAACTCGCCAACGTCGCCATTGAGACCTTGAATACCGTTCTTAGTCCGGCCCGGTCGCGCGCGTTCGGAAGTGTTTGGCACCTTCTATCAAGTGCCGGCTAGCCACCGAATCGAGAAGAACCAGAGGATCGGTTACTCGATCGGCATCGGATACCCACCGTCGGTCGCAGAGCGCACTGTGAGTTTACGCAAGGAAGAGAAGACAGTCCCAACCGGTATGTGCTTCCACAATTACACAACCCTTCGCAGTCACTGAAAGCGGCTATGAACCTTTGACTTCGACGCCGCGCGCCCTGATCGTCAAATCGCTGCACCGCGACGATCAGATCGCAAATCATTCGGATCTTCAGAGCAAAGGCGGGGCAGCTTCGCTGCCTGTCGACGAGCGAACAGCACAATTGTCTATGCAACTGAATTGCCGAGAATAACTTCGACTCGAGCATGGACGACGACAAGCGAGACTTCGGATGTACTGGGACTTGGAAACGAGGCCCGTTGCGTGCTGATTCCTAGCGCATTCACTCGAAATGTGATCGACGATGACCGATCGATTGAAAGCGGTTATGTCGCAGCTGCGCGCCAACTTGAACGTGAAGGGGCCGTCGCGATCATAACTGCGGGACAGCGAGCTGATCCTTTGGCCTCGATCGCCACCACGTGACGTAAAGGGCGACCAGCCAGAGCAGGGGAAGAAAAATCAGCAGCGACGCTACGGCGGCGATCGTCGGGTCGATCTCGTGGCGCATGTTCTCCCACATTTTCAGTGGCAGAGTGCGGATCGAGAACCCGCTGATCAGCGACGTTTTGACGACCTCGTCGAAGGAGTGGATGAATGCGAACACGGCCCCGCCCATGACGCCCGGCCAGATCAGCGGCAGCGTCACCTTCATGAAGGTTCGAAGCGGCCCGGCCCGCATGCTCTTAGCCGCCAGCTCCAACCGCCGGTCGAAATTACCGAGAGTCGCCGAGACGATTACGACGACATAGCCGACGGCGCCGATGCAGTGCGTGAGAATGATACCAGTGATCGTGCCGATCAGTCCGAGATTAAGCAGCCCGAAATAGGCCGCGATGCCGACCACGATACTCGGAAAGGTGATCGGCGTCAGGAGCATCATGGTCAGGATGGCGCGTAGCCGCGGAACGGTGCGGCTGAGGCCGTAGGCCGCGAGCATCCCGACGATGGTTGACAGGATGACAACCGCAACGCCGATCTGGATGCTGGTCAAGGCAGCAGTGGTCCAAGACGGATCGCCGAAGAAGGAGCGGTACCAACGCAGTGAGAGGCTAGAGGGCGGGAATTGCAGAAATGTCCCCGCGTTGAACGACATGGTGATAACGACGACGCCCGGAAACAGCAGATAGAACATGACGATCAAGACGAAGACCGTACCGACAATCTTCCGGTCGCGGCCATCGCCTCCGACTTGGTAGAGCTCGGCCGCCCAGCGTTTCGCCCGATAGGGCTTGGCGAGCTCATTGAGATTGCGTGTCAGCGTGCCGAATGAAGGCAGCCGTCGCCGCCAGGACTTCCGTGGGGGCTGCTCCGCGCGGCCCGGCGTATCGGAAAGGTCGAGCCCGAGCGCGGAGACAATGACTGCGGCGATACCCAGGAGGATGAAGGCCGCGGCGGCCGTGCGCGCCATATTGAAGGAGGTCGCGACCTGCGCCGCGATGAAGGTCGACAGCATGACGTCGCGCAACCCGCCGAGGGCGGCCGGCGTGATGTAGAAGCCGAGGCAGAGTACGAACACCAGCAGCGACCCGCTGCGAACGCCTGGCAGGCTCAGAGGGAGGAACACACGCCAGAATGCGGCAAAGGGGCGCGCACCCATGCTGCAGGCCGCCGCTACGAGGGACTTGTCGATGCCCAGCATTACGCTGACCAGCGGCAGGATCATCACCGGCAGCATGATGTGCACCATGCCGATATAAACGGCCACGCGGTTGTAGATGAGCGGCAGCGGACTAGAGATCAGCCCAAGATCAAGCAGCAGATTGTTGATCAGGCCGCGGTCGCCGAGGATTACGATCCATGCATAGGTACGTGCCAAGAGGCTGGTCAGATAGGGGATGATTACGAGCACGAGGAGCACCATGCGCAGGCGCTTCGGGGCGGCCGTGATCAGATATGCCGTTGGGTAGCCGATTATGATGCAAATGATCGTGGCCAACACACTTACTTCGATGGTCTGGAAAAGCACGCGGACATTCGCTTGCTGACCGAGAAACGCCTGATAGTTGGCGATCGAAAGGGCCGGCGCATTGAGGCTGGTCAGGAAGAGCAGAACGATCGGTGCGCCGAAGACGATGATCAGGATGGCGAAGGCCGGCACGGTGAGTCCGATAGGCATTCGGCCGAGGGTCTGAAGCGTCCTCATCCGCGTTGCTCTCAGCCTCTTACGCCGCGACGAAGCGGACGTCGGACCGCAGCCAGTCTAGCCGCACCTCGTCACCGGGTCGGAAGATTTGCTGCCCGGAGGCGACATGCTCGCGGACGACGAGTACGCTCGTGCCGACACGCACGTGATATTTGCGCAACGGGCCGGCATAGATCATGTCGTCAACCGTGCCGGCAACGACCTGGCGCCGGATCGCATCCGACCTCTGCGGCGCTGTGGGATCGGCGACACAGATGCGCTCTGGCCTGATCATCGCGACGGTGCCGAACGGCCGCGTTGCATCAGATTCGACTTCGACAGCAGTATCTTCAAGGATGTTGGCTTCGCCCAGAAATTTCGCCACAAAGCGCGTCGTCGGTCGGTCATAGAGGGCTTCCGGCGTGTCGGTCTGCTCGATCCGTCCGGCGCGCATAACGACGATGCGGTCCGACAGCGTGAGCGCCTCGTCCTGATCGTGCGTGACGTAGACGGTGGTGATGCCGAACTCCTTGTGCAGGCTCTTGATCTCCCTTTGCATCTGCTCGCGAAGGTTACGATCGAGCGCGCTGAGCGGCTCGTCGAGCAGGAGGATCGGCGGATCGGCGACCAGCGCGCGAGCAAGCGCCACGCGCTGCTGCTGGCCGCCGCTGAGTTGCGACGGCATGCGACCGCCGAGGTCAGAGAGCTGCACGCGCGCGAGGATGCGGTCGACCCGCCTTGTCGTGTCGGCGGCCTTCACGCCGCGCATTTCGAGCGGAAAATCCAGGTTCCGGCGAACCGAAAGGTGCGGAAACAAGGCATAGCTCTGGAAAACAATTCCCTGGTCGCGCCGGTAGGATGGCACTGAAGCGACGGACTTTCCAGCAATCAGAATGTCGCCCGCGGTAGGAGCTTCGAAGCCGGCAAGCAGCATCAGGGTTGTAGTTTTGCCTGAACCGCTCGGACCGAGAATTGTGAGAAACTCACCGCGTTGAACTGTCAGCGACAAGCCTTCGACCGCGGTGACCTGTCCGTACGTCTTGGTCACGCCACAAAATTCGATCTGCGCAGGAAACGGGGTTGCCTCCAATGCTTGCCCCTCGGCAGCGACGGGATGTCGGACATTCACGCTCACTGTTGATGCTCCAGAACGACCAGCAACCCATCGCGATGCGACGGGCCGTGTATCCTCCGCCTCCCACATTCCGTGGTTATCTTCGCCTTTGCTTGCGGCATAGCCGACATATTCGATGGGATTTCTGATCTAGCGAAGAATCCAATCGTTCCACCGATCACGGAGCCGCTCGGCGTTGGTCCTGCCGTCCGATCCCGCCTCGATGTACCACCGCGTGTTCATAAGAACGCCGCTCGCCAAGTGGTCCGGATGACTGGGAAGTCGGCGCGCCCTATCCTCCGGTATCGTTCTGTAGGCGTTGATGTTGCTCGGGCCGAAGGCGATGAGCTGGGCGAAGGCCGCCTGTCGCTCAGCACGGGTGGCGAATTCGATGAACCTCTGCGCGTTCCGCGCATTCGCGCTACCCCTCGGGATCGCCCAGTAATCACAGGTCAGCTTGGCCTGATTCCGGTTGATCTCGAGCGGCGCGCGCTGGTCGATCAACACACCCGCACGACCGTCATAGCAATTCCCGATGTCGGCCGCCTTATCGCGCATGATTTGTTGGATCTCAGACCCGCTTCCCCACCATCTGCGGATATGCGGCTTGATCCTATCCAGGCTGGCGAAAACGCGGTCAATATCCATCGGGTAGATTGCATCTGGAGCCACGCCGTCCGCCAACAGGGCTTCCTCCCAAGGGCCTTCAGTCCCCGATTGACCGGACTGGAACGCGCGAACGCCAGAAAACCTCCGATCGTCCCAGAATTCGGCCCAAGAGCTCGGTCGCGGCTTGGGCGTGGGAAATTTTTCCGTATTGTAAAACATAACCCAAGAATAGATCAATCCGGAGACGCCGAAGGGCTGTTTGGTGAAATCTAAAAGTCCCCCTAGCTCGTCCCGCCGGTAGATTGAGTAGTCGATCTGCTCAAGATGGCCTCTCGCAGCTGCTATAAGATGCGTGTTTGGGTTCGTGGCAATCACGTCGATCGTAACGTTATTCGAGGTCACCATTAGCTCAAGCTGGGCCAAGCGGATGTCGTCAGTGATCGGGGTCACCCTGATCCCTGTCTCGGCCTGGAATGGCTTCACATAAGCTTCGATATTGGCCCTTCCCGTATCGCCGCCGTAGACCAAGACTCGCAGCTCGCCCGGGGACTGCGCCGAAGCTCGACCACCGACCGAGGACAGCGCTCCGCCCGCGATAGCGGACGACGTCGTCTGCATGAACTGTCTGCGGTTTATCCAACAGCTCATTGCTGTCCTCCTTGGTCCAGCAGAACTTTCCATCGGCAAAAGAAATTCTACTGGGCACCTGATGCTGATTTCCGCTAATATATGACCTCGCACTCCCGAAATTCTGCGCCTTATTGGGAGAATGCGAAGCTTCCGACCGAAACTCAGATCCGTCAAACACTCTGAGAAGCTCCTGGTCGAGCAGATGGACGAGCTGGATGCCAAGTCCGACCTGCAGCGGCGCAATCCCGGCATCGTTCCCGCAACGCGACATCGAGAAGCTGCATATGAGGCAACCAGTGTCTCCGGCTCGCTAGACTGGATTCGGTTGACGCTGCCTCGGATCGGACTCATGTCGTGCGTGGACAGTGAGAACCGTCGCGCAGTGCACTATTCATTCGTGGCGACCGCGCCCTTTCGGTACCTTCGCGTTGAATGAAAAGTGGCGTCCTGGAATGGCGAGCGCCCTCCTGGCCGCTCGAACCTCCGCCTCAAGGCTCTGCTGGCGCGACTTCCCAAAGACATCGATCGGGATTTGCCGCCATCTCAGGGCGGTGCGGGCGGCTTCATCGCGTACGGGTTTGGACGGGGGCTCCCCGCCAATCGATAGCTCTTCCGAGACGCGTTCAACACTTCTTCAATGTCGTCCTTACCATCGATTATATTGCAATCGCCCGACTGATATCGGCCGCACGGACCCGGATCCGAAGCGGCGTGCTCAGCACGCCGGCGGGCGAGCCGCATCGTTCGTCGACTGCCTTGAAAACGCGCAGACACCGCTAGCGGGGATCGCTCCGGTCACCCGATGGCACGCGAACTTCACCAAAGAAGACTGCCTCGAGGCGCTCGCGGCTTCAAACTTGCCGCGGACATGTTCGAGGGCAATATCTCGCGACACTTTGCAGCTCGGCACGCCGAGCCATTCGGTCGGCTGGCTTTCTATCTCGTGCCTCGCGCGATCAATCCCGCCGCCTTCGCCTCGCCACGCACGGGCGCAAGCCACTTCACGCGGTTTGAAGAATGTCTTTCGCAAGGATTCACAGATAAGCTGGAGTGCGCCATGGCTATACCGCGCCGATGAGCCGCACTTTATTGATCGGCCGCCCGTCCGATCGTACGCCGCGCACATGAGGCTCAGATCCGGGCCTGGAGGCTGCGCTGGGCCGATCCGCGCGGGGCGCACCTGCGGTGATGTTACAGAAGCAGCCCATCGCGCAATCAAGAGGTTAGGCTTCAAGAAAGAGTCACGTTGTGGCTAGCCCGTTGGCATCGATTGGACGGAGAGGACCGCTAGTTTCAAGCAAAGGAACATGACAGTGCTGAAGCCGAACATGACCTTCCATTTGCATCTTGGCAATTGGATTGATGAGGAATTCGGCTTATCATCAGCGAGCTGCATTCGCGTAACCACCGGCGTTGAGGTCCTGACGACTGCTCCACGGAAAATCTTCGAACTCCCAGATGTAGCCTAATTCAACTCACGACAGCCCGCGCCAGCGTGAGCTCGCGAGCGGTGATGGCGGTGTTTGCCGTCACCACTGAAATCGGCACGCGGCGAAGCTTCTGCCACATCGTTCGGACGGTTTACGGTGGAGTCCGTCAGCTCGGGCCGTGGTAGCCTGGTGTCTACAGTTGATGAGTCCGTGTGGGAGCCCTCGAGATCCACCGATCTCGCGCACATAAATGTCCGCTTTTTCATGAAGTATCCGGGGTTACTGATGGCCGAGCTTGATCTGGACCGGGCTCCCTGGCTGGACCCTTTGAAGTCGGTCATCTAACGGGCCCCGCGAGGTCCTCATTATTACGGGATTTCGCGGCGAGTTCGCCGGTAACCTCATCATCGCCATGGCGCACCTTCGCGGCGCTGATGGCGAGCCCTTTGTTCAAGGCAAGTTAAACCAAAGACAACACGCCCAGAAGCACGGGAGGATCTGCACGAACGGTCTGCGCCTGAACCGGGCGCAACTCGTCCTTACTCCGCAGATTTTCGGCACGTCGGGTCACGTTCCGTGTGCCGGCGCAAGGCGCGGCGGTCTAGGTAAGGTGAGGGTTTCTTTTTGAAGAGAGGTGTCCACAATGACCACAGTTCTGATCACAGGCACGAACCGTGGCATCGGCCTTTCGCTCGCGCGCCAATACGCCGTTGATGATGCTGAGGTGATTGCATGCTGCCGCGATCCTGAAAACGCCGACGCACTTAGAAGCTTGGCAGCTGAAACGAGCGATCGCGTGAAAATCGTACAGCTCGATGTTTCCGACTTGAGTTCGATCGCATCCCTCAAAGGTGCAGTTAGTGACCAGCCGATCGACATCCTGATCAACAATGCTGGCGTCAACGGCACCCCTAAGGACCAGTCAGCCAACCGCATCGATCCTGAAAACTGGTTGACGGTCATGCGCGTAAACGCCCTCGCTCCACTGCTCATCGCACAAGCATTGCGGGAGAACCTCCTCCGGGGGACGCAGAAAAAGCTGGTGGCCATCAGTAGCGTCTATGGTTCCACGGGCAGGGACTACGGCACTGGTTACTCGAGCAGCGTCAATAGGTATGCCTACCGAGCCTCGAAGGCCGCGCTCAACAACGGCATGCGCGGCCTTGCACGTGACTGGGCCGAGGACGGCGTGCTCGTTGGGATCTTGGATCCGGGCTTAGTGCGTACAGATATGCCTGGCGAAGTTGCCCGTTCTTCCTCATTGTCCATTTCCGCCGACGAGAGCGCGCTTGGTCTCAAGGGGTACATCGCCGGGCTGAGCCGCGACACCAGCGGAATTTTCCAGCGATTCTGGGGTGAAGAGATTCCGTGGTGATGGCCTTTATCACGGCCGACGTTTGGACGGCTAAATCATGATCTCGCCAGCTGAAACACTCGTGCGGCCCTGCTGCTCAGCGGCGTAGACACCTTCACCATTCGCGGCACGTTCGAGAAGCAGTTGGTGGGCGCGCTCGATCGCCAGCTGTTTGAACGCATGGTCACCGGCGCTGCCTGGGATTGTCGATATCGTGGACGATCACGCTACCTATTACCGCGACGTCGAGTCGCCCCTCGCCGGTCATATCGGGGGTTTGGCGCGGCCCATCTCGACTTGGGCGAGGACGACGACGGCCAGCGAGCATCTGGCGTCTGATGCTGCCGAGGCTATCTGCGTTGCGAGAGCGTTGCCGGAGATTGCTGCCCTTATCTCACCTGCGGACGTCTCCTGTGGGACCCGGCGGAGAGCCGGCGCGCGCCCAGGCAGCGCGGAATTGCGGGGACGCGCCTTAGAGGCCGCCTGCATCGCCGGGGCCACCGGTTGCCGGCTGCTCGCGGAAATCCATAACGTGTGGTCGAACCGGGCACAGCGCGGACGCCGATCGCTCGCATTCCGTACACGCAACCAGTCGATCTTGCGCTGAAGATGCTGAGCGACACCCGCGAACGCGTACTCGCCGGAGCGACCCTCCATGGACTGAACCAGTCACATATGAGGCCCGTCTGCTCGCCAGAAAGGCGAGCGCATCCTCATATTTGCACGGCTCGCCGTAGCCCGACGCGATCGCGAAGGTGCTTCTTGCTCTACTTCAGCTGCACTGCGGTCTTCGCGCTGAGCGCGCCTCGTCGAGGAAGCAGATGCGCGTATATTGGCAATCCGGCCCGGGAGAACGACGTTAGCAGTGGCCATCTCGCGTCAGCGTCTTCGACGTATTAGCCAGACCAACATTGGTTATCGGCACCACCACACCCAAGCACGTGCTCGTGATGATCCGGCCCCAGCGATTGGTTTTCATACCCGGCAGGATGCGGCGGCGATCACCGAGAGCACCATCATATCAACATTTCCTCCGCCATCCAGTGGGATCCTGCCCGCTGACCGGCCTGGGCGGACCGCCGGTAGCGACCTCAGACTCCGCAGCTGCGGCAAGTGTAGAGCGCGCTGGAGGCGAACAACCTACCATCAGGTAGGCGAGCGAATAGCGTTCTC
Source organism: Bradyrhizobium pachyrhizi (assembly GCF_001189245.1). Classification (GTDB taxonomy): domain Bacteria; phylum Pseudomonadota; class Alphaproteobacteria; order Rhizobiales; family Xanthobacteraceae; genus Bradyrhizobium; species Bradyrhizobium pachyrhizi. Next base: position 1,799 of record NZ_LFIQ01000078.1, on the reverse strand, counting down.
GCAGAGCGGAAGCCGGTCGCACTTAAGCACAATCTAAATCGCCCGAGCGAATTCGGGATTCACTTTCACTCCATTAGGAGTTCAACGCCGGTCGCATTGGCCGAGCCCGCAAGAGCCGACGGCTTTGTCACGCGGATGAAGATCCGTCGAACTTTATCAACGCAAGAGATTTGGCTGCCAAGACTGTGCACAAAGGACTCAACAAGCTCAAAGTGGCGCGACATCGCGATGCGGCGGACTGTGTTTGCCACGTGCACATAATCGAGGGTCGCGGAAATGTCGTCCTGATCGGGTAACGGCACTCTTATCTCGAGATCGACGATCAATGGTTGGGTCTGGCCACGCTCGTGGTTATGCACGCCGACGCGCGCCTCGACGTGCAAGCCGCGCACGAATAAGGTCAAATGCTCAAGAGCGGGAGACCGCTCCTCCTCAGACTCCATCGCGCAGTTCCTCCCTTGCCTGAGGAGCCTTGAGCATATTGCTGAGCAGGCATGCGATAGTCATCAAGCCAACACCGCCGGGGATGGGAGTGATCGCCTGCGCACGTCCCAAATCGTCGAACGCCGCGTCGCCGACGAGGCGGCCCGTACCGCTCGAATCAGTGCCTCGGTTTATGTCGACCATCACAATGCTTTTTGATTTCTGCGCAAGACTGAACGAGATTTGATTACCGGCTGCGATTCCGCAGGATGCGTGAGGCCGACAACAAGATCGGGTTCATCGCCGAAAGATCATTCCCCGGACGAGGCAACGCGTCCGGAGCATACACTATTGGGCAGCTTCGGTTCGAGATTCAGGATTCTGAGAGTACGTAGGCTCTACGTTGCCATCCAAGCCTCCGAGACAGCACGCTACTGCGATACATGGAACACTATAGCGATGCCCCTGCGCCGAATTGACCGGTTGATGCCGGAAGAGTTGCCCTTCGGCTCTTTGCGCCGCTTGCGCGCGATCGCGGCTGCGCCGATGAGACCCCGTGTCTTGTGTCTCGGGCACCGCAAGCACTGCAAAGTCGCAGAACGGTAGCCCGTCCTTGAGCGCTTTGTTGAAACTGATTCTTAGATTTTAGGGACGATGTCTTGCTCGAACTTCTTCACCCAATCATTGAGTTGCGTGGACATGTAGGCCCAGTCGGGTAGATAAGCAAATTTGTCGTGCTCCTCCGGCGTATACTGCAGGGGGGCGGCGCCGGCACTCGCCTTCGCCTTCTGGTTGGCCGGAACTCCGCCAGTCAATTCATTGAAGAGTTCGGCGTTCTCTTTGCTCACCATGAAATTGGCGAACTCCATGGCGGCCTTCTTGTTCTTTGAGTTCGCCATAACCACCCATCCCTCGACATATTGGGCTGCCTTCAGGGACGGGTCCACCTTTGTCAGCGCCTTCATTGGCACCTTGTTGGCGACGGCGGTCAGGCTGTCCGTCCCGACATAGGAGATGGAGATCTCGCCCGTCGTCATCGCGTTCTGATTCTGAACGGCGGAATGATAGACGCGA
>NZ_LFIQ01000078.1:0-292 GCF_001189245.1 Bradyrhizobium pachyrhizi | reverse complement strand
CTTCCAGCCCGGATCCATGTTGAACTCGTTCCCGCCGCGCGCCAGGGCCAATGTGACCGTGGCCATATTCGAGTAGGTGGTCGGGAGCGGCCACGAGATCTGACCCTTGAGTTTCGGATTCAGTAGATCTTCGATAGCCTTGATCTCAATAGGACAACGATCGGTGCGCACAGCGAAGAAACCGCCGTTGATCGAGCGCGGGATATTCTTGATGTTGCCCTTCTCGTCTTTGGCTAGATAACGCTCGGGCACGTCCGCCAGATTAGGCACATCCGCCAGGGTGACCGTCTCT
>NZ_LFIQ01000077.1:211100-217364 GCF_001189245.1 Bradyrhizobium pachyrhizi | reverse complement strand
ATGGATGCGATAAGTGTCAACACCACCTAGAGCAATATGAAGTCGTGGGGCGGTCGCAGGTCACGCTGCCAGAATATTGAAAACAACCCCATGCAAAGTAGCCGGCAGCGGCCGGCGTTCGCCCAGGCAACTTGACACGTCGGGCAATTCAGGGATATTTTTCTATTATTCCGAAGCCGCGCGAGTGTCCTGTAGCATTTGCAGGCTTTGGATAGCGGTTCGCAAAGCGGATACCGGAAGGGGCGCTAGCCGAGCTCCTTGCGCACGGTCGCGAACACCTTGCGGAACATGTCGGTCGTCAACACGCCGGTGTTCGTGTTGTAGCGCGAGCAGTGGTAGCTGTCGTAGAGCTTGAATTTGCCCGCACTATGCACGGCACCGTGCACAAAGGGCGCGGCCGCCAAGCGAACATCCAATGCCTTGAGAGTCGATTCGTGCGCGATTCGTCCGAGCAGCACGATCGCGCGCAGCTTCGGCATCGTCGCGATGGTGGCGCGGAGGAATTGCCGGCAGGTGTTGATCTCGACCGGCAGCGGCTTGTTCTGCGGCGGCACGCAGCGCACCGCGTTGCTGATCCGGGCGTCGATCAGCTTCAGCCCGTCGTCCGGCCGCGCCTGATAGACGCCGCTGGCGAAGCCGTATTCGAGCAGGGTCGCGTAGAGCAGGTCACCGGCGTAGTCGCCGGTGAAGGGACGGCCGGTGCGGTTGGCGCCCTGCAGGCCCGGCGCGAGCCCGACGATCAACAGCCGCGCATTCGGATCGCCGAACGATTCCACCGGTGAGTTGAACCAGCCCGGCTCGCGCGCGCGCGCCTGCGCGCGGAACTCGGCCAGCCGTGGACAGAGCGGACAGTTGCTGTCGGGGCGCGTGGCAGCGGTGACGAGATTACTCGTCGAAATCGTCATCGGCTCCCCGTGGGGCCATGGTGGTCGCGCGCTGCAGGAATTGCGGGGAGTGGTGGCGCGGTTCGCGCGGGGCCGGACGTTCCGACGGATCGCGGCCGAGCTTGGATTGCAGCTCGACGAGGTCGGTGAAAACGTCGGCCTGGCGGCGCAACTCGTCGGCGATCATCGGCGGCTGGCTGGCGATGGTGGAGATGACCGTGACGCGAACGCCACGGCGCTGCACTGCTTCCACCAGCGAGCGGAAGTCGCCATCGCCGGAAAACAGAATCATCTGGTCGATGTGCTCGGCGAGTTCCATGGCATCGACGGCAAGCTCGATGTCCATGTTGCCCTTCACCTTGCGGCGGCCGCTGGCGTCAATGAATTCCTTGGTCGCCTTGGTGACGACGGTGTAGCCGTTGTAATCGAGCCAGTCGATCAACGGGCGGATCGACGAATACTCCTGATCCTCGATGATCGCCGTGTAGTAGAACGCACGGAGCAACGTGCCGCGACTCTGGAACTCCTTGAGGAGGCGCTTGTAGTCGATGTCGAAGCCCAGCGTCTTTGCGGTGGCGTAAAGATTCGCTCCGTCGATGAAGAGCGCGATCTTGTTGGAAACAGGTGACGACATCAAAGTGTTCTCGCGTGGTTGTTAGTGTTCTTAGCGCGGCGGTGATCAACCGCGCGCAATTTCCGGCGTTGCTGCCTAAAGTTCTGTGAATCTTTCCCCACGACAGTCACCACCGCAATTATGGTGAGGCGAGGGCAAAAAGCCTAGACCCTTGACATTGCAATGAAGAGATTTACTCGCCTGGGACAGCAACCTGGCCATGTCGTCAGACGCTCCGGCCCTTCTGGCCCCCGTCAGACCGGGTTATCAGAGCCTGTTCGGAAGGCAAATCACAAATTTTACCTTGCGAAACGGGGGCTAGCCCTATAACTAACCCTCATAACCTACATGTTCGGTCCCTTTTACCACGGAGCGCCTCGAGATGGCTCGCGTCACCGTCGAAGATTGCATTGACAAGGTCGACAATCGTTTCGACCTCGTCCTGTTGGCCGCGCATCGCGCCCGGATGATCTCGTCGGGATCGCAACTCACGGTTGATCGCGACAACGACAAGAATCCGGTCGTCTCGCTGCGCGAGATTGCCGATTCGACGATCTCGCCGGAAGACCTGAAAGAGGAACTCGTGCACTCCCTGCAGAAGTTCGTCGAGGTCGACGAGCCCGAGCCCGACACCGTGCCGCTGATCGGTTCCGCCGGTGCCAGCGTCGACGCCGACGACACCGAGGTGGCGGTCGAGCGGATGACCGAGGAAGAGCTGCTGAAGGGCCTCGAGGGACTGGCGCCCCCGGAGGAGCAGCCCGAGGAAGACGAGTAAGCTCGCCGTCGTTTCGAACAGATTTGCCGAAGGCCCGGACATTGCTCCGGGCCTTTGCTTTTGTTGACAATTTTGCTGTTACGGTGCGTCCTATGCGGACGCGGGAAATTGAATGGTTCCAGGGCCCGCGCGGGGTGCTGCTTCATTGGAAAGCGCACTAGATTGAGGAAAGGTGGGACGTTCCGGTCCCGCGCGAGAGGCAGCGAGTTCATGGCGTATCGACGCCGCAGTTCCATCCAGATGCAGGCTGCAACCGAAACGGTCGCGGTGGCGCCGACGTCGTCCACGGCGGAGAGGCCGGCCAAGCCGCGGACGCGAATGATGCGACAATATGACCTCGTCGAGCGTGTCCGCTCCTATAACCCCGACACCAACGAAGACCTGCTCAACCGCGCCTATGTCTACGCCATGAAGGCGCACGGCACGCAGACCCGTGCCTCCGGCGATCCCTATTTCTCGCATCCGCTCGAGGTCGCCGCGATCCTCACCAACCTCAAGCTCGACGACGCCACGATCGTGGCGGCGCTGCTGCACGACACGATCGAGGACACCGAGGCGACGCGGGCCGAGATCGACAATGTATTCGGCCACGAGATCGGCGCGCTGGTCGAAGGCCTGACCAAGCTGAAGCGGCTGGAACTGGTGTCGCGCGAAGCCAAGCAGGCCGAGAATTTGCGCAAGCTGCTGCTTGCGATCGCCGACGACGTCCGCGTGCTGCTGATCAAGCTCGCTGACCGGCTGCACAACATGCGCACGCTGGAGTTCGTGCCGCCGGCCTCGCGCCGGCGCATCGCCGAGGAGACGCTGGATATCTATGCGCCGCTGGCCGGCCGCATGGGTATGCACGAGATGCGCGAGGAGCTCGAGGACCTGTCGTTCTTCGTGCTCGATCCCGAGGCCTATGCGGTGGTCAAGCAGCGGCTCGATTCACTGGCCGAGCGCAACCGCAATTTGATCGGCGAGATCGAAACCCAGCTCTCCAAGAATTTGCAGAAGAACGGCATCACCGCACGGGTGTTCGGCCGCCGCAAGCAGCCGTTTTCGATCTGGACCAAGATGGAGCGCAAGTCGGTCGGCTTCGAGCAGCTGTCCGATATCTACGGCTTCCGCATCATCCTCGACGATGTCGGCGCCTGCTACCGCGCGCTCGGCATCGTCCACACCACCTGGCCGGTGGTGCCGGGCCGCTTCAAGGACTACATCTCGACCCCGAAGCAGAACGACTACCGCTCGATCCACACCACGGTGATCGGGCCGGGCAAGCAGCGCGTCGAGCTGCAGATCCGCACCGAGGACATGAACCAGATCGCCGAGTTCGGTATCGCCGCGCACGCCTTCTACAAGGAGGGCGCGGGCTCGCCGCACGAGCGGCTGAAGCATGAGTCCAACGCCTTCGCCTGGCTGCGCCACACCATCGGCATCCTCTCGGAAAGCGCCAATCCGGAAGAATTCCTCGAGCACACCAAGCTCGAGCTGTTCCACGACCAGGTGTTCTGCTTCACGCCGAAAGGCAAGCTGATCGCGCTGCCGCGCAACGCCAACGTGATCGATTTCGCCTATGCCGTGCACACCGGCGTCGGCAACAGCGCGGTCGGCTGCAAGATCAACGGCAAGTTCGCGCCGTTGTCCTCCGAGCTGCAGAACGGCGACGAGGTCGAGGTGCTGACCTCGAAGGCGCAGTCGGCGCCGCCGTCGGCCTGGGAAGCGCTCGCCCGCACCGGCAAGGCGCGCGCCGCGATCCGCCGTGCCACCCGCGACGCGGTGCGCGACCAGTATGCCGGCCTCGGCCGCCGCATCGTCGACCGCCTGTTTGCCCGCGCCAAGATCGAATACGCCGACGACAAGCTGAAGGGTGCGTTGCCGCGGCTCGCGCGCAGCTCGATCGAGGACGTGATGGCCTCGGTCGGGCGCGGCGAGATCAAGGCTTCCGACGTCGCGCGCGCGATGTATCCGGACTACAAGGAAGAGCGGCTGGTGCGCTACGGCGCCAAGAAGGGCCTCGCCGCCAAGCTGAAGACGCAGAACCCGCCGCATCCGGCGCGCGCCACCTCGGTGATCCCGGTGCGGGGCATCAATTCCGACCTGCCGGTGAAGTTCGCGCCGAACGGCGGTGCAGTGCCGGGCGACCGGATCGTCGGCATCGTCACGCCGGGCGAGGGGATCACGATCTATCCGATCCAGTCGCCGGCGCTGAAGGACTTCGAGGAGGAGCCGGAGCGCTGGCTCGACGTGCGCTGGGATATCGACGAAACCATGCCGCAGCGCTTCCCGGCCCGCATCCTGGTCCACAATGTCAACGAGCCCGGCAGCCTCGCCCAGATCGCGACCGTGATCGCCGAGCACGACGGCAATATCGACAACATCCACATGTCGCGCCAATCGCCTGATTTCACGGAGTTGACCATCGACCTTGAGGTCTATGACCTCAAGCATCTCAGCGCTATCATCGCCCAGTTGCGCGCCAAGGCCGTCGTCGCTCGGGTCGAGCGCGTCAATGGTTAGGGTTCCGCCTGTCATCGGCCCTCATGGTGAGGAGGCGCGTCAGCGCCGTCTCGAACCATGCGGCCCGAGACGGGGCCACATCCTTCGAGACGCGGCGCAGGCGCCGCTCCTCAGGATGAGGGGATGGTTCAACTGGTCTGTCAGAGAGTGATTTGATGTCGTCTCCGCCGCTGCGTCTCGGTATCAATGTTGATCACGTCGCCACTCTGCGCAATGCGCGGGCCGGAGCGCGGCCCGATCCGGTGCGGCTGGCGCTTGCCGCGATCGCGGCCGGCGCCGACGGCATCACCGCGCATTTGCGCGAGGATCGCCGCCACATCCGCGATGAGGACATGGCGCGGCTCAAGGCCGAGATCTCCAAGCCGTTGAATTTCGAGATGGCGGCGACCGACGACATGTTGCGGATCTCGCTCGCCACCAAGCCGCACGCGGTTTGCCTGGTGCCGGAACGGCGCCAGGAGCTCACCACCGAAGGCGGCCTCGACGTGGTCGGCCAGCACAACGCGCTGGCGCCGTTCATCGCGCGGCTCAATGACGCCGGCATCCGCGTCTCGCTGTTCATTGCCGCCGATCCCAGGCAGATCGAGATGGCCGCGAAGCTGAAGGCGCCGGTGATCGAGATCCACACCGGTGGCTGGTGCGACGCCGTGGTCGACGGCCACCAGGACAAGGCGGAGGCCGAATGGAAGCGCATCGTAGCCGGCGCCAAGCTCGCGCAGGCGGCCGGGCTCGAGGTCCATGCCGGCCACGGGCTCGACTATGACACCGCGGAGACGATTTCCGCGCTGCCCGAAATCCGGGAGTTGAACATCGGCTATTTCATGATGGGCGAGGCGCTGTTCGTCGGCATCGCCGGGACGGTGCGTGAGATGCGTGCGGCGATGGACCGCGGCCGCGCCAGGGCGCAGGGTGCGGTCAGCGCATGATCATCGGCATCGGCTCGGACCTGATCGACATCACCCGGGTGGCCAAGGTGATCGAGCGCCATGGCGAGCGATTCCTCGACCGCATCTTCACCGATGCCGAGCGCGCCAAGGCGATGCGCCGTGCCAACAGCGAGAAGATGGTGGTCGCCACCTACGCCAAGCGCTTCGCTGCCAAGGAAGCCTGCTCCAAGGCGCTCGGCACCGGTATCCGGCGCGGGGTGTGGTGGAAGGACATGGGCGTGGTGAACCTGCCGGGCGGGCGGCCGTCGATGCGGCTGACCGGCGGGGCGCTGGCCCGGCTGCAGGAACTGACGCCCGAGGGCATGCAGGCGCAGATCGACCTTTCGATCACCGACGATTGGCCGTTGGCCCAGGCCTTCGTCATAATTTCGGCGGTTGCCACCGCCAGATGAGCCCGCGGTGCAGGATTCTGCCGGAAAACTTCAGCAAACTAAAAAATCATTGATATTTCAATGAATTGCGAAGTTTTGAGGCGGCGATTGATTGCGCCCCTGCGAACAACCGTCTAAAACGCCGCAGGGTTATATCGAGCGAGACGCTGAT
>NZ_LFIQ01000077.1:193046-211090 GCF_001189245.1 Bradyrhizobium pachyrhizi | reverse complement strand
TCAGAATCAAGGCCATTTTCCTCACGCGAAGGCCGAACGCTTCGCGCGAAGAGAACGTTCTGCCACCGCGTGGACATCAGTCCACGGGAATTGGGAAAGCAATGAGCGTGACCACCGGGACCAAATCTGAAAGCGGCTTGGGCGAGACCATCCGCGTCGTCATCCATGCCCTTCTGATCGCGCTCGTTATCCGCACCTTCCTGTTCCAGCCGTTCAACATCCCCTCCGGGTCGATGAAGGCGACGCTCCTCGTCGGCGACTACCTGTTCGTCTCGAAATATTCCTATGGCTACAGCCACTATTCGATCCCGTTCTCGCCGAACATTTTCTCGGGCCGCATCTTCGGCTCGGAGCCGAACCGCGGCGACATCGTGGTGTTCCGACTGCCGCGGGATGACTCCACCGACTACATCAAGCGCGTCATCGGGCTGCCCGGCGACCGCATCGAGGTGAAGAGCGGGCTGCTCTACATCAACGATGAGCCGATCAAGCGGGAGCGGCTGAGCGATTTCGTCGGCGAGGATCCCTGCGGCTCGGCGGATGCGACCGCCCGCGTCAAGCGCTGGAAGGAGACGCTGCCGAACGGCGTCAGCTATGAGACGCTGGATTGCACCGACAACAGCTACATGGACAACACCATCGTCTACACCGTTCCGCCCGGGCATTTCTTCATGATGGGCGACAACCGCGACAACTCCACCGACAGCCGCTTCCTGTCGCAGGTCGGCTACGTGCCGTTCGAGAACATCATCGGGCGAGCCCAGATGATCTTCTTCTCGATCGCCGAGGGCGAGCAGGCCTGGATGATCTGGCGCTGGCCGCTTGCCGTGCGGTGGAATCGCCTATTCTCTATCGTGCGATGAACGACGATACCGCAGCCATCAACGATCCAGCGCCGACCGGCGAGCCGAGCCAGACGCCTGCCGCCGACAGCACAGCCGCGCCGAAGAAGCGGCGCAGCAAGGCGGCCAAGGCCGCTGAGGAGAAGGCTGCGATCGCGGGCACCGAGGCGCGGATCGGGTACACGTTCCAGGATCCCGCGCTGCTGACCACCGCCTTCACCCACGTCTCCGCGCTGAAGCCCGCCACCCGCAACCGCGCCGACAGCTACCAGCGGCTGGAGTTCCTCGGCGACCACGTGCTCGGGCTGATCGTATCGGACATGCTGTTCCGGTCGTTCCCAAAGGCCGACGAGGGCGAATTGTCGAAGCGGCTCGCCGACCTCGTGCGCAAGGAGAGCTGCGCCGACGTCGCCAAGGCGCTCGGGCTGCTCGAGGACATCAAGCTCGGCATGGTGAAGGCGGTCGAGGGCGCCCGGCTGCGCAAGTCTGTGCTCGGCGATATCTGCGAAGCGGTGATCGGAGCGATCTTTCTCGACGGCGGCTACGAGGCCGCGCGCCAGTTCGTCGAGCGCAACTGGACCGAACGGATGCACAAGCTGCGCCGGCCGCTGCGCGATCCCAAGACCGTGTTGCAGGAATGGGCCCAGGGCAAGGGACTGCCGACGCCGGTCTATCGCGAGGTCGAACGCACCGGCCCGCATCACGATCCACAGTTCCGCGTTGCGGTCGACCTGCCGGGCCTGGCCTCCGCCGAGGGTCTCGGTGGCAACAAGCGCGCGGCCGAGAAGGCGGCAGCATCCGCGATGATCGCGCGTGAAGGCGTCGGCACCAATGACTGACGAGACCAAAGGGCAAGGGGACGCGACGCGCTGTGGCTTCGTCGCGCTGATCGGTGCGCCCAATGTCGGCAAGTCGACGCTGGTCAACGCGCTGGTGGGCTCCAAGGTCACGATCGTCTCGCGCAAGGTGCAGACCACGCGCGCACTGATCCGCGGCATCGTGATCGAGGGCAACGCGCAGATCATCCTGGTCGACACGCCCGGCATCTTCGCGCCGCGGCGCCGGCTTGACCGCGCCATGGTATCGACCGCCTGGAGCGGCGCGCACGACGCCGATCTCGTCTGCGTGCTGCTCGATGCGAAGTCGGGCCTCGACGAAGAAGCCAACGCGATCCTGGCCAAGCTCGAAACCGTCGCGCATCCGAAGATCCTGGTGCTGAACAAGGTCGATCTCGTGCAGCGCGAGAAGCTGCTGGCGCTGGCGCAGGCCGCCAACGAGCGGATGCGCTTCGAGCACACCTTCATGATTTCGGCGCTGTCCGGCGACGGCGTTGCCGATTTGCGCCAGACGCTGGCCAAGCTGGTGCCGGCGGGGCCGTTCCTCTATCCCGAGGATCAGATGTCGGATGCGCCGATGCGGCATCTGGCGGCCGAGATCACGCGCGAGAAGATCTACAGCCATCTGCATCAGGAACTGCCGTACCAGTCGACGGTCGAGACCGACAGCTGGACCGACCGCAAGGACAAGTCGATCCGCATCGAGCAGACGATTTTTGTCGAGCGCGAGAGCCAGCGCAAGATCGTGCTCGGCAAGGGCGGCGCCACCATCAAGTCGATCGGCGCGCAGGCGCGTGCCGAGATCGCCGAGATCATGGGCGTCCCCGTGCATCTGTTCCTGTTCGTCAAGGTGCGCGAGAACTGGGGTGACGATCCCGACCGCTACAAGGAAATGGGATTGGAATTCCCCAAGGAATAAGAGTCGACGTTTGCATGAACGTGCCCAGAAATGTGCTGTGGTTTGAGGTTCTGCTCTATCTGTCGCTGACGCTGGATGCGCTGTCGGTGGCGTTCCAGGACCGCACGCCGACCGTCCTGAAGTCCGAGCAGGTCATCATGGGTGAGACCCTGACGGCCGGCTGCATGATCCTGCTCCTGATGTATTTCGTCCGGCTTGCCGCGCAGCACCGCAAGAACTGGCCGCGCTGGGCGCTGCTCGCGGTGCTCGTCCTGTCGGTGATGTCCCTGGTGCAGGTCATCGGCGCAAGGGGCATGGAGATCGACAGCGCCATCGAGGTGGTGTCATGCATCCTGACCACGGCCGGGCTGTATTATTCCTTCACCGGCGACGCGCGGGGCTGGTTCAACGCGTAGCGAGTGACGCGCGAGGAAAGCTGCGTTCATCCGCGGAATCCTGCTAGACTCCGCACATGGAATGGACCGACGAAGGCATCGTGCTGGGCGTGCGGCGGCATGGCGAATCCTCCGCCATTGTCGAGCTGTTGACGCGCGAGCACGGCCGCCATCTCGGCCTGGTGCGCGGCGGCGCCAGCTCGCGGATGCGGCCGCTGCTGCAGCCCGGCAACAGCGTCACCGCGGTGTGGCGGGCGCGGCTCGACGAGCATCTCGGCATGTATGCGCTGGAGGGCACGCGGCTGCGGGCGGCGACGCTGCTCGGCTCGTCGCATGCGGTCTATGGCGTCACGCATCTGGCGGCGCTGGCCCGGCTGCTGCCGGAGCGCGATCCGCATGAGGACATCTACTGGATGCTGCAGGGGACGCTCGACGATTTCGAGGACGCCGGAGTTGCCGCCGTGCACCTGATCCGTTTCGAGCTCGCGATGCTGACCGAGCTCGGCTTCGGGCTTGATCTGGAAAACTGCGCGGCCAGCGGAGAGACCACCGACCTGATCTACGTGTCGCCGAAATCCGGCGGCGCCGTGTCACGCGCCGCCGGCGAGCCGTGGCGCGACCGGCTGTTGCCGCTGCCGGCGTTCCTGCGTGAAGGCGAGGGCGGCGCCAACAGCTGGTCGGACCAGGACCTGCTCGACGGCTTCCAGATCACCGGCCTGTTCCTGCTCCGCCACGTGCTGGAGCCCCGCGGCCAGGGCCATTCCGACGCCCGCGACGGATTTATCAATGCCGTGACGAGGCGGCGGGGCCGGAGCGCAGTTCCGTAAGGCCGATTCGGGCCTTAAATTCCCGCTGATTCGCGGCTTGCCCGATTCAGCGCCAAGGTTTAACGCCTCCCCATGGGAAAACGACAGATACCGCCGGAAGAGCCGGCCGAAATTCACGAGGTGCCGCTGCGTGATGCGCTCGAGGAGCGCTATCTCGCCTATGCGCTCTCGACCATCATGCATCGCGCGCTGCCGGACGCCCGCGACGGGCTGAAGCCGGTGCACCGGCGCATCCTCTACGGCATGGACCTGCTCGGGCTCGACCCGCGCGCCGCGTTCAAGAAGTCGGCCAAGATCGTCGGCGACGTGATGGGCTCGTTCCATCCGCATGGTGACCAGGCGATCTATGACGCCATGGTGCGACTGGCGCAGGATTTCTCCTCGCGCTACCCGCTGGTCGACGGCCAGGGCAATTTCGGCAATATCGACGGCGACAACCCGGCCGCCTACCGCTACACCGAAGCGCGCATGACCGAGGTCGCGCGCCTCTTGCTCGAAGGCATCGACGAGGACGGCGTCGAGTTTCGCCTCAACTACGACGGCCAGTCGAAAGAGCCGGTGGTCCTGCCGGGCGGCTTTCCGAACCTGCTCGCCAACGGCGCGCAGGGCATCGCGGTCGGCATGGCGACCTCGATCCCGCCGCACAACGCCGCCGAACTCTGCGACGCCGCGCTGCATCTGATCGAGAAGCCCGACGCCAAGTCGAAGGCACTGCTGAAATGGGTCAAGGGCCCGGACTTCCCGACCGGCGGCATCGTGGTCGATTCCAAGGAAGCGATCGTCGAGGCCTACACCACGGGGCGCGGCTCGTTCCGCACCCGTTCGCGCTGGATCCAGGAGGAGGGAGCCCGCGGCACCTGGGTGGTCGTCGTCACCGAAATCCCGTGGCTGGTGCAGAAGTCGCGGATCGTCGAGAAGATCGCCGAGCTCATCAACGAGAAGAAGCTGCCGCTGGTCGCCGACGTCCGTGACGAGTCGGCCGAGGACGTCCGGCTCGTGATCGAGCCGAAATCGCGCACCGTCGATCCGGCGCTGATGATGGAGTCGCTATTCCGGCTGACCGAGCTGGAAAGCAAGATCTCGCTGAACCTCAACGTGCTGATCAAAGGCCGCATCCCCAAGGTGGTCGGCCTTGCCGAGTGCCTGCGCGAATGGCTCGACCATCTGCGCGACGTGCTCGTCCGGCGGACCAAATTCCGCAAGACCCAGATCGAGCACCGCCTGGAAGTGCTGGGCGGCCACCTCGTCGCCTATCTGAACCTCGACAAGGTGATCAAGATCATCCGGACCGAGGACGAGCCGAAGCCGGTCTTGATGAAGACCTTCAACCTCACAGAGATCCAGGCCGATGCCATCCTCAACATGCGCTTGCGCAATCTGCGCCGGCTGGAGGAGATGGAGATCCGCACCGAGGACAAGGATCTTCGCAAGGAGCTGAAGGGCATCGAGGGCCTGCTTGGCTCCGAGACCGAGCAATGGGCCAAGGTCGGCGATCAGGTCCGCAAGGTCCGCGACGTCTTCGGACCGAAGACGCCGCTCGGCAAGCGCCGCACCACCTTCGCCGATGCGCCCGAGCATGACCTCGCCGCGATCGAGGAAGCGCTGGTCGAGCGCGAGCCCTGCACCGTCGTGATATCGGAGAAGGGTTGGGTGCGGACGCTGAAGGGCCATGTTGAGGATCTCTCGGGGCTTGCCTTCAAGACCGACGACAAGCTCGAGCACTCGTTCTTTGCCGAGACCACCTCGAAGCTGCTGCTGTTCGCGACCAACGGCAAGTTCTACTCGCTCGACGTGGCAAAACTGCCGGGCGGCCGCGGTCACGGCGAGCCGATCCGCATGTTCATCGACCTCGAGCAGGACGCCGCGATCATCTCGCTGTTCGTCAACAAGGGCGAGCGCAAGTTCCTGATCGCGAGCAGCGAGGGGCAGGGCTTCATCGTCAAGGAAGAGGACTGCGTCGGCAACACCCGCAAGGGCAAGCAGGTGCTCAACGTCGAGATGCCGAACGAGGCCCGCGCGATCACCACTGTGAATGGCGACACCGTTGCGGTGATCGGCACCAACCACAAGATGGTGCTGTTCGGCCTCGACCAGGTGCCGGAGATGGCGCGCGGCCGCGGCGTGCGGTTGCAGAAATACACCAGCGCGTCGCTGTCTGACGTTGCGGTGTTCGACGCCAAGGCCGGCCTGACCTGGAAGGATTCCGCCGGCCGCGAGCACAGCATGACCATGAAGGAACTGGCCGACTGGCGCGGCAACCGCGCCGACGCCGGCCGGCTCGCCCACGGCCTGCCGAAGTCGAACAAGTTCAATCGCGGCGTGGAGTAGTCGTGCGGTAGCCCGGATGAAGCGAAGCGAAATCCGGGATTTCGCGCCGGATCACCAGTGATCCCGGATTGCGCTGCGCTCCATCCGGGCTACGGGGGGCTCAGTGCGCGGTGTGATAGTATCCACATTTCACCGCGCTATAACCGTCGCCGACGACATCGGGCGACGGTTGCCATGGCGCACAATCACGGCCACAGCGGTCATTCTCACGGACATGCCGGGCATTCCCATGCCGGGCACAGCCACGCGCCCGACAGTTTCGGCACGGCCTTTGCGGTCGGCGCGTCGCTGAACTCCGCTTTCGTCGTCGCGGAGCTGATCTTCGGCTATTCCGCCAACTCGCTGGCGCTGGTCTCCGACGCGGTTCACAATCTCTCCGACGTCATCGCGCTGCTGCTGGCCTGGGGCGGGGCATGGCTCGCCGGCAGGCGGCCGACCGATACCCACACCTATGGCTACCGTCGCGCCTCGATCCTGGCGGCGCTGTTCAATGCCGGGTTGCTCCTGATCGCGGTCGGCGGCATCGCGGTCGAGGCCATCAACCGTTTGCGCGAACCGGCGGAGGTCGCAAGCTGGACCGTGGTCTGGGTCGCGGCGCTCGGCATCCTGATCAATGGCGGCACCGCGCTGCTGTTCATGCGCGGCCGCGACAGCGACCTCAATGTCCGCGGCGCCTATCTGCACATGGCGGCGGATGCCGGCGTCTCGCTCGGCGTCGTGATCGCCGCACTGCTGATCATGGCGACTGGCTGGCAGTGGCTCGATCCGGCGATCAGCCTGGTCATCGCGGTGGTGGTGCTGCTGAGCGGCTGGGAGCTCGCCCGCGACAGCGTCAACCTCGCGCTCGACGCAGTGCCGAAGGGGATTGATCTCAAGCAGGTGAGGGACTATCTCGCCGCGCTCGAAGGCGTCACCGAGGTCCACGACCTGCACATCTGGGCGATGAGCACCAGCGAGACCGCGCTGACCGCGCATCTGGTGCGGCCCGGCGGACACGACGATGTCTTCCTGCATCACGTCTGCGCCGAGCTCTCGGAGCGGTTCAGCATCCACCACGCGACGCTGCAGGTCGAGATCAGCAGCGAGACCTGCAGGCTGGCGCCGGCGGAAATGGTCTAGCCGACGCAGCCGCCACGCACTCGCATTCAATTGATCGCTCGACCCATGTCCACGTCTTCCACGGGCGGCGACGACACGGCACATTGCGACCGCGAATGGCTGGCGTGATCAACGGAGGGCGACGTGAAGAAGGCAATCGGTCTTGCAATGTTGTTCTTCGCCGTAGGCGCGCTGCCGCATGCGGACGCCGAGCCGGCGAAATCAGGCGTCGAGAAGCTCTACATCCTCAACTGCGGTGAAGGCGTTGCAGGCGACATTTCACGCTGGTCGCCCGGCGTCAATGAAGGCAAGTCGATGGACTTCGTCGACAATTGCTACCTGATCAAGCATGCCCAGGGCTGGTTCCTGTGGGACACCGGGATTCCCGACGCGGTGGCGGCGATGCCGAACGGCCTTGCGCCGGCCGACCCCAAGGCGGTCACCTGGCGGCGGCCGAAGACGCTCGCCGCGCAGCTCGACCAGCTCGGCGTCAAGCCGACGGACATCAAGGCGATCGCCGTGTCGCACACCCATCCCGATCACATCGGCAATGTCGAGCTGTTCCCGGCCGCGATGCTGTATGTGCAGAAGGCGGAATATGAATGGCCGGGCGCCAACAACGCGCCGCGCTTCAAGCCCGAGCATCCCGTGACGAAGCTCGAAGGCGACCGCGACGTGTTCGGCGACGGCAGCGTCACCATCCTGTCGACGCCGGGCCACACGCCCGGCCACCAGTCGCTGCTGGTGAAACTGCCGAAGACCGGTGCGATCGTGCTGACCGGCGATGCCGTTCACTTCAGGGATAATTGGGACAATCGGCGCGCGCCGAGCATGAACGCCAGCAAGGAGCAGACCCTGGCCTCGATGCAGAAGATCGCCGATACGCTGACGAAAGAGAAGGCGCAGCTCTGGATCAACCACGACAAGGCGCAGCGCGACGGGCTGAAGCTGTCGCCGGACTTCTATGATTGAGCCGCCTTGGCGGCGTTCACTTTCGACCAGTTTCGAAAAATCTGCGCGGTCTCCTCGTCCATCGGAAAGAAGCTTTCGATGCGCAGCTCCTGCAGCGTGACGTCCTGGGGCGTCCCCAGCGTCGCGATGGTGGTGAACAATTGCAGGCTGAGGTCGCCCTTGCGAAACAGCATCGGCAGCACCGGCCCGGATGCGGGCCCTGCCGGTGCGGCCAACGCGGCCTCGACACCGTCATAGGCCAGCAGGCGCTTGAGCAAATCCGCCGTCGCGGTGGTGCCGTCGGCGGCCGCATCGGCCTCGACGCTGCGGACGAAGTAGCCGGCAACCTCGGTCCAGTTGGTGAGATAGGGGCGCAACACGCCGGGCGCGACCAGTGCGTCGGCGAGATTGACCGCCGTGCCTGATACCAGCGGCCCGACCAGGAATTCCACCAGCTGCCCCGCGCCCGAATTGGCGAGCAGCAGGTTCCAGTGCCGGTCGACCACGACCGCCGGGAAGGGCTCCTGCTGTGCCAATATGAAATCGAGCGCGTAGCGGATCTGGGCGAGCTCCGGCGCGGCGAGGTCGGTTTGCCGCCAGACCGGCGCGAAGCCGGCCGCGACCAAGAGCGCATTCTGCTGGCGCAACGGCACGTCGAGCGCCGCGGCAATCCGGATCACCATGTCGCGGCTCGGCGCGGCGCGGCCGAGCTCGAGAAAGCTGAGATGGCGCTGCGAGATATCCGCGCGCCCGGCGAGCTCGAGTTGCGAGTGCCCCTTACGCTGCCGCCACCAGCGCAGGCTGGCTGCAAAATCGCGCTGCTGCGACATGAGTACCTGTGAAGTAGTTGCCGGAATGATCTCGCCGGGCAAGATGCCACAAGCGAACCGAAAACGCATGGGGATCGGGATGGGCGAGTGGATCGGCGTTGCGATTGCACTGGTCTCGAGCTGCCTCGGCGGCACCGCCGCGGCGATCACCCGTTACCTGGCGGGCAATGCCGACCCGATCACACTGGCGATCCTGCGCTGGGCGATCGGCTTTCTCTGCGTGCTGCCCGCCGCGGTCCTGCTCGGGGCGAAATGGCCGCGGCGCGCGGATTTGCCGGCGGTCGCGGCGCTTGGCGTCGCCTTCTTCGGCGTGTTCTTCGTGCTCTATAATCTCGCGATGTCCTACACGACGGCGGCACGCGCCAGCCTGGCGCTCGCGACCTTGCCGCTCTCCACCATGGTGGTCGGCGCCATGCTCGGCATCGAGCCGCTGACGATGCGCAAATCGATCGGGGTCTCGATCGCGGTGCTCGGCGTGGCGGCGGCGCTGGCATCCGGGCTGGCGGCGGCGCCAGTGGGCGCATGGCGCGGCGAACTGATCATGGCCGCCGCGGTGCTCTGCATGGCCTTCTACAACGTGTTGTCGCGGCCGTTCATCCGCCGCTCCAGCGCGCTCGGTTTCCTTGCCGTCGGCATGGGCGCCGGCGCGGCGGCGCTGGTGGCGGTGGGATCGTTCACCGGCAGCCTGGCGACGCTGCGCGAGTTCGGCGCGTCGCAATGGATCGCGGGGCTCTATCTCGGCATAGCCGGCGGTGCGCTGGCCTTCATCCTGTGGGTGCTGGCGCTCGAGCGGGCCTCGCCGACCCGCGTCGCCAACACCATGACGGTCAATCCGATCGCCGCCGGGCTGCTTGCGAAGCAACTGGTCGGCGAGCCGATCACGACCAATCTGGTCGTCGGCCTGATCGCGGTCTTCGCAGGGATCTGGATCGCGACGTCGGAAACCAAATCGGTCTGATCAGCTGCGCGGGGCGGCCGGCGTGGTCGCCGATGGGGCAGGCGAGTGCGTCGGCTTCAGCGTGCCGGCGTAGAACGACAGGACGAACACCAGGATGAGGCCGGCAAGGTAGACCCCATAGGATTGCGGCGGGGTGATCGCCCATTGCATGAGGCGTCGGATCGGATTTGGCGGGCCAGCGTCGTTGTCCATGCGCTGTTGTGCGCGAAGGGGTGGACAAAAGGAAGTGGAATCGGCGCCATTCGGCGACCGTGTTCCGCGCGAAATGGTGAGGCGGGCGGCCTTGCAATGCCGCATTGGCATTCGCATCTGTCACGCGACGACCAGCCCTTCCTCCCGCACCAATTGCCCGGCATAATCCAGCTTATGGAACTGACGCCCCGTTTGCGCCTCATGAATTGGCTGGTCCGCCAGGGTCTGACGGGCCTGCCGGAAAACGACCTGCTGCGCGGTTTCTGCGAGCGCTGCCGAGCCGCGGGCATGCCGCTGTCGCGGGCGATCGTCTTCATCGATACGCTGCATCCGATCTTCGAGGGACGCGGTTTCCGCTGGAACGACGGCGAGAGCAACGAGGCCGACATCTTCGAGTACGGCTCGACCAGCACCGGGGAGGCCAGCCAGACCTGGCGGCGGTCGGCCTTCTATCACATGCTCGAAAACGGCCATGACGAGATAGTGATCGATCTCGCCGACACCTCGCACGATTTCTCGATGATCGGCGAGCTGGCCGAAAAGGGCCACAAGCATTTCGCCGCCTTCGTGCATCGCTTCGGCGAGGCCGGCACGATCGGCGAGATGGACTGCTTCTACTCCTACTACACCACCCGCCATTCGGACGGGTTCGACGAGAACCACATGGCGGCGCTGCGCGACCTGGTGCCGGTGCTAGGGCTCGCGATCAAGTCGGCCGCCCAGGTCGAGATCGCCCGCACGCTCGGACGGGTCTATCTCGGCCGCGACACCGCGGAGCAGGTGCTGCGCGGACGCATGCAGCGCGGCATCACCGAGAAGATCAAGGCCGTGCTGTGGTACTCCGACGTGCGCGGCTCCACCGCGATCAGCGAACGCATCGGCCCGGACGAGATCATTCCGTTCCTCAACGACTATGCGCAGGCGTCGATCGACGCGATCCACGACGCCGGCGGCGAGGTGCTGAAGCTGATCGGCGACGGCGTGCTGGCGATGTTCACCGGCGAGAACGTCGCAGGCGCGAAGCGGGCCGCGCTGCGGGCCGAGCACAGATTCCGACATAACATCCGCGTGCTGAACGATCGCCGCGAGAACGAGGGCCGGCCGACCACCACGGCCTATGTCGGGCTCCATGTCGGACAGGTGTTCTACGGCAATATCGGCAGCGAGGACCGGCTGGATTTCACGGTGGTCGGACCGGCCGTCAACGAGGTCAGCCGGATCGCCTCGATGTGCGCCTCGGTCGACCGCGAGCTGCTGACTTCGACGGACTTTCGCACCGGGCTCGACGCCGCCGGCCGCAACTATCTGGTCTCCACCGGTCGCTTCGTGCTGCGCGGCATCGGCCATGCGCAGGATCTCTACACGCTGGACCCGGCGATTGCCGCCGACGAGGTCGTCGGCGGCAAATACGAGCGGTACCTGGCGAGCTGATCAGCAGCGCGCGGGTTCGCCGACCATGTCGGGCTGCCGCGTCAACGACACTGCGGGCGACATCAGGATCACCAGCGCCTGGGCGGCGAAGATCGCGGCCGCGAGATAGAGGCAGGCTTCAGCGCCGTAGAGGCCGCCGACGACGGCGCCGAGCGCGGAGCCGAGCGGGCGCGCGCCGTAACTCATGATGTTGATCGCCGAGACGCGGCCGAGCAGCGAGGGCGGCGTCACCGACTGCCGCAGCGTGGTGGTCGAGATCACCCACAGGATCGGGCCGACGCCGAGCAGGAAGAAGCTGAGGCCGGCGAGCAGCGGCGTCGCAATCCAGGTCGTCAGCGCCATCACGGCTGCGGCGACGAAGCCGGTAACCGGGCCGAGCCCGATCACGGTGCCGAACGCCAGCCGCTTCATCACGCGGGTCGCGAACAGCGCACCGACCACCATGCCGACGCCGTACATCGCAAGCGTGGCGCCGACACCGGTCGCGCTGAGCCCGAGATGACGCACCGCATAGGGCACGAACACGGCGAGCAGCAGGAACGACGCGGTGTTGAAGATGAACTGGGTGATGAACACCGGCCGGAGCAAGGCGTGGTGCATCACGAAGGCCGCGCCTTCCTTGATGTCCTGCAACGGATGGCGCCGCGGGGCAGGCTGCCGCGCCGGCTCGTAGATGCCGGCGAGCAGCACGACCGCGATCGCCGACAATGCCGCGGCGAAGCCGAATGCGGGCGCAGCCCCGACCCAGCCGACCAGCACGCCGCCGAGCGCGGGGCCGCTGGCGAACGCGACGGTACGCGCGAGCTCGATGCGGGCGTTCGCCGCCGGCAATTGCTGTGACGTCACCAGCGAGGGGACCAACGCCGGCGCAGCGACGCTATAGGCAACCGTGCCGCAGACCGCGATGAAGCCGAGCAAAGCGAGCAGCGGCAGCGTCATCAGGCTGAGCCACAGCAACAGCAGGATCGCGGCAAGCGCGGCCGCGCGCAGCGCTTCGGAGCCCGCCATCACCCAGCGCCGCGACACGCGGTCGGCCAAGAGGCCGGCGGGGATCGCAAACAGGATGAAGGGTAGCGTCAGCGCGGTCTGCAACAGGCCAGTCTGGCCTTCGCCGACGCCGAGCAGCAGCACGGCGACGATCGGCGCAGCCGCAAGCGCAATCTGTTCGGCCGATTGCGCGGCGAGATTGGACCAGGCCAGGCGATTGAAGGTGGCCGGCAGGCGAGGCGTATCGGCGGACATGGCAAAACCCTTGGGAGATTCGATCTGGCCATAGTGTGTGGTTGGCGGGCGTCCGATCCCACCCGTTTCCCGACAACGCCAAGCAAAAGGCCCGCCGGGGAGGGCGGGCCTTGCCGATGCGATGTTCACAACCTGACTATGCTATCGAGGATTGGGATCGCAAGCGAGTTGGCCCGTGATCGCGCCTGCGCTGTGCTACGACCTCGGGCCAAGCGTCGCGTGGCCGGATCCCGATATGGTGGTCGGCGGCGTTGCCGGACTGTCGACGGACGGGGCCGGCACTTCTGCTTGAGTGGCACGCAGCGCACTCAATAGGTTGGTCATGGCGTCGGGCCCTGCGGGGAAGCCCGCCTCCGAGAGGATCTTGTCGATCATCGGCTTGAACGCCGAGACCGACAGCAATTGCGCGGCGAGGCCGTCGCCGAGCCCGAGACCGCCATTGCCGTTGGCATGGCCGTTGGCGCCGCCGCGGCCGAGCATGCTGCCGGTGTCGAAGATCCGGATGTCGGAAATCTTCTCGATCGGCTTCACCGCCTCGGCGAGCGCGCTCGGGATCACGTTGATCCGCGCGAGGTTGAGATCGTAGGCGATCATGTCGGCGCTCAGCCTGTTGCGCGCCTCCGCCTTCATGGTCGCGACCTCGGCTTCGGCCTGGCCGAGCGCCTTGACGCCGGCAGCGCGGGTGGTGGCGGCGGCCGCATCGGCCTTGGCGAGCACGTTGGTGGCTTCCGCCTTGTTGGCGGCGGCCTGGCGTTCGGCCTCGGCCATGACAGTGATCGGCATCGCGTCGGTCTCGGCCGCCTTGCGCGCCGCGATCACGTTGATGATCTTGTCGCGCTCGGCGATCTCGGTGGCGCGGGCGGTGGTGACCTTTTCCTCGGCGGCGATCGCGACGGCGCGCGCGGTCTCGGCGATGGTCTGGGCCTCCGACTGCTCCTTGCTCTTGGCCGCGACCGCGATGGCGCTTTCCTGCGCCACGATCTGAAGGTCGCGCTCCATCTCGGTGTTGCGGCGCTTGACCGCGAGATCGGCCTCGATCTTGCGGGTGTCGCGGGCCTGGTTGGCCTCGGTCTGCTTGTTGGCGACCGCGAGCTCCTGCTGGATGCGGTATTCGGCCTCGTTTTGCAGCGCGGTCTGTTCGACCTGCGCCGTCTGCGCGCGCATCGCGGCGGTCTTGTTGGCGATGTCGCGCTGCTGGGCGAGCTCGGCCTCGCGCTTGGTGCTTTCGATCGTCAGCGTGGTCTGCCGCGCCACCAGGTCCTGCTGGGCGATGTTGACCTCGGTGGTACGGACGATCTGGTTGCGCTCCTGCTCACGCTCCTTGGTGATCTTGGTCAGCGTGGTCAGGCCGTGCGCATCGAAGAAATTGCTCGGGTTGAAGTGCTTGATGTCGCTCTGGTCGAGCTTTGTCAGCGACACTGATTCAAGCTCGAGACCGTTGTTCTGGATGTCGGCGCCGACGGCGTCCTGCACCGCCTTGACGAAGGTCGCGCGCTGCTCCTGCAATTCCTCGAGGTTCATGGTCGCGGCGACCGAGCGCAGGCCGTCGACGAACTTGGCCTCGACCAGTTCGCGCAGCTCGGCGGCGTCATTGGTGCGGTTGCCGAGCGTCTGCGCCGCGAGCGCGATCGACGACGAGTCGGGTTTGACGCGCAGATAGAACTCGGCGCCGATGTCGACGCGCATGCGGTCCTTGGTGATCAGCGAGTCCGGGCCGCCGCGCGCGACCTCGAGCCGCAGCGTTTTCAGGTTCACCGCCGCGGTGGAGTGGAAGATCGGCAGCACGAGCGAGCCGCCGTCGAGCACCACCTTCTGGCCGCCGAGGCCGGTGCGTACATAGGCCTCGTCGCGCGTCGAGCGCTTGTAGAGCTTTGCGAACAGGAGACCGATGACGAGGATGACGATGACGCCAATAACAACGGGTACAGCAAGTTCCCACATGTGTTATGCCCTGTTGGAAGATCGTTGTTGTTCGACGAGGTCGGCTGGAGCGGCAATCGCGATGAAGCCCTTGGCATCGCGATCGACCAGCAGCACGCTGGCGCCGATCGGCAATGCCTCGGACTCCGCGCTGGCGCGCGCCGACACGGTGTGCCAGTTGCCGAAGACATCCTTGAGACGGACCCGGCCGGGCAGGCCCTGATCGAGCGGGCCGACCGACACGGTTGCGACCTTGCCGACGAAGTCGCTGTCGTTGACCGCATAGCTCTCGTCGCGCGGAATGATGCGGGCGAGGCCGCGGCTGGTATTTCTGATCACTGGGATGCTGCCTGCGGCAGCAACCACCGCGGCAAGCGAGACCGGGATGGCGGTGCCTGCGGCATGCGCCAGTCCCTGAAGCAGGAAGCCTCCGATCGAGAAGATGCCGAGGATCAGGATGATCAGGATCAGGAGGGGAAGCCGTCCGGCGTTGATCCAGAGAAACAGGCCACCGAGAGCATTGTGGCTCTCGGCCTCGACCGCGAAATCCTTGCCGATCAATTCGCTGATCGAAAGTCCGACCATGGTGCTGAGCAGTTCGATACCGCCAAGTGCCACCATGATCGCAGCCGCGACCGCGAAGGGCCGCACGTCGGGGGCGAGCAGAATGTCGCCAACTGCACTCATTTTTCTGACTTGATCCTTTCAAGCCGCGCCGCGATTTCCTTTTCGCGATGCAGGCGATCGAGTTCGTCAAGCTGCTTGTCGCCGAGCACGCTTGCAGCGGGAACGCCGGTGACCCGGGCGATCGCCGCCATGGCACGCTCAGCACTCAATGTATTGGTCGCGGATGGGCCCCGGCCGGTTTCGTCCTGGGCCTCGCGGATCAGGCTTTGTTCGAGGTCGGCCAAGCGCGTCTCAGCCTCGCGGCGCGCGCCGAGCATGGCCTGCAGTGCCTTGGTCTGCTCGTCGATTTCGAGCTCGATGAAATCCATCGCGCGTTCCAGCGCGATCACCTGCGACTCCAGATCAATTTGCCGTGCAACGCCGGCGCGCGCGAGATCCTCGCGATTTTCCGCAAGTGCGAGACGAATCTTCTCGTTCAGATTGGTCGTTTCGGTATCCAGTTCTTCGCACCGCTTCTTCAGGCGGAATTCTTCGGCGCGCGACTTGCCGAGCGCGTAGCGCGCCTCGTCGGCGCCGGCGTCGATCTCGCGGATCGCCTGTTTGACCAGCGCGACCTTGTTGTTGTTCTCGACATTGTCGATGGTCTGGCTCGCGATGGCGGCAAGAAGCCGGCCCATGCGCGCAAGGATGCCTTCGTGAAGCATGGTCTTCTCCTCCGGTTGTGCTGATTTCGATTTGACGGCGATGTGGATTTCGTAGCCGCGTCCATCCGAGATCAAATGGGCCGGGAAGGGGCTTTCCCAGCCCGAGACATATCCCGGGACATCGAACGGCACCAAGACGCGTCCGCTGACAGTGCTAATGGTCAGTGAAGTTGGGCCCTTGATCGCAAACAACTTGTCGTCGAGCGGTATCCGGCGGACGGCGGCGCCTGCGATGTAATTGGCGCGGTCGCGCAGGCCGAGCGTCACCAGCCGTGCGGGCAGGCCGGTCTCCTTGCGGATCTTCTCGTAGGCCTGGGCGTGCAGCGAGACGAGGTTGGCACCGACAGGGGCGACCTCGGCGAGGATCGCCATCATCCGGTCGTAGGCCGCAAAGGTCGCCTCGATCGCCTCGATGCCTGAAGGGTCAGGGGCGAGGGCGTAGCGCAGCGTCGCGGTGGGCGTCTCGACGGGCAGCTTGATCATGCATCTAACGTAAAGCACTTCCTCAGTGCTTTACAAGGGCGCCTGATATCATTTTCGTGAGCCTAGATGCAGTTGCAAATGAGTTGCAATAACGGGAGAGATCGGCCATCCTTGGGGGATGGATGCTCGGACCCCTGAACTGTCTTCCGTTTCCGTTCCCAATGCCCTGCCAGGCGGCTGGCGGGGCGATGCCGGACATGTGCGCAGCCTGCCTGAGGTGAACGCGACCGTCGCGGTGCCGTCAGGCGGTCTTTGGTGGCGGCGGCTGCTGGCCTTCGCCGGGCCGGGCTATCTGGTTTCGGTCGGCTATATGGACCCCGGCAACTGGGCCACCGACCTCGCGGGCGGATCGAAGTTTGGCTACACGCTGCTGTCGGTCATCCTGCTCTCCAACCTGATGGCGATCCTGCTGCAGGCGCTCGCCGCGCGGCTTGGCATCGCCACCGACCGCGATCTCGCCCAGGCCTGCCGCGCGACCTATTCGCGGCCGGTGAATTTGCTGCTGTGGCTTGCCTGTGAGGCCGCGATCATCGCCTGCGACCTTGCCGAGGTGATCGGCACCGCGATCGCGCTCAAGCTGTTGTTCGGGATTCCCCTGATCGGCGGCGCACTGCTTGCGGCGCTCGATGCGTTCCTGCTGCTGCTCCTGATGGGCCGCGGCTTCCGCTTCCTCGAAGCCTTCGTGATCGCGCTCCTGATCGTCATCGCGGTCTGCTTCGTGGTCCAGATCGCCGCCGCTGCGCCGCCGATTGCCGGTGTGATCGGCGGCTTCATGCCGTCGCGCGAGATCGTCACCAATCCGGAGATGCTGTACATCGCGATCGGCATCATCGGCGCCACCGTGATGCCGCATAATCTCTATCTGCACTCCTCGATCGTACAGACCCGCGCCTATCCGCGCACCGAGGAGGGGCGGCGCGACGCGATCAAATGGGCGACCACCGATTCCACCATCGCGCTGATGTTGGCGCTGTTCGTCAATGCCGCGATCCTGGTGCTGGCGGCCGCGACCTTCCACAAGAGCGGCCATTCCGACGTCGCCGAGATCGACCAGGCGTTCGAGCTGCTGTCGCCACTGCTCGGCCTCGGCATCGCCTCGACGCTGTTTGCCGTGGCGCTGCTCGCCTCCGGCCTCAACTCGACGGTGACGGCGACGCTGGCCGGCCAGATCGTGATGCAGGGCTTCCTCGACCTCAAGCTGCCCGACTGGCTGCAGCGGGTCGTGACCCGCGGCATCGCGATCGTCCCTGTCATCGTGGTCGCCGCTCTCTACGGCGAGAGCGGCACGGCGCAGCTGCTGGTGTTCAGCCAGGTCGTGCTGTCGATGCAGCTGCCGTTCGCGGTGATCCCGCTGGTGCGCTTCGTGTCCGACAAGCGCAAGATGGGCGCGTTCGCGATTTCGCGTCCCGTCGCGGTGGCGGCGTGGATCGTCGCCGGGCTGATCGTGGTCCTGAACGTGAAGCTGCTGATCGATACGTTCTT
>NZ_LFIQ01000077.1:168455-193032 GCF_001189245.1 Bradyrhizobium pachyrhizi | reverse complement strand
CGGAAAACCGCTTCGCACTTTTCCGGATCAAGCTTTAGTCCTGCGGCTCGGCGAGCACCTCGCCTGACGCGTCGACGCGGAGCCAGCCCGACGGCGCGAGCCGCTGCTGCGGCAGGAAGCGGCCCTTGTAGTCCATCTTCTTGGAGCCCTCGATCCAGTACCCGAGATAGACGTAGGGCAGGCCCTGCCGGCGGGCGCGGGCGATGTGGTCGAGGATCATGAAGGTGCCGAGCGAGCGCGCCTCCAGCCCGGGCTCGAAGAACGAATAGACCATCGACAGCCCGTCGCTGAGCACGTCGGTCAGCGCCACCGCCATCAGCTCGTCGCCGCGACCGGTGATGGCGCTGTCGGGGTTGCGCTTGCGGTACTCGATGATCCGGGTCTCGACATGGCTGTCCTCGACCATCATGGCGTAGTCCAGCACGGTCATGTCGGCCATGCCGCCGTTGCGATGGCGGCGGTCGAGATAGGCCCGGAACACCGAGTATTGCTCCGAGGTCGGCACCGCGGTGCGCTGCTCGCCGATGATGTCGGCGTTGCGGGCCAGCACCTTGCGGAAGTTGCGGGAGGGGCGGAATTCGTTGGCGATCACCCGGACCGAGACGCAGGCCCGACACTGGTCGCAGGCCGGGCGGTAGGCGATCGACTGGCTGCGGCGGAAGCCGCCGTGGGTCAGCAAGTCGTTGAGATCGCCCGCTTTGTCACCGACCAGGTGCGTGAAAACCTTCCGCTCATGTCGGCCCGGCAAATACGGGCAAGGCGAGGGCGCCGTCAAATAGAACTGGGGAGTATCACGCGAATGCTGGGTCACGTCAGATCGTCGGGCTCCATAAACAATACAGGCAGCCGAGTGAGCATCGCCCCCCTGAGGCTAACGGTCAATTGGTTTAGGCGGGCCTAATAGGAGGTCCGCGCGGCCGGGGCGACCGGGGTCCGAACCGAGCTGTTGATAATGACGGTTCCGAGGATGATGTCGTGCAGCAGCCGGCGGCGGCCGTTGAACAGCCCGATCAGGAGCACCAGCGGCGACAGGAACGAGATCGTCACCCAGAATAGCACCGCATGGGTGGCGCCGAGCACGAAATAGCCGCGCGCGCCGTACCAGGTCCGCAGTTCCAGATCCATCATGCGCATGCCGATGGTGGCCGAGTGCTGCCCGCCGATCGAGGCGCCGTAATAGACGATGGCCCAGACGATCGAGGCCGGCGAGACCAGCCAGAACAGCGCCCAGCCGAGACCGAGCGTGACGAGGCCGAACACCGCGATGAAAATCACCGCGAGGATCACCGGCACCGACAGCACGAACAGGTCGATCAGGAACGCAAACACGCGTCGCGTCAGCACGCCGCGGAACAGATCCGGCTGCATCGACGGATCGAACGCATGCGGAGGAACGCCGCCGTCGCTGCGCCAGGCTTCGTTGCGCCAAGTGCCGCCGTCATTGCCGTAGGACATGACCAACCTCCGATGAAAGTCCCGCGCAGGACATGGGAACAGGAGGCGCGTTCGCCAAGCCTGCGCGAACATTAACTAGCCGAAATATTCCGGCGATTCGGGGGCTGGATTGAGCGGTTCTACCTTCACGCCGTCATTGCGAGCGGAGCGAAGCGACCCACTTGTCGCAATACGTCAGCTCTCCGCCTTGATCTTTTCGGCGGCCTTTGGCGCGAAATAGGTGAGGATGCCATCGGCGCCGGCGCGCTTGAAGCCGACCAGGCTCTCCATCATCGCGCGCTCGCCGTCGATCCAGCCGTTGGCGGCGGCGCCCGCGATCATCGCGTACTCGCCGGACACCTGGTACACGAAGGTCGGCATCGCGAAATGGTCCTTCACACGGCGGACGATGTCGAGATAGGGCATGCCCGGCTTCACCATCACCATGTCGGCGCCCTCGGCGATGTCGAGCTCGACCTCGCGCAGCGCCTCGTCGGAATTGGCGCTGTCCATCTGGTAGGTGCGCTTGTCGCCGGTCAGCGTCTTGGCCGAGCCGATCGCGTCGCGGAACGGGCCGTAGAAGGCGGAGGCGTATTTCGCCGCATAGGACATGATCTGCACGTCGCCGAAGCCGTTGTCGTCGAGCGCCTCGCGGATCGCACCGATCCGGCCATCCATCATGTCCGACGGTGCGATCACATCGCAGCCGGCCTCGGCCTGGGTCAGCGCCTGCTTCACCAGCACCGCGACGGTCTCGTCATTGAGGATCTTGCTGCCCTCGATCAGCCCGTCATGGCCGTGGCTGGTGAACGGATCGAGCGCGACGTCGCACAGCACGCCGATGTCGGGAAACTCCTTCTTGATCGCGCGCACCGCCTGGCACACCAGATTGTCGGGATTGAGCGCCTCCGAGCCCTGCTCGTCGCGCAGCGACGGCTCGGTGAACGGGAACAGCGCGATGCAGGGAATGTTGAGCTTTGCCGCGCGCTCGGCGTCGCGGACGATCTGGTCGACGGTGAGCCGGTCGACGCCGGGCATCGAGGCCACCGACGTGCGGGTGTTGTGGCCATCGACCACGAACATCGGCCAGATCAGGTCGTTGGTGGTCAGCACGTTCTCGCGCACCAGGCGGCGGGCCCATTCCGACTTGCGATTGCGCCGCATCCGGATCGTGAGGTCGAGCGAGGGTGAGGCGAGGGCATCGCTCTGGCGCCGGGGCGCATCGCGCAGTTCGATCGGGCGCCCGAATTTGATCGCCATGTTGTCTTCTCCTCGACGGACGGCTGGTCTGGACCTGATATAAGTCCGGTTCTAGCACCTGTCAGGGCCGCCGTCATTGCGCCGCTATTGCATCCGTGGCGCCCTTGATTTGCCGCAACGGCAATTGATTTTGCGTCCCCGGCGGGCCAAGACTGCGCCCATGAACCCCATTTTGCAGCCGCTCTGCGGCGATTCGGATGTCTGACACCTCTGCACGCGATCAGGCGCGGGACAACGCCATCTCGGTGAGCGCGATCTCGTCCGACCGGATCGAGCCGGACGACAATGCGTGGACGCGGCGCCTCGTCATCTTCCTGCGCATCATGGCCGTCGTCTCGGTCGCCAAGGGCCTCTATCACTGGGCCCAGGTGACCGGCTTCGTCGGCGGCGAGGAGGAGGCCTTCGAGAACCAGTCGATGGCCTGGCAGACCGCCACGATCTATTTCGCCGTCATCGAGCTCGTCGCTGCCGTCGGGCTCTGGCTCGCGACGCCCTGGGGCGCCGTGGTATGGCTGACCACCGTGGTGTCGATGGCGGTCATCGAGCTGATGTTTCCCGGCATCTATGGCGGCAGTCTCACCGTGGTCGGGCTCGAGGCGCTGATGCTCGCCGCCTATCTCGCGCTGGCCTGGATGTCGGCGCGCGAACGCCCGCCATAGGCCGGCGTCAGTGATGGCCTGTTGCCCCGTGGCGACAGCGCGACGAATAGCTGACGGCGGCCGGCAATATTTGGCAGCCGTGCGCGCAACGAGAAGACAGCATCGCTGGTTCTGATAGGTGGGTGCCGACAGATCGCATCCGTTTGAGACAACCCCTTCCGGGACGTCTCTACGGGACCTGCCGTCGGGGCCCATTTCACCGGATCTCGGCGCGTGTGCCGGCCGGCTTTGCGCGGGCCGACGGCGGAACCGGTCTGGCCCCCCGCAACAGATCAGCATCGCTTGCGCGCATCGCGTGCACGTCCCGCCGATGCACTCCGATAAAATTTTCAAAGAATTTTCCGGTAACCGATCGGTCACCGTAAAGGGTTCCCTCATACCCGTTACGCCACCGTTTCGAATTCAGACGATGCTGTTTCCGAATGTGACAGGGCAGGCAGACGAAGCGTGAACAAGGGTCCGCCACCGTCAATGAAAAGTTGCGAAAAGCCTTTGATCCATGGGCTTAATCCACGATTCACTGTCTTAAATTCATGATCTCTTTATTCTCTTATTTAAGCGGATATTCAAACGGCCCCCTTACGTTGGACCTATCAGGCGGGACACAAGTTTCGTCGAATAAAGTCGATAAAAACGACAAACAGGGGAAGTGTCATGATGAAAGCCGTTGCGACAACGGCGGCGGATGCCGCCGATCGCGCTACCGGTCAAGCTCCGGTGCAGCCGCTCTATCTCGAAGCCCTGACTTTGGTGGAGCGGCTGCATCGCCGGCTCCTCGACGTCATCAAGGACGAATTCGATCGTCGTGGCCGCGCCGACATCAACTCGGTGCAGGCGCTGCTCCTGTACAACATCGGCGACAAGGAGTTGACCGCCGGCGAGCTGCGCACCCGCGGCTACTATCTCGGCTCCAACGTCTCCTACAATCTGAAGAAGCTCGTCGAGCTCGGCTTCCTCGATCATCAGCGTTCGCGGGTCGATCGCCGCTCGGTCCGCATCCGGTTGACTCCGCAGGGCCAGGAGGTCCGGCGTATCGTCGACGCGCTCTATCAGAAGCACGTCAAGACGGTGGAGCAGGTCGGCGGCATCTCGAACGAGGAGTTCGCGAGCCTCAACAAGTCGCTGCATCGCCTCGAGCGCTTCTGGACCGACCAGATCCTGTATCGCCTCTGAGCCTTCCTGTTTTCGCCTGATGGCCAAGCCGGCCGCGCGAGAAGACCGGCAGCCTTCCTCCAGTCAACGCATCGGTCATGCCCGGCCGATGCGTTTTTCATGCTGCACGTGTTTCATGCTGCACCTGCGAAAATAAATGGGTCCCAGCGAGGAACCAAGCCGTTGCCGGAGCTTTATCCTGTCTCGCGGCGTGAACGAAATCTAATCGGATCTCGTCACGCTCGGATTTTTTAGACGCGTTTTCTTCACGCGAACCGGTGTCCACTTCGCTTGAAAACGCTCTGATGGAGAAGCAGGACATGCTGGTCGAGCGCGGGATCGAGGTGCTGAATGTCGAGGTCGTCGGTGACGCCTACGCGATCGCCTCGAACTATCTGCGCAAATCCGGCGCCATTCCCGACAATTTCGCCACCAATGAGCGCTTGCTCGGCATCATCGTGAAGCTGTTCCAGCGCGGTGAGATGAATCGCCTCCGCCTCGCCAACAAGGCGATCGCGAAGTTCGAGGCCGAGACGCTGGTGGTCGCCTGAGCGTCAACCCGGAGACTTCAATGGAAGCCGCTATCGATCGGATCATGCAGACGTATGATCTGCTGCTCAACCGCACGCCAGCTGCGAGCGAGGAAGCGCGGGCGAAGGTGACAGAGTACGTGCAGACGCTGTTCGACGCCGGCGAGCGCGATCCGCATCGGTTGACGGTGTGCGGGCTGACCTATCTGCGCCAGCTCGACGGTAGTACCGACCATGTGAAGGCCGGCTATACCGGGCTGTAGCGGCGCGCCTGGTTTCGCACTCTGTCTCGGCGGATGATCCAGTATTCCAGACGGTGCTTGAGCCAAGAAGCCGCGGGCGTACAGGATCGCCAACCTGGCGATGACGGTGCGGGCTCCTCACACACGATCGTCGTCCTGGCTTTCGCCAGGACGACACTGAGTTTGTCGCACCTCAAAACTGAAATGGAGCAACCGAAACCGCCAACTTTCCGTCGCTCGATTTCTGCACGGTGAATTCGACTTCCTTGGAAGCCTTGATGTCGCCCACAGAGACCGAGATGCCGCCTCTGCATTGCAATGTTCGCTTGTCCTCACTGGCCGACGTCGTGACGATCTCTTCATCGAGGAGGTATTGTGGCTTTGAGTTTTCCGCAGTGGGCTTTGCCGTCGATTCCCTGGCGGCGAAATTGACAAGCGGATTGCGGTGATCGTTGGAGATGGTCTGGAGCACGGCCTTCCGGGTTTCGATTGAATCGCACTCGAGTTGATCGCCGCAACCACCCAGAACAACCAGAATCGGAAAACCCAGAAACCAAAGCAGTCGTGACGGCATGCCAAGTGACTTCTGTGGGATGGATGGTTTCCGACAACCGGCCCAACGGAGCATGGTTCCTGCGCTCGGCGCGGCCGCTCCGAGTTGTGGCCCGCCCGCGACCGACAGGAACGCTGATCTTGCCGCTCCGTTGGTCCTCGATTGGTTGTGAGGAGCCGATCATGCGCACAACTGTCCTGTTCGCTGTCTTGACGTTTCTCCTGGCGTTCGGCGCTGCAGGACTGGCAAATGTGAGCCCGGCCAGCGCCCGGGATTATCCCTGGTGCGTGCAGGGGCGCGGCGTCGGCTATCCCGGCGATTGCATGTACCAAACCCGCGCCCAGTGTCTCGCGTCAGCTTCTGGAAGGAACGTGACCTGCGGGATCAATCCTCGCGCCGCATATGGTCAGCAGCGGCGGGGATATCGCTACCGCTATTGATTGTCTCGCCGATGGCGCGCGCGAGGCGGATGGGGAAGGGCGCACCCGACGGGGGATGCGGTTAGCCGGGGCCGCTTTTTGAGCCTGCCTTTTTGAAACCTCTATTGCCCTATGGATAAGTGTGGCCTTTCTGAGGAACGCGCACAGCCAGTGGCGTGCGGGGAAGGTCTCCAAACTCGGACGAGTCGTAGTCTCGGCCTTCAGGTGTCACGATGTGGATGTCGTAACACTGCGACCGTGAGAGCTCCTTTGCCTTGCGCAGAGCTGCCTCGGCCGTGCCACGACGGTGCACGATCTCTCCAAACTTGCACCTAGCTTTTACGGTGAAGCTCATCTTTCTTCTTTTTCTTGTTTCGCTTGACGACCTCGGCCTGAGCCCGGAAGGCTTGGGCGAGGCTCTTCATTTGCTCGGCCGCGAATTCGTCAGCCGTCCGCACCGCCGCCTGCTCGGCGGTCTTGGCCTGCTTCTTCAGGTCCTTGGCTATGCCCATGCCCTGTAACTTCCACGCCGTTTCGCTAGTTCCTTCCGTCTGATCTCATTGACGCGAAGCTGGCGGGAACTTTTCACGCTCCCGGGCTTTTTGATTTTGCTTTTGGGGCAGCCAAACGTCAGCGTTGGAGAGAGGAGCCATGAAGCGACGACGCCGGGTTAGGCAGATATTCCCCCTTGAAAAACGCCTTGCCCAAGAAGCAAAACGGCTACGTCAACGGGCCAAGAACCTTCCTCCCTGTCGAGAGCGAGAGACCCTTTTGAGGCAGGCGCGGCATGACGAAACCACCGCCAATTTGACGGCGTGGCTACTGTCCCAAGGTCCGCGGACACCCATCTAGGAGGACGCTCAATGCATACAAACCACCACCATATCGACGGTGTGGAGATTGCCTTTGTCAGCGCTGCGACCGTGTCGCTTGTGGCGCTGATCGCCTCCATGGCCTGGCTTTTGTTAGGTTGAAACTTGCCAGGGTTCGACCAAGTGCTCCATCGAGAATCTTCGTTCGGTGGTCGTGGCGGCCTCACCTTGAGGTGCCGGCTTTGCGTTCTCTTCCGTCCGCCGATCGGCTGTTGCGCGCAAGACACTCGCTTTGGGATATCCCGGCGGCGATTTACATAAGCTAATGCTGGAACCGCGCGGTTCTTGATGGATGGGGGAGCCTGCCTCCAATAGCTCAGCCCCGGATCAGGCAAATGGCCCCAGCACCGGCCTCCAGGCCCCCAAAGGTGCTGGGGCCATTTCGTGGTTTGGCGCGTGACCTGATGCGTTTCGGGCGAGCTTCGACAGCGCCACCATCCAGTGAGTGATCTGCCGCAGCGTCCCGTCTGCCCTCGGTGAGCAGACGGGACGCCGTCGGTGTTACTTGTTCTCCGGCTTCCAGGTCGTGCTGGCGCGATCGTATTTGAAACCAGGTGCAGCCTTCAGGCTGTCCTTGGTCTCGTCGAGCGTAAGCCACCACTTGTCGTCCTTCTTTTGAGACTTGACGGCCGTGAACGGCACGATCACGTCCTTCTCGCCGGCGCCGAGGAAGCCGCCGACACCGACGACGAGACCGGTCACCTTGCCGGACTTGTCGACAAGCACGTCGTCGATCGTCCCGATCTTGGATTCCTTCGGGTCGTAGACATTCTGCTTGTAGTAATTGGTGATGGTCGAACTGTCCGCCGGAGCGGCGGGCATGGTGGTTGCCGCATGCGCGGCGGTGGCGAATGCCGCAGCCATGATGCAGCCGATAGCCAACTTCTTCATAAGAGGTCTCCTTGCCTTCAGTGCATATGGCCGATCAGGTAGATGCCGCCGCCGATCACGATGATCGCCGGCACGGCCCAGAGAATGATGACTGGCATGCGATCGCCTCCTAGTATGAGCTGCAGACCTTG
The DNA here is from genome assembly GCF_001189245.1 of Bradyrhizobium pachyrhizi. Taxonomy (GTDB): domain Bacteria; phylum Pseudomonadota; class Alphaproteobacteria; order Rhizobiales; family Xanthobacteraceae; genus Bradyrhizobium; species Bradyrhizobium pachyrhizi. The sequence goes on along the minus strand of NZ_LFIQ01000077.1, from coordinate 184,889 downwards.
ACGCTCTTCATGCCGGTCTCGGCTTCGGTGCGCGTCTTGTAGACAGTGCCTGACGGACTGACGACGGTGGTGGTCGTGTCGACCGGCTTCTTGTCGACGATCGTGCACTTCTTCGTCTTCACGTCCTGCACGACGTAGAATTCATCCGCTGCAAATGCCGGCGAGACGAAAGCGGCAAGCAAAGATGCCGCGACAATGGTCTTAAACTTCATGTTCTCTCCTCCAATAGCCGTACCAATCGGCGGAGGTGGAACGAGAGAAAATGGCGAAGGTTCCTAGAACCGAACTTGCGTTGCCGGGCCGCGCCGAATCAAAGCAAGCGAAAAACGATCCGAGAGGGTGCGGCGATTTGCAGCACTCGCTAGCCGCGCCCTGCGGCTTGCCGAAGGCTGTGGCGAATGGTCGCTAGGGGACACGCAGACGCGAGATCGGCGAGCGATTCCTGATCCGAAGGGATCGCGCTGTCCGAGTGGCGATGCGATCACGTGACCGGATGCAGCCGGCGATCGGCAGGCTGCTTTCCGAAAATTCTGGAGGAAGCCCCATGATGCCGTCCCACATGCGCCTGTTCGGCGCGGTCGTCGCGCTGTTGCTTGGGACGAGCGGTCCGGCGCCCGCGCAGCAGCTCGAGCTCAAGCTGATGGCGCCGGCGGCGCCCGGCGGCGGCTGGGATCAGACCGCGCGCTCGATGCAGCAGGCGCTGGTCGCCTCCGGTGTCGCGCGCAGCGTCCAGGTCACTAACGTTCCCGGCGCCGGCGGCAGCGTCGGCATCGCGCAGTTCGTCAACGGCGCCAAGGGCGACGGCAACCAGATGATGGTGAACGGCTTCGTCATGGTGGGCGCACTCGCCATGAACAAGTCGCCGGTGACGCTGGATCAGGTGACGCCGATTGCGCGCCTCACCGAGGAGACCCAGGTCATCGTGGTGCCGGCGAACTCGCCGATCAAGACAGCGCAGGATCTCGCCGCCGCGGTGAAGGCCGATATCGCCAAGGTGACCTTTGCCGGCGGCTCGGCCGGCGGCGTCGACCATGTAATGGCGGCGCTGTTCGCGGGCACGGTCGGCGCCGATGCCAAGAAGATCAACTACATTCCGTTCTCGGGCGGCGGCGAGTCGCTTGCAGCCATTCTCGGCGGCAAGGTCACGGCCGGCATTTCCGGCCTCAGCGAATACGAAGGCCAGATCAAGGCCGGCAAGTTGCGCGCGCTCGGCGTGACGTCGGCGAACCGTCTGCCCGGCGTCGATATCCCGACCTTCAAGGAGCAGGGCATTGATCTCGTGCTGGCCAACTGGCGCTCGGTGGTCGCACCGCCTGGCATCACGCCGGCGCAGCGCAAGGTGCTGAGCGATGCGGTCGAGAAGATGGTGAAGTCCGATGCCTGGAAGGAGATCCTGAAGCAGAAGGGCTGGGACGACGCCTACCTTGGCGGCGACGCCTTCGCGGATTTCCTGAAGAAGGAAATCGTTCGGGTCACTGACGTGCTCAAGTCCGTCGGCCTCGTGAAGTCATGACGCCGGACGCGGCGTCTGAAAATCTCCGGCCCGCGCCGGCGCGACGCGTCGATCGCGCCGGCGTTGTCATCGCGGCCGCGCTTGCCGGGCTTGCCGCGGTGCTGGTGTGGGACGCCAGCAAGCTGCCGTCCACCACGATGTATGGCATGGGGCCGGAGGCGATGCCGGTCGTCATCGCGATCGGCCTTGTCATTCTGGCGATCGGCAATCTGATCGACGCGCTGCGCGGCAACCTGCCGCCGCGCGAGAGCATGGATCCGAAACCGGTGGGGCTGATCATCGGCGGCCTGGCGCTCCTGATCGCCATCATCGGCTTTGGCGGCGGTTTCATCCTCGCCACCTCGGCGCTGTTCGTCACCACGTCGGCGGCGTTCGGCCGCCGCGCCGTGCTGGCCGACACCGCCATCGCGCTCGTGATCACGACGCTGATTTATCTCGCGTTCGACAAGCTGTTGACGCTGAGCCTTCCCGCCGGCCCGCTGGAGCGACTGCTGTGATGGACACCTTCGCCGCGCTGGCGCACGGCATGGCGGTCGCCATGCAGCCCATGAACCTGCTTTACGCCCTGATCGGCGTGTTCCTGGGCACCGCGGTCGGCGTGTTGCCGGGCATCGGTCCGGCGCTGACGGTCGCGCTGCTGCTGCCGGTGACCTACAAGCTCGATCCCGGCGGCTCGCTGATCATGTTCGCCGGCATCTACTATGGCGGCATGTATGGCGGATCGACCACCGCGATCCTGATCAACACGCCGGGTGAGAGCGCGTCGATGGCGACCGCGCTCGAGGGCAACAAGATGGCCAAGGCCGGCCGCGGCGGCCCGGCGCTGGCGACCTCGGCGATCGGCTCGTTCGTGGCCGGCACCATCGCCACCATCGGCCTCGCATTCCTCGCGCCATGGCTGGTCGATTTCGCCGTGCGCTTCGGGCCGGAGGATTACTTCGCGCTGATGTGCGTCGCCTTCGTCACGGTGTCGGCAACCTTCGGCGACTCGCCGGTCCGCGGCCTCACCAGCCTGTTCATCGGCCTCACGCTCGGGCTGGTCGGCATCGACAAGCTGACCGGTCAGGCGCGGCTTGCCTTCGGCATCCCCGAGCTGCTCGACGGCGTCGAGGTGACGACGCTCGCGGTCGGCCTGTTCGCGGTCGGCGAGGCGCTCTATGTCGCCTCGCGCCGCCATCACGCCGAGGAGAAGCTCGAGCCGGTGCGCGGCTCGCTGTGGATGACGAAAGAGGATTGGCGGCGGTCGTGGAAGCCGTGGCTGCGCGGCACGCTGTTCGGCTTTCCGATCGGGGCGCTGCCGGCCGGCGGCGCTGAGATCCCGACATTCCTGTCCTATTCCACCGAGCGGCGGCTGACCAAACATCCGGAGGAGTTCGGTAAGGGCGCGATCGAAGGCGTCGCAGGGCCGGAGGCGGCGAACAACGCGTCCGCCGCCGGCACGCTGGTGCCGCTGTTGACGCTCGGGCTGCCGACCTCGGCAACGGCTGCAATGATGCTGGCGGGCTTCCAGCAATACGGCCTCAACCCGGGGCCGCTGTTGTTCGCGGAGCGGCCGGACCTGGTGTGGGGCCTGATCGCGAGCCTGTTCATCGCCAACGGCATGCTGCTGGTGCTCAATCTGCCGCTGGTCGGGCTTTGGGTGCGGCTGCTGGCGATCCCGCAGCCCTGGCTCTATGCCGGCATCCTGGTGTTCGCCACCATGGGCACGATCGCGGCCAAGCCGTCGGTCGTCGAGCTGTCGATGCTGGCGGCGTTCGGCGTGATGGGCTTTCTGATGCGCCGGTTCGACTTCCCGATCGCGCCGGTCGTGATCGGGCTGATCCTCGGGCCGATCGCCGAAAGCCAGCTGCGCCGCGCGCTGGCGATCAGCCTCGGCGATCCCATGGTGCTGCTGCAAAGCCCGATGTCGGCGACGCTGCTCGGCATCGCGCTGATCGCGCTGCTGGCGCCGTTCGTGCTCAAGGGGCTCGGGCGATTCAAGGCGAACGAGGATTAGGGCGCGACCAGACCGTAAAAGGCCCGCTCCGGGGCTCGCATTTCGGAGCGGGCCAGTCTGGGCACGGCAAATATCGCCGCGACGCGAAAACTAGCGCGACAAGCTGACACCACCCTGACGACAGCGAAAAAAGAGAGGCGGCCGAATGCGGCCTCTCGGTCACATGATTTTCCGTGAACTGAAAGTTCAGCTCACCATTTGTAGGCGAGGCTCGCCGTGATGCGGCGGCGATCGCCGTAGTAGCAGGAGCTGATCGTCGCGCAGCTCGCGACATAGATCTTGTCGGTGACGTTCACGACATTGAGCGCCGCGCGCCAGTTGTTGTCCCATTCGTAATGCAAGGCGAGGTCGCCGAGCACGACCCCCGGGACCCGTGCGGTGTTCGCGGTGTCGGCAAAGGACGAGCCGACATAGCGCACGCCGCCGCCGAAGCCGAAGCCCGTGAGCGGGCCGTCGCGGAAGGTGTAGTCGGTCCACACCGATGCGAGCTGCTGCGGCGCGTTGGTCGGCACGGTGCCGATCAGCGCGGGGTTGAGGTCCTTGCTGACGAACAGCTCGTAATTGGTGTAGCTCGCCACCAGCTTGAAATCGCGCGTGATGTTCGCGACCGCCTCGAGCTCGACGCCGCGCGAGGTGACTTCGCCGTTCTGGGTCTGGAACAGCGGGTTGTTCGGATCGGTTGTCAGCGCGTTCTTGCGCTTGAGGTCGAAATACGCGACGCCGAACCGTGCGTTGAGCCCGACCGGCTCGTACTTGACGCCGACCTCGGTCTGCTCGGAGGTTTCCGGCAGCAGCAATTGGCCGGACGCGGTGGTGCCGATGACCGGATTGTAGCCCGTCATGTAGGAAACGTAGGGCGCAACGCCGCTGTCGAAATTATAGATCGCGCCGACACGGCCGGAGAACTGGCTGTCGTCGCGGCCCTGGGACGCGCCGATCCGGTTGTTGTTGGTGAGATCGACCCAGTCCTGGCGTCCGGACAGCACGACCGTCAGGCGGTCGAGCTTGACCTGATCCTGCAGATAGAGACCGGCCATGCCCTGGGCGAGATAGGCGTTCTGATACAGCGGGCCGCTGTACGGCAGGTTGGTGCCGTAGACCGGATTGAGCACGTTGAGATTGGTGCCCATGCCAAAACCCTGGCGGTCGTCGATGCCGTAATATTTCAGGTCGACGCCGACCAGCGCGGTGTGCTGCAGCGCGCCGGTGGTGAAACGGTATTCGAGCTGATTGTCGAGGTTGAGCTGGGTGGCGATGCCGCGGGTGTAGAAATTGCCGCGGGCGATGTCGGCGGCGGCCGGCGTCGTCGCGTAGCCGAGCCCGTAGAGACCGGCATAATAGACGTCGACATGCGCCATGCGCGCATTCTGGCGGAAATCGACGCTGTCGGTCACGCTCTTCTGGAACTGGTAGCCGACCATCTGCTGGTCGCGGCGGAACTGGTCGGCGCTGGGATCGCCGACGAACAGGCTGGTCGGAATCCGGCCGAACGGCGCGTTGGTGACGGTGCCGACATAGGGCAGGAAGTTCAGCGCGCGCGTGTTGCTGTGCGAGGCCATGCCGAACACGGTGAGGCTGGTGTCGGCATCGGGCCGCCAAGTGACCGACGGGGCAAAGAAGAAGTTGTTGTCGTAGACATAGTCGGTCTGGGTGCCGCCGCCCTGGGCCTGGCCGACCAGGCGGTACTGCACCTGGCCGTTGCCGGGCTGCGCCGTCGCGCCGCCGATATCGAACTGGGTATAGGCGTTGCCGAAATTGTTGACGCCGGTCTCGATGTAGCGAATGGGCTCGGCCTGCGGCAGCTTGCTCACTGCGTTGACGAGGCCGCCCGGCGCCGAGCCGCCATACAGGATGCCGGACGGACCGCGCAGCACCTCGACGCGCTCGAGATTGAAGGGCTGCAGCTTCCAGCTCGCATAGGAAGTGTAGAACAGCTGCAGGCCGTCGAGGAACAGCGACTCGTTCTGCGCGGGGAAGCCGCGGATCATGAACCAGTCGTTGCGGAAATCGGCGCCATAGGTGCCGCCGATGACGCCCGGCGTGTAGCGCAGCACCTCGTCGAACTTGCTGACGATCTTCTGGTCGCGGATCTGCTCGGCGCTGATGACCGACACCGATTGCGGGGTCTGGATGATCGGCGTGCTGGTCTTGGTGCCGCTGGCGCTCAGCCGCGCCAGATAGCCGGTGACCGGGCCGTTGGCGCGTTCGTGCCCGCCGCCGGCGCCCGTGGGCTGCTGAGCGGTCTGAGGCTGCGCGCTCACCGGGGCGGCCGTCGTGCGGCGCGAGGCGCTGCGTGCGCGCGTGGTCCGTTGCGAGGACTGCTGCGATCGCGCCGCTTGCCGCTGCGGCGCTTCGACTGTCACGGACGGCAATTGCGTCTGGGCGAAGAGATCGTCCGCACCGACAACCGAAAACACAACGACAGCCGAAGCAGCAAACCGCTGCGGCCGAATCCACCTGCACGACATTTATTCCACGCTCCGTAAAAAATCTTGAGCGAGTCGTTATCACGGTGATTTTCGCGAGCAGCCTGCGTGCGGTTAGAAGCTGTCGAAGTTGCGCGCAAAGCTTGGCTGTGTGACCGGAAGACAACGGCGTATGACGCGCAACTGCACGCATCGCGTGAGAGCTTTGAATCGATCCAGTGTTGAACGATTCAAAAATCGAACGATTCAAAAATCGTCTCGCCGTCTCGTGAGTCGATGCATCGCGATCGCGCGCGACTTGATCAAGCGAGTCCGAAGTTGCGTGGTTGCGCGTGCAAGACGTTGAAACCTCGAGGCGATCGTTGTCTCGTCCGCGGCCCCGCGCGGTCGGGAAGGGGTGTCACGTTCCATTCGGCGGCTGCCACAGCCGTGCTGGCCGCGCGGCGGGAACCGGGCGGTGGGGGTGGCCGTCCGGCCGGCTGGCAATCCCCGCCATCCCCACCATATCTGGCATAATTGACCGGCAGGGACCGCAACCGCTTGGCCATTTTGGGGCGATGTGATAACGCTCTGAAACCAGCTTCGACCGCCACTTGTGACCGTCCGCATCCCGCCTAAAGGCTTGCGGCGGTGGAGATATTTCGCCGATGACCTCATCCAGCAAGACCGCTTCCGCGCCCGATTCCTTCTTCACCGCGACCCTCGCCGAGGCCGATCCCGAAATCGCTGCCGCGATCAAGGGCGAACTCGGCCGGCAGCGTCACGAGATCGAGCTGATCGCCTCGGAAAACATCGTCAGCCGCGCCGTGCTGGAGGCGCAGGGCTCGGTGATGACCAACAAATACGCGGAGGGTTATCCGGGTGCGCGCTACTACGGCGGTTGCGAGTGGGTCGACGTCGCCGAGACGCTGGCGATCGAGCGCGCCAAGAAGCTGTTCGGCGCCGGCTTCGCCAACGTCCAGCCGAACTCCGGCAGCCAGATGAACCAGGCGGCGTTTCTGGCGCTGCTGCAACCCGGCGACACCTTCATGGGCCTCGACCTCGCGGCCGGCGGCCATCTCACCCATGGTTCGCCGGTCAACATGTCCGGCAAGTGGTTCAAGGCCGCGCACTACACCGTGCGCCGCGAGGACCAGATCATCGACATGGACGAAGTCCAGAAGCAGGCCGAGCACGTCAGGCCGAAGCTGATCATCGCCGGCGGCTCGGCCTATTCGCGCGCCTGGGACTTCAAGCGCTTCCGCGAGATCGCGGATTCGGTCGGCGCGTATCTGCTGGTCGACATGGCGCATTTCGCGGGCCTCGTCGCCGGCGGCGTGCATGCCTCGCCGGTGCCGCACGCCCACGTCACCACCACGACGACGCACAAGTCGCTGCGCGGTCCGCGCGGCGGCCTGATCCTCACCAATGACGAGACGCTGGCCAAGAAGCTCAACTCGGCGATCTTCCCGGGCCTGCAGGGCGGTCCGCTGATGCACGTCATCGCCGCCAAGGCAGTGGCGTTCGCCGAAGCGCTGCGGCCGGACTTCAAGGTCTACGCCAAGAACGTGGTCGAGAACGCCAAGGCGCTGGCGGAGACGCTGCGCGGCCACGGCCTCGACATCGTCTCCGGCGGCACCGACAACCATCTGATGCTGGTCGATCTCAGGCCGAAGGGCCTGAAGGGCAACATCTCCGAGAAGGCGCTGGTGCGCGCCGCCATCACCTGCAACAAGAACGGCATCCCGTTCGATCCCGAAAAGCCGTTCGTCACCTCCGGCCTGCGTCTCGGCACGCCGGCGGCGACCACGCGCGGCTTCGGCGTCGCCGAGTTCAAGCAGGTCGGCGGCATGATCGCGGAAGTGCTGAACGCGTTGGCGCAGTCGCCGGACGGCAAGGCGCCGCTGGTCGAGGCTGCGATCAAGGAGCGCGTCAAGGCGCTGACCGATCGCTTCCCGATCTATCAGTAAAAGGTCGCTGCCAGAGGTCCCGTCGGATGCGCTGCCCGAGCTGCAATTCTCTCGACACGCAGGTCAAGGACTCGCGTCCGACCGAGGACTCCGCGGTCATTCGCAGGCGTCGCGTCTGCATGGCCTGCAACTTCCGCTTCACGACCTTCGAGCGGGTGCAGCTGCGCGAGCTGACCGTGATCAAGCGCAACGGCCGCCGCGTGCCGTTCGACCGCGACAAGCTGGTGCGCTCGCTGCAGATCTCCTTGCGCAAGCGCCCGGTGGAATCCGAGCGGGTGGAGAAGATGGTGTCCACCATCGTGCGCGAGCTCGAAAGCGGCGGCGAGGCCGAGGTTTCGTCGGAGGCGATCGGCGAGATCGTGATGGAGCATCTGCGCCAGCTCGACGACGTCGCCTATGTGCGCTTCGCCTCGGTCTATCGTAACTTCCGCGAGGCCAAGGACTTCGAGGCCGTGCTCGACGAATTGACCGGCGAAGAAGACCCGCGGCTCGCGACGCTACGCAAATGATCTTCCGCATTCTGGAAGACCAGTTCGCGCAGAAGGCCAAAGAGGCCAGGGAAGCGGCAAAGGCGGCCGATCTGCGCTTCATGCAGCTGGCGCTGGCGCTTGGCCGGCGCGGGCTCGGGCGCACCTGGCCCAATCCGGCGGTCGGCGCCGTCATCGTCAAGGACGGCGTCATCGTCGGCCGCGGCTGGACGCAAGCAGGCGGCCGGCCGCACGCCGAGGTCGAGGCACTCAGGCGCGCCGGCGATGCCGCGCGCGGCGCCACGCTCTACGTGACGCTCGAACCCTGCTCGCATTTCGGCCGCTCGCCGCCTTGCGCCGACGCCGTTGTGGCGGCCGGGCTCGCCCGCGTCGTCTCGGCGATCGAGGATCCCAATCCGGAAGTCGCCGGGCAGGGGCACGCCAAGCTGCGTGCCGCCGGCATCGCGGTCGATGTCGGGCTGTGCGCGGAAGAGGCCGCGCGCGACCATGCCGGGCACTTCCGCCGTATCCGCGACAAGCGCCCGCATGTGATCCTCAAGCTCGCGGTGTCCGCCGACGACAAGATCGCAGCTGATGGCCACAAGCCGGTTGCGATATCAGGCGAGGCCGCGCGGACCCGGGTGCATCTGCTGCGCGCGCAGAGCGATGCGATCCTGGTCGGCATCGGCACGGTCAAGGCCGACGATCCGCTTTTGACCTGCCGGCTGCCCGGCATGGCGGCGCGCTCGCCGGTGCGCCTGGTACTGGACCGTGCGCTGCGCATTTCAGGCGACAGCCGCTTGGTGCATTCGGCGCGCGAGACGCCGCTCTGGGTGCTGACATCTGACATGGCGGAGGCGCCTGCCGCGGTGAAGCTCGGTGCCGCCGGCGCGCAGGTGATCCGCGTCGCCGCCAGCGCGCCCCAAGGGCTCGATCTGCCGTCCGTCCTGGATGCGCTGGCGGAGAAGGGGATCTCGCGGCTGCTGGTCGAGGGCGGATCGCGCGTGGCAAATTCTTTCGTGGCAGCCGGCCTTGTCGACGAGATCTGGCTGTTGCGCGGACCTGATGCGATCGGTGCCGGCGGCGTTCCCGCGCTGGACGCAATGCCGCTCGACGCAATCACGCAGTCGCCCGTCTTCCGGCTTCGTGCTAGCGAAACCCTCGGCAAAGACAGTCTCATGATCTACGAGCGTGCGTAATGTTTACCGGAATTGTCACCGATATCGGTGAGATCACCAGCCTGAAGCAGGTGGCGCAGGGGCAGCTGCACCGGATGCGGATTGCTTGCGACTACGACCAGACCACGATCGCCGACGGCGCCTCGATCGCCTGCAATGGCGTCTGCCTCACCGTCGTCGCCTCCGGCACCGCCGATGGCAAGACCTGGTTCGATGTCGATGCGGCGGCCGAGACGCTCGGCATGACCACCGCCAAGCATTGGGGGCAGGGCGGCCGGCTCAATCTCGAGCGCGCGCTCAAGATCGGCGACGAACTCGGCGGTCACATCGTGGCCGGGCATGCCGACGGCATCGCCACCATCGTCAAGCGCGACGATCTGCCCGACATGGCGCGCTTCGAGCTGCGAACCACTCGGGAGCTGGCGCGTTTCATCGCGGCGAAGGGGTCGGTCACGCTGGACGGCGTGTCGCTGACCGTGAACACGGTCGACGATGTCAGCTTTTCGGTGCTGATCATCCCGCACACGCTTTCCGTGACGACCCTGGGCGGCTGGAAGGCGGGCAGCGAGGTCAATATCGAGGTCGATCTGATGGCCCGCTACGCGGCGCGGCTATCGGAGATGAAATAGCTTCGGCTCGGGCATTGCGGCCAAGACAGACGTCCCTATCTGCCTATTCGCCTCGGGCGATTTTCAGCCCGGGTGGCCTATGCATTGCAAGCGAACCCGGCCTGAAAAATCGGGCTGATCGCGGTGACATCCAGGCCAGTATTGCCCTTGGCTTTAGCCCCTGCTGCGCCTAAAACGCTGCACAACTCCTCCCCAAGTTCCGATTGGTATTGCAATGGCTGACGCGCGGCGCGCACCCCTGAAGGACCAGACCGACATTACCGGCGCACGCGTGCTGATCGTCGAGGCGCGGTTCTATGACGACATCCAGGATGCGCTGCTGCAAGGCGCGCTGGCCGAGATCAAGGCCGCGGGTGCGACGCACGATGTGATCACGGTGCCGGGCGCGCTGGAGATTCCGGCGGCGATCGCGATCGCGATCGATGCGGCTGAAGCGAACGGCAAGCCCTATGACGCGGCGATCGCGCTCGGCTGCGTGGTGCGCGGCGACACCATCCATTTCGAGATCGTCTCGCAGGAGTCCTCGCGCGGATTGATGGATTTGGCCGTCAGCCGGAAATTCCCGCTCGGCAACGGCATCCTCACCGTCAACACCGAGGCGCAGGCCTGGGCGCGGGCGCGCGCCAGCGAGCTCAACAAGGGCGGCGACGCGGCGCGTGCGGCGCTGGCGATGCTGCGGATCAAACGCCGCCTGGCAAAGGCTTGACCATGGCTGACAACAAGAAGCCCGCGAAAGCCCCCGACAGAAAAGCCAACCGCCGCGGCGCGGCACGGCTCGCGGCGGTGCAGGCGCTCTACCAGATGGACATTGGCGGCGCCGGCATCAACGACATCTTCGCCGAGTTCGAAAGCCACTGGCTCGGCAACGAGGTCGAGGGCGAGAAGTACCTGCCGGCGGAAGCCGCGTTTTTCCGCGACGTGGTCTCCGGCGTGGTGCGCGACCAGGCCAGGCTCGACCCGCTGATCGACGAGGCGCTGTCGAAGGGCTGGCCGCTGAAGCGGATCGACGCCATCCTGCGCGCGGTGCTGCGGGCAGGGTCCTACGAGCTCGAGCACCGCAAGGACGTGCCGGGCCGCGTGGTCGTCTCCGAATATGTCGACGTCGCGCATGCCTTCGTCGAGAAGGACGAAACCGGCATGGTCAACGCCGTGCTCGACCAGATCGCGCGCCAGTTCCGCGGCGACGAGTTTGTGCGGAGCTGAGTGGAGACATATGATCGCTTGACCGTCTCCCTGAGGAGGCCGCGCAGCGGCCGGCTCGAAGGGCGGCGGCCCGGCTGGGGCCGTGCATCCTTCGAGGCTCGCTCCGCTCGCACCTCAGGATGACGGGGCTGCTATCGTGACGCAGAGCGACAAACCGATATCCGGCGAAGACTCCCTGATCGCGCGCTATTTCAAGCCGCTCGCGACCGATCCGGGGGCGTTCGGGCTCGACGACGACGCCGCCGCGCTGAGGGCGGCCGGCGAGGACATCGTGGTCACCACGGACGCCATCGTCGAGGGCGTGCATTTCCTCCGCGACGATCCGCCCGACACGCTGGCGCGCAAGGCGCTGCGGGTGAACCTCTCCGACATCGCTGCCAAGGGCGCGGTGCCGGCGGGCTTCGTGCTGACGCTGGCGCTGCGCGGCGCCGAGGAGGCCTGGCTGAAGCCGTTTGCCCGGGCGCTCGGCGAGGACGCGGCGCATTTCGGCTGCCCGCTGCTCGGTGGCGACACGGTCTCGACGCCGGGGCCGCTGATGATCTCGATCACTGCGTTCGGCCGGGTGCCGCAGGGCACGATGGTGCATCGCGCAGGGGCACAGGCGGGCGACCGTGTGTTCGTCACCGGCACGATCGGAGACGCCGCGCTCGGCCTCGATGTGCTCCGGGGTGGCCCGGTCGCCGCGGCTGTGGCGGACGATGTGGTCGGGCGGGATTATCTTGCCGCCCGTTACCGTGTTCCGCAGCCGCGCAACGCCTTGGCCAAGGCCGTTCGCACCCACGCCAGCGCCGCGATGGATGTGTCCGACGGTCTTGCCGGCGATCTGACCAAGCTTTGCGCAGCCAGTGGTGTGGCGGCCGTGATCAACGTGACGAGTATCCCGTTGTCGTCCGCGGCCGCAGCGCTGCTCGCACGCAAGGCGATCGATATCGAGACCTTGGTGGCCGGCGGTGATGATTACGAGCTCTTGTGCGCGGTCCCGAGCGATCATGTCGACGCGTTTCTGCGCGACGCACGGCAGGCCAAGGTCGCGGTGACCGCAATCGGCGGCTTGATCGCAGGCTTGTCGCCACCGAGCTTCCTTGACGGGCAGGGCCGGGAACTGAAGCTGAAGCGGCTGTCCTACAGCCATTTCTAGAGCGTTTTCGAGCGAAGCGGGCACCGGTTCGCATTAAGAAAACCCGTCGGAATGGAAGCCGCGCTCGACTTCCCGCGCCTGATAGCGCCGATTTTCCTTCTAAATAGCTGCCGATATCGGCGTTTTCGGCCACAGGTGGCGTTGCACAGCGGTAACGATTTTGGCAAGGTCGCGCTCGATTTGAGGCAATCCGTTTTTGGGGAGGATTGTCCTCGCAAAATAAGCGCCTGCCGCCCCCTAGCGGCACAAGAAGGCGCGGGGGTTACATCAAGGATCTGAGGCAACATGACAGCTTTATGGTTGATTGTGCTCTGCGGGGCGCTTTCCATCGTCTACGCGATCTGGGCGACGCAGTCGGTCTTGAACGCGGATGCGGGTAATCCGCGCATGCAGGAAATCGCGGCCGCGGTGCGCGAGGGCGCACAGGCCTATCTGCGGCGGCAGTACACCACGATCGGCATGGTCGGTATCGTGATCTTCGTGGTGCTGGCCTACTTCCTGGGCCTGCCGGTGGCGATCGGCTTTGCGATCGGCGCCATCCTGTCGGGGGCTGCCGGCTTCATCGGCATGAACGTCTCGGTGCGCGCCAACGTCCGCACCGCTCAGGCGGCAACCACCTCGCTCGCCGGCGGCCTCGAGCTCGCCTTCAAGGCGGGCGCGATCACCGGCATGCTGGTTGCGGGGCTCGCGCTGCTCGGCGTCACCATCTACTTCATGGTGCTGGTCAAGTTCATGGGTCTGGAAGCGGGCAGCCGCACCGTGGTCGACGCCATGGTGGCGCTCGGCTTCGGCGCCTCGCTGATCTCGATCTTCGCCCGTCTCGGCGGCGGCATCTTCACCAAGGGTGCGGACGTCGGCGGCGACCTCGTCGGCAAGGTCGAGGCCGGTATCCCGGAGGACGATCCGCGTAACCCGGCCACCATCGCCGACAACGTCGGCGACAATGTCGGCGACTGCGCCGGCATGGCGGCTGACCTGTTCGAGACCTATGCGGTGACCGCGGTCGCCACCATGGTGCTTGCGGCGATCTTCTTCGCCAAGACGCCGATCCTCGTGAACATGATGACGCTGCCGCTCGCGATCGGCGGCATCTGCATCATCACCTCGATCATCGGCACCTTCTTCGTCAAGCTCGGTGCCAGCCAGTCCATCATGGGCGCCCTCTATAAGGGCCTGATCGCCACCGGCATCCTGTCGCTGGTCGGCGTCGCGCTCGTGATCAATTGGCTGGTCGGCTTCGGCAAGCTCGACGGCGTCGACTATACCGGCATGGCGCTGTTCTGGTGCGGCGTGGTCGGTCTCGTCGTCACCGGCCTGATCATCTGGATCACCGAATACTACACCGGCACCGACTATCGCCCGGTGAAGTCGATCGCCTCGGCCTCGGTCACCGGTCACGGCACCAACGTGATCCAAGGCCTGGCGGTCTCGATGGAAGCGACCGCGCTGCCCGCGATCGTGATCATCGCCGGCATCCTCGTCACCTACAGCCTTGCCGGCCTGTTCGGCATCGCGATCGCGACCGCCACCATGCTGGCGCTGGCCGGCATGATCGTCGCGCTCGACGCCTTCGGCCCGGTCACCGACAACGCCGGCGGCATCGCCGAGATGGCGGGGCTGCCGAAGGAGGTGCGCAAGTCGACCGACGCGCTCGACGCGGTCGGCAACACCACCAAGGCGGTGACCAAGGGCTACGCGATCGGCTCCGCCGGTCTCGGTGCGCTAGTGCTGTTTGCGGCCTATAATCAGGACCTCAAATTCTTCATCAGCGACGCCAATGCCCATGCCTACTTCAAGGGCGTCAACCCGGACTTCTCCCTGAACAATCCTTACGTCGTGGTCGGCCTGCTGTTCGGCGGCCTGCTGCCGTATCTGTTCGGTGCGATGGGCATGACCGCAGTCGGTCGTGCCGCCGGTGCGATCGTCGAGGAAGTGCGCCGTCAGTTCCGCGAGAAGCCCGGCATCATGCAGGGCACCGACAAGCCGGACTACGGCAAGGCGGTCGACCTGCTGACCCGGGCGGCGATCAAGGAGATGATCATCCCGTCGCTGCTGCCGGTGCTGTCGCCGATCGTGGTCTACTTCCTGATCTATGCGATCGCGGGCGGCGGCGCAGCCGGCAAGTCGGCAGCATTCTCCGCGGTCGGTGCCATGCTGCTCGGCGTCATCGTCACCGGTCTGTTCGTCGCGATCTCGATGACCTCGGGTGGCGGCGCATGGGACAACGCCAAGAAGTACATCGAGGACGGCCACTACGGCGGCAAGGGCTCTGACGCCCACAAGTCCGCGGTGACCGGCGATACCGTCGGCGATCCCTACAAGGACACGGCGGGCCCGGCGGTGAATCCGATGATCAAGATCACCAACATCGTGGCGCTGCTGCTGCTGGCGATCCTGGCGCACTGAGCTGCGGACACGACTGAAACGAAGCCCCGCGGTGAAAGCCGCGGGGTTTTATTTTTGAACCAGACGCGAACAACACGGAGATCAATCGATGTCGCTCTCATCCGCACGGAACTACGCGCTCCGCGCCTCCAAATCGCAGGATCAGAAGGAGGCCATCGAGCTGCTCTCGAAGGCGATCATGGAACTGGCGATGTCGATTGAAGCGACCGACGCCAAGGTCAAGAAGATCAACAAGTCTTCGTAGCGTCAGAGCGTAGGGTGGATTAGCGAAGCGTAATCCACCGATAGGTCTAGCCGCATGTTTGCAGCGTCATTCCGGGGCGCCTCGAAGAGGCGAACCCGGAATCTCGAGATTCCGGGTTCGATGCTTCGCATCGTCCCGGAATGACGGCTACGCCGTCACTTGACCTCCATCTGCAGGCCTTCCTTCTCGATGATTGCCGCGAACTTCTTCGTCTCGGCATCGACGAAATCGGAGAATTGCTGGGGCGTGCCGTAGTCGGCGCGCGCGCCCATGCCGGCGATGTTCTTCTTGACGTCGTCGCGCTCCAGCATCGCCTTGACCTGGCGGTTCAACTCGTCGAGCACCGGGGCGGGTGCGGTCTTCGGCAGGAACACGCCGAACCAGGACGAGACGTCGAACTTTGCCAATTCCGGCGCGCCCTCGCGCATCGTCGGCAGGTTCGGTGCGGAATCGCTGCGCTCCGGCGTGGTGACACAGAGGCCGTTGAGTTTGCCGTCCTGCACCTGCGGCAGCGACGGATAGAGATTGTCGAACAGGATCTGGATGTCGCCGGCGAGCCCGGCCTGCAATGCGGGACCAGCGCCGCGGAACGGCACGTGCGTCATCTTCAGCCCGGTGAGTTGCAGGAACCAGGCGCCGGTGAGGTGAGGGCTCTGCCCGGTGCCGGACGAGCCGTAGGTGAGCTTGTCCGGATTCTTCTTCAGGAAGGCGATCAATTCGGGGATCGACTTGAGGCCGGTCGACGGATGCGCCGACACGATGTTCGGAATCCGGATCATGTTGGAGACCGGCCGCAACTGATCGGCCTTGTAGGTCAGGTTGCGAAAGATGCTGTAGGCGATCGCGTTGGGGCCGGGATTACCGATCAGGATGGTGTGGCCGTCGCCCTTGGCGCGCGTGACCTCGGATGTGCCGATGGTGCCGCCGGCGCCGGAGCGATTCTCCACCACCACCGACTGGCCCCAGAGCGGCTGCAAATGCGCCGCGAGCAGCCGTCCCATCACGTCGGTCGATCCGCCGGCCGCCGCCGGCACGATGAGGCGGACGGTCTCGGTCGGCCGCCAGTCACCGGCGCCGAGGCTCGCGCGCGGCAGGATCGCCGCGGCCGTCAATGCGGCCGTACCCGATAATACCGTACGACGGGAAAATCTCTTGGCTCTCATGCGTTTACCCCCTGCTCAGGCTCTTTGTTTGCGAGCAAACTAGGGGACCGCTTGCCCCTCGGGCAAGCGACAACTTGGCGCAGCGGGTTATGCTTCAGACTCCGGTTTGACGCGCTTCCTTC
>NZ_LFIQ01000077.1:160671-168445 GCF_001189245.1 Bradyrhizobium pachyrhizi | reverse complement strand
CGAACCGGAGCCCACTTCGCTCGAAAACGCCCTAGTTGAAGCTCAGCAGCTTGAAGAGCGGTGTCAGGTAAGACATTTCCTGGCCCGACGTCGGCGTGGTCCGGCTGACGAAGTCGAAGATCTTGCCGTCCTTCAGGCCGTAATTGGCGAGCCGGCGCACCTGCCGATTCTTGTCGAAATAGACCGCGATGACGCGCTGGTCGATCACCCGCTGATTCATGAACGCGACCGGGCGGGAGGTCCGTTGCGAGATGTAATAAAACACCTCGCCGTCCAGCGTTGCGACCGTCGAGGGCGTGCCGAGCACGATCAGCACCTGGTCCTGGCTCGCGCCGATCGGGATTTGCTCGAGCGCCCCCTCGGGAAGGATGTAGCCCTTCTGGAATTGTTCGCCGGCGCAGCCGCCGAGTGCGGCGCAGACGAGGCCAATCGCCGCGACGGCGCGGAGACGCGAAAAGAACCCGCGCGCGGAAGCGGCGCGAGACTGTCGTGAAAGCGTGTGGTTCATCGGCGGAACTGATCCGTCCCCTTGCATCGGCCGAGGCATTGACGTACCGGGCAGCTCAATGGATTGCAATCATGCCGAGCTCCAATGGGCGACCTCTCAACAGGCGACCCTTTGGGGACCGGCAGCCGGAACCCGTCATGCTTTGGCCGTTCAATCACTTCAGAAGACCCCGGGTGCCCGCGCGCAGCACCATTGAGACCATCTATGGCATGATCGTGACGCAGGCGCGAGAACCGTTATTTTACCGTGACTTGGGCGTTCCGGACACAGTTAACGGCCGTTTTGACCTGCTTCTGATGCATCTGTGGCTGGTGCTGCGGCGACTGAAATCCGTCGAGGGCGGCGTTGCGCTGTCCCAGGCCCTGTTTGATCATTTCTGCATCGATATGGACGACAATCTGCGGGAAATGGGCGTCGGCGACCTCACGGTGCCGAAGCGCATGCAGGCGTTCGGCGAAGCCTTCTACGGCCGCACCGCGGCCTATGATCTGGCGCTGACCGACAGCGAGGCGGCCTTGGCCGAGTCGTTCTGCAAGAACATCCTCAACGGTCAGAACATCGACAAGGCCCGCGAGCTCGCCGCCTACGCCAGGGAGGCGATCGAAGAGCTGGCGCGCACCGACCTCGCGGCGTTGGCCAAGGGCGCCTGGCGCTTTCCGGTACCACAGGCTGCGGGGACCGAGGCATGAGCGGCGGCAGCACAGGGCAATCAGATGCACGGCGCGACCGCGACCCCTGGCGGGTTCTCGTCAATGTCGCGCAGATCCCGGAGACGGGCCTGCATCGCGAGATCGCGGCCGACGAGGCAGCGCGCAAGGCGATGGCCGAAGTTGCCGAGTTGCGGGAGGTCGTCTCCGCGCGTGCAGAGTTCGACCTGCAGCCCAAGCGCGACGGTAGCTACCAGGTCACCGGCAGAGTCCAGGCCAGGGTCGGGCAGACCTGCGTGGTGACGCTCGATCCGATTGAGAACGAGATCGATGAGCCGATCGATGTGGTGTTCGCGCCGCCCGAGCAGATCCCGCAAATGGCCGACCTGGTCGACGACGCCGACGACAGCGATGAGGAAACGCCGGACCCGCCGGAGCCGATCGTCGGCGGCTTCATCGACATCGGCCGGCTTGCCACCGATGCGCTGTTTCTCGGCATAGACCCGTATCCGCGCAAGGTGGATGCGGTCTTTGAACAGAAGGCTGAAGCGCCTGACCTGGAAAATCATCCTTTCGCGGCGCTGAAGGCGCTGAAGAAAAAGCCGGACGGCAAGAAGCCCAAGGGAAGTTGAGGGCGCCCGGCACCACATTTGCGGGGATGGCTTGCCTGCAAGCTTGCGCGAGCGCTGTTCCCAGTTACTTCAAATACGTGTCACAATACATTGAAATACAATGTATTTCTGGTATGTTCTAATATGTTGCGTGATGGTTCGGCAGCTGCCTCATTTGCGGTCAAGAGGTTGTGTCGGATCGAGGACACGCTATTGTCGCGGCCCGGCCGGGACGCGAGTTGGTGTTTCGCCGCGCGCCGTTAACGGCGGTGACTTCAAGCTCGCGGTCCTCGTCTGAAGGGCTGCGGGAAAGCAGGCTTCCGGGACGTTCATGCCTCAAAAGGTTCGAATAGCGCTTGACGCCATGGGGGGCGATGTCGGCGCTTCCGTCGTCGTTCCCGGCGCCGCGATCTCGTTAAGCCGTCATCCCGACAGCGAGTTCCTGCTGGTCGGGGACCGGGCCCAGATCGAGCCGGAGCTCGCCAAGCATCCGGCGCTGAAGGCGGTATCGAAAGTGATCCATACCGACGTCGCCGTGAAGAACGATGAGAAGCCGAGCCAGGCGCTGCGGCGGACCCGCAGGGCGTCCTCGATGTGGCTCGCGATCGACGCCGTGAAGCATGGCGAGGCCGACGTTGCGGTCTCCGCCGGCAACAGCGGCGCGCTGATGGCGATGGGCAGCCTCAATCTGCGGACGCTGCCGGGTGTCGACCGGCCGGCGCTTGCGGCGGTGTGGCCGACGCTGCGCGGCGACTCTGTCGTGCTCGACCTCGGCGCCACGATCGGCGGCGACGCCCGCCATCTGGCGACGCTGGCGGTGATGGGCAGCGCCATGGCGAGCGTGCTGTTCAACCTCGAACGGCCGACCGTCGGCCTGCTCAATATCGGGTCCGAGGAGATGAAGGGGCACGGGGAAATCCGCGAGGCGGCGGAGATGCTGCGCGCGATGAACTCGACCCAGTTCAACTATATCGGTTTCGTCGAGGGCGACGCGATCGGCAAGGGCCTCGCCGATGTCATCGTGTCGGAAGGTTTTAGCGGCAACATTGCGCTCAAGGCCGCCGAGGGAACCGCGCGCCAGATGTTCACGCTGCTGCGCGAGGCCATGTCATCGAGCTGGCTGGCGCGGATCGGCTATTTGCTGGCCCGCGGTGCGTTCCAGAAGCTGCGCGACAAGCTCGATCCCAACAAGTCGAATGGCGGCCTGCTGCTCGGCCTGAAGGGCGTGGTGGTCAAGAGTCATGGCGGCACCAACGCGGAAGGCTTTGCCTATGCGGTGGATGTTGGCTATGAGATGGCCCACTTCGATCTCCTCACCAAGATCAATCAGATGCTCAACCGCGACGGCAGCGCCCTGGTGCAGGCGCAGACCGCGCAGGAGGCTGTCTCGTGACTGCTATACGTTCGGTAGTGCTCGGCTGCGGCTCATATTTGCCGGAGCGGGTTTTGACCAATGCCGAACTGGCCACCCGGATCGACACGTCGGATGACTGGATCGTGCAGCGCACCGGCATCAGCGAGCGCCACATCGCTGCCGACGATGAATTCACCTCGCATCTGGCGATCAAGGCGGCGCAGGCCGCGCTCGCCCATGCGCAAGTCGATGCGCAGTCGATCGACCTGATCGTGGTCGCGACCTCGACGCCCGACAACACCTTTCCGGCCACTGCGGTCGCCGTCCAGCACGGGCTCGGCATCAACCACGGCGTCGCCTTCGACCTGCAGGCGGTCTGTTCCGGCTTCGTCTTCGCGCTGGCCACCGCCGATAATTTCCTGCGCGCCGGCACCCACAAGCGGGCGCTGGTGATCGGTGCCGAAACCTTCTCGCGCATCCTCGACTGGAACGACCGCGGCACCTGCGTGCTGTTCGGCGACGGCGCCGGCGCGGTCGTGCTGGAGGCGCAGCAGCAGTCCGGCACCACCAGCGACCGTGGCGTGTTGACGACGCATCTGCGCTCCGACGGCCGCCACAAGGCGAAGCTGTTCGTCGATGGCGGGCCCGGCTCGACCAGGACGGTCGGGTATCTCCGGATGGAAGGCCGCGAGGTGTTCAAGCATGCCGTCGGCATGATCACCGACGTGATCGTCGACGCCTTCAACGCCACCGGCTTTACCGCCGAGGACATCACCTGGTTCATCCCCCACCAGGCCAACAAGCGAATCATCGATGCATCGGCGCACAAGCTTCATATTGCGCCGCAGAAGGTGGTGCTGACGGTCGACAAGCACGGCAACACCTCGGCGGCCTCGATCCCGCTCGCACTGTCGGTCGCCGTGAAGGACGGGCGCGTCAAGAAGGGCGATCTGGTGCTGTTCGAGGCGATGGGCGGAGGCTTCACCTGGGGCTCGGCGCTCGTGCGCTGGTAGCGTATCGCCAAACAGTATCGACAGGTTGCCGGGATCTTTCTGCGCCTGGGCGCTGGTCACTGTTGACCATTGCGCGCTAAGCTTTTAATTTCAGTCAAGAAATTGTTCGCCGAGAGTGCGGGGCAGGCGATGACCACGGGAACCGGAAAAACAGTTACGCGCGTCGATTTGTGTGAGGCGGTCTACCAAAAGGTGGGTCTGTCGCGCACGGAATCGTCGGCATTTGTCGAGTTGGTGCTGAAGGAGATCACCGATTGCCTGGAAAAGGGCGAGACGGTGAAGCTGTCCTCATTCGGCTCCTTCATGGTGCGCAAGAAGGGCCAGCGTATCGGCCGTAATCCGAAGACCGGCACCGAGGTGCCGATTTCGCCGCGGCGGGTAATGGTGTTCAAGCCATCGGCGATCCTGAAGCAGCGGATCAATGGCCATGTCGTCACCAATGGCGACGGCAGCAAGGCCGACTAGAGCGTTTTCAAGCGAAGTGGATACCCGGTTCGCGTGAAGAAAACGCGGCAAAACTAGAATCCGGAGCCCCGTTCCGATTCAATCGGGACGGAAAAGGCTCCAGGCATTGAGAAGGAGCGGGCATTTGGACAAGGCGCCGGATGCGTTCCGTACCATCAGCGAGGTCGCTGATGAACTCGATATTCCCCAGCATGTGCTGAGATTCTGGGAAACGCGCTTCGCGCAGATCAAGCCGATGAAGCGCAGCGGCGGACGCCGCTATTATCGCCCCGACGACGTCGACCTGCTCAAGGGTATCCGCCGGCTGCTGTACGGCGAGGGCTACACCATCCGCGGCGTGCAGCGGATCCTGAAGGAGCACGGCATCAAATCGGTGCAGGGCATCGCCGACCAGACCGCAGCGGTCTCGTTCGGCGCGGTCGAGGAAGCCGTCGGCAACAGCATGGCCGAGCCCGACGACCTCGAGAACAGCGACGGCCTCGATTTCGACGGCGAGGAGGGCGACGGCGACGAGAAGGGGATCGACTACCGATTCGTCGATCCCGACGAGGATCCGATCCTGTCGACCTACAAGGCGCATGCCCAGCCGGGTAAGGCGCCCGCCGCGCCGCCGGTTCGTCCCTCCGTTCCGTCAGTCGATCGGGAGCGGCTCGAACGCGTGCTGCAGGAGCTGGTCGCCTGCCGGCAGATGATCGACGCAGCGATGAAGGACGGCTGAGGCAAGGAAGCCCGCCAAGGGGAACCGGTGCCCGGATTGCAGTCTTCAGGAGCCTGCTTTGCCTTGCGCGAACGCAGGATCGCAGCTAATGGAACGGCATCGGAGCGTGGCGCAGCCCGGTTAGCGCACTAGTCTGGGAGACTAGGGGTCGGAGGTTCAAATCCTCTCGCTCCGACCATTTTCTCAAAATTCGTTCGGTGATGGTTTGAAGCGGACGCGCATCGCGCGCCGCCGGCTTGCGATTGGTTGCCGATGCTGTTCGCCGGTCGCGGAAAGCTGTGCGCGGAAGCCAACACGCTGCCGTCAATATCGAACAAGCGCTCGTTGAAGAGGCAGCACCAAGCCGATCGCATCTGCGGCTGTCGTGTCGATGAACAAGCGTTCATGGAACGTCACTGATTTCAGGCGGTTAGTTGCGGGGCGCATTTTGGAGGACAAAATGAAGCACGCAATCATCGTCCTTTCCGCGGCATGCCTGATGGCTTCCACACCGGTTGCTTTTGCACAGGGTGTTTCGAGCAAATCACCTGGACACGAGATGCAAAAGAAGGGCTCCAAGAAGGGCAGTCCCGGCGCGTCGGGCTATGCACCCGGGCACGAGATGCAGGCACGAGGATCGAAAGCCGGGGCCCCAGGGGCCTCTGGCTACGCCCCTGGCCAGACGACGGGCTCGGGCAGCGGGATGACCGGAGGCAGCTCGACCAGGTCCAGATAGTTACACTGCGAGGTTGGCTTTGCGGGGCCCCGGCCGTCAGCGCCGGGGCTCCTTTTTCATGGCCCGTTCACGGATCGACCGCGGCTTGGCCCGTTTCATGCTTTCCATTGAGGGGCAAATGGGGGGCCAACGTGATTGCTGAACACTTCCTGGTCTGGGCTGCTCTGCTGAGCGTTCTCGCCTTCCTGGCGTTCCAGTCGCCGGGGCGCGGACACCGATAAGTCTCTGCATCCTACGCTTCGCGAGGTGAGCGGCGCGGCCGTTCCGGTTGCCAGCCGTCCTGTCCGCTGCAGAGCCGGTCGCTTCAGGCCTCGGCTTCCATCGCAACAATCAGGCAGGCCTTTTCGAGGCGGTTGGTGAGCATCGAAAGCTTGGCCGTGAACTCGGCCAGCTCCGGCTCGCTGAACTCCTCGAAGACGGTTTTCTTGAACGCCTTGTGCTGTTCGGCGAGGCCCGCGAGGTGCTTTTTGGTCTTGTCGGTCAGCGACAGCCGGACCACGCGCGCATCGGCCGGGGAGGGCGCACGCCGCAGCAGCTCCTTCTGCTCGAGTAGCTTGGATTGCGTGGTCACGAACGACGGATCGACGTGCAGCAGCTTCGACACCACGTTGATCGGCACGCCGTCATCCTTGTCGAGATCCGAGATCGCGATGAGAATCATCCATTGCGGACCGCTGACGCCAAGCGACTTGCCCCAGAACTGACGGACGCGCTCCAGATGCGAGTTGATGGCCGAAATCTCGAGCGTGAATCGCTTGATGATGTCGAGATGTTCGATGGCGCGCTGGCGCGTCGAATCCTTCCTTGTCACTGACACAGCTTCCTCTTCCCTCGGGCGCCGACTCAGCTTTGTGCTGATTTATTTCTTGTTTTCCGCGCTGCAGTAGGTTTTTTCCCGCAAGCCGCCAACGAACGCAAGTGAACGTAAAGTAATTATGATGGTCGTGTGACGGTTGGACTATTTGGGGTGTGACAAGTTTTCTCAGGTAAGCAAAGGGCTTACAGGCAGCGTTGCCGGCGAGACACAGTGTGGCCGCATTCGCATTCCTGACTTTATAAACTATTTTGATTGGCGAACTGGCCAATGCATATTGAACCCGGCGGTAGGGGAATCTCGATCGTCCCGTTGCGGTGATCGTTCAAGTCCGTCGCACACCACAGATTGATCTGAGGGTGCGGGGTTTGGGGAAAACGGTCTTGGACAATGCGGGAGGATCACGGGGCGCTCGCGGCCTCGGACTCTCCGCATATGAGCAACTTGGAGGTTTAATATGAATTTGAAGAGCCTTATCCTGGGCTCGACGGCTGCGCTGGTCGCGGTCGGCGGGGCACAGGCGGCCGATCTTCCCGTCAAGGCCAAAGCGGTCGAGTACGTGAAGGTTTGCTCGCTTTACGGTCCGGGCTTCTACTACATCCCCGGCACCGACACCTGCATCAAGCTGGGCGGCTATGTGCGTGCTGACGTCGTGGTGAACGGCAACAGCGTGTACGGCGCGAACTACAACGGCGCCAGCGGTGCCAACAATCGTTTCACGAACGGCTACACTTGGCGTTCGCGTGAAGACTTCAACATCGATACGCGCACCGCGACCGAATACGGCGTGGTCCGCACCTATTTCGATGCGGTGTTCACCTGGACCTCCGACACCTACGCCGGCCAGGGCAACGGCTCGACGGTGTACTCGGCGATCGGCTCGACGGCTGCGCCGAACAACGCTGGTTCGGGCAACGTGGCTGCCGGTT
>NZ_LFIQ01000077.1:151586-160661 GCF_001189245.1 Bradyrhizobium pachyrhizi | reverse complement strand
CGTCTACTACGCCTTCATCCAGTTCGCCGGCTTCACGATGGGTAAGGCGGTTTCGCAGTTCGCTGCCCCCTGGAACGGTTATCCGGGCAACAACTACGACGCGCTCGTCGGTGGCGTGAACACCACCAACGGCATCAACCAGTTCACCTACACCGCGCAGTTCGGCAACGGCGTGTCGCTCGCTCTGTCGGCGCAGGACCAGGTTGCCTACATGCAGGCTGGCGTGAACAACCTCGGCGTCGGTGGCGCTTACGGCTCCAGCGACTACGCCGGCACGATCGCTCCGGACTTCGTTGCTGCGCTCAAGGTCGATCAGGCTTGGGGTATCTTCCAGGCGTCGGTCGCCGCGCATGACAACCACGCTGCCTACTACGGCGGCAGCGAGTTGACCGGTCATCCCGACGACAAGTGGGGTTGGGCTGGTGCACTGGCCCTGTCGATCAAGAACATCCCGACCGGACCCGGCGACACCATCAACATCCAGGGCGTCTACACGGACGGTGCGACCCGTTACAACATCCAGGAACTGGCCAGCCAGGCCGGCGCGATCGCCATCTTCGGCGGTTCGAGCCTGCCGGGCGTCTATGGCAGCGTTGGCTTCGGTACGGCACCCGACACGGTGTTCGGCCCCGGTGGTCAGCAGCAGTCCATCAAGACCTGGGGTATGCGCGGTGCGTACACCCACAACTGGGATCCCTACTGGAACACCAGCTTGTACGGTGCGTTCGCCGCTGTTTCGTACAACGACACGGCTAAGTCGCTCATCTGCGGCGTTGGTGGCGTCGGTGGTACGTTCCGTGCCGCATTCGCTGGCGGCGCTGGCGTGACCGCCTGCAACCCCGACTACAACATCGCGCAGATCGGCGTGATCACCCGTTGGACCCCGGTCAAGAACCTGACCTTCTCGGCCGACGTGACCTACTCGCACCTCGATCAGAAGTATGCCGGTATCATCACTACGTCGTCGACTGCTATCGGCAAGCCGACCGCGACCTACGAGCTGAAGGATCAGGACACTGTCCAGATGCTCTTCCGCGCTCAGCGCAACTGGTAATACCGGTTGATCTGATCACGATCCAACAGAACCCCGGCAGGCAACTGCCGGGGTTTTTCTTTGCGGAAGATTCCAAGGAGAGCTGAGCTGCGTCATTTCGGTCCACGCGAACGACGAAGACGAGCCATGCGATTCATTAGCCGCCGACTTATTTACTTACCTGATCTACTAAACTACATACGCCATGGCCAACACATTGAATGATGGCTCTTAGCTGGCTGCTAAGCCTCCCAAACCTCCGGCAATGCCCTGCCGGAGGTTTTTGATTCAAGGGCCCAGCCGGCGTCGACGATGGTGGCGCGCGCGGCCCGCGCAAGCTGCGGCCGGCGATCGGGTTGCCGTCGCCTTGCCGATTCGACGCCGTCAGGATTTGACGGAATCGATCCGCAGTGCATTCTCGCCATTCATGGGACGCTTCAAGAACAGCCGCCTGGCGCGCATGAGCAGCGGCCACTATTGCCTGATCCGGGATCTCGGGCTGGTGAAGGGCGGCAAGGGATTGCGGCACCATGAGGTGATCATCGATTTCTCGTGGCGCGGCCTGCTCAAGCTGGCCCTGAGCGCGGGTGCCGGCGTCCTGCGGCGGCGCGCATCCGTGCGCATCGAGACAGCCGAATAGCGCGGGGCCGCGTCATGACGCGGCTTGGTCTGCGGCCAGGATGCGCGCGACCATCGCGTGAGTCTCACGCGCTTCGCGAACAAGCATTCGAATTCGGGCGACGTGATCGCAGCATTGTCAGAGCTTCGCATATGACGATCGCGCGCTTTGCCACGCCGCGCGCTGCGCTTTGCACCGATTGCGATCAACGTGGTTCATCTGCGCAGGTGCCGTTGCGCTGCTTCGCTGGTGTTACCTCGGCGGCAGCGGCCGCGGTGGAAATTCCAGCCGCGATCGCCATCAGCGTTGTCGCGACCAATCTGTTCAGGATGTGCACGATCATCGTCTCCGATTGTCGATGTCGGATTGTTCGCAACGCGGAATGATTTCGTGGCCACCGTCTCAATCTGCTCCAAGCGGCTCACTTGCGCGTGAGAAGGCGCCGTTGCTGGGCGACAATTCGGTGAGTAAGGTGCCGCAGCCAAGCGGTTGGAGCTGCGATCCGCGCTCCGGCCGAAACAAAGAAGAACCAGGGCAACAAGAATAAGGGAAGGAACGGATCTCACATGAAGGATTTTGCCGGAAAGATCGCCGTCATCACCGGTGGCGGCACGGGCATGGGGCGCGAGCTGGCACGGCAGCTCGTTGCCGAGGGCTGCAATGTCGCGATGTGCGACGTCTCGGCCGAGGCGATGGCCGAGACCAAGCGGCTCTGCGAGGTCGAGAAGCTGCCGCAGGGCCTGCGCATCACGACCCACGTTGCCGACGTCTCGATCGAGGATCACTACAAGCGCTTCCGGGATGAGCTGATCGAGCAGCAGGCGACCGACAAGATCCACCTGCTGTTCAACAACGCCGGCATCGGTGGCGGCGGCAGCCTGTTCTCCAACACGCGCGAGCAGTGGGAGCGTACCTTCAACATCTGTTGGGGCGGCGTCTATCTCGGCGTCCGCACCTTCCTGCCGCTGTTGGTGAAAGCCGACGAGGCGCACATCGTCAACACCTCGAGCGTCAACGGCTTCTGGGCCTCGGTCGGCATGGGCGTATCGCACACCGCCTACAGCGCGGCGAAGTTCGCCGTGAAGGGGTTCACCGAGGCGATGATCAACGATCTCCGCCTCAATGCGCCGCATGTGAAGTGCTCGGTCGTGATGCCCGGCCATATCGGCACCTCGATCGTGTCGAACTCCCGCAAGGTGCAGAACGGCTCCGACCAGCTCAATGCCGACGAGCTCAAGCAGGCCCGTCAGCGTCTGCAGGGGCAGGGGATCGACGTCGCCAGGATGTCGGACGCCGACATCCAGCAGCTCGCGCTCGATCGCGCCCGCATCTTCCATAACGAGGCACCGACCTCGGCCGCGGCCGCCGCCAAGATCATCCTCGACGGCGTGAAGGCCGAGCGCTGGCGCATCCTGGTCGGCGACGACGCGCATCTGCTCGACGAGCGCGTACGCAAGACGCCGGAACAGGCCTACACGCCGGAGTTCTATCAAGGCATCGTAGCGGCGACCGGCTGGAAGGTCGGCTGAACGGCCGTCCCGCATCGCGTGCGGGACGGCTTCACTCAAGCGCTCCCCGCGCATCAAGCGCTATCCGCGCATCGCGCGTTGGCGCGATCCCGCTTGATAGGCGAGGCGGTAATGCCCTGAGCAATAGGGCATGCCGCCGAGCGGTGTGTTGCCGCAAAAGCAGAAATCATCGGCGCCCGGGGTGCTGATCGGCCAGCGGCAGCGCTGCTCGCTCAGTTCGAACAGCGAGCAGCTGTTGGCGCTGACGATCGGCGCATCGACGGGCTCTTGCTCGTAGACCGCCTGGAGCAACCGGAGCTGCTGCTTGGCAGTCGCCCTCTGCGCGGCGTGGGCGGCCGATTTCTTGCGCCGCGCCCGGCGTTCGTCCGGCGTCGTACGCGTGAGGTTCAGCCGCGACAGCTTGCCGATCACCGCATTGCGGCTGACGCCGATATTGACGGCGATGTCGCGGCAGGAGAGGCCGGCTTCAAAGTAGATTTTGAGTTGGTCGACGCGCTCCGGCGTCCAGGTCGGTTCGATGGCAATCATCTGACGGTTCCACGTTCTGTGTTGAACCGCCGCGCCGGCACACGCCTGAGCTCGCCACGCGATGACAAGCAATCGCGCCGTGATCTCATCCCCGTTTGAGCATGATCTCTTCGGAAAACCGGTCTCCACTTTTCCGGATCATGCTAGGGCGTGCGGCCGTTGTCGCGGATTGCAAGCAACCCGTCCTTGATGGCGAGCCGAATGCCTTCCTCGATCAATGTCCGTGCGACGCCCGGGACGCTCGTGCCGTGGGTGCCCTGTCTCACCAGCTTCTCGAGGTAACCAATGGTCGAGAGCGCCAGCGTGACCGGGACGCGGTCGGTTTCGGCCTTTTCCGTAGCCATGGTGAAACGCTTAACCCCGAACGCCTGTACTGAAAAGTATCTATTTAGAGTCTATTTAGGAATAAGGCAGTTCGTCAAGCCGTGGGCGGCAAGAAGCAGCCGGCCGCGCGCTCGCGCTGGAAGCGAGTTCCAGCGCGAGGGCATCATCGAATTATTGAGATGGATGAAGGCGTTAGGGCCGTAACTCGACCTTGACCGGGAACTTCTTGAGAAGCCGCTCAGCCTTTTCGGCCTTGTCCGGAGGCGCGCTCACGCTCAGGTACAGCCCGCGGGACGGATCGGTGATCGCGTCGACACTGACCTCGCCGGACAATCCTTCCAGCGCCAGCAGCTCGCGCGCGGCCTCGCCGGCGGCGATCTCGCGCAGCTTCGGCTTGAAGATCTTGCCGACCGGAGTCACCGGCATCTCGGGAATCACCGACACCACGCGCGGGCGCGCCGGCGGCTCCAGGATGTTGTCCTGCACGAAGGCTGCGAGCGCGTTCGGATCGATATGGGCGCCCGGCTGCGCCGAGACGAACAGCATCGGCACTTCGCCGGCGTAGGTGTCGGGACGCCCGACGGCCGCGGCAAGCGCCACGCCCGGAAACGCCAGCGCGGCGTCCTCGATCGCGCGCGGATCGATGTTGTGGCCGCCGCGGATGATGACGTCCTTGGCGCGGCCCATGATGTAGACGAAGCCGTCGGCATCGATCCGGCAGATGTCGCCGGTGCGCAGCCAGCCGTCGCGGAACGCCTCCTCGGTCTGCTTCTTGTCGACATAGCCGGCGAATACCTGCGGGCCCCTGGTCAGCAGTTCGCCGACCGGTGAGGGCCACGGTCCGGTGTGGAGCTTGCCGCCGTCGAGGATCGCAAGCTCGACCAGCGGATTGCGGGTGCCGACGCTTTCGGCGCGCGGCCTCACGCCGTGCACATCGTGAGTGATGGCACCGGCGAGTTCGGTCATGCCGTAGAGCTGCTGGATGCAGGGGCCGCCCCAGGTCGCAAGATAACGCCGCTCGATCTCGGGCGGGCAGATCGAGGCGCCGGTGGCGGTGACGCGCAGGGTCGAGATGTCGCTGTCAGCGACCGGGATATCGGCGAGGGCGCCGAGTATCGTCGGCACGTTGCCGGCGATGTTGATTCGGTACTTCTCGATGATCTGCCAGAAGTGTCGGACCAGCGCCGGATCGCGCGCGCCGGCGGGGCCGGGGATGACCATCGTCGTGCCGGCCGCCAGGGAATTGGCCGTGGTGCAGAACAGGCCGCCGACATGGAACAGCGGCATCGTGATCATCGCGCGCTCGCCGCGATGGAAATCGAGCGCCATCCGCGAGGATACGGTGGAGGCGACCATGGCGCGATTGGTGAGCCGCGCCACCTTCGGATGGCCGGTGGTGCCGCCGGTCGGGAGCATCACGGCGACGCGGTCGGCCTCGCTCATGTCCTTGGACTTGCCGTAGTCGTCGCGCCAGGCGGGATCAGGCCGCAGCACCTCGCCGTCGAAGGCGATGCTGCCGTCGAGCGGCACGATCACGATGCGCTTGAGGGACGGCACCTCGCGCTGCAGGCCCTCGACCCTCTCATAGAGCCCGCCCGGCAGGCCCGGCGGCGGCGTCAGCAACAGCCTTGCGTTGATCGCGTTGAGCTGGGCGACGATCGCTTCGCGCGTGAACAGCAAATTGAGCGGCTCGGCGACGCCGCAGGCCGCTGCGCCGAAGATCGCGACGACGGTCGCGGGGCACGCCGGGAGCAGGACAGCCACCGCGTCGTCCTTGCCGATGCCGCGCTTACGGAAATAGGTTTCAGCGGCCTTGATGCAGCCCATCAAGTGATCGTTCGAGATCACGACCGGGTTGGGATCGAGCGGCGAGCGCAGATAGATCGCGGCTTCAGCGTCCGGCGCGCCCTGCGGACCGCGGGCAATGAGGTCGAGGATGCGCGGGCAGGCGGCGAGCGTCTCCTGCATCTCCCTGTCGCGCGCAGCCTCGTCGGCCGGCGAAAGCCTGTCCTTCAGCATATCCGTCCCCGTCCATTCTTGTTCGTTGGGACGGGGATTGTATCGAGCCGGGCTCGCGGAACACAAGTGCGGCTATTTATCCACTTGGTCATTCCAGGCGGCTCGCAGAGCCGATCCTCAGGTGCGCGAATTGCGCACCGGAGAATCTCGAGATTCCGGATTCGATGCTGCGCATCGTTCCGGAATGACGTGCGTGGTTACCCGTGGACCACCGATTTGGCGATCATGCAGTGGATGCCCTTGGAGCCGTTGACCGTCTGCGTCACGCGCAGGTCGGCGGCCAGGCTGCACAGAGTGTAGGCGTCCTCACGCGACAGGTTGCGCTTCTCGCCGAGCAGCACGATCATGTCGCGCAGCGCCCGCACCACGCACTGGTCGAGATCGGGATCCATCGCCATGGTCATGTAATGATCTGCGGTCTCTGCGCGCGGATAGGCTAGCTTGATATCCTTGCGCAGTGTGAGGCGGAAGCGGCCGGTCAGCGCGGTCTCGATCGCGGTGACGCAGACCTCGCCGTCGCCCTGCACGCCATGGCCGTCGCCGCAGGAGAACAGCGCGCCCGGAACGAACACCGGCAGATAGAGCTTGGCGACGGCGCCGAGCTCCTTGTTATCGAGATTGCCGCCCATCGCGCGCGGGATCAGCGAGGAGATCCGGCCCCACGCTGGCGGCGGCGACACGCCCATCACGCCGAAGAACGGCTTGAGCGGCAGATCGAGCCCCCACGGCATGCGGCCGACCATGCGCCCGCGATCGAGCGGGATGTTGAGGACGCGTGTCTCGTGGAAATCGTCGGGCAGGGTGCCGGACAATGGCTTGATCAGATTGTAACCCCAGTCCTGTCGCAGCTGAACGTCGAGAATATCGACCTCGAGCACGTCGCCGGGTTCGGCGCCGGCGACCGCGATCGGACCGGTCAGAATGTGTCCAGGTACCATCCGCTCGCACTTCGCATGGATCTCGTCGAGCTCCGGCGGAACGAAGAATTTGCCGCGGTCGGGCACCACGTCCGGGCCGCCGCTGACGGTCTCGATCGTGATCTCGTCGCCACTCGCGACGGTCAGAACCGGTTTCAGCTTGGCTTCAAAGAAGCCCCAATGGCAGGTTTCAGGGCTCGACTTCAGATGATGATGGGTCATGTGACGGCTTTTGATTAGTTTCCCAGCAGCGTATGACGCTGTAGCAGAACTTCGCAGGGGCTTCTCTTGTTTTTTGTGCTCTCCAAGACGCTCGGCATCATGCTGCTGCCGATCAACTTCCTGATCGGTATCGGCGTGATCGGCACCATGCTGCTGTTGACGCGGTTTGCGCGCCTCGGCCGCAGGTTGATGGTGGCCGCGCTGCTGCTGCTCGCGATCTGCGGCTTCTCGCCGCTCGGCAATGTCCTGATCTCCACATTGGAGCAGCGCTTCCCGACATGGGACGCCTCGCGCGGCGCGCCGGACGGCATCATCGTGCTCGGCGGCTCGATCGATGCCGATCTGTCGGTTGCGCATGGCACGCCGGTGGTGCGCAGCGCGGCCGATCGCGTCATCGCGGCGGCGGCGCTCGCGCGCAGATATCCGAATGCGCGCCTCGTGTTCACCGGCGGCAGCGCGAACCTCATCTCGAACGATGCGCGCGAAGCCGACTATGCCGCCGAGATGTTCGAGGGGCTCGGCATTGGCAGGTCGCGATTGATCATCGAACGCCGCTCGCGCAACACGGTGGAGAACGCCGAGTTCTCCAGGGCGCTGGTCGATCCCAGGCCGGGTGAGCGTTGGCTGCTCGTCACCTCGGCCTACCATATGCCGCGCTCGGTCGGGCTGTTCCGCAAGGCGGGATTCAATGTCGAGGCCTATCCGGTCGATTGGCGCGTCGGCGATGTCTTCAGCTTCGCGACGCTTGCGATCGACGGCCTGTCGCGCACCGATCTCGGCACGCGGGAGTGGGTCGGGCTTCTGGCCTATCACCTGGCCGGCAAAACCGACGATTTGTTGCCGGGACCGGCTGCACGTTGAGGCTTGTCGCCTTCACCGGCCAATCCGGCTAACATCAAATCAACAGGCGGCGCCAAGCCGCCGCCCACGGGAGTTTTCGCCATGCAGCAACAGACACCGCCGGAACAGTTCGACCTCGGCGCAATCGTCACCGATCTGAACAATCTGCTGCGGCTGAAGACCACGGTGATTGGCATCAAGATGTTCGCGCGCGTCGAGGAGATGGAGGCGATCCCCAAGATCCGCCGTCCGTCGGCGGTCCACACCACGGACCAGATCGTCAGCATGGCCTCGCGGCTCGGCTGGACCGTCGGCATCACCGGCGACGATCTGGTCGGCGCGCAATGCCGCGCCGTGATCGGGCTCGCGCCGCAGGATGAGAAATGGCTTGCCGGCGAGAATTATGTCGGCGTCTGGCACGGCACTGCCGAAGACGCGCGCAAGCGTCAGGAGGCGCTCGACGTGGTGCCGTACGGCCAGTACCAGGCGATGGCGGTGAGCCCGCTGACCAGCGGACGCCTCAATCCGCCCGACATCTGCCTCGTCTACGCGACGCCGGGACAGATGATCATCCTGATCAACGGGCTCCAATATACCGGCTACAAGAAGTTCGAGTGGGGCGTGGTCGGCGAAACCGCGTGCGCGGATTCGTGGGGGCGGGCGCTGAAGACCGGCGAGCCGAGCCTGTCGCTGCCGTGCTTTGCCGAGCGCCGCTATGGCGGCGTGCCCGACGAGGAGATGCTGATGGCGCTGCCGCCGGCCTATCTGGTGAAGGCGATCGCCGGCATGAAGCAGCTTGCCAAGAACGGTTTGCGCTACCCGATCGCGCCCTACGGCATCCAGGCCGACGTGCGCGCCGGCATGGGCGTATCGTACAAGAAATAGCGCATTGCGTTGCCGCGCCCGCGATGACAAAAGGGCGCCCAATTCGCTGCGCAGGGAGCCTGAGCCATGTCCTCGTCGAAACTCGACATCGTCGTCTATGGTGCGACCGGCTTCACCGGCCAGCTCGTCGCCGAATATCTCGCGGCACATTATCGCAAC
>NZ_LFIQ01000077.1:119806-151576 GCF_001189245.1 Bradyrhizobium pachyrhizi | reverse complement strand
CCTCGGTACGCGACGCGATCGGCGCGCCCGCCGACACGCCGCTGATCGTCGCCGATGCCGGCGATGCCGGCTCGCTGAAGGCGATGCTGGCGCAAACCAAGTCTGTCGTCTCGACGGTCGGACCGTATCAGCTCTATGGCAACGAGCTGATCGCGGCCTGTGTGGAAAGCGGCACCGACTATTTCGATCTCTGCGGCGAGCCGGTCTGGATGCGACAGATGATCGACAAATACGAAGCCGCCGCGAAGGCCAGCGGCGCGCGCATCGTGTTCTCCTGCGGTTTCGACTCGGTGCCGTTCGAACTCGGCGCGTTCTTTGTCCAGGAGGAGGCCAAGCGGGTGTTCGGCGCGCCGGCGCCGCGCGTCAAGGGCCGCGTGCGCGACATGCGCGGCACGCTGTCCGGCGGCACCGCGGCGAGCGCCAAGGCCACCTTCGATGCGGTCGCCAAGGACCTCAGCCTGGTTGCGATCCTCAACAATCCGTTCGCGCTGACGCCTGGCTTCGAGGGTCCGAAGCAGCCGCGCGGCAGCAAGCCGGCCTACGAGGAGGATCTGCACTCCTGGACCGCGCCGTTCATGATGGCGCTGATCAACACGCGCAACGTCCACCGCTCCAACATGCTGATGGGCTTTCCCTACGGACGGGACTTCGTCTACGACGAGATGGTCCTGACCGGTTCGGGCGAGAAGGGTGAGGCCAACGCCAAGCGTGTGATGGCGCTGAATGCCGAGAAGACCGGCCCAAGCGCGCCGAAGCCGGGCGAGGGGCCGTCAAAGGAAGAGCGCGAGAACGGCCGCTACGATCTGCTCTATCTCGCGGTCGCGCCCGACGGCCGCATGGTCCGCGCCGGCATCAAGGGCGATCGCGATCCCGGCTACGGCTCGACCTCGAAGATGATCTCGGAATGCGCGATCTGCCTGCTGCGCGACACGCCCGACGTCGCCGCCGGCTTCTGGACGCCGGGAGCCGCGATGCAGCACAAGCTGATCAAGCGCCTGGTTGATCACGCCGGGCTGACATTTGAGGTCGAGAAGTAGTGCTTCTTACCTCGCCCCGCTTGCGGGGAGAGGTCGGATCGCATCGTGAGATGCGATCCGGGTGAGGGGGAACAGGTCAGTCCAATCGCATTGTGCGTGGAGAGAGCCCCGCACCCTAACTCTCTAAGAGCGAGCTTCGCTCGTCTCGACCCCGCATCCGCCTTCGCCCGAAGGCGGGCTTCGGCGGACAAGAGAGCGGGGAGAGGGAGAAGATAGAGCGCTACGCCGCCGCGCGCGGATTATAAGCGTACATGAAGTCCATACCCTTGGATGACACCGGCAGCAGCAACTTCAGCATGTGATCGCGCAGCCAGGCGCCGGTCGGGCTGAACTCGCGCTTGCTGTTGCCGTTGCGGCGGGCGATCGCCACGATCTTCTCGGCGCGCGGGCGCCGCTCGTGCTCGAAAGCCTGGAACGTCATGCCGAGCTCCTGGCCCTCGCGCAGCAGGATGCCGAGCCGCAGCGCGTCCTCCAGCGCCAGCGATGCGCCCTGGCCGGCATGCGGGCTGGTGGCGTGCGCGGCGTCGCCGATCAACAGCGTGCGCTTGCGCGACCATGTCGGCAGCGTCGCGACGTCGAGTGTGTCGGTGACCACGATCTTCTCCGCAGCTTCGATGATCGCAGGGATCGGCGCGTGCCAGCCGGCGTGGAAATCGCGCAGATGCTGCCTGATCGCGTCCTGGCTCTGCAGCCGGTAGGCCGCCGCGGTCATGCCGTGCGACGGCTGCGTGCTCCACCACATCGCGCCCGTGTCCGGATCGGGGCTGCACATCCCATAGCCGAAGAAGCCGCTCTGCCCGAACGTGGTCGCCACCCGTTGGCCGATCGGCAGCTTCTCGATCACCGCGCGGGGCACGAATCCGCCGAAGCCGATCAGCCCGGTGTCGAACGGCGTCGGGCCGTCAGGGATCACGTGGCGCCGCACGGCAGAGTGCACGCCGTCGGCGCCGATCACGAAATCACCCTCGGCGGTGGTTCCGTCGTTGAAATAGGCGATCACGGGCTGGTCGCCGCGGTCTTCGATCTTCACCAGTTTCTTCTCGAAGAACACCGAGACGTTGGAGGCCCAGGCCTTGTCGATCAGCGTCTCGTTCAACGTGGCGCGGCACATGTTCACCGCGGGCTGGCCGAAGCGCTGCTGCATGTTCTGGTTGAGCGAGCCGAGCTTCTTGCCGCCCTGCGAATAGAAGTCGAAGGACTCCGCGATCGAGCCGTTGCGGATCAGTTCGTCGGCGAGGCCGAGCCCCGCCAGCACGTGCATGCCGTTCGGCGCGATCTGAAGCCCGCCGCCGATCCCGGAGGAGTAGGGCCAGGCTTCATAGAGCTCGGTCTCGATTCCGGCGCGGGTCAGGAACATCGCGGTGACAGGACCTGCGATGCCGGCGCCGATGATCAGAGCTTTACGGGGACGTGAGGTCATGCCTTGCTCCATGCATCCGTGTGGGATAGGAAAGGTCAGTTGCTAATTATCTTAGTACATAAGATATTAGGCGAATAAGAGATGGGAGCCGACTTGTCAAGCACGACCTCGCGCCAAGCGCTGATGCAGGAACTCGAGGAGGCGATGCGCCGGTCATCCGCGCAGGGCGTGATGTACGGCCAAGCCGTTGCGAACATGGCCGGAATTTCCAATTCCGACATGGAATGCATGGACATCCTGCACCTTGAGGGGCGGGTGACCGCGGGGCGCCTCGCCGAGGTCACCGGGCTGACCACCGGCGCGATCACCGGCGTGGTCGATCGTCTGGAGAAGGCGGGTTACGTGCGCCGCGAGCGGGACGAGAGCGACCGCCGCAAGGTCTTCATCTCGGTGGTGGAGGAAAAAGCGGCGGAGATCGGCAAGTTCTACGTGCCGATGCAGGAGGCGATGCTCAAGCTGTGGAGCAGCTACACCGACGACGAGCTGCACTTGCTGCTGCGCTTCGCCAATGACGGCTACAAGGGCGTGCTGGAAGCGACCGGAGCATTGAAGGCGGTGATCGACATGCCGCCGGAGCAGCGCGCCAGTCTCAGGATGCCGCCGAAGACTCGTCGATAATCCGTGCCGACGTCGCGCGGTAGCGCTCGGCTGCCGCATACATGCCCCACATCGTGCCCAGCATCATCCAGAAGTGCCGCCAGTGGTCGGTATCGATGATGAAGCTCTCGCCGACGAAGCCGAGGAACGCCGAGAAGACCGCGAGATAGCCGCGCTGCCACGGCACCCGCATGTAGATGTAGCGGAAGCCGATGACCGCGGTGACGAACACCAGCGCCGGATAGCAGATCCCCGCGATCCAGCCGCCCGACATGAAGGCGTTGAGATAGGAATTGTGGGTGTCCTCGGGGAAGTAGGTGTGGAATTGCAGCGGCCCGATGCCGAACGGCAGCTCCAGCGCCATCTGGGCGCCGAGGATGTGGCGGCCGAACCGGCCGAAGCGGCCTTCGTCATAGCTCTGGTCGAAGCTCGCGCGTTGCTTGAACATGTCGGCGACCGAGCCGATTGAGAGCAGCACCGCGATCAGCGCCACGGCCAGGATCGCGGCGATCAGGGTCATCACGATGATGCGTGAGCGCTGCGCCTGCGAGCGGCTGGTGAACACCATCAGCGCCAGCATGAAGGCCGCGGTGATCACGAGGCCGCCCCAGGCGGCGCGCGAGAACGACAGCAGGATCGCAAGCGAAATGATGCCGAAGGCGATGGCGTTGCGGAACGCCTTGCCGAAGCGGTCGGAGACGACGCTCTGCAGCGTGAACAGCGCCGGCAGGATCAGGAAGGCGCCGAGCACGTTCGGGTCCTTGAAGGTGCCGCGGGCGCGGTCATACAGCGTCAGCAGGTCGTAGCCGCCGGGCACCAGACGGAAGTAGCCGGCGATGCCCGCGAGCGAAGCGATCATCGCGCCGACGATCAGGCCGCGGCGCAGCATGTCGAGGCGGGCTTCGGTATCCTCCGACATCACCATCGCGAAGAAGATGACGGTGATGGCCATGTACCAGGAGGTCAGGATCCAGTTCACCACCTCCGGCTTGTCGAGGAATGGCACCGCGCCGATGCTGTAGCCGACATTGAGCACGATCAATGTGAACAGCAGCGGCATGAACACCAGCCGCATGCGCAGGCCCGTGGCGAAGAACAGCACGCAGGCGGTCAGCGTGACGAGCTCATACGGGCTCGGCTCGATGAACACGATGGCGCCGGACGCGCCGGCCAGCCACACCAGCGCCCGCTGCAGCGCCAGCACGCCCGTTGGTGCTGATGTCAGCGAATGGGACGTCCCGGCTGTCGCCGCATAGGCCATCGGATACTCACGCAACGCAACAGATACATACGTTTGTCATTGCGCGCGCAACGACGGCAATCGGCTGAATTCTCAGTACGCGTTCTCGCTCTTGGTCAGCAGCGAGAACGGGGTCTTGAGCAGGATGTAGAGGTCGAACAGCACCGACCAGTTCTCGATGTAATAGAGGTCGTATTCGACGCGCTTCTGGATCTTCTCGTCAGTGTCGACCTCGCCGCGCCAGCCGTTGATCTGCGCCCAGCCGGTGATGCCGGGCTTGACGCGGTGGCGAGCGAAGTAGCCGTCGACCGCCTCGTCGAACAGGCGGTTCTCCAGCTTGCTCTGCACGGCGTGCGGGCGCGGGCCGACCAGCGACAGATTGCCCTTCAGCACCACGTTGAACAGTTGCGGCAATTCGTCGAGCGAGGTCTTGCGGATGAAGCGGCCGACGCGGGTCACGCGCGGATCGTTCTTGGTCACCACCTTGGAGGCGTTGGGGTCGGCCTGGTGGTGGTAGAGCGAGCGGAATTTGTAAACGTCGATCCGCTCGTTGTTGAAGCCGAAGCGCTTCTGGCGGAACAGCACCGGGCCGGGGCTGTCGAGTTTCACCGCGAGCGCCACCAGTCCCAACACCGGCAGCGCCGCAAGCAGGGCCAGACCGCCGACCACGCGGTCGAACAGCCATTTCAGCACCAGATCCCAGTCGGTGATCGGCGCCTCGAACATATCGAGCGTCGGCACCTTGCCGATATAGGAATAGGAACGGGGGTGGAAGCGCAGCTTGTTGGTATGGGCCGACAGGCGGATGTCGACCGGCAGCACCCACAGCTTCTTCAGCATTTCCAGAATGCGGGTCTCCGCCGAGATCGGCAGCGCGAACAGCACGAGATCGACGCGGGTGCGGCGGGCGAATTCGACGATGTCGTCGATCTTGCCGAGTTTCGGTGAGCCGGCGCAGGTATTAGTGGCGCGATCGTCATTGCGGTCGTCGAACACGCCGAGCACATGGATGTCGGAATCGTCCTCGGCGTTCAGCGCCTCGATCAGCTGCTCGCCATTATGGTCGGCTCCGACGATGATGGTGCGGCGGTCGAGCCGGCCGTCATGCGCCCAGGCGCGTACCATCGATCGCAGCAGCAGCCGTTCGGCGATCAGCACCGCAAGGCCGACGCAGAAGAACGACGACAGCCAGACCCGCGAGACCTCGCCGCCGAGCTTGACCAGGAAGGAGATGCCGATGAACAGCAGGAACACGACGGTCCATGACGAGATCATGCGCGTCATCTGGCGAAGCTGGCCGCGGAAGATCTGCACCTGGTAGATATCGGCGGCCTGGAAGCAGACCACGGCGGCAGCCGACATGCCGAGGATCGATGCGATGTATCCCCAGTGAATGCCGCCGCCGGCGAGCGGCCTGACATAGGCGAGATAGAGCCCGACGCCGACCAGGCTGAGCAGCACGAAGTCGGCGAGGCGAACCACGCCGGCGATCACGACCGGCGAGTAGGCGCCGCGAACCTTCTGGTTGGTAACGGCGAGCGCGGCCGGCGAGAGGCGCCGGCGCCGTTCGATCTGCGGCTGAGCGGCCGTCGCAGGCGCAGCGGCATCCAGCATCGAGCGTGCGTTAAACGGTTCCACGAGTCCACGTCCATTCCTGCGCATGCAGATGGGCATCCGCGCGCAGCACGAAAATTCCCCCGGACGTGACTTAAAGGGACAAATCGGAAGAAACGGTTACGTGTGCAAGAAGTGGTTAACGTTTGGCAAATGCGTCGCGATAGCCGGCCAGCACACCCTCGACCATCGCGCTTTGCGAGAAATGTTCCGAAATCCGTTCGCGCAGTCGCTCGGCGCGCGCCGCGGTCGCGGCGGGATCGTCGAGCGCGGCCTTGATCGCGTCGGCCATCGCTCCGGCATTGCTCGGCGCGAACAGGGCGTCGGTGTGGGTATCGAAGATCTCGGGGATGCCGCCGACATCGGCCGCGATCATCGGAACGCCGGCCGCGCCCGCCTCGATCACCACATAGGGCATCGAATCGCCGCGCGAGGGCACCACGAGCAGGCTGCCCTTCGAAAAGCCAAAGCGCGCCTTGACGTGACCGATGAAACGGACGGCCTCACCGAGCGACAGCCGCTTCACCTGCTCCTTGAGGCGCTCGAATTCCTCGCCGTCGCCGCCGAGCGTCAACGTCACCGGCTTGCCCTCGGCGCGCAGCTTCGCCACCGCGTCGATCAGGAGATCGGCGCCCTTGATGCGCCGGAACTCGCCGACATAGGCCACATCGGCGGCATCGTCGGCGCGGGGGACCGGTTCGAATTCCTCCGCGGTGACGCCGTTGAACACGCAGCGCACGAGGCCTGCCGGCTTGCCGACGGTGCGCTGATAGGTGTCGCGGGCAAACGCGCTCTCGAACAGGAACAGGTCGGTGCTGTTCATCAGGGTGCGCTCGAGCTGGCTGTAGAAGCGGCCCTTCCAGGTGTCGAGCGGGTAGTGCAGCGAGCCGCCGTGCGGCGTGTAGACCCGGATCACCTTGCTCGAGCGCCGCCGCAGCCGGACATAGGCGCCGGCCTTGGCGCCATGGCCGTGGACGACATCGGGTTTCAGCTTGCGGATCAGGCCGGCGATGTGGGTCCAGACCATGAAGTCGGCGAAGCGCGGCTCGCGGCGGATCGCCACGCGGTGGACGCCGAGCTTGAGCCGCGGCTCGATCTCGGCAAGCGCCGCATCGGCCCGCGCGCCGCCGGTCAGGCTGTCGGCGACGATGCCGACATGGTGGCCGCGTTCGATCTGGCCGTTGGCGACGTCGAGGATGTGACGAATGATGCCGCCGACCGGGGCACGCACCACGTGCAGGATGCGAAGTGGCGGTTGCTGGGTTTGATCCTGCGCCATCGATCAGAACCAGCGCTCGCCGACGAACACGGTGTCACCCGGGCCGATCGGCGTGCCCAGCGGAGCAACGAAGCGGCCTGCGCCGGATGCATCGGTGTGGGTGAGGGTGACCTCGTCGCGCCTGGCGCGCGGCGAGAAGCCGCCGGCGATCGCGACCGCGCTTTCGACCGTCATGTTGGGCACATAGGGATATTGGCCGGGGGCCTGGACTTCGCCGAGGATGAAGAACGGCCGGTAGGCCTCGATCTCGACCGAGACCGACGGCTCGCGGATGTAGCCGTTGCGCAGCCGAGCAGTGATCTCGGCGGCAAGCCGGGCAGGGGTGCGGCCGCGCGCCGGCACCGAGCCGATCAGCGGCATGGTGATCGCGCCGGCGGCGTCGATCGCATAGGCGTTGGTCAGCCCTTCCTGGCCATAGACCACAACGCGGAGCTTGTCGCCGGGGCCGAGATTATAGCCCTCGCGCGTCGGCGCGGGATCGGCATAGGCCGCGGGCGCAGCATACGCCATCGAATCGAGGCCGGGGTCGCTGGCGACCGGCGACGTTCGGCCCATGCAGCCCGACAGCGCGAGCGCAGTGACCAGGCAAATAAGGGGAGCGCGCAGATCGCGCATGTGAGGAATCCCGAGACAAGATCGGCCCCGATTAACGGCACTCATGGTTAACAAAGAATGACGGGGCGAGTGGTGGCGACCATGCCCGTCAACCCCACCGATTAACCCAGCGGCAACCTTAATGGACTGTAATCGCCCCATTGAGATGGAGTCGCGGTGTCCGCGGGGGTTCGTTATGCGTTTTGCATTCTGGCGTAGAGGCAAGGATAAGGCCGTCGTGCAACGGGCGTTGCCGAAGTCTGCGCCCGTCGCCGACGAAGCTGTCGTGAAGCCGGCTGCGCCCAAGCCTGCTCCTGACAAGCCTGCTCCTGACAAGCCGGCCCGTCCGGCGGAGACGGCCGATCTCGACCTGCACGTGCTCGGCCGCGCGCTGGCGCGCAAGCGCGGCTGGATCATTGTGCCGACGGTGCTGGTGTTCGCGTTGTCGCTTGCCGCGGTCAACATCGTGACGCCGCGCTACAAGTCGGAAGCGCGAATCCTGATCGATAATCGCGAGAACGCCTTCCTGCGTCCGAACGGCGAGCGCGACCTGGAGCGCACCTCGCTCGACGCCGAGGCGGTGACGAGTCAGGTGCAGCTGCTGCTGTCGCGCGATCTCGCGCGCGACATCATCAAGAAGAACAAGCTGGCCGAGCGTCCGGAGTTTGATCCGGTGCTGCGCGGCTTTTCGCCGCTGAAGTCGCTGCTGGCGCTGTTCGGCATCGGCCGTGATCCGTTCAGCCTGACGCCGGAAGAACGGGTGCTTGATTCATATTACGAGCGCTTCCAGGCTTTTGCGGTCGACAAGTCGCGGGTCATGGTGATCGAGTTCCAGTCGGAAGATCCCGAGCTTGCGGCGCGCGTCGCCAACTCGATTGCCGACGGTTATCTCGTGCTGCAGCAGGCCGCGCGACAGGACCAGGCCAAATCCGCCAGCACATGGCTGCTCGGCGAGATCGACAAGCTGCGCACCAAGGTCGCGGACGCGGATTCGCGCGTCGAGGAATTCCGCTCGAAGTCGAGCCTGTTCGTCGGCACCAACAACATCCCGCTGTCGAACCAGCAGATGGGTGAGCTGAACACGCAGCTCAACAATGCCCGCGCGCTGAAGGCGGATGCCGAGACCAAGGCGCGGCTGATCCGGGAGATGCTTCAGGGCGGCAAGCCGATCGAGGCTTCCGAGGTCCTCAATTCCGAGCTGATCCGCCGGCTGGCCGAACAGCGCGGCACGCTGCGCGCGCAGCTTGCCGAGCAGTCGTCGACGCTGCTCGACAACCATCCGCGCATCAAGGAATTGAAGGCGCAGATCGCCGATCTCGACCGGCAATTGCGCGAGGAAGCCGGCAAGGTTTCGCGCTCGCTGGACAATGACGCCCGCGTCGCCGATGGCCGTGTCATGGCGTTGCAGGCGAGCCTGGACCAGTCGAAGAGGCAGGCATCGTCTAGCAATAGCCAGGACGTGCAACTGCGCGGGCTGGAGCGCGAAGCCAAGGCGCAGCGCGACCTGCTGGAGGCCTATCTCGCCAAGTATCGCGAGGCGACGGCGCGCGAGAACATCGAGGCCGCGCCGACCGACGGTCGCATCATCTCGCGCGCCTCGGTTTCGAATACGCCGGCCTATCCGAAGAAGCTGCCGATCGTGCTGATCGCGACGCTGGCGACGCTGCTGCTGTCGTCCGGCATCATCATCACCGGCGAGCTGCTGCGCATCTCCGCGCCCGGTGCGGTTGGCCGCGCCTTCGCGCCGGCGGCCGCCGTGATCAGGCGCCGCGAGCCGGTCATGGATGCCGCAACCGTGGACCAGCCCGCGCCGGCGCTGCCGCCTGAACCCGCGCTCGCATCGCCGGTCGCGCCGAGGCCGGCGGTGGAGCCCGAACTGCCGCTGGAGCCTGCGGCTGCCTATGAACCTCCGGCGCCGCCTGAGTCAGCCCACACCGCCGACGAGATCGATGAGCTCGCC
Source organism: Bradyrhizobium pachyrhizi (assembly GCF_001189245.1). Taxonomy (GTDB): domain Bacteria; phylum Pseudomonadota; class Alphaproteobacteria; order Rhizobiales; family Xanthobacteraceae; genus Bradyrhizobium; species Bradyrhizobium pachyrhizi. Next base: position 141,835 of record NZ_LFIQ01000077.1, on the reverse strand, counting down.
GAGCGCCTCGTCGCCGCCGGTCCCGCCGCCCACAAGGTCACCGTGCTCGGCCCGGCTGCGGCTGATAGCGTTACGCTGACCGCCCTGACGCTGGCGCGTCTGATGGCGCGCCAGGTCAAGGTCGTCGTCGTCGATCTCGTCGCGTCCTCGCCGGTGTTGACGTCGGCGACCGTCGATCCCGGGGCGCCGGGCCTTGCCGAGCTGATGCAGGGCGAGGCGACCTTCGCGCAGATCATCACCAAGGATCGGCAGTCGCGTGTTCAGATTGTCAGCGCCGGGCGTCCGGGCTTCGATCGCTCGCATCTGCGATCGCCGCGGCTCGCCCTTGCGATCGATGCGCTGCTCAGGGTCTACGACCACGTGCTGCTCGACGCCGGTTCGGCCGTCGACCTGCCGGCCGAACTGCTGACCGCGAAGGCGCAGGCGGTCGTCGTGCCCGACGCCGCCATGGCGCAGGATGCCCGCCACTCGATGGTCGAGCAACTCAAGGCGGTCGGCTTCGCCGAAGTGACGATGCTGAGCAAGCCCTGCGCGGCGTCGGAAGCGGTCGCGAGGGGCCCGCGGGTGGTCGCCGCCTGAGCGCCACCGGCAGCCCGTCGGGGTAAATCCGGTCGCCCGCACGATCCCTTTCCAGCGATCGGATTCGGTGGCGAGCAGTTGCGCAAAGTCATTCATCGCGACCGCGTCGACGTCGACCGACAGTTTGGCCATGCCGGATTTGACCTCGTCGGTGCGCAATGACGCCTGGATCGCGCTGTTGAGTTGCGCGACGATTGCCGCGGGCGTCTTTGCCGGCAGGAAGATGCCGAACCAGGTCACGTCCTGAAGTGCGGGGTAACCGGCTTCCGCCACCGTCGGCACATCGGGGAGAGATTTGAGACGGCCGGGACCGGTCGTCGCCAGAGCGCGAAGCTGTCCGGATTGGACCTGGCCCAGCAGGCTGTCGATCGGCATCACCGCCGACGCGATCTCGCCCTTCAGGAGATCCTGCACCGCCCCTCTGCCCGCTGTCGCTTCATTTGTGCTGCCGGCTCGCCGCAACCGGCCGCTTCATCACCATGCTGCCGGGCTCGGTCGCGCAGTTTGCCGGCGGCGATCTCGGGCTGAAGGTGCTTCCGGTTCAGCTTCCGCGGGCGGCCGCCGTCTCGGCGGCGATCGTCACGCTGAAGGGCCGCACCCTGGGCCCGACCGCCGAGATATTCATCGCCTGCATCCGTGAGATCGCGAAGGCGGCCGCGAGCAAGGCGGCCGCCGGCAGGTGACGGGCATTACAGGCGCCGTTCCCTTCCGGTGCAGGCGCCCGATGCCTAGTGCGCCATCATCGGTTCGCGCGCGGTTCGCTCGAGCACCGGATCGATCCGCAGCCTGATCGTGACCAGCGCGCCGATCAGTCCCATCACGGCGAGCAGCAGCAGGCCCGCCGTGAAGCTGCCGGTCAGGTCCTTCAGATAGCCGACGGCGAACGGGCCGGCGAAGCCTGACAGGTTGCCGAGCGAGTTGATCGCGGCAATGCCTGCCGCCGCCGAGGCGCCGGTCAGGATGCCGGCCGGCATCGGCCAGAACATCGGCGGCACTGCCGACACGCCGATCTGCGCAAGGCAGAGCAGGGCGACGATCAGCACAGGATTCGATACCAGCCCGGCAAGGCCGATGCCGACGGCGGCGAGCGTCAGCGCGCCGGCGACATGGTATCGCCGTTCGCCGGTCTTGTCGGAATGGCGGCCGAGCAGCACCATGCCGACCGCGCCGAACACGAAGGGCAAGGCCGCGATCAAGCCGGTCTGGGTGTCCGTGACGCCGAACGCCTTGATGATGGTGGGCAGGAAGAATGCGACGCCGTAGCTTGCCGCGTTGAGGCAGAAATACACGAAGGCGCAGGCAAGGACCCGCGAGTCGGTGAGCGACCGCAGAACGGAAATATGCTCCACGGCCTCGGTTTGCTGCCGCTCGCGCTCAAGCGTGGTCTGGATCCACTTGACCTCGTCGGGCTGCAGCCAGCTTGCCTGGCGCGGAAAGTCCGGCAGGAAGGTCAGGACAGCGAAGCCGACCAGGACCGACGGCAATGCCTCGCAAACGAACAGCCACTGCCATCCGGTCAGGCCGGCGCCCGACAGGTTGAGCAGCAATCCCGAGATCGGCGCCCCGATAATGCTCGAGATCGGGATCGCCAGCATGAACAGGCTGATGACGCGCGCGCGGTACACCGACGGGAACCAGAGCGTCAGATAGAAGATGATGCCGGGGAAGAAGCCGGCTTCGCAGGCGCCGAGCAGGAGGCGCAGGAAGTAGAAGATCCATTCGCTCGACAGGCCGCTCGCCGCTGACATCTGCGGGATGAAGGCAAATGCGGCCGAGACGATGCCCCAGCTGATCATGATGCGGGCAATCCAGCGCCGTGCACCGAACCGCTCCAGCAGGATGTTGGAGGGCACCTCGAAGAAGAAGTAGCCGATGAAGAACAGACCGGCGCCGAGCCCGTAGGCGGCCTCGCTGAGGCCGAGCGCCGCGTTCATGTGCAGCTTGGCGAAGCCGACATTGACGCGATCGAGATAGGCCACGAAGTAACACAGGATGAGGAACGGAATCAGCCGCCGCATCATCTTTCCGATCGCGCGCTTCTCGACATCGTCGCTCATCGTTCCCATCCCTTCCTGTTTTTCGGATTCGGCAGACGATCACTGCGCTGTTCGGGGCGGCACCTGGCGCACCCGCAGCGGTTCGTTGCCCTTGCAAGTCCCGTTCATTGTTGTGTAATCGACGGCCGCGTGACTAATGGCATTTGGGAATGGAGCCACGGCGAAACTGTCATGATGCACCGCGGTATAAACGCGGGAACCTTGGAGCATTTCCAGCGAAGTGGCTGCCGGTTCGCGTCAAGAAAACGCGTCCAAGCAGTTCTGGAGCCCCGTTCCGGCTTAATCGGAACGAAAAACGCTCTTCCGGGCAGGATGGTGGCGGGCCGTGATCAATAATCTGAAACTGCGTCAGCTGCGCCTGCTGGTCGCTCTCGACAACGAGCGCAAGTTGCAGCTCGCCGCCGAGCGGTTGAACATCACCCAGTCGGCGGCATCGAAGATGCTCGCCGAAATCGAGGCGCTGGCGCGGGTTCCCTTGTTCGAGCGCACGGCGCGCGGCGTCGAACCGACGGACTATGGGTCGATCCTGATCCGTGGCGGCAAAAGCGTGCTGGCCGATCTCGACCAGGTCACCGACGAGTTCGCGGGCTACAAGTCCGGTGAACTCGGCACCGTCTCCGTTGGAACAGTCGCCAAGCCGAGCATCGATCTCGTCGTCGACGTGATCCAGTATCTTGGCGAGAAGCTGCATCGGGTGAACATCTCGCTCGATGTCAGCACCAGCCCGCCTTTGATCACGCGACTGCTGGCGCTCGAGTTCGATTTCGTCGTCGCCAGGATTCCCGCCGGCATCGACCCCCGGCAATTCGACTATTACGAGATCGGCGCGGAGGAGGCGGTGCTGCTCGTTCGTGCGGAGCATCCGTTGGCCGGCCGCGAGACGGTCGAGCTGGAGGACATGGCCGACCAGCAATGGATCTGCCAGCCGCGCGAATCCTTCATGCGCCAGGCGCTCGAGAGGCTGTTCATGAGCCGCGGCGTGACGCCGCCGCGCCGGGTCATCAACACCGAGTCGTTTTTCGCCTCGGTCGGAATTGCCGCAGGCATCGACGCGATCGTGCCGGTCCCCATGCTGGTGTTCGATCTGGTCGATCCGCAGCGGTTCAAGGTGCTGCGCCTGCGCGACAGGCTGTTGTTGGAGAATTACGGCCTGATCAAGTTGCGCAAGCGTGCGCTGTCACCCGCCGCGGCATTGTTGTTCGACGCGATGAAGCGGCTCGGCGTACCGAGTGGCGGCGCAGAGCAGGGCGACGCGGCGAGCTGAGTGCTCAGCGGAACATGCTGCGCAGGTTCTGGGCAATCTCTAACAGCGCCGGATTTTGCTTCACAGCGCGCTTGGCGCGATTGATGGCCGACAGCGCACTGGCCGCCGGCTTGCCGCGCAGGCTGAGCGGAATGAAGCTGTCGACGACGGCTTCATCGTCCTTGCAGAACAGCCGCTTGTACTCGTCCGAGCCGATGCCGAGATCCAGAGCGCGGTAGTTCAGGCCGGCATGGCGATCGATGATATCGCGCATCAGGATCAGGCCGGGGCTGAACTTGGAATTGGCCGACATCGTGTAGGTGTTGAACATCATCGAGAAGCGATGACCGTCGGAAACGCCGGCGAAGATCGCGATCACTTCCTCGTCGCACTCCAGCGCGTGGATGTCGATCGCATAGCCGTTGCCGTCGGCGCGCGGAGCGAGGCAGGCGGCACGAATGAACGGCTCGATGCCCGGCTCGGCGAACACGTTCGGCAGCTTCTGCTCCGCCATGCGCTGCGGCTTGACGCGGAAGAACCAGTCGAGCAGGCGGCAGACATCGGCGCTCTCGCTCGCGACGTAATAGCGGTAGCCGGGCAGCGCCTGCAGCTTGCGCTCCTTGCCCTTGAGGCGGCGGCGGAACGAGTTGCTGATCAGCGCCGCGGGGGCCGCGCCGGGCTCGATCGCCAGCACCGGGCAGTCGTTGACCGAAGGCTGGTGCGGCAGCATCGCCAGCGGATTCGGCAAGTCCTGCCAGCGCAGCGGCTGCTGGCAGAGCACGAGCGCGTCGGCGCGGGAGCGTTCGGTGATCGATCCGATCAGAGCCGCGATATCGGCTTCCGTCGCGTTAGCGGCGAAATCCCTCTCGCACAGCGCCATGTTGAAGGTTGCATGCTTGCCGCCCATGAAGCTCGCGCAGTTCGCGCCGAGGCGGGACTCGATTGCGAGCGGCAACAGCAGCAGCGGCCGGCGTTCGCCGTCATGGGCGACGACGATGAAGGGCCGCAGGCCCTCGCGCTCGCCGACCTGGCGCTGCCAACTGGCGAGGAAATCGAACCGCTGATAGGGCGTGTAGCTGTGCTGCGATGTCTCGAAGCTGCGCCAGGTGGCCTCGGCCGCGGTGAGATCATGAAAGATGTCGACGCCGGCAACGCGGATTGCGTCAGGCCACGCCCGCGTCTCAGCCGTCTGGCCTTCGATTGCCGCCGCCATGGTCATCTCGGAACCCAAATTTTTTTAGGTATTAATTTACAGTTCTCGGCTGGGCCGACCTTCGCAGGGAAATGTCAACAAAGAGTAATAACAATGCCGTGGCGGTGTGCGGGAACCGCCTGACAAGGACGGGGATCTTGGCGCCGGACAGCGGGATTTTACGACGGGCCCGAATGGAGCTCGCGTATTTCAGTGGCGTCTTCAAGCTGCGGGAACGCGAGAGCGGCGGCGCCGGGGTGATCCTGCGCTTCGCCCGCGTTCGTCCCGCGCGACGCGGCCGGTTTCAGCCGCTGAAGTCCCAGGAGATCACGCCGGCTTTCCTCGATCGCACGATCCGCGCGCTGAAACGCTGGCAGTATGACATCGTCGGAATCGACGAGGCTTGCCGCCGCGCGGTGACCTTGCCGGAGCGCCGGCGCTTTGCCTGCCTGACCTTTGACGGCGCCAGCAAGGACATCGTCACCCATGCCTGGCCGGTGCTCATGAGGCACCGCGTCCCCTTCACCCTGTATCTGCCGACGGCTTTCCCGGATGGTGTGGGCGCGGCGTGGTGGCTGGCGCTCGAGGACATCATCGCCCGCGAGAGCCGCATCGGCCTCATGGTCGACGGCAGGGAACGGCACTTCGCGGTCTCGACGCTGTCGGACAAATACGAGCTGTTCGATTTCCTGTCCGGCTGGCTGCGCAAGCTGCCGCCGTCGGACCTGTCGTACGCGCTGAACGATCTCGCCAGGCGCTATTCGGCCGACGCGGCCCAATTGTCACGCAATGCGTCACTCGACTGGCAGGATCTGGCGAAGCTTGCCGCCGATCCAAACGTGACGTTCGGCAGCGCCACCGTGAACTATCCGGCACTGTCAAGCCTCAGGGATGCCGACGCGCAGCGCGAGATGGCGATGGGCAACGCGGTGGCCGAGAGCGCGCTTGGGCGGCAGGTCAGGCATTTCGCATTCCCGTTCGGGGACCGCGATGCATTCGGCCGTCCGCATGTCGTGATGGCCGAGGAGGCCGGCTTTGCCAGCGCGGTGTCGACCATACCAGGGGTCGTCGAGGCGCAGCGGCGCACCAACCTCCACGCGCTGCCGCGCATCGCATGGGACGGCCGCGTGCGCTCATTGCGGATGATGCGGGTGTTGCTGTCGGGTGTGATGTTCGCGCCGGTACGGCCGACGCGCAGTGCGCGCGACCAGAACGCTACCTAAAGCGCGATGAGATTAGGTTGAATCGTCATCGCGCTTTGGCCTTTTGTTTGAGCATGATCTTTTCGGAAAACCGCTTCGCACTTTTCCGGATCATGCTTTAGGCGCGATCGGGCCGCGACATCCAGGCGACGATCGGCATCGCCGGCAGCACCCAGCCGAGGCCGGCGACGACGTAGAAGATCGCCTGCAGCAGCCCCGAATTGGCAAGCCACGGCGTCTGGGCGACCGTCATGCCCAGCAGCGACCACACCACCACCAGGATCAGCAGGAAGATGGTTCCGAGCAGTTTGCGGGTGCGTATGGCCATGGCGGATATTTGCAACTCGTGATCCAGGGCGTTTTCGCGCGAAGCGGGCACCGGCTGCGCAAAGAAAACGCGTCAAAACAACATTCTGGAGCTTCCTTCCGGCTTGATCGGAACGAGGCTCCGGGCGGCGCTTGCGCCGCGGGCGCGGCGGACTATAAGGGGCCCGAAAATCCAATCAAGTCAGGGCGAAATGGCCGGTATTTCCGCAAAGACATCGCAGCTCCGCGCCGTCAGGGTCTGGCTGGTCGCGGTGGCCGCCCTCATCGCCCTGATGGTCTTGGTCGGCGGCGCCACCCGGCTCACGGAGTCCGGCCTGTCGATTGTCGAATGGAAGCCGGTGACCGGCACGCTGCCGCCGCTGACCGAGGCGCAGTGGACCCAGGCTTTCGAGGGCTACAAGAGGATCCCGCAATATCGCGAACTCAACGCCGGGATGACGCTCGAGCAATTCAAGACGATCTTCTGGTGGGAGTGGAGTCACCGGCTGCTTGGCCGCGTGATCGGCGCGGCCTATCTGCTGCCGTTCCTGTATTTCTTGTGGCGCGGCGCGGTGAGCGGCGAGCTCGGCAGGCGGCTGTGGGTAATTTTCGGCCTCGGCGCGCTGCAGGGCGGCGTCGGCTGGTGGATGGTCGCGTCCGGCCTCTCGGAACGCATCGAAGTATCGCAGTATCGGCTGGCGACGCATCTGGTGCTGGCGCTGCTGATCTTCGCGGCGATCGTCTGGACGCTGCGGCGCCTGACCGACCGTCCGGCCGTGATCGCGCCGCTCAGGCTGAAGCTCACGAGCGCGGTGCTGCTCGTGCTGACCTTCGTGCAGCTCTATTTCGGCGCGCTGGTCGCGGGGCTGCGCGCGGGCAGGGTTTATAATACCTGGCCCGACATCGACGGCGGCTTCATTCCGTCGGCTGACCGGCTTTGGTTCGAGACACCGTGGTGGCGCAATCTGTTCGACAACACGCTGACGGTGCAGTTCGAGCATCGCATGACCGCCTATCTGCTGTTCGCGCTGGCGATCGCACATGCGATCGATGCCATGCGCGCGCGCGCCGGCGGCGCTGTCATCGCGGGGGCCTGGTGGCTGGTGGCGGCGATCACGCTGCAGGCGACGCTCGGCATCCTGACGCTGCTGCATCAGGTGCCGATCGATCTGGCGCTGACGCACCAGGCCGTCGCCATCGTCGTGCTGACGCTCGCGGTGCTGCAGGCCGAGCGCTTCGCCGCGCGCCGGACCGAGCGGGACCAGCCGACCCTCGTTGCGGTCGGCCAGCCCGGTTGATCGATCAGGACAGATAGTCGAGCCCGATATCGAGCGCGGCCGAGCTGTGGGTCACCCAGCCGACCGAGATCAAATCGACGCCGGTGGCGGCAATCGCCGCGGCCGTCGCCGCCGTGATGCGGCCGGAGGCTTCGGTGATCGCTTTGCCGCGCGCCATGTCCACCGCCTGGCTGAGCTGCTCGGTCGTCATGTTGTCGAGCAGCACCGCGTCGACGCCGAGCGTCAGCGCCTCCTCGAGCTGCGACAGCGTGTCGACCTCGACCTCGATCTTGACGAGATGGCCGGCATTGGCCTTGGCGCGCTCGATCGCGGTGCGGATGCCGCCGGCGAGCGCGATGTGGTTGTCCTTGATCAGCACGGCATCGTCGAGGCCGAAGCGGTGATTGCCGCCGCCGCCGGCGCGCACCGCATATTTCTCCAGCGCCCGCAGTCCCGGCGTGGTCTTGCGGGTGCAGACGATCTGCGCGCGGGTGTCCGCCACGGCCTTGACCAGCGTGGCGGTTGCAGTGGCGACACCGCTCAGATGGCAGAGGAAGTTGAGCGCGGTCCGCTCGGCGGTGAGCAGGCTGCGGGCCGGGCCGTCGATGATCGCGATGACCTGGTCGGGTTCGACCGCGCTGCCATCGGGCCGTTCGGCGCGCAGCGTGATGGCCGGCGATACCGTCTGGAAGGCTGACCGCGCGACGTCGAGCCCGGCGATCACGCCGGGCTGCCGCGCGCGCATCACCAGCCGCGCCTGCTGGCCGGCCGGCACGATCGCGTCCGCGGTGATATCGCCGGCGCGGCCGAGATCCTCGCGCAGCGCAGTCTGCACGATCGGCTCATAGATCAGCGGCAACAGGGGATTGAGGGTCATGACAGGGCACTCCTGGCAAATGGCGTGGATTCGACGATGTCGCGCGCGGCGGCGAGTGCATCGGCGCGGGTAAGGGACGACGGAACGGCCGACGCAGCAGTGTGCGGGAAATCGCTGCGGAAATGGCCGCCGCGGCTTTCCTCACGCCGGATGGCGGCAACCGCGACCATCAATCCGACCAATGCTGCATCGGACGCCGCACTGTGACCGCATGCGAGTGGATAGAGGCTGCGGATCGCGCGGGCGATCCCGTCGCGGTCGCGCAGCACACCGAGGCCTTGGGTGAGGATCGGTCGCACGGCAGAAGGATCGGAAGCCTGTGGCATCGCATCGTCGCGCAGCATGGCGCGCGGGCCCGCACTCACGCTTTCGATACTCTCGGCGACCCAGCGCGCGCAGACGATCGCTTCCATCAGCGAGTTGCTGGCGAGCCGGTTGGCGCCGTGCAACCCGGTGCGCGCGGCCTCGCCGCAGGCCCACAGGCCCTGCACCGTGCTGCGGCCAAAACCGTCAACCGTGATGCCGCCCATGTGGTAGTGAACCGCCGGCCGGATCGGGATCGGATCATGCGCGGGATCGATGCCGGCCATCTTGCAGAACGCGCTGATCACGGGATAGCGCTGGGTAAACTCCGCGCCCGGATGTTCGCGCGCGTCGAGGAAGGTGCGATGTCCCGCGGCGCGATGGCGCCACACGGCGCGCGCGACGATATCGCGTGGCGCAAGCTCGGCGCCGGGCTGATTGGCCATAAAACGCCGGCCGGTCTCGTCGATCAAGACCGCGCCATCGCCGCGGATCGCCTCGGTCAGCAGCGGCATCGGGCGCGACGGCCCGTCGAACGCAGTCGGATGAAACTGGACGAACTCGATGTCCGACAGTTTTGCGCCGGCATGTGCGGCAAGCGCGAGCCCCTGGCCGAAACATCCGCCGGGATTGGTGCTGTCGGCGAACAACCCGCCGATGCCGCCGGTTGCGATCACCACGCGGTTGGTTGCGATCGTCAGCGCGCCACGGTCGCTCGCTGCAAGCACACCCCTGACCGCATTGTCCTCGATGATCAGCCGGCGCGCCTCGACGCCTTCCAGCAGTGTGATCGACGGCGTCTGGCGGACCGCCGCGATCAGCGCGCGCATGATCTCCCGGCCGGTGCCGTCGCCAGTGGCGTGGACGATGCGGTTGCGGCGGTGTGCGGCCTCGAGCCCGAGGCGCCAGCTGCCGTCGGCGTGCCGGTCGAAGGCGACGCCGAGCCTCGCCAGCTGCTCGACGGCTGCGGGCGCGGCGTGGACGATCCGGCTCGCGGCGGCCGCGTCGCAAAGGCCGGCGCCGGCCGCGAGCGTATCGGCGAGATGCAGGGCAGGGCTGTCATCGGCGCCGACCGGTGCGGCAAGGCCGCCCTGAGCCCACATGCTGGAAGCTTCCGCGCCGAGCGGCGATTTCGACAGCAGCACGACCGGCTCGGGGGCTAGCTGAAGCGCGGTCATCAGCCCGGCGGCACCGCCGCCGATGATCACCGGGCGGCCGTTGAGATCGGAGATATCAATGCTCATATCGCCAGCATCCTTTCGACACTCTTGCGCGCGCGATCGGCGATCGCGGGGTCGATGGTGACCTCGTGCTGGTTGGTCTCCAGCGCGTGACGGATGTTCTTCAGCGTGATCCGCTTCATGTGCGGACAGAGATTGCAGGGGCGGACGAAGTCGACATCGGGATTTCTGGCCGCGATGTTGTCGCTCATCGAGCATTCCGTCAGCAGCACGACGCGCGGCGGACGCTTGGTCTCGACGAACGACTGCATCGCCGCCGTCGACCCCGCAAAGTCCGCCTCGGCGACCACCTCGGGCGGGCATTCCGGATGCGCCAGGACGGTGACATCGGGGTAATTCTCGCGCAGCTGCCGCACGTCATCGGCGGTGAACAGCTCGTGCACCTCGCAGTGGCCCTTCCAGGCGATGATCTTCTTGCTGGTTTGCCTGGCGATGTTCTGCGCCAGATATTCATCAGGGAGCATGATGACGCGCTCGGCGCCGAGCGATTCAACGACCCTTAGCGCATTGCCCGACGTGCAGCAGATGTCGGACTCCGCCTTCACCGCGGTCGAGGTGTTGACGTAGGCGACCACGGGCGCATCCGGATAGCGCGCGCGCATCAGCCGCACGTCCTGCGCCGTGATGGAATCCGCCAGCGAGCAGCCGGCTTTGAGGTCGGGGATCAGCACGGTCTTGGCCGGATTAAGCAGCTTTGCCGTTTCGGCCATGAAATGCACGCCGGCGAGCACGATGACATCGGCATCGACCTTGGTCGCCTCACGCGCGAGCAACAGGCTGTCGCCGACGATATCGGCGACGCCATGGAAGATCTCCGGCGTCTGATAGTTGTGCGCCAGCACCACCGCATTGCGGCGGCGTTTCAGCGCAAGGATCGCATCGACGTCCTCGGCGAAAGTCGCCCATTCGAACGGCGGGATGACGCGCTTGACGCGCTCATAGAGCGGCGCGGTGCGGGTGAGCAGATCGGTATCGAGTGCAACCATTTATACTCTCCGTGAGCATAAGATGGCTTATACTTATCCTGAGCATAAGGCGTGTCAAGTGCGCGAAAGCGGGAGCTTGGTGCCGGCGACAGCCCGCTCGGCCAGCACGGCATGGCGGAAGCGGAATAGCTTGGCCGGCCGGCCGACGGTATCGGCGGCCATTGCGCCAGTCTCTTCAACGAGTTCCTGCTGCTCGATCAGCCGGCGGAAGTTCTGTTTGTGGACCAGCCGGCCTGCGAGCGCCTCAACACTGCGTTGCAGTTGCAGCAGGGTGAACTCGGCCGGCATCAGCTCGAATACCACCGGACGGTATTTGATCTTGGCGCGCAGCCGCGCGATCCCGGTCGCGAGAATGCGGCGATGATCCGCCGTCATCGGCTTGCCCGGCACGACCGGCGCCTCGTGGCCATGCCCGCGTCCGGCTTCCGGGATCAGCGCGGCCTCGTAGAGCAGCTCATAGCGCTGCAGTACCAGCTCCTCGTTCCAGTCGCGATCGTCGAGGCCAAAGGTGATGGCGCAGCGCTGCCAGCGCTCGCGCTGCAGCGTCGGTGACGGCGCGGCCTTCGCCCAAGTTTTCAGCTTCGGCGCGATCGTCTTGGCCAGGAAGGCCGGCGCGCCGGCGCGATGATCCTCCCAAGGGAAGTAGTCGTACCAGCCGGACCAGTGCGCCTCAAAGCCTTCGCCGACACGATCCTCGCGGGTCAGGCCGAGATAGCTGATCGAGACGCTGTGCGGCCCCTTGGCATCACCGGAGCGGCCGCGGTCGGCAAAGGTGTAGAGCTGCTCGACATAGCCGAGCGGGTGGCCGGTCTGCGCTTCGACCCAGGCCCGCAGCGCGGTCTGCAGCGAGCGATGGGTGAACTCGAACGGGCCGCTCGGCAGCGCGGAGCCGCCGGCGATGGTCATGATCTTCGGCGTGCCCTCGGTGACGGCGACCAGCACCGCGACGAGATCGGCGGTCACCGCGTTCCCCGAAGCCGGTGCGCTGGATTTCTGCGGCGATCTGGCCACGCGATCGTTCCGCGCTAGCAGTAGCCGTAGACGCCGCAGGCGTAGGGCAGGCGATCCCAATAGGTCACGTAGGCACCGCCGTAGTACGGGCCGAAATAGTTGTAGGAGTGCCAGTTGCCGTAATAGCCGGGCAGCGACGACGACCCCGGCAGCAGCGGTTCGCCGGGCACGAACGGGATATACGGCTCGGAATTGAGCGGGATCACCACGGGCTCGACGACCACGAGCTGGCGTCCGCGCCGCACATAGGTCGGCGATGTAATGGTGGTGCGGTAGGCGTAATGCCGGCGCGGCAGGCCCGCCGGCAGCTGGCGCGCGGCCTTGACGGTCGAGCTCTTGGCGACGGCCGGGCCGTCGGCGGCGTCAGCAGGCGGGATCGCAAACAACGCGATCGCGAGCGGCAATGTCCAGCGCAGCATCAATGGTCTCCCGAATCAACCGGAGCCTATCACTGACACTTTAAGCCGGATTGAACGTTAACGAGAGGCCCGTCGGTATTAAGCGTTAACGGGAGGTCCGTCGCTTTGGGCAAGCTTCCGGAGCGATGCGGCGCACCGCTCCGGAACAATTGCGGGATCAGGCGCGCAGGGCCTGGTCGAGGTCGGCGATCAGGTCTTCCTTGTCCTCGATGCCGATCGAAAGCCGGACCACCTCGGGCGCCGCGCCCGACTTCACCTTGGCGGCGTCGTCGAGCTGGCTGTGGGTGGTGGAGGCCGGATGGATCACCAGCGAGCGGGTGTCGCCGACATTGGCGAGATGCGAGAACAGCTGCAGGTTCGACACCAGATTGACGCCCGCGTCATAGCCGCCCTTCAGGCTGAAGGTGAACACCGCGCCGGCGCCTTTCGGCGCGTATTTGCGCTGCAAGGCGTTGTACCTGTCGCCGGGCAGGCCGGCATAGTTCACCGCCGACACGGCGGGGTGGGTGGAGAGGAATTCCGCCACCGCCTTGGCGTTGTCGCAGTGCTTCTGCATGCGCAGTGGCAGCGTCTCGATGCCGGTCAGGATCATGAAGGCGTTGAACGGCGACAGCGCGGGGCCGAGGTCGCGCAAGCCGAGCACGCGGCAGGCGATTGCGAAGGCGAAGTTGCCGAAGGTCTCCTGGATCCGGATGCCGTGATATTCCGGCCGCGGCTCGCTCAGCATCGGATATTTGTTGTCCTTCGACCAGTCGAAGGTGCCGGCATCGACGATGATGCCGCCGAGCGAGTTGCCGTGACCGCCGAGAAACTTGGTCAGGGAGTGCACGACGATGTCGGCGCCGTGATCGATCGGCTTGATCAGATAGGGCGAGGCCAGCGTGTTGTCGACGATCAGCGGCACGCCGGCCTTGCGCGCAACGGCCGCGATCGCTTCGATATCGGTGATGCTGCCGGCCGGGTTGGCGATCGACTCGATGAAGATCGCCTTGGTGTGCGGCGTAACCGCGCGCTCGAAGCTTTCGATCTCATCGGGATCGGCCCAGGCCACATTCCAGCCAAACGCCTTGAACGCGTGCGTGAACTGGTTGATCGAGCCACCATAGAGCTTGCGTGCCGCGATGATCTCATCGCCGGGCTTCAACAGCTGCTGCAGCACGACGACCTGCGCCGCGTGACCGGAAGCGACGGCGAGCGCCGCGGTGCCGCCTTCGAGGGCTGCGACACGTTCCTCGAGCACGGCATTGGTCGGGTTGCCGATGCGGGTATAGATGTTGCCGAATGCCTGCAGGCCGAACAGCGAGGCCGCATGGTCGGCGTCGTTGAAGACGAATGACGTGGTCTGGTAGATCGGCGTCGCCCGCGCGCCGGTGGTGGGATCAGGCTGCGCGCCGGCGTGCACGGCGAGGGTGGAAAATCCCGGAAGGCGATCGGTCATTCTTTAGTATCCTGTTGTGGCCTGGTCGAAACGCGCGGCATGCTGATGGCGGCGGCGCCCGCCGTCAAGCGAGTTGGGCACATCGCCAGTTTCTGGAGGGGCATCCCGCGCTATACCGGATGATCGCAGCGATTATTCCGCCGCGATGTCAGGTCGTCTCGGTTTTGTTCTTTGCCGCGCGGTCGGATGCCGCAGTCTGACCGCCGCCGAAGCTCGTGCGATTGAGCGACAGCCGCATGCCCTGCGTCGGGATCGGCGCGCGCTTGGAACTCAGCGTGCGCGAGTTGACGCCCATCCACGATATCTCCGACGACAGCCGGCCATACTCGATCTTCGGGCAGCGGTTCATCACCACCTTGAGGCCCGCGGCTTCCGCCTTCTCGGCGGCGGCATCGTCGCGCGCGCCAAGCTGCATCCAGATCACCTTCGGCAGCGGTGACAATTTCAGCGCCTCCTCGACGACGGGCATGATGTGGCTCGAATTGCGGAAGATGTCGATCATGTCGATCGGGCGATCGATGTCCGCAAGCGAGGCGACGAATGCCTTGCCCATCAGCGTCTTGCCGACATGGCCGGGGTTGACCGGGATCATGTCGTAGCCGCGCTGCGCCAGATATTTGAATGCGAAATAGCTCGGCCGCACATTGACCGGCGAGGCGCCGACCATCGCGATCGTCTTGACGTTGTTCAGGATGCTGCGGATGTAATTGTCGTCGTAGGCGTCGTGATTCATTTTTCTTCCGGGTTTGTCATTCCGGGGCTCGCGCAGCGAGAACCCGGAATCTCGAAATTCCGGGTCTGGTGCTAACGCACCATCCCGGAATGACGACCTCAGGTCGTCACTTGTCCTGCCAGTTCGGATCGCGCTTCTCGATAAAGGCACCGATGCCTTCCTCGGCGTCGCGCGCCATCATGTTCTCGGTCATCACCTCGGCGGCGAAGCGATAGGCGTCGGCGAGGTTCATCTCGGCCTGGCGATAGAACGCTTCCTTGCCGAGCTTGACGGTGTAGGCCGATTTCAGCGCGACCTTCTCGGCCAGCGCGATCGCGGCGTCGCGTTCGGTGCCCGCGGATACCACGCGGTTGACGAGGCCGATGCCCTGCGCCGTTGCCGCCGAGACCGGCTCTCCGGTCAGCAGCATCTCCATCGCCTGCTTGCGCGGCACGTTGCGCGACAGCGCCACCATCGGCGTCGAGCAGAACAGCCCGATGTCGACGCCCGGCGTCGCGAACGCCGCCGCTTCGGAGGCGACCGCGAGGTCGCAGCTTGCGACGAGCTGGCAGCCGGCCGCGGTGGCGATGCCCTGGACGGATGCCACCACCGGCTTCGGCAGGCGCACGATGGCCTGCATCATCGCGCTGCAGGCGTTCATGATTTGCGCGAAATAGGCGCGGCCGCGGTCGGCATCGCTACGGCGCCCGGTAAGCTCCTTGAGGTCGTGGCCGGCGCAGAACGCCGGGCCGTTAGCGGCGAGCACGACGGCACGGATGCGCTTGTCGTCACTGATCTCGTTCAGTGCGGCGTGCAGCTCGCCGATCAGGCCCTCGGAGAGGCTGTTGCGCGCTCCGGGCCGATTGAGCGTCAGTAGCGCGATACTGCCGATGGTCTCACGCAGCAGGATCGGCTGGTGTTGCGGCGCTTCGGCGCGGGCGGCTTGGGCGGACATGCTCAAATTCCACTTTGGTCTCTGTGACAACTTAATGTAACAGGCAGGCTGAAGCGAGGGCATGGACGGCATGGCGACTGCGAAAATGAGCGTGGCTGACGTGGAAGAGTTCCTGCGGAGGGAATTTCCGCAGGCGTTCGTCCACGACGATGTCCGGATCGAAAGCGCCGACGGCGAGACCGCCCTGCTGCGCCAGCGCTTTAGCGAGCGCATGCTGCGGCCGGGCGGTACGGTGTCCGGGCCGACCCTGATGGGCCTGGCAGATTTCGCGATGTACGTGGTGCTGCTGTCGGCGATCGGACCGGTCGGCCTTGCCGTGACCACCAACCTCAACATCAACTTCCTGCGCAAGGGCCAGCCGGGGCAGGACGTGCTCGCGGTGGCGAGGCTGCTCAAGCTCGGCAAGCGGCTCGCGGTCGGCGAGGTCAACCTGCTGTCCGGCTCGTCTCCCGATCCCATAGCTCATGTCACGGCGACCTATTCCATTCCAAATCAATAGGCTTTTCTACGGTATTATTGCACCATATTTGCAAGTTATTGTTTTCTCTGATGTAATCTGAGCGCGTGGGCGTTGACGCGCGATCGCGGCTTCTCTAGAAAGCTGCCCAGTTCGGCGCATACGGCGCCGATTTCTTTTTCACGGATTTCACACATGAGCACGTTCTCGGCCAAGCCCGCCGAAGTGACGAAGAAGTGGGTCGTGATCGACGCCAAGGGTCTGGTCGTCGGTCGTCTCGCCACGCTCGTCGCGATGCGCCTGCGCGGCAAACACCTGCCCACCTACACCCCGCATGTCGATTGCGGCGACAACGTCATCATCGTCAACGCCGCGCATGTGGTGCTGACCGGTCGCAAGCGCGACCAGAAGACCTACTACAAGCACACCGGCTTCATCGGTGGCATCAAGGAGCGCACCGCAAAGCAGATCCTCGAGGGTCGCTTTCCCGAGCGCGTCGTCGAGAAGGCGATCGAGCGCATGATCCCGCGCGGTCCGCTCGGCCGCATGCAGATGGGCAATCTGCGCGTCTATCCGGGTGCCGATCATCCGCATGAAGCGCAGAGCCCCGAGAAGGTCGATATCGCTTCCCTGAATCGCAAGAACACGAGGGCCGCATAATGTCCGATACGTTGCAGTCCCTCGACCAGCTCTCGCAGGTCAAGCCGGCCGCGCCCGACGCGCCGAAATACGTCAAGAAGGTCGACAAGTACAACCGCGCCTACGCCACCGGCAAGCGCAAGGACGCGGTCGCCCGCGTCTGGGTCAAGCCGGGCTCCGGCAAGATCTCGGTCAACACCCGCGAGTTCGAAGTCTACTTTGCCCGCCCGGTGCTGCGCATGATGATCCAGCAGCCGCTGGTCGCTGCCGCCCGTAACGGCCAGTACGACGTGATCTGCACCGTCGCCGGCGGCGGTCTCTCCGGCCAGGCCGGTGCTGTCCGACACGGCATCTCGAAGGCGCTGACCAACTTCGAGCCCGAGCTGCGCGGCGTCCTCAAGAAGGGCGGCTTCCTGACCCGCGACAGCCGCTCGGTCGAGCGCAAGAAGTACGGCAAGGCGAAGGCCCGCAAGTCCTTCCAGTTCTCGAAGCGCTAATTCGAGTTCTAAAATTCGCGGCAATTGCCGCGGGCATCGAGTTGCAGAGGGCGCCGCGAGGCGCCCTTTTTGCTGCGTCCGACCGGCCGTGCTTCGGCGCGAATTAGCGCAGTTTTTCATGAAAACTTGCGTGTGCGTGCAAACGAAATTGGAACTCGCACCTTCTAGCTTGCGGGCTCGCAGTGGCGCTGCATCACCGTATTTATTTGCGCCTGCGAACGTTGCATCACACCGGGCTGGGGTGAGTTCATGTCGTTCGATCCATCGACACTTTATTTGTTCGCCACCATGGTCGCGGGCATGCTCGGCGCCATGCTGTGGTTGTTCGGCAGGCAGGAGAACATTTCCGCGCTGAAATGGTGGGGCACCGCCTATCTGCTCGGCGCGGCCTCGGTCGCGGTCTGGACAGTCGGCAGTCCGACGCTTGATCCGATGGTTCTGCTGGGCCTCAATGCGATCGGCTTCGCCGCTTGCGGCCTGGTCTGGAATGCCGCGCGCATTTTCCACGGCCGTAAGGCCAACCTGCTGGGCCTCGTGCTCGGCCCAATCGCATGGATCGGGGCGGTGACGACGGTTGAGGATCCCGCGATGCGCCTGACGATCGGCGCCGGGATCGTCGCGATCTACGCAGCGCTGACCGCCTCCGAACTGTGGAGCGAGCGCCGCCGCGCGATGCAGCGGCGCTGGCTTGCGATCGTCATCCCGGTCGCGCACGGTTGTGTCCTGATGCTGCCGATCCTGGTCGGCGATCTGCTGCGATTGAATGGCCAGAATTTCGTCTCCAGCTTTTGGGTCACGCTGTTTTCGATCGAACTCGTGCTGTACGCGATCGGTACGGTGTTCGTGATCTTCATGATGGTGTCGGACCGCGCGGTCGCCGTGCACAAGACGGCTGCGTCGATCGACCCCCTGAGCGGCATGCTCAACCGTCGCGGCTTCACCGAGGCCTGCGCCCGGGTGATCGAGCGCGAGTCCGTTGCTGGCCGGCCGGTCACCGTGATGATCTTCGACATCGATCACTTCAAGTCGATCAACGACCGCTTCGGCCATCCCGCGGGTGACGAGATCCTGAAGCTGTTCTCCGCCGTCGTGGTCAACAGTCTCAGGATCAGCGATCTGTCGGGGCGGATCGGCGGCGAGGAATTCGCGGCGCTGCTGCCGTGCTCGCTGGAGGAGGGGGTGCTGGTCGCCGAGCGCGTGCGCGAAGCCTTCGAGAACAGCAACATCACCTGCGAGGAAGGCGCGGTCGACACCACGGTCAGCATCGGCGTCGCCGGCGGCCCCGCCGGCACCGAGCTCGAGGTGCTGTTGGCCTCGGCAGACACCGCGCTCTACCAGGCCAAGCGCGGCGGCCGCAACCGCGTCGAGGCGGCGGAGGAATTGCCGCTCTCGCTGGAGAACTGGCGGCGCAAGACCGCGGGCCTGCCGGCTTCGGCGCGGCAAAAGCCGGCGAGCGTCCGGGCATGAGTGCGGTAACGAGTGGTTAACCATTCGATCCCATGCTTTCGGGCATGGAGTCGATCCGCACCCGCAATCCGCAGTCAGCCCTGATGTCGCTCGAAGCCGACGCGGTTTCGGCGCGCAGCGGTTTCGCCTGCCTGTTCTCGGACTCCCACGAATACGAGACCGCGCTGATTGCCGAACGGCGCGCGCGGGGGCGATACCAGCCGCCGAAGAGTCGCTGGCCGATGGTGATGCTGGCCGGCGTGATGCTGATGGTCGCGGGAACGGTGCTGCTGCTCTCCTGACGTGCTTGATTTTTGTTTTGACGGGTCTTCTTCACGCGAACCGGTGCCCACTTCGCTTGAAAACGCTCTAAGCGGCCCGGGCCGGATCCTCCGTCTTGAAGTGGTCGATCATCACCTTGGCGATAGCCATCAGCGGCAGCGCCAGCGCCAACCCCCAGATGCCGAACACGACGCCGAGCAGGATCTGGAACGCGAACAGCGTCGCCGGCGGGATGTCGAGCGCCTGGCGCTGGATGATCGGCGTCAGCACGTAGCTTTCCAGCGCGTGGACGCCGAGGAACAGGATGAAGGCCGAGAGCGCCGCGATCCATCCGGTCGCAAGGCTCGCCAGCACCACGATCAGCCCGCCGAGGATCGCGCCGACGGTCGGAATGAAGGCGAGCAGACCGGCCTGGATGCCGAGGATGAACGAACTCGGAATGCCGATGATGGCAAGCCCGATCCAGGTGACGAGGAACACCGCCGTCATTGTGATGATCTGCGCGATCAGCCAGCGCTCCAGCGTCTCGCCGATGCGGTCGACGATGACGGTCGCCTGCGCGCGGTACTTCGCCGGCGCGATGAACAACAGCCCGGCGCGATAGATGCTGGGCTGGGCCGCGAAGGCGAGCCCGAGGAACAGCACGATGAAGAAGTTGCCGACGACGCTGACGGTGCCGAGCAGCACCTTCAGCGTCTGGCTGATGATGGCGCCGCCGCTTGAGGCCAGCGCACCGGCGCCGGGGATGCCATGGGACTGGGACGGCGCGGGTGTCGTCGTCGTTGTCGTCACGGCGGTGCCTTCGCCCTTCGCCTCGCCCGCGGCATTGGTGAAATCGAGATAGCTGGTATCGACCCCGTGCTGTTCGAGGAAGTCCTTGACGCTGCCGAGCTGCGATTTGATCGTGTTGCTCAGCACCGTGGCCTGCTGCGCGATCGTGGTGCCGCCGAGGAACACGATGCCGGACAGCAGCCCGGCCATCGCCAGGCAGACGATCGCAAGCCGCAACGCGTGGGGCAGCTTGGTCAGCCGGCCGAGCAGGGTGGTCATGGCATTGAGGGCGACCCCGAGCAGCATGCCTGCGAACAGCAGGAACAGGGTCGCGGCGAAATGCC
This sequence comes from Bradyrhizobium pachyrhizi, assembly GCF_001189245.1. Classification (GTDB taxonomy): domain Bacteria; phylum Pseudomonadota; class Alphaproteobacteria; order Rhizobiales; family Xanthobacteraceae; genus Bradyrhizobium; species Bradyrhizobium pachyrhizi. Next base: position 121,601 of record NZ_LFIQ01000077.1, on the reverse strand, counting down.
AGGCGAAGGTCAGCAGGGCAGCGAACAGCACCACGCCGATGCCGCCGACGGCGATCGCCCATGCCAAGTCGTTACGGGCCTGCAGGCGATGGTCAGCCGAGTCTGTCACGGGTGATTCCCCCTTCGCGACGGTGTTTCGAGCAGTCTTTGGCGAAAACCCCGCCGGGATCAAGCTGGCGGGGGCCGTGCCGGTTTCCCGCTGACGCGCCGCGGCGCCCGGCGCGGTTGGTGGCCATCCGGCCGGCTTTGGGTCCCGAGGGGCGCGAATCTGTGCAGGACTGCAAGCCCCCCTGTGCAGATATAGACAGTTGATCCGGCGGGAACTCGAAGGCATGATCGTCTCCGCAACGTCGCAAACTTAGAAGAATCATTGCGCGAGACTTCAATAATGAGACGGCCCGTGGTCGGCGTGATCGGAAACGCCCATCGCATCGAAAATCGTTTCACAGTCCAGATGGTCGGGGAGCGCAACCTTCGCGCGGTTGCCGAGGTGTCGGGCGCGGTGCCGCTGATGTTCGCGGGCAGCCCCGAAATCACCGAGGTCGGCGCCCTGCTCGACGTGGTCGACGGCGTCGTGCTGACCGGAGCCCGCGCCAACGTTCATCCGACCCGCTTCAACACCGAACCGTGTGCCGCCCACGAGCCCTACGACATCCACCGCGACGACGTTGCACTGGCGCTGTCGGAGGCCTGTGTCGCGCGCGGCGTGCCGATCTTCGGCATCTGCCGCGGCCTGCAGGAGATGAACGTTGCTTTCGGCGGCTCGCTGCATCCGGAGATCCGCGAGATTCCCGGCCGCATGAACCACCGAATGCCGCGGCTGGAGAACGGCGAGATCCATCCTGACCCGACCGTTGTGTTCGCCGACCGTCACGACGTCGCGCTGACGCCGGGCGGCGCGTTCGCGAAGATACTTGGTCGTGAGACCATTCGGGTCAATTCGCTGCACGGCCAGGGCATCCTCAAGCCCGGCAAGCGCGTCGTGATCGAGGGCATCGCCGAGGACGGCACCATCGAGGCGATCCGCATCGCCGATGCGCCGGGTTTTGCGCTGGGTGTGCAATGGCACGCCGAATACGATCCGCAGCGCAATCCGATCAACCGCGCCCTGTTCGAAGCCTTCGGCGACGCGCTGCGCGAACGGCGGCGGGCGGCGTAGGACGGTTTCACAGCCACCGTCCCTGCGCGTTAATCACGACGTCTCCGAAAAACGCGCTGTCGTCCCTGCGAAAGCAGGGACCCATGCTCTGCGGCAATTATTGTGGAGGGGACTCGTCGTTGCGGCACTGCTCAACAATGACCATCGGTGGTTATGGGTCCCTGCTTTCGTAGGGACGACACCGAATGTGTGGCGTCGTCTGTCCGTCGGGTCGGTTTGTCGCACCTCGGTTCGGGAAGCCATGAAGGACGCAGGGCTTCCTTTAGGCAATCCATGGGAGCCGAGCGGCAGGCGAGCAGATCGTCCACTCAGGCGTCACGAACGCAAAGTGTGTTGTCCCCGCAACGTCACAAGAGTTCCGTTGAGCATCGCACCTGTTGGGACTTCACTGTGTGGCGAATTCCCCGTTTAATAATGGCGGACCTGAGGCAAAGATTTTACCACCAAGACGTTCATTTGAGATCAGGTTCAAGAGGCCGCTGACCAGCGCCAGCGGCCTCTTCGTGTTGCTTCATTGATCGCTAAGTGCAGGCATCGGCCGTTGCTGCGTCGATGGCGCGCAGGAAGCAGCACGTCGCGGCATTAGCGCACTGACCATGGCCATGCCGGCGGTTGCGGTTTGCTGGTGGCGTGCGG
>NZ_LFIQ01000077.1:115170-119796 GCF_001189245.1 Bradyrhizobium pachyrhizi | reverse complement strand
GCCGCGGGCGCGGCAGTGGTATTTCCGGGGTTACCGTTGGCTGTTCGGGGCTCACGTTTGGCTGTTCGGGGCTCACCTTTGGCTCTGCGGCGTTGGCGATGACACCGGCCAGCTGTTCCTGGCTTGCGTTGAGCCGTTCGGTGACCGTCTCGCTTTCGCGCGCGATCTGATTCTGGGTCGCCTTGATCTGGTCGATGATATCTCTGCTGCGTGCCATTTCTGCTTGGCTCGCTTCGAGTTGGCTTGCGACATTCTTTTGGTCGCGGACCAATTGTTCTTGCCTCGCCTCAAGCTGTTCGACCGCCTGCCTCAAGGCAGCGAGATCGCGCGCCATCGGTTGAAGCTGCTGCGCCAAGTCGGAAGAAAGTGCGGCGGCAGTCGGCGCAACGTCTTTCGGTGTGGCGTCTTTCGGCGGGGTTTGCGCAGGAGGTGAGGAGTGGCCAGAGGAGGCCACCATCGCCGTGTCGCTGGGTGACGACCACCACCAAGCAGCGCCACCAATGCATGCTGCCAGCACAGAACCGACAATGGCCAGGTGGCGCCAATCCGCCAATCGATGAACCGCTTCTAGCGGCGCGTGAAACGCTTTCTTGCTGGTCGGCGGGCCGGAAGGGCTGACTCCTGCTTCGCGCGCGAGGTTCGAAAGCTGCTCTTCCAAGCTCACGAGCCGCCCTTCCGCGACCCTGTCATTCAGCATGGAATCCATTTTGTGCTCCGTATCAAATGCAAGGTCACCCGCCTTGGGAGCAGATCCGCTCTTCGGCGCGCTAACATTCAACGGGACCCAGATGGGTATTTGCAGCTTAAGCTTACGAGGGATGAGGATGCGGCCTGCACGTCACATCGTCTCTCTTTTTGTAAGCTCATCCTTCCTGAACTGTCCCGACGATTTTGGCCGAGATATGGTTCGTCCGCAATCGGGAACACCGCTTGCCGTGGGGCGCTCGAGGTCGTGGATCGGGGTCCTGTTCGGCCGCCTCATGACAGCGAACGCGACCATCTGATGCATCTCGCAGCCGAGGCACGTTGCTTCGAGGTGCGTAGTCGGCGTTGGGAGCGTCGCTAAGCGCCGGCGAGGGCCTGGCTGGACCCTGAAACGCCGGATGCGGAGCGTTCCATGTTTGGCACGCGATCATGCCGGCATCCTGCTGGGGCGCCCGGCCGACAGTAGTGCCAAACATGTACCCCGGGCTCCTCCCGCAAATTCTAGCAGGTTGCGTTGCGCTGTTGGCGAGACCGCCCGTCGACAGGTCGCGGCTAGTCTTCCTCCGGTATCGAGCGCGCGCCAGAATTGGTTCTTCTCCGTACTAATACGGATACGAAAGTGGCGGATTGCTGCGCCGGACTCGGCTAAGCAACAGGGATATTTGCTCCGGCGCCGACGACCCTTTCCGAATACTGCTTTTCCTTTTCCATTTTCGGGCGCAGCCGACACGAGGGGTTGGTCGGGATGAATTTGTCGGGCCGTCTGGCGATGGGGATGATGTTTCCCGTCGCCGCGCTCCTGCTCGCGCTGGGCTTCATCCATGGCGTGACCTGGCCGGGCGTTCTGCTCGCCGGTGGCGCGGTTGCGGTGGTATTGATGACGGCTGAGATGATTGCGAGATCGCTGTCCAGGACGCCCGCCCAGCTGGTGCGGGCGGCGGAGGCGCTGTCGCGCGGCCAGCAGGTCGCGCTCGGCTCAGGCGATGACGGCGAGACCGCTCAGCTCGCGGTGACGCTTGCCGAATTGTCGGCGCAGCTGGGCAGCAGGCAGCACCTGCTGGAGAAGACCGTCGAGAGCATCCGCGATCCGGTCGTGGTCGCCGACGAGCACGGGATGATCGTGATCGTCAACGCCGCGGCGCGACGGCTGTACAGTGTCGAACCCGGTTTTGATACCCTGACCGGCGTTCGCACCTTCCAGAACTATTATTCCGACGGTACCACCGTGATGCCGATCCCGGACACGCCGATGGCGCGTGCGCTGCGCGGCAATGACGTCGACGATTTCGAGTTGATCGTCAAACCGCAACCGCCGCAACCGGCCGTCTTCCTTGTCGTCAACGCGCGGCCGCTGCGCGACGATACCGGCAATCTGCGGGGCGCGGTCGCCGTGCTGCACGACGTCACCGCGCAGCGGCGGGCACACCAGGCGCTGGTCGAGAGCGAGCAGATGGCGCAGGCCATCGTCAGGACCGCGCTCGACGCCTTCGTCCAGACCGACCAGGACGGCTTCATTCTCGACTGGAGCCCGCAGGCCGAGGCGCTGACCGGCTGGACGCGCTCCGAGGCGGTCGGTTATCGGGTGGTCGAACTGGTGTTTCCGGAGGAGCTGCGCGTTGCGCACCGGCAGCGGATCACCCGCTTCCTGCAGGAGACCGCGGCCGGCGGCATGGGCATGCGCTATGAAACGGCGTGCCTGCACCGCGACGGTCACCGGTTCTATGTCGAGGTGTCCCTCAACGCGCTGCGCCGCGGCGATGGCTGGATCATCAATTCCTTTGTCAGGGACGTCAGCCAGCGCCGGATCGCCGAGGAGCAGTTGATCCAGGCGCAGAAGTCGGAATCGCTGGGGCGGCTGACCGGCGGCATCGCGCACGACTTCAACAACATGCTGACCGTGATCACCGGCACGATCGAAATCCTCGCCGACGGCGTCAAGGACAATCCGCAACTTGCCGCGATCGCCAAGCTGATCAGCGATGCCGCCGATCGCGGCGCGCAACTCACCTCGAGCCTCCTGGCATTCGCGCGCAAGCAACCGCTGCAGCCCGGCGAGACCGACGTCAACGACCTGGTCGGCGAGGTGGTCCGGCTGCTGTCGCAGACGCTCGGCTCGCAGACCGAGATCAGGACGGAGCTCGGCCGCAATGCCTGGCTCGCCTTCGTCGACCGCAGCCAGCTTGGTGCCGCGCTGGTCAACCTCGCCATCAATGCGCGCGATGCCATGCCTGACGGCGGCACGCTGACCTTTGCGACCCGTAACGTCCAGCTCGGGATTCCCGACGCCGTGGCGTGCGGCGTCGAGCGCGCCGGCGATCATCTCGTGATCGAGGTGACCGATACCGGCACCGGTATTTCGCCGACGCATCTAGAGAAGATCTTCGATCCGTTCTTTTCCACCAAGGAGGTCGGACAGGGCGCCGGGCTCGGGCTCAGCATGGTGTTCGGCTTCGTCAAGCAAAGCGGCGGCGGGATCGAGGTCAAGAGCGAGCAGGGGCGCGGCACCATCTTCAGGATCTATCTGCCGAAGGCCGACGGCACCGCACAGCGCGCGGCGGAGGAGGACGATCTGCCCGTCAGGGGCGGCGACGAGACGATCCTGTGCGTGGAGGACGACCCTACGATCCGAGACTATGTCACGGGCCAGCTCGAAAGCCTCGGCTACAACGTGCTGGTCGCGGCGAACGCGGACGCCGCGCTCGAAATCGTCAAACGCGGCACCGCGTTCGACCTGCTGTTCACCGATATCGTGATGCCCGGCAGCATGAACGGCCGGCAATTGGCGGAGACACTGATGGCGGGGCGCCCGGCACTGCGGGTGCTGTTCACCTCGGGCTACAGCGATGGCGTGCTGCCTGCGCAGCAGGGGCGTGGCGGCCACGGCATTCCGCTGCTGACCAAGCCCTATCGGCGCGGCGAACTGGCGCGGATGCTGCGGCGCTGCCTTGATCTTCAGGTCGACTTTCAGGGCGATCCGGTTCCGCAGCCTTATTCCGTGCAGCCCGATCTCGAACGCTTCCTGCGCGAGAATCCGCCCGCGAAGACGTAGACCGCGGCGTGCCTGGATGCCAATGGGTCCGCAACGCGCGGCCCGATGATAAACTGCGCGAGACCCATCACCCGCTATTTGACGGGTTTCGCTTCGCTCTACCCATCCTACGCGCTAAGCTCCCGCGACAAAGGCGCGGCCGGTCAACGGCCCGATCTCAGGGAGTATGGAATGCAGGACCGCAAATGGTCGAGGCGCGACTGGCTCAAGGTGACGGCGGCCACCGCCGCCGGCATGGTATTCGCGGAGCCGCTGCGCGCGGCGGCGCCGCCGGCGGAAGCCGTGACGCCGGAGCTGATCGCAGCCGCCAAGAAGGAAGGCAAGATCTCGTTCTACAGCGCGCTGGAACTGAACACGGCCGAGCGTCTCGCGCGTGACTTCGAGCAGAAATATCCCGGGATCAGCGTCCGCGTCGAGCGCTCCGGCGCGGAACGCATTTTCCAGCGGATCGCCCAGGAGCAGGGCAGCGGCATCAACGCCGTCGACGTCGCCAATTCCACCGATCCGGCGCATTACCTCGACTGGAAGAAGAACGACTGGCTCGCGGCCTATGTGCCGGAGGACGTCGCCAGACATTTCCCGGCCGACCAGATCGATCCCGACGGCACCTCGGCGACGTCCTGCGCCTGGTTCGAGGTGATCGGCTACAACACCGAGCAGGTGAAGCGCGAGGAGGCGCCGAAGAGCTACGCCGACCTGCTCGATCCCAAGTGGCGCGGCAAGATCGTCAAGGGCCACCCGAGCTATTCCGGCGCGATCATGACCGCGACCTTCGTGCTGGCACGCGACCTCGGCTGGCCGTATCTGGAGAAGCTGTCGCAGCAGCGGGTGATGCAGGTGCAGTCGGCGGCCGATCCGCCGAAGAAGATCCT
>NZ_LFIQ01000077.1:113524-115160 GCF_001189245.1 Bradyrhizobium pachyrhizi | reverse complement strand
CGGCGAGCGCGCCGTGATGGCCGACGGCAACGACTACAACCTCGTGCTGGCCAAGGATCAGGGCAAGCCGGTCGAGGTGGTCTATCCGGCCGAGGGCGCGCCGCTGATCATCGTCCCCAGCGGCATCTTCAAGAACGCGCCGAACCCGAATGCCGCGCGGCTGTTCCAGAGCTATTTCTTCAGCGCCGAGACCCAGCAGATGCTGGCCGACGAATTCGCGCACCGCTCCTTCCACGCCAAGGTGAAGGAGAAGGCCGGCCACGTGCCGCTCGACAAACTGAAGATGCTCAAGGCCGATCCGGCCCAGGTGCAGGTGCAGTCCGAGGAGATCAAGGCGAAGTACGCGAAGCTGTTCCGGGTGTAGTTCAAGCTCCGTAGGATGGGGGTAGGGCGCAGCGAAACCCATCGCCTGTGCGAGGGGCGAGAGGATGGGTTTCGCTGCGCTCTACCCATCCTGCAGATCTAATTGGCGTCATTGCTTCGTCGCTGCGCTCCCCGCAATGACGCGGATAGCGCTCGGACCGTCCGGGCGGGGCAATGAGGGGCCGCGGTCGGCTAACCTCCCACTTCCGCGCTGAGCATGGGCCCGAAGAGCTCCCATCGCTCGCCCTTGAGTCGTCTGAGCTGCATCTGCTTGATCGGCGCGAAATCGATCGGGCTGGTGTTCATCGTGATGCCGGGAAGCAGGTTGGTGGTCCGGAAGGCCTTCAGGTTCGCGGCCTGCTTCATGACGTTGGCGCGCGTGAGATCGTCGCCGCACTGCTTCAGCACCTGAACCAGCGTCTGAGCGGCATTGTACCCTGTCACGATCAGGCTGTCGGCCCGATTGCCCTCGGGGAAATATTTGGAGAGATACTCATCGAACGCCTTCATGCCAGGGTCGTCCTTCCATTGCGGATCGAGCGGATCCATCAGGTAGGCCACCGAGATAATGCCTTGCGCGTTCTCGAAGCCGGCAGGCTGGATCACGGCACCGAGCGAGGAACCGACCGAGTTGAGGATGTGCAGCGGTTTCCAACCGATCTCGGCCGCCTTCTTGATGGCCTGCGCCGCGAATTTCGGTGTGGCGATGTCGACGAATACGTCGGCATTCATCGATTTCATCTTGACGATGTGCGTGTCGATGGTCGGCTCGGCCACCTCATAGGCATCCTCGATGACGATCATCGACGCCGCCTTGTCGCCGAGGCCGTCCTTCAGGCCCTTGAGATAGTCCTTTCCATAATCGTCGTTCTGGTAGAGGACCGCGATCCTGCCGCCCGGCTTTTCCTTCAGGATGTGCTTGGCGTAGATCCGTCCCTCGCTCTGATAACTGGGCTGCCAGCCGATGGTCCACGGGAAGTTCTGCGGATCGTTCCACTTGGTGGCACCGGTCTGAATGAACAGCTGCGGCACCTTTTTCACGTTCATGTATTTCTGAATCGCGCCGTTGGATGCCGTGCCGAGAGAGGCGAAGATCAGCAAGACCTCGTCGCCTTCGACCAGCTTGCGCGCCTGCTCGACCGTCTTCGGCGGACTGTAGCTGTCGTCGTAGGAGATGAAGTTGATCTTGCGGCCATTGATGCCGCCCTCGGCGTTGACCTTGCGGAAATAGGCCGCCTGGGCCCGGCCGCTGGTGCCGTAGGCGGATGCCGGC
>NZ_LFIQ01000077.1:103217-113514 GCF_001189245.1 Bradyrhizobium pachyrhizi | reverse complement strand
GCTGTAGGGCATGATGTTGCCGATCTTGATTTCAGTATCGGTTGCGCCGGTGTCGTATTTCTTCTGGGCGAATGCGCTGCCAGCACAGACGGCGAGAATGGTGATGGCGGTCGAAAGCGCCGCCATTCGTCGAGCGACGAAAGACATCTCGTTTCTCCCCATGCAGAAAAATGAATGTGTGTTTTATCGGAAGCCGCTTTCGGGTCCTTGCCGGCAGTGAACACCCGGGCCCAGGCGTTGTCGATCCCGGAAACACAACCTTGTATGCTGTTCGCAGCACGTCATCAGGTTCGTCAGCGTTGCTGACCGTAGTCTTCCGGGCTTCCTGCGATCAGGCCGCGCGCATCGACCGCTGCGCGCGATAGGCCTGCGGCGATGTCAGCGTGAGCTTGCGGAAGGCTTTTCGAAAGCTGCTTTCGTCCACATAGCCGGTGGCGCGGGCGATCGCCTTGATCGGCTGCGCCGTGGTCTCCAGCAGCGTGCGGGCGTGCTCGACGCGGCGGCGCATGATGAAGGCCTGCGGCGGCTCATGGGTCAGTTCGCGGAAGCGGCGGTTCAGCGTGCGTTCGCTGAGGCCGAGCGCGTGTGCGAGGCCGCGCACCGTGATCGGGGTCTTGCCGGTGCGGCGCACCAGCATGTCCGCTTTCATCAGCAGCGGATCCTGGCCGAGCATGTAGCCGAGCGGCATGAAGATCGCCTGGGTGCGCTGTGCGGTGTCGATCACCGCATAGTCGGCGCAGACTTTTGCGACCTCCGCGCCTTCGACGAGCTCGATCAGCCGCAGCAACAGATCGACCCACGACATCGGGCCGGCGGCGCAGACCAGGCGATCGGACTGCGTGATCACGGCATCGCCGGCGAGATCGACCTTGGGATGGCGGCGCCGGAGCTCGCTCTGCAGCCACCAGGTGATGGTGGCGCGGCGGCCGTCGAGGAGGCCGGCATTGGCGAGCAGCAGCACGCCGCTGCAGAACGCGCCGATCAACCGGCCGCTGGCATGCTGCCGGCGCAGCCAGGCGCCGGCACGGTCATATTGCGGTTGCAGGCGCTCGGCGGTGAGATGATCGACCAGGCTGCCCGGTACGATGATCGCGTCGCACGCCGTCCGCCTGCCCACCGCGCCATCGACGGCGAGCAACTTGCCGCCGCCGGCGCGCACCGCCTTGCCGTCGAGCGAGAGCGTTTGCCAGCTGAAGCGCGCCTTGCCGCCGCGCAGCTGCATCACGTGGTTGGCGAGGGTGAGGATGTCGGCGATGCCGGCGACCGCCGATTGCATGCAGCCTTCCAGCGCGAGGATCGCAAGCTTCATGGGACCTCCGGATTTCGCCGTCATGCTAGCCGATCAGCGCGATCGGGCGGTGGCAGATATTGCCCGATCTCTGTCCGATCGGCCACTGCCTGATTGTGCCGCGCCGGTCCATCTTCGCTGCGTTGTCACACCCTCAGCAATGGAGAGAGACCATGCCTTACGTCACCATTTCCACCGTCCGCGGCATCTTCGATGTCGCGCAGAAGCAGGCGCTGCTGGAGCGCGTCACCGACCTCATGGTCGAGATCGAGGGGCAGGGTAACCCGGACTTCCGCCGCAACGTCTGGGTCAAGATCGAGGAGGGCGAGCCGGCGAGCTGGTCGCTCGGTGGCATGATCCCGACGCCCGACATGATCGCGGGCACCTTCGGCGCGCTCGACGCCGGCGGACGTCGGCTCGCCAAGGCGAAGGCGTAACCTTCCTTCGTAGGATGGGTAGAGCGAAGCGAAACCCGTCATCTCAAGGCTTGCACCGGTGCGATGGGTTTCGCTTCGCTCTACCCTTCCTACGCACCGTTCTCACCCAAAAACAAAAGGCGCTTCCAGTGGAAGCGCCTTTCGCATTTCGTAGGTAGCCGTAAAGCTTACAGCGAGTAGTACATCTCGAACTCGACCGGGTGTGGGGTCATCTCGAAGCGCGCGACCTCGGTCATCTTCAGCTCGATATAGGCGTCGATGAAGTCGTCGTCGAACACGCCGCCGTTCTTGAGGAACGCGCGGTCCTTGTCGAGGCTCTCGAGCGCCTCGCGCAGCGAGCCGCACACGGTCGGGATCTGCTTCAGCTCTTCCTTCGGCAGATCGTAGAGGTCCTTGTCCATCGCCGGACCCGGATCGATCTTGTTCTTGATGCCGTCGAGGCCAGCCATCAGCATCGCGGCGAAGCCGAGATAGGGATTGGCCATCGGGTCGGGGAAACGCACCTCGACGCGCTTGGCCTTCGGGTTCGCCGTGTAGGGGATGCGGCAGGCCGCCGAACGGTTGCGGGCAGAGTAGGCGAGCAGCACCGGAGCCTCATAGCCCGGGACCAGACGCTTGTAGGAGTTGGTCGACGGGTTGGTGAAGGCGTTGATCGCCTTGGCGTGCTTGATGACACCGCCGATATAGTGCAGGCAGGTTTCCGACAGGTCGGCATATTTGTTGCCGGCGAAGGTCGGCTTGCCGTCCTTCCAGATCGACTGGTGGACGTGCATGCCCGAGCCGTTGTCGCCATAGACCGGCTTCGGCATGAAGGTGGCGGTTTTGCCGTAGATGTGGGCGACCTGGTGGATGCAGTACTTGTAGATCTGCATATGGTCGGCCATCAGCGTCAGGGTGTCGAACTTCATGCCGAGTTCGTGCTGGGCCGACGCCACCTCGTGGTGATGCTTCTCGACCTTGACGCCCATCTTGGCCATCGCGCCGAGCATCTCCGAGCGCATGTCCTGCACCGAGTCCTGCGGCGGCACCGGGAAGTAGCCGGCCTTGGTGCGGATGCGGTGGCCGAGATTGCCGCCCTCATATTCGGTCGCCGAGTTGATCGGCAGCTCGGAGGAGTCGAGGCGGAAGCCGGTGTTGTAGGGCTCGGCCGAATAGCGCACGTCGTCGAACACGAAGAACTCGGCCTCGGGGCCGACGAACACGGTGTCGCCCACGCCCATCGACTTCACCATCGCCTCGGCCTTCTTGGCGATGCCGCGGGGGTCGCGGTTGTAGGGCTCGCCGGTGGTCGGCTCGAGCACGTCGCAGGTGATAACCATCGTGGTCTCGGCGAAGAACGGGTCGATCGTCGCGGTGACCGGGTCGGGCATCAGGCACATGTCGGATTCATTGATCGCCTTCCAGCCGGCGATCGACGAGCCGTCGAACATCGTTCCCTCGGCGAAGATGTCATCGTCGATCATGCTGACGTCGAAGGTGACGTGCTGCCACTTGCCGCGCGGATCGGTGAAGCGCAGGTCGACGTATTTGACGTCGTTGTCCTTGATCGATTTCAGGACGTCTTTGGCGGTCTTCATGAATACCCCTTATGGATGTGCGGGTCGGTTTCCAGCGGAGAGCGACGTTATTCCCGCTTTTGGCGAGTTCGTGTGACTACACAAACGAAATCAGGCTGCCGAAGCAGCCTTTTTTCTCTTTTGCCGTCAGAAAATCCGGATAGCACCGCCCTTAAATAGCGTCCAGCCCGGATTCGCCGGTCCGGATGCGGATGGCTTCCTCGATGTTGGAGACGAAGATCTTGCCGTCGCCGATCCGGCCGGTCTGCGCCGCGCGGCGGATCGCGTCGATCGCCTTCTCGACCAGGTCGTCGCCGATCACGATCTCGATCTTCACCTTGGGCAGGAAGTCGACGATGTATTCCGCACCGCGATAGAGTTCGGCATGGCCCTTCTGGCGGCCAAACCCCTTGGCCTCGGTGACGGTGATGCCTTGCAGTCCAACTTCCTGGAGCGCTTCTTTCACCTCGTCGAGCTTGAAGGGCTTGATGATGGCTTCAATCTTCTTCACTGAGCGCCTCCCGGGCATTGCAGATTGCAGGGTCGAGTTCGATGCGCGTGGGGCGCAGTCTGGTTGGTCTTAAGCCTTCCGGCCGGTGGCCGGAAACACGCGCAATGGTCGCATGAAGCGGCCTCGCGCGCGGCTTCCTCAAAAGCAGGGTCTATGCCAAGTTGTTAAGGTCCCCGATTTCGGAATGTTATCAGCCTTTTAACAGGCAATCGGCTGATATCGAACCACATGGGCTATGATATCCAAGCCTAACAAATAGGCAAATAGATCAATCCGTATGCAGTCGGCCAGTAGAAACCCCGCGAACGTCACAGGAATTGCCTCTCGAAAAGGCGAAGCGATTGAGGATTCGGCATGGACGTTCTGACGACGACCGAGATGGAACGCGCCGACCGGCTGACCATCGCAGCCGGAACGCCGGGCTTCGCGCTGATGATGAGCGCCGGCCAGGCCGTCGCGGAAGCCGCGATGGACCTGGTCGAGGAGGGGCCGATCGTGGTGGTCGCGGGCCGCGGCAACAATGGCGGCGACGGCTTTGTCGCCGCCGCCGAGCTCGCCGCGCGCGGCCGCGAGGTCTCGGTGATCCTGCTTTGCGAGCGCGACAGCCTGCAGGGCGACGCGGCGCTGGCGGCGAAGGGCTGGAAATATCCGGTGCTGCCGTTCAATCCGCAGGCGCTCGGCAAGCCGGCGCTGATCATCGACGCGCTGTTCGGCGCCGGCCTCAACCGGCCGGTGAAGGGCGATCCCCTGGAGATGATCGCGGCCGTCAACGCCAACGGTACGCCGGTGCTGGCGGTCGACCTGCCGAGCGGCATCAACGGCACGTCGGGCGCCGTGATGGGCGCGGCCGTGCAGGCGACCGAGACCGTCACCTTCTTCCGCAAGAAGCCCGCGCATCTGTTGCTGCCGGGCCGGATGCATTGCGGCCGGGTGCGCGTCGCCGACATCGGCATCGCCGCGCAGGTGCTCGACGAGATCAAGCCGCTGACCGCGGAGAATGCGCCCGAGGCCTGGCGCTGGTCGTTCCCGGTGCCGCGGATCGACGGCCACAAATACGCGCGGGGGCATGCCGTCGTGGTGTCGGGCGATCTCGCCTCGACCGGAGCGGCGCGGCTTGCCGCGCGCGCGGCACTGCGCGCCGGCGCCGGCCTCGTGACGCTGGCCTCGCCGCGTGATGCGCTTGCCGTCAATGCCGCGGCGCTGACCGCGGTGATGGTTCGCGCGGTCGACAACCCGATCCAGTTCGCCGAGCTGCTTGGCGACAAGCGCCTCAATGCCTGCGTGATCGGTCCGGGCGCCGGGGTCAGCGCGCGCACCCGCGACTTCGTCCACACCGCGCTGTCGGCGCAGCGGCATCTGGTGCTTGACGCCGACGCGCTGACCAGCTTTGCCGGCGCGCCGGACCGGCTGTTTGAGGCGATCAAGGCAAGCGACGGTCAGCAGGTGGTGCTGACGCCGCATGAGGGCGAGTTTCCGCGGCTGTTCAGCGATATTTCCAACAAGCATCCCGGCCGTTCCAAGCTCGAGCGCGTGCGCGCGGCGGCCGAGCGCTCCGGCGCGGTGGTGCTGCTGAAAGGCGCCGACACGGTGATCGCGTCTCCCGACGGCCGCGCCACCGTCGCCGCCAACGCGCCGCCGTGGCTCGCCACCGCCGGCGCCGGCGACGTGCTGTCGGGCATCATCGCCGGTTTCCTGGCGCAGGGCGTCGCGGCCTTCGAGGCGGCCAGCATCGGCGTCTGGATGCACGGCGAGAGCGCGAGCGAGGCGGGCCCCGGCCTGATCGCGGAAGATCTCACCGAAGTGCTGCCCGCCGTGTTCCGCCGCCTCTATGACGAGTTCGGGATCGAGTATTAGGCGGTTCACACGCGCCGACATGGATGCGCCGCCCGCGTGCATCGCGCGGCATTCGATCTGGCGCTACCGTGACACGCGGGCCTGCACACGCCCGACGGCATTGATCGGATGATCTGAACAACTGGTTAGATATTTGCGTTTCTGCGATCGGTCGGGCTGGCCTATACGATTCAAAACCGTCGCCTCTCGCCCGGAACAGTCAGATGAACGCACCGACCAGCTTGCTTTCGACCGCCGCACGGACCGCCGCTCCGGCTCACGGGAGCGTCGACCCCGCGTCCTATCGCGCGGCGATGCGCCACCACGCCGGCGCGGTGACGATCCTGTCGGCGGGCGGGCCGGGCGACAGAACGGGGATGACGGCGACGTCGGTCTGTTCGCTGTCGGACACGCCGCCGCGGCTGATCGCCTGCGTCAACCGCTCGGCGAGCGCGCATGGCCTGATCCGGCGCACTGCAGCCTTTGGCGTCAACATGCTGCACGCCGACCAGGCGGAGCTGGCCAATGTGTTCGCCGGCCGCCGCGGCATCGAGCGGGACGATCGCTTTTCCGACGCCGACGGCTGGCTGTCGCTTGCCACCGGCGCGCCGATCCTGCGGGATGCGCTGATCGGCCTCGACTGCGAGCTGATCGACGAGCATGCGCACGACACGCATTCGATCTTCGTCGGCGCGGTCCGCGCGATGCATCTGCGTGAAGGGGAGACGCCGCTGATCTATTTTGGTGGCGCGTTCTGCGGATTGGCCCGGCGGACCTAAGGGCGCGGCTTGAGGAATTTGTGAATCACTGATGTCAGCGCGCCGGCGGCCGGCGAGAACGATTGTCCGCGCAGCGAGACGATGCAGACCGTGCGCTCCAGCGTCGGATTGACGATCGGCAGCGCCTGCATCGTCTTCTTGATCGGCCGCGGCAACGCGACCTTCGGCAGGATGCCGACGCCGAGGCCGGCGCCGGCCAGCGCGGCCAGCGTGTAGCTGTGCTCGACCTCGAACTTGATCTTCATCTGCAGATTGCGTGTGGCGAGCGCGCGCTCCAGCATCGAGCGCAGCGCCGCCGATTTTGAGTTGAGCAGGATCGGATAGGCGGACAGTTCGGTAAGGTCGACCGCGCTGCGCTTGCGGAACGGAAACGCTCTTGTAGCCAGCGCATAGATCGGGTCGTTGAACAGCGGCGCAAACTGAAACTCGGTCGAGCCGTCCATCTCCGGCCCGATGCCGAAATCCGCCTCGCGCCGGCGCAGGCAGTCCAGCATGTCCTCGGCGGCAAGCTCGCGCAGATTGATGTTGATGCCGGGATAGCTCGCCTGGAAGGCATGCAGCGCCTGCGGCAGGATGGTCGCGGCAATGGTCGGAACGCAGGCCAGCGACAGCGTGCCGCGCTGGATGTCGATGACCTCGCGGATCTCGCGCAGGCCGTTCTCCCATTCGCCGAGCGCGCGCCGCGCATGCGTCAGCAATTGCAGGCCCTCAGCGGTCAGCTCGACGCGCCGCGTGGTGCGATGAAACAGGGCGGCGCCGACCTGGTCCTCCAGCAGCTTGATCTGCATGCTGACCGCGGATTGCGAGCGGTTGAGCTGCTCGGAGGCCTGGCGAAAGCTCTTGTTCTCGGCGACCGCGATGAACATGTGCAGCAGCTTGAAATTGATCTGCGACATCGTTTTGCCCTGCAGGGGAATTGTCCCGAAAAACCGAACAGTTCTTAAGATAATCTCGTTAGAAAGATCAGTGTCGGACATCTAGCATGACTGTGTTGGCCGTGGGAGACGATCCTGCGGCGCGATGCAGAAAAGATGCTCCGATGTCCTTCACCGTCACCAAGCCGCGCACGCGCCGCGTCCAGCGTTCCGAACTCGCGGTTCCCGCGACCTCGACCCATTTCTTCGAACGCGCAGCAAGTAGCGCCGCCGATTTCATCTTCCTCGATCTGGAGGACGCGGTTGCGCCGCCGCGAAAACCCGAGGCGCGCGAGATCGCGATCGAGGCGTTGAACCGGATCGACTGGGGCAACAAGACGCTGGCGGTGCGGATCAACGGGCTCGACACCGAATGGGCGCATCGCGACATCATCGAGATCGTCAGCCGCGCGCCGCGCCTCGACCTCGTCATGGTCCCGAAGGTCGGCACCGCCTTCGACGTCCAGTTCGTCGATGCGCTGCTGACGGGGCTCGAGCGTGAGTTCCCGCGCACAAGGCCGCTGGGCATCGAGATCCTGATCGAGACCACGCTTGGGCTCGCCAATGTCGAGGACATCGTGCAGGCGTCGGAGCGACTGGAAGCGGTCATCTTCGGCATCGGCGATTACTCGATCGATCTGCGCACCTGCGGCGAGATCATCGGCGCCTCCGATCCGCGCTATGCCGTGCTCACCGATGCCGGCGAGGACGGCGCGCGCCGCATGCACTGGAACGACCAGTGGCACTTCGCTCTCGCCCGGATCGCCAATGCCTGCCGCGCCCGCGGCCTGCGTGCGATCGACGGCCCCTATGCCAATTTCGGCGATGCCGCAGGGTTTCGCGCCAGTGCGGCGCGGGCGGCCGCGCTCGGCTTCGAGGGCAAATGGGCGATCCATCCGTCGCAACTCGAGGCTGCCAACGAGGTGTTCTCGCCGACCGCACGCGAGATCGGGTGGGCGCGCGAGATCACGGCGAAAATTCAATCCGCCAGCGCTGGCGGCGACGGCGCCTTCGGACAGGACGGCGTGCTGATCGATCTTGCGGTGCTCAAGCGCGCGCAGGCGATCATCGACCGCCATGACGCAATTCTGTCGGCGGGCAGGGCAGGAGCGCGCGATGTCGCATGAGCCACCGCTGGCCGGAATTCGCGTGCTCGACATCGCGACCTTCGTGGCGGCGCCGTTCTGCGGCACGGTGCTGTCGGATTTCGGCGCCGAGGTGATCAAGATCGAGCAGCCGGGCACGGGCGATCCCTTGCGCCGGTTCGGCACCCCGAGCGACTGCGGCGACACCTATGTCTGGCTCAGCGAAGCCCGCAACAAGAAGTCGGTGACGCTCGATCTGCGCAGCGAGCGTGGCGCTGCGCTGTTTCGCGAGCTGGTCCGCCAATCCGACGTGGTGCTGGAGAACTTCCGGCCGGGCACTCTGGAGAAATGGGGCCTCGGCTTCGAGGCGCTGCGCGAAGTCAACCCAAAACTCGTGATGCTGCGCATCAGCGCCTATGGGCAGGACGGCCCGCTGCGCGACAAGCCGGGCTTTGCCCGGATCGCGCACGGCTTCAGCGGGCTCGCTTATCTTGCCGGCGAGGCGGGGCGGGCGCCGGTGATGCCGGGCTCGACCTCGCTCGCCGATTATATTTCCGGGCTGTGGGGCGCGCTCGGCGTGCTGCTGGCGCTACGCCATGCCGATGCCACCGGACACGGGCAGGTGGTTGACATCGGGCTATATGAATCGGTGTTCCGGCTGCTCGACGAGATGGCGACCGTGTTCGCCAAGACCGGCTTCGTCCGCGAACGCCTCGGCGCCGACACCGTCAATGTCGTGCCGCACAGCCATTACCAGACCGCCGACGGCAAATGGGTGGCGCTGGCCTGTTCTAGCGACAAGATGTTCGAGCGCTTGGCGCAGGCGATGCAGCGCCCTGAACTCGCGACCGACCCGCGCTATGCGGCCATGGCCGGCCGCCTGGCGCGGCGCAAGGAGGTCAACGGGATGGTCGCCGACTGGATCGGCTCCATGCCGCTGGAGACGGCGCTTGCCGAGTGCGAGCGCTACGACGTGCCCTGCGGGCCGATCTACAGCATCAGTGACATCTTCGCCGACCCGCAGTACCGCGCGCGCGGCAACATCGCCGAGGTGCCGTCGCGCGCCGGCCTGATCGCGGTGCCGAGTGCGATCCCAAAAATGTCGCGCACGCCGCCGCGGTTCAGGCATGCCGGCGTCGCGCTCGGCGCGCACACCGACGAAGTCCTGACCTCGCTTGCCGGCGCAACCGCGGCGGCGCTCGCCGCGCTGCGCAACGACGGGGTGATCTGACGTGAACCAATTCTCCGGCGGCCACGAAGGAACCACGCCATGACCAGGCAGATGAAATTGATCGGCTTCCTGCAGGCCCAGAATTGCTCGAACTATCCCGCCTCCTGGCGTCATCCGGACTCGAAGCCAAACTGGTTCTCGCGCGACTACTATCAGGAAATCGGGCGCACGCTGGAGCACGGCAAGTTCCATCTCGCCTTCTTCGACGACCGGCTCGCGATCCCCGATCGCTTCGGTGACGATTTTCGCGAGACCATCCGCCACGGCGTGCGCGCGGCGAAGCTCGATCCGGTCTCGGTCGCGCTCACGATGGGATTGGCGACCGAGCGGCTCGGCATCGGCGTGACCTATTCGACCACCTATTACGAGCCGTTCCACGTCGCGCGCGTGTTCGCGACGATGGATCTGCTGCTGAACGGCCGCGCCGCCTGGAACGTGGTGACCTCGCTGAACGACTCCGAGGCTGCGAATTTCGGTGCCTCGCAGCATCTCAGCCACGATCTGCGCTATGACCGCGCCGACGAGTTCATGGAGGTTGTGCTCGGCCACTGGAATAGCTGGGAGGACGGCGCGGTCAGCTTCGATCGCGAGAGCGGGCTGTTCGCCGATCCGGCCAAGGTGCACCGGCTCGACCATCACGGGCAGTTCTTCCGCTCGCGCGGG
>NZ_LFIQ01000077.1:85881-103207 GCF_001189245.1 Bradyrhizobium pachyrhizi | reverse complement strand
CACGGTGCCGCGCTCGCCGCAGGGCCATCCGGTGATCATTCAGGCCGGCCAGAGCGGCCGCGGCAAGACCTTCGCGGCGCGCTGGGGCGAACTGATCTTCGTGATCTATCCCAATCTCGACATCGCGAAGAAGCAGTATGCCGACTTGAAGGGGACGCTCGCCAAGACGGGCAGGGACATCAGCATCGCGCCGGCGGTCTATCCGATCGTCGCCGAGACCCAGGCCGAGGCCGAGGACAAGTTCGCCGCGATCAACCGGCTCGCCAAGCCGATCGATGCGCTGACGCTGTTGTCGGAGGTGCTGAACTACGATTTCGCGGCCAAGCCGATGGACGAGCCGTTCACGTCGGACGAGCTGGCTTCGATCAGCGGATTGCAGGCGATCCGCGACCGCGTGATGAATCTCAGCGGCAAGCCCAATCCGACGCCGCGGGACTTCGTGCAGTTCAGCGGGCGCGGGACGCTCGCTGAACTACCAACCTTCGTCGGCTCGCCCAAGGCGGTCGCCGATCAGATGGAGCGCTGGTTCTGCGAAGGCGGCTGCGACGGCTTTGTCGTGGCGGCCACCCATGTGCCCGGCACCTACCAGGACTTCGTGCGCCTCGTGGTGCCCGAGCTGCAACGCCGCGGCCTGTTCCAGCGCGACTATCAGGGCGACACATTGCGCGAGAATCTCGGCCTGCCGCGGCCGCAAGCCGTGCATGCAAGCGCAGACGAGGAGGCGCGCGTCTCGACCGGATGACGCCGGACAGAACGCCGGCGCAGACAACGATCAAAACAAAATCAAAATCAGGGAGGCTGAAGTGACCAAGGGCGTTAACGCGGGGGGCCGGCTCGACAGATTGCCGATCGCCGGATTTCACTACCGGATATTCGCGCTGATCGGAGCCGGACTGTTCGTCGACGGCTTCGAGATCTTCCTCGCCGGCAGCATTCTCGGCGCGCTGGTTCAGTCCGGCTATTCGGACCTCGCCCAGAATGCACGCTTCATCTCGGCGACCTTTGTCGGGATGCTGATCGGTGCCTGGCTGGCGGGCATCGCCGGCGACCGCTTCGGCCGCAAGTTCGCCTACCAGGCCAACCTCCTGATCTTCGGCCTCAGCGCGCTGGCGGCAACGCTCGCGCCGTCGATGAACTGGCTGATCGGGGCCCGCTTCGTGATGGGCCTCGGGCTCGGCGCCGAGATCGTCGTCGGCTATGTCGTGCTCAGCGAATTCATCCCGCCGCAGCAGCGCGGCCGCTGGGGCGCGGCGCTCGCGACCTGCACCAATGGTGCGCTGTTCGTCGCGACGCTGGTCGGCTGGGTCGTCATTCCGCATCTCGGCTGGCGCTGGATGTTCGCGCTGTGCGGCATCGGCGCGATGATCGTCTGGTTCCTGCGGCGCTCGCTGCCGGAATCGCCACGCTGGCTCGAGACGCAGGGCAAGAGCGCCGAGGCGGAGGCGGTGCTGGCGGCGATCGAGCAGGAGGTCGGCAAGGGCAGGACCCTGCCGACCCCGGCCTATCAGCCGGCCCCGGTGCAGCCGGACGTTCGCTTCACGCGCCTGTTCTCGCGCGCGTTGATCGCGCGGACCATCGTCGGCTGCCTGATCCTGATCGGGCTCAACACCGCAGTCTACGGCTTCATCGCCTGGATCCCGACCTTCTTCGTCAAGCAGGGCATCAACCTGTCGTCATCGCTCGGCTACACCATGCTGATGACGCTCGGCAGCCCGCTCGGCACGCTGTCGGGCATGTGGATCGGTGAGAAGATCGACCGCAAGCCGTCGCTGATCGTGCTGTCGCTCGCCGCGGCCGGGCTCGGGCTGATCTATCCGATGTTCATCAACCCGGTCGCCTTCGTCCTGATCGGCTTCCTGCTCGTGTTCACGGTGGCGGTGATGCTGGCGCTGGCCTGGGGACTCTACATCCCCGAACTGTTCCCGACCGAGCTCAGGATGCGCGGATCCGGCATCTGCAACACGGCCGGTCGCCTGATGTCGATCGTGACGCCGTTCATCGTGGTCGAGCTGTTCACAAGGTTCGGCGTCACCGGCGTCGTCTCTGTGGTGGCCGGGCTCCTGGTGGTGCAGGCGATCGCGGTTGCGGTGCTCGGCATCGAGACCCGCAAGCGTCCGCTGGAGGCGTTGCGGCCGGAGGCGATGGACGGCGAAGCTTCGCCTGCGCAGGCGCACAGCACGCTGCAACCGAGCACTGGCAGGATCGCCGGCGGCGGGGATTAGGCGTCGGGCAGAGGCCCCGGTCGGAAAATAGCCGCGTTGACGCCCGCAGTGCACCCAGATGCGGGCGTTCAACAATCACTCAGGTCGATTTCATTCCGCGGCGGAAATCAGCGCGGTTTGATTCACTCGCGTCTCGCCCGTGAGATTGTCGACAGTGACATGCGTGTCGTACCAGGTCAGCCGCGGCCGGGCTCCGAACCGCTCAGTCAGCTCGGCGATCTTGGCCTCGGTAAACCATGCCTCGGCGGCTTCCCGGCTCTCCCACAGGTAAACGCCGCCCGCGCCGGCCTCGCCGTTGAGGTAGTCTTTACGGATCAGCCCCTTTGTTGCGAGCTTTCGATAGGTGGGGGCGCTGCCCATGCCACCCCTGATGGACTGTTCTTCGGTTCGCTTCGGAAGGTCGAATTGAACGATAACGATGCACTGTGCCATTCCGGTTCTCCGATCTGAGTCAGATGAGTCAGGTTCGTTCGGCGGCACGCCGATCATTGCAGCATACAAGGTCGGCATTACCCTTGTCCCGCCTAGATCCGATCCTTCCGCTGCCGGCGGAGCGGGCGGGACGGTTCGTCTGTGCTGAAGTTCCGCTTGCACGAGACTTTTGGTGGACGCGTGGAAGGAGGCGGGCTAAAGCCCCACGAGGTTCCCTTGCATCCCGTGAATCCCGCTCGTGAGTGCCACGCAGAACAATTTCCTCGCTCAGGCGCTGCAACAAGGCGCGATGGCGTTGCGGGCGCAGCAGTTTGCGCAGGCGGAGCAGATCGCCACCAACATCCTGAAATCGAACCGTACCGACAGGCATGCCGCGCTTCTGCTGGCGCATGCGCTGATGGGGCAGAAGCGGGGCGGCGAGGCGATCGCACCGCTGGAGCGGGTCGCGCGCCGCGGCGAGGATAGCGAGGTCGAGACCTTGCTTGGCGCGTTGCTGTGCGGTGCGGGGCGGGCCACGGACGGCATCGCGCAGCTTCGCCGCACGGCGGCACGCCGCCCGCCATACTTGCCTTCTTTCCAGGAACTCGCCGGGCAGCTTGCCAAGGCCGGTCAACACGACGAGGCGATCGGCATGATCGAGGCCGGTCTCGCGCTCGCCCCCGAGAGCGTCGACCTGAAGCTCGATCTCGGGCGCTTGTTGCAGGAGACCAATGACATCGCGCGGGCCGCAAGCGTCCTGACGGCGGCACGTGATGCCGCGCCGGGACGCCCCGACGTTCTCAACCAGCTCGGGCGGGTCCTGATCCTCGTTGGCGACTACGCCGCAGCCGCGGATGCGTTCCGCCGCGTGCTCGCGCAATACCCGGATGATCGCTCGACCCGCGCCCACCTCGCCACCTGCCTTTTCGAGCAGGGTGAGCGCGATGCTGCCGAGGCGGCGCTGCGCTCGGTGATGCGCGGTCAGCCGCAGCTGTTTGGACGCGCGGCATTCGTCATGGCCTCGGGATCTCATGGCCGCTTCTTCTTCTCCCAGAGCGCCGCTGCGAGGTTCCTCGGCGGGGAGTGACATTGAGCACGGCGGACGGCATTCCGCCTCGCCTTACGCCCTGAAGTTTCTCCGGTAGAGGTTCGGCTGCCGTCTGAGCTCGGTGCGGAGTTCGCCGACCCGCTTGGCGTCTTCGGCGGTAAACGGCGATGCCTGCGCGGTCCAGTCGTCTCGCTTGACGGGAATACATTGCGCGATCGGAGTCCCCTTGGGGAGCACGCCTCGGAAGTTCCTGTCGTGCCAGTACGCCGGAAAGTGCACCCAATTGTCGGCATAGAGGTCGGAATTGACCAGGCCGCTGAGTGTGGTGAATGGCAGGTCGAAGCGGTTGACGGGATGGGTGAAGTAGATCGCGTAGCCTTCCGGGGCTTCGACGGTCCACAAATTGTGGAATTTGAGAAAGAAGCGGCCCTCTTCAAACAGCGGAGTGCCGGTGACCTGACCCGGGTCGTGGAAGCCGATCGGTGAGCGTGGAAATTCCGGCGTGCCTCCCGGCGGCAGGTCCTGGTCCCAGGTGATTTCGCCGGCCTCGACCTTGAGATCGCAAACCAGCGGCAGCAAGAACCCGCAGGTCATCGCATCCACGAACGGCGGGCAGCGCTTGATGGTGTCCTCGTCGTGCAGGTTGATCGAAGAGAAGGCCGTCGCCGGCATGGACTTGAGCCAGTCGGGAACGCCCTGCGCCGCCGGTATGGGGGCCGGTATCAGTCCGTCAAGCTCCGTCGGACAACGGAATTTGAGCGTCAGCTTGTTGTTGGTCGACATTGGGCGCTCCGATATCCGGTTGACCTACATGAACGCACGGCAAAGGTGAAGCTGCGATCGATCGCAACAACGGCCATGTAGGATGGGTGGAGCGAAGCCCATCAATCATCTCCGCGCGGCCAGATGATGGGTATCGCTGCGCTCCACCCATCCTACTGTCCGCGGCTAGCTCATGAGATACTTCGCCACCGCCGGCTCGTTCCACTCGATGCCGAGCCCGGGACCCTTGGCGGTCACCACGCCGTCGACGATCTCGGCGGGCCTTGTGAGGATGGAGCCGGCGAAGTCGAGGAATTCGAGCCAGTGCGCGGTCGGCGTCACCGCGAGCAGATGCGCGCTGACCTCCGCGAACAAATGGCTCGACATCGGAATCGATGCGGCGTCGGCTTGTCCTGCGACCTGCATCCAGCCGGTGACGCCGCCGACCTTCATGACGTCGGGCATGATGAAGTCCGATGCGCCGGCCGCGATCGCTTCGGCGAAGCCGCGCGGAAACCACCAGTTCTCGCCGGCCTGGATCGGCGTCGGCGAGGTCTCGCGGACTTTGGCGTGGCCGGACAGGCTCTCCTGCGGCACCGGCTCCTCGATCCAGTGCAAATCGTAGGGTGCAAGCCGCGCGATCCGGCGGGTCGCCTCCGCTGGATCGAGCGACTGGTTGAAGTCGATCATCAACGCGATGTCGGGACCGAGCAGGGTGCGCACGCCCTTCACGACGCGCTCGTCATTGGCGGCATCTCCGTCGCCGCCCTTGATCTTGATGCCCTTGAAGCCCTGGTCGAGCGAGCGCCGCAGCGCGCGCTCGTCGGCGACGGGATCGACCACGCCATAGCTGTCATAGGCCTTGATCGGCTTCGCCGAGCCGCCGAGCAGTTCGACCAGCGGCCGGCCGGCGAGGTGGCCGACTACATCCCAATACGCCATGTCGAGACCGGATACCGCCATGCCGATCAGGCCCTGCCAGCCGAGCAGCCGAAACTTGGCGTCCATTGCCTTCATCAGGTCGAACGGCGCGACCGGCTTGCCGATGAGTTCGCGGCCGATCTCCTCGATCAGATAGGCAAGAGGTTTAAGCGTGAGCTTGCTGTAGGCGAAGATGTAGGTGCGGCCGGTAACGCCTTGGTCGGTCTCGACATCGATCAGAACCAGCGGGCCGGAATCGATCACGCCGAAGGCGTTCTTCACAGGGCGCTTGAGCGGCACCACGACGCTTCGCGCACGAACTCCGCGGATCGCTGCAACTGTCTGGCTCATGGACGTTTCCTCTTTTTGTTATTGGACACTGTACCATCGGACGAGCCGCGGCGCGGCCCAGTCGGTCGCGACCTGCTCGATCAGATAGCGGCCCGGATATTCGGCGAGGAAGGCGATGCGCTGGGTCTGGCCCGGTTCGACCGCGAGCGTGTCGAGCCAGAACGGCTTCCAGCCGTCGTCGAGCCGGTCGAGCAGACGGAAGTGATGGCCGTGCAGATGAAAGACGCTGGCGATCGGGCCGCGATTGGTCAGCGCCAGCACGGCCGGCCGGCCGGCTTTGGCCTGAAAGGCCGGCGCGGCCGATGGCTTGAAGTCCGCCGGGCGGAACCATTCGGTCGGCGTGCCGAGGGTTAGCTCGAACCTTGCGGCGCTCTTGAGATCGACCTGGGCTGGCATGTCGTTGCCGGGCAGCGGTGGAGCCGGCGGGAACGGCGCCGGGCGGACCGGCGGGTCGTTCGAGACGGCCAGCTTGCCGACCGGGCGGGCCAGCGTGCCGTCGTGCAGCAGGATCGCGAAGCTGGTTCCGGCCGGTCCGGCCGCGTCGACGAACACATCGGTGCGGCCGCCAGGAGCCAGTACCAGCGCACCGTTGCGGGCCGGAAATGGTTCGGCCGGCTGGCCGTCGATGGCCATCACCCGGACGTCGAGGTTCTCCAGCTTGACCGCCAGCACGCTGCGTTGGCTGCCGTTGATAAAGCGGAGTCTGAGGCGGGCATTGGCCGGTGCCGAGATATCGTATGAGGTTTTGCCGTTAATCGTATGAATTCGCGTCGAATCTTTTGGATCATTGCCGGCCGGGATTGCGCTTCCGTCCGGCCGCAGGCGCCACTCCTCGATCAGCAAGACCTCGTCGCGATCGACCGCGACCGGCGAGGTGCCGGTCACGATCAGCGGCAGCGGCCGCGCCGGTGCCGTGCCGCCATCGCCGATCAGCGGCTCGCAGAGGAAGGTGCCGGCATGCCGAAGCGGCAGCTGGAAGCTATCCTTTCCCCCGGCGGCAAGCAGCGCCCGGGAGGCCAGTGGCTCCGCCGCCGCGACGCCGTCGAGCCCGCGGCAATCCAGCGCGGCCGCGACCGGCAGGTCATTGCCAAAGGTGACGTCAAGGATCTCGCCGCGCTTGAAGCGGAGGTCGTTGCTGCCGAGTGACCAGACCGATGTCTCCGGTCCGCCAGGACCCGGTCCGTCGCCTGGACGAAGCGAGATGCGGTCGGGTTTGGCCTGGAGCGCGACCGCGGTCCGGCCCTGTGCCGCGCCGGTGGCGGGCAGAGCGGGGCAAAGCGCCGCGGCGCCAAGGGCGGCGATCAGGCTGCGCCGGGTGAGTGAAAATTCGGGACTTGCGGGAGGACTTGCCATCCGGCCGATGCGGACCATTTTCAAGTGTACCTGTCCAGTCGCGATCGGTCGCAGGGCGGGCTCAACAGCGGCCATTTTTTTGCTGCGAACCGGTGGGCGCATGTTATAAGCCCGGCCGCCCGCGGCATCGCGGCCGGACTGGGATGCTTTTCGCGCGGGCGTGGCGGAACTGGTAGACGCGCTGGATTTAGGTTCCAGTGACGAAAGTTGTGGGGGTTCGAGTCCCTCCGCCCGCACCAAGCGCTTACAGCGTTTGCATGACGAATTCTTGGAGAACCTTTGGCCCCGATGGGGTGCGGGTTCGCCGAACCCACAGACGTTAGGCCGCGAGGCCCGCCGTCGAACAGATTGAACACTGCCACGGCCGCTCGGGCCGGGCAAAAGCGGAAGAAGATTGATACCATGCAGGTCACCGAGACCCTCAACGAGGGATTGAAGCACGAATTCAAGATCAGCGTCCCGGCATCCGATCTCGATGCCAAGGCCGACGCCAAGCTGGTCGACCTCAAGGACAAGGTCCGTCTCAACGGCTTCCGTCCCGGCAAGGTGCCGGTGGCGCATCTGAAGAAGATCTACGGCCGCTCGGTGATGGCCGAGACCATCGACCAGACCATCAGCGATACCAACCGGCAGATCTTCGAGGATCGCGGCTTCCGCCTCGCCGGCGAGCCGAAGATCACGATGCCGACCGAGAAGGACCAGGTCGAGGAATTGCTGTCGGGCAAGACCGACCTGACCTACACCGTCGCGATCGAAGTCGTGCCGCCGATCCAGCTCGCCGATTTCAAGTCGTTCTCGGTCGAGAAGCCGGTCGTCGAAGTCTCCGACGCCGATGTCGACGATGCCATCAAGCGGATCGCCGAGGGCAGCCGCCCGTACAATGCCAAGACCGAGGGCGCGGCGGAGAAGGGCGACCGCGTCACCATCAGCTTCAAGGGCACCATCAACGGTGAAGCGTTCGAGGGCGGCACCGGCGAGGGCATCCAGGTCGTGATCGGCGCCGGCCAGTTCATTCCGGGCTTCGAGGAGCAGCTGATCGGCATCGGCACCAATGAGACCCGCACGCTGAAGGTCTCGTTCCCCAAGAACTATCTGAACGAGAAGCTCGCCGGCCAGCCGGCCGAGTTCGAGACCACCGCGACGCTGATCGAGGCGCCCGGTGAGACCACGATCGACGACGAGTTCGCCAAGACGCTTGGCCTGGAGTCGCTCGACAAGCTGAAGGAAGCTGCCCGCGAACGCCTGACGGCCGAGTTCGCCGGCGCCACCCGCCAGAAGGTCAAGCGCGCTCTGCTCGACCGGCTCGACGAGAGCCACAAATTCGAGGCGCCGCCGTCGCTTGTCGCCGAAGAGTTCAACCTGATGTGGAACTCGATCAAGGCCGAGATGGACTCGTCTGGCAAGACCTTCGCCGACGAGAACACCACCGAGGAAGCGGCAAAGGAGGAGTACCACAAGATCGCCGACCGTCGCGTCCGCCTCGGCCTCGTGCTGTCGGAGATCGGGGAGAAGAACAAGATCACCGTGACCGACGACGAGGTGTCGCGCGCCGTGATCGAGCGTGCACGCCAGATGCCCGGCCGCGAAAAGGAAGTCTGGGACTACTACCGCAGCAACGCCCAGGCGTTGGCCCAGCTCCGCGCCCCGATCTACGAGGACAAGGTCGTCGACTTCGTTCTGGAGCTCGCCAATGTGACCGAGAAGAAGGTCACCAAGGAGGAGCTGTTCAAGGATGAAGACGCCGAGAAAACTGCCGCTTAAATTCGGCACCTTGCGTTAATGATGAACCGCGAAAGCGCGCCTGGCGAAGGTCCCCGTCGCTAGGCGCGAAGACGCGAATCAGCTTGAACTTCTGCTACCTGCCCAGGTGGCTAGTGCGGCGAGTTGACGGCCTTGTCGGCCGGAAATTGGCCCATATCTGGGTTAAGCCTTGAGGCAGTAGTCTTGAGCCAAGTAGTCTTGAGCAAAGTTCTGCATCACCCCTAACCCTTGGGTTCTTTCATGCGCGATCCCGTTGAAACCTACATGAACCTCGTGCCGATGGTCGTCGAGCAGACCAATCGCGGCGAACGCGCCTACGACATTTTCTCGCGCCTTTTGAAGGAGCGCATCATCTTCGTCACCGGTCCAGTGGAAGACGGCATGTCGACGCTGATCGTCGCGCAGCTGCTGTTCCTCGAGGCCGAGAATCCGAAGAAGGAGATCTCGATGTACATCAACTCGCCGGGTGGCGTGGTGACGTCGGGTCTTGCGATCTACGACACGATGCAGTTCATCCGTCCGCCGGTATCGACGCTGTGCACGGGGCAGGCGGCCTCGATGGGCTCGCTGCTGCTGGCTGCGGGCGAGAAGGACATGCGCTTCACGCTGCCGAATTCCCGCATCATGGTGCACCAGCCCTCCGGCGGCTTCCAGGGCCAGGCCACCGACATCATGCTGCACGCGCAGGAGATCCTGAATCTCAAGAAGCGCCTCAACGAAATCTACGTGAAGCATACCGGCCAGACCTACAAGGCGATCGAGGACGCGCTGGAGCGCGACAAGTTCCTTACCGCCGAGGACGCCAAGGCGTTCGGCCTCGTCGACAAGGTCATCGACAAGCGTCCGGACGACCCGGCCGCCGCGAAGGCCGCCTGATCTGGGCAGGTATCTCGAGGCGTCGGTGTGATCTCCACATTGACGCCTCACATAACCGGCAAAAGCAGGGTGGTGACCGGCCCGCGGGTGCATGCGCGCGGGCGGAAAGTTCCGGTTTCGTGCTCATATACTGACGTGGTAATCCCGCAACGTTCCGTGGATTTCGACGCGTATTCCACGTGCGATCGTTGAAAATCACGGTATTGTCACGGTGTTGAGCTGGCCATCCGATTAGCGAATTCTTGATAGTCGGGTGCCAGCATGGTTGGCTGTGATGCATCGGCTATGATCGCGGAGATTCGAATAAACCGTGATCCACACGGTCAGTATTGCGTAGGGTCTTTTTTGGTACGGAATTTGCTCTATCTACCCAACAGCCCGGTTGTGTGCCGGATTGGGTCGATCTGGCAAACGAGATCGAACGGCGGACGGAGATAATGAATGAGTAAGGTCGGCACGAGCGACGCCAAGAACACGCTATATTGCTCGTTCTGCGGCAAGAGCCAGCATGAAGTTCGCAAGCTGATTGCCGGACCGACTGTCTTCATTTGCGACGAGTGTGTCGAACTGTGCATGGACATCATTCGCGAGGAGAACAAGTCCTCGCTGGTGAAGTCGCGCGACGGCATCCCGACGCCGAAGGAAATCTGCAAGGTCCTGGACGACTACGTGATCGGCCAGAGCCATGCCAAGAAGGTGCTGTCGGTCGCCGTCCACAACCACTACAAGCGGCTTAACCATCAGACCAAGCACAACGACGTCGAACTGGCGAAGTCGAACATCCTGCTGATCGGTCCGACCGGTTCGGGCAAGACGCTGCTCGCGCAGACGCTGGCCCGCATCCTCGACGTGCCCTTCACGATGGCGGATGCGACGACGCTGACCGAAGCCGGCTATGTCGGCGAGGACGTCGAGAACATCATCCTGAAGCTGCTGCAGGCCGCCGACTACAATGTCGAGCGCGCGCAGCGCGGCATCGTCTATATCGACGAAATCGACAAGATCAGCCGCAAGTCGGACAATCCCTCGATCACCCGCGATGTGTCGGGCGAGGGCGTCCAGCAGGCGCTCCTGAAGATCATGGAAGGCACGGTGGCCTCGGTCCCGCCGCAGGGCGGCCGCAAGCATCCGCAGCAGGAGTTCCTGCAGGTGGATACCACCAACATCCTGTTCATCTGCGGCGGTGCGTTCTCGGGCCTCGAGAAGATCATCTCCGCGCGCGGCCGTTCGACCTCGATCGGCTTCGCGGCGCAGGTGCTCGCGCCGGAGGATCGCCGCACCGGCGAGATATTCCGTCACGTCGAGCCGGAAGACCTGCTGAAGTACGGCCTGATCCCGGAATTCGTCGGCCGTCTGCCCGTCGTTGCCACGCTGGAGGACCTCGACGAGACCTCGCTGAAGAAGATCCTGACGGATCCGAAGAACGCGCTGGTGAAGCAGTACCAGCGGCTGTTCGAGATGGAGAACATCGAGCTGACCTTCGCCGACGAGGCGCTTGGCGCGGTCGCCCGCAAGGCGATCGAGCGCAAGACCGGCGCGCGCGGCCTGCGGTCGATCCTGGAGAGCATCCTGCTCGAAACCATGTTCGACCTCCCGGGCCTGGAAGGCGTCGAGGAAGTCGTGATCTCGCGCGAGGTCGTCGAGGGAACGGCGCGTCCGCTCTACATCTACGCGGATCGTTCCGACCGCGCTGTCGAGAGCAGCGCGAGCGCCTAAACGGCGCTCATCTCGACCCGTCAAAAATGCGCGGCTGCCGGACGCTCCGGCGGCCGCCATGGCGCAGCAGCGGCGCCCCTGCGGCGTAGCAGCAAATGCTTGTTTAGCCTATATTTCCCGACACTTCTGAGACTTGACACCCCCCCGCCTGATAGCCACCTAATGCTATCGGTGAGGGATCTCATCCGTTGAGATTCGTCGCTTCACGATGCGGAATAAGCGGCTGCCGACAGCATTCGCATTCCGCATCACCAAGGCACCTTGTGGCGGTTGCGCAAGCAGGCGGACTGCGTGCAAGGGGGCACAACAAAAGGATTAGGCCATGACGACCTCAAAACCCCGGCCAACGATCGTCCACGGCGAAAGCCACTCCTATCCGGTGCTGCCGCTCCGCGACATCGTCGTCTTCCCGCATATGATCGTGCCGCTGTTCGTCGGCCGCGAGAAATCGATCCGCGCGCTCGAAGAGGTGATGAAGAACGACGC
Organism: Bradyrhizobium pachyrhizi; assembly: GCF_001189245.1. Taxonomy (GTDB): domain Bacteria; phylum Pseudomonadota; class Alphaproteobacteria; order Rhizobiales; family Xanthobacteraceae; genus Bradyrhizobium; species Bradyrhizobium pachyrhizi. The sequence continues at coordinate 91,300 of NZ_LFIQ01000077.1, read as the reverse complement.
GCTGATCATGCTCGCGACGCAGAAGAACGCGTCCGATGACGATCCGGCACCCGATTCAATTTACGAGACTGGTACGCTCGCCAGCGTCCTGCAGCTCCTGAAACTGCCCGACGGCACCGTGAAGGTGCTGGTCGAGGGTCTCGAGCGCGCGCGCGTCGAGAAGTATTCCGACCGCAGCGAATATTACGAGGCGACCGCGGTCGCGCTCGCCGACACGGACGCCAACTCGGTCGAAGCCGAGGCGCTGGCGCGTTCGGTCGTGTCCGACTTCGAAAGCTATGTGAAGCTGAACAAGAAGATCTCCGCCGAAGTCGTCGGCGTGGTTCAGGCGATCACCGATTTCGCCAAGCTCGGCGATACCGTTGCCTCGCATCTCGCGGTCAAGATCGCCGATCGGCAAGCGATCCTGGAGACGTTGTCCGTCACGCAGCGCCTGGAGAAGGTGCTGGGCCTGATGGAGAGCGAGATCTCGGTGTTGCAGGTCGAGAAGCGCATCCGCTCGCGCGTCAAGCGCCAGATGGAGAAGACCCAGCGCGAGTATTACCTGAACGAGCAGATGAAGGCGATCCAGAAGGAGCTCGGCGACGACGAAGGTCGCGACGAGCTGGCCGATCTGGAGGAGAAGATCTCCAAGACCAAGCTGTCCAAGGAAGCGCGCGAGAAGGCCCAGCACGAGCTGAAGAAGCTGCGCCAGATGTCGCCGATGTCCGCGGAAGCGACCGTCGTGCGCAACTATCTGGATTGGCTGCTGTCGATCCCGTGGGGCAAGAAGTCCAAGGTCAAGAAGGACCTCGAGGCCGCGCAGGCGGTGCTGGACTCCGATCACTACGGGCTCGAGAAGGTCAAGGACCGCATCGTCGAGTATCTCGCGGTGCAGTCGCGCGCCAACAAGCTGACCGGACCGATCCTGTGCCTGGTCGGGCCTCCCGGCGTCGGCAAGACCTCGCTCGGCAAGTCGATCGCGAAGGCCACGGGGCGCGAATTCGTGCGCGTATCGCTCGGCGGCGTGCGTGACGAGGCCGAGATCCGCGGTCACCGCCGCACCTATATCGGCTCGATGCCCGGCAAGATCATCCAGTCGATGCGCAAGGCGAAAACGTCGAACCCGCTGTTCCTGCTGGACGAGATCGACAAGATGGGCGCCGATTTCCGCGGCGATCCGTCGTCGGCGCTGCTTGAGGTCTTGGACCCCGAGCAGAACTCGACCTTCAACGACCACTACCTGGAGGTCGACTACGACCTGTCCAACGTGATGTTCATCACGACCGCGAATACGCTGAATATTCCCGGCCCGCTGATGGACCGCATGGAGATCATCCGGATCGCCGGCTACACGGAGAACGAGAAGGTCGAGATCGCGCGCAAGCATCTGATCCCGAGCGCGCTCTCCAAGCACGGTCTGGACTCCAAGGAATGGTCGATCGACGACGCGGCCTTGCTCCTGATGATCCGGCGCTACACCCGCGAAGCGGGCGTGCGTAACCTGGAGCGTGAGCTCTCCACACTCGCCCGCAAGGCGGTGAAGGAGCTGATGATCTCCAAGAAGAAGTCGGTGAAGGTCACCGAGGCGAACATCGAAGAGTTCCTCGGCGTTCCGAAGTATCGCTTCGGCGAGATCGACGACGAGGATCAGGTCGGTATCGTCACCGGTCTGGCCTGGACCGATGTCGGCGGCGAGTTGCTCACCATCGAAGGCGTCATGATGCCCGGCAAGGGCAAGATGACCGTCACGGGCAATCTGCGCGACGTGATGAAGGAGTCGATCTCGGCGGCGGCGTCCTACGTCCGCTCGCGTGCGATCGTCTACGGCATCGAACCGCCGATGTTTGACCGCCGCGACATCCACGTTCACGTGCCGGAGGGCGCGACGCCGAAGGACGGTCCGTCCGCCGGTGTGGCGATGGCCACCGCGATCATCTCGGTCATGACCGGCATCCCGGTCCGCCACGATGTCGCGATGACCGGCGAGATCACGCTGCGTGGTCGCGTGCTGCCGATTGGCGGTCTGAAGGAGAAGCTCCTGGCTGCCGCCCGCGGTGGCATCAAGACGGTGCTGATCCCGGAGGACAACGCCAAGGATCTCACGGAGATCTCCGATGCGATCAAGGGCGGCATGGACATCATTCCGGTCTCGCGGCTGGATGAGGTTGTCGCTAAGGCGCTGGTCCGCGTGCCCGCACCGATCGTCTGGGAAGAGGAGACCAGCAAGGTCGACGTCAAGCCCGATGCTTCGGATGAGGCGTCCGGTGGCCTGACGGCGCACTGAAGCAAGCTCCGATCGACATAAGAAAACGGCGCCTTCGGGCGCCGTTTTTGTTTTCGCTGTTCGCGATCAGGTCGGTAGGGCTGCGGCTCTGTCCGCGGCGGCAAAGTGCGCCATCTGATCGGCATGCGCCTTTGCGAAAGCCGGCCGCGCCGTGGCACGCGCGACGTAGTCGCGACACGCGGGATATTCCGCCAGTCCGTCGAAGCGGTCGACCAGGCGCAGCACATCCGCCATGAGAATGTCGGCGACGGAGAACGGCCCGGCCAGCCATTTGCGACCCGTCAGCACCGGCTCTATGTGCCTAAGCCGGGATTGCAGGAAGCCGTCGAAGCGTGTCCATGCCGACGTGCCGCCGCTCTCGCCCGAGAACACCAGGAGCGACCAGGGCAGGCTCGCCATCTCGACCGAGTTGAGCGCTGCGAACAGCCATTTCAAAGCCTCGCTGCGCTGGCGCGGATCGGTCGGCAGCAGCGCGTCGCTGCGCTCGCCGAGATGCAGCAGGATCGCGCCGCTCTCGAAGATCGAGACGTCGCCGTCGGTCAGCCACGGCACCTGACCGAACGGCTGGTGCGCGAAGTGCTCGGGGCCCCGATCGCGAAACGGCACGCTTGCAACGCGATACGGCAAGCGCGCCTCTTCCAATGCCCAGCGCACGCGGAGGTCGCGCACAAATCCCCGCGGCATCTCCGGAACCCAATCGAAGGTGGTAAGCGTCAGGTCGGCCATTGGGTATCTCCATTTGCTGGCTTCACAGCAAAGAACGAACCAATGGCGCGTGTTCCGACACCCCGACTGGCTTTTTCGTCGTTGCGGTACGGAATGATCGAGCTGCCGACGTGGGTACGCCGGCGCCGGAACTACTCTTTCCTTTCGACGACGAAATTGCCGATCGCGCCGAGTGCCATCAGCACGCTGGTGCCGAGGAACACCGCGGGCATGCCGATATGGCCGCCGATGAAGCCGCCGGCGAGCGGGCCGATCACCTGGCCGGCATATTGCGCCGAGATCGAGTAGCCGAGCATGCTGCCGGTGACCGCATCAGGCACGTTGTGCCGGATCACGCTCGCGATGCAGGGCAGGAGGCCGCCGAGCGCGAGCCCCATCAGGAAGCGCAGCAGGATCAACTGCCAGCCGCTGACCACGAAGGCCTGCGGGATCAACAGCAGCGCCGACACCGCCAAGCAGATGGTGATGATCCGCCAGTGGCCGACCCGATCGGCCAGCTTGCCGAGATGCGAGGACGACAGCAGGCTGCCGAAGGCCGCCGCCGACATCACGAGGCCGGCGACGAATGTCACCTGCGGCGCCTCGACCAGTTGCGCGACATAGACCGTGATGATCGGCTCGATCGACATGTTGGCGACCATCAGCAGCAGGCCGGTTCCCCACATCGCGACGACAGGGCGCTTGTCCGGGACCAGCGACCAGCCGCCACGCGCCTTGCCGCCTTTCGCGGTCTTCGGGCGCGCGTCCTCGCGGATCAGGAACGTCGTGCCGAGGAAGGTGAAGAAGATGACGCCGCCGATCAGGAAGAAGGTCGCACGGATGCCGATCAGCCCCGGCAGCACGCCGCCGATCAACGGACCGACGAGGCTTCCGGCCATGATGCCGGCCGACAGCACGCCGATCGCCCAGCCGGAGCGCGCCTTGGGCGTCTGCGCCGCGACCAGCACGGTCGAGCCCGAGGCGTAGCCGCCGAGCAGGCCGGTCAGCAGCCGCAAGCCAACCAGCTCATAGACATTGTGCGCCATGCCGATCAGGGACATCGCGACGGCCATGCCGAGGCTGGCGCGGATCAGCATCAGCTTGCGGCCGTAGCGATCGGCGAGCCGTCCCCACAGCGGCGCCGTCAGCGCCGCGCTGAAGAAGGCTGCGCCATAGGCGACGCCCGACCATTGCACGATCGCGGCATGATCGGTCACGCCGAGCTGCTCGACATAGAGCGGCAGGAACGGCAGCAGCAGCGTCATCCCCACGATTGTCGTGAAGGAGCCGAACACGCAGACGATCAAATTGCGTTTCCAGGGGCCCGCGTCGAGCAGGGCTTCGCGATCGACTTCGATGTTCATGTCAGCGCAGCCCGATCACGGCGAAGCCGCGCGCCCGCAGGCCGCGGCGATCCTCGTTCAGCGAACGCAGCAGGCGATCGCGGGTATCGGTGATGTGGTCGGCGGCCTCGCGCGCGGCGGCCTCCGGATCGTCGGCCTTGATGAAGCCGAGGATGCGCCGGTGCTCGCGCCAGGCCTGCTCGCGCGACGGCTCGGTCCACACTTCCAGCCAGCGCGCCCGCGACAGCCTCGTCATGGCGCCGGCGATCGCCTTGACGATGAAGGGATTGCCGGAGAGCCGCGCGATCTCGACATGGAAATCGGTGCCGACCCGATGCCATTCCTCGCGCGGCGCGCCGGACTGGCAGGCATCCAGCATCTCCTCGACGCCGGCGATATCGGCTGCGCTCGCCCGCGCGCAGGCGAGGCGCACCGCCGTCGTCTCCAGCGGAATCCGGAACTCGGCAAGCGCCTCCAGCTCACCGAGGTCGATCGGTGCGACGATCCAGTTGCGGCCGTCGCGGCGCACCAGCTCTTCGCCTTCGAGCCGGACCAGCGCGGCACGGATCGGCGTGCGCGATCCCTCGAACCGGCTCTCCAGCCAGCGCTCGGTCAGCCGCTCGCCGGGGCCCAGGTCGAGCGACAGGATCATCTCCCGGAGCTGGTCATGGATCTGAAGCATCTGCGACATGGCGCCGTCCTTGGCCGCTCCTTGGCGGGCGTGGAATCTCGATCAGACGGCTTTCGTATCCCGATTTGGTATCCCAAACAATGCGGGTACGGGATACCGGCGTTGCTCCGTTAAAGGAGGTGGGCCGAGAGCCAGGGCCCTGGACAATGGAACCGCGCTCACGGCGGCTGCTTTGTTTGACGGAATTGGAGAGCGCCAGATGCACATCGACGGGCAATGCCATTGCGGGGCTATCACTTATCAGGCCGAGATCGATCCCGAACGGGTGTCGATCTGCCATTGCACGGACTGTCAGGCGCTGACCGGCTCGCCCTACCGCGTCACGGTGATCTGCGACGCCGAACAGGTGCGGCTGACCGGAGGTGCGCCGAAGGTCTACGGCAAGCGGGGCGATAACGGCCGAATCCGTTTCCA
>NZ_LFIQ01000077.1:57007-85871 GCF_001189245.1 Bradyrhizobium pachyrhizi | reverse complement strand
CTGCGGTTCGCCGCTGTTCACGAGCGGCGAGGACGGCGGGCCCGACGACTGGGGCATCCGCTGGGGCAGCATTCGCCAGCGCGGCCAATTGACCCCGCGACGCCAGGTCTGGTGCCGCTCCGCCGCGCCATGGATCAATGATCTCAAGGAATTGCCAGCGCGCCCGACGGACTGGTGCTGACGGATTGAGGCGTTGCGGCCTTGCGCCTCGGGGGCAGGCGAGGCTAAAGAGGCGCGCAGGTAAGGGCGGCTAGCTCAGCTGGTTAGAGCATCTCGTTTACACCGAGAGGGTCGGGAGTTCGAATCTCTCGCCGCCTACCAGCCCTTCACCCTGCGGGCTACGGCTGGGCAAGCCAGCCTTTGAGCACTAATTCATCCGCTTGTTCGGTTCGCAGGGCGAAGGCTGTCACGCCAAGGCTCGAAATGCGCAGGCGGACTGGCTGCCTAAACGCGTGCGGACGTGCTTCCCCCTTCGGATCCAGTCCTACGGTTGCAGCATCCTGATGGTCGCGATCGGCCACTTCCCGATGTGGCCCTTGATCGAGATGCGCAACCCGTGAGATTCGTCCAGAAACACGCCCTCGACGGTCCCTGCGGTTCCATCGGTGAGAACCGCGGCTCGTCCGACCAGCTCGGCCTCCGCTTGCACATGCTCGCGCAGGATGACGGTGGCGCGGTGTTTCACGAGCTGCAAAGCCGCCTCTGGTTGATGAGCCCTACGGAGTAAGGCCATTGCATGGCTCTCGGTGAACGCGCGGAGAGGGCGCGATCCCGGCCGTGGGGTAGTCTCATGGGGATGGCCGGGACCGCGCTTGCTCCGCGCTGGCGTGCCGAATGTCATTCGATACCCGATGGTGCGAAAGGTGCCGAAAGTCACGCGCCCAGATTTGATGCCGACGCTGCAGCGATGCTATTCTGTCCGCCTAACCGGGAACTTGATGCATGCGCAAACTCGCCGCGATTTTTCTTCTCACCATGATTGCCGGACCCGCATTCGCACAGTCGGATCACGTTCAGCGCTATCGCGAAGAGGTCGAGAAGTCGCCGGCCGATGCGGCCAACGAGGCGCGGCAACAGCGCGCCTATCAGCGTGCGCTCAGCGGTGTGCCGGATCAGAAACCGACCGATCCCTGGGGCATCGCGCGCAGCGACGGGCAGGGCGCGCCCAAGGCGAATGCCGCGAAGCCGAAACCGGCCAAGCCCACGAGCGCAGCCGCCAAATAAAGCTCCGAGCGCGGATCAGGTCGATGAAATACTACGTCTGCAAATTGACCGGACCGCGCCCGACCTTTCCTCAGGATATGACGCCGCAGGAAGCCGCCATCATGCAGGCGCACGTCGCCTATTGCGGCGAACTGCTGCAGGCCGGCAAGGCGCTGGTGTTCGGACCGGTCGCCGATCCCTCCGGCGTCTGGGGCCTCGGCGTGCTGCAACTGCCTGACGATGCCGATCCGCAGGAGATCGTCGCCAACGATCCCGTCACCAAGGCGGATGCCGGATTCACCTATCAGCTGATGCCGATGCTGCGCGCCGCGACGCGTGAGAGCTGCTAGGGCATGATCCGGAAAAAGTGCGAAGCTGTTTTCCGAAAGAGATCATGCCCAAACATGAGACAACAGAAGCTTCCTCACAAGGTTTCGATCGCATGAACGCTGGCCATCCGCAGAACGCCGACCAGATTGCTTATTGGAACGGGCCGGGCGGTCAGCGCTGGGCCACACGGCAGGCCGCGCAGGATATCGTGCTGCAGCCGGTGCTCGACCTCCTGATCGATCGCGCCGCGCCGAAAGCCGGCCAACGCGTCGTCGATGTCGGCTGTGGCAGCGGCGCCTCGAGCTTCGCGCTGGCGGCCAAGGTCGCGCCCGCTGGCCACGTGCTCGGCGTCGATGTCTCGGAGCCGATGCTGACGCGGGCGCGGCAGAGCGCGCCGCAGGGTTTGCCGGTCGAGTTCGCGCTGGCCGACGCCACCATCTATCCGTTTGTCAGCGAGAGCTTCGATCTGTTGGCCTCGCGCTTTGGCGTGATGTTCTTTGCCGATCCCGTGACGTCGTTCGCCAATCTGCGCAAGGCGATGAAGCCGACCGGCCGTCTCGCCTTCGCCTGCTGGCAGGAGCCGCGCGAAAATCCGTTCTTCATGACGCCGCTTGCTGCCGTCTACAAGCACGTGCCGAAACTGCCGCCGCTAGGGCCCGAGGATCCCGGCCCGTTCGCGTTCGCCTCCGAGGCCCGCGTGAAGCGGATCCTGGGCGAAGCCGGCTTCTCCGGCATTGCCATGGAGCCGTGCCGGGTTGAGCTCGATGTCGCGACCGGGCGCGGCATCGATGCCGCGATCCAGGGCGCGCTCGAGATCGGGCCGGCCAGCCGCGCGCTGGAAGGGCACCCGGATGAGGTGCGCGATGCCGCGATCGCCTCGATGCGCGAGGCGCTGGCGCCTTTTGTGAAGGGCGATGCCGTGCTGCTGCCCGGCGCGATCTGGATCGTGACCGCGCGGGCCTGATCAGGTCTTCTCTTCCCAGATCATCGCCAGGTGCACGATGGTCTGCACGGCCTTCTCCATGTCCTGCCGGCTGACCCATTCGAGCCGCGAATGGAACGCGTGCTCGCCGGCGAAGATGTTCGGGCAGGGCAGTCCCATGAAGGACAGCCGCGAGCCGTCCGTGCCGCCGCGGATCGAGGTCTTCACCGGCGTGAGGCCGGCGCGCTCGATCGCCTCGATCGCATAGGCCACGATCTGCGGGTGGCGATCGATCACATCCTTCATGTTACGGTACTGCTGCTTGACCTCCATGCGGTAGGTCGAGCGCGGATAGCCCTTCATGACATCGTTCACGATGTCTTCCAGCAGCGCTTCCTTCTGCTTCAGGCCGGCCTCGGTGAAATCGCGCACGATGAAGTCGATCCGCGCGTTCTCCAGCGCGCCCGAGATCGCGACCGGATGCAGGAAGCCTTCCTTGCCCTCGGTGGTCTCGGGCGAGCAGGTGTCCTTGGGCAGGCGATCGACGATCGCGGCGGCGATCTTGATCGCGTGCTCCATCTTGCCCTTGGCGAAGCCCGGATGGGTCGCGACGCCTTCGATGATGATGCTGGCGCCGTCGGCCGAGAAGGTCTCGTCCTCGATATGGCCGGCTGTCTCGCCGTCCATGGTGTAGCCGAAATCGGCCCCGAGCTTCTTGATGTCGACCTTGTCGACGCCGCGGCCGATCTCCTCGTCCGGCGTGAACAGGATCTTGATGGTGCCGTGCTTCACCTGCGGATTGGTGATCAGGAAATGCGCGGCGTCCATGATCTCGGCAAGGCCCGCCTTGTTGTCGGCGCCGAGCAGGGTGGTGCCGTCGGTGGTGATGATGTCGTTGCCGATCTGGTCGGCCAGTGCTTCGTGCTCGGCGGCGCGGATCACCTGCGAGGCATCGGCGGGCAGCACGATGTCGCCGCCGCGGTAGTTCTTCACGACCTGCGGCCTGACGTTCTTGCCGGTGCAGTCGGGAGAGGTGTCCATGTGCGAGCAGAAGCAGATCACCGGCACCGTCTTGTCGGTATTGGCCGGGATCGTCGCGTAGACGTATCCGTGCGGATCAAGATGCGCGTCGGATATCCCCATGGCCTGCAGCTCGGCGACCAGCAGGCGCCCGAGATTCTTCTGCTTCTCGGTGGAAGGCGTGGTGGGTGAATCCGGGTCTGACTGGGTATCGATCACGACATAGCGCAGGAAGCGCTCGGTGACGGTGTGCTTGAAGTCGAGAGCCGGTGCCAGCATGAAAACCGCGCAAAAAACAGGAGATAGGAACAATGCGCTTTGGCGAAGTTGGTTCGCGCGAGCAAACCGCGTCAAGGCGAGCTTCGTAGGACAATCCTATCACAGAAAAGCGCCACTCCGGGGCCGCGTCACGAGCCGGAATGGCGCTTTGCCTTAACGGAGAGAGTAGGCGCTAGACGGCTTCTTTCAGCTCCTTGGCGGCGCGGAAGGCGACCTTCTTGCTGGCCTTGATGTGGATCTGTTCGCCGGTCGCCGGGTTGCGGCCCATGCGGGCGGCGCGCTTGCGGACCTGCAGGATGCCGAGGCCGACGATCCTGATGCGCTCGCCCTTCTTGAGGTGCTTGGTGATCCTTGTGACCATGTCGGTCAGGATCGCCTCGGCCTGCTTCTTCGACAGCTCCTGCTCCTCGGCGATGGCCGCCGCCAAATGCTTCAGCGTGATCGTCGCCGGTGTCGCTGCTTTCTTCGCCATGTCTGGCCCTCCTCGTTGCTGAATGGCTGGATTGCTGCTTTTCACGCGAATGGCGCGCCGTTCGCGTCGGGAAAATGCGTCCGGACAAGTCCTGAAAACCGCCGGTTCCAGGAACGGGCAGCGCCGGGCTGGCCACAGGAAACCCAGACGTATCAGGCCTTATTTGATTCGGGGCTTCGCTGACTACGCCGTTTCCCCTGAAAACAGGCGACAACCCGCGTACGTGCCGCGAAAATGCCGACGCTGTGCAGGGATCCGCAACGTCCTTGACTAACCGGATGCGGGCCTTTATGCCCTCGGTCCTGCGCGGATCAATCCGATGATCGGCATCCGCGGGAGTAGCTCAGTTGGTTAGAGCGCCGCCCTGTCACGGCGGAGGCCGCGGGTTCGAGTCCCGTCTCTCGCGCCATTCATTTCAATGACTTAGCAGCGTGTTTGGCCCGAAACCATTGGTCCCTCTGGACCGGTGCCGTAACGAGTTGCCTTCCTCAGACTGCCGCGACAGATCAGGACGCCGCGAGGCCGGCAACGCTGACGGGTTGAGCGGCCTGCTCGGGCCTGACCGATAAATGCCACGCGCTGTTCGGGCGTCAGCCACCACAGCAGGAACAGCAGCGCTATCCCGTTCGACAGCAGGCCTGTCGTGAGCGGCACATTCATGATCGCCTGAACTGCGATGCCCGACGAAACCGCGATGAAGCGCGGCGACAGGTGCTTTGAGACCATCGATCCCACTGACAGGATCAGGCCGCAGACGAAAGCCGACACCGGGGCGAGCGCAAGACCGACCGACGCGATGCCCTCGGTGGCGAGGAAGGACGCGTTGAAATTGCCGTCCTGATAAATCGCTCCAAGGGTCGGGCCGAGCTCGCCGTACGGGCAGGCGGCCATGTATCGCAGGACGGTGATCTGGCAGAACCGGGTGAGTTCGCGGTGCGCAAAGAAGTCGGCGTATTGATCGAGCGCGAGCGACGGGATCGCGACGAAGCGCAGATTGATGGTGCTGAACACGATGTAGGTCTTGTCGGCGGCGAGAATGGCGAAAGCCAAAAGGCCGACGATCATCGGGATCAGAAATGCGAGCACCGTGGCCAGCCGCGGGTCGAACCGGCCGTACAGCCAGAACAGAAACGGCAGCCAGATCGGCAGCAGCAGGACGGTCTTGTTGTTGACGACGGGATAGAAGCAAAGCGCAAGCAGCAGCACCCCGGCCGCCGGCATCCATCGGCTGCGCGATGCGAAATGCGCGAACAGGTAGGGCAGGACCGCGCCGATCATGACCCCGGTGAGATAGTTCATTAGCGCCGGCCGCACGACGGCGGTGCGGGCTGCGCCATAGGGATTGCCAAGATTGGCCCCGTAGGAGACATCGGCCACCAGCACGGCGAGGCACGACACCAGCAGCAGAACCGCGATGCGCTTGACGGCCGCTTCGGACAAATCGGGCCGCCAAACCGGGATGTTCCGCAACATCAGAGGGATCATCGCGGCGGCCAGCGCGGCGATCATGGCCCAGCGGGCGATGGCGTGCGGATAGTCGAACGCGCTGAAGAAACTGAGCCAGACGAAGCCGAACACGGCTGACAGCAGCGAGAAGCCGACCAGATAACCGAAGCTGAATCGTGCCGCGACGAACGCCGGGACGAATGCGACCATGATGGCGGTGCCGAGGACGGCTTGCGCGGTGATGCCGGATCGCCAGACATGCATCGCCGGGAATGCGTGCCCACAGGCGATCATCGAGGCGACGCTGAGGACGAAGAACCCGGGGATCGTGACCCCGACAACCAGGTCACCGCGCGTCAATGTCATCGGTCCGTCCGAATCCGAAAGCTGCCAGGCAGCTAGCCGGTCGGCCCTGGACGACGCAAGTTAAGCAATATCTCGGTCTGTGTTGTTATGTTTCTGCCGGGCCATTCGTCACCGCGATGCCCTATTGAATTCACAGAACGGCAACACCTTGCCTTGATCAGGCAAAGAATGCGGCGACCGCGTTGAGGTCGGATTCTCCCGGCGCCTCGCCGCGCAAATTGGCGTCGATGATGCGGCGGCAGGCGTCAACCGTGTGGGTGTCGCCCAATTCGTTGGCGGCCTCGAGGATCGACCAGACCGTGTCCAAGGGAACGTCGCTCTGCGTGGTCGCCTTCGGGTCTGACAGCATTGGCGGGGCCGCGGTTAGAATTCGAACAGGTCGCGGCCGCGCCGCGCCAAATTGTGCAGGTCCGCCACAGTGCCGCGCACCGCGTTGCAGCGGTGGCATTCGATGATGGTGTCGCCGGATGCATGCGCCGGATCGGCGACCTTGATCGCCAGGCTACCGCAATCCGTGCAGATGATCTTGAAGCCGGTTGAAATTACTTGCTGCTGCAAATTCATTGTGGCCTGCGCCTTTGTTGACGCCGACCTTAGCCGGGCAACTTTTAAGACTGGGGTCGCGCAGCGGATTGAAATCGAACGACCGCGTTAGGACGCGGTTAAGATTTCGCTGCGGCCGAGCGGCCCTGCAGATGCAACGTCGGCCTGCCGAGCCCGGCCGCGGCGGCGCGCACGGCATTGCGGGCATTAACGGTGATGATGCCGGCGGCGTGGGCCCAGACCGCGAGGTCGGAAGCGCTGTCGCCGGCGTAGATGAAGCCCCCGGGAAATGTCCTTTGCAACAGGTCGGCCTTGTTGGCGCCCTTGAGATTATGTTCGCCGTCGGAGGCAAGCACCTGGTCGATCCAAGGCAGACGCGACGCCAGCATCTGTGCGAGCAGCGCGTCGGCCGCGGTTGCCAGCACGATGCGGCGGCCGGCCGCGTTCTCGCGCTCGGCCAATGCGACGACGTCCTGGTGCAGTTCGATCCGGCTCCAGTCGATGTGCTGGCGTTGTGCGAGCCGGCGCTTCAGCGCCGCGCGGCCGCGCGTCATCCAGGCGGCGCATGACACGACGATCAGCGGATTGCGGCGCAGGATCGAGAAGAAGCTGAGATGGAGCAGGTCGCCCGTGATCAGCGTGCCGTCGAGGTCGAGCACCAGCGGCAGCGATGCCGGCAGGCCCAGCAAAGGGGGCGCCCCGTCGGTGCGGGAAGCATCCTGCGGCTTAGCAATGTTGTCGCCGGCGAGGCGAGGCTCAGTCATTCGCGGCGCTCAGCCGGGTTGCGACCTTGCACACGTCGATCGCGCGCACTCCGGTCTCCGTGGTTCGGCAATCGCCGTAGCCGAACTCGCTCGCAAAGGCCACACCATGCTCGTCCGAGCTCAAGACGATCAGGACCAACAAAAAAGGCCGCCCGAGGGCGGCCGTCTTGCCTGCGGAAGCCTGCAGAAATCTTCAGCGGACCGTGGAGGTGCCTGACGAGGTGATCGCCACCGGTTTGCCGGCCTTGATGACCTGGTTGGTCTGAGCAGTCTGGGTGAAATCCGCGTTGTTTCGGGCCGAAATGCCGAGCGCCGCGATCCCGATCCCCGCAACAAGGGCAACCACCACAATCTTGAGATGGGTCGCGCGGTCAGCTGAATGGATCGAGTGGTTCATGGTCGCCTCCGGGCGTCTGTGCGCCGTCTATGGCAGGTACTGGTAAGCCCCATCTGTTTCCGGATCGTTTCGTGAGTTCCGGGAAATGGTTTCGTGCCACGGGCGGATTGGTTTCACCGTGCCTTGCGTCACACTGGCGGCCGGCTAAAACTGCCCCAGGCGCGGAAACGCCCTTGGGAGAAAAACAATAATGAAAACAATGAGACTAACCCGACGCCGGGTGCTTGGAACCGGCTCCGCGGCACTCGCCGCTACGATGTTTGGTAAGCGCGCCGTTGCGGCGGCCGAGTTCGACTTCAAGCTCGGCGTCAACACTCCGGAAACCCATCCGCTAACAATCCGCCTGACTGAGGCCGCCAAGGCGGTCGGTGCCCAGTCGTCCGGCCGGGTCAACATCACGGTGTTCGCCAACAGCCAGCTCGGCGGCGATCCGGAGATGCTGTCGCAGGTCCGGGCCGGCGGGATCGAGCTGCTGGCGGCGCCCAGCATGACACTGTCGACGCTGGTGCCGCTGTCGGGGCTACCCAGCATCGGCTTTGCCTTCCAGTCCTACGACCAGGTCTGGGCGGCGATGGACGGCGGCGTCGGCGACCTCGTGCGCGAGGCGATCACGAAGACCGGCGTCGTGCCGCTGAAGAAGGTCTGGGACAACGGCTTTCGTCAGATCACCTCGTCGTCGAGCCGGCAGCTCAACAGCGTCGACGATCTCAAGGGCTTTAAAATTCGCGTGCCGGTGACGGCATTGCTGACGTCGCTGTTCTCAGGGCTCGGCGCGCTGCCGTCGAGCATCTCCTACAGCGAGCTCTATTCGGCGCTGCAGACCCACATCGTCGAAGGGCAGGAGAACCCGCTGGCGCAGGCTTCGACCGGCAAGCTCTACGAGGTGCAGAAATTTTGCGCGCTCTCGAACCATTGCTGGAGCGGTTACTGGATCCTCGGCAACCGCCGCGCGATGACCGGCCTGCCGCCAGATCTGCTCGAGCTCATCAATGCCGCGTTCGACGCCGCGGCGGTGAAGGAGCGCACCGATCTGGTCGAGATGGATCGCTCGCTGCAGGCCGAGCTGACCGAGAAGGGCATGACCTTCAACAAGCCCGATCCCGTGCAGTTCAGGGCCGCGTTGGTGAAGGCCGGTTTCTACACGCAGTGGCAGAAGACCTATGGCGCGGACGCCTGGGCAGCGCTGGAGAAATACACCGGCAAGCTGACGTGAGCGCCGCCTGACATCACGCGCGCGATTACCTGACGCGTAATCGCGCGTGCGATCTCCCTTTGCGATGGTCGGTGCATCGGCGGCGATGGGTGCCGATCGATCCGCAAACGGAGATACACGATGGCCAGCCAACCGCTTTATGCAACCGCCAGGGACGGCACAAAGCTGTTCGTGCAGGATTGGGGCTCGGGCCGGCCGGTGCTGCTGCTCGCTGCCTGGACGTTCAATTCCAGCATCTGGGGCAGCCAGATCGTGGCGCTGAACGCCAAGGGCTATCGCTGCGTCGCACCTGACCGGCGTGGACATGGCCGCTCCGACATGCCGATGGCGGGATACGATCTCGACACGCTGACCGATGACGTCGCCGCCGTGATCGAGCAGCATGATCTCCACGACGTCACGATCGTCGCGCATTCGATGGGATCGATCGAGGCAGTGAACTATCTGGCGTGTCACGGCGCAAAGCGCATCGCGCGGCTGGTGCTGGTGGCGCCGACCACGCCGTTCATCGTGCAGACCGAGGACAATCCGGACGCCGTGCCGAGAGCGATGGTCGACGCGCAAAATGCGGCGATCGCGCAGGACTTTTCGAAATGGATGGGCGAGAACGAGGCGCCGTTCTTCATGCCCGACACGCCCGAGGTGACGCGGGCCTGGATCAGGGAGATGATGCTGAGCGTGCCGCTGCCGGTGGCGCTGGCTTGCCGCAGGACCATTTCCTTTGCCGACCTGCGCGCCGCCGCGAGCGCTATCGATCGCCCGACGCTGATCGTGCATGGCGACAAGGATGCCAGCGCGCCCCTCGAGCTGACCGGCGCGAAGACGGCAAAACTGATCAGAGGAAGCAGGCTCGCCGTCTATGAAGGCGCCCCGCACGCGTTGCCGCTGACGCACAGCGCGCGCTTGATGGCTGACCTGCTGGCCTTCATCGACAGCTAATTGGCGCGCGCGATGTCGGCGCGGATCGCGCGTGCCGCCCAGACGAACAGCAGGGCACCGAGCGTCGTCATGAGCGCGGCCGACAACAGCGAGTAGCGAACCGCATCGACGCCGTAGGTGCCCTTCAGTGCGTCGTTGATCATGCCGACGGCGAGGGGGCCGACGCCCTGGCCGAAGCAGGTCGCGGTCAGCAGCACGATCGCCGAGGCCAGCGCGCGCATGCTGGGCTTTGCCACCGTCTGCGCGATCGCGAAGATCGGGCCGAGATGGAAGCCGACCATGAACGAGGTCAGCGCCAGCGTAGCGACCATCAGCGTGAAGCTTTGCGTCAGCATGCACAGCGCGAACACCGGGCCGGCGATGCCAGACATGATCGCGGGCGCCCACAGCTTCCAGCGGTCGTCGCGGCGGCCGATCTGCGCCACCACGAGGCCGCCGATCAACGTGCCCGCCATGCCGGCGAGACCCTTGAAGGTGCCGGCATATGTGCCGATCTCGGCGCTGGTGAGGTGATGGATGCGCGCCAGGAACGGCGGGATCAACACCGCGGTAGCGTAGTTGGTGTAGGTCGTCAGACAAAAGCCGATCAGCACTATGATGAAGCTCGGCTGCGATACCAGGAAACGCAGCGTCGGCCCGATCGGCTCGGCCTTGAAGGTCTCGGCCATCGCGCCGCGCTTCGGCTCGGCGATCGTCAGCCACAAGACGGCGGCGAGCGCGACGCCGGGCAGGCCGGCGGTGAAGAACGCCATCCGCCAGCCGTAGTGCTGGTTGACATAGCCGCCGATGAAATAGCCGAGGAAGACGCCGAGATAGGTGCCGATCGCGTAGATGCCGAGCGCGCGCGGTCGTTCGTTCTTGTCGAAGAGATCGGCGATCATCGATTGCGAGGCCGGCGTTCCCGCTGACTCCCCGATGCCGACGCCGACCCGGGCCAATGCCAGCGTCGTGACGCTGGAGGCGAGGCCGCAGAGATAGGTCATCGCGCTCCAGAACGCGAAGGCGACCGTGACGATGTTGCGGCGGTTGAGGCGATCGGCCATCCGTGCGATGGGAATGCCGAGCAGCGAATAGAACAGCACGAAGCCGAACCCGGCGAGCAGGCCCATCGTCGTGTCGCTGAGCGTGAACTCCTTCTTGATCGGTTCGATCAGCACGTTGAAGATGGTGCGGTCGAGGAAGTTGAGGGCGTAGATGATCGTGAGCAAGGCGAGGACGTAGTAGCGGCGCGCCGAGGGGGCGGCCGCAGCCTGAGTTGGCGCGGTCGCCTGCGGTGCGACATCGACCATGACTTTCCTCCCCCGATCTTCTTTTTGCGCGGGCCTTACGCCTCGCGGATGTAATTCCCTGCCTCGAATTCGACCGGCCTCGTGTCGGCGTCGAACGACACCCCGATCGGGTCGCGGCCGGTGGCCATGGCCTCGAGCTGGTCAGCGAGCATCCGGCGGATCATCAGGATGCCGCGGTCGCTCTGGCCAAAATGCTCTTCGGAATGGATCGTCACCGCGCCCTGGCCGACCTGGGCCTCGTAGTCGCCGGGGAATTGCTGGTGCTCGGCCTCGGTCATGTCCCACCAGAACTTGCCGTTGAACTTCGAGCGCATCCGCCCGATATCGCCCGCGTTCTTGACCCGGCCGGCGACGTAGATGCGAAACGAGGTGTCGTCGATCGGCAAGGTCCAGCCGATCGATTCGACGCGCGCGAACTGCGCGACGCGCGGATTGGGCACGACGCGGAGTGTGGGGAGGGCGGCCTCGGTGACGCGATAGAACACCTTGCCGTCGTCCTGCCTGCGGATCGAACGCACCGCGACGCCGCGCGGCGACATCTCGAACTTCACTTCGGGCATCGAGGCCATCATGTTGGTGAACTGCGGGCCTGAGAACGAGCCGTGCAGCACCGGCACATGGTAGGGGTCGGCAACGTTCTCGAAATGCTGCAGCCAGTTGCAAGGGATCACGGCAGGGCCGCCGCCGCCGATCGAGGAATCGTCGGCCTCGACGAACTCGCCGTCGTCCATGTTCTCCAGGCACTCGTAGCGCGGCAGCACCGGCCTTTTCTCGGCCGGCCCCATATAGGCGAAGATCAGGCCGTAGCGTTCCTGCACTGGATACCAGGGCTGGCGCACCTTGTCCTTGAACAGGCCGCCGTCGGGCTCGCAGGGTTGTTCGAGGCAGCGGCCCTCGGTGTCGAACTTCCAGCCGTGATAGCAGCAGCGGATGCCGTCTTCCTCGACCTTGCCGTAATAGAGCGTGGTGCCGCGGTGACAGCAGCGCGCATGCAGCAGGCCGGCCCGGCCATGCCGGTCGCGGAACAGGATCAGGTCTTCGCCAAGTGCGCGGACTTTTCTGGGGATATCGGTTGCGTCACCGGCGAGGCCGACCGGGTGCCAATACCGGCGCAGCAGCTCGCCCATCGGCGTGCCGCGGCCGACCGAGGTGAGCTCGGTCCGGGTGCTGGACGGCTTCATCGCATAGGCCGTGCCGAGATCGCGGTCCCGCTGGGTGATCGTCATGTTGTCCTCCCCGCCGCTGGTCGGGCGCCGGCGGCCCATCTATCGTTGACCAAGTCAACGATAGATGGATGACAATGTCAACGATATCGTTGAGCTTGGCAGCGCGCGGCTTTGTTGGCAGAGGTTGGTGATGACCGAGAAGCTCAGGACTGAGAGGGCCTTGCCGCCGGAGGCCGTTGTCGATTCCGAACTAGCACCGATCACCGCGATGATGTCGTCGCGGCTGATGGTGCTGGCGAACCTGCTCAGGCGCGGCGCGATGCTGCGCTACAAGCGCCTGACCGGCCTGTCCTCGGTCGAGTTCGGTCTGGTCGCCTCGCTCGGCCGGCGGCCGCCGATGAGCGTGGTGCGGCTCGCCGAGGCCGTCGGCATGGACAAGGGGCAGATCAGCCGGGCGCTCGCCGAGCTCGTGGCGCGCAAGCTGGTGGCGAAGGCGGCCAATCCGCGCGACAACCGGGAGACCTTGGTCTCTCTCACCAAGGCCGGCCTGGCTGCCCATGACGCCATCGTGGCCGGCGCCCAGGAGCGAAACCGGCGCCTGCTGGAACAGCTTGCGCCAGGGGATCTCGAGCTGCTGCTCGGACACATCGATCGGCTCACCCTGACGGCCGCCGAGATGCTCGCTGCCGAACGGGGGCTGGGCTGATATGGGGAGAGCGCAGGGCACAGGATGGCCGCCGCGGCGCTATCAATGGAGGCAAGCGCATCCGCCTGATGAGGCCAAGAGCCCACGGGAAGGACGGTAAAAGCGTCAAAATAGCTTGTCTTGCGCCCTCTGTTGCGCTGCGCTAAAGCCTCAAGAACAATTCCAATCAACGAATCTGCGGCACGTCCGAAACCGCAGCAAGAAGGCCTCGCCGATGACCGGCATCCTGCAGAATTATCTCCCACTTGTGGTCTTTATCGGAGTTGCGAGCCTGATCGGTCTGGCGCTCCTGATCGCGCCGTTCCTGGTCGCGTTCCAATCGCCGGACCCGGAAAAGCTGTCCGCCTATGAATGCGGATTCAACGCTTTTGACGACGCCCGCATGAAGTTCGACGTCCGGTTCTATTTGGTGGCGATCCTTTTCATCATCTTCGACCTCGAAGTGGCGTTCCTGTTCCCCTGGGCCGTGGCGTTCGGAAAGCTCGGCGCCACCGGGTTCTGGTCGATGATGGTGTTCCTGGCCGTGCTGACGGTCGGCTTTGCGTATGAATGGAAGAAAGGCGCGCTCGAATGGGATTGAGCCCCACCGCCGCAACCTCGCAGCCGGCGATCGCCAAATCTGAGATCGCTATGGCTCCGAAGGGTATTCTTGATCCGTCGACCGGCAAGCCGGTCGGCGCCAACGATCCGTTTTTCCTCGAGGTCAATCACGAGCTGTCCGACAAGGGCTTCTTCGTCGCCGCGGCCGATGACCTCATCACCTGGGCGCGCACCGGCTCCCTGATGTGGATGACCTTCGGTCTCGCCTGCTGTGCGGTCGAGATGATGCAGGTCTCGATGCCGCGCTATGACGTCGAACGCTTCGGCTTCGCACCGCGCGCCTCGCCGCGGCAGTCCGACGTGATGATCGTCGCGGGCACCCTGACCAACAAGATGGCGCCCGCGCTGCGCAAGGTCTACGACCAGATGCCGGAGCCGCGCTACGTCATCTCGATGGGCTCCTGCGCCAATGGCGGCGGCTACTACCACTACTCCTATTCGGTGGTGCGTGGCTGCGATCGCATCGTGCCGATCGACATCTACGTGCCGGGCTGCCCGCCTACGGCGGAAGCGCTGCTCTACGGCGTGCTGCTGCTGCAGAAGAAGATCCGCCGTATCGGCACTATCGAACGCTAAGGTTTCAGGTATGGACGACGGCAAGCTCGACGCCCTTGGGCAGACGATCGTGAGCGCGCTTCCGGGCGCGGCCACGGCGCACTCGGTCGCGTTCAATCAGCTCACTATCGACGTCGAGATTGGCAGAATCGTGGAGGTCGCCCGTTTTCTGCGTGACGATCCCGGCTGCCGCTTCGTCAACGTCACCGACGTGACCGCGGTCGACTATCCGAGCCGCGAGAAGCGTTTCGACGTCGTCTACCATCTGCTGTCGCCGACGCTGAACGCGCGCATCCGTTTGCGCGGCCAGGCCGACGAGACCACGCAGGTGCCATCGATCATCGGCGTCTTCCCGGGCGCCGACTGGTTCGAGCGCGAGACCTACGACCTCTATGGCGTGATCTTCACCGGCCATCCCGACATGCGCCGCCTGCTGACGGACTACGGCTTCGACGGCCATCCGCTGCGCAAGGACTTCCCGCTCACCGGCTTCGTCGAGGTCCGCTACGACGACCAGGAGAAGCGGGTGCTGTACGAGCCGGTCCGGCTCAACCAGGAATTCCGCAAGTTCGATTTCCTTTCGCCCTGGGAAGGCGCGGACTATCCGCTGCCCGGCGATGAGAAGGCCAAGGCGGAGCCGAAGCCATGAATGAACAGCCGCAAAACCTTCGTAACTTTACGATCAACTTTGGGCCGCAGCATCCGGCGGCGCACGGCGTGCTTCGTCTTGTGCTGGAGCTCGACGGCGAAGTCGTCGAACGCGTCGATCCGCATATCGGCCTGCTTCACCGCGGCACCGAGAAGCTGATCGAGCACAAGACCTATCTGCAGGCGATTCCCTATTTCGACCGGCTCGACTATGTCGCGCCGATGAACCAGGAGCATGCGTTCTGCCTCGCGGCGGAAAAGCTGCTCGGCATCACGGTGCCGCGGCGCGGCCAGTTGATCCGCGTGCTGTACTGCGAGATCGGCCGCATCCTGTCGCATCTGCTCAACGTCACCACCCAGGCGATGGACGTCGGCGCGCTGACCCCGCCGCTGTGGGGCTTTGAAGAGCGCGAAAAGCTGATGGTGTTCTACGAGCGCGCCTCGGGCTCGCGCATGCACGCGGCGTTCTTCCGCGTCGGCGGCGTGCACCAGGACTTGCCGCCGAAGCTGATCGACGACATCGAGGCGTGGTGTGATCCATTCCTCAAGGTCGTCGACGACCTCGATCGGCTGCTCACCGGCAACCGCATCTTCAAGCAGCGCAACGTCGACATCGGCGTGGTGCCGCTGAAAGAAGCCTGGGAATGGGGCTTCTCCGGCGTGATGGTGCGCGGCTCCGGTGCGGCCTGGGACCTGCGCAAGTCGCAGCCCTACGAGTGCTACGCCGAGATGGATTTCGACATTCCGATCGGCAAGAACGGCGACTGCTACGACCGCTACCTGATCCGCATGGAAGAGATGCGCCAGTCGGTGCGCATCATGAAGCAGTGCATCCAGAAGCTCAAAGCCCCCGACGGACAGGGCCCGGTCGTGGTCGAGGACAACAAGATCGCGCCGCCGCGCCGAGGTGAGATGAAGCGCTCGATGGAAGCGCTGATCCATCACTTCAAGCTCTACACCGAAGGCGTGCACGTGCCGGCCGGCGAAGTCTATGCCGCGGTCGAGGCGCCGAAGGGCGAGTTCGGCGTCTACCTCGTCGCCGACGGCACCAACAAGCCTTACAAGTGCAAGATCCGCGCGCCGGGCTTCGCCCATCTGCAGGCGATGGATCACATCTGCAGGGGCCATTTGCTGGCCGACGTTTCCGCCATCCTGGGCTCGCTGGACATCGTGTTCGGCGAAGTCGACCGGTGACGATGTCCGCATCCGAACCGCGCGCAATGAGAGTTTGATCGATGTCCGTCCGCCGCCTTGCCCCGAAGGAATTGCAGCCCGCGAGCTTCACGTTCACGGACGAGAATCTCGCCTGGGCCAAGAAGCAGATCGAGAAGTATCCGCCGGGACGGCAGGCCTCGGCCGCGATCGCGATCCTGTGGCGCGTGCAGGAGCAGCACGACGGCTGGGTCTCGGAAGCGGCGATCCGCGCCGTCGCCGACCTGCTCGAGATGCCGCATATCCGCATGCTGGAGATCGCGACCTTCTACACCATGTTCCAGCTCTCGCCGGTCGGCAAGAAGGCCCATGTGCAGGTGTGCGGCACCACGCCGTGCCGGCTGCGCGGCGCCGCCGACCTGATCGAGGTGTGTCAACATCGCATCCATCACGATCCCTTCCAGCTGTCGAAGGACGGCAACTTCTCCTGGGAAGAGGTCGAGTGCCTGGGGGCCTGCGTGAACGCGCCGATGGTGCTGATCTGGAAGGACACCTATGAGGACCTGACCAAGGAAAGCTTCGGCAAGGTGCTCGACGGCTTTGCCGCCGGCAATCCGCCGAAGCCGGGTCCGCAGATCGACCGTCAGTTCTCGGCGCCCGCGGGCGGGCCGACGACGCTGAAGGAAACCACCTGATGCGAAGCTTTCAGGTGCTGGCAAACGGGCAGGAAAACAAGGCAGGAAGGGGCGCTGCGATGAAGGCCTGGCGCACGATCGCGCTGCACACCGCTGTCGCGGCCGGCTTCATGTTCCTGCTGCAGCGCTACGGCCTGAGCGCCACGCTGGAATCCAGCCTGTTGTGGGCCATCGTGTTCGGCGGCTGCGCTGCCGGGCTCGCTTATTCGCAAGCCAATCGGTGATGTTCGGAAAGTTTTGAGCATGCTCGACGACAAGGACCGCATCTTCAAGAACCTCTACGGCCTGCATGATTGGGGCCTCGAGGGCGCGCGCCGCAGAGGCGCCTGGGATGGCACCAAGGGGATCATCGACAAGGGTCGCGACTGGATCATCAACGAGATGAAGGCGTCGGGCCTGCGCGGCCGCGGCGGCGCCGGCTTCCCGACCGGCATGAAGTGGTCCTTCATGCCGAAGGAATCCAAGGACGGCCGTCCGAGCTACCTCGTCGTCAACGCCGACGAGTCGGAGCCCGGCACCTGCAAGGACCGCGAGATCATGCGGCACGATCCGCATCTCTTGGTCGAAGGCTGCCTGCTCGCGAGCTTCGCGATGGGCGCGCATGCCTGCTACGTCTATATCCGCGGCGAGTTCATCCGCGAGCGCGAGCGGCTGCAGGCGGCGATCGACCAAGCCTATGAGGCCAAGCTGGTCGGCAAGGACAATATCAACGGCTGGCCGTTCGACATCTATGTCGCGCACGGCGCCGGCGCCTATATCTGCGGCGAGGAGACCGCGCTGCTCGAGAGCCTCGAGGGCAAGAAGGGCCAGCCGCGGCTGAAGCCGCCGTTCCCGGCCAATGTCGGCCTCTATGGCTGCCCGACCACCGTCAACAACGTCGAGTCGATCGCGGTCGCGCCGGACATCCTGCGCCGCGGCGCCGCCTGGTTCGCCGGCATCGGCCGGCCGAACAATGTCGGCACCAAGCTGTTCTGCATCTCCGGCCACGTCGAGCGGCCCTGCAACGTCGAAGAGGCGATGGGGATTCCGTTCCGCGAGCTGATCGAGAAGCATTGCGGCGGCATCCGCGGCGGCTGGGGCAATCTGAAGGCCGTGATCCCCGGCGGTTCGTCGGTGCGCATGGTGCCGGCCGAGCAGATCATCGACACGCCGATGGATTTCGACTCGTTGAGCAAGCTGCGCTCGGGCCTCGGCACCGCGGCGGTGATCGTGATGGACAAGTCGACCGACCTGATCCGGGCGATCGCGCGCATCTCCTATTTCTACAAGCATGAGAGCTGCGGCCAGTGCACGCCGTGCCGCGAGGGCACGGGGTGGATGTGGCGCGTCTTGACCCGCATGGCCGAGGGCCGCGCCCACAAGCGAGAGATCGACATGCTGCTCGAGGTCACCAGGCAGGTCGAGGGTCACACCATCTGCGCGCTCGGCGACGCCGCCGCCTGGCCGATCCAGGGCCTGATCGCGCATTTCCGTCACGAGATCGAAGAGCGCATCGACCAGTATTCGCACAAGGCCGATCTCGACGATCAGGGCGTTCGCGATCCCATGCACATGGTAGCCGCGGAGTAATGTTGGCGATGACGCAACAGGCCGCATGGTGGCAGAAGTACGGGACGCTTGCGCAGATGGCGCAGGCGACCGTGGCGCTGCTCGGCTTTGTTGCAATCCTGCTGCAGATCAACGAAATCCGCACCTCGAACCGCGCCTCCAGCGCGCGTTCGGCGTTTCTCGGCTACACCGATCTCGCATTCCAGAATCCGAAATTCGCTCAGCCCGATTACGACGCCATCAAGGCCGCCGGCCGCGAAGAGCGGTCCCAATATGAGAGTTTTGTCTCGTACTTCCTCTATGCCTGCGAGGAGACCTTTGCCGCATTCGCGGACAAGCGCGAATGGCAGGCATCGTGTGACTACGACCTGAAACCGCATCTGCCGTTCCTCTGCGAGAAGAACCAGGCGCAGCCTGCCTATCTCGCGACCTACGGCGCCGACACCCAGCAATGGGTGAAGACTTCGTTGAAAACCGCGAGCGTCGCACCGCCCGACTGCAAGCTCGGAAAGACTTGAGACAGACATGAGCAAGATCATCGTCGATGGCAAAGAGATCGATGTGCCGCCGGAGTACACGCTGCTGCAGGCATGCGAGGCGGCCGGCGCAGAGATTCCGCGCTTCTGCTATCACGAGCGGCTGTCGATCGCCGGCAATTGCCGGATGTGCCTGGTCGAGGTGAAGGGCGGCCCGAAGCCGGTCGCCAGCTGCGCCTGGGCCGTGCGCGACTGCCGTCCGGGCCCGAAGGGCGAGCCGCCGGAGATTTCGACCCGTTCGCCGATGGTGAAGAAGGCGCGCGAAGGCGTGATGGAGTTTCTGCTGATCAACCATCCGCTGGACTGCCCGATCTGCGACCAGGGCGGCGAGTGCGATCTGCAGGACCAGGCGATGGGCTACGGCGTCGACACCAGCCGTTTCGCCGAGAACAAACGCGCGGTCGAGGACAAGTATCTCGGCGCGCTGGTCAAGACCTCGATGAATCGCTGCATTCAGTGCACGCGCTGTGTCCGCTTCTCCGCCGAAGTCTGCGGCGCGCCGGAAATGGGCGCGACAGGTCGCGGCGAGGACATGGAGATCACCACCTATCTTGAGCAGGCGCTGAGCTCGGAGTTGCAGGGCAACCTCGTCGACATCTGCCCGGTCGGCGCGCTGACCTCGAAGCCTTACGCGTTCGCGGCGCGGCCCTGGGAGCTCGGCAAGACGCAGTCGGTCGACGTCATGGACGGCGTCGGCTCGGCGATCCGTGTCGACACCCGCGGCCGCGAGGTGATGCGCATCCTGCCGCGCATCAACGAGGCGGTGAACGAGGAGTGGATCTCCGACAAGACCCGCCACATCGTCGACGGCCTGCGCACTCAGCGCCTCGACCGGCCCTATGTGCGCGAGAACGGCCAGCTCCGGCCGGCGACCTGGCAGGAAGCCTTCGCCGCCATTGCCGCCAAGGCCGGCCGTAGCGACGGCAAGCGGATCGGCGCGATCGTCGGCGATCTCGCCGCGGTCGACGAAATGTATGCGCTGAAGGAGCTGCTCGCGAAGTTCGGCTCGGTCAATCTCGCCGTGCAGGGCGGCGATGCGTTCGACGCCAAGGCCGGCCGCGGTTCCTACATCTTCAATCCGACCATCGCCGGTATCGACCAGGCCGACGCGATCCTGATCATCGGCTCGCATCCGCGCAAGGAAGCCGCCGTGCTGAACGCGCGGATCCGCAAGCGCTGGCGTACCGGCGGGCTCAAGGTCGGCATGATTGGCGCCAAGGCCGATTTCACCTATGACCACGACTATCTCGGCGCGGGCACCGACACGCTGGCCGATCTCGTGGCGGGCAAGCACTCCTTTGCCGACGTCTTGAAGAAGGCGCAGCACCCGATCATCCTGGTCGGCGCCGGCGCCTACACCAGGCATGACGGGGCGGCCGTGCTGGCGCAGGCCGCCAAGCTCGCTGTCAACGTCGGCGCGCTGAAGGACGGCTGGAACGGCTTTGCCGTGTTGCAGGATACTGCCTCGCGCGCCGGCGCGCTCGATATCGGCTTCTCGCCGGCGGCCGGTGGCCTGACCGCGGCGCAGATGACGACCTTCGGCACGCTCGACGTGCTGTTCCTGCTCGGCGCCGACGAGATCAAGGCGCCGGACGGTACCTTCGTGGTCTATATCGGCACCCATGGCGACCAGGGCGCGCATCGTGCCGACGTCATCCTGCCGGGCGCGGCCTATACCGAGAAGTCCGGCATCTACGTCAACACCGAAGGCCGGGCGCAGATCGCCAACCGCGCCGCGTTCCCGCCGGGCGAGGCCCGCGAGGACTGGGCGATCATCCGCGCGCTGTCCGACGTGCTCGGCAAGAAGCTGCCGTTCGACTCGCTGCAGGCGCTGCGGCAGGCGATGTTCAAGGCCTACCCGCATCTGATGCGGCTCGACCAGATCGAGGCCGGCAAGCCTGACGACGTCAAGGCGCTGGCAGGCAAGGGCGGCAGCGTCGACAAGGCGGCATTCAAGCCGACCATCGAGGATTTCTATCTGACCAACCCGATCGCGCGGGCCTCTGCCGTGATGGCGGAATGCTCGCGGCTGGCGTCGGGCCGAATGCTGACGGCAGCGGAGTGAGCGTGACCTGATGGCTGAATTCTTCGCAAGCTCGTTCTGGACCGACTTCCTCTGGCCGCTGATCATCATGGTCGCGGAGAGCTTGTTGCTGCTGGTCGTGCTCCTGATCGCGATCGCCTACATCCTGCTCGCCGACCGCAAGATCTGGGCGGCGGTGCAGATTCGCCGCGGCCCCAACGTGGTCGGCCCGTTCGGATTGCTGCAATCCTTCGCCGACCTCCTGAAATTCGTGCTGAAGGAGCCGGTGATTCCGTCCGGCTCCAACAAGGGCGTGTTCCTGCTGGCGCCGCTGGTGTCGTGCATCCTGGCGCTGGCCGCCTGGGCCGTGATCCCGTTCGATCTCGGCTGGGTGATCTCCGACATCAATGTCGGCGTTCTCTACATCTTCGCGATCTCGTCGCTGTCGATCTACGGCATCATCATGGCCGGCTGGTCGTCGAACTCGAAGTATCCGTTCCTGGCCGCGCTGCGCTCGGCGGCGCAGATGGTGTCTTACGAGGTTTCGATCGGCTTCGTCATCATCACCGTGCTGCTCTGCGTCGGCTCGCTGAACCTGTCGGCGGTGGTCGAGGCGCAGAACACCCGCGGGCTTGCGCACCTGATCGGGTTGCCGCAGCTCACCATCCTGAACTGGTATGTGTGGCCGCTGTTCCCGATGTTCGTCGTATTCTACGTCTCGGCGCTGGCGGAAACCAACCGTCCGCCATTCGACCTGGTCGAAGCCGAATCCGAACTGGTCGCCGGCTTCATGACCGAATACGGCTCGACCCCGTACCTCCTGTTCATGCTCGGCGAGTATGTCGCGATCACCACGATGTGCGCGCTGGCGTCGATCCTGTTCCTGGGCGGCTGGCTGCCGCCGGTCAACCTGCCGCCGTTCACCTGGATTCCGGGCATCGTCTGGTTCGCGCTGAAGGTGTTCTTCATGTTCTTCATGTTCGCGATGGCGAAGGCGATCGTGCCACGCTACCGCTACGATCAACTGATGCGGCTCGGCTGGAAGGTGTTCCTGCCGCTGTCGCTGGCGATGGTGGTGATCGTGGCCGGCGTGCTGCAGTTCGCCGGCATCGCGCCGAAGTGAGGCCGTCATGAGTGTCAATGTCAACGCAACAGCCCGCTCGCTTCTGCTGTCGGAATTCGTCTCGGCGTTCTTCCTCGCGATGCGCTATTTCTTCCAGCCGAAGCCGACGCTGAACTACCCCTTCGAGAAGGGCCCGATCTCGCCGCGCTTCCGCGGCGAGCACGCGCTGCGCCGCTATCCGAACGGCGAGGAACGCTGCATCGCCTGCAAACTGTGCGAGGCGATTTGCCCGGCGCAGGCGATCACGATCGAGGCCGGCCCGCGCCGCAACGACGGCACCCGCCGCACGGTGCGTTACGACATCGACATGGTGAAGTGCATCTATTGCGGCCTGTGCCAGGAGGCATGCCCGGTCGACGCCATCGTCGAGGGCCCGAATTTCGAATTCGCGACCGAGACCCGCGAGGAACTGTACTATGACAAGGCCAAGCTGCTCGCCAATGGCGACCGCTGGGAGCGTGAGATCGCGAAGTCGATCGCGCTCGACGCGCCGTACCGGTGAGGTGAGGGCATGATCCTTCCGGCGCTGTTCTTCTACCTGTTTGCTGCGGCCTGCGTGGCCTCGGCGGTGATGGTGATTGTCTCGCGCAATCCTGTGCACTCCGTGCTGTTCCTGATCCTGGCCTTCGTCAACGCGGCCGGGCTGTTCATCCTGATGGGCGCCGAGTTCCTCGGGATGATGCTGATCGTGGTCTATGTCGGCGCCGTCGCGGTGCTGTTCCTATTCGTGATCATGATGCTCGACGTCGACTTCGTCGAGCTGCGCGAGGGCTTCATCCAGTATCTGCCGATCGGCATCGTGATCGGCGGCATCTTCATGTTCGAGTTGCTGCTCGTCGTCGGCGCCTGGGTGATCAACCCGGCCGTGACCAAGACGATCACCGCGGCGATCCCGACCAATGTCAGCAACACCGAGGCGCTCGGCCTGGTGCTCTATACGAAGTACATCCATTACTTCCAGCTCGCCGGCATGGTGCTGCTGGTCGCGATGATCGGCGCCATCGTGCTGACGCTGCGCCACAAGGCCAAGGTCAAGCGGCAGAACATCAACGTGCAGAACGCGCGCACGCCCGAGATGGCGATGGCGATGCGCAAGGTGGCGTCAGGGCAGGGCCTGCAGGATGCCGACGCGGCGGAGTGGGTGAAATGACGATCGGGCTCGGACACTATCTCGCGGTCGCCGCGATCCTGTTCACGCTCGGGATCCTCGGCATCTTCCTCAACCGCAAGAACATCATCGTCATCCTGATGTCGATCGAGCTGATCCTGCTGTCGGTCAACATCAACCTGGTGGCGTTCTCGACCTTCCTCGGCGACATCGTCGGCCAGGTGTTCGCGCTCTTGGTGCTGACGGTGGCCGCCGCCGAGGCTGCGATCGGTCTCGCCGTGCTGGTGGTGTATTTCCGCAACCGCGGTTCGATCGCGGTTGAAGACGTCAATCTGATGAAGGGCTAGGCGCAGTTATGGTTCAGGCAATCGTATTCCTGCCTCTGCTGGGCGCCATCCTCGCAGGCATTATCTCGCTGGTCGGTGCCCATGCGCGCTGCCCGAGCGGCGATACCGTCGGCCATCACGACGATGCGCATGGGGATGCCCATGCCTCCGCGGCCCATGACGATCACGGCCATGATGACCATGGCCATGACGACCACCACGTCTCCGAGCCGCCGGCGGCGGGCTCCCGCCTTGCCGAGCTGATCACCACGGGCCTCTTGTTCGTCTCGGCCGCGCTGTCCTGGTTCACGCTGGTCGATGTCGGCTTCATGCACCACGACGCGCGCGTCGTGCTGCTGCCCTGGATCACCTCGGGCGACCTGCAGGTGGCCTGGACGCTCCGCGTCGACACCCTGACCGCGGTTATGCTGGTCGTGGTCAACACGGTGTCCGCGCTCGTCCACCTCTACTCCATCGGCTACATGGACGAGGACCCGAACCGGCCGCGCTTCTTCGGCTATCTCAGCCTGTTCACCTTCGCGATGCTGATGCTGGTGACGTCCGACAACCTGGTGCAGCTGTTCTTCGGCTGGGAGGGCGTCGGCCTCGCGAGCTACTTGCTGATCGGCTTCTGGTACCAGAAGCCGTCGGCCAATGCCGCGGCGATCAAGGCCTTCGTGGTCAACCGCGTCGGCGACTTCGGCTTCGCGCTCGGCATCTTCGCGATCTACGCGCTGGTCGGCTCGACCGATTTCGAGACCATCTTCCACGCCGCGCCGGGGCTGACCGGCAAGACCATCAACTTCTTCGGCTGGCAGGCCGACGCGCTGACCTTGACCTGCCTATTGCTGTTCATGGGCGCGATGGGCAAGTCGGCCCAGTTCCTGCTGCACACCTGGTTGCCGGACGCGATGGAAGGCCCGACCCCGGTGTCGGCGCTGATCCATGCCGCGACCATGGTTACCGCCGGCGTGTTCATGGTGGCGCGGTTGTCGCCGCTGTTCGAGTTGTCACCGACCGCGCAGGCGGTGGTGATGTTCTTCGGCGCGACCACGGCGTTCTTCGCCGCCACGATCGGCCTCGTGCAGAACGACATCAAGCGCATCGTCGCGTATTCGACCTGTTCGCAGCTCGGCTACATGTTCGTGGCGATGGGAGCGGGGGCCTATTCGGTCGGCATGTTCCACCTGTTCACGCACGCCTTCTTCAAGGCGCTGCTGTTCCTGGGCTCCGGCTCGGTGATCTACGCGATGCATCACGAGCAGGACATCCGCAACATGGGCGGGCTGTGGCGCAAGATCCCGTACACTTTCGCGGTGATGTGCATCGGCACCCTGGCGCTGACCGGCTTCCCGCTGTTCGCCGGCTACTTCTCCAAGGACGCGATCATCGAGGCGGCCTATGCGGCGCATAATCCGTTCGCGACCTACGCCTATCTCTTGACCATCGCGGCCGCCGGCCTGACCTCGTTCTACTCCTGGCGTCTGATCTTCAAGACGTTCTTCGGCGAGCCGCACGACCAGAAGCACTACGAGGCGGCGCATGAGAGCCCGGTCTGGATGCTGGTGCCGATCGGCGTCCTCGCCGCGGGCTCGATCCTCGCCGGCCTGCCGTTCAAGGAGCTGTTCGTCAACCCGCACGGCGTGGAAGAGTTCTTCCGCGAATCCGTGAAGATGAACCCGCACATCCTCGAGGACATGGAGCACATGCCGGGCTGGCTTGCGCCGCTGCCCACCGTGATGATGGCGCTCGGCCTGTTCATCTCGTATCTGTTCTACATCCGCAGGCCGTATCTGCCGGTCGAGCTCGCGCAGCAGCAGCCGATGCTGTACCAGTTCCTGCTCAACAAATGGTACTTCGACGAGCTGTACGACTGGATCTTCGTGCGCCCGGCGAAGTGGCTCGGCTACACGTTGTGGAAGAAGGGCGACGGCTTCATCATCGACGGCTTTGGTCCCGATGGCGTCTCCGCCCGCGTGCTCGACGTCACCCGCAACGTCGTGAAATTGCAGACCGGCTACCTCTATCACTACGCATTCGCGATGCTGATCGGGGCCGCCGGATTGATCACCTGGTTCATGTTCGGCTTGGGAGGCCAGTAAATGACAACCTGGCCCATCCTTTCGGTCACGACCTTCCTGCCGGCGGTCGGCGCGATCCTGGTCTATCTGCTGGCGCGGGGCGGTGACGAGACCGCGAGCCGCACGGCGCGCTGGATCGCGCTGTGGACCACGCTGATCACCTTCGCGATCTCGCTGATCCTGGTGGCGCGCTTCGATCCGGCCTCGACCGACTTCCAGTTCGTCGAGAAGGCGTCCTGGCTCGCCACCGGCATCAGCTATCACATGGGCGTCGACGGCATCTCGCTGCCGCTGATCATCCTGACCACCGCGATCATGCCGCTCTGCATCATCGCGAGCTGGAAGTCGGTGACGCAGCGCGTCGGCGAATACATGATGGCGTTCCTGATCCTGGAAACGCTGATGGTCGGCACCTTCTCGGCGCTCGATCTCGTGCTGTTCTATTTGTTCTTCGAAGGCGGCCTGATCCCGATGTTCCTGATCATCGGCGTCTGGGGCGGCCCGCGCCGGGTCTACGCGTCGTTCAAGTTCTTCCTCTACACCTTCCTCGGCTCGGTTCTGATGCTGCTCGCCATCATGGCGCTGTACTGGAACGCCGGCACGACCGACATCCCGACCCTGATGCATACCGCGGTGCCGCGGTCGATGCAGACCTGGGCGTGGCTGGCCTTCTTCGCCTCGTTCGCGGTGAAGATGCCGATGTGGCCGGTGCACACCTGGCTGCCCGACGCGCACGTCGAGGCGCCGACGGCGGGCTCGGTGATCCTGGCCGCGATCCTGCTGAAGATGGGCGGCTACGGCTTCCTGCGTTTCTCGCTGCCGATGTTCCCGCTGGCCTCGCACGACTTCGCGCCGTTCGTGTTCACGCTGTCCGTCATCGCCATCATCTACACCTCGCTGGTGGCGATGATGCAGGAGGACATGAAGAAGCTGATCGCATATTCGTCCGTCGCGCATATGGGCTTCGTTACCATGGGCATCTTCGCGGTGACCACGCAGGGCGTCGCCGGCGGCATGTTCCAGATGGTCTCGCACGGCATCGTCTCCGGCGCGCTGTTCCTCTGCGTCGGCGTCGTCTACGACCGCATGCACACCCGCGAGATCGCGGCCTATGGCGGTCTCGTCAACCGGATGCCGCTCTACGCGCTGACCTTCATGGTCTTCACCATGGCCAATGTCGGTCTGCCGGGCACGAGCGGATTCGTCGGCGAGTTCATGACGCTGCTCGGAACCTTCAAGATCTCGCTGCCGACCGCGTTCTTCGCCACCACCGGCGTGATCCTGTCGGCCTGTTACGCGCTTTGGCTCTACCGCAAGGTGGTGTTCGGCGCGCTGGTCAAGCCGTCCCTGATGTCGATCAAGGATCTCACCTTCCGTGAATGCGTGACGCTGTTCCCGCTGATCGCGCTGACCATCCTGTTCGGCGTCTATCCGAAGCCGGTGCTCGACATGTCGGCCGCCTCGGTCCAGCAGCTCGTCAACAATTACCAAACCGCCGTGACTGCCGTGAAGGCAGCCGCGCTGACCGTCCAGTAAGGCCCTCGTCATGAGCTTTTCCAGTGCAGGTTATCAGTTGCAGCCGGTGCTGCCGGAGCTGGTGCTCGCGGTCGGCGCGATGGTGCTGTTGATGATCGGAGCCTATCGCGGGCAGGGGACGACGCGGCTCGTCACGGCGCTCGCGATCTGTCTCCTGGTGCTGACCGGCGTGCTGGAGCTCTGGCTGCCGGCCGGCAAGCTGGTGACCTTCGGCGGCAGCTTCATCGTCGATGATTTCGCCCGCTTCCTGAAGGTCCTCGCACTGATCGCCTCGGCGGCAACCCTGATCCTGTCGACCGAATATCTGTCTCAGCCGTCGAGCCGCAACTTCGAGTTCTCGATCCTGGTGCTGCTGTCGACGCTCGGCATGATGGTGCTGATCTCGGCCGGCGATTTGATCTCGCTCTATCTCGGCCTCGAGCTGATGAGCCTTGCGCTCTACGTCGTCGCCGCCAGCCAGCGCGACAATGCCAAGTCGAGCGAGGCGGGTCTGAAGTATTTCGTGCTGGGCGCGCTGTCGTCGGGCATGCTGCTCTACGGCGCCTCGCTGATCTACGGCTTCACCGGCACCGTCAGCTTCGCCGGTATCGCGGCCGCCGCCACGACCGGCAGCATCGGTATCGTGTTCGGCCTGGTGTTCCTGCTCGCCGGCCTCTGCTTCAAAGTGTCGGCCGTGCCGTTCCACATGTGGACGCCGGACGTCTATGAGGGTGCGCCGACGCCGGTGACGGCGTTCTTCGCTTCCGCCCCGAAGGTCGCGGCGCTCGCGGTGTTCACCCGCGCGACGCTGACCGCGTTCCCGGGCATCGTCACCCAGTGGCAGCAGATCCTGGTATTCGTGGCGATCGCCTCGATGGCGCTGGGCTCGTTCGCGGCGATCGGCCAGACCAACATCAAGCGGCTGATGGCCTATTCCTCGATCGGCCATATGGGCTTTGCGCTGGTCGGCCTCGCCTCCGGCACGGTCGAGGGCGCCCAGGGCGTCCTGATCTACATCGCGATCTATGTCGCGATGACGCTCGGCTCCTTCAGCATCATCCTGGCGATGAAGCGGAACGGCCAGGCGCTGGAACAGATCAGCGATTTCGCCGGCCTCTCCCGCACCAATCCGCTGCTCGCCTTCATCTTCGCGATGCTGCTGTTCTCGCTGGCCGGCGTGCCGCCGCTCGCCGGGTTCTTCGGCAAATGGTACGTGTTCGTCGCCGCGATCAAGGCCAATTTGTTCACGCTCGCCGTGATCGGCGTGCTGACCAGCGTGGTGGGCGCGTTCTATTATCTGTCGATCGTCAAGGTGATGTATTTCGACCAGCCGCTCGGCAAGCTCGACCCGGTCCGCGTCGAGCTGCGCACTGTGCTGGCGGTCGCCGGCATCTTCAACATCTTCTACTTCGCCTATCCGGGCCCGCTGGTGAGCGTGGCCACGGCGGCGGCCAAATCACTATTTTGACGCGTGCGGCTCCGAAATCGGGATGCTGGCTTTCGGAACCAATCATGCGCATAACTCTGACATGACCTTCACGCTCGGGCCCCGGGCCATAGCGGCGGGCTACCGGCTCGCCGCCTTCGATCAGATCGGCTCGACCAATGCCGAGGCGATGCTGCGCGCCCGCGACGGCGAGCAGGGGCCGATGTGGTTCGTGACGCCGGAACAGACCGCGGGCCGCGGGCGGCGGCAGCGGGTCTGGGTCGCGCCGCGCGGCAATCTCGCCAGCACGATCCTCGAGGTGACGGACGTCCAGCCGGCAGTCGCCGCCACCCTGGGCTTTGCCGCCGGGCTGTCGCTCGAAGCCGCGCTGCGGAAGGTCAGCATCGAGGCGGCGCTGCGGCTCGGACCGGACAGCCCGAAGTTCACCCTGAAATGGCCGAACGACGTGCTGG
>NZ_LFIQ01000077.1:54995-56997 GCF_001189245.1 Bradyrhizobium pachyrhizi | reverse complement strand
CGGCCGCGGCTTCCCCGAGATCCGCCGGCTGTGGCTGGAGCGCGCGGCCGGGCTCGGCGAGAAGGTCGCGGTCCAGACCGGCTCGGCGACCCTTGAGGGCACGTTCGACACCATCGATGATACCGGCTGCCTGATCGTCCGCACCGCTGATGGCGAGCGCCTGCCCGTGACGGCGGGCGAGGTCTATTTCGGCACCGCAGCCTCGGTGAGGTCGAACTGATGGCGCGTCCGGACGAGCTCACCTTTGCGCCGCTCGGCGGCGTCGGCGAGATCGGCATGAACCTGTCGATCTACGGCTTCGGCAACCGCCACCAGCGGTCCTTCCTCGCGGTCGATCTCGGCGTCTCCTTCGGCGACGAGGAGCATCTGCCGGGCATCGACTTGATCATGCCCGACGTCCGCTTCCTCGAGAAGGAGCGCAACAATCTGATGGGCCTCGTGCTGACGCACGCCCATGAGGATCATTTCGGCGCGATCATCGATCTCTGGCCGAAGCTCGGCTGCAAGATCTATGCGACGCAATTCAGCGCGGCGCTGTTCGAGGCCAAATGCGCCGCCGAGCGCAACCCGCCAAAAATCCCGGTCACGGTGATTCCGTCGGGCGGGCGGGTCGATATCGGTCCGTTCAATGTCGAGTTCATCCCGGTCGCGCATTCGATTCCGGAATCGCACGCGCTGGCGATCAAGACCGATGTCGGCACCGTGCTGCACACCGGCGACTGGAAGATCGATCCGACCCCGATCATCGGCCAGCCGACCGACGAGCGGCGGCTGCGCGAGCTCGGCGACGAAGGCGTGCTGGCGCTGGTCGGTGATTCCACCAACGCGGTGCGCGACGGCCGTTCGCCCTCGGAGACCGAGGTCGCCGCCACCATCAAGAAACTGGTCAAGGCGGCCAAGGGCCGGGTCGCGGTCACGACGTTCGCCTCCAATGTCGCCCGCGTGCGGGCGGTGGCGGATGCCGCCAACGCCGCCGACCGCGAGGTGGTCGTGGTCGGTCGCGCCATGGAGCGCGTGGTGCAGGTGGCGCGCGAATGCGGCTATCTCGACGGCTCGCACAAGTTCCGCAGCGCCGACTATTACGGCCATTTCCCGGCCGACAAGGTGC
Organism: Bradyrhizobium pachyrhizi; assembly: GCF_001189245.1. Lineage (GTDB taxonomy): Bacteria > Pseudomonadota > Alphaproteobacteria > Rhizobiales > Xanthobacteraceae > Bradyrhizobium > Bradyrhizobium pachyrhizi. Next base: position 55,889 of record NZ_LFIQ01000077.1, on the reverse strand, counting down.
TGGCGCTGTGCACCGGCAGCCAGGGCGAGCCGCGCGCGGCGCTGGCGCGGATCGCCAATGACGACCATCCGCAGGTCACCCTGAACAAGGGCGACACCGTGATCTTCTCCTCCCGCACCATTCCCGGCAACGAGAAGGCGGTCGGCTCGATCATCAACAACCTGGTCATGCAGGGCGTCGAGATCATCACCGACCGTGAGCACCTGGTGCACGTCTCCGGCCACCCGCGCCGCGACGAGCTGCGGGACATGATCTCCTGGGTGCGGCCGCAGCTCCTGATCCCCGTCCATGGCGAGGCGTTGCATCTGGCCGAACACGCCAAGCTGGCGCGCGCCGCCGGCGTGCCCAAGGTCCTGACCTGCCGCAACGGCGACCTCGTCAAGCTCGGGCCCGGCGAGCCCGGCATCATCGGCGAGGTGCCGGCGGGCCGGCTCTACAAGGACGGAATCATCCTGGAGGACGCCAAGTCGCGCGCCGTGGTGGAGCGACGGCGGATGGGCTTTGCCGGCTGCGCCTTCGTCGCCATCGTCATGACCGAGCAGGGCGAGATCGCCGACGATCCCGAGGTTGATCTGGTCGGCATGCCAGAGAACAATGCGGCGGGCGAACTGCTCGACGACATCGTGTTCGATGTGGTGGTATCGACGATCGAGGGCCTGCCGAAGCCGCGGCGGCGCGATCCGGACGCGCTGGGGGAATCGGTGCGCCGCGCGGTGCGGGCCGCGCTGAACGAGCAATGGGGCAAGAAGCCGATCTGCGTCGTGCACGTTCTGACGGTTTGAGCCTAAGCATGATCCGGAAAAGTACGAAGCGGTTTTCCGAAGAGATCATGCTCAACTAAAGGGAGAGAGAGATGCTGGGCCGGCTCAATCACGTCGCGATCGCGGTCAAGGA
>NZ_LFIQ01000077.1:52684-54985 GCF_001189245.1 Bradyrhizobium pachyrhizi | reverse complement strand
TTCAATGCCGAGATTTCCGATGCGGTGCCGCTGCCGGAACACGGCGTGATCACCGTGTTCGTGACGCTGCCGAACACCAAGATCGAGTTCATCGAGCCGCTCGGCGAGGCCTCGCCGATCGCGAAATTCGTCGAGCGCAATGCCGACGGCGGCATCCACCATGTCTGCTACGACGTGCCCGACATCATCGCGGCCCGTGACCGCATGATCGCCGAGGGGGCGCGGGTGCTGGGCGACGGCCAGCCGAAGATCGGCGCGCATGGCAAGCCGGTGCTGTTCTTCCACCCGAAGGACTTTTCCGGCGCCCTGGTCGAGATCGAACAGGCCTGAGGCCGCATGGCTTACCAAATCTCCACCGGGCTTGCGATCTACTTCGTCCTTTGGTGGCTCGTGCTGTTCCTGACGCTGCCGTTCGGCGTGCGCAGCCAGCACGAGGACAATGTCGGCGCGCCCGGCACCGACCCCGGCGCGCCGATCCTGGCGCGGATGGGCCGCAAGCTGCTGTGGACCACGCTGATTTCCGCCGTGATCTTCGCGATCGCGATGTGGGCCTATCATTCCGGCTATCTCTCGATCGAGCGGCTGTCGAAACTGATGGGGATGCCGGAGTTTCACAACTGACCTACAAGAGGCCGGGAACGGCCCGCATGTCGTGAGATGGGAGTGAGGATCAACCTCACCCTGGAAACGTGGAGGAGGCGACCACGATGGACCTGCGGACCCAACCGGGCTCCGGGCAGAGCGCGTATCGAATCCTGCGAGAGGCCGATCTGCGGGACTATCTCGCGGGGCTTCCGGCCATCGTCACGCAGCTCGGCGGCCGGTCTGCCGACTGGTCGATCAGCGAGGTCGGCGACGGCAATCTCAACCTCGTCTTCATCGTCAAGGGCCAAAGCGGCGGCATCGCCGTCAAGCAGGCGCTGCCCTATGTGCGGCTGGTCGGCGAAAGCTGGCCGCTGCCGCTGTCGCGGGCGCACTATGAGCATCTCGCGCTGGTGCATCAGGCGCGGCTGGCGCCGATGCTCGTGCCGGCGGTGCGGCATCATGATGCGCCGCTCGCGCTCACCGCGATGGAGCTGCTCGAGCCGCACATCATCATGCGCAAGGGCCTGATCGAGGCCACGCGGTACCCGCGCTTTGTCGAGGATATCTCGACCTTCCTGGCGCAAACGCTGTTCTTCACGTCCGACCTTGCGTTGTCGGCCGCGCAGAAGAAGCAGGGCATCGCCGATTTCGCCGGCAACCACGCGCTGTGCAAGATTACCGAAGATCTGATCTTCACCGATCCCTACCGCATCGCCGAGCAGAACCGATGGACCGCGCCCTATCTCGACGCCACGGCCGCGGCCTTCCGTGAGGACCTCGACCTCCATGTCGCGATCAGCAGGCTGAAGCTGAAATTCATGGCGAGCCCGCAGGCGCTGCTGCACGGCGACCTGCACACCGGCTCGATCATGGTCACGGACAGCGAGACCAGGGTGATCGATCCCGAGTTCGCCTTCTACGGCCCGATGGGTTTTGATATCGGCGCCGTCATCGGCAATCTGCTGATGGCCTATCTGGCTTCCGCCGGCCACGAGCGCACGGAAGGCGAGCGCGCGTCATTCGAGGTGTGGCTGCTGGAAACCATCGAGGGTGTCTGGGGCGAGTTTGCCCGAAAGTTCCTCGCGCTGTGGCGCAGCGAGGCGAACGGCGACGGTTATCCGCCGTCGCTGTTCACGGGCGAAGCGGGCGCCGCGCGGCTGGAGGCGGAACGGCAGGCCTATATGGCGCGGCTGTTCCAGGACACGGTCGGCTTCGCCGCGGCCAAGACCATCCGGCGCATCCTCGGCCTCGCGCACAACATCGACTTCGAGTGGATCGCCGACGAGAAGCAGCGTGCGATCTGCGAGGCGCGGGCCCTCAAGCTCGCGCGCAACATGATGCTGGAGGCCCCGTCCTACACGACGATCGGCGCGGTCACCTACGCCGCCCGCGAACTGCGCCACTGGCAGCCGGATTTTGCGAGGTAGCCGGGAATGTAGGATGGGTGGAGCGGAGCGGTACCCATCATTCTGACCGCGCGACAAGGGTTGATGGGTTTCACTTCGCTCTACCCATCCTACGCAGCTCGGCTTTCCCTGTGCCCTCTTGAGCGCGAGGGCGGAACGAACAGCAAAGCTCGGACAAATCATGTCGCGAGAATGCGGATGTTTGACTCACAAGCGATACACACTCGTCGTCGTCCCGGCGAAGGCCGGGACCCATAACCACCAATGATCATTGTTGAGCGATGCTGGAATGACGAGCCCCTTCAATAAT
>NZ_LFIQ01000077.1:31108-52674 GCF_001189245.1 Bradyrhizobium pachyrhizi | reverse complement strand
GTCCCGGCCTTCGCCGGGACGACGCGTGGAGAGAGGCGCGTGTGCAACCTTGTCCAGCTCATACTGGCGAGGCATTTAGATCGACCCAGCCCACTCAATCCGCCGCTTGCTCCCGCAGCCGCTGCGCATACACGTTGATGATCAGCGCCGCGAGCAGGATCAACCCGCGGATCAGGATCTTCAGGAAGCTGTCGATATTGACGTGGTCGAGGCCGTTGTTGAGCACGCCCAGCACGAACAGGCCGACGATGGTGTTGCCGATGCCGCCGCGGCCCCCGAACAGGCTGGTGCCGCCGACCACCACGGCCGCGATCGAATCCAGCAGATAGGTGTCGAACTCGTTCTGCTGGGCGCTGCCGAAATGGGCGACGCCGAGCATGCCGCCGATCCCGGAGCACACCGCCGAGATCACCATCACGCTGCCGAGGATGAGCTTGACGTTGAGGCCGGCAAATTCCGCGGCCTCGCGGTTGCCGCCGACCATGTAGACGTAGCGGCCGAACCGCGTGTAGGTCAGGACCAGGTGGCCGCCGAGCAGCATCACTGCGGCGACGATCACGATCCAGGGGATGCCGCCGATCGAGCCGGAGCCGAGCGTCGTGATCAGCGGCGGTACCTTGTAGGCGATCTGGCCGCGCACCAGCAGGGCCGAGACGCCGGCCGCGATCTGCATCATGGCGAGCGTCATGATGAAAGAGGGGATGCCGATCATGGTTAGCCCCAGCGCGTTGACGAGGCCGAGCAGTGCGCACAGCGCCAGCGCCAGCAGGATCGCGACGATACCCGGCATCGGGACATTGGCGATGTTGACGTAGGATTCCTGCAGCGTGAAGTACGCCACCGCAATGCCGGTGACGTTGGCGATGCTGGCGATCGACAGGTCAATCTCGGCGCACAGGATCACGAAGGTGAGGCCAACGGCGATGATGCCGGTGACCGACACCTGGGTCAGGATGTTGCCGACATTGTCAATGGTGGCAAACGACGGGCTTGCGATCGCAAAGAACCCACTGAGGAAGATCAGCGTCAGGAACGGTGCGATGTTGCGCATCTGCGAGCGCAGGAAGGGCGCCAGCCCGCGCGACCGCTGGTGATCCGCTCGCGCCGTCGCGCCGTCACTGCTTGCCATCGTGTCTCTCCATCAAGCGCGATGAGGTCGTCATCGCGCTTTCTCTGTTCGTTTGAGCATGATCTCCCGCGCAAACGCCTTTGCGTTTGTCGCGGGGGAAAACCACTTCGCCCTTTTCCGGATCATGCTCTAGGCCGCCTCCAGCAGCCGATCCTTGCTGACCGCTTCGCCCGCGAATTCGCGCACCACCGCGCCGCGCTTGAGCACCAGGATCCGGTCGGCCAGCGACAGCACCGTCTCCGGCTCCGTCGACAGCACGATGATCGCCAGCCCCTTGGCGCGGAGATCGCGCACGATGTTGATCACGTCGTTCTTGGCGCCGACATCCATGCCGCGGGTCGGCTCGCACAGCACCAGCACGCGCGGCGGGTAGGCGAGCCATTTCGCCAGCGCCACCTTCTGCTGATTGCCGCCGGACAGCATGCCGAGATCGAGGCCGACCACCGGCGGCCGGATCTGCAATTGCTCGACCTGGCGCTGGGCGATCGCGCGCTCGCGAACCGGCTTGAGCAGCAGCGCCGAGATCCGCTCGAGGATGCTGATCGAGATGTTCTTGTAGACCGGCTCCTGGTGGAACAGCATGGCGCGCCGGCTTTCCGGCACCAGCGCGACGCCGGCCCGCCGCGCCGCCGCGGTGCTGCGAAACCTCTTCGCGGCACCATCGACCGCAAGCGTTCCGCCGTCTGGTCGCAGCTTGCCGAACAGGATGCGCGACAGCTCCAGCTGCCCGCAGCCCATGAAGCCGTAGATGCCGAGCACTTCGCCGGAGCGGGCCTCGAACGAGACGTCCTGCAGGCTGCGGCGCAGCGAGAGCTGATCGACCTTCAGCACCGCCGCGCCTGCGCTCGATTGCGGGAGCATGAGGTCATCGGTGTAGCTGTGTTCCAGCGCCTCGCCGCCGCGGCCGATCATGGCCTCGATCAGGGCGCCCTTGGTGGTGTCCGCGGACGCCGTCTCGGCGATCTTGCGCCCGTTGCGGAACACCGTCACCACGTCGGAGACCCGCAAAATGTCCTCGATGAAATGCGAGATGAAGACGATGCTGGTGCCTTCGTCGCGCAGCTTGTGCAGCGTCGCAAAGAGGCGTTCGACTTCGGGCGGAGAGAGGGCGGAGGTGGGCTCGTCCAGGATGATGATGCGCGCGCCGGAGAACAGCACGCGGGCGATCTCGATCAGCTGCTGCAGGCCGATCGGCAAATCGCCGAGCCGCGTCATCGGATCGACGTCGATGCCAAACCGTGCCAGCTGCTCGCCGGCCTCGCGCGCCATCCGCCGCCATTGCACGAAGCCGAGGCGGTTGGTCGGCTGGTTGCCAAGGAACACGTTCTCGGCGACCGTGAGATCCGGCGCGACGCTGAGCTCTTGATGCACCATGCCGATGCCGGCGGCGTGCGCGTCGCGGGTGGAGCGGAAGCGGGTTTCCTTGCCGTCGAGCATGAAGCGGCCGGAGAACTCCGGATGCACGCCGGCGATGATCTTCATCAGCGTGCTCTTGCCGGCGCCGTTCTCGCCGACGAGACCATGGATCTCGCCGGCGTGCAGCGCGAAGTCGACCCCACGAAGGGCTTCGACGCCGCCGAAGGCCTTCGTGATCTGGTGCAACTCGAGGATCGCCGAGCGTCCCTGGGTCATGAGGCCCGCTCAGATCAGGAAGTGATCCTCCATCCATTGCATGCCGGCGGCGTTGGCCTTGGTCACGACCGGACCATCGGTCACGACGTTCTTCGGAATGCCCTGGCCGCTCTTCTCGCCGCCGACCACGGCGGCGACGCCCGCGACGATCGCGCCGCCATGGATGCGGCAGGACGGATTGCGGACGGTCGCGAACATGCGGCCTTCGCTGACCGCCTGGATCGCAGGCGGCATGGCGTCGACACCGCCGATCAGGATGTTGGTGCGGTTGCGCGCCTTCATGATGTTGTAGGCGGCGAGCGCCATGTCGTCGTTGTGGAAGAAGGCGGCGTCGATCTGCGAGTATTTGGTCAGATAGGTTTCCCAGAGCCGGGCGGTCTTCGAGACGTCCCAGTCGGCGGGCTGGGTATCCAGCACCTCGATGTTCGGGAACTGCTTGATGACCGAGTTGAAGCCCTTGGCGCGGCCCTGCGCGCCGGTGTGGCCGAGCGCGCCCTGGGTCATGATGACCTTGCCCTTGCCGCCGATCGCGTTGCACAGCGCCTGGGTCACCGAGGCACCCATGAACTCGTTGTCGGGCGCGAGGAACGAGTGGACGTTAATTTGATCGAGAGGAGCAATAAGCGTGTCCATGTCGATCACGGGGATGCCGGCGTCGATCATCTTCTGCACCGGCTGGGTCAGCGTGCCGATGCCGAACGCCTGGATCGCGACGAAGTCCCATTTCTGCGAGGCCATGTTGTCGATCGCGGCGCGCTGCTTGACGGCATCGAGCTGGCCGTCGAACCAGGTCACCTCGACGTTGAACAGCTTGCCCCAGAACTCGGCGGCCTGCTTGCCTTGCGCGCACCATGTCGCCTGCAGTCCGGCATTGGAGAATGCCGCCTTCAACGGCTTTTCCGAGCGTCCCGTTTCAGCGGCGAGCGCCGACGTCGTCATGCCCACTCCGCCGAACAGGCCGGCCGCAGCTCCACCCGCCGCCGCCATTTGCAGAAGGTCGCGCCGCGTCGTCGACGCCTTGTCCATCCCCTTGTCGGTCCCTCGCATTGCTTGCTCCCTCTTTGTTTTTCTGACCGTCGGCGTCAATTGCACGCGCCGCGGATAAAGCGAGTGTGTCACAATCGGAACGGTGACGCTACGGCCTCTCGTCCACGAGATGTTTCTGCTGCAGCACGATGGCTTCGATGTCGCCGAGCAGCTTGTGCCACGCAGCATCGATCTCCGCAGTCCACTGCTCGCCGAGAATTTCGCGCAAGCTGTCGGCGATCACGGCGAAGAACGCGACGAACAGTTCGCGCGGCGTTCCGTAGGCGTCGTGCGAGAACACTTCCGATTCGATCAGGCGAAAATGTCCGCGGCGTTCGCCGGCGAAATCGAGGATGGCTTCGATCGTCAGCTGCAGCATCGAGCCTTTCACCGGCTCGCTGCCTTCGGTGCGAAACATCGCCTGCGCTTCGGGATGATCGCGAAACAGGCGGCGATAGACTGACGGTGTCAGATCATCGCAAGCCGCGGCTGCGAGTTCAAAGCTGCGTTCGATCGGATTCGATGATGGAGTCATAGCGGATTGCGATCATCACATAAAAAAAGAGCAGGGCTCAAAGCCCTGCTCCAAAAATTGTGTCGACCCTATTTGCCCCAAAAATTCGATTTGATCTTGATTGATGGGGTGACGCTGCTTGTGCGCGTCGGGCTCCTCCCGAGACTTGGACCACCAGGACACACCTCGCGGCTGGCCTGAGCCCGAATTGGTAGACTATCTTTCCAGGCTTGTCATCATTTTCGGCAACGATTGTTCAATTTTCGAGCAATTTGCGAAATGATTGGGATGGCGCCACTGGCGGTTGTGACGGGAGATGCAAAACACGTGGCAGGGTAAGGGGATACGACTGATTTCGGAGCCGCCGTGACGCAAGTGCCACGCTCGGCTATTTCCGTCGGCTGGAAGAAACGGGACGCGTCGGCGATCTCGACTTCCGGCGTCCATGGTGGTTAGTTCCGTCCCGGATGGTTTTGCGATGCGCCGGCGGCTGAAGAATTTTCTGCCCATCGTCCTGGTTGCCCTGCTGGTGCAGATTCTTGCACCGATCGGGGCCTGCTGGGCGGCGAGCCTTGCCGCGTCCGATCCGCTCTCGGCCGCCACCATCTGCCACGGCGATGCCGGCTCCGGAGCCGGGCAGGGAGACCAGACCGGTCACGACGCCCATGATGGCTGCTGCTCGGCGTGCAGCATGCTGCAGACCGGTGCGCCCGTTGACAGCCCGCAAGTTACTGCCCAGGCCGTCGAACGCCTGCCGAGCCGGATCGCCTGGCTTGATTTCGCCTCTGAGCTCGATCGTTCGCGCGCTGGCCTCTCGGCGCAAGCCCGCGCGCCGCCGCTGTTTTCCTGACGACCTTGTCGCTGCCGGTGCGTCCCGCGCCGGCAAGTGCCCGTGAGCAAGCCGGCCGGAGCGCCGGTGTCAGGATTCATCCATGTTTCGCTATCACCCGCTGGAGGCGGCAAGCCTGCTCACGCTGGGCGCGACGCTTTGCGCATTGCCGTCCGCTGCCGAAGCCCAGGCGCCCAGCACAGAGCTACCCTCCGTCACCGTCGAGGCGCCCCGGACGGCGGTGCGCGCCAAGCCGGCGGCGCCAAAGCCGCGGCCTCGTGCGGCGTCCGTGCGGCGGCCACCGAAGCCGGCGACAGCGCCGGCCGTGACGGCTGCCCCCGCGGGCGGCGCGAGGCCGGGGGAGACGCTTGCCGCGACCCGCGACGGTTTGAACCGGGCGCCCACAGGCCAGACGCAGACGACCATCGACCGCAGCCAGTTCGACAACCGACCGGCGTTCTCCGTCGCCGATGTGCTGCGCGACAGTCCGGGCATCTCGATCAAGCAGGGCAACGGCCCGCGTGATTTCGGTATCTCGATCCGCGGGTCGAATGCGCGGAACGGCTTCGGCATCCGCAACCTCGTCATCTTCGACGACGGTTTCCCTGTGACTCAGCCGGACGGCCTGTCGCGCAGCGACCTGATCGATCCGCGTGCCTATGGCGCGATCGACGTGGTCCGCGGACCGTCATCGGCGCTCTACGGCAATTATGCGACCGGCGGCGCGCTGAATTTCCGGACCCGGCAGGGCGGCACGATCGACGGCGTCGAGTATGGCGTCGACGGCGGCAGCTTCGGTTACCTCAACAACTATCTCGCCGCGGGCAAGAAGGTCGGCAATTTCGAGGGCTCGCTGTTCGCGAGCGACGCGCGCGGCGACGGCTACATCGGCAACAGCTGGTTCAACACCCAGACCGTCAATTTCCTCGGCACGCTGCAGGTCACGCCGGACGATCGCTTCACGGTGAAGCTGATCAACAACGACCTGACGACGCGCCTGCCGATCCGCTCCTCGCTGAACCAGTTCTACCAGAACCCGTTCCAGCAGGGTTGCACGACCGGCGCAACGGCGGCGCCGGGATGCGCCACCGTGACGTTGTTCAACAACGGGTTCAACGCGGCGGCCGGGACCGACAAGGAGACCGCGGTTCAGGCCGGCCTCGGGCGCGACGACCGCCGTACCATCGTCGGCGGCCGCTGGGAGCACGACTTCGACAATCAGACCACCTGGCGCAACCAGTTCGTGTTCGACGACCGCAACATCAACCAGCCGACGGGATCGACCAGCGCGATCGGCGACTTCCCGTCCTACAACTACATGAGCGACGTCGTCAGACGCGGCGATGTGTTCGGACTGGATTCGACCACCTATTTCGGCGGCTTCTACAATACGCTCACCGCCTCGAGCGATACGCGCAATGTGATGCCGGGCGGAAATGCGACGCTCGGAAGCCTGTCGAGCAATTTGTTCAGCACGACGACAAATTACGGTGTTCGGGCACGCGAGGAATTGAAGCTCACGTCTGCGCTGACGGCCGTTGCTGGCATTGGCTGGGAGACCACCAACCTCACCGGGCGGAACACCGCCTATAGCTACGTCGGCGCGGCCGGAGCCACGACCACGGCGATCACGACGGCGGACCGGCAATTCCAGAATACCGCGCCCGAGCTCGCATTGCTGTACCGGCTGAGCAGCGAGTGGCAAGTCCGTGGGCGGGTGGCAACCGGATACGGCACGCCGCAGGTCGGCAATTTGTTCGTCCTGCCGAGTGGCGCCTCGGGCAACAACACCCAGCTGCGGACGCAAAAGAATCTCGGTTACGATGTCGGTGCCGACTGGACACCGAACAACGCGCTCAAGGTCAGCGTCACCGGCTTCTACGAGTTTTTCAAGGACGAGCTCGTTTCCCAGGCCACGCCGCTTGCGGGCATCTCCTACACGTTCAACGCGCCGCGATCGGAGCATCGCGGCGTCGAGCTGGCTGCCGACTGGAAATTCCTGCCGGGCTGGCGGTTCTCGGCGGCCTACACCTATCTCGATGAGGTCTACACGGAATACGTCGAGAACATCACGAACGGCGCGGTGTTCAGCTTCAATCGCGCCGGTAACAAGATCCCCGGCATTTCTCCGAACGAGCTCACGGCGCGATTGGGCTACGACCAGTTGTCGGGTCCGTTCCAGGGACTTGGCGGGTTCGTCGAAGTGCAGTGGAAGGACGGCTTCTACATGGACAACGCCAACCTCTTGAAGGCGCCGGGCTACGAGCTGGTCAACCTCAACCTGCACTACAAGACCGATCTCGTCTCCGATTATTTCAAGGCGCTGAACCTCTACATCGAGGTGAGGAACGTCTTCGACCGGACCTACGTGGCGTCGGCGAACAATATCTCAAATTCGGTGACCTCGGCGGGCATTCAAAATCCCGCGAGCGTACTGGCAAACACGACCAACTCGATCTATGCCGGATCGCCGCGCGCCTTCGTGGCGGGCATGAAGATTGCGTTCAAATGAGGAGCGCATCGATGACCTATCGCAAACCGGTCGCCCTGACGCTGCTTGCAACGCTCATGCTCGCGGCGTTGCCGAACCTTGCCGTCGCACAGATGAGCCATCAGCACGCCTCCGAAGCGGCTTGCGAAGAGACGGACCTGCGCTGCGCGACCAAGGTCACGCCCGCCTTTGGGCGGGATGGGACATTGTGGCTGGCGTGGATGGCCGGAGGTCGGATCTCCGTCGCGAGCTCAAAAGACCAGGGCAAGAGCTTTTCCACGCCGGTGCAGGTCACCCGGGAGCGGCTCAATCTCGATTGGGGACCGGATGCGCGGCCGAAGCTCGCGATCGATGCCAAGGGCAACATCGCTGTGGCCTTCTCGATCTTCCGCGATCAGAATTTCAACGGTCAGGTGCTGACCACGCGATCGACCGATGGCGGGCGCAGCTTCGATGCGCCGAAGCCGATCACCACAAGCAATGAGAGCCAACGGTTCGAGGCGATCGGTTTCGATCCTACGGGGGCGGTGTTTGCCGCGTGGCTCGACAAGCGCAACCGCGTGCCGGCGCAGCAGCGCGGCCAGAAATATAACGGTGCCGGATTGTTTTTCGCGTCATCCGGAGATGGCGGAGCAACCTATTCCGACGCGCGGCTCGTCGCCGACAACACCTGCGAGTGCTGCCGCCTCGCGCTGGCGTTCGATGGCGCGGGCCATCCGGTGGTCGTGTTCCGGAACATCTTTGAGGGCGGCGTGCGCGACCATGCGATCGTGACGTTCTCCGACCTGGCTACGCCCGGCGAGATACGTCGGGTGAGCCGCGACGACTGGCAGATCGCGGCCTGTCCGCATCACGGTCCGAGCCTGACCATATCGCCCGAAGGAACCTACCATGTGACGTGGTACACCAACGGCAAGGCGCGCAAGGGATTGTTCTATGCGCGCTCGCGCGACGGCGGCAAAACCTTCTCCGATCCGCTTCCGGTCGGTCAGCCGAACCGCAGCCCTTCACGGCCGCACATCGTCGCGGGGCCGCACGGGCTCGTGATGGCCTGGAAGGAATTCGACGGGCAGAAGACGACAATCGACCTCATGACGTCGCACGACGATGGCGCGACATGGTCGAAGCCGACGGTGATCGCGGATACCGCCGACAGTTCCGACCATCCGCTGCTCGTCTCGGACAGCCGGCAGACCTATCTGTCGTGGATGACGAAGGCCGACGGCTACCATTTTCAAGCGATCGAGGGCGAACCATGAAGCGTCATCTGCTGGCTGCGCTGATCCTGCTCGCAACGCTGCCGACCGCACTGGCGGCGGGAGAGGGCGCGCCAAAACCATTCGAACGGGGCAGCTGGCAAAAGCTGCTGCATGCGCATGCCGGTCATCCGACCCTGGTGCACTTCTGGGGAGTGACCTGCGGACCATGCAAGGTCGAGCTGCCGGAGCTTGGCCAGTTCATGAAGGATCATCCCGGAATCGATGTCGTCACGATCAGCGCGGATCTGGTTCCCAACCTTCCGGAGGCGACGCGATCGATGCTGGATCGCGCCGGTCTCGGCGCGGCCGAAAACTGGATCTTCGACGACGGCTTTGCCGAGCGGTTAAGATTTGAGATCGATCCGGCCTGGCAAGGCGATATCCCGCGAACCTTGCTGATTGCCCGTGACGGAACGATCACGACGATCGAAGGCTCGGCCGAGATTGCCGATCTGGACAAATGGTCCAGCGCCCAGGCGGCTGCAACCCGATAACACCTCAGTTTCAACTTGAAAGGAACTCCGTCGCCATGAAGACGCTCTCCCGCATCCTTGCCCTCGCAGCGCTGACCGCTGCACTCGTCTCGACGTCCGCGCGCGCCGAGGACGTCAAGGCCGGCGACCTCGTGATCACGCAGGCCTGGACGCGCGCAACGCCGAACGGCGCCAAGATCGGCGGCGGCTACCTGACGATCGAGAACAAGGGGACGACGCCCGACCGGCTGGTGTCGGGCTCCGGCGATGTTGCCGGCAAGATCGAAGTCCACGAGATGTCGATGGACAATGGCGTGATGAAGATGCGTGCGCTCGACAAGGGCCTCACCATCGAGCCCGGCAAGACCGTGAAGCTCGCGCCGGGCGGCTATCACCTGATGATGTTCGACCTGAAGAATCCGCTGAAGCAGGGCGACAAGGTGCCGGTCACGCTCGAATTCGAAAAGGCCGGCAAGGTCTCGGTCTCGCTGGACGTGCAGGCCGTCGGCGCGCAGGCACCGGGCGGCGGTCATTCCGGCCATGGCGACCATTCCGGTCACATGGACATGAAGAAGATGTGAGCGAGCCATGCGATCACAGACGCTCCTCGTTGCCATGGTGGCGCTGCTCGCAGCGCAGCCGGCGATCGCGCATATCACGCTCGAAGGAAAGCAGGCCGCGGTCGGATCGTATTACAAGGCGGTGTTCGCCGTGCCGCATGGCTGCGCGGGCTCGGCGACGATCAAGATCCGGGTGCAGATTCCGGAGGGCGTGATCGGAGTGAAGCCGATGCCGAAGGCGGGGTGGACTCTCGATACGGTCACCGGCAAATACGCCGCGCAATACGATTATCACGGCGCCAAGCTTTCCGAGGGCGTCAAGGAAGTCGCCTGGAGCGGTGGCAAGCTCACGGACCAGAACTACGACGAGTTCGTGATGCAGACGTTTCTCACCGATACCTTGAAGCCCAACACCACGTTGTACTTTCCGGTCGTGCAGGAGTGCGAGCAGGGCGTCAGCCGCTGGATCGATATCCCGGCCGACGGGCAGGGCGGCGGGCACGACCATGGCAGCAAGACACCGGCGCCCGGCGTCAAGCTGCTGCCGAAGTCGTAACCGATGCGGCTGGTCGCAAACCTCGCAGCGCTGCTCGTGGTGCTGTGTCTTGCGACCTCGGCCCATGCGCATGCCGTCCTGATCGGGGCCGAGCCGGCCGACGGCAGTGTGGTGGCTGAAGCACCCAGGACGGTGGTGCTCCGCTTCAACGAAGCGGTGGCGCCGACGGCGGTCAGCCTGCTCGACGCTGCGGGCAAGCCGCGCGACGTCGCGATCCGCGCCGTCGACCAGTCGGTGGTGGTGACGCTGCCGGCGGGCCTGCCACAGGGCACGCAGGTGGTCAGCTATCGCGTGGTGTCGCAGGACGGCCATCCGGTCGCCGGCTCGCTGCTGTTTTCGATCGGCGTCGTCACCGGCTCGGCGGCGCCATCGGCCGACGGCGTGCTCCATACACTGATCTGGCTGGCGCGGCTCGGGCTCTATCTGGGCTTGTTTGTCGGCGTCGGCGGCGTGTTCTTTGCCGCCTGGATCGGGCAGGGCCCGGCCGGCGAACGGCTGATCATGTGGTCGCTGAAGATCGGCCTTGTCGGCGCGATCGCGTCGCTTGGATTGCAGGGCGTCGACCTCTTGAACCTGCCGCTCTCGGGCATCGTGACGTGGGCGGCGTGGGCCAGCGCCACCGGCACCAGCCTGTTCGCCACGCTGCTGCTCGCGATTGCCGCGATGCTGATCGCGGCGATCGCCTGGCGCAGCCCGTCGTTCGGTGCAGCCCTTACCCGCACCGCGATCGCAATGATCTGCGTCGGGCTGTCATTCGCGGTCAGCGGCCATGCTGCCACGGCCTCGCCGCAATGGCTGACGCGGACCGCGCTGTTCATCCACGGCATTGGCGTGGCGTTCTGGATGGGCGCGCTGGCGCCGCTGGCGGTGCTTGCCTGGCAGCGCAAGGAGTCGCTGCTGCGGGTGCTGCGGCATTTTTCGACGCTCGCGGTGCCGGTCGTCGCCTTGATCGCCTTGTCGGGCTTGGCGCTCGCCGTCGTCCAGCTCGAAAGCTTTCACGCGCTGATCGACACCGGGTACGGCAACATCCTCGTTGCGAAACTGGTGCTGGTGGTGCTGCTGCTCGGGCTCGCTGCGCTGAACCGGTTGGTGTTCACGCCGGCCATCGCGCGCGAGTTTCATCGGACACGGCCGCTGCAGCGCTCGATCGCGCTCGAATTCGTGCTGATGATCGCCATTCTCGGCCTCGTCGCATTGTGGCGTTTCACGCCGCCGCCGCGCGTGCTGGCGATGTCGGCCGATGTTCCGCTCGCGGTCCATATCCACACCGATGCCGCGATGTTCCAGGTGCTGATCGCGCCGGGCAAGGTCGGGCCGAATGACTTCGTGCTGCAGCTGATGAACGGCGATGCCAGCCCGTTCGCGGCCAAGGAGGCGACGCTGACGCTGAGCCTGCCCGAGCGCGGCATCGAACCGATGGAACGCGCCGCCGCGCGCGGTGCCGATGGCTACTGGCACGTGCGCAAGGTGCCGCTGCCGGTCCCGGGCCGCTGGCACATGCAGATCGACGCCCTGGTGACCGATTTCAAGAAAGTGACGCTGGAAGACGATTTCGAGGTCAGGTAAAGCCGCGGTCGGCGCGCTCGGCACTTCGACGGCGCGCAATTCGTTCAAATGGCCGAAAATCGCCTGATTTGAAGGGTTTTTCTTATTTGGCGGCCTTGTGTTTTCACAGCCGATCCGGTTTCACTGCAGCTCTTCCCACGCTTTCCTGATTCCCGAGTAACGCCATGCGATTGTCGCGGTTTTTCCTGCCCATCCTGAAAGAAAACCCGAAAGAGGCGGAGATCGTCTCGCATCGGCTGATGTTGCGCGCGGGCATGATGCGGCAGGAGGCTGCCGGCATTTATGCCTGGCTGCCGCTCGGCTTCAGGGTGCTGAAGAAGATCGAGCAGATCGTTCGCGAGGAACAGGACCGCGCCGGCGCGCTCGAGCTCTTGATGCCGACGCTGCAACTCGCCGATCTCTGGCGCGAAAGCGGCCGCTACGACGCCTATGGCCCCGAGATGCTGCGCATCCTCGATCGTCACAAGCGCGAGCTGTTGTACGGGCCGACCAACGAGGAAATGATCACGGAGATTTTCCGCTCCTACATCAAGTCCTACAAGAACCTGCCGCTCAACCTCTACCACATCCAGTGGAAATTCCGCGACGAGCAGCGTCCGCGCTTCGGCGTGATGCGCGGCCGCGAGTTCCTGATGAAGGACGCCTATTCGTTCGACCTCGACGAGGCCGGCGCGCGGCGCTCCTACAACAAGATGTTCGTGGCCTATTTGCGGACCTTTGCGCGGATGGGCCTCAAGGCGATCCCGATGCGGGCCGAGACCGGCCCGATCGGCGGCGACCTCAGCCACGAATTCATCGTGCTCGCGGAGACCGGCGAGTCCGGCGTCTACATCAACCGCGATGTGCTGGACCTGCCGGTGCCGGGCGCGGACGTCGATTATGACAGTGATCTGACGCCGATCATCAAGCAGTGGACTTCGGTCTACGCCGCGACCGAGGACGTCCACGAGGCTGCGCGCTTCGAACAGGAAGTGCCTGAGGCAAAGCGGCTGAACACCCGCGGCATCGAGGTCGGCCAGATCTTCTATTTCGGCACCAAATATTCCGAGACCATGAAGGCGATGGTGGCCGGTCCCGACGGCGTCGACGTGCCGATCCATGGCGGCTCCTACGGCGTCGGCGTGTCGCGCCTGGTCGGCGCGATCATCGAAGCGTGTCACGATGACGCCGGCATCAAATGGCCCGAGGCCGTCGCGCCGTTCCGCGCCGCGATCCTCAATCTCAAGCAGGGCGATGCCGCGGTCGATGGCGCCTGCGAGCAGCTCTATCGCGAGCTCTTGGCGAAGGGCGTCGACGTACTGTACGACGACACCGACCAGCGTGCCGGCGCCAAGTTCGCCGCGGCCGATCTGATCGGCATCCCGTGGCAGATTCTGGTCGGACCCAAGGGGCTTGCGGACGGCAAGGTCGAAGTGAAGCGTCGCAGCGACGGCTCACGCGACAACATGAGCCCCGCCGACGTGGTCGCGAAGCTCGCGGGTTAAAGTTTATTCACGCCGCGCTGATCGACGGGGTAATCCGGCCACATTTGGCCCGAATCATGGGATTATCGACAAATGGATGAGACCATGAACGAGCCAGTCCGTACCCCGCCTTTTGCGCCATTCGAATGGCTGCTGTCCGGACGCTATCTGCGCGCGCGCCGCAAGGAGGGCTTCATTTCGGTCATCGCCGGCTTTTCGTTCCTCGGCATCATGCTCGGCGTCGCCACGCTGATCGTGGTGATGGCGGTCATGAACGGCTTCCGCAAGGAATTGCTGGACAAGATCCTCGGCCTCAACGGACATATTCTGGTGCAGCCGCTGGAATCGCCGCTGACCGACTGGAAGGATGTCGCCGACCGCATCAGCCAGGTGCAGGGCATCCGTCTCGCCGCGCCGGTGGTCGACGGGCAGGGGCTCGGTTCATCGCCGTTCAACGCCGCCGGCGTTTTCATCCGCGGCATCCGCGCCGACGATCTCAACAACCTCACGTCGATCGCAAAGAACATCAAACAAGGCTCGCTCGAGGGCTTTGATGAGGGACAGGGCGTCGCGATCGGTCGCCGCCTCGCCGACCAGCTATCGCTGCATGCCGGCGACATGATCACGCTGGTCTCGCCGAAGGGCGCGGTGACGCCGATGGGCACCACGCCGCGCATCAAGCCCTACAAGATCACCGCGGTGTTCGAGATCGGCATGTCGGAATATGATTCGACCTTCGTGTTCATGCCGTTGACCGAGGCGCAGGCCTATTTCAACCGCAACAACGACGTGTCCTCGATCGAGGTGTTCACCACCAATCCGGACAAGATCGAAACCTATCGCAAGCTGGTGACCGAGGCGGCCGGCCGTCCGGTGTTCCTGGTCGACTGGCGGCAGCGCAATTCGACCTTCTTCAACGCGCTTCAGGTCGAACGCAACGTGATGTTCCTGATCCTGACCATGATCGTGCTGGTCGCGGCGCTCAACATCGTCTCGGGGCTGATCATGCTGGTGAAGGACAAGGGTCAGGACATCGCGATCCTGCGGACCATGGGCGCCTCGCAGGGCTCGATCATGCGGATATTCCTGATCACCGGCGCATCGATCGGCGTCGTCGGTACGCTGGTCGGTCTGCTGGTCGGCTTGCTGATCTGCTTCAACATCGAAACCATCAGGCAATTCCTGTCGTGGCTGACCAACACGGAATTGTTCGATCCCACGCTATATTTCCTGTCGAAGCTGCCTGCTGAAATCGATTTTGGCGAGACGCTCGCCGTCGTGATCATGGCGCTGACGCTGTCCTTCCTTGCGACGCTCTACCCGTCGTGGCGCGCCGCGCGCCTCGATCCGGTCGACGCGCTCCGGTACGAATAAGGAGCGCACATGGCGGAGGGGGCGGAAGACACACCGGTCGTCTATCTTCATGACATCAAGCGGGAATACCGGCAGGGCGAAGCGACGCTGACGGTCCTGAACGGCGCCAAGCTCGCGCTATGGCCCGGTCAATCGGTGGCGCTGGTGGCGCCGTCGGGGTCCGGCAAGTCGACATTGCTGCACATCGCGGGCCTGCTGGAGACCCCTGATGAAGGCGAAGTCTATGTCGCGGGCACGCCGACCTCGCAGATGTCCGACGTCGACCGCACCCAGATTCGCCGTTCCGATATCGGCTTCGTCTATCAATCGCACCGGCTGCTGCCGGAGTTCTCGGCGCTCGAGAACGTCATGCTGCCGCAGATGATTCGCGGCCTCAAACGCTCCGAAACCGTGAAACGGTCGACCGAGATTCTCTCCTATCTCGGGCTCGGCGATCGCATCACCCATCGTCCGGCCGAGCTCTCGGGTGGCGAGCAGCAGCGTGTCGCGATCGCGCGCGCGGTTGCCAACGCGCCCCGGGTGCTGTTCGCGGACGAGCCGACTGGCAATCTCGATCCCGGCACGGCCGATCACGTCTTCAACGCGCTGATGCAACTCGTGAAGGCGACCCGGGTCGCGATGCTGATCGCGACTCACAATCTCGATCTTGCCGCGCGAATGGATCGCCGGGTGTCGCTGTCGAACGGACAGGTTGTCGAGCTGGAATAGTGCGCCGTCGCGCGAACTGGCTAGCGGTGCGCGTGAAGAAGTCGCCCTAAGGTAAGAGAATCCAGAGCCTTTTTCCGTGTCGCTTCGATCGGAACGAAATGCTTCTGGCTTTCAATAAGCGGGGCGAGGCCGTCTGCCGGATGCTCTCGGCCGACCGTCGATCGGCGGCCCGGCATAATAGGGGTTGTTGATGCAGATCGCCGCGAGGCCGGACGCCGAGGCCTGGCACTGCGCGATCGACGTGTAGCCGCAGTCGGTATCCTCACCGCCCCATCGGTAGTTGGTTTTGCAGACCGGCGAGGTCGAATCGTATTTCTGGGCGCTGGCCGGCGCGGCTGCCAAGGCCAGGAGTGTCGGCAAGAGTGCCAGAATCAGACTGCGCATCAGAAATCTCCTCGTCGGCGCCGGCAATGCTGATGCCGAGCGCACGCGAATAGGCACCTGCGCGCAGCGCCGGATCAATTCACATTCCCGCGCCGGTGTTTGCTGGATCGGGCGTCAGTGGATGAACAGGTCGAAGAAATTGCCCTCACGGCGGTTTCGCGGGGGGACGTTAAGATACGAGCGCGAGTCGTTGTCGCCGGCATAATAGGGGTTGGCGATGCAGTTCTGCCCGATGCCCGAAGCGGTGGCCAGGCACGCCTCATACGATGGATAGGAGCAGTTGCTCAGGCCGGGATAGCGGTCGCCCTGAATGCAGAACGGGTAACGCACGCCGACGGCATGTGCGGGCGCAGTCCCCAGCGCTGCGAATGCAACCACAGACGCCGCAGCAGCAAGAATCATCGTCCGCATGTGCATTCCTTTTGCTGCGAAGATTCGACCTTGGCGACGATCCAGATCGGACAAGCCGGTTCCGGTCAACACGATCTTGCGCGCAGCTGCGCATGCAGATCCGAATTGTGAAGATTGTGCGGCAACTATGTGGCAAAAACTCCGGGAAGTGCCCGTAATACAGTATTAACTTCAAATTTGAGCGAAGTCGTTTGGCCCTGCCTGTTGCCGCGAAGTTACAGCAATTCCGCCGGGGGCTGCTATGACGGTGTCTCGCGGCCTTGGGGGCCTGTAGAAAAAGTTGGAACGGGAAAATGAAAAAGATTTTGCTTGTCACCGCCAGCATGCTCGCGCTCAGCGCGACTGCTGCCTCCGCGGCTGACCTCGCGGCTCGCCCTTACACCAAGGCTCCGCCGCCCATGGTTGCCGCAGTTTATGATTGGACTGGCTTCTACATTGGTATCAACGGTGGTTGGGGCCAGAGCCACGACAACCGTTCGGTCGACGGCTTCGGTGGCGTCGGAAGCTTCGACGCCAACGGCGGCACCGTCGGTGGCCAGATCGGCTACCGCTGGCAGGCCGGCGGCTGGGTGTTCGGTCTGGAAGCTCAGGGCAACTGGGCTGACTTCTCCGGCAGCACCGGCAACCTGGTCGTCCCGGGCGGCATCGTTCGCTCGAAGACCGATGCGTTCGGCCTGTTCACCGGTCAGATCGGCTACGCCTGGAACAACGTCCTGCTGTACGCCAAGGGCGGTGCTGCGGTCACCGATCGCAACTTCCAGTTCCTCAACGCGGCCGGCAATCTGGCGTCCGAGACCGGCTTCGACACCCGTTGGAGCCCGACGGTGGGCGTTGGCCTCGAGTTCGCCTTCTCGCAGGGCTGGTCGCTCGGCGTCGAGTACAACCACATCTTCGAAGACACCCATGGCGCGACCTTCGTGACCCCGGCGGGTGTTGCCGTGACCGGCTTCCACACCGGTGGCGACACCGACATGGTCCTCGGCCGTCTGAACTACAAGTTCGGTGGCCCGGTCATCGCGAAGTACTGATCGCTCGCTTGATCCAAGCGGCATCGAAAACCCCGGGCTTCGGCCCGGGGTTTTTTGTTGACCTGGGGCCGCCGCCCGTTGGCCAGGAGCAGGGGACCGGCTTTGCCCGTCCGCTCCGGGCTTCGGGTCGGATTTGATTGGGCGGGGCTTTCCAACCGATCGGTCAACGCCGCATAATCGCGGCATGACGGACCTGCAGCTGATCTCCCAACTGACGTGCCCATCCTGCGGCCATGTCTCCGTCGAGACGATGCCGACCGACGCCTGCCAGTTCTACTATGATTGCAAGGGCTGCGGCACTCGCCTGAAACCGAAAGCAGGAGATTGCTGCGTGTTTTGCTCATACGGAACGGTCCCGTGCCCGCCAAGGCAGGCGGGGAATTGCTGCGGTAACTAGCTTCCCGGAGCCTCAAGACACGCTCGCCATCGGATCATTGATGGCGCCGAGACGTCGGCCGGCCGGGAATTAACCACAGGGTCACTTCTCGAACGGGGTTGCTGGCGTTGCTTGACTCCTAGAACAAAAAAGGAACAATGTTCTGCATACGTTCCGGTTCAGGGAGAGCGGCCATGTTGAAGATTTTCGTGCAAGAAGCTGCAGCGCTGGCATCGATCACGCTGTTCGTCGGGATGATCGCGGTGTGGGCCCAGCTGATCACCCAATTCTGAAAATTCGCCCGCGGGACAGGGGCATCACCAGCGGCGTGGTTTGCCCTTGGGGAAAAGCAGGAGGACTTGCCGCCACGCCGCGTTCGGCGTGGACTTGGCAGGGTTCAGGCCCCACCATGGGATTGCGAGTCGGGTCTGACGCTTTCGAGTTCCGGCCCTGGCGCTCGCTCCATCCCTGACTCAAGAGATTCCCTAAGCAGCCATGCCGAATGCCGGATTCGTTCATCTTCACGTTCATTCCGCCTATTCGCTGCTGAAGGGCTCGATCAAGATCGCCAAGCTGGGCGAGCTCGCGAAGGCCGACCGCCAGCCCGCGCTGGCGCTGACCGATACCGACAACATGTTCGGCGCGCTGGAATTCTCCGACAAGATGGCCGGCTACGGCATCCAGCCGATCGTCGGCTGCGAGCTGGCGGTGGATTTCGGCGACGTCGATCCGAATACGCGCAGCATCCTTGCGACGACGGGCCCGGCGCGAATCGTGCTGCTGGCGGCGCGCGAGCGCGGCTACCGCAGCCTGATGCGGCTGAACTCGCGGGCGTTCCTGGAGACGCCGGTCAACCAGACCCCGCACATCAAGTTCGATTGGCTCACCGACGACGCCGAGGACCTGATCGCGCTGACCGGCGGCCCCGACGGGCCGATCGCGCTGGCGCTGCGGGCCGAGCAGGCGGCGCTCGCGACCACCCGCTGCGAACGCCTGGCCGGCCTGTTCGGCGATCGCCTCTACATCGAATTGCAGCGCCACGGCGCCGACAAGGAGCGCCGCACCGAGGGCGGCCTGATCGATCTCGCCTACAGCAAGGGCCTGCCGTTGGTCGCGACCAACGAGCCGTATTTCGCCAGCAATGACGACTACGAATCGCATGACGCGCTGCTCTGCATCGCCGGCGGCCATCTGATTGCCGAGACCAACCGCGAGCAACTGACACCGGATCACCGCTTCAAGACCCGCGCGGAAATGGCGGTGCTGTTCGCCGACATCCCGGAGGCGCTGGCCTCGACGGTGGAGATCGCCGAGCGCTGTTCATTCCGGCCGAAGACCCGCAAGCCGATCCTGCCGTTCTTCACGGTCGGTGCCGCCGCCAGCGCCGATGCCGCCGCCGACGAGGCCGCCGAGCTGAAGCGCCAGGCCGAGGAGGGGCTCGCGAATCGCCTGCGGGTACACGGTCTCTCGCCGGGAATGACCGAAGAGGACTACAGCAAGCGGCTTGCCTTCGAGCTCGACGTCATCACCCGCATGAAATACGCGGGCTACTTCCTGATCGTCTCCGACTTCATCAAATGGGCGAAGGCGCAGGGCATTCCGGTCGGACCGGGCCGCGGCTCCGGCGCGGGCTCGCTGGTCGCCTGGGTGCTCACCATCACCGACCTTGATCCGATGCGGTTTGCGCTGCTGTTCGAGCGCTTCCTGAACCCGGAACGCGTCTCGATGCCGGACTTCGACATCGACTTCTGCCAGGACCGCCGCGGCGAGGTGATCCAGTACGTGCAGGAGCGCTACGGCCGCGACCAGGTGGCGCAGATCATCACCTTCGGTACGCTGCAGGCGCGCGGCGTGCTGCGCGACGTCGGGCGCGTGCTGCAGATGCCGTACGGGCAGGTCGACAAGCTGACCAAGCTGGTGCCGCAGAATCCCGCGGCGCCCGTGACGCTGGCGCAGGCGATCGAAGGCGAGCCCAAGCTGCAGGCGTTCCGCGACGAGGATCCGGTGGTGGCGCGTGCGTTCGACATCGCGCAGCGCCTCGAGGGCCTGACGCGCCACGCCTCGACCCACGCCGCAGGTATCGTGATCGGTGACCGGCCGCTGAGCGAGCTGGTGCCGATGTACCGCGATCCGAAATCCGACATGCCGGTCACCCAATTCAACATGAAATGGGTCGAGCCGGCCGGCCTCGTGAAGTTCGACTTCCTCGGCCTGAAGACGCTGACCGTGCTCGACGTCGCGGTGAAGTTGCTCAAGCAGCGCGACGTCCATGTCGATCTCGCCACGCTGCCGATCGACGATGCGGCGAGTTACCAGATGCTGGCGCGGGGCGATGTGGTCGGCGTGTTCCAGGTGGAAAGCCAGGGCATGCGGCGCGCGCTGATCGACATGCGGCCGGACCGTTTCGAGGACATCATCGCGCTGGTGGCGCTGTATCGCCCGGGCCCGATGGCGAACATCCCGACCTATTGCGCGCGCAAGCACGGCGACGAGGAATCGGAATATCTGCATCCGATCCTGGAGCCGATCCTGAAGGAGACCTTCGGCGTCATCATCTATCAGGAACAGGTGATGCAGATCGCACAGCAGATGGCGGGTTACTCGCTCGGCCAGGCCGACCTGCTGCGTCGCGCGATGGGCAAGAAGATCCGCGCCGAGATGGACAAGCAGCGCGACATCTTCGTCGCCGGCGCGATGAAGAACGGTGTCGGCAAGGGCCAGGCCGAGACGATCTTCGAGCTGCTAGCCAAATTCGCCGACTACGGCTTCAACAAGAGCCACGCGGCGGCCTATGCGCTGGTGTCGTACCACACCGCCTATATGAAGGCGCATTATCCGGTCGAGTTCCTCGCGGCGTCGATGACGCTCGAACTCAACAACACCGACAAGCTGTCCGAATTCCGCTCCGAGGCGCAGCGGCTCGGCATCAAGGTCGAGGCACCCAACATCAATCGCTCCGGCGCGACCTTCGAGGTCAGCGGCAACACGATCTACTACGCGCTCGCCGCGCTGAAGGGCGTCGGCATCCAGGCGGTGGAGCAGATCATCGCCGAGCGCAACAAGGGCGGCGTCTTCACCTCGCTGGCCGATTTCGCCGCGCGGGTCAGCCCGCGCGCGGTCAACAAGCGGATCATCGAGAGCCTTGCGGCGGCGGGCGCGTTTGACACGCTCGACCCGAACCGCGCGCGCGTGTTCGCCGGCGCCGATGCGATCCTCGCTGCCTGCCAGCGCAGCCACGAGGCGGCGACCTCGGGCCAGAACGACATGTTCGGCAGCGCGCCGGACGCGCCCAGCATCATCCTGCCGCAGGTCGAGCCGTGGCTGCCCGCGGACCGGCTGCGGCGCGAATACGACGCGATCGGCTTCTTCCTGTCGGGCCACCCGCTCGACGACTACGCGACCGCGCTGAAGCGGCTGCGCGTGCAGTCCTGGGCGGAATTCTCGCGTGCGGTGAAGACCGGCGCCACCGCGGGCAAGGTCGCCGCAACGGTTGTGTCGCGCATGGAGCGGCGCACCAAGACCGGCAACAAGATGGGCATCATGGGCCTGTCGGACCCGACTGGCCATTTCGAGGCGGTGCTGTTCTCCGAGGGCCTCGCGCAATATCGCGACGTGCTCGAGCCGGGCGCGGCCGTGCTGCTGCAGCTCGGCGCCGAGCTGCAGGGCGAGGATGTGCGGGCGAGGGTGCTGCACGCCGAGCCGCTGGATCACGCCGCGGCCAAGACGCAAAAGGGCCTGCGCATCTTCGTGCGCGACACCAAGCCGCTGGATTCGATCGCCCGCCGCC
>NZ_LFIQ01000077.1:8272-31098 GCF_001189245.1 Bradyrhizobium pachyrhizi | reverse complement strand
GCGCCGGGGGGCGCTGCAAAGCCGCCGGCGGCCAAGCCCGCGCCGGCAGCCGCGCCGCCGGCAGGTGCATCCGACGGCGACGTCTCGCTGGTGATGATGCTCGACCTCGAGACCGAGGTGGAGATGAAGCTGCCCGGCCGCTACAAGGTCTCGCCGCAGATCGCCGGCGCGATCAAGGCGGTCGCGGGCGTGGTCGACGTCCAGACCCTGTAAACTGGGGACTCCGGGCGCCAAACAGGGCCGTTTCGGCACGATTTGGGCCCGGCCGGCCGGTGTAACCGGCCGTATTTCCTTGCTTCTCGCGCAAATCGCGCTATATAGCGCGCCATCTCACACGGAAACATGGCTCTCAAGGCCGTCCGGTGGCAACCGGGCCATTCAGGCGCGTTTGCTCACACGTTTCCGGAGGAACCAACCGGAGAATTATCACTATGTCGCTACCCGATTTTTCTATGCGTCAGTTGCTTGAAGCTGGGGTTCACTTTGGCCACCAGGCCCACCGCTGGAATCCGAAGATGCAGGATTACATCTTCGGCGCCCGCAACAACATCCACATCATCGACCTCGCGCAGACCGTGCCGATGTTGCACCGTGCCCTGCAGGCGGTCAGCGATACCGTCGCCAAGGGCGGCCGCATCCTGTTCGTCGGCACCAAACGCTCGGCCCAGGACGGCGTTGCCGACGCTGCCAAGCGTTCGGCGCAGTACTTCGTCAACTCGCGCTGGCTCGGCGGCACGCTGACCAACTGGAAGACGATCTCGGCCTCGATCAAGCGTCTGCGTCATCTCGACGACGTGCTGTCGTCGGGCGAAGCCAACTCCTACACCAAGAAGGAGCGGCTGACGCTGCAGCGCGAGCGCGACAAGCTCGACCGTTCGCTCGGCGGCATCAAGGACATGGGCGGTCTTCCCGATATGATCTTCGTGATCGACACCAACAAGGAAGACATCGCGATCCAGGAAGCCCAGCGGCTCAACATCCCGGTCGCGGCGATCGTCGACACCAATTCGGACCCGAAGGGCATCACCTATGTGGTGCCGGGCAATGACGACGCAGGCCGCGCGATCTCGCTGTATTGCGATCTCGTGGCGCGCGCCGCCATCGATGGCATCTCGCGCGCTCAGGGCGAGTCCGGAATCGACATCGGTGCGTCGGCGACGCCCGTGCAGGAAGACCTTCCGGCGGCTGCGCCGTCCGGCTTCCAGGGCCTTGCCGGCCCGCGCGGCACCGCCGACAACCTCAAGAAGCTCACCGGCGTGTCCGGTGCGATCGAGAAGAAGCTCAACGACCTCGGCATCTTCCACTACTGGCAGCTCGCCGAGCTCGACCACGACACCGCGCACAAGATCGGCGAAGAAGTCGGTCTGCCGAGCCGTGCCGACGCCTGGGTCGCCCAGGCCAAGACGCTCGCCGAAGCGGAATAAAAGTTACGCGGCGTGGCCGGGTCTCGCCCGGCCGCCGCTTCTATTCCACGAACAACGATTTCCCTGTCGCAGACGGCGGCGCCATCGGGCGCCGCGGTTTCTGTACAGGCAAGAAGGGCATTGAACGATGGCAACGATCACAGCAGCGATGGTCAAGGAGCTCCGCGAGTCGACTGGCGCGGGCATGATGGATTGCAAGGCGGCGCTGACCGAGAACAACGGCGACATGCAGGAAGCGCAGGATTGGCTGCGCAAGAAGGGCCTCTCCAAGGCCGCCAAGAAGGCCGGCCGCGTCGCCGCCGAGGGCCTGATCGGCGCGCTGACCTCCGGCACCAAGGGCGTGCTGGTCGAGGTCAACTCGGAGACCGACTTTGTTGCGCGCAATGAGCAGTTCCAGGGACTGGTCAAGATGATCGCCCAGGTCGCGCTGCACAACGGCGCTGACGTCGAGAAGATCAAGGCGGCCAAGGTCGGCGACGTCACCGTCGAGACCGCGATCTCCGACGCGATCGCGACCATCGGCGAGAACATGACGCTGCGCCGCGCCGCTTCGCTCGAGGTGAGCAAGGGCGTGGTGTCGAGCTATGTCCACAACGCGGTCGTCGAGGGCGCCGGCAAGATCGGCGTGATCGTGGCGCTGGAGTCCACGGGCAAGGCCGACGAGCTCGCGGTGCTCGGCCGCCAGCTCGCGATGCACGTGGCGGCGGCCAAGCCGCTGGCGCTCGACCCGGCCGGGCTCGATCCAGAGACGGTCAAGCGCGAGAAGGACGTGCTGGCCGACAAGTACCGCCAGCAGGGCAAGCCGGAGAACGTCATCGAGAAGATCGTCGATTCCGGCCTGAAGACTTACTACAAGGAGGTCTGCCTGCTCGATCAGGCCTTCATCCACGATAGCGGCAAGTCGGTTGCCCAGGCGGTGAAGGAAGCTGAGGGTAAGGTCGGCGGGCCGATCAAAATCGCTGGCTTTGTGAACTATGCTCTCGGTGAGGGAATCGAGAAGCAGGAAAGCGACTTCGCCGCCGAAGTCGCGGCCGCCAGCGGCAAGAAGTAACCGCTGACACCAAGGCGTCCGGCGCTCTGCGCCGGGAGCCTGCCTGCGCGGAATAAGAAAGCGATCGCATCATGGCTGAGCCGATCTATCGTCGCGTGGTGATCAAGCTGTCCGGCGAATATCTGGCCGGCTCCCACGGGTTCGGTATCGATCAACCGACGGTCGATCGCATCGCCGACGACCTGATCGCAGCCCGCAAGCTCGGCATCGAGGTCGCCGTCGTGATCGGCGGCGGCAACATCGTCCGCGGCGTCGAGGTGTCCTCGCGCGGCGTCTCCCGGCCGACCGGCGACACCATGGGCATGCTTGCCACCATGATGAACTGCCTCGCGCTGGAGGCGGCGATCGAGCGCAAGGGAACTCCGGCGCGGACCTTGTCGGCATTCGTGATGCCGGAGATTTCCGAGCTGTTCACCCGTAGTGCAACGCACAAATATCTCGCCGAGGGACGCATCGTCCTGCTCGGCGGTGGAACCGGCAACCCGTTCTTCACGACCGACACCACCGCCGTGCTCCGCGCGGCCGAAATCGGTGCTCAGGCGGTGCTGAAGGCCACCAATGTCGATGGCGTCTACAGCGCCGATCCGAAGAAGGACCCCAAAGCCAAGCGCTTCGACCGCCTGACCCATTCGCAGGCGATCGAGGGCGGCTACAAGGTCATGGACGCGACCGCTTTCGCACTTGCCCGCGAGACGTCGCTGCCTATCATCGTGTTCTCTATCGCGGAGCCCGGTTCGATCGGTGCGATTCTGCGCGGTACCGGACACGGCACCGTCGTCGCCGGCTGATTGCCGCGCCTCCGGGCGTCGACAGCCGGTTTCTAGTGAAAGGGAGAAACGTCATGGCCGCAGCTGGTTTTGACATCAACGACGTGAAGCGCCGCATGCAGGGCGCCACGCAATCGCTCAAGCACGAGCTCGGCGGCCTGCGCACCGGCCGCGCCGCGGCGTCCATGCTGGAGCCGGTCCAGGTCGAGGCTTACGGCTCGCATATGCCGCTCAACCAGGTTGCCACCATCAGCGTGCCCGAGCCGCGCCTGCTCTCGGTGCAGGTCTGGGACAAGACGATGGTCAAGGCCGTGGAGAAGGCAATCGTCGACTCCAACCTCGGCCTTTCGCCGGCGACCGAAGGACAGGTGCTGCGCTTGCGGATTCCCGAACTCAACGAGGAGCGCCGCAAGGAGCTCGTCAAGGTCGCGCATAAATACGCGGAAGCGGCCAAGGTCGCGGTACGCCACGTGCGCCGCGACGGCCTCGACGTGATCAAGAAGCTCGAGAAGAATCATGAGATCTCCGAGGACGATCAGGAGCGCCTGTCGAACGAGGTCCAGAAGGCGACCGACGGCGTGATCGCCGAAGTCGATCAGTTGCTTGCCGCCAAGGAAAAGGAAATCCTGACGGTCTGAAGGCGCTACGGGAACGAGCCGATGTCGAACGCCGCCGCCCCAGCAACTGACGGACCGGATCGCTCCGGCAATCCGTTGCATGTGGCCATCATCATGGACGGCAACGGGCGCTGGGCAGCTTCGCGCGGCCTGCCGCGCGTCGAGGGCCATCGCCGCGGCGTCGAAGCGCTGCGCCGCGTGGTGCGTGCGGCCCATGAACTCGGCATCGTCTATCTCACCATTTTTTCTTTCAGTTCGGAAAACTGGTCGCGGCCCGCGAGCGAGATCGGCGATCTGTTCGGCCTGTTGCGCCGCTTCATCCGCAACGATCTGGCGACGCTGCATCGTGACGGGGTGCGGGTGCGCGTGATCGGCGAGCGTGACGGGCTTGACGCCGACATCTGCGCGCTGCTCAACGAGGCAGAGGAGCTGACGAAGAACAACGTCAAGCTCAGCCTTGTGGTCGCCTTCAACTATGGCTCGCGGGCGGAGATCGCCGCCGCGGCGCGGCGCCTTGCGCGCGAGGTCGCCGAAGGCAAGCGCGACGCCAACTCCATCGATGCCGACACGATCGGGCAATATCTCGATGCGCCCGACATTCCGGATCCGGATCTGATTATCCGCACCAGCGGCGAGCAGCGTCTGTCCAACTTCCTGATGTGGCAGGCCGCCTATAGCGAACTCGTGTTCGTGCCGATTCACTGGCCGGATTTCGACAAGGCGGCGCTCGAGGGCGCGATTGCGGAATACGGCAAGCGCGAGCGCCGGTTCGGCGGGCTCGCTGCGAAAACCGGATCGTGACCGACGACGAAGCCGCGCCGGCGGCCGCAAGCGAGCAGGGTTCGCGCAATCTCGTGATGCGCGTGGCGGCTGCGCTGGTGCTGGCGCCGGTTGCGATCGCGCTGGCCTATATGGGCGGCGTCGCCTGGTCGCTTCTCGTGACATTGGCGGCGGCCGGATTGTTCGCGGAATGGCTTGTTGTCACCGGACTCGGACGCGAGCTCCGTATCGTGGTGCCCGGCGTGGTCGCGTTGCTGCTCGCCGGATTGTGCCTGATGGCCGGCCGTATCGATGCGGCCCTGATCGTGCTCGCCGTCGGTGCGGTTGTTGTGGCACTGACGTCCGGCGCGCGGCGCAACTGGGCCATTGCGGGATTGCTCTATGCGGCAGCGGCCGAGATCGCATCGGTCCTGCTGCGCCTCGACACGGCGAAGGGTTTTGCCGCGCTGATGTTCGTGTTGCTGATCGTGTGGGTCACCGATATCGGCGGCTACTTCGCGGGCCGCAGCATCGGGGGGCCGAAGCTCTGGATGCGGGTCAGCCCGAAGAAGACGTGGGCGGGTGCGGTTGGCGGCTTCGTGGCGAGTTTGCTGGTCGCTGCCGGCTTTGCCGCCTCTGAGATCGGCTCGACCGGTCCGCTCTTGATGCTCGGCGCCGTGTTGTCGGTGGTCTCGCAACTTGGCGATCTCTTCGAATCCGCGGTGAAGCGGCGGTTCGGCGTGAAGGATTCGAGTCACATCATTCCCGGTCATGGCGGCCTCCTGGACCGCCTGGACGGATTTGTCGCGGCCGTCATTGTGGCGGCGATTTTCGGCTTTCTCCGTGGTGGCGCCGATGGCGTCGGGCGCGGTCTTATGGTTTGGTGATGAGATGAGCGCAGTTCCGTTGCGTAACAACAAGGCCGCGGCGGCATCCGCCGCGCGGACCGTAACCGTCCTCGGTGCCACCGGCTCGATCGGCGACAGCACCATGGATCTGCTGCGTGGCGCGCGCGACCGCTACCGGGTCGAGGCGCTGACCGCGAACAGCAATGTCGAGGGCCTCGCCAAGCTGGCGAAGGAATTCAGCGCGCGGTTCGCCGCAATTGCCGATCCGGCGAAGCTTTCGGAGTTGAAGGACGCGCTGACCGGAACCCGGATCGAATGCGGGGCCGGGGAGAGCGCGATCATCGAGGCGGCCGCGCGGCCTGCCGATTGGGTGATGGCTGCGGTCAGCGGGGCGGCCGGGCTGAAGCCCGCGCTTGCCGCGGTCGATCGT
Source organism: Bradyrhizobium pachyrhizi (assembly GCF_001189245.1). Taxonomy (GTDB): domain Bacteria; phylum Pseudomonadota; class Alphaproteobacteria; order Rhizobiales; family Xanthobacteraceae; genus Bradyrhizobium; species Bradyrhizobium pachyrhizi. The sequence goes on along the minus strand of NZ_LFIQ01000077.1, from coordinate 25,202 downwards.
GGCGCCACCGTCGCGCTGGCCAACAAGGAATGTTTGGTCTGCGCCGGCGATATCTTCATGGAGCGGGCCAGGAAGGCCGGCGCCTGCATTCTCCCGGCGGACTCCGAGCACAATGCGCTGTTCCAGGCGCTGGCTTCCGGCAATCGCGAGGAACTGACGCGGGTGATCATCACCGCGTCCGGCGGGCCGTTCCGCACCTGGGCGCCCGCCGACATCGAGCAGGCGACGCTGGAACAGGCGCTGAAACATCCCAATTGGAGCATGGGGCAGAAGATCACGATCGATTCCGCGTCGATGATGAATAAGGGTCTCGAGGTGATCGAGGCGTCCTATCTGTTCGCTCTGACGCCCGATGAAATCGACGTGCTGGTGCACCCGCAGTCGATCATCCACGGCATGGTCGAGTTCTCCGATCGCTCGGTGGTCGCCCAGCTCGGCACGCCCGATATGCGGATCCCGATCGCGCATTGCCTCGGGTGGCCCGACCGCGTCGTCGGCCCGTCCGCCAAGCTCGACCTCGCCAAGATCGGACAGCTCACCTTCGAGGCGCCGGACTTTGAACGCTTCCCGGGGCTGCGGCTGGCATACGAGGCGCTACGGATGGGGCACGGCGCGACGACGGTCTACAACGCCGCGAACGAGATCGCGGTCGCCGCGTTTATCGCCGGCAAGATCAAGTTCGGCGCGATCGCCCGGCTGGTCGAGGCGACGATGAACGATTGGATCAAGTCAGGGAATCAGCCACCACTGCACTCGGCGGATGATGCGATTTCCGTTGACCATATCGCGCGAAATAAAGCTGCCGCCCTATTGCCTCAAATTGCCTTAAAGGCAACCTAGAGGGTTGGGGGCGGAGCCTTTGGCTCTTGTCGAGGGAAATCGAATGCCCGAGTATTTCATTCATAGTATCAATGCGTTGAGTCATGGGCTTCTCGGTACCATCGTTCCCTTCCTCTTCGTCCTGACCATTGTCGTCTTCTTCCATGAGCTCGGCCACTTCCTGGTCGCGCGCTGGGCCGGCGTGAAGGTGCTGACGTTCTCGCTGGGTTTCGGGCCGGAGCTGGCCGGCTTCAACGACCGGCATGGTACGCGCTGGAAGATCTCGGCGATTCCGCTCGGCGGCTACGTCAAATTCTTCGGCGACGACAGCGAGGCTTCGACGCCGTCCACCGAGACGCTCGCCGCCATGACGGCGGAAGAGCGTGAAGGCAGCTTCCATCACAAATCGGTCGGAAAGCGCACCGCCATCGTCGCAGCCGGCCCGGTGGCGAACTTCATCCTCGGCGCCCTGATTTTCGCGGGCATGGCGCTCTACTACGGCAAGCCGAGCACGATTGCCCGGGTCGACGGCCTAGTGGCCGAAAGCGTCGCCGCGAACGCCGGCTTCAAGGTCGGCGATGTCGTCGTGGATATCGACGGCAGCGCGATCCAGAGCTTCGCCGACATGCAGCGGATTGTAGCTTCGAATGCTGGTTCAGAGCTTGGGTTCAAGGTGAAGCGCGATGGCGCGATCGTCGCGCTCAAGGCGACGCCGGCGCTCAGGGAGGTCAAGGACCCCTTCGGCAATGCCCACCGAATCGGCGTGCTCGGAATCGAGCACAAGGCTCAGGTCGGCGAAGCGACCAGCGCCTCGGTCGGCGTGCTGGAGGCCCTGAAGATCGGCGTCGAGCAGGTTTGGTACATCATTTCCAGCACGTTCAAGTTCCTGGGGTCGCTGTTCGTTGGGACCGGCAATCCGGCTGAGGTGAGCGGCGTCATTGGAATCGCGAAGCTGTCGGGGCAGGCCGCGAGCGCCGGGTTCCAGTTCGTGATCAACCTTTGCGCCATCCTGTCGGTCTCGATCGGCCTGCTGAACCTGTTTCCGATCCCGCTTTTGGATGGCGGACACCTGCTTTTCTACAGCGCGGAGGCACTGCGGGGACGCCCGCTGTCGGAGCGGACGCAGGAGGTGGGTTTCCGAATCGGGCTGGGTCTGGTCCTGATGCTGATGGTGTTTGCGACGTATAACGACATCCTCAGGATCGCCGGGTCCTGAAACGGGCTTTTTTGTGGCGTTGCCAATGGGCAACGTCTTGGAACGAAAATGGAAATGTTCAGCTCTAGTAAGTTTGCCCCCTTGGCAAATTTGGTTACAAGCTGAGCGGCAGGTTGGGAATCTGTCGGGTCGTTGGGGAACGATCTGGCATCGTTAAGATAAGGGCGCGTTGCGCATGATGTTTGGAATGCGAGTGAGGGGGGGGCTGTTCGCCGCCTTGGTCATGTTCGCCGCGCCGGTGGTTGCCACCTTGGCGACCGTAGCTGTGTCTGTGCCCGCGTCGGCGCAGACCGTGGATTCGATCACGGTGGAGGGGAACCGCCGTGTCGAGCTTGAAACCATCCGCTCCTACTTCCATCCTGGACCGGGCGGTCGGCTGGGCCAGGCCCAGATCGACGACGGTCTGAAGGCGCTGATCGAGACCGGCCTGTTTCAGGACGTCCATATCGATCAGCGGGGCGGGCGCCTCGTCGTAGTCGTGGTCGAGAACCCGGTGATCGGCCGCGTTGCCTTCGAGGGCAACAAGAAGATCAAGGACGAGCAGCTCACCGCTGAAGTGCAGTCCAAGCCGCGCGGCACGTTCTCGCGCCCGATGGTCCAGTCGGACGCCCTGCGCATCGCCGAAATCTACCGTCGGTCCGGCCGCTATGACGTGCGGGTCAATCCGCAGATCATCGAGCAGCCGAACAACCGCGTCGACCTGATCTTCGAGGTCAATGAAGGCGTGAAGACCGGCGTCCGGTCGATCGAGTTCATCGGCAACAGCGCCTATTCGGCGTCCCGTCTGCGCGACGTTATCAAGACCCGCGAATCGAACATTCTGAGCTTCCTCGGCGGCAACGACGTCTACGATCCCGACCGGGTCGAGGCCGACCGTGACCTGCTGCGTCGCTTCTACCTCAAGAACGGCTATGCCGACGTCCAGGTCGTGGCCGCGCTGACCGAATACGATCCCGACAAGAAGGGCTTCCTGGTTACCTTCAAGATCGAGGAAGGCCAGCAGTACCGCGTCGCGTCCGTCAACTATACGTCGTCGATCGCAACGCTCGACCCGAACGCGCTGCGCACCTACTCGCGCGTCAACGTCGGCTCGCTCTACAACGCCGAGGCGCTGGAGAAGTCGGTCGAGGAGATGCAGATCGAGGCATCGCGCCGCGGCTACGCCTTCGCCGTGGTCCGGCCGCGCGGCGATCGCAACTTCGACAATCACACGGTGTCGATCACCTTCGCGATCGACGAAGGTCCGCGCACCTATATCGAGCGTATCAACATCCGCGGCAACAGCCGTACCCGCGACTACGTGATCCGCCGTGAGTTCGATATCTCGGAAGGCGACGCCTACAACCGGGCGCTGGTCGACCGTGCCGAGCGCCGGCTGAAGAACCTCGACTTCTTCAAGACGGTGAAGATCACCACCGAGCCGGGCTCCTCCAGCGATCGCGTCATCCTGATCGTCGATCTCGAGGAAAAGTCGACCGGCGACTTCTCGGTGTCGGGCGGCTACTCGACGACCGACGGCGCGCTGGCCGAAGTCAGCGTCTCCGAGCGCAACCTGCTCGGCCGTGGCCTGTTCGCGAAGGCGTCGGTGACCTACGGCCAGTATGCCCGCGGCTACTCGCTGTCGTTCGTCGAGCCCTATCTGCTCGACTACCGCGTCGCGCTCGGCCTCGACCTCTATCAGCGCCAGCAGCTGTCCAACAGCTACATCGCGTACGGCACCAAGACGCTGGGCTTCAGCCCGCGGCTCGGCTTCAGCCTGCGGGAAGATCTCTCGCTGCAGCTGCGCTACTCGATTTATCAGCAGGAAATCACCCTGCCGTCGACGCTGAACAACTGTAACAACGTGCCGTTCCTGCCGGATGGAACGCCCAATCCCGCGTTCAATCCGAGCCCGGCCTATGCGAACCTGAACGGGATCAGCCTGGTGTCGACCAATGGTCTCGGCTGCTTCTTTGACGGTGAAGCCTCGCTGCCGGTCCGCAAGGAGCTGGCGGGCGGCAAGACCCTCACGTCGGCGCTGGGCTACACGCTCAACTACAACACGCTCGACAACAACAAGAACCCGACCGACGGTCTGATCGTCGACTTCAAGCAGGACTTCGCCGGTGTTGGCGGTGACGTCAGCTACATCAAGACCGCGATCGACGCGAAGTACTACACCCCGCTGGTCTCCGACATCGTCGGCGTGATCCACGCCCAGGGCGGCATCCTGAACAAGCTCGGGACCTCGGATCTGCGCATGCTCGATCACTTCCAGATGGGCCCGAACCTGGTCCGCGGCTTCGCGCCGAACGGTATCGGTCCGCGCGACATCAACCCGTACGGCACCATGGACGCCATCGGCGGCACCAAGTACTGGGGCGTGTCGGCGGAACTGCAGATGCCGTTCTGGTTCCTGCCGAAGGAAGTCGGGCTCAAGGGCGCGGTCTATGCCGACGCCGGCGGCCTGTACGACTACCAGGGCCCGACCTCGTGGGCGGCGACCGGCGAAGTCAACGTGCCTGGCTGTGTCAGGCCGACGAACAATCCGCCGTCTCCGGGTACGTGCCTTGGCCTGAGCTACGACGACAGCAAGGTTGTCCGTACCTCGGTCGGTGTCGGCCTGATCTGGCAGTCACCGTTCGGCCCGCTGCGCTTCGACTACGCGGTGCCGCTGACCAAGGGTGCGTTCGACCGCACGCAAGAATTCCGGTTTGGCGGCGGTACGACGTTCTAAGACCGATTGCCGACCGGACTGCGACGGATGGAATGGCGCAGCCGATCTTCTTCAAGAGTCCTCCTTCGTCATCGCTGGCTGAAATAGCCGCGCTGACGAAGGCGCAACTGGTCGACCCCGAAAGGGGTGCGCTTCAGATCAGGGGGCTGGCCTCGCTCGACGAGGCCGGTCCGATGCATCTCGCCTTTTTCGACAATCTGAAATACGCCGACCAGCTTGCCGCGACCAAGGCCGGGGCGTGTCTGGTCAGCCCGCGCTTCGAGGCACAAGTGCCGAAGGGCACCGCCGTGCTGCGGGCGGCGAAGCCGTTCCAGGTGTTCGTCGAGCTCGCCCGTGAATGGCACGCCGATGCCCTGCGGCCGCAATCCTGGTTCGACACCGAGGGCATCGCGCCGTCGGCGATCATCGATCCCACCGCGCGCCTGGAGGACGGCGTCATCGTCGATCCGCTGGTCGTGATCGGTCCGCGGGTCGAGATCGGCTCTGGCACCATCATCGGCGCCGGCGCGGTGATCGGGGCCGACGTCAAGATCGGCCGCGACTGCAATGTCGGCGCCAAGACCACCATCCAGTTCGCGCTGATCGGCAACAACGTCCTGATCCATCCCGGCTGCAATATCGGCCAGGACGGCTACGGCTTCATCTTCTTCGGGCCGGCCGGCCACGTGAAGGTGCCGCAGACCGGCCGCGTGGTGATCCAGAACAATGTCGAGGTCGGCGCAGCCTCGACCATCGACCGCGGTTCCCTGCGCGACACCGTGATCGGCGAGGGCACCAAAATCGACAACCAGGTCCAGATCGGCCACAATGTGACGATCGGCCGGCACTGCCTGCTGGCAGCCCAGATCGGGCTCGCCGGCAGCCTGACCATCGGCGACAATGTCGCGCTCGGCGCCAAGGTGGGCATCAACAACCACCTGAAGATCGGCGACGGCGCCCAGGTGACGGCAATGAGCGCGGTCAAGGACGACATCCCGGCTAACGGTCGGTGGGGCGGGCATTTCGCCAAGCCGACCAGGCAGTGGTTCAGGGAGATTCTCGCGGTGGAGCGCCTGGTGCGCGACAACGAAGCCAAAGGCAAGGAACAGGAGTGATGGAGGAGGCACCGGTCAAATTCGAGCTCGTGGATATCAACGATATCCTGAAGACGCTTCCGCATCGCTTTCCGATGTTGCTGATCGACCGTGTGATCAAGATCCGCACCGACTACAGCGGCATCGGCATCAAGAACGTCACCTTCAACGAGCCGCCGTTCCAGGGCCACTTCCCGGACCGCCCGGTCTACCCCGGCGTGATGATGATCGAGGCGATGGCCCAGACCGCCGGCGTCATCGGCATCAAGTCGGTCGAGGGCACCGAGAAGCCGCGCGCGGTGTATTTCCTCACCATCGACAAGTGCAAGTTCAGGAAGCCGGTGATGCCCGGCGACACCATCGAGTATCACATGCGCTCGCTCGGCCGGCGCAAGACGATGTGGTGGTTTCACGGCGATGCCAAGGTCAACGGCCAGGTCGTCGCCGAGGCCGATGTCGGTGCGATGCTGACGGATTAGAGCGTTTTCGAGCGAAGTGGATTCCGGTTCGCGTGAAGAAAACGCGTCAAGAAAACCCTGGCCGCGCCGAGCTCATGACGTTGTGCAGGTGTAGCGGCCGTCCGCGCCCGCGATCCGCAGGACGCGATTGAGGAACACGCCCATCGACGGCGCGTTCATCAGCGCATCGTAGGTTTCGGCAGGGACGCCGCAATAGTGCTGGTAGCTGCCTCTGACCGCGACCAGCAGCGTGCGCTGATTCGTGCTGTAGCAGACCCGCTGGACGATCGTGCTGCGGTTGATATCGCGGCATTCGAAGCTCGAGAGATCGACCGCCGTGCTGTGGCCGAGATCGACCGTCTCCGGGCCGATTGGCGCAGAGAGCAGGCTGAGGATCAGCGCGGCGGCCCGGACCATGGATCGGTTGCGACCTTCTCTTGCAACAGGCCGTCATCATACGTCACTGGACAGGGCGGGCAAAGTCGCGCTAACGACCGCCCCAATCGACAGCCTGGCGCCTCGATAGCACCTTGGCGCCATTAACGAATTCCGGACCGAAACTTCATGAGCATGATCGACCCGACTGCGCGGATTGCCGATGGCGCTGTGATCGGGGCCGGCACCGAGATCGGTCCGTACTGCATCGTCGGCCCCAATGTCGTGCTCGGTGAGAACTGCAAGCTGATCGCGCATGTCACGATCAGCGGGCATACCAGGATCGGCGCCGGCTGTATCATCTCGTCGTTCGCGGCGCTCGGCGGGCCGCCGCAGGATCTCAGCTATCGCGGCGAGCCGACCCGCCTCGAAGTCGGCGAAGCCTGCACCATCCGCGAGGGCGTGACGATGAATGTCGGCACGGTCAAGGGCGGTGGGCTCACGCGCGTCGGCGATCGCGGCTTCTTCATGAACAACAGCCATGTCGGCCATGACTGCATGGTCGGCAATGGCGTGATCTTCGCGACGTCGGCGACGCTCGGCGGCCACTGCGAGATCGGCGACTTCGTCTATATCGGCGGCCTGTCGGCTGTGCACCAGTTCACCCGCGTCGGCTCGCAGGTGATGATCGGCGGCGTTTGCGGCGTACGCGGCGACATCATCCCCTTCGGCCTCGCCAACGGTCAGTACGCGGTTCTCGAAGGACTCAACATCATCGGCATGCGGCGCCGCCAGTTCACCAAGGCGCGGCTGGCGACGGTGCGCGCGTTCTATCAAAAGCTGTTCCACGGTCCCGGCATCTTCGCCGAACGGCTGGCTTCGGTGCAGCCGCTGGCGGGCGAGGATCCCGCGATTGCGGAAATCCTGGCCTTCATCGAGGGCGGCAAGCTGCGCCCGCTCTGCCTTCCCGCCGATACCAATTGAGCAGGGGATGGCCGCCAGCATGACGTCAGCGGCTCCCTCGCTTTCCTCGCCGGTCGGCGTCATCGCCGGTGGCGGCGCCATGCCGTTCGCGGTCGCCGACTCCCTGGTTGCGCGCGGCATCACGCCGGTGCTGTTCGCGCTGCGCGGCGCCTGCGATCCGGCGCGGGCGCAGCGGTTTCGTCACCGCTGGATCTCGGTCGGCCAGCTCGGGCGGGCGACCCGGCTGTTCCGCGACGAAGGCTGCCGCGATCTGATCTTCATCGGCACCCTGGTGCGGCCCGCGCTGTCGGAGATCCGGCTCGACTGGGGCACGCTGCGCCTGCTCGGCCACGTCGTGCGCGCATTTCGCGGCGGCGACGATCATTTGCTGTCGAGCGTCGGCCGCATCCTCGAGCAGCAGGGCTTCCGCATGGTCGGGATCAAGGATGTCGCGCCCGATCTCTTGATGCCGGAGGGCGCCGTGACGCGCGCGGCGCCCGACAGCACGACGCTCGCCGATATCGCGCGCGGACGCGGCGTGCTCGACGCGCTCGGCCCGTTCGACATCGGCCAGGCGGCCGTGGTGATCGACGGTCATGTGGTGGCGGTCGAGGATATCGAGGGCACCGACGGGCTGCTCGCGCGCGTCGCGCGGCTGCGCGCCGAGGGCCGCATTCGCGCCAAGGCCGGCCGCGGCGTGCTGGTGAAGGCGCCGAAGAGCCGGCAGGATCTGCGCTTCGATCTGCCAACCATCGGCCCGCGGACGGTCGAGGGCGCGGCAGCAGCCGGTATCGCCGGCATCGCCGTGATCGCCGGCAACACGCTGGCCGCCGAGCCGCAGGCCCTGGTCGAGGCCGCCGACGCCAGGGGGCTGTTTGTCATCGGGCTGGCGGGCTGATGCAGGTGCGCAGCCCCAGCACCGCTCGCAAGATCTTCCTCATCGCGACCGAGGAATCCGGCGACCGCCTCGGCGCGGCGTTGATGCAGGTGCTGCGCCAACGGCTCGGCGATGCCGTGCAGTTTTCCGGCGTCGGCGGCCGGGCGATGACTGCTCAGGGAATCGCCCCGCTGTTTCCGATCGAAGAGCTCTCGATCATGGGCTTTGCCGCCGTCGTGAAGCAGTTGCCGAAAATCCTGCGATTGATCCGGCGCACGGCCGATGCCGTGCTCGCCGACGCGCCTGACATGCTCGTCATTATCGACAGCCCCGATTTCACCCACCGCGTCGCCCGTCGCGTCCGCGCCCGCAACCCGAACATTCCGATCGTCGATTACGTGTCGCCGTCGGTCTGGGCCTGGCGGCCGGGCAGGGCGCGCGCGATGCGGGGCTATGTCGACCACGTGCTCGCGCTGCTGCCGTTCGAGCCGGAGGAATATCGCAAGCTGCAGGGACCGCCGTGCAGCTATGTCGGCCACCCCCTGACCGAGCAGCTCGCCACGCTGCGGCCGAACGACGACGAGCAGAAGCGGCGCGATGCGCAGCCTCCGGTGCTGCTGGTGTTGCCCGGAAGCCGGCGTAGCGAGATCAGGCATCATCTCGCACTGTTCGGCACGGCGCTCGGCCAGCTCAGCAAACAAACGCCGTTCGAGCTCGTGCTCCCCACCATGCCGCATCTCGAGGCGATGGTGCGCGAGGGTGTCGCGTCGTGGCCCGTCGCGCCGCGGCTCGCGATCGGCGAGACCGAGAAGCGCGCCGCGTTCCGCATCGCCCGCGCTGCGCTCGCGAAGTCGGGCACGGTGACGCTGGAGCTCGCGCTGTCGGGGATTCCCATGGTGACGGCCTATCGCGTCGGCGCCGCTGAGGCGTTCATCCTGCGCCGCGCGATCCGGGTGTCCTCGGTGATCCTCGCCAATCTCGTGATCGGCAGTGATATCATTCCCGAGTTCCTGCAGGAGGACTGCACGCCGGACAAGCTCGCGGCGGCGCTGGGCGACGTGCTTGCGGATTCGCCCGATCGTCTGCGGCAGCTCGTGGGGTTCGCGACGATGGACGGGAAGATGTCGACCGGCGACCAGCCGCCGAGCGTCCGCGCCGCCGACATCGTGTTGGCGGAGATGGGACGCCGTTCGACCTAGCCAATCGATGGTGTTCCTCGTTCAGTGGCAACATTCCGCCGCAACGATCCCGCTTGCGCCGGATATTTAGACCGTACTAATATTAGCGATATCTAATATAGATACGGAGCCTGCCATGAAGATCGACCCGGCCGCCTATGTCGGAGCCGTCATTCGCGAAGTCGCGTTCCGGGAACGCGACGGCAAGCCGGCGCGGGCGGTGATCGCGACCCGCAGCTACGACACCGACACCGCCGATCTCTGGGATGTGCTGACCAACCCCGAACGCATTCCGCGCTGGTTCCTGCCGATCTCGGGCGACCTGAAGCTTGGCGGCCGCTATCAGTTCCATGGCCATGCGGGCGGCGAGATCACGACGTGTGAGCCGCCGCGCCGGCTTGCCGTCACCTGGGAGTCCATGGGCACGGTCAGCTGGGTTACCGTGACGCTGGCCGAGAATGGCCCGGACGCCACGCGCCTGGAATTGGAACACCTCTCGGTGATCGAGGGCGACTTCTGGGATCGCTACGGGGCCGGTGCGGTCGGCGTCGGCTGGGATCTCGCGCTGCTCGGGCTCGCGCTCTATCTGGCCATGCCGCCCGGCGAGGAATTCGACCGCGCCGCCGCGTCGGCGTGGCCAGCCACCGACGACGGCAAGGAATTCATCCGCCGCGCCAGCGAGGACTGGTGCAGCGCCTCGATCGCGGCGGGCACCGAGGAGACTGCGGCGCGCAGATCGGCCGCAAACACCACGGCGGCCTATTGCGGCGAGCCGGAGCCGGGGAGCGGAGGCTAGCGAAAGGTGCACGCCTTCGACATCCTCGGCGATCCCGTCCGCCGCCGCATCCTGGAACTGCTTGCGACCGGCGAGCACAGTTCGGGTGATGTCGTCGCCGTCGTGCAGCGCGAATTCGGCATCACCCAGTCGGCGGTCTCGCAGCAGCTGCGGATCTTGCGGGACGCCGGTTTCGCGTCGGTGCGCGCCGAGGGCACGCGCCGCATCTATGCCGTGGAGCCGGCGCGGCTGCGCGAGGTCGACGACTGGCTCGACCGGTTCAGGGCGTTCTGGCTGCCGCGCCTTGACGCGATCGCGACCGAAGTTGCGCGGGGCAAACGAAAACGGCGCCAACAGGAATGATGGCGCCGTCCCGGATTCTCTTCAGCGATGCAGCTTACTTGCGCTTGTCGATCTGCACATAGTCGCGGCGTGCGACGCCGGTGTAGAGCTGGCGCGGACGGCCGATCTTCTGCTGCGGATCCTCGATCATCTCGCTCCACTGGCTGATCCAGCCGACGGTGCGGGCGACCGCGAACAGCACGGTGAACATCGAGACCGGGAAGCCCATCGCCTTCAGCGTGATGCCCGAATAGAAGTCGACGTTCGGGTAGAGCTTGCGATCGATGAAGTAGGGATCGCTGAGCGCGATCTTCTCGAGCTCCATCGCGACCTTGAGCATCGGATCGTCGCCGTGGCCAGTCTCCTTCAGCACCGCGTGACACATCTTCTGCATGATCTTGGCGCGCGGATCGTAGTTCTTGTAGACGCGGTGGCCGAAGCCCATCAGGCGAACTTCGCTGTTCTTGTCCTTCACCTTGGCGATGAAGTCCGGAATGTTTTCGACCTTGCCGATGCCGTAGAGCATGTTGAGCGCGGCCTCGTTGGCGCCGCCATGCGCCGGGCCCCACAGGCAGGCGATGCCGGCCGCGATGCAGGCGAACGGGTTGGCGCCCGAGGAGCCGGCAATGCGCACTGTCGAGGTCGAGGCGTTCTGCTCGTGGTCCGCGTGCAGGATGAAGATCTTGTCGAGTGCGTCGGCGAGCACCGGGTTGATCTTGTAATCCTCGCAGGGCACCGCGAAGCACATGTTGAGGAAGTTCTCGGCAAACGAGAGCGAGTTCTTCGGATAGATGAAGGGCTGACCGACGGTGTACTTGTAGGCCATCGCCGCCAGCGTCGGCACCTTCGCGATCATGCGCATCGAGGCGATCATGCGCTGACGCGGATCGTTGATGTCGGTCGAGTCGTGATAGAACGCGGCCAGCGCGCCGACCGCGGCGACCATGATCGCCATCGGATGAGCGTCGCGGCGGAAGCCCTGGAAGAACCGCGCCATCTGCTCATGCACCATCGTGTGATGGATCACGCGATGGTCGAAGTCCTTCTTCTGCGCCGGGGTCGGAAGATCCCCGTACAGCAGCAGGTAGCAGGTCTCGAGGAAGTCGCCGTGCTCGGCGAGCTGCTCGATCGGATAGCCGCGGTATTCGAGCACGCCGGCGTCGCCGTCGATGTAGGTGATCTTCGACTGGCAGCTGCCGGTCGAGGTGAAGCCGGGGTCGTAGGTGAACACCCCGGCCTGGCCGTAGAGCTTGGCGATGTCGATGACATCAGGCCCAACCGTGCCGCTCAGGATCGGGAAATCGTAGTTCTTGTTGCCGATGGTGAGTGTGGCTGTCTTGCTGGATTTTGCGTCCATCGTGATATCCCCGATGAATTCGTTGCGAAAACCGACCTTGCCCAGTCGCTAAATTGCGGCCCATGGCGGGGCGGAACGGCTTGTGGAGAAAGCGTCCGGGATTGGGTAGCTCATTGCCATGTGCGCTGCAAGATGGACCCTGGAGGGGGTCCATGCAGGATCACGCCGCCTGATCGGCGAGGCGGGCAAGGCACTCCTGGCGTCCCAGCACGGCCAGCACGTCGAATATGCCCGGCGACGTCGTACGTCCGGTCAGCGCCACCCGCAGCGGCTGGGCGACGGCGCCGAGTTTCAGGTTGTTCTGCTCGGCGAAATTCCGCATCGCGGTCTCGGTGGTTTCCGCCGTCCAGTCGTCAACGGCTTCCAGCGCGGTGCGCAGGCGGCCGATCAACGCGCGCGTTTCCGGCGTCAGCAGCGCCACAGCTTTCGGATCGAGCGCGAGCGGACGATCGGCGAAGATGAAATAGGCGCCCGCGATCAGCTCGATCAGCGTCTTGGCGCGCTCCTTCAGGCTCGGCATCGCGCGCAGCAATTGTGCACGGGTGGTGTCGTTGAGCTTGGCCTTCAGCGCGACGCCCTCGGGAACATAATCCAGCACGCTCTCGAACTGGGTCACGAGGGATTGATCGTCGCTCTGCCGGATATAGTGACCGTTGAGGTTTTCCAGCTTGGCGAAATCGAACCGCGCCGCAGAGCGGCCGATACCCGAGAGGTCGAACGCGTCGATCATTTCCTGGGTCGAGAAGATTTCCTGATCGCCATGGCTCCAGCCGAGCCGGACCAGGTAGTTGCGCAAGGCGGCCGGCAGGTAGCCGAGCGCGCGGTAGGCGTCGACGCCGAGCGCACCATGGCGCTTCGACAGTTTCGAGCCGTCGGGACCGTGGATCAGCGGAATGTGGGACATGCTCGGCAGTTCCCACTCCAGCGCGTCGTAGATCTGCTTCTGACGCGCGGCGTTGATCAGGTGGTCGTCGCCGCGGATGATGTGAGTGACGCCCATATCGTGGTCGTCGACTACGACCGCGAGCATGTAGGTCGGGGTGCCGTCGCCGCGCAGCAGGACGAGGTCGTCGAGGTTCTCGTTCTGCCAGACCACGCGGCCCTGCACCTGGTCCTCGATCACGGTTTCGCCGGTCTGCGGCGCCTTGAGGCGGATGGTCGGCTTGATGCCATCGGGCGCGGTGGCCGGATCGCGGTCGCGCCACATGCCGTCATAGAGGCGGGTGCGGCCCTCGGCGCGCGCCTTCTCGCGCATCGCGGTGAGCTCTCCCGGCGAGGCATAGCAGTAATAGGCGCGCCCGGCGGCGAGCAGGCTCTCGGCGACCTCGCGATGGCGGGCGGCGCGGCTGAACTGGTAGATGACCTCGCCGTCCCAATCGAGCCCGAGCCACTTCAGGCCGTCCAGGATGGCGTCGATCGCCTCCTTGGTCGAGCGTTCGCGGTCGGTGTCCTCGATCCGGAGCAGCATCTTGCCGCCGAGCTTCCTGGCATAGAGCCAGTTGAACAGCGCGGTGCGGGCACCTCCGATATGGAGGAAGCCGGTCGGAGAGGGGGCGAAGCGGGTAACGACGGGTTTGGTCATGATCGAGCGAGACGTATGCTGAGACGGCGGTGGTGTATATCAGGAACCGAACATAACTAAACCCCCGGCTGACCTTTTGCCCACCAAACTAGGCCTCAAACCAGACTTGAAACCAGGCTTGGCCGGACGGCACGAATTTGGCAGAAGGTTGAGCTGACTCCTCCAGGGAACCCTTTGATGACGACTGACACGACGGCAGAGGCAGGGCGCGACTTCATCCGCGACATCGTCCAGGCCGATCTCTCCTCCCACAAGCACAACCGGATCGTGACCCGTTTCCCGCCGGAGCCGAACGGCTACCTGCATATCGGCCACGCCAAGTCGATCGCCCTGAATTTCGGCATCGCCCAGGAGTTCGGCGGCCAGTGCAATTTGCGCTTCGACGACACCAATCCGACCAAGGAGGAGCAGGAGTACATCGACTCCATCCAGGCCGACGTCCATTGGCTCGGCTACGACTGGGGAGCCAACTTGTTCTATGCGTCGGACTATTTCGAGCGCCTGTATGATTGGGCCGAGGGCCTGATCAAGGCCGGCTATGCCTATGTCGACGATCAGTCGCAGGAGGAGATCCGCACTTCCCGCGGCACGCTGACCGAGCCCGGCAAGAACTCGCCGTTCCGCGACCGCCCGGTCGAGGAGAACCTCGACCTGTTCCGCCGCATGAAGGCCGGAGAATTCTCGAACGGCGCCCGCGTGCTGCGCGCCAAGATCGACATGGCCGCCGGCAACATCAACCTGCGCGATCCGGTGCTCTACCGCATTCTGCACGCCCATCATCCGCGCACCGGCGACAAGTGGTCGATCTATCCGAGCTACGACTACGCGCACGGCCAGTCGGACGCGATCGAGGGCATCACCCATTCGATCTGTACGCTGGAGTTCGAGGATCACCGCCCGCTCTATGAGTGGCTGCTCGACAAGCTGCCGGTGCCTTCGAAGCCGCGCCAGTACGAAATGGCACGGCTCAACCTGACCTATACGCTGCTGTCCAAGCGCGTGCTGACCCAGCTCGTCCGTGACGGCCACGTCTCGGGCTGGGACGATCCGCGCATGCCGACCATTGCCGGCTTGAAGCGGCGCGGCGTGCCGCCGGCGGCGGTGCGCGAATTCATCAAGCGCATCGGCGTCGCCAAGGCCAATAGCGTGGTCGATGTCGGGATGCTCGAATTCTGCATCCGCGAGGAGCTGAACCGCACGGCGCTGCGCCGGATGGCGGTGCTGCGGCCGCTCAAGGTGGTGATCGAGAATTATCCGGAAGGGCAGGTCGAGGAGATCGAGGCGATCAACCATCCCGACAATCCGGAAGCCGGCACCCGTAAGATCGCGTTCGGCCGCGAGCTCTATATCGAGCGCGACGACTTCATGGAGAATCCGCCGAAGAAGTTCTACCGCCTCTCGCCCGGCAATGAGGTGCGGCTGCGCTATGCCTACTTCATCAAGTGCACCGGCGTGGTGAAGAACGACGCCGGCGAGATCGTCGAGCTCCGCGCGACCTACGATCCCTCAACCAAGGGCGGCAATGCGCCCGACGGCCGCAAGGTCAAGGCGACGATGCACTGGTTGCCGGCAGCGCAGTCGAAGCCGGCGGAGATCCGTATCTACAACCAGCTGTTCGCCAATCCGAGCCCGAACGCGGCCGATTTCGCTGCCGACCTCAATCCGCAGTCGCTCGAAGTGCTGAAGGATGCGCGCGTCGAGCCGGCGATCGCCGAGAGCAATTCGTCCGACCCGATGCAGTTCGAGCGGCAGGGCTATTTCGTGCGCGACACGGATTCGACGCCGGACCGGCTGGTGTTCAACCGCACCATTGGCCTGCGCGACACCTTCGCCAAGGAAGTCGGCGGCAAGGGCTAGCCGAGAGGAAGCGCGTCCCGCGCGGACAAGCGGACGGGGGGATCGATGCCTGAGGAATCCGACGAGATCGTCTCCGCCATCGTCGCCAGATGGTCGGCGGGTTTCAGCAGGCTCGATGCGAATGCGTTAAGCGCGCTCTATTCGAAGAGCGCGTTCTTCTTCGGCTCGAACCCGACGCTGTATCGCGGCCGCGACGGCGTCAAAGCCTACTTTGACGGTCTGCCGCGCTGGGTCGCGCCGCGCGTTCAGTTCAGCGATGTCAGCGCAGAACGGGTCAATGCCGATCTCGTCAACATGGCGGGCATCGCGTCATTCTTCCTCGACGGCGATGCGCCCTCGCTCGCCGTCAAGATCACCTGGGTGATCGCGCGCGAGGACGGCGACTGGAAGATCGTCTGCCACCACGTCTCGTCGCAGACACCGCTGATCTAGGCTCAGCGCTGGAGCTGACACAAAAAGTCGAGGGCCGGCGGGCCCTCGTAGTCAGGGAGGGTGCGCGGGGCCGGGCGCCTCGCGGCTGCACCCAACTCGCAGGCTATCCGGATCGCGCTGCATTGCGACGAGGGACCAAGGTCGTAGGCTGCGGAGCGCGGCTTCCGGCCGCCCGGACGGCAGCATGGTCGTCGGCCCGCGGATCAGCAGCGGCAACACATCGCAGGTCGGACAGATGCTTTTTTGTCCGCGCCGCACCATGTCTTCGGAAGAAGGAGGTGAGGATCATGCGCATTCAACACTGGCAGGATGCTGCCAGCCTGTTAGTAGGCGCCTGGCTGGTCGCATCGCCGTTTGCACTGGGCTTCTCCGGGGCAGCTCTCTGGATCTCCATCGCGCTCGGATTGGGCGTCGTGCTGTTCGCCCTGGAGGCATTCATCATTCCGTCCTATCTGGAGGAATGGGGCGAGATGCTGATGGGGTTGGCTCTGGTGGTCGCACCCTGGACGTTCAACTACCAGCAGGGATCGGTCACGACGAGCAGCGTGCTCGCCGGCGTCGTGGTGATCGTGCTCGCTTGCTGGGAGCTGGCGATCGATCGTGATTTCGCCACCTGGTGGCACGATCGCTGGCATCACCGAGCTGGCTGAGAGGAAGCTGACTGAGACGTTGGCCTGACCGCCAACCAAGGGCGGCCGGAGAGGTTGGAACTGCGTAGTGCGGAATCCCCTCCATGCCGCTCCGACGTAACGCGGATGCAGGTTCTACAGAGACATCACGCCAGAGACGGCGGGTACGGGACGATTCAGAAGCGTCGTCCCGCACTCGCTGGACGGCGGCCATGGCGCCCGCTGCAGGGTGAGAGCGTTTTCGAGCGACGTGGATACCGGTTCGCGTAAGGAAAACGCGT
>NZ_LFIQ01000077.1:0-8262 GCF_001189245.1 Bradyrhizobium pachyrhizi | reverse complement strand
CTAGGACCCCGTTCCGATCCCATCGGAACGAGGCTCTAGTCGCCCGTCAGCAAGGTGACTCCGTCACGATGCGGCTTTCGCCTCGATCTGCTCCCAAATTCTGGTCTTGCGCGTCTCGGGCATGATGAAAACGGCGATCACGAAGCACACCGCGGGAACGACAATCGGGTAGATCAGCGCGTAGCCGATGCTGCCGGTCGCCGCGAAGGCGGCTGATGTGATGAACGGCACCAATCCGCCGCCCCAACCATTGCCGATATGATACGGCACCGAGACCGAGGTGTACCTGATCCTGGCCGGGAAAAACTCCGCCAGGAACGCGCCGACCGGCCCGTACACCATCCCGACGTAGCAGACGAGGATGAAGATGATGAAGACGGCCACCGGATAGTTGATGTGACCCGGCTGCGTGACCATGCCGAGCCACAGATACAGCGGATAGTAGGTGATCGCGGCAAGCAGCATTCCTCCGAGGATCACGGACTTGCGGCCGATCTGATCCGACAGCCAACCAAAGAAGATCAGGCTCGGCGTTGCGATCAACAATGCGGCTCCCACGATGTAGGCCGAGGTAACCGCATCGACCTTGGAGACCTGCTGCAGGAAATACAGTGCCCAGAATTGACCACTGTACCAGACCACGCCCTGTCCAATCAGGACGACGATAGCGATCAGGATGTACTTGATGTTGGCGCTGAGGAAAGCTTCCCGCCAGGGATTCCTGGTCATCTGTCCCTGTGCCTTGATCTCCTGGAAGATCGGCGTCTCCTGGAGCTGCAGGCGGATGTAGATGGCGATCGCCACCAGCAGGAACGAGAGCAGGAATGGTACGCGCCAGGCCCATTCGTCAAAGGCCTGATTGCCGGCCCAGGTTCGGGTCAGAACGATCACCGCAAGCGACACCACGATCCCCAGCGTCGGCGAGGTTTGTAGCCAGCCCGTGTAGTAGCCGCGCCTGTCGTCCGGAACATGTTCGGCGACGTAGGTGATGGCGCCGCCATATTCGCCGCCCAGGCACAGACCCTGGATCATCCGCAAGCCGAACAGAATGAATGCGGCCGTCAGGCCGATCGACTGATACGTTGGGATCAGTCCGATCGCTCCCGTTCCCAGGCCCATTCCGCTCAGCGTAATGAGGAATGTATATTTGCGGCCGACCCGATCGCCCATCCATCCGAACAGGAAGGCCCCCAGCGGGCGGATCAGGAATCCCGCAGTGAACAGCGCGATCGTGCTCAGCAGGGCTGCGACGGGGTGGGATTGCTCAAAGAACTTGACCGACAGAACCGCGGCCAGGCTGCCAAAAATATAAAAGTCGTACCATTCAATGATGTTTCCCACTGACGCAGCGACAATCACGCGGCGAAAATCGCTTGGTACTTGAATTGCCATGTGCTGCTCCTCTCAAATGCAAACGCTACTCCTCGCGTTTTTCAGCGATCTATCCGCTCGCGGAGTGCGCGTGGTGCACGGCGTTACAGGCGAGATTTTGTGCGTTCGTCCGCAACGCCTGATCTCAGGGGAGTTGTGGCCACCTGAGAGGAGCTCCAGCGGCCTTCAAGTGCCGCGAGCCGTCACTGCCTCATCCCGGTCTCTTTGGGAGCGGAGGCATCGGGACAGTCTATTCCTAATGTGATCTGTATCTTAGTGAGACTTTCGGCTCGATCGATTTGACGCAGGCGGCAGCTGCGGCCCGGCGCGAGCTAGGCAAGGTGCAGGACGATCCAGATACCCGGGCGTCGCCGGCCCGTATTCTGCATCCGTTCCGCTAGTCGGGTGACGGGGCCATCCGCTAGCCTGCCGCCCGGCAGGGATCGCAAGCGGAATGGCGGAGCAGGGCACGACGCCGGGCGGCAAACGCGGCTACGCGGGGACGTGGCCGCCGCGCGCGGCCGCGCCGGCCGGCGGCTTTCTTCCGGCGCGCGTCGGCACCTGGAAGCCTCTCGTCGAGACATTGCGGCAGTGGGCCCGCGCCGAGGCGGGCGCGGGCCGCCTGTTGCCCTGGGTGCCGGTGGCGTTCGGCTCCGGCATCGCGTTCTATTTCGCGGCCGAGCACGAGCCGGTGCTGTCGGTCGCGGCCACCGTCGCAATCCTGCTCTGCCTGCTGGCGCTGCTGCTGCGGCGGCGCAGCGTGTTTCCCGTCATCGCGCTGCTTGCCGCGGTGGCCGCGGGTTTTGCGACGGCGACCTGGAAGACGGCGCGCGTGGCTCACACGGTACTGGCGCGGCCGATGTTCTCGGTGGCGCTGACCGGCTTCGTCGAGACGCGCGACATCCGCGAGAAGACCGATCGTTTCGTGCTGCGCGTGGTTTCGATGGAGAGCCCGCGCGACATGACGAAGCTGGATCGGGTCCGGCTCTCGGTGAGGAAGGGCACCGCGCCCGATGTCGGCAGCTTCGTTGAGTTGAAGGCGCGGCTGTTGCCGCCGCTCGGGCCGCAGCGCCCGGGCTCCTATGATTTCGGCCGTGACCTCTATTTCCAGGGCATCGGCGCCTCCGGCTTCGTGATGGGCGCGGTCAAGACCAGGGAGCCGCCGGCGGCCGGCGGCTTTGCGCTGCGCTACGCCGCCTTCATGCAGGGCCTGCGCGACGCCATCGACGCGCGGATTCGCACCACGCTCGACGGCGACCAGCGCGCGATCGCAACCGCATTGCTCACCGGCCGGCGCGATGCGATCTCGACGCCGGTCAACGATGCGATGTTCATCTCGGGGCTCGGCCATGTGCTGTCGATCTCCGGCTACCACATGGCCGTGGTCGCCGGCGTCGTGTTCTTCGCGGTGCGCGCGCTGCTTGCGCTGTTTCCGGCGCTGACGGCGGCGCATCCGATCAAGAAATGGGCCGCGGCGGCCGCGCTGGTCGCCGCGGCGTTCTATCTGTTGCTGTCGGGCGCGGAGGTCGCGACGCAACGGTCGTTCTTCATGACCGCCGTGGTGCTGCTCGCCGTGATCGTCGACCGACGCGCGATCACCTTCCGGACGCTGGCAGTGGCGGCGCTGATCGTGCTCGCGATCGCGCCGGAGGCGCTGGTGCATCCCAGTTTCCAGATGTCGTTTGCCGCGACGCTCGGGCTGGTGGCGCTGGTGCAGATCGGGCTACCGAACCTGCTGGCGTCGCCCGACCATTCGGCGACCGCGCGGGTCGCGCTGTGGGGCGGGCGCGAGCTCACGATGCTGATGCTGGCCTCGCTGGTGGCGGGGCTGGCGACGACGCCCTATGCCGCGTTCCATTTCCATCGCGTGACGCCCTACGGGCTGCTCGCCAACCTCGCGGCGATGCCTGTCGTCTCGGCGGTCGTGATGCCGGCCGGCCTGCTCGGGCTCGTCGCCATGCCGTTCGGCTTCGACGGACTGTTCTGGGCGATCATGGGTCTTGGCATCGACTGGATGATCCTGGTGACGCAATGGGTCGCCGCACTTCCGGGCGCGGTCGGCCGCATGGCGGCGTTCGGCATCGGGCCGCTGATCGCGGCGAGTGCCGGCATCATCCTGCTCGGGCTGCTGCGCACGCCGCTGCGCTGGTCAGGCGCGGTGCTGCTGCTGGTGGCCTCGGTCTGGGCGCTCAGGGTGCCGCAGCCGGACGTGCTGGTGTCGGGCGACGGCCGCAACGTCGCGGTGCGCGGCGGTGACGGACGGCTACATCTGATACACAGCGCCAAGGATGCGTTCCTGGTCAGGGAGTGGCTGGCGGCGGACGCCGACGCGCGCACCGCCACCGATGCGTCGCTCGGCGAGGGCGTCTCCTGCGATGCCGGCGGCTGCGTGACCCAGGGACCCGGCGGCGCCTTCGTCGCGCTGGCGACCCGGCCGGAGGCGCTGGCGGACGACTGCGAGCGCGCAGCCCTGATCGTGACGGCGCGGCCGGCGCCGCAGGGCTGCGCGGCATCGGTGATCGATGCCGAGCGGCTGCGCCGCCACGGCGCGCTGGTGCTGCGACGGATCAGGGACGGCTACGCCGTCGATGCAGTCAAGCCCGGCGGGATCGACCGGCCGTGGTCGCCAGCGGTTCCCGGCGACGGCGAGAGCGAGACGACGCTGCGCGCGCCCGCCGCCGCGCCGCGGCCTGCGGTGGATGCGACGCCGGCCGAGACCGATCTGCAGGGCGATGATTAGCTGTGGTCTGGCGAGGGGGCGCTCGGCAGCTCGAACAGGCCGAGATGATATTCGTCGGAGTCGGGGGCGTCAGGCTTCTTGACGAGAGTAAAGGAAGCCTCGGGAAATTGCTCCCAGACTTTCAGGTCGTCGGCCGTTACCGTCAGCCAACCGAACCGGAACAGGTAGCGGCCCGGTTGCGTGACGCGTCCAGCCTTTTGCCATGTGACCTTATCGACCACCGCGCACGTCCTCCGTGCCCGATGATGCGCCAAGGCGCCGGCCGACGCAAATCTCCTTCTGCGCCCCGGAAGCGGGAGTCCGGGGTCGCCCGAAATTGCTTAGGTCATCCGCCGCCGAACAGCTCATTCCGCGGCGAAGATGCGCTCAACCCAAAAACAGCGTTGCGAATGCGGAGGGCCGCCGCTCCGCAACCTTCGGCTTCTGCTCGACCGGCGGATGCAGTGCCGGCAATTGCAGCACGCTGACGCGCTGTCCCTCGACCAGCTGGGTCACCAGCACATGGCTGCCGTCGGGGAATTCGACCGCGTCATGATGCCGATCGGGCACGTCGGGCTCGACTTCGTTGAACACGCCGACGCGATAGTTCAGCGTCTTGGTCCAGATCCAGCGGCTGTCGTAGCGAACGTTCTCGGCGAAAGCGAGCTCGGTGCCCGGCAGCATGCAGACCGCGACAGTGGGATCGTTCTCCGAAGCAAAGCCGCGGGTCGACGTGCCGCGGAACGTCGTCGTGATCAGCGTCTCTCCGACAATGGCGGGGCGCGATGCCACGGCGTGCAGACTATAGTCACACATCGGATGGCTCCTCATTTCGAGGTAGCGACCCGTGCCTCTCCTTGAGGCATTAGGGCCTCTACCAGAGTGGACGATAGCGAACGAGCGTCTGCTCGTTTCTGGGCGATTGTACGACTGGTCCGAGATCGCTCCGATCACAAACACGCGACGCTGCGCGAGAGGTATCGGAGCGCATCGGGCAGGCCGTACGCTACACTATCATGCAAGGAACGATCCGACGTGTTGCTCGTTCCCGGCCGCCGCAAGTATTTGCAATTCAGTATTTGCGATAAAGGCCGATCAGCTTGCCCTGGATGCGGACCCGGTTCGGCGGCAGGATGCGCACTTCATAGGCGGTGTTGGCCGGCTCGAGCGCGATCGATGCGCCGCGGCGGCGGAAGCGCTTCAGGGTGGCTTCCTCCTCGTCGATCAGCGCCACCACGATGTCGCCGGTATTGGCGACATCGTTGCGCTGGATCAGCGCCATGTCGCCGTCGAGGATGCCGGCATCGACCATCGAGTCGCCGCGCACCTCGAGCGCATAGTGCTCGCCGGCGCCGAGCATGTCGGGCGGCACGCTGATGGTGTGGCTGCGGGTCTGCAGCGCCTCGATCGGCGTACCGGCGGCGATCCGGCCCATCACGGGGACCGCGACCGGACGGTTGCCGTCGTCCTCGGCAATCGGCGGCGTGCTGGCGCGCCGGCCGAGGGTGCCTTCGATGACACTGGGCGTGAAGCCGCGGCGACCGTTGCCGGCGCCGGCCGAGAGTTCGGGCAGCTTGATGACCTCGATGGCGCGGGCGCGGTTCGGCAGGCGGCGGATGAAGCCGCGCTCCTCCAGCGCAGTGATCAGGCGGTGGATACCGGACTTCGAGCGCAGGTCGAGCGCATCCTTCATCTCGTCGAAGGAGGGCGGTACGCCGGCCTCTTTCAAACGTTCATTGATGAAACGCAGTAGTTCGTACTGTTTGCGCGTGAGCATCTCGAGTATTCCCCCGGTTGATAGCGTCGTTCGATTCCGAGACTCTTCTGGTGGGGCCTGCAGGCCGGGCCTGACCTCAGGAGCGTGTGCTCAATGCACCTGCTTCCACGCGGCTTCCCGATTGTAGACACCAGTACTCGAAACAAATCATGAACGGACACTATATGTTCGATATGTGTTCCGCAACCACTTAATTTCCGGTGAACGTGTCGGGCAACGCACAATCGGCGGGGCTCGAAAACCCTATTCGGGCAGTGTCAGGATCTCGCATTCGCTGCCTTTGACGGCAGCCGCCGCAAACGGCGGACGCACGAGAAGTGCCCGTGCCGCAGCGAGATTCCCGAGCAGCGACGAGTCCTGCTGCGTCACCGGGGTTGCGATCAGCGTGCCGTCCTCGCGCGCTTCGAGACGCGCACGCAGATAGTCCTCGCGCTGGTCGTTGGCGGCGAGGTCGCGGCCGAGCAGGGCGCTCGCGCGGCGATGATGAATCACTTTCCGGCCGCTCAGCGCCCGAATCAACGGCACCAGGAACAGGAAGGCGCAGACATAGGACGACACCGGATTGCCGGGCAGGCCGATCACCCGCATCGCGCCGAGCCGGCCGTGCATCATCGGCTTGCCCGGCCGCATCGCGATCCGCCAGAACGCCATCTCGACGCCCTCGGCCTCCAGCGACCGCTTGACGAGATCGTGGTCGCCGACCGAGGCGCCGCCTGTCGTGATGAGGACATCGGCGCCGGCCTCGCGTGCCCGGCGGATGCCGGCCGTGGTCGCCTCCACCGTGTCGGCGGCAACGCCGAGGTCGACGGTCTCGGCGCCTTCGGCGCGCGCCAGCGCCCGCAGCGCGTAGCCGTTGGAATAGACGATCTGGCCGGGACCGGGCAGCGAGCCCGGCATCACCAGCTCGTCGCCGGTCGCCAGCACCGCGACCTTCGGGCGGCGGCGCACCGCCAGTTCCGGATAGTTCATGGCGGCCGCCAGCGACAGCGCGCGGTCGGACAAGCGGCTGCCGCCGGCGAGCAGCACCTCGCCCTCACGGAAGTCGACCCCGGCCGGGCGGATGTGCCGCCCGACGCTGGCGGCCTCCGAGATCGTGATGTGGTCGCCGTCGACGGCGGTGTCTTCCTGGATGATCACGGCGTCGGCACCGCTCGGGATCACGCCACCGGTGAAGATCCGCACCGCCTCGCCGGCGCCGACCGTCCGCTCGAACGGCCGGCCGGCGGCGACTTCGCCGATCACCTTGAGCCGGGCCTTTAGATCGGCCGCATCGGCGGCGCGCACCGCATAGCCGTCCATCGCCGACATCGGCTCCGGCGGCTGGGTGCGCAGCGCCGCGAGGTCGTGCGCAAGCGTGCGGTGGTAGGCGGCATCGAGCGCGACCATCTCCTCCGGCAGCGGTTCGGCGCCGGCGAGGACGGCGGACAGGGCATCGGCAACCGGCATCAGGGCCACGCTCAGAGCTCCTCAATTCCTAATGTTCAATACCAAGTGCGGTCAAAGCCCTCGCCACGTCATCCGTCGATGTCACGTGGATAGCATGAAGGCCACGCGCCCGTGCACCTTCGATATTGGCGGCCAGGTCGTCGAAAAACAGGATCCGCGACGCCGGCACGCCGATGGCTTTTACCACATGATCATAGGCCTCGGCGTCGGGTTTACGAAAGCCGATGCTCGACGACAGGAAGACGTTGCGGAAATGGCTGAGCAGCTCGGCATGGGTGACCGAGAAATGCGCGACATGGGCCGGATTGGTGTTGGAGAAGGCGTAAAGCGGCATCCGTTTGGCGGCCGCCGCGAGCAGCGGGGCGATGCCCCGCATCTCGCCGGTGAAGATCGCATTCCAGCCTTCGAGGAACTGGGCGTCCGTGATGTTGATGCCGAGCGTCAGGCGCAGATTCTCGAAGAATGCCGCGTCGTCGATCCGGCCGATCTCGTGATGCTTGAAGCTGTCGTCGACGACAAAGCGCGTAGCGAGCTCGGCGGGCGCGCAGCCGGCATGCTGCGCCCAGCGCGCCATCACCTTTTCAAAGTTGATGTCGAGCACGACGCGGCCGATATCGAACAGCAGCACGTCGACGGAGTTGGGAGTGAATTGCGCGGTCATTGCGTGAAACCGTGTACGAGAATTGCGGGCGGGCGGCAATCTCCTCGATTTGTGCGGCAGGTGTGCGACGGGCGTTAAGCGCGCCGTCGTCCCTGCACGCGCGGGTGATGACACCCGCACGCAAGCGGGTGATCCAGTATTCCAGAGACGCTTGTGCTTGAGCCGAGAGGCCGCGGCGAAGTGGAAGGCGTGATTTGCTACCCTTCCAAAAGGAAGAAAGAACTCCAGCTCGCGCCATATCCACCGCCGTCGTCCCGGCCTAGGCGGTGTGGACTCTAGGGATTCCCT
>NZ_LFIQ01000009.1 GCF_001189245.1 Bradyrhizobium pachyrhizi | reverse complement strand
ATGGTGCCGGTGCCCGAAATATCCGATCTGCTCTATGACCCGGAGAAGAAGGCGCGCGGCGCAATCGTTCCGGTCCTGCTTGGCGAGGAAGAGGCCCTGACGGCTGGCTCGATGCAGCGACTGACATTAACACCGCCGCGCCGGGGCGGAAAGGTTCCGGCTCCCGGCGAGCAGCAGGTTTTCGCGAATACCAGAAGGCACCTGACAACCGGCACTGCGCAGCCGTCGGCGCCGGCCGGCGGCATCGATGCCGGCCGGCAGCCGTTGCAGGGAATTCGTGTCATCGATTTCTCGATGGGCTGGGCGGGCCCGTTGTGTACGCGCACACTGGCTGATCTCGGTGCCGACGTCATCAAGGTCGAGGCCATCCAGTATCCGGACTGGTGGCGCGGCGTTGACCGGCGTCCTGCTTACGTTGACAGCCAGACGTACGAAATGATGCTGAGCTTCTCCATCATGAACCGCAACAAGCGAGGTATCACACTCGATCTGACGCGGCCCCAGGGCCTCGCTCTCGCCAAGCGGCTTTCGGCAGGAGCCGATATTGTCGTCGACAATTATTCGGTCGATGTGCTGAGGAAGCTAGGGCTTGGCTACGACGTGCTCAGAACGCTCAACCCGCGGCTCGTCATGATGTCGATGTCAGCTTTTGGGACGAATAGTGTCCATCGCGATTGCCGGGCCTACGGCTCGACGCTGGAGCAGGGGTCGGGGTTGCCGAGTGTGATCGGAAACCCCGACGACCCACCCGCGATGAGCCACTTCGCATTCGGGGATGCTGTCGGCGGCTTGAACGGATGCGCTGCAGTTCTGGTTGCACTGCTTCACGCCCACCATACCGGGCACGGACAGTTCATTGATCTGGCGCTGATCGAATGCATGATGCCGTTTGCAGCGCCATGGATCACCGTCCACTCGATCGGCGGTATGCCGGCGAGGAGGTACGGAAATCGACATCCGCAGTTCGTGCCGCATGGTTGCTTCCGATGTGCGGGTAAGGATAACTGGATCGTGGTAACTGCGACCGACGAGGACATGTGGCACAGGCTGGCGCTGCTCATTGGCCGGCCAGACTGGGCCATGGATGCATCGTTGAAATCTGCGGAGGCTCGCCGCGGCATCGAGGACGTGATCGAGAGAGGCGTCGAGGCCTGGACGCTCACCCGCCCTGCGGATCAAGCCATGTCTGAGTTGCAAGCCGCAAGGGTTGCAGCTGGCGTGGCCCGGCTGCCAATTGACCTTCTCAATGACCGGCATCTTAGGTCGCGCGCGTTTCTGCAGGAAGTCGAGCGTCCGTTCCTGGGTAGGCATCCACAGCCCTCGATGCCGATTCGCGAAGATTCACGGCCGTATGCGATCCGCACAGCGGCGCCTACGCTCGGACAACATAACAGAGAGATACTATCTGGACTTCTCGGGCTCTCCGGCGCGGAGATCACACAATTGGCGAAGGAGGGCATCATCGGTACGGTGATGATCTCCGAAGAGGAACTCGTAAAAAAGAAGCTGTCTTCCGAGTGAGAAGTCGACGCCACGGCCCAGATACTGTTCGATAAACCCACAGGGAATTCGCATTCGGAGGCGCCACGTGGTTGTTTGCAGCGCCCGTGGTGCAGCAAAGTGCACTTGCTTTGGCAACGACGAGATGAGTGAAGCCGCCGGCGATGAATGGGCGGATCTTGAAGGTCAGATTTGCTTCGAACGCGGCCATGAAGCAGAGTTCATAGCAACGCCATACTTCATCAACGGCCTGCTAACCGCCCTCGCAGCCCCCACAACTGGGCTCGCAGCCTACACGACTTGCAGCAGCTTAACCAACTGCAGATTCTCGCGATAACCGTCTATTATCTCCGAAACGGCTCACCGGAACACTGAAATTGCTGAAATAGACCGCGCCTGCCTACGGTGGCAGGATGCATGTGTAAGAATACTACCAACCTTAGTAGGTTCGTTGTTCTCGGTTCTTAGATAAGTGGACGGAGCCGGTCTGGGAAACACGTGTCGCGAATATCCATGGCATCTGAGAGAGGCTTGATTGTTCATTGAACTACCTACTTGCAGAGGAGACCACCTTGGGTGGATTGATCAGTGAGCGACGTCAAATGCAGTCTTTCGAAGACCTAGAATCAAGCGTCCTCTCTTACTCACGTTTGCTTCCGGCTATTTTCAGTCGAGCGCGCGGCTCCATTGTGTTGACGGAGAGCGGTCGAAAGTTCATTGACTTTTCCTCATGCGCCGGAACGCTGAACTACGGTCACAACAATCACCAGATCAGAGCTGCTATTGCGGAATATTTAGCATCGGATTCCGTTATCCACGGGCCCGACATGGAGACTCCCGCGAAGCTCGAATTTGTGAGGACTTTCAGCTCCGTCATACTTCAGAAACGTGATCTGCAATACCGGCTCCAATTCACGGGGCCAACTGGTGCTAATGCTATTGAGTCGGCGTTAATGCTTTCACGCGAAGTAATAGGACGTCAAAATGTTATTTCATTCACGCATGGCTATCATGGCATGAGCTTAGCAGCGATTGCTATGAGCGGTAATCGTTGTCATCGCGCAGCCAGCGGCATTTCTTTGTTTGGCGTAACTGTGAAGCCCTATGATGGCTATCTTGGACGAACTGTTGATACGGCTGAATATCTCCAAAAAGGCATTGGTGGACGAGAGCAGTGGCATCGATCTTCCAGCCGCAATTGTGGTCGAAACGGTGCATGGAGAGGGGGCATAAATGTAGCTTCCAAACAGTGGTTGCAGTCGATTCAGGCCGTAGCAAAAAGTGTTGGTGCCCTTTTCATAGTTGACGATATTCAGATGGGCTGTGGTCGCACGGGCGGTTTCTTCAGCTTCGAGTTTGCAGCGTTGTCGCCAGTTATTGTCGTGCTGTCAAAATCGCTAAGTGGGTACGGTCTGCCATTGAACAATGTTGTTGATCAGGGAAGGGCTCGTCGCATGGCGAGCAGGAGAACACACAGGCACGTTTCGAGGAAACAACCTTGCGCTTGTGTCCGCAACCGCAGCTATAAATCTTTATTGGCGCTGCCGGACTTTCTCGCAGGGTGTTAAGCGCACGGGAAAACTTATGCGGCGGCGACTAGAGACCATCGCATCTGACCATGGCAGCGGTTTTGCCGTTCGAGGGCGCGGCGTGGCGTTGGGGTTCGATTGCCAGAAGGCCGAAATCGCAGAGGGAACGACACGCAAGGCATTTGAGAAGGGATTAATTGTCGAACGATGCAAACCCGCTGATCAGGTGATAAAAAGTTATGCCTGCATCACGATCGACTCTGAGACACTAAATCAAGGTTTTGAGATATTCGAGGAATGTTTGGCCAAACAATGAACAGGCCAAGGCCGTAGTAACGTGATCTGCCTCTGATCATCCAGACACCCTGAAGGGACCAACCATGGCCTACGAGACCATCAGATATGACGTCGCCGAAAAAATCCTCTCCATCACCTTGAACCGGCCGGAGAGGCTGAACGCTTGGAACTTCACCATGTGTCGGGAGCTGATTGAGGTGTTCGATCGCGCTGACAAGGACGACGGTATCCGCGCCATCATCGTGACTGGCGAGGGCCGCGCCTTTTGCGCGGGCGCCGATCTTTCGCCAGGTGCCGACTCATTTGACATGGAGCAGCGGGTTCAGGTGAGACGGCTGCCCAATGGGGCGGTAGATTACAGCGATCAGAACGTCCGCGACAGCGGCGGCTTGCTCACGTTGCGAATCTTCAAATGCCTGAAGCCTGTGATCGCCGCGGTGAACGGGCCGGCGGTCGGTATCGGCGTCAACATGCAACTCGCGATGGATATCCGCATTGCGTCTGAAGCCGCTCGCTTTGGCTTTGTGTTCTCCCAGCGCGGCATCGTGCTGGACGCGGCCGGGAGCTGGTTCCTCCCGCGCATTGTTGGCGTCGCGCAGGCGCTGGAGTGGTGTTACAGCGGGCGGGTATTCTCGGCGCAGGAAGCGCTCGCCGGCCGGCTGGTGAACAAGGTGGTGCCGCCCGATCAATTGCTGGCCACGGCGCGTGCAGTCGCCTGCGAGATCGCCGAAAAGACCCCACCTGTATCGGTCGCGCTGATCCGGCAGATGATGTGGCGCATGCTGGGTGTCGATGATCCCATGGAAGCGCACAAGATCGACAGCCGTGTCAGCTATACGCTTGGCCGTTCCGCCGACGCCAGGGAAGGGGTGATGGCGTTTCTGGAGAAACGACCCGCGATGTTTAAGAATAGGGTGTCGTCCGATATGCCGGATTGTTTCCCATGGTGGACGGAGCGGGAGTACAAATGATCGTTCCGGCTTCCCGGCTAAGGGAAGCGAGAGCCGGGACCATGCGCCTGTGCTGTTGTTCGCCAGGTGTGCGAGTCCGACCATGGGAGGTGGCGCCACGCGCAGGTCGAAACCGTGCTGTGAATGGAGCGCATACCGTCTGTGGCTGATATGGTCGTCGCTCGTCCTGATCCGACGTGCGCAGATCGGCGAGCTAAAGCTCTGCGCGAGCGCAACGGGCTCGATCTTCATTGACTCGACGAGATCGTGGATTGTCAGCGTGCGGTCTTAACTTTCAATATCGACAGCGAACGTCTTGCCGACCGGCAGCGGCGTGCGAGCTGATAGAGAGAGGAACCTAGGTCCTCCATCGTTGCGCCCTTGCACCTCAGCTGGATCTCATGCGTTGCTGTCCGCGTCGATTGCCACGATCGCGAGTGGCGGCCCATTCTGCCAATCGCTGCTGACGAACAGAGTCGACAACGATGCCGAGCCGGGCGACATCATCTGCTGCAAAGCCGCGCGCCCATCGACGTAGGAACTGCTCAAGAACGCTCCGGGGCTCTTGAATACTGATACGCCGCTCCCCTCAAATATCGAATGCAATATCTTTTACTAGAGTAGGTAGTGCCTCCGTCCGCTGTCATGCCGTATCATCTAACAACTAGCCATATGAGCTTGGACGCGGCTCATCACGATATGACAAGGTGCAGCAATGACAAGCCTAGTTAATCCGTTGCAAGTATCACGCTTCCTTCAAGTATATGACGATGTTGCCGCCACAAAAGGTATCAAGCTTTCGATAGGATTCGATTTTCGTGAGTATGTCTCGATCACACGTGCCCTTCCAACGAAGAGCTCGACCCAGCCAAACTTCCGGCCAGATCGATCGCCAATTAAATCAGGTGAGGGGTATTGGATCATCGGCGTCGACATGAACAACCAGGTCGCTCTTGTAGACGCTGCTCGACTGTATGACCTTTCACGCAGCAACCTTGCAGAACATCTTGAATCGCTGAAGGCATTTTACGCTGATCCGATAAAACATGCACACCCTGAGGACCGTTGTACTTGCACAGCACCAAGCGCGAAGAGGATAACGGGGAAAGTAGCCTACCACGGGGATCTTTGGATTCGGAGAGACTTTAGAGGACAGGGGCTGGCGAAGATCACAGCAGGAATAGCGCATGGCGTGTCTTTCGCCATGTGGGCTCCTGACTTCTTATGTTCGCTTGTGGCAAGCTTTTCGCTGGATAAGGGGCTCGTCGCGCAATACGAAATGCTGCATCATGAATCAGGCGGTGCGATACTAAGGCTGGTGCAAGAGGATATTATGGAGGACGGTTGGCTTATCTGGATAACCGGCGAGGAGTTGAGGAGCCAAGTTGAGCGCCACGATAGAGCAACTCTGCCTTTAGCTCCGTCACCTTCATCGGTACGACGGGGTGGTACTGCCGCGCATGACAATTCTCGGTGGGTCCGCGGGAGCAAATAATGATCCTGTTCACCTCCGATTTGCAAGTTCAGGTAAGTATCGCGATGCTTTGATCGCCTCGACTCACTCCAGCGAAAGGCTGGCCCCGAACACAACCCACCGAACGGCGAGATGCCGGAGAAGGAGGTCCTGCGAGGAGTAGGGCTAGGCCGACTCCGTTGTCAAGTACCTCGTTGAGGATACCGTGAACCACGCATTTACGTGCTCGAATATGGAGCGAAACGCGCGTATTGGGCAGAGGTCTAAAGACAGCTTTGCACGCGCGCGCCTGGTCTTCCCCGACGGCACGTCGCGAGTAACCATCGAGCGGGATCCGTTCCCGTTCTATATCGAGCGCGGAATAGGCAGCCATCTCTTCGATATTGATGGGCGCCGTTTTCTCGACCTGAATTGCAATTTTACGACGTTGATCCATGGTCATGCCTTCTTGCCTGTCGTTGAAGCGTTAATTAATCAGCTCCAGTTTGGCAGCTGCTTCGCAAGTCCGACAGAGCGCGAGATCGAACTCGCCGAATTGCTTGGTGCCCGCATTCCTCAGGTGGATCGCGTTCGCTTCGTAAACACGGGGACTGAGGCCGTGCTGTTTGCGATCAAGGCTGCGCGGGCCTTCACTGGACGTTCGAAAATCGCCAAGCTCGAGGGCGCCTATCACGGGGCCTACGACTGGGGCGAAGTGAGTCTGGCGGCGACGCCGGACAATTGGGGCGATCCGACCGCACCCAAGTCTACGGCCTTCTATCGGGGGATGCCCACAAGCGTACTCGATGAAGTGGTTGTACTCCGCTTCAACGATGCTGAAGGCGTCCGTCGATTGTTGTCATGGCATGCGAACGAGCTTGCTGCCGTCGTTTTGGATCCGATGCCAAGCCGCGGTGGTCTAATTGCACCGAAGCCTGAATTCATCTCGGCGGTGCAAGAAACTGCCTGCGACAACGGGATTCTGGTGATTGCAGATGAGGTCCTGAATCTCAGGCAGAGTTTCCGTGGCGCTTCAGCCCGCTATGGCCTTTTTCCGGATCTCGTCACGATGGGCAAGATCGTCGGCGGCGGTTTGCCGATTGGAGCGATCGGTGGTCGCGAAGACGTGATGAAAGTATTCGATGCCTCAGCGGGCCGGCCACTGCTTCCACAAGGTGGCACATTTTCGGCCAATCCTTTATCCATGACAGCGGGGCTTATCGCAATGCGGCATCTGGACCATGCGGCCTTTGCACATCTGGAGATGCTTGGGAACATTGTTCGGGATGGGATTGATCGAGCCATCTCAAGCCGCCGCGCGCCGCTGTGTGTGACCGGAGCGGCCTCGCTCTTTCGAGTCCATCCGATGGCACAGACCCCGAATGATTACCGTGAGGCCCATCCCGCGACTGCAGGAGCAACTCTAATGAAACAGCTCACGCGCTTCTTTGCGGAGAACGGCATCTTCCTGCCGCTTGGCGCTGCCGCCTGCATTTCGACACCTATGGCGCGCGCCGACGCCGAGTTCATAGTTGATGTCTTCGCAGGCTTTCTCGATCGCCATCAAAGCATGCTGGATGCGATAACGGAACATACATAAGTAAGGAAACAATTCGTGCAAGATATCGGCCGCCTTAGCGGCGGTCCGGTCTCCAAGTTGATCTTCGACAGTGCGGCCCTCCGCTGTGAGTCTACCGATAGAAAGACGCAAGCGGCGCGATGACGGATCGTGTGCGCGCTTGGCAGCCGGCCGAGCGCGGTGGTTACAGCTCGGAATGGGACATGCCCCAACGTTGCCGGTGTCTCCTCTCGTCGAGTCTTATAAGTACCGTATTGCTTTGGTGCCGGAGGTCGAATTCAATGGGCCTGCAATTTTTTCCCAGGTCATGCTGCGAGTGTGCGAGCGTGCGGATGTCGGGTTGGTCACGATCGCCCTGGGGAGAATTGCTAGATATCGGCGAGCGAATGTCGTTCGCCAACTATGAATTCATTCTAAGGAAGACAGCCGTCTCGCAGCGCGAGTCTCGCAGCGCCGCGCTGACGGAGTTCACGTGCGAGCCCTTCATGCACTCCGTGAGGAAGGAGAGGTCCTTTGAGCGGGCCTGAGCGCGCAGCAGTTCTGCGGGCGACGGGTCAGCGCATCAAGCAAGAACAGACTGTGGTTCCTGTAGCAGGGGAATTTCTTGCACCTGATGTCGCACCCGACGTAACAAATCGTCTCCTTGCATCAGTGATCAGGCTCAATTCGTAATCGGTGGTGGTCGGCCGCAGCGTAACTGTTGCTTATCGCCAGAGTTATCGACCGAAAGCGCTCCCACTCCGACGCTATCGTAGCTAAGCGCGTGTGGCGTCCGCTCGCGAGACTTCTCCGCGGACATGGTGATCTGATTTCTTGATAACGGCAGTGCGCTACGTCCCGAGTCGAAACTGCAGAAAAGAATGTGCGATAAGTGCGACCAGGGCATACAGTACTTCGTGGCTACTGCCAGCTAGACTAGCGGCGCTGCTACTGAACCGCTCTAGCCCATCTGATGTGGTAGCTGACCAAGCGACGTAGCGGATGGTTTAGTGCGTTTCAACTAGGGACCGATTGAGTGGCCCGCAGGAACTGTACAGAACCTCTAGCGCGCCCAATATTGTGAAGCCGCGTGTTGTGCCCACTTCTCAATGCCGGTCGACTGCGTACGTTTGGCAGATGGAATGGAGAATGAAATGGAGCAGCAGAGCGCGCTCTCTAATGGTGGCCCGGCGACCCGACATTTTCGGAACACCGCTTACGTGATCAATGAGAGCAGAACGTACTATGATGCGGCCCATGCGGCGGGTCTCATGGCTGTCCACGGGCGCTCAACGAACGGACGCGCCTTTGCTTTGGGCACCGGCTTGGTTGACGGTCGACCTCAGGTAACTGATTTCGTGCGGTGCTCGTACCTGGGACTTGACAATCATCCGATGATCGTCGCCGGCGCGATAGAGGCGATTCAGGCGCATCGGTCATTGCACTGGTCTTGCGCACGAACGCGGCTGAGTTTCGATTTTCTGGCAGAGCTTGAAGCAGCCTTGTCAGAGATGTTCTGCGCACACGTGCTCGCCTTTTCTACTGTCATGCTCGCCAATCTAGGCGCGATGCCCCTTCTTGCTTCGGGCCAATTGACAGGTGGAGTGAAGCCGCTCGTCGTGTTCGATCGCATCGCGCACATCTCGCTTGCTTATCACAAGCCGGTGATCGCTGATGAAACGCAGGTAGAGACTATTGCGCACAACGACATCGACACTCTCGAACGCTTGTGCAGCAAGCATCCAGTGGTCGCCTATGTATGCGATGGCGTCTACTCAATGGGAGGGAATGCGCCCGTCAAGGAATTGCGCCAGCTGCAAGAACGTTATGGGCTCTTTCTCTATATCGACGATGCTCACGGCATATCGCTGTTCGGACGACAAGGCGAAGGATTTGCGCGCTCTCAGTTTCCGCGAGTGTTAGGTGATCGCACGATCATAGCGGCCTCTTTGGCTAAGGGATTCGGCGCATCGGGCGGCATGTTAATGCTCGGAACGGCAGACCACGAGGCGCTGTTTCGACGATATTCCATTCCGTATGCGTTTTCGGTAGCGCCTAATCTGGCGGCGGTTGGCGCGGCGCTTAGCTCATGCAAGATTCATCGCTCGGCCGAACTCGGCGAACGGCAGGGACGGTTGGCCGAACGGATCAAGGTCTTTGATCGCCATATCGCAAGCGCCGAGCAGGGAAATTCACTTCCGATCAGAATGATTTCCATCGGATCGGAAGCCAAGGCGATTGCTATCGCTAGACAGCTTCTCGATGCCGGCTTCTATACGTCAGTCACCTTCTTCCCGACCGTTGGTCAAGGAAGGGCAGGGATTCGAGTGTGCATTACGGCCGATCATGCGGTCCGCGACATAGAACGGCTGTGCGACCGCATCTTGGAAACGATACCCGGCACGACCCGCCAAGCCGTCGGCCCCCCCCTAGGTAATGGCGGCGACTCATCGACGGAAATTCATGGAGCTGCCGATGAAGACGAACGTGCTGTCACTTGAGATGTCGACAGGGAGTGTAAAAGCTCGTCAATCTTCGATCGGTTGTTTGACTTCGAAGGTATGTCCGGATGTTGAGGCCCACGTCGTCAGCGCGTCCCTGCGTGGAGATGACGTATGGCCGGCTGGGATGTACACTCATTGTCGGTCATTATGTCCCAGGAGAATTGTTCACAGTCAGAACATTGGCGCGACGCCTTGGCACCATTACGACGCACGCGAGCGATGCGCTTTCGCTGTTTCTTCCGTCCGATGCGCCGTACGCAAATCATCGATCGCGAATGGTCGTATCGGCGCTGAAGCTCGCCGAAATCGACAAACGAACAAAGAGGCGCTTCGCATTCGAAGGTGTGCCATCTTGAGAGCAACACCCGTTGATGGCAAGTCCGACTGCCGCGGCTCTCAAGCGTGGTCAGCGGGCTCTTGTCCATGCATGCTCGCTGGATCTGGCGGCGCATCGGACCGACGTGCGCCCTTCAGTTGGGAAAGACGGCGCTGCATCAGCAGCCATTTAGAGACTATCATTGCGCCGATTGGATGCGTAATTGTGAACACGCGTGCAACTACGTGCTTGAGGAGACCTCCATGGGGATGGGACCTGGCTCCAATACGGCGAAACGGGGCGGGCTACCACGCTGGCGTCGATTGCTGGGTTCTCATCCGCGGCCCCATCGTGAATCCGGAGAAGGAGATGCCGAGCTGCTGGAAACGAAGGCCATCTGGGGGCGAGTTTTCGAACCGCGCCACGTGGATGAGGCAACAACGCCGACGATATTTCCCGAAGCGTACGCCGCTTTGCCTTGGCGCTGTGGGCTCGCCCGTTACGCCGTTTGCGACCGTTTGGCGATAATGCTGAAACCAGGAAAACCCAGGGGCCAAAGCGGGCCGCGCGTTACTCTCGTAACCGGAGGAGCACGCGGGATTGGGCTTGAGATCGTACGTCGGTTCTTGGCCGATGGCTATCAGGTCGCTTTTGTGGCGACAAGAGCAGAGCATGTCGAGAGTGCGCTTGATATTATTAAATGTCCGGAAAATCGGCTCTATGCCGAGGCTATCGACGTAACAAGACAAAACGAAATGCGAGCATTTGTTGATCGCATCCGGGCGCGTTGGGGCGAGATTGCGATTTTGGTGAATAACGCAGGTATTTCCCCCAAGCGCGTAGACCAGGACGCGCCATGGTTTTCGCAGACATCGATCGAGGAATGGGCGCGGGTCATCGATGTCAATCTTAACGGTCCCTTCGTCCTCATACGGCTTTTGGCGCCAGCTATGATTGCCAAGCGCTATGGGCGAATCATCAATATTGGGTCACTCGCGGGCCGTGCCATGCCATTGATCGCAGGGCCGGCTTATGCAGCATCCAAGGCGGGACTGGTCGGATTGACCCGCGCCGCGGCGCGGGACTTAGCTCCACATGGTATTACGGTCAACTGTATCGCTCCTGGGCGAATTCTCAGTGATCTGACTGGGCCAGCCGCGGCTGCGATCAATCGTTCCGCTCTCAGCCGGATTCCGGTCGGCCGTTTTGGAACGGCTGAAGAGGTGGCGCATGTCGCAGCCTTTCTGGCCTCGCCGATGGCGGGCTTTATCACGGGTGCAACCATCGATATTACAGGCGGCGAGTTCGCCGCCTAGTTGACGCAC
Organism: Bradyrhizobium pachyrhizi; assembly: GCF_001189245.1. Taxonomy (GTDB): domain Bacteria; phylum Pseudomonadota; class Alphaproteobacteria; order Rhizobiales; family Xanthobacteraceae; genus Bradyrhizobium; species Bradyrhizobium pachyrhizi. The sequence continues at coordinate 880 of NZ_LFIQ01000009.1, read as the reverse complement.
ATCTCATTTTGGCGCGAACTCGCGGCCCGTAGGAATCTTGAGGAGGGCCTCATGGTGCCAATCAGCCGGGTTCAATGATCTCCAATTGGATCCGCTCACGCGGACTCCGGGCTGGCTAATGCTCTTGCTGAGTGTAGTGCCCTCCTCGACAACCCAGCATGGCCGAGCGGCACCTGGAGCACGCAGGAGATCGGTGCCTGCTCCAAAGGATGAGTAGCAAAGTTGTGCCGCGGTGTGTGCAACGCTACTACGCGCTTGCTCAGCCCGGCGCTGACGCTGGTCGAACGTCTTCCTCATTCCAGCAATAGGCGTATGTTAGCCGAATATCGCTTGTCGGAGGAAAACACGCGTGGCCTCCAATGCCCCCGTGGAATCGCCGAGCCGTCGTTGTCGGATTTCCGACATTGATGGTCGTCGTCAATCAGACAGGATGTCGGCTACCGACGGCAGGGAGAGAAACGATCACCGGAGCGAATACGCTGACCGGCGGCATCCTCTCGCTGTTCGGCTAGAATGCGTCCTACTGCTGCGGCCGTGACGTGAATTCGGCGGCATGGAGCCGGATCGTAGGTGCGGCTTGGCCTCCCAGGTTTTTGAGGCAATCTCCGGCACGTCGGAGAACGAATGGTATTATGGAAGAACGTTGCTTAACTCTATGCAAACGACGCGGCGTCAATTTTTTCGGTGTTTGAGATCGACAACGTGATCGACCCGGGCGGAGCCGCGGCGCTGGATCATGGCGAATCCGCGCTCGGTCTCAGTGCCCTATCTCGCACCGATCGTAAGCGCCCGCCCGTATGTGGAAAGCAGCGCGCCGCGTTGTCGACAGGCACGGATCGCTAGATGGGATCCGGCATCGGCATGGGTCGAAAAATGGAGC
>NZ_LFIQ01000076.1:166726-217556 GCF_001189245.1 Bradyrhizobium pachyrhizi | reverse complement strand
CGTTTGCGAACTCAGGGGACCCATTACCACCTGCGTTGATGATGAAGCCGGCGTCGGCCACCGTGCCGGCTTGATAGATCCCGTGGTGTGGGTCCTGGCTTTCGCCAGGACGACGACGGGGATAGAGCGACGCCACCAAAACAAAAACGGCGCCCGAAGGCGCCGCTTTCAAAACCTGGCTCGAGAGCAGCCTGCGCCGCCTCAGTGAGAGCGGCCTGCGCCGCCTCAGCGAGAGCGGCTTACGCCGCCTCGGCCTCCTTGTCCTGCGTCGGACCGGAATCCTGGCCCTTGGCGTCGACGTCGCGGTCGACGAACTCGATCACGGCCATCGCCGCGTTGTCGCCGTAGCGGAAGCCGGCCTTGATGATGCGGGTGTAGCCGCCCTGGCGGTCCTTGTAGCGGGTCGCCAGCGTGTCGAACAGCTTCCTGACCTGATCGACGTCGCGCAGCTCCGAGATCGCCTGGCGGCGCAGGGCGAGGCCGCCCTTCTTGCCGAGGGTGACGAGCTTCTCGACGATCGGCCGCAGTTCCTTGGCCTTCGGCAGCGTGGTGACGATCTGCTCGTGCTTGATCAGCGCGGCCGCCATGTTGGCGAACATCGCACGCCGATGCTCGGCGGTGCGGTTGAGCTTCCGATGAACCTTGCCGTGACGCATTGACTTCTTCCTTCTTCAATTCTGCCGCGGTGGTTCAGCGACAAGTTTTGCAGGTGGGCATCCTGCGTTCGCCCGGACGTCATTCCGGGGCGGCTCGCAGAGCCGAACCCGGAATCTCGAGATTCCGGGTTCGATGCTGCGCATCGCCCCGGAATGACGATATCAGTAGTGATCCTCGAAGCGCTTGGCGAGCTCGTCGATGTTCTCCGGCGGCCAGCCCGGCACTTCCATGCCGAGGTGCAGACCCATCTGGGCCAGCACTTCCTTGATCTCGTTCAGCGACTTGCGGCCGAAGTTCGGGGTGCGGAGCATTTCCGCTTCCGACTTCTGCACGAGGTCGCCGATGTAGACGATGTTGTCGTTCTTCAGGCAGTTTGCCGAACGCACCGACAGCTCGAGTTCGTCGACCTTCTTGAGGAACGCCGGGTTGAACGCGAGATCGGGGATGATCTCCTGCGTGACTTCCTTGCGCGGCTCTTCGAAGTTGACGAACACGTTGAGCTGATCCTGCAGGATGCGCGCGGCGTAGGCCACCGCGTCCTCCGGCGTGATCGCGCCGTTGGTCTCGATCGTCATGGTGAGCTTGTCGTAGTCGAGGATCTGGCCCTCACGGGTGTTCTCGACCTTGTAGGAGACCTTGCGGACCGGCGAGAACAGGCTGTCGACCGGGATCAGGCCGATCGGAGCATCCTCGGGACGGTTGCGCTCGGCGGCGACATAGCCCTTGCCGGTCGTGACCGTGAACTCCATGCGGATCTCGGCGCCGTCGTCCAGCGTGCAGAGCTGCAGGTCGGGGTTGAGCACCGTGACATCGCCGACGGTCTGGATGTCGCCGGCGGTGACGGCGCCCGGGCCCTGCTTCTTCACGACCATGCGCTTCGGGCCTTCGCCCTGCATCTTGATCGAGATGTCCTTGATGTTGAGGACGATGTCGGTGACGTCTTCACGGACACCGGCGATCGAGGAGAACTCGTGCAGCACGCCGTCGATATGCACCGACTGCACCGCCGCGCCCTGCAGCGAGGACAACAGGATGCGGCGCAGCGCGTTGCCGAGCGTCTGGCCGAAGCCACGCTCGAGCGGTTCGGCGACCACGGTGGCGAACCGGCTCGCGTCCGAGCCGGGCGTCACCTGCAGCTTGTTCGGTCGAATGAGTTCTTGCCAATTTTTCTGGATCGTCACTGTTTCACCCATTTGCCGGTCATAGGGCCAAATCGAATGGCCGAACCCGGCGTTGGAGATCGCGGATCAGTCCGCGCGGTCAATTCCAAAAACCATCGCAGGGCGGCCAGAGGCCGCCCGCGACTTACAGATCAAACGCGCCGACGCTTGCGCGGACGGCAGCCATTGTGCGGGATGGTGGTCACGTCGCGGATCGAGGTGACGGTGAAGCCCGCAGCCTGCAGCGCGCGGAGCGCCGACTCACGGCCCGAACCCGGGCCGGCCACTTCTACCTCCAGCGTGCGCATGCCGTGTTCCTGCGCCTTCTTGGAGACGTCTTCGGCCGCGACCTGCGCGGCATAGGGGGTCGACTTGCGCGAGCCCTTGAAGCCCATGGTGCCGGCCGACGACCAGGCGATGGTGTTGCCCTGCGCGTCGGTGATGGTGATGGTCGTGTTGTTGAACGACGAATTCACGTGCGCGATGCCGGAGGCGATGTTCTTGCGTTCGCGGCGGCGTACGCGGGTGGCTTCCTTGCCCATTTCAAACCTTTCCTGTGATCTCGACGCCGCCGTAGTGCCAGCGGCTACACCTCAAAACGCAAATGGCGAGTAGCGAATTTCCATTCGCTACTCCCCACCTGCAATTCGCAAAACTTACTTCTTCTTGCCGGCGATCGCCTTGGCCGGCCCCTTGCGCGTGCGCGCATTAGTGTGGGTGCGCTGGCCGCGCACCGGCAGACCGCGGCGATGACGCAGGCCGCGGTAGCAGCCGAGGTCCATCAGCCGCTTGATGTTGATGCCGACCTCACGACGGAGGTCGCCCTCGACCAGATAGTCGCGGTCGATCACTTCGCGGATCTGCAGGACTTCCTGGTCGGTCAGTTGGTTGACGCGACGGTCCACCGGGATCTTGACCTTCTCCATGATGTCGGCCGCGTTCTTCTGGCCGATGCCATGGATGTACTGAAGCGCGATCAGGACGCGCTTGTTGGTAGGAATGTTCACGCCGGCAATACGGGCCACGGACTTCTCTCCTGTCGCCGATCCATCACGGATTCGGGCTTCTCAAGTTCTTGCTCTCTCGGGCTTGTGTCCACAAACGCGAACACGACGCCCTCCCCTCATGTCCTTCGGGGCCCGGCATCGTCATAAAACTATCCAACTTGGATGCGGGGCTTATTAAAGGATTCATGTCGGTTTCGTCAACCGCTCCTAGCGTTTAGCTCGCTTTTTCGTGAGCTTTTTTGCCGCCTTTTTGGCGGTCTTTGCTCCCTTGCGGGCTTTCGCGGCGCTGGCGGCATTCTTTACCGCCTTCTTCGCGGCCTTCTTCACGGTTTTCTTGGGCGCCTTGGTCTTGGAGGGCGCCTTGGCAGCTTTCCTGGCGGGTTTGGCGGCCTTTTTGGCTGATTTAGCTACCTTCTTGGCCGGCTTCTTGCTGGCCTTCATGGTCGCCTTGGCGGCCTTTTTAGCCGCCTTGGGGGCGTGATCCTCATGATCCTTCGGTTCCAGCGCGCCGAGCGCGGTCAGGATCCGGTTGATCTCGCGGGTGACGTGCTCGATGGTCATCATGCCATCGACCGTCAGCAGCTTCCGCCGCTCCGAATAATAGTGAATCAGCGGCTCCGTCAGCGAACGGTACTGCGCCAGGCGCTTGGTCAGCACTTCCGGCGTGTCGTCGAGGCGGACTTCCTCGCCGCGCGCGCGGGTTTCCTCGGCACGCTTCTCAACGCGGGCGAGCAGCGCGCTCTCGTTGACGCGGAGCTCAACCACAGCGTCGAGCTTGAGGTGCTTTTTCCGGAGCAGATCGTCGAGCGCCTCGGCCTGCGGCACGGTGCGCGGGAAGCCGTCGAGAATGAAGCCCTTCTTGGCATCGGGCTCCTCGATTCGGTCGGCGATGATTCCCACCACCACCTCGTCGGGAACCAGGCCGCCATTGGCCATGATCTCCTTGGCCTGCAAGCCGATCGGCGTGCCCGCGGCGACCGCAGCGCGCAGCATCTCACCGGTCGAGAGCTGGACGATGCCGTGCCTGTGCACCAGCCGCTGCGCCTGGGTTCCCTTGCCCGAGCCCGGCGGCCCCAAAAGGATCAATCTCATATCTGTTTCGCCCCCCGGCTAGGTGGGCGACGTCCGCACACCTGTGTTTTGAGTTCGAAGCCGAGCCGCGATCAGCGGCGGCGGCCCCCCCTGAGCTTCGACTTCCTGATCAGCCCTTCATACTGATGAGCGAGCAGATAGCCCTGCACCTGCGACACCGTATCCATCGTCACGCTGACGACGATCAACAGCGAGGTGCCGCCAAAGTAGAACGGGACCGATGCGTAGGAAATCAGAATTTCAGGAATCAGGCAGACGATCGCGAGATAGACCGCGCCGAGCACCGTGATGCGCGACAGCACATAGTCGATATACTCGGCGGTGCGCTCGCCCGGCCGGATGCCCGGGATGAAGCCGCCATGCTTCTTCAGATTGTCCGCGGTCTCGGTCGGATTGAACACGATCGCGGTGTAGAAGAACGCGAAGAACACGATCAGCGCGAGATACATGAAAAGGAACAGCGGCCGGCCGTGGCTGAGCTGGGTCGTGATCCACTGGAACCATTCCGGCCCTTTGCCGGCGTTGAAGTTCGCGACCGTGGTCGGCAGCAACAGCAGCGACGAGGCGAAGATCGGCGGAATCACGCCCGAGGTGTTGAGCTTGAGCGGCAGATGCGAGGACTGGCCCTCGAACATCTTGTTGCCGACCTGGCGCTTCGGATACTGGATCAAAAGCCGGCGCTGCGCGCGCTCCATGAAGACGATGAAGGCGATCACGGCGACTGCCATCACGATGACGATCAGGATCAGGCCGGTCGACATCGCACCCTGGCGGCCGAGTTCCAGCATGTTGGCGAGCGCCGACGGCAATTCGGCGACGATGCCGGCCAGGATGATCAGCGAAATACCGTTGCCGATGCCGCGCGAGGTGATCTGCTCGCCGAGCCACATCAGGAACATGGTGCCGCCGGTCAGCGTGATCGCGGTCGAGATCCGGAAGAACATGCCGGGGTCGCTGACGACATTGCCGGCGCCTTCGAGGCCGATCGCGATGCCGTAGGACTGGAACAGCGCCAGGATCACCGTCAGATAGCGGGTGTACTGGTTCAGCGTCTTGCGGCCCGCCTCGCCTTCCTTCTTGAGCGCCTCGAGCTGCGGCGACACGGTGGTCAGGAGCTGCACGATGATCGATGCCGAGATGTACGGCATGATGTTGAGCGCGAAGATCGCCATGCGGTGGATGCCGCCGCCGGCGAACATGTTGAACATGCCGAGGATGCCGCCGGACTGGCTGCGGAACACCTGCTCCCAGATGTTCGGATCGATGCCGGGCAGCGGGATGTAGGTGCCTAGCCGATAAACAAGCAGCGCACCCAGGGTGAACCAGATGCGCTTCTTCAGCTCGTCGGCTTTCGCCAGCTGTCCGAAATTGAGGTTGGCGGCAAGTTGTTCGGCTGCTGAGACCATGTTTCGGCTTTCTCCCGGAGCCCCATTCGCCGGCGCCCCCAAAGAGATCAATTCCCTGGGCGCCGGCAGACACCGGACATTATCTGGTGCTCGGCCTCGATAAGTCCATCATTCGATCTGCGGATTGCCCGCGCGTCGCGGGCAATGACGCAGATGTTACGCCGCCTCGCCTTCTTCCTTGGCGGGGGCCAGGATCTTGACCGAGCCGCCGGCCTTCTCGACCGCGGCAATGGCCGACTTGGAAGCGCCGTGCGCCTCGATGGTCAGCTTGGTCTTGATCTCGCCGCGGCCGAGCAGCCGCAGGCCGTCCTTGGCGCGGCGCAGCACGCCGGCCTTGACCAGCGATTCGACGTTCACCGTCGCGCTCGCATCGACCAGCCTGTTGTCGATCGCTTCCTGCAGACGGTCGAGATTGATCTCGGCGAAGTCGAGCCGGAAGATGTTGTTGAAGCCGCGCTTCGGCAGACGGCGATGCATCGGCATCTGGCCGCCTTCGAAACCCTTGATGCGGACGCCCGAACGCGCGGTCTGGCCCTTGCCGCCGCGGCCCGAGGTCTTGCCCTTGCCGGAACCGATGCCACGGCCGACACGCATGCGCTTCTTGCGCGAGCCGGCGTTGTCGGCGATATCGCTGAGCTTCATCGCCCTTCTCCTTATCTCTGCTTACTCGCCGACGACGCGGACGAGATGCTGAACCTTGCTGATCATGCCGCGAACTTCAGGGGTATCCTGCAGCTCGGCAACCCGGCCGATCTTGTTGAGCTTGAGGCCGATCAGCGTCGAACGCTGCGAGTGATGGCGGCGGATTGCGCTGCCGATCTGCTCGACCTTGATGGTCTTGCTGGCCTTGGCCATGACAGTAACTCCGAATAGCGCTTCGAGAAGCGCGCGTTGTTATTCCGCCACCACTTCGGCGTCGCCGCCGACGCGGCGCGACTGCAGGGTGGAGACCTTGATGTTGCGGCGCGCAGCCACCGAACGCGGCGAATCCTGATGCTTCAGCGCATCGAACGTCGCGCGAACCATGTTGTAGGGATTCGACGAGCCGATCGACTTCGCCACCACGTCCTGGACACCGAGCGTCTCGAACACCGCGCGCATCGGGCCGCCGGCGATGATGCCGGTACCGGCCGGAGCGGCACGCAGGTAGACGCGGCCGGCGCCGTGACGGCCGGCGATGTCGTGATGCAGCGTGCGGCCTTCGCGAAGCGCGACGCGCGTCAGGTTGCGCTTCGCCGATTCGGTCGCCTTGCGGATCGCTTCCGGAACTTCGCGCGCCTTGCCGTGGCCGAACCCGGCCCGGCCCTTCTGGTCGCCGATCACGACCAGCGCCGCAAAGCCGAAGCGCTTGCCGCCCTTGACGACCTTCGCCACGCGATTGATGTGGACGAGCTTGTCGACGAACTCGCTATCGCGCTCCTCGCGCTCCCTGCTCCGTTCGCGTCCGCCGCGTTCGCGTTCACCTGCCATGGTGTTTTCCAATCTCTAGGAGGCCTTGCGCCTCTTTCCTCGTAATCGTTCGTAAAGTTTAGAAGCTCAATCCGCCTTCGCGCGCCGCATCCGCGAGCGCCTTGACGCGCCCGTGATAGATGTAGGCGCCGCGATCGAACACGACTTCCTTGACACCCTTCTGCGCCGCGCGCTCGGCGAGCAGCTTGCCGACCGCCTTCGCCGCATCGATGTCGGCGCCGGTCTTGCCGGCGTCGCGCATGGTCTTCTCCAGCGACGAGGCGGAAGCGAGCGTCTCGCCCTTCTGGTCGTCGATGACCTGGGCGTAGATGTGCTTGGACGAGCGGAACACCGACAGCCGCGGACGGCCGCCTGCCGAGCGGCGAAGCGCAAGGCGCACGCGCTGCTTGCGCCGGGCATTCGTAACCTTGAGTGACATGACCGGCTCCGTTACTTCTTCTTGCCTTCCTTGCGGAAGATGAATTCGTTGGCGTACTTCACGCCCTTGCCCTTGTAGGGCTCCGGCGGACGGTAGGCGCGGATCTCGGCGGCGACCTGGCCGACGCGCTGCGGATCGTTGCCGGTGATCGTGATCTCGGTCGGCTTCGGCACCGCGATGGTGATGCCTTCCGGGATCGCGTACACCACGTCGTGGCTGTAGCCGAGCGCGAGCTGCAGGTTCTTGCCCTGCATCGCGGCGCGGTAGCCGACGCCGGTGATCTCGAGCTTCTTCTCGAAGCCCTTGGTGACGCCCTCGACGAGGTTGGCGACCTGCGCGCGCGCGGTGCCGTACATCGCCTGCGCGCGGTTGGTCTTGACCCGCGGAGCAACCTTGACCTGGCCGTTCTCGAACTTCACCTCGACGTCGTCATGCACGACGAACTGAAGCTGGCCCTTCGGCCCCTTCACCTTGACGGTCTGACCTTCGACGGTCGCCGTCACACCCGACGGGATCGCCACCGGCCTTTTGCCGATACGTGACATCGTAAAATCCTTCCTCAGAACACCGTGAAGAGAACTTCGCCGCCCACGTTGGCGTCGCGCGCCTGGTGGTCAGCCATGATTCCCTTCGGCGTCGACAACACCGAAATGCCGAGACCGTTGTTCACGCGCGGCAGGTTCTTCACCGAGGCGTAAACGCGGCGGCCCGGCTTCGACACCCGCTCGATCTCGCGGATGACGGGCTCGCCGTCGAAATACTTCAGCTCGATCTCGAGCTCGCTGCGGCCCGAGGCATGCTCGACGCTGGCGTAGCCGCGGATGTACCCCTCGGACTTCAGCACCTCGAGCACGTTGGCGCGCATCTTCGAGCCGGGGCTCGAGACCTTGGACTTGGAGCGCATCTGCGCGTTGCGGATGCGGGTGATGAGATCGCTGATCGGATCGTGCGTAGACATGGTTCCGACCCTCCTTACCAGCTCGACTTCACGAGGCCGGGAACCAGGCCCTTGGAGCCGAGTTCACGCAGCGCGATGCGCGAGAGCTTGTTCTTGCGATAGTTCGAGCGCGGACGCCCGGTCAGCTCGCAACGGTTGCGGATGCGCGTCGGCGACGAGTTGCGCGGCATCTCGGCGAGCTTCAGCGTCGCCGCGAAGCGCTCTTCCATCGGCTTGGTCTTGTCGGCGATGATCGCCTTCAGCTTCTCGCGGCGCGGGCCGGCGTTCTTCGCCATCCGCTTGCGCCGGTTGTTCTTCTCGACTGAACTCTTCTTTGCCATGCTTGGCTCCTGGGTATCCGCGTTTGAGTGGCTTTGGCTCAGCTACTCACTGCCGGAACGGGAAATTGAAAGCGGTCAACAAGGCGCGCGCCTCGTCGTCGGTCTTGGCGGTGGTGCAGACCGTGATGTCCATGCCACGCGCTTCCGAGACCTTGTCGAAGTCGATCTCGGGGAAAATGATGTGCTCCTTGATGCCGAGCGAATAGTTGCCGCGGCCGTCGAAGCTCTTCGGGTTCAGGCCGCGGAAGTCGCGGACGCGGGGCAGCGCCACGTTCACCAGGCGGTCGATGAACTCGTACATATGGGTCTTGCGCAGCGTGACCTTGCAGCCGATCGGCTGGTTCTCACGCAGCTTGAAGGTCGCGATCGCGATCCGCGAATAGGTCACGATCGCCTTCTGGCCGGCGATCTGGGTCAGCTCGGCGGCGGCGGTCTCGGCCTTCTTGCGGTCGTTGACGGAGTCGCCCACGCCCATGTTGAGCACGACCTTGTCGAGGCGCGGCACCTGCATCACGTTGGCATAACCGAACTTCTCGGTCATCATGCCGCGGATCTTCTTGTCGTACTCCGCGCGCAGACGCGGCGTGTAAGCTGTATCAGCCATCGATCTCTGCTCCCGAGCTCTTGGCAACACGAACCTTCTTGCCATCGGCCTGAATCTTGAACCCGATGCGGGTCGGCTTTCCGTCCTTGCCGACATACGCAATGTTCGAAAGGTCGATCGGCATCTCCTTGGAGATGATGCCGCCTTCCTGGGTCTGGGTCTGCTTCTGGTGACGCTTCACCATGTTGATGCCGCGAACGAGAGCCTTGTTCTCGTCCGGACGCACCTCGAACACCTCGCCGGTGCGACCCTTGTCGCGGCCGGTGAGCACCATCACCTTGTCGCCCTTGCGGATCTTGGCAGCCATCACAGCACCTCCGGCGCAAGCGAAATGATCTTCATGTGGTTCTTGGCGCGCAGCTCGCGCGGCACCGGCCCGAAGATACGGGTGCCGACCGGCTCGGACTGATTGTTGATCAGCACGGCGGCGTTGCGGTCGAAACGGATGACCGAACCGTCGGCGCGGCGGATGTCCTTGCGGACCCGAACCACGACGGCCTTCATCACGTCGCCCTTCTTCACCTTGCCACGCGGAATGGCTTCCTTGATCGACACAACGATAACGTCGCCCACGGTGGCATAGCGGCGCTTGGAACCTCCAAGAACCTTGATGCACATGACACGGCGTGCGCCTGAATTATCGGCCACGTCGAGGTTGGTCTGCATCTGAATCATTGATGCACCTCGTCCTCTTTCTGCGCTTTAGCGCGCTCAAAATTTCCCTGAATTTCCCCGGCCAGGCCGAAGTAATCAGGCCGTTTTCTTGTGTTCGCCCCGGACCACGGTCCAGCGCTTCAGCTTCGAGATCGGCTTCGATTCCTCGATCCAGACCATGTCGCCCGGCTTGAACTGGCTGTTCTCGTCGTGCGCGTGGTAGTTCTTGGAACGGCGGATCGTCTTCTTGTAGATCGGGTGGGTGAAGCGGCGATCGACGCGCACCACGATGGTCTTGGCTTGCTTGTCGCTGACGACCACGCCCTGCAGAGTACGTTTCGGCATAGCTGGCCCCTTACTTCTTCTTCGCGCGCTGCTGGGCAGCGATGGTCTTGATACGAGCGATATCGCGGCGGGCTTCGCGCATCCGCGAGGTGTTCTCCAGCTGCCCGGTGGCGCGCTGGAAACGCAGGTTGAAGCGCTCCTTCTTCAGGTTCAGGATCGCGTCTTCCCGCTGGTCGTCGCTCATCGCGCGAATGTCTTCAACTTTCATCTCGGCCATGGCGATTACTCCGCAATGCGCGCAACGAAGCGCGTCTTGATCGGCAGCTTGGCAGCCGCGAGCGACAGCGCTTCCTTCGCGGTCTGCACCGGCACGCCGTCGATCTCGAACATCACGCGGCCCGGCTTGATCCGGACCACCCACAATTCCGGAGCACCCTTGCCGGAGCCCATGCGGACTTCGGCTGGCTTTTTCGACACCGGCACGTCCGGGAACACGCGGATCCAGACGCGGCCGGCGCGCTTCATGTGACGGGTCAGCGCGCGGCGGGCGGCTTCGATCTGACGGGCGGTGACGCGCTCAGGCTCCATCGCCTTCAGGCCGAACTGGCCGAACGCCAACGTCGCGCCAGAGGTCGCAACGCCGTGGATACGGCCCTTATGCGCCTTCCGGAACTTCGTTTTCTTAGGTTGCATCATGGCTTTAAGCCCTCAAATTCCTGCTTTGCCTCAAGCGGCGTCGCGGCGCGAACGCGGCGTGCTGTCGCCCTCGGCCATCTTCTTGTCCTGGGCCATCGGATCGTGCTCGAGGATCTCGCCCTTGAAGATCCAGACCTTGACGCCGCAGGTGCCGAAGGTCGTGAACGCGGTGGCAACGCCGTAGTCGACGTCGGCGCGCAGCGTGTGCAGCGGCACGCGACCTTCGCGGTACCACTCCATGCGCGCGATTTCTGCGCCGCCGAGACGGCCCGAGCAATTGATGCGGATACCGCCGGCACCGAGACGCATCGCCGACTGCACGGCGCGCTTCATGGCGCGGCGGAACGCGACGCGGCGCTCGAGCTGCTGGGCGATCGATTCAGCGACCAGGGTCGCGTCGAGCTCCGGCTTGCGGATTTCGACGATGTTGATCACGACGTCCGACGAGGTGATGTCGGCAACCTTCTTGCGCAGCTTGTCGATGTCGGCGCCCTTCTTGCCGATCACGACACCCGGACGGGCCGAGTGGATCGTCACGCGGCACTTCTTGTGCGGACGCTCGATCACGATGCGGGCCACGGCCGCCTGCTTGAGCTCCTTGTGCAGGATCTCGCGGATCTTGACGTCCTCGTGCAGCAGCTTGCCGTATTCCTGCTTGCCGGCGAACCAACGGGAGTCCCAGGTCCGGTTGATGCCGAGACGCAGCCCGATTGGATTGATCTTTTGACCCATCGTCTTCTCCTGCGCCCTTCTTAAGCGCTTGCCTCGGCCTCGACCTGACGAACCACGATGGTCAGGTGCGAGAACGGTTTGAACACACGGCCCGAACGGCCACGGCCGCGCGGAGCAAAACGCTTCATCACGATGCCGTTGCCGACATGCGCCTCGGCAACGACGAGATCGTCGACATCGAGGTCATGGTTGTTCTCGGCGTTGGCGATCGCCGATTCCAGGCACTTCTTGACGTCGACTGCGATCCGCTTGCGCGAGAACTGCAGGTCGGCGAGCGCAGCGGACGCCTTGCGGCCGCGGATCAGCTGCGCCACCAGGTTCAGCTTCTGCGGGCTGACACGCAGCATGCGGGCGACGGCCTTGGCCTCATTGTCCGCGAGGCTACGTTCGCGCTTTGGTTTGCTCATCGGTTAATCCTCAAGCCTTCTTGGCTTTCTTGTCGCCCGAATGGCCGTGGAAGGTCCGGGTCGGCGAGAACTCGCCGAACTTGTGACCCACCATTTCCTCGTTGATTGCCACCGGCACGTGCTTGTGGCCGTTGTAGACGCCGAACGTCAGGCCGACGAACTGCGGCAGGATGGTCGAGCGGCGGCTCCAGATCTTGATGACGTCGTGACGGCCGGACGAGCGCGCGGCATCTGCCTTCTTGAGCAGAGAACCCTCGACGAACGGGCCTTTCCAGACTGAACGAACCATGTCCGGCGTTCCTTACTTCTTCCGCTTGTGGCGGCTGAGGAGAATGAATTTGTTGGTCGACTTGTTGGTGCGGGTCTTCTTGCCCTTGGTCGGCTTGCCCCACGGAGTGACCGGGTGGCGACCGCCCGAGGTACGACCTTCACCACCGCCGTGCGGGTGATCGATCGGGTTCATGACGACGCCGCGGTTGTGCGGACGCCAGCCGAGCCAGCGGGTACGACCGGCCTTGCCGATCGAGATGTTCATGTGATCCGGGTTCGAGACCGCGCCGATCGTGCCGCGGCAACGGCCGTGCACCAGACGCTGCTCGCCCGAGTTCAGGCGGACGATCACGTAGTCCTGGTCGCGGCCGACGATCTGGGCGTAGGTGCCGGCGGAGCGCGCCAGCTGACCGCCCTTGCCGATCTTCAGCTCGATGTTGTGCACGATCGTGCCGACCGGCATGTTGCCGAGCGGCATGACGTTGCCCGGCTTGACGTCGACATAGTTGCCGGCGACGACGGTGTCGCCCGCCGCCAGGCGCTGCGGCGCCAGGATGTAGGCCAGCTCACCGTCCTGATACTTGATCAGCGCGATGAAGGCGGTGCGGTTCGGATCATACTCGAGCCGCTCCACGACCGCCGGCATGTCCACCTTGTCACGGCGGAAGTCGACGGTGCGGTAGGCCTTCTTGTGGCCGCCGCCGCGGAAACGCACGGTGATGCGACCGGTGTTGTTGCGACCGCCATTGCCGAGCTTGCCCTCGGTCAGGGTCTTCACCGGCTTGCCCTTGTAGAGCGCCGAACGATCGACCATGACCAGCTGGCGCTGGCCCGGCGTCGTGGGATTGTAGGTTTTCAATGCCATCGTCGTTGCGCCTTATAGTCCGGTAGTCACGTCGATGCGGTGGCCCTCTTCCAGGGTCACGATCGCGCGCTTGGTGTCCGACTGCGAGCCGAGATTGCCGCGGAACACCTTGGTCTTGCCCTTGCGAACGAGCGTGTTGACGCTCTTCACCTTGACGTCGAACAGCTTCTCGACCGCTTCCTTGATCTGCGGCTTGGTGGCCTTGCCGGCGACCTTGAACAGCACCTTGTTGTGCTCGGAGGCGAGCGTCGCCTTTTCCGTCACGACGGGAGAGATGATGACGTCGTAGTGGCGCGGATCGATGTTCTTCATTTGAAGCGCGCCTCCAGCGCATCAACCGCAGCCTTGGTCAGCACCAGCTTCTGGCGGCGGAGAATGTCGTAGACGTTGATGCCCTGGATCGGCAGCACGTCGATGTTCGGAATGTTGCGGGCCGCGGTCGCGAAACCGGCGTTGAGCTCGGCGCCGTCGATGATCAGCGCATTGGTGAGCCCGAGGCCGGAGAAGTGACCGAGCAGCGCCTTGGTCTTGGCGGCCTCGAGCTGCGCATTGTCGATCACGATCAGCCCGCCGTCCTTGGCCTTGGCCGACAGCGCATGCTTCAGCGCGAGCGCGCGCACCTTCTTCGGCAGGTCGGTCGCGTGCGAGCGAACAACCGGACCGAACGCACGGCCACCGCCGCGGAACTGCGGCACGCGAGCCGAGCCGTGACGGGCGCCGCCGGTGCCCTTCTGCTTGTACATCTTCTTGCCGGTGCGCCAGATCTCGGCGCGGCCCTTGGCCTTGTGGGTACCGGCCTGACGCTTGTTCAGCTGCCACTGCACGCAGCGCTGGATGATGTCGGCACGCGGCTCGAGACCGAAGATCGCGTCCGAGAGCTCGACGGATCCGGCGTCCTTGCCTTCAAGGGTCGTGACTTTCAGTTCCATCTCACACGCCCTCCTTCTCGGCCACAGCCTCGGCAGCTTCGCCGCCTGCAACCTTGAACTTGCCGGGCTTCGGGGCTTCCTTCGGCAGCGGCTTCTTGACGGCGTCGCGCACCGAGATCCAGCCGCCCTTGGAGCCGGGAACGGCGCCTTCGACGAGGATCAGGCCGCGCTCGACGTCGGTCGAAACCACGCGCAGATTGAGCGTGGTGATGCGGTCGACGCCCATGTGACCGGGCATCTTCTTGTTCTTGAAGGTCTTGCCGGGGTCCTGACGGCCACCGGTCGAACCGATCGAACGGTGCGAGATCGACACACCGTGGGTGGCGCGCAGACCGCCGAAATTCCAGCGCTTCATGCCGCCGGCGAAGCCCTTACCGATCGAGGTGCCGGTCACGTCGACGAACTGGCCGACCACGAAATGGTCCGCCTGGATTTCCGCGCCGACCGGGATCAGCGCGTCCTCGGACACGCGGAACTCGGCGACCTTGCGCTTCGGTTCGACCTTGGCGACCGCGAACTGGCCGCGTTCGGCCTTGGGCATGTACACGGTCTTGCGGGCGCCCGAGCCGAGCTGAAGAGCGACATAGCCGTTCTTCTCGGTCGTGCGGTGGCCCAGCACCTGGCAGTTGCCCAACTTCAGCACGGTCACAGGGATATGCTCGCCGGTCTCCGTAAAGACCCGCGTCATCCCGACCTTTTGTGCGATCACTCCGGAGCGCATCGGCGTGCTTCCTGTCTTTCTGTCCGCAAGCGGCGGACGTAAAAATCCAAAACCTTAGAGCTTGATCTCGACGTCGACACCGGCGGCCAGGTCGAGCTTCATCAGCGCATCGACGGTCTGCGGGGTCGGATCGACAATGTCGAGGAGGCGCTTGTGGGTGCGCATCTCGAATTGCTCGCGGCTCTTCTTGTCAACGTGCGGCGAACGGTTGACGGTGAACTTCTCGATGCGGGTCGGCAGCGGAATCGGTCCGCGAACCTGCGCACCGGTGCGCTTCGCCGTGTTCACGATCTCGCGGGTCGACGTATCGAGGATTCGATGGTCGAACGCCTTGAGACGGATGCGAATATTTTGGCCGTTCATTGCCGTATTCTTTCTTTAGTGAGTGGCGAGTAGCGAATAGCGAATGGAGTGACCCACTCGCTACTCGCCATTCCCTATTCGCGTAGTTACTCGATGATCGCGGCGACGACGCCGGCGCCGACGGTGCGGCCGCCTTCGCGGATCGCGAAGCGCAGCTTCTCTTCCATCGCGATCGGCACGATCAGGTGCACTTCCATCGCGATGTTGTCGCCCGGCATCACCATCTCGGTGCCTTCCGGCAGGTGCACGACACCGGTCACGTCGGTGGTGCGGAAGTAGAACTGCGGACGGTAGTTGGTGAAGAACGGGGTGTGGCGACCGCCCTCTTCCTTGGTGAGGATGTAAGCCTCAGCCTTGAACTTGGTGTGCGGCTTGACCGAGCCGGGCTTGCACAGCACCTGGCCACGCTCGACTTCCTCGCGCTTGGTGCCGCGGAGCAGCGCACCGATGTTGTCGCCGGCCTGGCCCTGATCGAGCAGCTTGCGGAACATTTCGACGCCGGTGACGATGGTCTTCTGGGTGTCGCGGATACCGACGATCTCGATTTCCTCGCCGACCTTGATCACGCCGCGCTCGACACGGCCGGTGACGACGGTGCCGCGGCCCGAGATCGAGAACACGTCTTCAACCGGCATCAGGAACGGCTGGTCGATCGGACGCTCCGGCTGCGGGATGTACTCGTCGACGTTGCGCATCAGCTCGAGGATGGCGTCGTGGCCGAGCTTCTTGTCCTTGTCTTCGAGGGCGGCGAGCGCCGAGCCCTTGATGATCGGGATCTTGTCACCCGGGAATTCGTACTTCGAGAGCAGCTCGCGGACTTCGAGCTCGACGAGCTCGAGCAGCTCCGGATCGTCGACCATGTCGCACTTGTTGAGGAACACGACGAGCGCGGGCACGCCGACCTGGCGGGCGAGCAGGATGTGCTCGCGGGTCTGCGGCATCGGGCCGTCAGCAGCCGACACGACCAGGATCGCGCCGTCCATCTGGGCAGCGCCGGTGATCATGTTCTTCACGTAGTCGGCGTGGCCGGGGCAGTCGACGTGGGCGTAGTGGCGGTTGGTCGTCTCGTACTCGACGTGCGCGGTCGAGATCGTGATGCCGCGGGCCTTCTCTTCCGGCGCCTTGTCGATCTGGTCGTAGGCGGTGAACGTCGCGCCGCCGGTTTCTGCGAGCACCTTGGTGATCGCTGCGGTCAGCGAGGTCTTGCCATGGTCGACGTGACCGATGGTGCCGATGTTGCAGTGGGGCTTGTTACGTTCGAATTTAGCTTTGGCCATTTGACTCTCCGTTCAATCGTTGACTGCCATCAACGACAATCAGGCAAACTTCTTCTGGACTTCAGCCGACACGTTCGCCGGAGCTTCGGCGTAGTGATCGAACTGCATGGTGAAGGTCGCGCGACCCTGGCTCATCGAGCGCAGGTTGTTCACGTAACCGAACATGTTCATGAGCGGCACCATCGCGTTGATGACGTTGGCGTTGCCGCGCATGTCTTGGCCCTGGATCTGGCCACGCCGGGAATTCAGGTCGCCGATGACCGAACCGGTGTAGTCTTCCGGGGTCACCACCTCGACCTTCATGATCGGCTCGAGCAGAACGGACTTGCCCTTCGTCAACGCTTCGCGGAACGCAGCCCGCGACGCGATTTCGAACGCCAGTGCCGACGAGTCGACGTCGTGATACTTGCCGTCGACCAGCTGCACCTTGACGTCCACCACCGGGAAGCCGGCAACGACACCGGAGCCCATCACGCTGTTGAGGCCCTTTTCGACGCCGGGGATGTATTCCTTCGGCACCGCGCCGCCGACGATCTTCGATTCGAACTCATAGCCCTTGCCGGGCTCGTTCGGCTCGACGACGATCGACACTTCGGCGAACTGACCGGTACCGCCGGTCTGCTTCTTGTGCGTGTACTTGACTTCGGCCTTCTTGGTCACGCGCTCGCGGAACGCCACCTGCGGCGCGCCGATGTTGGCGTCGACCTTGTAGGTGCGCTTGAGAATGTCGACCTTGATGTCGAGATGCAGTTCGCCCATGCCCTTGAGAATGGTCTGGCCGGACTCCTGGTCGGTCGACACGCGGAACGACGGATCTTCCGCGGCAAGCTTGGCAAGCGCCACGCCGAGCTTTTCCTGGTCGGCCTTCGACTTCGGCTCGATCGCGATCTCGATCACCGGCTCCGGGAATTCCATCTTCTCGAGGATCACCGGCTTGTCGGGATCGCACAGCGTGTCACCGGTGCGCGCTTCCTTCAGGCCAGCCAGTGCGACGATGTCGCCGGCGTAGGCTTCCTTGATGTCTTCGCGGTTGTTCGCATGCATCAGCAGCATGCGGCCGATACGCTCCTTCTTCTCGCGGGTCGAGTTCACCACGCCGGTGCCCGACTGCAGGATGCCGGAATAGATGCGGCAGAAGGTGATGGTGCCGACGAAGGGGTCGTCCATGATCTTGAACGCGAGCAGCGCCAGCGGCTCCTTGTCGTCCGCCTTGCGCACGACTTCGTTGCCCTCATCGTCGGTGCCCTTGATCGCGGGCACGTCGATCGGCGACGGCAGATAGTCGACGACGGCGTCAAGCAGCGGCTGCACGCCCTTGTTCTTGAACGCGGAGCCGCACAGCACGGGATAGAACGCGCCGGTCAGCACGGCCTTGCGGATCAGGCGCTTCAGGGTCGCCTCGTCCGGCTCCTTGCCGTCGAGGAAGGCAGCCAAAGCGTCGTCGTCGAGCTCGACGGCGGCTTCCACCATCTTCTCGCGATATTCCTTGGCCTGCTCGACCAGATCTTCCGGAATGTCGACATAGTCGAACTTGGCGCCGAGCGATTCATCGTTCCAGATGACGCCCTTCATCTTCACGAGGTCGACGAGGCCCTTGAAGTTGCTCTCGGCACCGATCGGCAGCTGGATCGCGATCGGCTTCGCGCCGAGGCGGTCGACGATGTCGGACAGGCACTTGAAGAAGTCGGCGCCGGTCTTGTCCATCTTGTTGGCGAAGACGATGCGCGGAACCTTGTACTTGTCGCCCTGGCGCCACACGGTCTCGGTCTGCGGCTCGACGCCCTGGTTGGAGTCGAGAACGCAAACGGCGCCGTCGAGCACGCGCAGCGAACGCTCGACCTCGATGGTGAAGTCGACGTGGCCGGGGGTGTCGATGATGTTCAGGCGCTTGCCGTTCCAGAACGCGGTGGTCGCAGCCGAGGTGATCGTGATGCCACGCTCCTGCTCCTGCTCCATCCAGTCCATCGTCGCGGCACCTTCGTGCACTTCGCCGATCTTGTGGCTCTTGCCGGTGTAATAAAGGATGCGCTCGGTGGTCGTGGTCTTGCCGGCGTCGATATGCGCCATGATACCGAAGTTGCGGTAGTCCTCGATGGCATGTTGGCGGGGCATGAGACTGTTCCTTAAATTCCGTTGTTCGCCTTACCAGCGATAGTGCGAGAACGCGCGGTTGGCTTCCGCCATCCGGTGCACGTCTTCACGCTTCTTGACGGCGTTGCCGCGATTGTTCGAGGCGTCGAGCAGCTCAGCCGAGAGACGCTCCGTCATGGTCTTCTCGTTGCGCTCGCGAGCGGCCGAGATCAGCCAGCGGATGCCGAGCGCCTGACGGCGCACCGAACGGACTTCGACCGGAACCTGGTAGGTCGCGCCGCCGACGCGGCGGGAACGAACCTCGATGGTCGGCATCACGTTCTCGAGCGCCTGCTCGAACACGCCGAGCGGGTTCTGCTTGGTCTTGGCCTCGATCATGCCGAGCGCACCGTAGACGATGTTTTCGGCAACCGACTTCTTCCCGGCGTACATTACCGAGTTCATGAACTTCGTAATGATGATGTTCCCGAACTTCGGATCCGGAAGAACTTCACGCTTCTCGGCAGAATGGCGACGCGACATCTGATCGGTTCCCGCTTACTTCGGACGCTTCGCGCCGTACTTCGAACGACGCTGCTTACGGTTCTTGACGCCCTGGGTATCCAGCACGCCGCGGAGGATGTGGTAGCGCACACCGGGCAAGTCCTTGACGCGGCCGCCGCGGATCATGACCACCGAGTGCTCCTGCAGGTTATGGCCCTCGCCCGGGATGTAGCCGATCACCTCGAAGCCGTTGGTCAGGCGCACCTTGGCGACCTTACGAAGCGCCGAGTTCGGCTTCTTCGGGGTCGTGGTGTAGACGCGCGTGCACACGCCGCGCTTCTGCGGCGACTGCTGCAGCGCCGGCACCTTCTTACGCGACTTCTGCACTTCACGCGGATTTGCGATCAGCTGGTTGATCGTCGGCATGTAGCCTTCACCCTTTAGTTCGCGCGAAACCTTGAATCGGTCCGCCAATTCTTCTCGGGAAAAGCCGTCCCGTACGGCCCGCTCGGCACGGGACAAATACCCGCGCAAAGCGAAATCGCGCCAACCACTCATCGCTGAGCGGAAAGCGCTTCGACGCCACAGAGGACCGCGATCCCGAACCGTTCAGCGTTCGCTGTTCGGTCCGCCACCGAGGTCATGCATCCGAAATCACTCTCAAGAGGACGTGCTCAAGAGAACCAATATCGTCCTGGCATTGCCTAGCTATCATCGACAGCGTTTGAGCGGCATTCGTCGAGGTTGGTGCCCGTCCGGCTCCTCAAAAAGGGCCTTCGGGTGTTCCGTTCCGACGCTGGCGTAGCTCACCGCCTGTCGTTAAGTGGGCGCCTTGTATAATCGAGAGATAGTGAAGTCAAGCAAAACGACAAGCAAAGAAACGCCTCTGGCACTTGCGGATTTCGCATTTCGCCGCGGTTCGGGCAAGGCGAAATGTGACGGCCGACCAACCTCCCCGCGCCCTCATCCGAATCTTCGGGCGCGTGCGGAATCATATTATATCCGGGTAAAATACGAATAGAAACAACTCTCCCCAAGTTAGTCTCGAAGGCAAACTTCGAAACTAAGCCTTTATTTGCCATTCGCAGCGCAAAAATCGGGGTCACAGCCACGGAATTCTCATGCGGTACACCGACATCGCGATCATCGGCGGCGGTCTTGCGGGCTCGACCGCAGCCGCCATGCTCGGCCGTGCCGGGATACCGACGGTCCTGATCGACCCCCACCCGGTCTATCCGTTCGATTTCCGGGTCGAAAAGATCGGCGGCGACCTCCAGCTCGAGCGATTCGCCAGGACCGGCCTCGCCGAGTCGGTGCTCCGCTCGGCGACGCTGGACGGCGAGAACTGGATCGCGCGATTCGGCCGGTTGCTTGACCGGCAGCCGAGCCGGCAATACGGCATCATGTACGACGCGCTGATCGCGGCGATTCGGAACGAAATCGCCGGGCCGGCGGAATTCATCTGCGACAAGGTGATCAATGTCGCGACCAGTTCCGAGCGGCAGCGGCTCGTGCTTGCCAATGGCGAGGAGATCTCGGCGCGCCTTGTGGTGCTCGCCAACGGCCTGAACGTCGGGTTGCGCCGGATGCTCGGCATCGAGCGGCTGGTTACGAGCTTCTGCCACTCTATCTCGCTCGGCTTCGATTTCGTCCCTGTCGGCCGCCCCGCCTTCCCGTTCGCGGCCATGACCTATTTCTCGGAGCGGCCGAGCGACCGCATCCCCTACATCACGCTGTTTCCGGTCGGAAACCGGATGCGCGCCAACCTCTTCACCTATCGCAAGGCCGACGATCCCTGGCTGCGGGCGATGCGGCGCAATCCGGTCGAGACGCTGAACGCCGCGCTGCCGCGGCTGCGCCGGCTCACCGGCGAATTCGACATCGCCGGCGATATCAAGATCAGGCCCGCCGACATCTATGTCAGCACCGGCTATCGGCAGGCCGGCATCGTGCTGGTCGGCGATGCCTTCGCCAGCACCTGCCCCGTCACCGGCACCGGGACCGACAAGGTGTTCACCGACGTCGCCCAGCTCTGCAACGTCCACATCCCGGCCTGGCTGTCGACCGACGGCATGGGCGAGGAGAAGATCACCGCGTTCTACGACGATCCGGTCAAGACCGCCTGCGACGCCTGGTCGAATGGCAAGGCATTCAGCTTCCGCGAGGTGTCGGTCGGCAGCGGGCCCACCTGGCAGGCCCAGCGCTGGGCACGCTTTTTCGGCTATCTCGGCCGCGGCTGGCTGCGCCGGCTGCACAACCCCGCGGCGGCGGCGTCAACGACGCAGCCGGCCAACCACTTCCGGCAACGTCCGCACGCCGCGGACCGGGCGTAAAGTAGAATCTAGCGCTCGGCCATCGCCCGCGACGCGGCGCGGGCCTCACGCCTCCTCATCCTCGTCTTCGTCCTCATCTTCATCATCGTCATCATCCGCGTCGGCGTCGTCCTCGTCGTGAGTCAGATGTCCCTGGTCGTCCCACAGCTTGCGATAGACGCCATTACGGGCCAGCAGTTCCTCGTGCGAGCCGCGTTCGATCGCCCTGCCGCCGGAGATCACGATGATCTCGTCCATCTCGACCACCGAAGTCAGGCGGTGCGTCGACCAGATCATGGTGCGGCCCTCGGCGACCTTGAGCAGCGTGCGATTGATCGCAGCCTCCGTGGTCTGGTCGAGCGCCGAAGTCGCCTCGTCGAGCAGCAGCACGGACGGGTTGCGGATGATCGCGCGCGCGATCGCGATGCGCTGGCGCTGGCCGCCCGACAGGGTATCGCCGCGCTCGCCGACCGGCGTATCGTAGCGCTGCGGCAGGCTCATGATGTAGCGATGGATCTCGGCCTTGCGGGCAGCGTCCTCGACCTCCGCGTCGGTCGCGCCTTCCTTGCCGAGCCGGATGTTCTCGCGGATCGACATGTTGAACAGCATGTTCTCCTGGAACACGACCGCCATATTGGCCCGCAGCGACTCGCGCGTCACCCGGCGGATATCGACGCCGTCGACGGCGACGCGGCCCTCGTCCGGCACGTAGAGCCGCAGGATCAGGTTGATCAGCGTGCTCTTGCCCGAGCCGCTGGGACCGACGATCGCAATGCTTTTGCCGGCATTGAGCTTGAGGCTGAGATTGTCGAGCACCGGCGTCTGCGCCCCCTCATACTGGAAGGTGACGCGATCGAAGGAGATGTCGTTGGTGATGCGCGGCAGATCCGGCGCGCCGGGACGGTCGGCGCCGCGGGTCGGCTCGTCGAGCAGTTCCTGGATGTGCCGCACCGCCGCCGCCGACTGGATCGACACCGGGATGAAATGCATCAGATGGGCGATGTTGTACGACACCTCCCAGAACGCGCTCTCGAAGGTCACGAAGGTGCCGACGGTGATTTGCCCCTTGGTGGCGAGATAGGCGCCGATCGCCAGCACCACGAGGTGGAGCAGCAGCACCGCGATGGTGACGGTGCGCTCCACCATGGTCGACAGGAACATGGCTGACGCGGCCTTGGCCCGGACGTCGCGGTTGCGCATCGTGAACCAGCCGAGCGCCCGGCGCTGCAGATTGAACGCCTTCACCACCGCCTGCGCGGCAACGTTCTCCTGCACGGTTCCGAGCAGCGCGGCCTCGTTCTGCTTCTGCTCGTAATTGGCCTGCACCGCCTTCGGCGTCAGGATGCGCGGCCCGATCAGGGTGATCGGAAACACCAGCAAGGCGACCACGGCAAGCTGCCAGTTCAGGAACAGCATCAGGATGATGCCCGCGACCAGCTCGAGGCCCGGCAGCGCCGCGCTGTTGGCGAAGGTCTTGACCGAGCCCTCGAACGCCGACAGATCGATCGAGAAGCGCGACAGGATCTCGCCGCGCTTGGTGCGCGCGAAATAGGCCGACGGCAGGTTCTGGACATGGTCGAACAGCCGCGTCCGCACGTCGGCGATGATGCCGGCGGCGAGCCGCGCATCCCAGCGCTCGTACCAGACCGCGATGATCGAGGTGACGATGCCGGCCACCGCGAGCACGCCGAGGATCTTGTAGAGGGCCCCGAAATCTTCCTCGCCGAGGGCGTCGTCGATCAGGAATTTCAGGCTGAGCGGCATGATGACGTTGAACAACGTCTCGACCAGCACGCCGAAGGCGACGCAGGCGAACGGCTTCTTGTAGTTCGCCAGGATCGGCCTGACGAAGCCAAAGATCGTGGAGAGCGCGCCGGCGGCTTCCTTGGCGGTGAAGACGACGAGGTCCTCGTCATCATCGTCGTCATCGAGCTCGAACTCGTCGTCCGCGTCGTCTTCCTCTTCATCGTCAGCCGGCGCCGCGGCCGGCTTTGTGGAGGCGGCCGCCGCGGGCGGACCGGACGCGGGCTTCTTCTTCAGCTCGGGATCGTCGGCCCCCGGTCTCGTCGGATCGTCTGATGCAGGAGGTCTTGGCGCCATGAAACCAACCGATGCTCCACGGCCGGCATGACCGCAAATCGAAACCGCAGCTGATAACACTGCGGCCGTAATCCTATGCGATCACGACGAATTCGGCAAAGCGTTTGGAACGGCCGACGCGTCGCCGCACGCTCGCGCGGAGTCGCGGAGCAAAGCATTGCCGCCGTTTGACAGCTGGTTGACACGAGGCCGGTCGGCTGGCGGCAAGAGCTTCCGGTCGGTCCCGCTAGTCGTCGAGGTCGGCTTCGACCTTGTCGAAGAAGGAATAGCGCAGGCTGTCGGAGTCTGCGTACCACTGCCCCGGCCCCTTGTTGGCGGCCAGCGTCAATGTCCACAGCGCGTCGGTGCAGTCGCGTCGGTGCATCGACAGGTCGAAGCCATTGCCGAAGAACAATTCCGACCACTCCCACCAGGTGCCGAGCTTCTTCACCCCGCGCAGCAGGTCGTAGCGATCGATCACCGCCGGCGCCATGTCGGAGGTCACCGACGCGAACACGACGCCGGTCTTGACCACGCGGTTGAGCTCGCGCACCCCGCGCACGACCTGCTTCTCGCCGAGATGGCACAGCGAGGTCTCGAACACGAAGTCGAACTCGTTGGTCTTGAACGGCATGTCGGCGATCGAGCCGAGCCTGTTGTACTTCTTGAGCGCCTTCGGCGTCTTGCCGTGGATGTAGCGGTTGTTCTCGATGCCCCAGGCATCGATGCCACGTTCGCGCAGCGCGCCGACCAGTTCGCCGCTGGCGGAGCCGGCGATCAGCAGCTTGTAGCCCTTCGCCCTGCCCCAGACCGTCTTGATCAGGTCCGTCAGATAGACGGGGTCGGTGAAGTTGCGCCAGACCTCGCTGTAGGGCCCGGCGCCGCGATAATTGTCGAAATAGCTGCGATCGATCTTGTCGGACAGCGCGCCCTCGTCCTGCGCGCGGGCGCGGCGCAGCCGCATCATCTCGGTGAGGATGATGTCGGTCGCGGCATCGGAGGAATCGAGCAGTCCGTTCAGCGTCGAATCGAACAGATAGTCGCCGACCACCACGATGCCGGGGTGCTCCTTCGGCTCAGGCCGGTGGTTGGTCATGACGTCGCGCACCGGCAGGCCGCCCGGCAGCGCGTTGACCGACGACAGCCAGCGATGGATCTTGCCCTCCAGGAAATGCTCGCGCGCATCGCCGAGCGAGGCCGGCAGCGACTTCAACGCGGCGTCGATCAGCTCCTGGTCGCTGAGATTGGCGAAGGCCAGCGCATCCGAGCCCGCGATCAGCCAGTTCAGCACGCCGTGCTTGCCGACATCGTGGCGCGCGCCCTCATTGTAGACGCAGCAGCCGCCGAATGCTTCCGACATGAACCAGGCGCCCGGGATCTTCTCGCCCCAGAACGGCTCGTCGAACAGGATCGAGACCCGCAAATAATGCGCGGGCCGGTCGAAATAGGCGACGTGCTTGACCATCGACTTGCGCAGCTGCTCGCCGTCCCAGCGCATGGTCGCGAGCCAGGAGTGCGGCAGGCAGACCAGCACGAGATCGAAGTCGCGCGTCTCCGGCCCCTTGCCGTTCATCATGTTGAGCTGATAGCGGCCACCGGCGGTCTTGCCGACCTTGAGCACACGATGGTTGAGCTGGATGTCGGCGCTGACTTCCGAGCGCAGACAATCGATCAGCTGCTCGTTGCCGTTCTGGATCGAATACAGGCCGATATAGCCGTCGACGTCCATCACGTAGTTCTTCAGCGCGTTGAGGCCGTTGGTGTTGTGGCTCTCGGTCGCGATGTCGGAACGCGCCATCACCTTGAAGAAGCGCTTGGCGGCCGCGTCCTCGACCTCCTCGTCGAGGACCTGCTCGGCGGTCTTGTAGGCCCACGGGTGTTCGTTGTCGTGGGCGCCGACACCCTCGTAATATTCGATCGGCGACACCAGGTCGCTGCAGCGCTTGCGGAACGCCTCGATCGCGGCCGCGGTCTTCGCCCCGTATTTGCGGCGCATGCCCGGAACGTCGGCGAGCAGCTCGCCGTCGAGCTGCACCTGCTCGGCATCCATCGGGATCGTCTGCAGGCCGAAATGCTGGATCAGCTCGCGCAGCGGATCCGGCCCCGTCATCGAGTAATCATAGATCTCGGCGACGCCGGCCTCATACATCGCAGGCGCAGTGTCGAATTTGCGCGTGACGATCTTGCCGCCGAGGCGGTTCGACGCCTCGAAGATGGTAACGCGGCAGAGGTCGCCGAGTTTGCGCTTCAAATACCAGGCGCTCATCAGCCCCCCGGGGCCGCCGCCTACGATAGCCAAGTCGAGCATATGGATTCCGTCGTCTCCGGCGCGAGCCAAACAGCCGGTCTAAGTCACCCTAGCAAAGGCACTTTTTTGCCTGAAGGAAAGATGAACAAACTGCGTCCCTGCACCGCAGCAAGCAAAGAAAGCAGCAAAAAGGCCGGCTAAACGCCGGCCTTCTCGCCATACCCGTAGTCTTGCGGATGCCTATTCCGCGGGCGGCAGCGCCAGCGGCTCCGCTTCCGGAGCCGTCGGCACGATCGCCGCCTGCTGCTTCTCGCGCTCGTCGAGGATCAGCTTGTCGCGCTTGACCGCGACTTCGCGTATCCGCGCCATCGAGGCGCCGGTGCCGGCCGGGATCAAGCGGCCGACAATGACGTTCTCCTTGAGGCCCTCGAGCGGGTCCACCTTGCCGTTGACCGCAGCTTCGGTGAGCACGCGCGTGGTCTCCTGGAACGACGCCGCCGAGAAGAAGGAGCGGGTCTGCAGGCTCGCCTTGGTGATGCCGAGCAGAACCGGCGTACCCGTGGCGGGCTTCTTGCCCTCCTCCTTGGCCTTGGTATTGAGCGCGTCGAACTCGATCTTGTCGACCTGCTCGCCCGAGATCATGTCGGTGTCGCCCTGATCGGTGACCTCGACCTTCTGCAGCATCTGACGGACAATCACCTCGATGTGCTTGTCGTTGATGAGCACGCCCTGCAACCGGTAGACCTCCTGGATTTCGTTGACCAGATAGGCAGCGAGTTCCTCGATGCCCTTGATCGCCAGGATGTCGTGCGGCGCCGGATTGCCTTCGACGATGAAATCGCCCTTTTCGACGATGTCGCCGTCCTGCAAGTGGATGTGCTTGCCCTTCGGGATCAGGTACTCGCGCGGCTCCTCGGTCTTGTCCATCGGCTCGATCGAGATGCGGCGCTTGTTCTTGTAGTCGCGGCCGAAGCGGATCGTTCCCGCGGTCTCCGCGATGATCGCCGCATCCTTCGGCTTGCGAGCCTCGAACAGTTCCGCCACCCGCGGCAGACCGCCGGTGATGTCACGCGTCTTGGCGCTCTCGGTCGAGATACGCGCCAGGATGTCGCCGGGCATCACCTTCGCGCCGACGTCGACCGACAGAATGCCATCGACCGACAGCATGTAGCGGGCATCGCCGCCACGCGCGAGCTTCAGCACCTTGCCGTCCTTGCCCTTGACCACGATGGCCGGACGCAGGTCCGAACCGCCGCGCGTCGTGCGCCAGTCGATGACCACGCGCTTGGCGATACCGGTCGATTCGTCGAGCGTTTCCGAGATCGACTGGCCTTCGACCAGATCCTCGAACCCGATCGTGCCCTCGACTTCGGTGAGGACCGGGCGGGTATAGGGGTCCCACTCGGCGATGCGCTGGCCGCGCTTGACCATGTCGCCTTCGTCGACATGCATCTTCGAACCGTATTGAATACGGTGGGTTGCACGCTCGGTGCCGTCGGCATCGACGATCGCAACGACCATGTTGCGCACCATCGCGATCAGGCTGCCTTCGCTGTTGCGGGCAATCGCCTTGTTCTTGATCACGATCTTGCCGTCGAAGTTCGATTCCACGAACGACTGCTCGTTGAGCTGCGCGGCGCCGCCGATGTGGAACGTGCGCATCGTCAGCTGCGTGCCGGGCTCACCGATCGACTGCGCCGCGATGACGCCGACGGCCTCACCGTGGTTGACCGGGGTGCCGCGGGCCAGGTCGCGGCCGTAGCACTTGGCGCAGATGCCGTTGATCAGCTCGCAGGTCAGCGCCGAGCGGATCTTCACTTCCTGGATGCCGGCCTGCTGGATCGCGTCGACATGGCTCTCCTCCATCAAGGTGTCACGCTTGATGATCACCTCGTTGGTGGCGGGATCGCGCACGTCATCGCAGGCCACGCGGCCCAGGATGCGGGAGCCGAGCGAGGCGACGACCGTGCCGGCGTCGACGATGGCGCGCATCTTGATGCCGAGCGTGGTGCCGCAGTCGGTCTGCGTGATGATGCAGTCCTGCGCGACGTCGACCAGACGGCGGGTCAGGTAGCCCGAGTTCGCGGTCTTCAACGCGGTGTCCGCGAGGCCCTTGCGGGCGCCGTGGGTCGAGTTGAAGTACTCGAGCACCGACAGACCTTCCTTGAAGTTGGAAATGATCGGCGTCTCGATGATCTCGCCCGACGGCTTGGCCATCAGGCCGCGCATGCCGGCGAGCTGGCGCATCTGGGCCGGCGAACCACGCGCACCGGAGTGCGCCATCATGTAGATCGAGTTGATGTCGGCATCCGCGCCCGCCGCCGTCTTCTTGGTGGACGAGATCTCCTTCATCATCGCCTTGGCGACTTCTTCACCGGCCTTCGACCAGGCGTCGACGACCTTGTTGTACTTCTCGCCATGGGTGATCAGGCCGTCATTGTACTGCTGCTCGAAATCCTTCGCCAGCGTACGGGTCTGATCGACGATCTTCCACTTCGACGCCGGCACGACCATGTCGTCCTTGCCGAACGAGATGCCCGCCTTGAAGGCGTTGTAGAAGCCGAGCGCCATGATGCGGTCGCAGAAGATCACCGTCTCCTTCTGACCGCAGTGCCGGTAGACCTGGTCGATCACGCCGGAGATCTCGCGCTTGGTCATCAGCTTGTTGATGATGTCGTACGAGATCTTCGGGTTCTTCGGCAGCAGGTTGCCGAGCATGACGCGGCCCGCGGTGGTTTCGATCCAGCGCTTGGACTGCTTGCCTTCCTCGTCGAGGCCTTCCCACCGGTACTTGATCTTGGTGTGGAGGTGGATGACCTTCGAATGCAGGGCGTGCTCGAGCTCGGCCATGTCGCCGAAGATCTTGCCCTCGCCGGGCAGGCCTTCGCGCATGATCGAGACGTAGTAGAGGCCGAGCACGATGTCCTGCGACGGCACGATGATCGGCTGGCCGTTCGCCGGATGCAGGATGTTGTTGGTCGACATCATCAGGACGCGCGCTTCCAGCTGCGCTTCGAGCGACAGCGGAACGTGCACGGCCATCTGGTCGCCGTCGAAGTCGGCGTTGAAGGCGGCGCAGACCAGCGGATGCAGCTGGATCGCCTTGCCTTCGATCAGCACCGGCTCGAACGCCTGGATGCCCAGGCGATGCAGCGTCGGCGCGCGGTTGAGCAGCACCGGATGCTCGCGGATCACCTCGTCGAGGATATCCCAGACCTCCGGACGCTCCTTCTCGACCAGCTTCTTGGCCTGCTTCACCGTGGTGGACAGGCCCTTGGCGTCGAGCCGCGAGTAGATGAACGGCTTGAACAGCTCGAGCGCCATCTTCTTCGGCAGGCCGCACTGATGCAGGCGCAGCTCGGGACCGACCACGATCACCGAACGGCCCGAATAGTCGACGCGCTTGCCGAGCAGGTTCTGGCGGAACCGGCCCTGCTTGCCCTTCAGCATGTCGGCGAGCGACTTCAGCGGACGCTTGTTGGCGCCGGTGATGACGCGGCCGCGGCGGCCGTTGTCGAACAGTGCGTCGACGGCCTCCTGCAGCATGCGCTTTTCGTTGCGGATGATGATGTCGGGCGCACGCAGCTCCATCAGCCGCTTCAGGCGGTTGTTGCGGTTGATGACGCGGCGGTACAGGTCGTTGAGGTCGGAGGTCGCGAACCGGCCGCCGTCGAGCGGCACCAGCGGACGCAGGTCCGGCGGAATCACCGGCACGACCGTCATGATCATCCATTCCGGCTTGTTGCCGGAAACGCGGAAAGCCTCGACGATCTTCAGACGCTTGGCGAGCTTCTTGTGCTTGATGTCGGAGTCGGTCTCCGCCATGTCGGCACGCAGCGTCGCCTCGAGCTTCTCGAGCTCGAGCCCCTTCAGCAACTCGCGGATCGCCTCCGCGCCGATCATGGCGGTGAAGGAATCCTGGCCGTACTCGTCCTGCGCCTTCAGGTACTCGTCTTCCGACAGCAGCTGACGGTCCTTCAGCGCGGTGAGACCCGGCTCGAGCACGACGTAGTATTCAAAGTACAGGATCCGTTCGAGATCCTTCAGCGTCATGTCGAGCAGGAGGCCGATGCGCGAGGGCAGCGACTTCAGGAACCAGATGTGGGCGACCGGCGCCGCCAGCTCGATATGGCCCATGCGCTCGCGCCGGACGCGCGACAGCGTCACCTCGACCGAGCACTTCTCGCAGATGATGCCCTTGTACTTCATCCGCTTGTACTTGCCGCACAAGCACTCGTAGTCCTTGATCGGCCCGAAGATGCGCGCGCAGAACAGGCCGTCACGCTCCGGCTTGAAGGTGCGGTAGTTGATGGTCTCCGGCTTCTTGATCTCGCCGTAGGACCAGGACAGAATCTTCTCCGGAGACGCGATCGAAATCCGGATCTGGTCGAAGACCTGGGCCGGGGTCGTCGGATTGAAAAGATTCATAATCTCTTGATTCATGGTCTTCTCCTCGCGTGCCGATCGTCACCGGCAGCAAATTCGAAACTTCTATTCAGCCCGCGCCCCCACCCAACGTCCGAGCGGAGTGCGGAGGCCCGGCGCGTCTCGCGCCGGGCATGATCACAGCGTTACTCGGCCGCTTCCGACGTCGGCGCCGGTCCCACCTTGGAATTGTGCAGGTCGACGTTGAGGCCGAGCGAGCGCATTTCCTTGACCAGCACGTTGAACGATTCCGGAATACCGGCCTCGAAGGTGTCGTCGCCGCGCACGATCGCCTCGTACACCTTGGTACGGCCAGCGACGTCGTCCGACTTCACGGTCAGCATCTCCTGCAGCGTGTAGGCGGCGCCGTAAGCTTCCAGCGCCCAGACCTCCATTTCGCCGAAGCGCTGGCCGCCGAACTGCGCCTTGCCGCCCAGCGGCTGCTGGGTGACGAGCGAGTACGGACCGATCGAACGCGCGTGGATCTTGTCGTCCACGAGGTGGTGCAGCTTGAGCATGTAGATGTAGCCCATCGTCACCTTGCGATCGAACGCATCGCCGGTGCGGCCGTCATAGACGGTCGACTGGCCGGAGGCGTCGAAGCCCGCGAGCTTCAGCATCTCCTCGATGTCGGCCTCCTTGGCGCCGTCGAACACCGGCGTTGCGATCGGCACGCCGTGGCTCAGATTGCGGCCGAGCTCGACCAGCTCGTTCTCGTTCAGCGACTTGATGGTTTCATCCTCGCCATAGATCTTCTTCAGGGTCTCGCGCAGCGGCTTGAGATCCTGCTTCTGATAGTAGGCGTCGATGGTCTGGCCGATGCGCTTGCCGAGGCCGGCGCAGGCCCAACCGAGATGGGTCTCAAGGATCTGACCGACGTTCATGCGCGACGGCACGCCGAGCGGATTGAGCACGATGTCGGCATGCGTTCCGTCCTCGAGGAACGGCATGTCCTCGATCGGCACGATCTTCGACACCACACCCTTGTTGCCGTGACGGCCGGCCATCTTGTCGCCGGGCTGGATCTTGCGCTTCACCGCGACGAAGACCTTGACCATCTTCATCACGCCGGGCGGCAGCTCGTCGCCACGCTGCAGCTTCTCGACCTTGTCGAGGAAGCGCTGCTCGAGGCCCTTCTTCGACTCGTCGTACTGCTTCCGCATGGCCTCGATCTCGGCCATCAGCTTGTCGTTCGGCGAGGCGAACAGCCACCACTGCGACTTCGGATACTCGTCGAGCACCGCGCGGGTGATCTTGGTATCCTTCTTGAAGCCCTTCGGGCCGGCGATGCCCTGGCGGTTCTCCAGCAGCTCGGCGAGGCGGTTGTAGACGTTGCGGTCCAGGATCGCCTGCTCGTCGTCGCGGTCCTTGGCGAGACGCTCGATCTCCTCGCGCTCGATCGCCAGCGCACGCTCGTCCTTGTCGACGCCGTGGCGGTTGAACACGCGGACTTCCACGATGGTGCCCTGCACGCCCGGAGGCACGCGCAGCGAGGTGTCGCGGACGTCGGAGGCCTTCTCGCCGAAGATGGCGCGAAGCAGCTTCTCTTCCGGCGTCATCGGGCTCTCGCCCTTCGGCGTGATCTTGCCGACCAGGATGTCGCCGGCGCGGACTTCCGCACCGATGTAGACGATACCGGCTTCGTCGAGGTTCTTCAGCGCTTCTTCCGAGACGTTCGGAATGTCGCGGGTGATTTCCTCAGGACCGAGCTTGGTGTCGCGGGCCATCACCTCGAACTCCTCGATGTGAATCGAGGTGAAGACGTCGTCCTTCACGATCCGCTCGGAGAGCAGGATCGAGTCTTCGAAGTTGTAGCCGTTCCACGGCATGAACGCGACCAGCACGTTGCGGCCGAGCGCGAGCTCGCCGAGATCGGTCGACGGACCGTCGGCGATGATGTCGCCCTTCTTGACGATGTCGCCGACCTTCACCAGCGGACGCTGGTTGATGCAGGTCGACTGGTTGGAGCGCTGGTACTTCATCAGCCGGTAGATATCGACGCCCGACTTGGTCGGATCGAGATCCTCGGTGGCGCGGATCACGACGCGGGTGGCGTCGATCTGGTCGATCACGCCCGAGCGGCGCGCGGCAATCGCCGCGCCCGAGTCACGGGCGACCACGCCTTCCATGCCGGTGCCGACGAACGGCGCCTCGGCGCGAACCAGCGGCACCGCCTGGCGCTGCATGTTCGAGCCCATCAGCGCGCGGTTGGCGTCGTCGTTCTCGAGGAACGGGATCAGCGCCGCGGCGACCGAAACCAGCTGCTTCGGCGACACGTCCATGTAGTCGACCTTGTCCGGCGTCACCGGCAGCACTTCGCCGGCGTGACGGCAGACTACGAGGTCGTCGGTGAAGCGGCCCTTGGCATCGAGCGGCACGTTGGCCTGCGCGACGCGGTAGCGGCCCTCTTCCATCGCCGACAGATAGATCACCTCGTCGGTGACCCGGCCGTCCTTGATCTTGCGATAGGGCGTCTCGACGAAGCCGTACTTGTTGACGCGCGCGAACGTCGCCAGCGAGTTGATCAGGCCGATGTTCGGACCTTCCGGCGTCTCGATCGGGCAGATGCGGCCGTAATGCGTCGGATGCACGTCGCGGACTTCGAAGCCGGCGCGCTCGCGGGTTAGACCGCCCGGGCCAAGCGCCGACAGACGCCGCTTGTGGGTGATCTCCGACAGCGGGTTGGTCTGGTCCATGAACTGCGACAGCTGCGAGGAGCCGAAGAACTCGCGCACCGCGGCGGCCGCGGGCTTGGCGTTGATCAGGTCCTGCGGCATCACGGTGTCGATATCGACGCTCGACATGCGCTCCTTGATCGCGCGCTCCATGCGGAGCAGGCCGATCCGGTACTGGTTTTCCATGAGCTCGCCGACCGAGCGCACCCGGCGGTTGCCGAGGTGGTCGATGTCGTCGATCTCGCCCTTGCCGTCGCGCAGGTCGACCAGCGTCTTGATGACGGCCAGGATGTCTTCCTTGCGCAGCGTGCGATGGGTATCAGGCGCATCGAGCTCGAGGCGCATGTTCATCTTGACGCGGCCGACCGCGGAGAGGTCGTAGCGCTCGGCGTCGAAGAACAGCGACTGGAACATCGCCTGCGCCGAATCCAGCGTCGGCGGCTCGCCCGGACGCATCACGCGGTAGATGTCGAACAGCGCGTCCTCGCGCGTCATGTTCTTGTCGGCAGACAGCGTGTTGCGGATGTAGGCGCCGACATTGACGTGGTCGATGTCGAGCAGCGGCAGGTCCTTGTAGCCCTGCTCGTTCAGCACCTTGAGCGACTTCTCGGTGATCTCCTCGCCGGCTTCGGCGTAGATCTCACCGGTCTTCGGGTTGACGAGATCCTCGGCGAGATAGTTGCCGACGAGCTCCTCGTCCGACATGCGCAGCGCCTTCAGGCCCTTCTCCTGAAGCTGGCGCGCCTGGCGCACGGTCAGCTTCTTGCCGGCCTCGAGCACCACCTTGCCGGTGTCGGCGTCGATCAGGTCGTTGACGGTCGAATAGCCGCGGAAGCGGTTGGCATCGAACGGCACGCGCCATCCGTCCTTGGTCCGCTTGTAGGTGATCTTCTTGTAGAAGGTCGACAGGATCTGCTCGCCGTCGAGACCGAGCGCGTACATCAGCGAGGTCACGGGCAGCTTGCGGCGGCGGTCGATGCGCGCGAACACGATGTCCTTGGCGTCGAACTCGATGTCGAGCCAGGAACCGCGATACGGAATCACGCGCGCGGCAAACAGCAGCTTGCCGGACGAATGGGTCTTGCCCTTGTCGTGGTCGAAGAACACGCCCGGCGAACGGTGCATCTGCGAGACGATGACGCGCTCGGTGCCGTTGACGACGAAGGTGCCGTTCATCGTCATGAGCGGGATATCGCCCATGTAGACGTCCTGCTCCTTGATGTCCTTCACCGACTTGGCGCCGGTTTCCTCGTCGATATCGAACACGATGAGACGCAGCGTCACCTTGAGCGGCGCAGCGAAGGTCATGCCGCGCTGACGGCACTCGTCGACGTCATATTTCGGCTGTTCGAACTCGTAGCGGACGAATTCGAGCATCGAGGTGCCGGAGAAATCCGAGATCGGAAACACCGAGCGGAATACCGCCTGCAGGCCCTCGTCGAGCCGACCGCCGGTCGGCTCGTCGACCATCAGGAACTGGTCATAGGACGCCTTCTGAACCTCGATGAGGTTCGGCATCTCGGCGACTTCCTTGATGTGACCGAAAAACTTGCGTACGCGTTTGCGACCGGTGAATGTCTGCTGCGCCATCGTGGCCTCTCATTTTCGTCGCCTTTGTGGGGCGAACCTTCCGGGAGCGACTGCCATCGGCCCCGGGTTGAATTTCGAATCGTCTCGAAGGAACGAAGCGCAAAGTCAGGAATTAAATCCCCGTCCCGGCCCCGACCACCTCCAAAACGCAAAACAACGCGCGGGGCGCATCACTGCACCCGCTCGTCCAAACGCTCCGCTTTACGGACTGAAAAAGCCCGAAATCTGACTGTCTCCCAACGGCTTCCGCCGAGGACCCTGCCGTCCCCGCCGCCTACCGTGTTTTTCCGCTGCCAACCCGATATGGGATGGCAATAAAGGAGATTCGAGGGTTAAGTCCACGGATCCCCACACTTTTTTGTGTCCGGCGCGCCACGCGACAACCTGTCGCACGGCGTTTGCATGGCCCGGGAGCGCCCTGCGGCGCTCCCGGATCGCGCATTACTTGAGCTCGACCTTGGCGCCAGCCTTCTCGAGCTGGGCCTTGATCTTGTCGGCTTCTTCCTTGTTGACGCCTTCCTTGACGGGCTTCGGAGCGCCTTCGACGAGGTCCTTGGCTTCCTTCAGGCCCAGGCCGGTGATGGCGCGGACTTCCTTGATGACTTCGATCTTCTTGTCGCCGGCCCCAGCCAGCACGACGGTGAAGTCGGTCTTCTCTTCAGCCGGAGCAGCGGCACCGCCACCACCAGCAGCCGGGCCGGCAACCGCAACGGCGGCAGCGGCGGACACGCCCCACTTTTCTTCGAGGAGCTTGGCGAGTTCGGCCGCTTCGAGCACGGTGAGGCTCGAGAGGTCGTCAACGATTTTCTGCAAGTCAGCCATTGTTCAGTTCCTTAAACGTTTGGTTCGAACCAGGTTTGAGATTAGCGAAGGGTCAGGCCGCTTCGCCCTTTGAGGCATGAGCCTGAATGACGCGTGCGAGCTTGGCCGCAGGCGCGTTGGAGAGCTGAGCAAGCTTGGTCGCCGGCGCCACGAGGAGGCCAACGATCTTGCCGCGCAGTTCGTCGAGCGACGGCAGTGAGGCAAGCGCCTTCACGCTGTCGACATTCAGGACGGTTTTACCCATCGAGCCACCGAGGATGACGAACTTCTCGTTCGCCTTGGCGAATTCGATGGCAACCTTTGGCGCCGCAACCGGATCGTTCGAAGTAGCGATCACGGTCGGCCCCTTCAGCAGGGAGCCGATGGCAGCGACGTCAGTGCCTTCAAGAGCAATTTTGGCGAGACGGTTCTTCGAGACCTTCACCGACGCGCCCGCCTGCTTCATCTGCATGCGCAGCTTCTGCATCTGGGCCACGGTGAGGCCGGAATAGTGAGCAACGATCGCAACCGACGTGGTCTTGAAGACCTCGTTAAGTTGTTCGACCGACTCTTTTTTTGCCGCTCGTTCCACAGCAAGCTCTTTCCGGTTGGCGGCCTTTCCGCGAAGGCAGGACCGCCGGGTTGCACCCATCGTCCCGCCCTAAACCTGATCCTTGGGGCGCAAGACCCTTCGGACATGCCGGGCAAGACGACATCTAGAAGCCTGCCCTCCCAGAGCCTTGCGGCCATGGGCTGTCGAGGTTCGAACCAAACCAGCCTCCCGGCCGCGAACTGATCGCGACGTGGAGTGCAAAATCCGGTCTTCACCCGTCTATGCAGGCCATGCGATTAAGCCGTTGAAAACACCAGGTTCTCGCGGGCGCCTGCAGTCTTGGACAGGATCGAGGCACTTCAGCACGCTGAAGGCCCCTGCTCTCATTCCTCTGAAGGCGACGGGTCTCCTTCCTTTCGAGCATCCTTGCGGGCATGCGGAAAGGAATGATCTCCTATCATCTCAGGTTTTCGGATTGCGAGCACGGACATGCCAGCAAGTGCCAGCACGCCCGGAAGGCGCTATGTAGCCGGTCCTGCCCTGCTTGCCAAGAGCAAATTTCAGACCAGTTCGGCGACCTGCTGGCCCAGCGAAAAATTTCTTGCCGGACGGCGTCACGCTCCAATGCCGTCGCTCGTCTGGGCGCTGGAGGCTCGCATGAAACGATGGATTGCAGGAATTCTCGCCCTCTTCAACCTCGCCAATGGGCTGGTGATGCTGTCGGCCGGTTCCCTCTGGTGGTCGCTGGTGCCCGGCGCCGCCGATACCGGTTCTTTCAACCCTCATTTGGTCCAGGACGTCGGCATTGCATTCATCGTGGCCGGGCTCGGCCTGGCGGCGCGAGCCTTGTGGCCGGCCTGGTGGCCGGCAGCGGTCGCGGGCGCCGCGTTCCTGGCCGGCCACGGCCTGCTGCATCTCGTGATGATCGCCGGCGGCCACGACCGCCATGCCGCATCCGATCTGGTGGCGGTCGTCCTGCCCGCGGCGCTCGCCCTCTATTCCGCCCTGCCAAATCAAGGAGAACGACATGCGTAGCTTCATCGCGCGCCGCATGCTGCGCGCCTATTCCAGGCGCTACGGCTACGACACCACCTATCTCGAGATCATGCTGAAGGAATCGCCCGCCGCGTTCTTCAAATTCGCCGGCGCGATGAAGGCCGCCGCCTACCGCGCGGTCGCGCCGGTTGAGGCCTTCTACGCCGCCAAGCTCACCGGCGCGCTGGCGGAAGATTGCGGTCCCTGCGCGCAACTGGTCGTCGACATGGCGATCGAGGCAGGAGTGGCGGAGCGGCAGGTCACCGCCGTGCTCCGGCGCGATGTTGCCGCCATGACCGCGGACACCGCGCTCGGCTTCCACTTCGCCGACGCGATCGTGCAACGCTCGGCCGACGATGACGCCTGCCGCGACGCGGTTCGCGCGCGCTGGGGCGAAAAAGGCGTGATCGACCTCGCCATGGCCCTACAAATCGGCCGCATCTTCCCCATGATGAAGCTGGCGCTGGGATATGCCAGGGAGTGTCGCCGCGTGACCGTGGCCGGCCATCAGATCGATGTCATCAAGCAGGCCGCCTGAGCGCGACCCGCTGGCGCCGTATCGGGCGCGGCTGACCGGGCTTGCCTATCGCATGCTCGGCAGCCGCGGCGATGCCGACGATGTGGTCCAGGACGCCTGGCTGCGCTTCGCCGCGGCGGACGACGTCCGCAATCCCGAGGCGTTCCTCGTCACCGTGGTGACCCGGCTTTGCCTCGACCGGCTGAAGAGCGCCCGCGCCCAGCGCGAAGTCTATGTCGGCGCCTGGTTGCCCGAGCCGGTGTTCGACGAGACGCTGTCGGCCGAGGCGGCGACCGAACTCGCCGACGATCTCTCCTTCGCGCTGATGCTGGCGCTCGACGCCCTGACGCCGCTCGAGCGCGCCGCGTTCCTGCTGCACGACGTGTTCGACCGGCCATTCGCGGAAGTTGCCCGCACCCTCGAGCGCAGCGAGGCGGCCTGCCGGCAGCTCGCCGCGCGCGCCCGCCGATCGGTCCGCGACAACCGCCCTGTTCCCGTCGAGCCACCCGAAGGCCACGCACGGCTGCTGACGGCATTCTGCAAGGCCGCGGCCAGCGGCGACGTCTCCGCCCTCGCCAACCTGCTGCGCGCGGA
Organism: Bradyrhizobium pachyrhizi; assembly: GCF_001189245.1. Classification (GTDB taxonomy): domain Bacteria; phylum Pseudomonadota; class Alphaproteobacteria; order Rhizobiales; family Xanthobacteraceae; genus Bradyrhizobium; species Bradyrhizobium pachyrhizi. Next base: position 179,862 of record NZ_LFIQ01000076.1, on the reverse strand, counting down.
TGCCATCGCGATCACCGACGGCGGCGGCCGCAAGCTGGCGGCGCTGAAGCCGATCAAGGGGGCAGAGAAGATCGTCCGCTTCATCATCGGTATCGCCGGCAAGAACGCCGGCAGCGAGGTTCGCGTCGAACCGATGCTGGTCAATGGCAGCGCGGGCGCGCTGATCTTCCTCGATGGCGAAGTCGACCACACGCTGAGCATGGCGATCGACGGCGAGACTGGCCGGATTGCGGCGATCTACATCGTCCGCAACCCGGACAAGCTGCGCCACGCGCCGCGCCGGAGCTGAAGCTGCGGTCAGGACGCCGTCGCCACCGGATAGGCGAGCGGCTTGCCGGCAAAGAACGCGTCGAGATTGGCCAGCACGCAATCCTGCATGGCGACGTGCGATTCCAGCGTGTGGCCGCCGAGATGCGGCGACAGCACCACGTTCGGCAACGCGGTCAGCGCATCGGGCGCATGTGGCTCCCTCGCGAAGACGTCGAGGCCGGCTCCGGCGATCACGCCGTCGGTCAACGCTGCGACCAGCGCCTTCTCGTCGATGACCGAGCCGCGCGCGATGTTGACGACGAACCCGTCGCTGCCGAGCCGGCGCAGGATGTCGGCATTGACCGCATGCTCGGTCTCGGCGCCGGCGCGGACGGCCACCAGCAGCACGCTGCACCAATCGGCGAGCGCCTCCAGCGTCGGAAAGTATTGATAGGGCACCTCGTGCTTCGAGCGGCTGAAATAGCCGACCTCGGTCTCGAAGGCGGCGACGCGGGCGGCGATCTTGCGGCCGATCTCGCCTATGCCGTAGACGCCGACCTTGCGGCCGCGCATGCCGGCCTGCGGCCGCATCATCGGCGAGGGCTTTGCACCGGCCCAGTCGCCGCCCCGCACGTAATCGTCAGCCACCAGCAGCCGCCGCACCGACGCCAGCATCAAGGTGACCGCGGTGTCGGCGACGGAGGCCGCATTGGCCCCCGGGCTGTGGCCGACCGCGATGCCGCGTCTGGCGGCAGCGGCGAGATCGACGCCGTCATAGCCAGTGCCGTAGCAGACGATCGCGCCGAGCTTCGGCAGCATGTCCATGGCCTCCGTGCCGAGCGCCGTGCCGCCCGCGGTGATCATGGCGCTGATATCGGCGAGCTCGGCCGCCGGGAACGCTTCGTCCAATCGCTTGCCCGCCGCGTTCAGCAGCTCATAGCGCTCGCCGAAGCGGATCAGCTGGGCCTTGGGAAAGCGTGAATAAACCAGGACCTTATCGGGCATTGTTGTTCTTTCTTGCGAGAGGCTTCAGATCTTGTCTTGGCGCGTTTTCTTCACGCGAACCGGTAGCCACTTCGCTTGAAAACGCTTTGGCAAAAACAAAGGGCGGAACCGGTTGCCCGGTCCCGCCCCTCTTTATCTCGTCACGGCCAAGGATCTCAGCCGAGGATCGTGCCCGGCTCGACCTTCACGCCCGGGCCCATGGTGGAGGAAACCGCCACGCGCTGGATGTAGGTGCCCTTGGAGCCCGCCGGCTTCGCCTTGGAGACGGCGTCTGCAAGCGCCTTGACGTTCTCGACCAGCTTGTCCTCGGAGAACGAGGCCTTGCCGATGCCGGCCTGCACGATGCCGGCCTTCTCGACGCGGAACTCGACCGAGCCGCCCTTGGCACCCTTCACGGCGTTGGTGACGTCCATGGTCACGGTGCCGATCTTCGGGTTCGGCATCATGCCGCGCGGACCGAGCACCTTACCGAGGCGGCCAACCAGGGGCATCATGTCGGGCGTGGCGATACAACGATCGAAATCGATCGCGCCGCCCTGCACCTTCTCGACCAGGTCTTCGGCACCGACGACGTCGGCACCGGCGGCCTTGGCTTCCTCAGCTTTGGCGCCGCGCGCAAACACGCCGACGCGAAGCGTACGGCCGGTTCCGTTCGGCAGGTTGACGACGCCGCGGACCATCTGGTCGGCATGGCGCGGGTCGACGCCGAGATTGATCGCGATCTCGATCGTCTCGTCGAACTTCGACTTGGCGCGCTCCTTGACCATCTTGATGGCATCCGCGAGCGGATAGAGCTTCTCGCGATCGACGCCCTCGCGGGCCTTCTTCAAACGCTTTCCGATTGACATGGCCCGTTACCCCGCAACTTCCAGACCCATCGAACGGGCAGAGCCCTCGACCATCTTCATGGCCGATTCGATGGTGTCGCAATTCAAGTCCTTCATCTTCTTCTCGGCGATCTCGCGCACCTGCGCCTTGGTCACCTTGCCGGCCTTGTCACGGCCCGGCGCCTTCGATCCGGACTGGATCTTGGCGGCCTGCTTGAGGAAGTAGGACATCGGAGGGGTCTTCATCTCGAAGGTGAAGGACCGGTCCGCATAGATGGTGATGATCACCGGGATCGGGGTGTTCTTCTCTTCCTTCTGGGTCTGCGCGTTGAACGCCTTGCAGAACTCCATGATGTTCAGACCGCGCTGACCAAGCGCGGGACCGATCGGGGGCGAAGGATTCGCCGCACCGGCCGGGACCTGAAGCTTCAGGTATCCGGTCACCTTCTTTGCCATTTATCACTCCTGTTGTGCCGGACGGGCCGGCGGTTTCAGGTTCCGTGGTTCGGTTGAAGGGGCTGGCGACCGCCTCCTCCCTCCCACGGCCTCTCTACTTGACGCGAGGCATATACCCCGCGCCGTCCGGTCAGACCACCTTTTCGACCTGACCGAATTCCAGTTCCACGGGCGTCGCGCGGCCGAAGATCGACACCGCGACCTTCACGCGCGAGCGCGCCTCGTCGATTTCTTCCACCACGCCGGAGAACGAAGCGAACGGGCCGTCGGCCACGCGCACGTTCTCGCCGATTTCGAACGACACCGACGCCTTCGGGCGCTCCACGCCCTCCTGCACCTGGTGCAGGATCCGCATCGCCTCGGCCTCCGAGATCGGCATCGGCTTGTTTTCCGCGCCGAGGAAGCCGGTCACCTTCGGGGTGTTCTTGATCAGATGGAACGCCTCGTCGGTCAGCTTCATCTTCACCAGCACATAGCCCGGGAAGAACTTGCGCTCGGCATCGATCTTGCGGCCGCGCCGCACCTCGGTGACCTTTTCGGTCGGCACGAGAATCTGCTCGAACAGCTCTTCCAGCCCGCGCTGCTTGGCCTGCTCGCGGATGGATTCCTGAACCTTCTTCTCGAAGTTCGAATAGGCGTGAACGATGTACCAGCGCTTGTCCATCAATTGAGTTCCCATGCTCATCAGTGGATGCCCAGTATCAGGGTAATCAGATAACGAATGATCTGATCTGCGGCGAAGAAGAAGACCGAGGCCAGCGCCACCATCACGAACACCATGATGGTGGTGATGGTCGTCTCGCGGCGCGTCGGCCAGGTGACCTTGGCGGTCTCCGAGCGCACTTCCTGCAGGAATTTGAACGGGCTGAAAGCCATCGTGAGATCCGCGTCCGTCTCCGGACGATTGCAACGTTTCAAGGAATCCGAACAGCCGACCTTGCGGACCCAGCCCTCGTTTGGAAGGTTGAGCCGATAAACGAGCTCGAATGTTCGGGGAATTAGGCCGCGCCGGATATCCGCCATCAAAGCGGGCCGGCTGCGAGTGCCGGGTATCTACTGCGAGACCGGCCAAACGTCAAGGTCGACGGGGTCCGACCCGGCGCCCGCCCGGTTCGGGCAGATCGGGCATTGGTCTCTCCAAATCAAGGGCTTAGCCGGCGCCCTGCAATCCCCTGGCGTCCTGGCGCGATCAGCGTCGTCCGTCTCGCCTCCTCTAGGCCAGGCCGGGTTTTGGCGGCAGCAGCATCGATACGAGCAGTCCGCTCGGCTCCCGCAGCCTCAACGCGATGCTGCCGCCATGGCGCTTGGCGATATCCTGCGCGATCGATAGCCCCAGCCCGAAGCCCCCCTCCTGCCGGGCGCTGTCGGCCTTGAAGAAGGGCTCGAATACCTTGTCGTGCAGCGCCGGCGGAATGCCCGGACCGTCGTCGGCCACCTCGATCTCGATGTGGCCGGCCTCTATGGGGCGAAGCGTCACCGCGACCTTGCTGCCGTGCTTGACCGCATTCTCCACGATATTGGTGACGGCGCGCGACAGCGCGCGGGGCCGGCAGGCATAAGGCAGACGCGCCGGCCCGACATAGGATACCGCGTGGCCCATGTCGGCGAAGTCCGAACAGATGGTCTGCAGGAAGCTCGGCAGGTCGATGAACGACGCCGCCTCCGAGCGAGCATCCTCGCGCAGATACTCCAGGGTCTCGTTGATCATGCGCGTCATCTTGGCGATATCGCCCAGCATCGCAGGGCGCAGGGTGTCGTCGCCGACGCGCTCGGTACGCAGCCTGAGCCGGGTCAGCGGCGTCCGCAGGTCATGACTGATGGCGGCGAGCATGCGGGTGCGGTCGTCGAGCAGCGCTGCGATACGCGTGCGCATGTCGTTCAGCGCGTCGGCGACCTGGGCGATTTCGAGCGGACCGCGCCGGCGCAACACCTCGGGAGCCCGCGGCGAGCGGCCGAACGAGGTCGCGGCACGCGCGACATCGGCCAGCGGCGCAATCACCCAACGCACCGCATAGACCGACAGCAGCAGCATCGAGATCAGCACGATGATCCCGCCTCCTGCCACCGGGCGGAGCAAAAAGGACCAGAAGCCGCCCTTGACCGCAACGTCGGCCATCAACGCGTGGCCGTCGTCGAGCTTCACGAGCACCTGTGACGACGAGCCCGCCGGATGGCGCAGTTCTTCCAGCAACTCAATTCCGGACTCGGCCGCCAGCTGCCGAAACGCTCTTATGGAAAACGGCCGCGTCTCACCGACCGTCCGAGGCACGAGTTCGCTCAACGCGACGCGCCTGGCGTCGAGACCGCCGCGCCTGGCTGCCGCCAGCAGTTCTTCGGCGTCGACGGGCGTCTTCGTGAAACGCAGAAGCTGCGTGAGCTCCGCGACCCGCCCGGCAAGAAACTTCTGCGTGTCGTTGACCGAGGGAGAATCGAACAGAAAGATGACGGTCACAGCTGCGAGCATGATGCCGATCAATTCCGAGAGCGCGACGAGGCTCATGAGCTGCGCGGCGATGCTGCGCGGCATCAGCCGCTGCGCCCATCCCATCAGAGCGGCTCGACCGCGGGCGTGAACACGTAGCCGCCGAGCCGCACCGTCTTGATCATCGAGCGGTCCTTCGGATCCGGTTCGATCTTCTGCCTGATGCGGCTGATGTGAACGTCGACGCTTCGCTCGACCGATGCGATCAGGCCACCGAAGGCCTGCTCGATCAATTGCTCACGTGACAGCACCTGCCCAGGATTGCGGCAGAACGCCAGCAGCAGATCGAACTCGGCACCGGTCAGCGTGATCCGAACGCCCGCGGGGTCATGCAGCTCGCGGGTGGTGGGGTTGATGCGCCATCCGGCAAAGGTCAGCGGACGCGGCCGTGACCGCGACGAGGCGCCGCTCTCGACGCGGCGCAGCAATGCCCGGATGCGGGCGACCAGCTCGCGCGAATTGAACGGCTTGGTGACGTAGTCATCGGCACCGAGCTCGAGGCCGAGGATGCGGTCGATGTCCTCGCCGCGCGCGGTGACCATGATGATCGGAATCGAAGACGACATGCGCAGGCGCCGGCAGATGCTCAGCCCATCCTCGCCCGGCAGCATCACGTCGAGTACGACGAGATCAAAGCTCTCGCGCTTGAGCAGCGCGTCCATCTCCACGGCCGAGCCGACCAGCACCGGTCGGAAGCCGTTGTCCTCAAGCACCTCAGCCAACATGCGCGCGATATCGGCATCGTCCTCGACGCAGAGGATGCGTGCGTTGGTGACGGGGAAAGCCACGAGGTCGTATTCCAGGATTTGCATCACGGCATTTTAGAGGCCTCGGCCCCGGATGCGCAGCGCGCAAATATAGCGTTTTGTTAAGCCTGCACGGCCAAATGTGGCTCAAATAGGTCGCGCGGTTTTCGCGAGCTACATCTGACTTAATATCTCTTAATCCCGACCCGGGCGGCCCTGCCCTATCGTGACGTCCGATCGTTCGTGGGGTGAGCGGTCGTTCGAGGGGTACATGAGAATCGAATTTCTGCCGGGCGCTGCGACTGATGCGCAGAGCACGGGCCGGGCGTCGCGCAATGGTCAGCCCAATCGGCCGTCCCTGCTTGCCACCGCTGCGGTAGTGGTGGCGTTGTTGTCGGGCTGTGCCAGCGCACCGATGACGCGGGGCGGGTCATTGGCATCCTACGACAATCTCACGCCGTCCGACGGAGTGCTGGCGAAATCGCTGGTTCGCGTCAACAAGGACGAGGTCCTCGCTGCGAAGACGGTGCGGATCGTCCCGACGACCTTCTCGCAGGCAGCGTCGCCGACGCTGTCGCAGGAGCAGCGGCACCTGGTGGCCAACGCGATCGATCGTTCGCTGTGCGTCGGCCTGAGCGAGCGGCTTCAGGTCGTTGGTGCCGATCAGCCTGCGGATCTGTCGTTGCATGCGCTTGTCACCCAGGCGGCGCCCACCGACGAGGTCGCGGCGGGCACTTCCAAGGTGGTCAGCTTCCTGCCGAGCGCGCTCGGCGCAGGCGTGCCGGTGCCGGTGCCGCGGTTGCCGGTCGGACTTGGCAGCCTGACCGTCGAAGCCGAGGTGCGCGATCAGGCCAGCCGCCAGCAGGCGGCGATGATTTGGGCCCGCGGGGCGAATTCGTTCACCAACTCGCCCATGGTCTCGAGCGCCGGTGACGCCTACGATCTCGCCCCTTCCTTCAGCGACGATTTCAGCAAGCTCGTCGTCACCGGCAGCACGCCGTTCGGAAAGGCGCCAGAGCTGCCATCGTTCGACAAGATTGGCGCCACGCTCGGCGGCAAACCGAAATACGCGGCCTGCGAGGCGTTCGGCCGCAGTCCCGGCCTGGTCGGAATGGCCGCCGGCAAGCTTGGCTTGCCGCCGGAATGGTCGGACAAGGCGCCGGCGACGGCTGGCCAGTAGACCGCCTAGCCGGCGAAGCTCTTCTGCACCGCCTGGTCCAGCGTGGCGCCGCCGACATAGCGCTGGCGCAGCTCGCGCTTGAGCAGCTTGCCGCTCGGATTCTTCGGCAAGGCATCCACGAAGATGACCTGCTTCGGCACCTTGAAATGAGCCATCGACGCCGCGCAATGCTTGATCACCATATCGGCATCGAGGCTTTCGCCGGCCCTGACCACGACGATCGCGGTCACCGCCTCGATCCAGCGCGGATCGGGCAGCCCGACCACCGCAACCTCCGACACCGAAGGCAGGCGATAGATCATCTCCTCGACCTCGCGGCTCGCGACATTCTCGCCGCCGCTCTTGATCATGTCCTTCACGCGATCGACGACGGTGATGTAGCCGTCGGCATCGACGGTCGCGAGATCGCCGGAATGAAACCAGCCGCCGGCGAACGCGGCCGCGGTCTTGACCGGATCGTTGTAATAGCCGGACAACAGATGCGGCGAGCGATGCACGATCTCGCCGACCTCCCCGACCCCGACGTCGGTCATGTCCGGCCTGACCACCCGCGTCTCGACATTGATCGCGGGCTTGCCGGCCGAGCCCGCCTTCGGCAGCTGGTCCTCCGGCGTCAGCACGGTCGCGAGCGGCGCGATCTCGGTCTGGCCGTAGAAATTCCAGAACTTCACCTCGGGCAGCCGCCGCTGCAACTCGAGCAGCACCTCGACCGGCATGATCGAAGCGCCGTAGTAACCCTTGCGCAGGGTCGACAGGTCGGTGCGGTCGAACGCGCCCGAGCGCAGCATCGCGATCCAGATCGTCGGCGGCGCGAAGAACGAATTGATCTTGTGGGCCGCGATCAGCGCCAGGACATTGTCAGGCACCGGCTTGCCGGTAATGAGACTTGTGGCGCCGAGATAGATCGCGGGCCCCAGGAAAACGTCGAGCTGCGCGCAGTGATAGAGCGGCAGCGCGTGCAGCACCGTGTCGTCCGTCGCCATGCCGCCGTCGATGATGCAGCTGACATACTGCCACATAACGGCTTCGTGGGTGAGGATCGCGCCCTTCGGCAGCGACTCGGTGCCGCTGGTGTAGATGATCTGCGCGGGATCGCGACTGTCCACCGACGCCTCCGGCGCCGACGCGTCGCTGTGCAGCAGGCTGTCGAACGTCGTGATGCCGTCGGGCGCGGTGGCCGGATCCTCGCCCGGCAGCCAGATCAGGGTCTCGACCGCCGAGCCCTTGGCGGCGGCAGCGTGCGCCGTCTCCACGAAATCGGGGCCGACCGCGAGCAGCTTGGCGCCGGAATTGGCGAGGATGAAATTGATCTCGTGCGGATTGAGCATGAAGTTGATCGGCACCAGGATCGCGCCGATCCGGGCCACCGCAAAGCGCAGCGCGGCGAAGCCGTGCGAGTTGCGCGACAGCACCGCGACGCGATCGCCCTTGGCAACGCCGAGCGCGAGCAAGCCGCGGCCGAGCCGATTGCAGATCGCGTCCATCTCCGCAAAGCTCCAGCTCACCGCGCCGCAGATCAGCGCGGTCTTGCCGGGGTAGCGCTTCGCCGACCGGCGCAGCAGATCGCCGATGCTGTGCTCGCGGGCGCGCTGGATGGTTGCTGCGATGTCTCCGCTCATTTGTCCCTCCCGAATGTGCTTTGTTGTCGTTGTCTTGTTTTCGTCTTGTTTGGCCGCGCCGTCCCTATTGCCGCGCGGCGTAAGCGTGTTCCATGTAGGTGTGCTCGACCGAGCGATCGAGCGAGGCGATCTTCTCGAAGCCACGCCGCCAGTCCTGCAGGTGCCGCCGCGTCCACAGCACGCCGGCCTCCTTGTCGCGCCGCTTGATCGCGTCGAGCAGATGATGGTGCGCCTCGACCAGCCGCGTGCCGCCCTCGGGCACGCCGCCCACGATCATCTCGGTGGTCGGAAAGAACAGTTGTGCGGCGGGCTCGCGCGCCAGCTGCAGCACGCGGTTCTGCGAGGCCTTGGCCATCAGCACATGGAATTCCGCATCGAGCTCGGCAAGCGCAGCGGGATTGCCGACGACAGCTGCGCTGCGCTCGAGATTGCCGGCGAGCTCGGCGATGTTCTCCTCGGTCGCGCGCTCCACCGCGCCCTCGACGCTCGCGACCTCCAGCGTCATCGAGGTCTCGAACAGTTCGCGGAACGTCACCTCGTGCAGGATCAGCGCACGGGACAGTCGCGTCGCGAGCTTGTTGTAGCGCGGCAGGCAGGCCTGCAGCCGGCGGCTGGAATCGCGGCGGATCAGCCCGCCCTCCTCGAGTACGCGAATGCCTTCGCGCACCGTCGAGCGGTTGACGCCGAACTGCGCAACCAGCTGCTGCTCGGTGCCGATCGGCTCGCCCGGCTTGATCCGGCCGTTGATGATCTCGCGTTCGATCGCGTCGGCGACCTTCTGATAGGCCGGCGCGACATCGATGCGCCGGAACAGCGGCGTGGTGGGCATCTTCAGCTCCCCCGGCCCGATTGTCGTTTGTCCGACAAAGGATAGGCGAAGGCCCTTGGGGCGTCAAATGAGTAATATCCGGCCTGATTGTCGCACCCAAGCGGCCGGAATTGACACCGGAACCGGGCAAATCTAGCTTTGTCGGACAAATTGATAAGAACACCTTCGGGGAGGCACGCCATCATGAAATCCATCGTCACGAATCTGTCCGCCGCCGGCCTGATCGCGGCTGTGCTGGCAGGGCCGGCGCTCGCGCAGCAGGCGCCGCTCAAGATCGGCGTGCTCACGGATTTCCAGTCGGTCTATTCGGACATCGGCGGCGCCGGCAATGTCGAGGCCACCAAGATGGCGATCGAGGAGTTCGGCGGGTCGATGTTTGGCAAGCCGATCGAGCTCGTCACCGCCGACGCCCTCAACAAAGCCGACGTCGCCGCCACCATCACCCGCAAATGGTACGAGGCCGAGAATGTCGACATGATCATCGACATGCCGACTTCGGCGACCGCGCTCGCCGGCATGGAGATGTCGAAGCAGTTCGAGAAGATCATGATCGTGACGGATGCGGCGAGCTCCGACATCACCGGCAAGTCCTGCTCGCCCTACACGCTGCACTGGACCTACGACACCTACGCCAATGCCCACACCGTCGGCAGCGCGATCGTGAAGAACGGCGGCGATACCTGGTTCTTCATCACCGCCGACTATCTGTTCGGCCATTCGATCGAGCGCGACACCGGCGACGTGGTCCGCGCCGCCGGCGGCAAGGTGCTCGGCAGCGCGCGGCATCCGCTCAACACGCCGGACTTCTCGTCCTTCCTGCTGCAGGCGCAGGCTTCGAAGGCCAAGATCATCGGCATGGCCAACGGCGGCGCCGACACCATCAACACCATCAAGCAGGCCTCCGAATTCGGCATCGTCGCGGGCGGGCAGAACCTCGCCGGCATCGTGATGTTCATCTCGGATATCCACAGCCTCGGGCTGAAGCTCGCGCAGGGCCTGATCATTACCGAGGCCTACTACTGGGACCTCAATGACCGCACCCGCGCCTTCGGCAAGCGCTTCTTCGAGCGCATGAAGCGGATGCCGACGATGAACCAGGCCGCGACCTACAGCGCCACCCTGCACTACCTCAACGCGGTGAAGGCCGCCGGCACCAAGGAAACCAAGCCGGTGCTGGCCAAGATGCGCGCGACCCCGGTCCGCGACGCCTTCACCGACAACGGCGTGGTGCGCGAGGACGGCCGCATGGTGCACTCGATGTTCCTGTTCGAGGTCAAGAAGCCCGAGGAATCGAAAGCGCCGTGGGATTACTACAAGGTGCTCGCCGAAGTGCCCGGCGACCAGGCGTTCCGGCCGCTGAAGGACGGCGGCTGCCCGCTCATCAAGTAGGCAAACATGATCATGGCCGGGGTCGGGGACCTCGGCCAACACCTTCAAATGATTGGGTAAAAGCTGGCAGGAGTGGCAGGGCTCGAACCTGCGACCCCCGGTTTTGGAGACCGGTGCTCTACCAATTGAGCTACACTCCTGCAGGGAACCCGCGTCGCCGCCGGTTCGCGCCGTTTCAAGCACAGGGCATGGCCGGTTTGCAAGGGCGAAGCAGCGAAGCTTCTGTTCATTGCAAAACTTCTGCGCCAGACTTCAGCGATCACCCCAAGATCACGCCATGCCGGCACCTCGCCGCAAGAATCAAGAACCAGGGAGAGACCATGAACGCCCAAACCGCCACCAAGCACGCCGCCAGCCCGACCACCCCCTCCCTCCCCCTCGCCAAGCCCGAATCGATCGGATTGTCGAGCGCGCGGCTGCAGGCGATGTCCGACACCTTCCGCCGCGAGGTCGACAAGGGAACAGTGCCCGGCGTGACGGTGCTGGTGGCGCGGCGCGGCCAGATCGGCTGGTTCGACGCGATCGGCCGGCAAAGCCCGACCGCCTCGGCGCCGATGGCCCATGACACGATCTTCCGCATCTTCTCGATGACCAAGCCGATCGTCTCGGTCGGCATCATGCAGCTGCTGGAGGACGGCCACTTCCTGCTCAACGACCCCGTCGCGAAGTTCATCCCCGAATTCGCCGAGACCAAGGTCGGCGTCGAGAACAACGGCAAGCTCGAGCTGGTACCCGTGCAGCGGCAGATGACGATCCAGGACCTGCTCCGCCACACGTCTGGACTTACTTATGACCACACCGGCAACGGCCCGGTGCAGCAGCTCTATCAGCAGTCGCGGCTGCGCAGCCGCAAGATCACCAATGCCGAGCACGCCACCATGCTCGCCGGCATGCCGCTGGTCTGCCAGCCCGGCGCCGAATGGAACTACAGCCGCTCCACCGACATCCTCGGCCGCATCATCGAGGTCGTCAGCGGCAAGATGCTCGGCGCGTACCTCACCGAATGCATCCTCGCGCCGCTGCAGATGACCGAGACCGCCTTCCATACCGGGGAAGCCAATGCCGGCCGCCTCGCCGAGGCGTTTGCCAACGATCCCTGGACCAGCGAGAAGGTGCAGCTGTTCAACATGCTGGAGCAGCCGGCGATGGAATCCGGCGGCGGCGGACTGGTTTCGACCACGATGGACTACGCCCGCTTCGCGCAGATGCTGCTGAACGGCGGCTCGCTCGACGGCACCAGGATCATCGGCCGCAAGACGCTCGAATTCATGGCCTCCGATCACCTGGGCGCCGGCGTGAAGATCCAGGGCACGCTGGTGTCGCCCGGCCACAGCTTCGGCCTCGGCTTCGCCGTGCGCATGCAGCAGGGCATCGCGCCGTTCTCCGGCTCGGTCAGCCAGTATTTCTGGAGCGGCATGGCCGGCACGTTCTTCTGGATCGATCCGAGCGAAGACCTGATCGCGGTCTTCATGATGCAGGGCCCGGGCCAGCGCGAATATACCCGCTCGCTGGTGCGCAACGGCGTGTACGCGGCGGTGGAGTAATCGCCGCGCTCCCCTCGTCCTCAACACTGTCATGCCCCGCGCATGCGGGGCATCCAGTACGCCGCGGCAGTCGTGATGAATCGAGAGGCCTCGGCGTACTGGATCACCCGCTTTCGCGGGTGATGACATCTTGAGTGCGTGGCGCGCTTTGCGCGCCAACGAAGGCGTCAGCTGATCGTCGCGCCGCCGTCGATCACGATGGTCTGGCCGGTCATGAAGTCGCCGGCGCGCGAGCCCATCATCACGGCGGCGCCCGCGATCTCGTCCGGCACGCCGATCCGCAGCAGCGGCGAGCGCGCGGTCGATGCCTTCAGATTGTCCGGATTGTCCCACAGCGCCTTCGCAAAGTCGGTCTTGATCAGGCCGGGCGCGATGCAGTTCACGCGGATATTGTGCTTGCCGTATTCGCAGGCGAGGTTGCGCGCGAGCTGCATGTCGGCGGCCTTGGAGATCGCGTAGGCGCCGAGGATGGTCGAGCCCTTCAGGCCGCCGATCGAGGACACGATGATGATCGAGCCATCCTTTCGCTCGATCATCTGCGGTACCACCATCGAGATCAGCCAGTTGTTGGCGACGATGTTGTTGTCGAGGATCTTGCGGAACTGATCGTCGGAGATGCCGGCGAGCGGACCGTAGTAAGGATTGGACGCCGCGTTGCAGACCAACACGTCGATCTTGCCGAAGGCGCGGTTGCTCTCGTCGACCAGGTTCTGCAGGTTTTCCTTCGACGAGATGTTGGCCGCGATCGCAACCGCGGTGCCCTTGCCGTAGCTGTCGTTGATCTCCTTCGCCACCTGCTCGCAGACGTCA
>NZ_LFIQ01000076.1:164632-166716 GCF_001189245.1 Bradyrhizobium pachyrhizi | reverse complement strand
TTGCGCGAGGAGATCACGACCTTGGCGCCGTGCTCGGCCATGCGCTCGGCGATCGCGCGTCCGATGCCGCGCGTCGAGCCGGTGATGACGGCGACTTTTCCCTTCATGTCGAACAAGGTCATGTTTCTCTCCCTGATGTTACGGTGTTTGAATTCTGCGGTGAGCTTAAGCAGCGTCGTGGGGTTGCGATAGCAGCAATCACGCAAGCTTGCTCGCCGGCCTGACTTCAGGCCCGGATGGCTGATGCATCGCGGCGTGGCGCGGATCGGCAATCCACGGCTGCTGGTTCACCATCGGCAAGCGCCAGGTCGACAGGCCTGCGCTCGCGATGTGATCAAGTCGCGTCACCGAGACATTATCGATATCGAACGACAGCCCCCTGTCCGGCTGGCCGCCGAGCGCCAGCCCGACCGCGGCCTTGATGACGCCGCCATGGCCGACGGCGATGATATTCCTGCCCGCTTCCGCGGCGGTGATCCGCACAATGGTGCGGCAGACGCGGGTGTAGAGATCCATGTAGCTCTCGCCGCCGGGCGCGGGATCGTTGACGTCGGCGAACCAGGCCGTACCCGGCGGACGACTGGCGAGAAACGCGGCGCGGTTCATACCCTGCCACTGGCCGAGATGCTGCTCGGCGAAGTCGCGTTCCTGCGTCATGCTTTCCGGCTTTGGAAACCCGGCAGCCCAGATCGCGTCCGCGGTCTTGTGCGTGCGCTTCAAATTGCTCGAATACCAGACCGCATCGCGCGGCAGCATTTTGGCGACCGCCTCGAACACTTCGACATCGCCGGTGTCGCAGTCGATATCCTCCTGTCCGTAAATGTTGCCGCCGTCGCTGCGCACCGGCGCGTGGCGAACCCACCACCACCGCGTCACCTTCACGTCAGGCTTGTCTGGATTGGACATCGGATGAGCCCTTCAATAGTGTCCCGTCTCGCTGTACGTCACGCCGCACATCGTCTCAAGTGCTTCGGACGTTTGAAATTTTGTTTGAATTCCGTCGCGCGGCAGAGGCGCCACGGATCACGTGAACAGGGAGAAACTCATGGGTCGCCTCGAAGGCAAATCCGTCATCATCACCGGCGCTGGCAGCGGCATCGGCCGCGCCGCCTCGCTGCTGTTCACCAGAGAAGGCGCCAAGCTGATCGCGGTCGATCGCACCGAGGGCGTGAACGAGACCGCCAAGCTGGTGCGCGACGCCGGCGGCACCGTCGAGGCCGTCACCGCCGATGCCGGCTCGGAGAGCGACGTGAAGGCCTTCATCGAGAAGGCGGTTTCGAAGTACGGCAAGCTCGATGCGATCTGGGCCAATGCCGGTGTCAGCGGCGGCCTCGTCCCGCTCGCCGACCAGACCGTCGAACACTGGCAGGAAGTGCTGCGCGTCAATTTGATCGGCCCGTTCCTCGCGATCAAGCATTCGATCCCGCACATGACCAGGCAAGGCTTTGGCTCGATCGTCTGCACTGCTTCCGTCGCGGGCCTGAAGTCGGGTGCCAGCGGACATCCCTATGGTGCGAGCAAGGCCGGCGTCATCAGCCTGGTGCAGACCACCGCCTACTCGCTCTCCGGCACCGGCGTGCGCATCAATGCGGTGTGCCCGGGCCTGATCGAAACCGGCATGACCAAGCCGGTGTTCGATCGTGCCAAGGAACGCGGCACCCAGGACAAGATCGGCCAGCTCAATCCGCTCAAGCGCGCCGGCCAGCCGCACGAGCTCGCCGCGATGGGATTGTTCCTGGCGAGCGATGAAGCGTCCTACGTCAACGGCCAGGCCATCCCGGTCGACGGCGGCCTCACCGCATCGATGCCGTATACGGGCAAGCCGATCTAGCAAGGGCGCTCTCCGTTCGCTGGGCCGGTGAAGTCCGAATGGCGCGGTGACGCGGCCACATCCACCACTGTCGTCCCTGCGAAAGCAGGGACCCATACTCCGCAGCCGGAGTTGTGAGCGGGACTCGTCGTTCCGACGTCGCGCAACAAGCAGCATTGGTGGTTATGGGTCCCGGCCTTCGCTGGGACGACGGCAGTGGATGGTCTCCGATTCATGATGACAAATGCGCGGTGTCATCACCCGCGCACGCGCG
>NZ_LFIQ01000076.1:161756-164622 GCF_001189245.1 Bradyrhizobium pachyrhizi | reverse complement strand
AGAGGCCGCGGCGTACTGGATCGCCCGGTCCGAGCCGGGCGATGACAGCCGAGAATGGGGATACAGTTTCGCATTCTCGCGACATGAATCGCCCGAGTCTTGAATCGCCCAAGTCTTGCCTTTCGTTCCGCCCCAGGTCCGCGCAACGCGCGACCCGATGATAAACTCCACGAAACCCATCATCTCGCCGCGCGGATATATTCGATGGGTTTCGCTTCGCTCTCCCATCCTACAGGCCTGGACCTCCAATAACCGCCGGCAACGGTCCGAATATTGCTTGGCCTCGGCAGGCCAACCAGCTGCTATACTTCGCTGGCAGGATCGTCCGCACACGCGTAGTTCCTCGCACAATCCCCTCGCAAACGAACAGGCAATGCAAAATCAACGTTCCGACCGCATCCGCAAGCTATTGGCCGACCTCGTCGCCTTCGACACCGTCAGCGACCGCAGCAATCTGCCCCTGATCGACTACATCGAGCGCTACCTCGCCTCGCTTGGCCTCACGGGACAGCGCATCGTCGATGAAACCGGTCAGAAATCCTCGTTGTGGGTCACGATCGGCCCCGAGGACAAGGCCGGGCTGGTGCTGTCGGGGCATACCGATGTCGTGCCGGTTGTCGGACAGGACTGGAACCACAACCCGTTCGAGTTCGTCGAGCGCGATCGCCGGCTGTACGGCCGCGGCACCACCGACATGAAAGGCTTTGTCGCCGTCTGCCTCGCGATGGTTCCCGAGATGCTCGCGGCCGATCTGAAGACGCCGATCAATCTTGCCATCTCCTATGACGAGGAAATCGGTTGCGTCGGCGTGCGTCCGATGCTGCGCGAGGTCGCGCGCAAGCCGATCAGGCCACTCGGCTGTTTCGTCGGCGAGCCGACCCAGATGCAGGTGATCATCGGGCACAAAGGCAAGCACGGCGTGCGCGCTACCTTCCGCGGGCTCGCCCGCCACTCCTCGATCGCGCCCGACGGCGTCAACGCCATCGAATATGCCGCCGACCTCATCACCGAGATCCGCCGCCGCGCCGCGTTGCTGGCCGCGGATGCCGAACAAGGCAGCCTCTACGATGTCCCGCACTCGACCCTGCTCACCAGCATCGTGCACGGCGGCGCCGCGCTGAACATCGTGCCCGACAGTTGCGTGGTGGAATTCGAATGCCGCGGCATCGGTATCACCGAGTCGAGAGAGGTGACGGACGCGATCATCGCCTGGGCGAAGGCCGAGATCGAGCCTGACATGCGCAAGCGGCACCCGGAATGCGGCATCGACTTCGAGGAGATCCTCGATTATCCCGCACTCGACACCGCCGCCGACGCCGCCATCGTCACGCTCGCCAAGCAATTTGCTGGCCGCAACGACCACGCCAAGGTCGCCTTCGGCACCGAGGCCAGCCTGTTCGTCAGCATGGCGGACGTGCCGTCCGTCGTGGTCGGCCCCGGCTCGATCGCACAGGCGCATACGCCGGACGAGTTCGTCGAGATGTCGCAGCTCGAGGCTTGCGGCGCATTCGTCGCACGGCTGATCGCACATTGTGCGAAGTGATTCGCAAATGATTGCGTAGGATGGGTAGAGCGAAGCGAAACCCATCACCTCGTATCAGCGGCGTCATGATGGGTATCGCTGCGCTCCACCCATCCTACGGATCACGGATGCCTCACAGCCCATCCGGCGGCAGGCCCGGTCCGGTCGCGGCGGGACGGAGCTTATCGCGCTTGCGCTCGCGGTAGAAGGCATAGAGGCCGGAAGCGACGATGATCGCGGCACCCGCGAGCATTGGACCGTCGGGCTTGTGGCCGAAGGCGAGATAGCCCGTCAGCATCGCCCACGGCAGCGCGGTGTAGCGGAACGGCGCCACCGCCGAGATGTCGCCGGTGCGCAGTGACACGATGATGCACTGATAACCGATCAGGATCAGGACCGCGGCCAATGTGAGCAGGCCGAGCGCATTGCCGGACGGCGCCCGCCAGCCGCCGAGCGGGACAAGGACGACAGCACCTGCCGTCGTCACGGTCACGGTGGTGAGCAGCGTGATGAACACCGTCGGCAGATGCTTCGGGATGCGGCGGGTCGCGAGATCGCGCACCGCGCAGAACCCGACCGACGCCAGCGCCAGCAGCGCAGCCTGGCTGAAACCTTCCGCGCCGGGCCGAACGATGACGAGCACGCCGATGAAGCCGGCGGCGATCGCAAGCCATCGCCGCCAGCCGACCGGCTCGCCGAACACCAGCGCCGCGCCCAGCGTGATGACCAGCGGCAGCGCCTGGAAGATCGCCGAGGCGTTGGCGAGCGGGATTTGCGCGATCGCGGAGAGATAGGTCAGCGTGCCGCCGATCTCGCCAAGGACGCGCAGCCCGACCGGCCAGATCAGGAGCACGCTGAAACTGCGCAGCGCGTCACGGTACCAGGCGAGCGCCGCGACCAGCACCATCGCAACCAGGCCGCGCACCAACAGGATCTCGCCGATGTTGAGCTCCGCCGACACCGCCTTGGTGATGGTGTCGTTGACCGTGAAGCTGGCCATGGCCGCAGCCATGAACAGGCTGCCGCGAAGATTCGAGGAGAGGGTCAAAATGAAAATGTCCGATCAGGACCAGGGCGGGCGTTGACCGGACTGACTTGCCAAAGCGGCAGCGCGAACTCAAGTCACAGATGGCTACAATGCGGAAACATGCCGCACCTTGCAGCAGTGGCGCGAACTTTTGGAATCGCGATCGGCCTAGTGCTCCCTCGCCCCGCTCTTGCGGGGGCCGAGACGAGCGAAGGCCGCTCTTCGGGGATTTCGGTGAGGGGCTCTCTCCGCAAGCGATGTGCGTGGATAGTCCGGTACCCCCTCACCCGGATCGCATTTCGCTTCGCTGCATGCGG
>NZ_LFIQ01000076.1:138953-161746 GCF_001189245.1 Bradyrhizobium pachyrhizi | reverse complement strand
CCGACCTCTCCCCGCAAGCGGGGCGAGGTAGAAAGAGAAGCGGCGCGAACCCTGTGGGACCGCGCCGCATTCGGATCAGGTAGCGCCGGCCTTCTGCGCGTATTCCCATGACGCCTGCGACAGCGGCACGGTGCGCTTGGCCGACTCGAGGGCCTTGGCATTCGCCGCGGTGCCGTCGCGGACCCGGCCCGCGATGCCCTGCGTGATGCCCGCAAGGCGGAACAGATTGTAGGAGAAATACCAGTTCAGGTCGGGCACCGGGATGCCGGTCACGTCGCAGTAGATCTGCGCCGCCTCATCCTGGCTCGGAATGTTCAGTGCCTTGAGGTCGGCATTGACGAGGCCCGGCATGGTCCACTGCATCAACAGGTAGGTGAAGTCGGCCATGGGATCGCCGAGCGTCGACAATTCCCAGTCGAGCACCGCCTGCACCCGCGGCTCGGTGGCGTGGAAGATCATGTTGTCGAGGCGATAGTCGCCATGAACGATCGAGACGCGCTTCTGCTCCGGAACGGTTTTCGGCAGCCACTCGGCGAGCTTCTCGAATTCGGGAATGTGCTGGGTTTCGGAGGCGCGGTACTGCTTGGTCCAGCGATCGACCTGCCGCGCAAAATAATTGCCGGGCTTGCCGAAGTCGCCGAGGCCGATCGTCTCGGGATTGAACAGATGAAGCTTGGCCAGCGTCTCGATCTTGCTGGCGAAGATCTTGCGGCGCGCGTCGGGCTCCTGGCTCGGCAGCGTCGGATCCCAGAACACCCGCCCCTCCTCCATCGACATGATGTAGAAGGCCGAGCCGATCACCGCGTCGTCGGTGCACAGCGCGTAGGCTTTTGCGACCGGGAAATTCTGCTTGCCAAGCGCCGCGATCACGCGGAACTCGCGATCGACCGCATGCGCCGACGGCAACAATTTACCGAACGGCTTGCGCCGCATCACGTAGTTGCGGCCGGGGGTCTCCAGCTTGTAGGTCGGGTTGGACTGGCCACCCTTGAACTGCAGGACCGTGAGCGGGCCCCGATAGCCTTCGACGTGTTCCCTCATCCAGGCGTCGAGACTGGCCTCGTTGATACGATGGCGCTCCTCGACTTCCCTTGTGCCGGAAAATTCTTCGTCTTTCCTGACGCCGTCCGCCACGATGACGCTCCCTCAACTCGATTTTTCAAGGAGCGCGTCGGGGCGCTCCCTCAATCAGGCTGGCACGCCAGCCTGATCTCTCTTTTTCATTCTGAGCACGATGTGCGCGCGAACGCCATGCGTTCCGCATCATGCTCAGTGCGACGTGTTTGCATACTTCCGAAGTTCAAGTCTGGCAATGGCGCGATTGTGCACCTCGTCCGGACCGTCGGCGAGACGGAGCGTGCGGATGTGGGCATAGGCACGGGCGAGGCCTGCGTCGTCGGAGACGCCGCCGCCGCCAAAGGCCTGAATCGCCTGGTCGATGATCTTGAGCGCCATGTTGGGCGCCGCGACCTTGATCATCGCGATCTCGGCCTGCGCGGTCTTGTTGCCGACCTTGTCCATCATGTCGGCGGCCTTGAGGCAGAGCAGACGGTTCATCTCGATGTCGGTGCGGGCATCGCCGATGCGCTGCTCCCAGACCGAATGCTCGATGATCTTCTTGCCGAATGCGGTGCGCGAGGCGAGCCGCTTCACCATCTTCTCCAGCGCCTCCTCGGCCTGGCCGATGGTGCGCATGCAGTGATGGATGCGGCCCGGACCGAGCCGGCCCTGCGCGATCTCGAAGCCGCGGCCCTCGCCGAGCAGGATGTTTTCCTTCGGCACCCGCACGTTCTCGAGCAGCACCTGGGCGTGGCCGTGCGGCGCATCGTCGAAGCCGAACACCGGCAGCATCTTCTCGACCTTGATGCCGGGGGTGTCGAGCGGCACCAGGATCTGCGACTGCTGCTGATGCTTGGCGGCGTTGAAGTCGGTCTTGCCCATCAGGATCGCGATCTTGCAGCGGGGATCGCCGACGCCCGACGACCACCATTTGCGGCCGTTGATGACGTAGTGATCGCCATCCTTCTCGATGCGGGTCTCGATGTTGGTGGCGTCGGACGAAGCAACCGCAGGCTCGGTCATCAGGAAGGCGGAGCGGATCTCGCCGTCCATCAGCGGGCGCAGCCATTTGCGCTTCTGCTCCTTGGTGCCGTAGCGGATGAACACTTCCATGTTGCCGGTATCGGGGGCGGAGCAGTTGAACACTTCGGACGCCCAGGAGATGCGACCCATCTCTTCCGACAGCAGCGCGTATTCGAGATTGGTCAATCCCGCGCCATGGAATTCGTCGTCCTCATGTGAGGACGGCGGCATGAACATGTTCCAGAGGCCTTCGGCCTTCGCCTTCTTCTTCAGATCCTCGAGGATCGGAATCACCTTCCAGCGCGGGCCCTCGGCGTCCTGCTTCTCGTAGATCGGCACGGCCGGGCGGACATGCGTTTTCATGAAGGCCTGAACGCGCTCCAGCCACTCCTTCTGCTTGGGCGACATCGTGAAATCCATGGGACGCTCCTCGTTTCCTAGACTTGGGCCGCTGACCTGGGCCGATGACCTGGGCCGTAGCCATTTGTCGACATTGTTGACCCCGCCCCCGCGGCTCGCAAGGGCGTTCGCGGAAGGGCGGCGGTGGTGTGCCGGAAGACCGCCCGTGATCAGCGGATTGACATTTCCGGCTCTTCAAACGATAGTTTCATACAAATGTTTGAAATGCAACCTCGCGTTCGTCATTCCGGGGTAGCCCGCAGGGCTGAACCCGGAATCCGGAAATTGTGGAGCGAGATTCCGGGTTCGATGCTGCGCATCGCCCCGGAATGACCGGAGGCTCTCAGCCATGGCCAGCGACCAGACCCGATCCGCCATTCTCGCCGCCGCCGAGCGGCTCTATGCCGACCGCGGCTTCGGCGACGTCACGCTGCGCGACATCGTCGCGGAGGCGAACGTCAACCTCGCGGCGGTGAACTATCATTTCGGCTCCAAGGACGAATTGATCGCGGAGCTGTTCGTCACCCGCAGCATCCAGACCAACCGCGAGCGTCTCAACGAACTGCGGGCGGCGGAGGAAAACGGCGGCGGCCGCGCTTCGATCGAGGACATCATGCGCGCCCTCGTCGGCCCCACCCTGCGCGGCTGCCTCGGGCCGGATCGCGAGGGCTCGACCGCGGCGCGCTTCATGATCCGCGCCTCGATCGAATCCGTGCCGCCGATCCGCCGCATCAAGAATCGCGAGGTCGATCACTTGCGCAAGTTCGCCGCCGCGATGCGCCGCGCGATGCCGGCGAGCAGCGACACCGAGCTCTATTGGGGCCTGCACTTCGCGCTCGCGATGGCGCACCACACCATCCGCGAGAAGGAACGCCTGCTGCGGCTGTCGGAAGGCAAATGCGACCTCGACGACGTCCGCGGCATCATCGACCGCGTGGTCACGGTCTCGGTGATGGCACTGACGATGGGCGACGTCCCGAGCAAGCCGGCGCCGCGAACGGTCGCGATGCACGGGCGGCTGACGCGGCAGGATCTCTGAAGCGAGGATGCCGCTACGGCGCCCTGCCCCTAGACCATCGCGATGCAGTCGATCTCGACGTCGAACGGCCCGGTCCATTCCGGGATGCAGACGAAGATCCGCGCCGGCGGCTGGTGCGGGAAGTACCTTGCATAGACTGCGTTGAAGGTTGTGAAGTGCTTTGCCGAGGTGCAGAACACGTTGCACTTCATCACATTGTCGAGCGTGGCACCCGCAGCCTCGAGGCATTGCTTGAGCTGCTCCATCACCAGCTCGCTCTGCCGCTCGATCGACGCGCCGGCGGCGATCTCGCCGGTTGCGGGATCGAACGGTGGCAGGCCGGAGACGAACACCATGTTGCCGGCGCGCGTGACCGCCGATGCCGGCGCCTTCCAGCGTTCCAGCCAGTTCGAGATCGGCTCGACGCGGACCACTTCGCGTTTCATGATTGGCACCTTCGATGAGGGATCGATGGCGCCAATCTAACAGGCGGATGTCAATGATGGTTCGACATCGGCCGAAGTGTTGCTGCGGAATGACGACCCTGGTCCCGTCACCCTGAGGAGCGCGCCCTTGCGCGCGTCTCGAAGGGTCGACGGCCACCAGCGGGGCTGTTCATCCTTCGAGGCTCGCAAGAGCTCGCACCTCAGGATGACGGAGAAACTCCACCGCCCGCGGCCTCGACGTCAGCGCCTACAGAATCCCCTGCGCCTTCAGTCCCTCGACCTTGGCGTCGTCATAGCCGATGGTCGCCAGGACTTCCTTGGTGTCGGCGCCGAGCAGCGGGGGGGCGCGGTATTCGGTGATCGGCGTGCCCGAGAAGGTCAGCGCGTTGCGGATCAGCGACAGGTTGGGCTCGAAGGGATGGTCGACCTTGACCCGCATGCCGCGCGACTGCACGTGCGGATCGCTGAAGACCTGCTCGAAATTGTTGATCGGGCCCGACGGCACGCCGGCCTCCTCGAGCTTCTCCAGCCAGTAGGCCACCGGGTGCTTCAGGAACAGCCCGGCGAAGATCGCCATGATCTCCTTGCCGTGCACGACGCGGTCGTTGTTCTTGACGAAGCGCTTGTCGTTCGCGAGCTCGGGCTCGCCGAGCACGGCGCAGGTGCGCTGGAACTGGCCGTCATTGCCGACCACCAGCATCAGCTCGCCGTCGGTGCAGCGGAATACGCCGGCCGGCATGCCGCCATTGCCCCAGGTGCCGCGGCGCGGCGGGGTCTTGCCATTGACGAGGTAGATCTGCAGCCAGTGCGACAGCGACGCGATCACGGTGTCGAACAGGCAGACGTCGATATGCTGCCCTTCCCCGTTGTTGGCGTCGCGATGGTAGAGCGCCGAGAGGATGCCGATCGAGGTGTTCATGCCGGTCATGTAGTCGACGATCGAGGGGCCGACCTTCATCGGGCCCTCGCCGGGCTCGCCGTCGATATGGCCGGTGACGCTCATCAGGCCGCCCATCGCTTGCAGAATCGCGTCATAGCCGGCGCGCGGCGCGTAAGGTCCGGTCTGGCCGAAACCCGTCACCGAGCAATAGATGATGCCGGGGTTGAGCTGCTTGATGGTCTCGTAGTCGAGGCCGTAGCGCTTGAGGTCGCCGACCTTGTAGTTCTCCATCATCACGTCCGCGGTCTTGGCGAGCTCGCGGATGATCGCCTGCCCTTCCGGCTTGGCGATATTGACGGTGACCGACTTCTTGTTGCGGTTGGCGCAGAGGTAGAACGAGTTGTTGTTGTTCTGCTTGCCTTCGGGATCGGCGAGATAGGGCGGGCCGAAGGCGCGGGCGTCGTCGCCGCCGCCGGGCCGCTCGATCTTGATCACCTCGGCGCCGAGATCCGCCAGCATCTGGGCCGACAGCGGGCCCGCGAGCACCCGCGTCAGGTCGAGAATCTTGATGCCCGAGAGTGGCAGAGCCGACATGAACCTTCCTCCAAATCTTGCGATATCTTGATTATTCGGCGCCGGACCGCGTCCTGCCCGTTTCTTGAGCGCGCCAGAGCCTGCCGATACACCATTTTAGTGTCGCGAGCACTGCATTGTCGGCATGAAGCCATCCCCGGACGGCCTATGTGCGACGCACCGGGGGGCACCCCCGGGGAACCGGCTGCGAGAATCGGGCGATTGCCGCCACGCGAAATTGTGAAGATGGCCGACACCGATTTGCCGCAGCGTCAGCGGTATTTTGCCGCGACGAGGAAGAAACCATGCGGACGATCACGACGGTCGGGCTGCTGCTGACGCTGCTTGCGGCCGCAATGCCGCCGGTGGACGCGCACGGCGGCCATGGCCATGGCGGTGGGCACAGTCACGGCATGCACGCGGGCGGCGCCGATAGCGCCGGCGGATTTGCTGAGGACAGACGCCGCGGCAACGATGCCTATACCAAGGCAGCCTCGGATGAGGAGGACCGCCTGCTCAACAGCAAGCTGAAGGGCATCTGCCGCGGCTGCTAGAGCATGATCCGGAAAAGTGCGAAGCGGTTTTCCGAGAAGATCATGCTCAAAGAGGCCTCGGACATCGAGCGGATAGGGCAGCTCAGGATGCGATCGCCTGCCGCGGCTGTGCGGTAGCGCCAATCAGCTTGCCGATCTCGGGCTTGCAGCCGCCGCAATTGGTGCCGGCCTTGAGGCAGCGGCCGATCGCATCGACGCTGTCGGCGCCATTCCTGATCTCGGCGGTGATCTGGTGCCGTCCGACGCTGAAGCAGGAGCAGACGATCGGACCGACATCCTCGCCCGCGCCGAACGGCCGTCCGGCCAGCAGCGACATCCGCGCATTGGCCGACAATTGCTGTTCGGCGAACAGCCCTGTCAGCCAGGCCCGCGACGGCAGCGTGTGATCGGGCGCGATGAACACGCAGCCCTCGAGCCGGCCGTCGCGCACCGCCGCGTAGCGGAAGCGTCCCGCCGCCGGATCGCGATAGGCGAGCCATTCGATCTCGACACCTTCGAGGCCGAGCTGTGCCCTCGCCCAGTCGCGCCAGCTCTCCGGGCGAGTGTCGAGCGCGAGCTCCAGCCGCGTGCAATCGCCGGCCTTGCCGTAAACCCAATAGCCGCTTGCCGGACGCCTGATCGCGTCACGGCTCAGGATGAAGGCGTGCCATTTCGGCGCGTAAGGATCGGCCTTGACCGGCGTGTGCTTGGACTCAGGCTGGCCGGACAGCGGATCCGTCGCCGGATTGACCAGCGCGTTGACGCGTCCCTCGCCGGCGAACTCCGCGTTCCAGTGCATCGGCACGAACACGCAGCCGCGGCGCTGGTCGGCGCTGACCACGACACGCGCGATCATCTCGCCCCAGCTGCTGGTCAGCCGCACCAGACCTTCGTTTTGCAGCCCGGCCTGCCGCGCATCCTCCGGGTGAAACTCGGCATAGGGCTCGAAGACGTGCGCCAGCAGCCGGCCGGTTTTGCCGGTCCGGGTCATGGTGTGCCACTGATCGCGCACACGGCCGGTGTTGAGCACCAGCGGAAAGTCGCGGCTGGTGGCGTGGCGCGCCGCGCGCGGCGCCACCGGGACGAAGCGCGCCTTGCGGTCCGGGGTGAAGAATTGCTGGCTCTCGAACATCCGCGGCGTGCCGGCCGGATGGTCTGATGTCACCGGCCACTGCACCGGCGCCAGCGCGTCATAAGCGCCGTCGTCGAGCGCCGCCAGCGCCGAGATATCGAAATCGCGCCGGCCGCTGTTCTCGAAGCCCGACAGCTCGGCGTGCTCGCGGAACACCTCGGCCACCGAGGCGTAGTCGAAGCCCGAATATCCCATCCGACCGGCGACGTCGCAGATGATGCGCCAGTCGGCGCGCGCCTCGCCCGGCGCTGCGAGAAACGGCCGCTGCCGCGAGATCCGGCGCTCGGAATTGGTGACGGTGCCATCCTTCTCGCCCCACGCCAGCGCCGGCAGCAGCACGTCGGCATGGCGCGTGGTGTCGGTGTCGCGCATGCAATCCGTCACCACGACGAGTTCGCAGGCGTCGAGTGCAGCGCGGGCGCGATCGGCATCCGGCAGGCTCACCACCGGATTCGTCGAGATGATCCACACCGCTTTGATGCGGCCGTCGGCGATCGCGTCGAACATGTCGACCGCTTTCAGCCCGGCCTTCTCCGCGATCACTGGCGCACGCCAGAACCGCTGCACCAGCTCGCGGTGCGCGGGATTCTCGATCTCCATATGCGCGGCGAGCTGGTTGGCGAGCCCGCCGACCTCGCGGCCGCCCATCGCGTTGGGCTGGCCGGTCAGCGAAAACGGCCCCATGCCGGGACGGCCGATGCGTCCAGTCAGGAGGTGGCAATTGATGATGGCGTTGACCTTGTCGACGCCGCTCGACGACTGGTTGATGCCTTGCGAATACAGCGTGACGACGCGCTCGGTGCGCGTGAACCAGTCGAAGAACAGCCCGACCGCGCCTTCGGTCAGGCCACAGGTCGCCGCGGTCTGCGCGACGGTCTGGCCGCCGATTTGCTTGAGCGCGTCGACGATCCCCGTCGTGCAATTGCCGACAAAGCCGCGGTCGACCGCGTTGCTGCCGGCGAGGAAGGCGAACAGCCCGTTGAACAGCACGGAGTCGCTGCCCGAGCGCAGCGGCAGATGCAGATCGGCGCCCTCGCAGGTCGCGGTGCGGCGCGGATCGATCACCACGATCTTGCAGGCCGGATTCTTCTCCTTCGCCGCCAGCATTCGCTGGTGCAGGATCGGATGGCACCAGGCGGCGTTGGAACCCACCAGCACGAGCAAGTCCGCCTGCTCGAGATCCTCGTAGCAGCCCGGCACGGTGTCGCTGCCGAACGCGCGCTTGTGCCCGGCGACGCTGGAGGCCATGCACAGCCGCGAATTGGTGTCGATATTGGCGGTGCCGACGAAGCCTTTGGCGAGCTTGTTGATGACGTAATAGTCCTCAGTCAGCAGCTGGCCGGAAACATAGAACGCGACCGCGTCGGGCCCGTGCTCGCGTATGATCCTGCTAAAGCCATCGGCGACGCGACCGAGCGCATCGTCCCACGCCGCCGGCGCGCCGTCGACAACAGGCTCAAGCAGGCGTCCGTCGAGATCGATGGTCTCGGCGAGCGCCGAGCCCTTGCTGCAGAGCCGGCCGAAATTCGCCGGGTGCTGCTTGTCGCCCTCGACCGTGACGGCACCCGCCGCGTCCTTCGACGCGATGACGCCACAGCCGACACCGCAATAGGGACACGTGGTCTTGACGGACATGCCCGGCCGCTCAGCTCACCGCAGCCGCCTGCCGCACCGACAGCCAGACAACGCCGTTCTCGACCTTGGCCGGATGGGTATGGGTGCAGCCTTCGTCGGGCGCGACCGCCTGCCCGCTCGCCAGCTCGATGACGAAATTATGCAGCGGACAGGTCACGCGCTTGTTGTGCACGATGCCCTGCGACAGCGGCCCGCCCTTGTGCGGGCAGCGGTCGTCGAGCGCGAACACCTCGTCGCTCTCGGTCCGGAACACCGCGATGTTGCCGCCCGGCGTGCGTACCACGCGCGAGCCGAGCCGCGGAATGTCGGTCAATGCGCCGATTTCGATCCACTGGGTCATGCGAGCTCCAATTCGGCGAGAGGCGCGAACTCGTTGCGGTCCACGCCGCGGCTGGCACGCTCGGCCCACGGATCGGTCTGCGCGAACTGCTGCGAATAGCCAAAGCGGGCGAACAGCGCCTTGCGGTTCGCAACGTCGTCGACCACCCGCTTCCTGATCTGCTCGAGACCGACGCGGTCGCACCATTTGTACATGCGCTCGAGATACCAGCCCTCCTCGCGGTAGAGCTGGGTCAGCGCCACGATCACCTCGAGGCATTCGTCCTCGGTCTCGACCTTGGTCAGGAACTCGGTGCCCTTGATGTGCAAGCCGGCGGCGCCGGCGAAATGGATCTCGTAACCGGAATCGACGCAGACCACGCCGACGTCCTTGCAGGTCGCCTCCGCGCAGTTGCGCGGGCAGCCGGAGACGCCGAGCTTGACCTTGGCCGGCGTCCACGAGCCCCACATGAACTTCTCGAGCTTGACGCCGAGGCCGGTGGAATCCTGGGTGCCGAAGCGGCACCATTCGGAGCCGACGCAGGTCTTCACCGTGCGCAGGCCCTTGGCGTAGGCGTGGCCCGACACCATGCCGGCGTCGTTGAGGTCGGCCCACACCGCCGGCAGGTCTTCCTTCTTGACGCCGAGCAGGTCGATGCGCTGGCCGCCGGTGACCTTCACGGTCGGGATGTTGAACTTCTCGGCGACGTCGGCGATTGCGCGCAGCTCGCTCGGCGTCGTGACGCCGCCCCACATCCGCGGCACGACCGAATAGGTGCCGTCCTTCTGGATGTTGGCGTGGACGCGCTCGTTGATGAAGCGCGACTGCTGGTCGTCGCGATATTCGCCCGGCCAGGTCGCAAGCAGATAGTAGTTCAGCGCCGGGCGGCAGGAGTGGCAGCCGTTCAGGGTCTTCCACTCCATGAAGCGCATGACCGCGGGAATGGTCTTGAGCTGCTGCTCGACGATCACGCGGCGAACGTCGTCGTGGCTGTGATCGGTGCATTTGCACAGCGGCTTGACCTTCGGCGCCGCCGAATAGTCGCCGCCGAGCGTGAACGCCAGCACCTGCTCGACGAGCCCGGTGCAGGAGCCGCAGGACGACGATGCCTTGGTATGGGCGCGGACGTCGTCGAGCGTGAACAGTTTCTTCTCGCTGATCGCCTTGACGATGGCGCCCTTGCAGACGCCGTTGCAGCCGCAGATCTCGGTCTCGTCGCTCATCGCGGCAACCGAGCTCTGGCCGCTGACGCCGCCATCGCCGAGATTGGCGGCGCCGAACACCAGGCGCTCGCGCATATGCGAGACGTCGGTGCCGTCGCGCAGATGCTGGAAGTACCAGGGGCCGTCGATGGTGTCGCCATAGAGCACGGCGCCGACGATCTTCTTGTCCTTCAGGATGATGCGCTTGTAGACGCCGCGGTTGGCGTCCTGCAGCACGATCTCCTCCTTGTCCGGCCCCGGCGCGAAGTCGCCGGCCGAGAACAGGTCGATGCCGGTGACCTTCAGCTTGGTCGAGGTGACCGAGCCGTCATAGGTGGCAAAGCCCTTCATCGCGAGGTGGTTGGCGCAGACCTTGGCCTGGTCGAACAGCGGCGCGACGAGACCGTAGGTCTGGCGGCGGTGCTGCACGCACTCGCCGACCGCGTAGATGCGGCCGTCATAGGTCTGCATGGTGTCGGAGACGACGATGCCGCGCTCGCAGTACAGCCCGGCCTTCTTGGCGAGCTCGAAATTCGGGCGGATGCCGACCGCCATCACCACGAGATCGGCCGGCAGCTCGGTGCCGTCGCCGAACCGCACGCCGGTGACGCGGTCCTCGCCCAGGATGGCCTGGGTCTGCGCCGGCATCTTGAACACCATGCCGCGCTCTTCCAGCGACTTGCGCAACAGGCCGCCGGCCACCGGATCGAGCTGACGCTCCATCAGCGTGTCGAGCAGATGCACGACCGTGACGTTCATGCCGCGCTTCATCAGCCCGTTGGCGGCTTCGAGGCCCAACAGGCCGCCGCCGATCACCACCGCGTTGCGATAGTCGGTCGAGGCCTTGATCATGCGATCGACGTCATAGATGTCGCGGAAGCCGATCACGCCCGGCAGGTCCTTGCCCGGCAGCGGCAGCATGATCGGGTTTGAGCCCGTCGCGATCAGCAGGCGGTCATAGGGCACCCGCTCGCCGGCTTCGGTGACGACTTCGCAGGTGCGGCGATCGATCATGGTGATCGTCTCGCCCTTGCGCAGCGTGATGTTGTTGTCCTCGTACCAGTCGACGGTGTTGAGCATGATGTCGTCGACGGTCTTCTCGCCGGCGAGCACCGGCGACAGCAGGATGCGGTTGTAATTGCCGTAGGGCTCGGAGCCGAACACCGTGATGTCGTAGAGATCGGGGGCGCGCTCCAGCAGCGCCTCGACCGTCCGGATGCCGGCCATCCCGTTGCCGATCACCACGAGCTTCTGCTTGGTCACTTTGTCGAGCATGGTCCGCCTTTCAATTCCGACGGCGCTGCGCAGCGACGCGGCGTGCGTCGTTGATGGGCACCGATAAAGGTTTGGAGTTGTAGGAAGCCCAGCCGCGGGCGCAGACCGTCTTCGATGACGACCGATGTTCCGTTATTGATTGATATTCAAAACGCGTGCCAACTCGTGACGGGCGAATCCGGCTGCAAAATCAAGAGGTTTCCGGCCGATCAAAATCCGTCAGTCCGCGCGCTGCGCCGACAGCCGGCCGAAATTTTAGCCACGCCGATGATCTCTTGTGCATCACAGCATCGCGGGCCGTGATGGCAATCGCGAAATCGCATTTGATGCGCGATCGCACGGACTTGGCGCATCGCACAAAAAAGCACCAGCCTGCGCGTTTGCGCGGCGGCACCTGCCGCAAGCCACGGCACGCGCGGCGGCGGAACGCTGTCCGCGATTGCGTGGCAACGTCTTGCGACTGCACGGCAAAGCGACGCGGCCGGATCGATGGCACGGTAATTGCTGACCACAGCTGTTGACGGAGTGCGTCTCAACGACGAGCGCACTCACCATTCACCAACATTCCATTTGTCTGCGCCCGAGATGGCCGCGCTTTTGCGGCTGCCTCCGCCGCATCAACGCGAGATGCTTGCGATGAAGCTAGCCGAGTTCAAGAAGGCAGGTCACTGGCCGACACTGCTTGCCGCGTTCCTGTACTTCGACATCAGTTTCATGGCGTGGGTCGCTCTTGGACCGCTGATCGTCTACATCGCGCGCGACATGAATCTGGCCGTGAACGAGAAGTTCACCCTCGTTGCCATTCCCGTGCTCGCCGGCGCGCTGTTGCGGGTGCCGATGGGCATTCTCGCCGACATCATCGGCGCCAAGCGCACCGGCATCATCGCCCAGCTCGTCGTGATCGCCGCGACTGCTGCAGTGTGGCACTTCGGGCTGACCAGCAAGCTCGCGATCGAGCTGTTCGGGCTTGCGCTCGGCGTCGGCGGCGCCTCGTTTGCCGTCGCCCTGCCCCAGGCGAGCCGCTGGTATCCGCCGCAATATCAGGGCGTGGTGATGGGCATCGCCGGTGCCGGCAATATGGGCGTCGTGCTCGACACGCTGCTTGCGCCGACCATTGCCGAGCATTGGGGCTGGCAGGCCGTATTCGGCTGCCTGCTTATTCCGATGCTGATGGTGCTCGCCTATTACGCGTTTGCAGCCAAGGACGCGCCGGGCGAGCGTAAGAAGGTCTCGCTGCAAGCCTACGGCGCACTGCTGAAGGATTCCGACAGCCGCTGGTTCATGTTCTTCTACTTCATCACCTTCGGCGGCTTCGTCGGCCTCGCCAACGCGCTGCCGCTCTATTTCACCGTGCAGTATCATGTCTCCGGCGTCGCGGCGGGCATGCTGGTCGCGCTGATCGTCGCGTTCGGCTCGGGATTCCGTCCCGTCGGCGGCATGATCGCCGACCGGATCGGCGGCATTCGTTCGCTGTCGATCCTGTTCGGTGTCGTGGTCGCCGCCTATCTCGTCATCGCCTTCATGCCGGAGGGCCCGACGGCGCCGACGCAGGCCGGCTGGGCATTGACCGAATTGCCGCGCATTGCCTGGATCTCGGTGCTGCTGTTCTCGATCGGCGTGCTGGCGCTCGGCATGGGCAACGGCGCGGTGTTCCAGCTGATCCCGCTGCGCTTCCGTCACGAGATCGGCCTGATGACCGGGCTGGTCGGCTGCGCCGGCGGCGTCGGCGGCTTCTTCCTTGCCCAGACGCTCGGCGCCGCCAAGGGCATGACCGGCGGCTTCGGCGCCGGCTTCCTCTTCTTCGGCGGGCTGGCGTTGCTTGGCTTCATCGGACTTGCCATGGTCAAGGTCCGTTGGCGCACCACCTGGGGCGCGGTATCGGGAGCGCGCGTCTGAGGACCCCGCTCCGCAACGTGACGGGGCTCGGACGTGGCGAACGGTTCGCAACGGGACTTGGGGGTGCGCGTCGGCTTCGCGAGCGAGACCGGCAAGCGCGCCGCCAATGAGGATTATGTCGCGGCCTGCTTGGGCCAGCCGGGCACGCTGCATCGCGATGTCGTGGCCGCGGTCGCCGACGGCGTCGGCGGCCACAAGGGCGGACGCGAGGCCGCGGAGGTCGCGGTCCGCAGCTTCATCGACGCCTATTATTCGTTGCCCGAGACGCTCGGCGTCCGCCGCCGCGCAGCGCGGGCGCTGGAAGCCGCCAATAGCTGGATCTACGGCCAGGGCCGCGTCGATGCCGCGCGCAGCGGCATGGCCTGCGCGTTCTCCTCGATCATCCTGTCGCGGCGGCAATGCCATGTGATCCATATCGGCGACACCCGTGCCTATCGCCTGAGCGACGGCCGACTGGAACGCCTGACGCAGGACCATATCGCCGGCCGCGGCGACCTCGCCCACATGCTGAGCCGCGCCATCGGTTTCGAGGAGTTCGCCCGCTTCGACTACACGTCCCTCGGGCTCCGTCAGCACGACCGCCTGCTGATCTGCAGCGACGGGGTTCACGGCACGCTCGGCGATTTGCGCCTCCAGCAATTGCTGGAGGAGCGCACGCCGCCCGACGAGTCGGCGCGCAGCATCGTCGATGCCGCGCTCGCGGCCGGCAGCAGCGACAACACGACCGCGCTGGTGCTCGACGTCGTCGACCTGCCACCGGCGGATCGCGACGATCTTACGCACGCGATCGCGACGCTGCCGATCCTCGATCTGCCGGTGACCGGCGATACGATCGACGATTTCAGCCTCGGCGACGTCCTGTCCGACGGACGCTACAGCCGCCTGTTCAAGGCGACCGACAAGCGCGCCGGCCGCGAAGTGGTGCTGAAGTTTCCACATCCGCGGGTCGCGAGCGAAGGCTCCTACCGCCTCGCCTTCGTGCGCGAGGCGTGGGTCGCCGCGCGCGTGCGCAGCCTCTGGATCGGCGAAATCATCGAGGTGCCGGCGGAGCGGCAGACCAGGCTCTATTCGGCGATGCCGCTCTACGAGGGCGAAACGCTCGAGCAGCGGCTTGGCCGCGCGCCGCGGCTGTCGCTCACCGACGGCATCGCGATCGCGACCAAACTGGTGCGCGCGGTGCAGCGCGGTGACCGCGCCGGCATCATCCATCGCGACATCAAGCCCGACAACGTGATCCTGTTGAAGGACGGCGGGTTGCGCCTTGTCGACCTCGGCGTCGCGCGGGTGCCGCTGCTCGAGGATTTTCCCGCCGAGGACATTCCGGGCACCGCGAGCTACATGGCGCCCGAGCTATTCGGCGGCAAGGCCGGCGACGAGGCCTCCGACCTGTTCGCGCTCGGCGTCACGGTCTATCGCATGTTCACCGCGAACTATCCGTTCGGCGAGATCGAGCCGTTCTCGCGGCCGCGCTTCGGCAAGCCCGCGCCGCTGTCGCGCTACCGGCCGGACCTGCCGGCCTGGCTCGACGCGGTGATCGGCAAGGCGCTCAGCGTCGACCCGGCACAACGCTTCGGCGATGCCATCGAGTTCGCGCACGAACTGGAAAACGGCGCGACCTGGGCCGGCCCCGCCGTCACGACCCGCAAATCGCTGCACGACCGCGATCCCGTGACCTTCTGGAAGGTGCTGTGCGCGATCCTGGCCCTGATCATCGTGGTGCTGCTGGCGCGGCACTGAAGCAGGATGATCTTGCTTCGAGTCGCGAGCACCGGACTCCGCTTCACCTCGCCCCGCCTGCGGGGAGAGGTCGGAACGCATCGCTCATCACGCTCAGGACCCGGCGCGGCGGATCGTGATCCGGGTCTCGTCGGTCATGTCCTTCAACTCCTTGTTCGGCTCGCGATAGAGATGACGCTCGATCTCGACCGTGCGGCCGTCGATCGTCTTGGTGCATTTCTCGTCGACAAATACGCCGCCGACCTCCTGCTTGTCGGCGCCCGGCTGTGCCTTCGAACAGGTCCAGCCGTCCTCGCCATAGCGCGATCTCGCCTGCAGGCCGAGCAGGAAGGCCTTCTTGCGCAGATAGAGCCGCGCCTTCGGATCGGTCTCGATCATCAGCGCCGCGATCTTGGCGTCCTTGTCGATCATGACGGTGAGGATCGCGGGATGGCCGCCGACCATGGTGCCTTCCCGCCCGCTCTCGCGATCATACTCGAAGCGGATGCTGCGCAGCCGGTCCGGTCCGGCCTGGCAAGCCTGCCACTGCGCCCAGTCGGCCAGTCTGTGGGTCTTCTCGCCGACGCAGGTCAGGTTGATGTAGCCCGCGTCCGGCACGCTGCTGATCGCCATTCCGACGCTGATGTCGCGCAGGTCTCCCGCGGTCGCCATCGCCGGCACCGCTGCCGTGACGGTGACAGCGAAGACCAAGCCACGGATTGCCGATCCTTGCTTGCTCATGGCTTTGCCTTCTCGCTCTGGTCGGACGGCGCGGCGGCGTGGCCGGCCTCCTTGTAGATGTTGCAGACCCGCGAGCCATCGCCGAAGAACGCGATGCATTCATCGTAGGTCGGCTCGCCCTTGCCCTTGACGCGGGCGAGCACGTAGTCGGCGACGGCCTCGATCTCGTTCGGACGCAGGAACACATTCGCTTCGGGCGGCATGCGGTCCGCGACGTCCTGCCGGGTCATCTCATAGCATTTCGTGGTATCGTAGGAGCCGCGCACGAAGAACGGCATGCCGGTGCCCGGCCGCCCGCACGTCACGGTCTCGATGATCTGCTCGCGGGTCAGCTCGGTCTTGCGCAGCGACAGCGCGTCGCCGCCATAGCCGCCGCCGCCATTGCCGTGCCATTTGTGGCAGCCGACGCAATTGCCGCGCTTGAACACCGCCTTGCCCGCATCGGTGGGATCGCTCGCCGACTGAGCTTGCGCGGTACCGATAAATCCCATCACCAGCGCGCAGCCGAGCCACGCGCCAACCAGCCAATTTTTTTTCATTTGTTTTGTTTCTTGTCTTTCTCGGCCAACTCGACGCGGGAGGCCTCGGTGAGAGACCTCCCGCGCTTGCGACGTCAGAGGGCGAACACGTAGAGCATCGAGCCCGGCTGCATCCGCTTCAGCTCGGGCGTGGCATCGATGAACCACTTGTCCCAGGCTCCGCCGAGGCCGACCAGGATCGCGACGTACTGCTTGCCGTCCACCGAGAACGTCATCGGAGGCGCATTGACGCCGCCGCCGGTGTTGAACTGCCAGAGTTGCTGCAGCGATTTCGCGTCATAGGCGATCACCTCGCCGGACGGCTGTCCGGAGAACACGAGGTCGGGCGTTGCCAGGATGCCGCCGAGGTTCGGGAATTCGGTCTCCGCCTTCCCTGCCACCTTGCCGGTGGTGACGTCGATCGCGGTGACGCTGCCGGTGATCTTGACCGGCTGGCTCGGTCCGCCGCCCGTGAAGAACTCGCGCTTCTTCAACTTGTCAGGCGTCGTCTCCTCGACCGTGATCCGGTTGCAGCTCTCGATCACCGGGATGTACCAGAGCTTCAGGTTCGGATTATACGCGGTCGGCGGCCAGTTCTTGCCGCCCATGTTGCCGGGGCAGATGTCCGTCACCTTGTTGGTGCGGCTTGGCGTCACCGCAGCGTTGTAGCGCTGCACGCCTTGCTTCGGATCATACTCCACCGGCTTGCCGGATTCGGGATCGAGCCCCTTGGTCCAGGTCACCTTCTTGACGAACGGCAGACCCCAGATGAACTTGCCGCTGTTGCGGTCGATCGCATAGGCAAAGCCGTTGCGGTCGGCCTCGAGCGCGAGCTTCTGCGTCGTGTTGTTCGGACCGGGGACGTCGACCAGCACGTTCTCCGCCACGCTGTCATAGTCGTAGGGATCGTTCGGCGTGTGCTGGTAGTGCCACTTGATCTTGCCGGTGTCGGCATCGAGACCAAGCGAACTATCGGTGTAGAGGTTGTCGCCGGGCCGGTATTCATTATCCCAGTCCGGTCCGGGATTGCCGACGCCCCAGACGATGGTGTTGGTCGACGGGTCGAAGCTGCCGGTGACCCAGGTCGATCCGCCGCCGCTTGCCTTGGCGTCCTTGTCGTCCTTCCAGGTCTCGTGGCCGGCCTCGTCCTTGCCCGGGATGGTGTGGGTGCGCCACACTTCCTTCTGGCTCTTCAGGTCGGTCGCGGCGATCCAGCCGCGAATGCCGTATTCGGCGCCCGCCACGCCTGTAATCGCCATGTCCTTGACGATCAGCGGTGCGCCGGTGATCACCTCGCCCTTGTCGGGATCGGCGACCTGGCGCTGCCAGGCGACCTGTCCGGTCTCCTTGTTGGTCGCGATCAGGCGACCGTCGAGCGTGTGCGAGACGACGAGGTTGCCCCACAATGCAACGCCGCGGTTGTCGACGCCGCAGCAGGCGACCGCGCCGGCCCAGTCGTGGTCGGTCTTCGGATCCATCTTCCAGAGCAGCACGCCTTTGCCGCCATGCGCATCGATCTTGTAGACCGAACCCCAGCCGTCGGTGACATACATGAAGCCGTTCTCGACGATCGGCGTCCCCTCCAGGCCGCCATGCGACCAGATTCCGCCGCCCTCGACGCCGCCGAGATGCATGGTCCAGGCGACCTTGAGGTTTTTGACGTTGTCCTTGTTGATATCGGCCAACGACGAGAAGCGCGTCGCCGCATAGTTCTTGTGGTGGTGCAGCCAGTTGCCTGCTTCCTTGTCAGCATTGAGCAGACGGTCCTGGCCGACATCGTCGGCGAGCGCGAAAGAGCCCGCGAAGGTCGCTGCGGATGCTACTGCCGCGGCGAGCATATGTGACTTTACCCAATTCAACCTTGTCATGAGTTCATTTCCTCCGGATCTAGCATTCTTCATTGATCGAACCGCCCGTCACACACGGGCGATCACGCGAGAAGCCTTGAGTCCCGGCGCATGGCTGTGCACCACCCGCCGTCTTCTTGAGTCACTTGTGTGAGGTCACTTCTGGACCTGTACCTCCGTCTCGATGGTGCCTGCTTTCTGAAAAACGATCGCGCATTTGAAGGTCTCGCCCGGCGTGAGCGCCTGACGCATCTGCAGCAGCATGACGTGATAACCGTCACGCTTCAGCTCGAGCATTGCCTTTGCCGGCACTGGTATATTGGATATCGAGCGCATCGCCGGTGCGCCCTCGCCGCGATCCACAGTATGACGCTCGGAAAAATTCGCAACCGGGCAGCGGACACGAAGCAGCGCATCGGCGCTGTCGGCCTCGTTCTTGATCGTCATCGTCAACGGAAGGTCCCCGCCCGCTTTGTCGACCGCCGGCACGCGCGCGTCCACAATCTGCAAGGACTCGTTCGCGGCGGCGTTATGCATCACTCCGAACGTGCTGATCAGGCAGAATAATGGCAACGCGATCGATGATCGGCACGCAACGGCGCAATGCAACTCCCGCTCGAACGACATCAAGTTCTCTCCCAACATGATTTTTGCAGCATTGTTTCACGCTTCGTCGTGCGCTTCCAGCAATAGATCGCGAACGCTGCATCAACGCGATTTTGGGCACGCATAGCGGCCATGCTAACTTCTTGCGCATGAGTGCTCTCGATAAACTTCCGCCGGCACAGCGCGACGCAGCACATGCCGCACTGCATCAGGTGATCGGCACCGCCGCGATCGAGGCCGTCACATCGGTCTCGGGCGGCGCAACGTCGGCGCAATTGTTCCGGATCGGTTCAGGTGGCGAGAATTATTTGCTCCGAATCGAAGGAATGCCGAGTCCGCTGCGCAATCCGTTTCAGTATGTGTCGCTCAGGATCGCCGCCGAGGCCGGCATCGCGCCGCGACTCCATTATGTCGACGAGGCCTCGCGCGTCGCGGTGATGGATTTTGTGCAGCGGCAGCCGCTCGGCCGCTATCCCGGCGGCCTGCCGGCCCTGGCGAAGGCGCTCGGCGAATTGCTGGCGCGCCTGCAGGCGACGCCGGCCTTTCCCGCCTTCGTGCGCTACCCCGACATCGTGGCCCGGCTATGGGCCCATGTCGGCCGCACCGGTCTGTTCGCACCCGGCGTGCTCGACCGCTGCGACGCGCATCTCGCGCGGATCCGCGCGGCCTATGCCTGGGATGAGGCCAACTCGGTGTCGAGCCACAACGACTTGCTCCCCGCCAACATCCTGTTCGACGGCAACAGGCTCTGGATGGTCGACTGGGAATCCGCCTATCGCACAGATCCGCTGGTCGACCTTGCGATTGTCGGCGACAGCCTGGCGAGGACGCCGGAGCTGGAGCACATCTTACATCGTACCTGGCTCGGCCGCCCGCTCGACGAGGCGCTGCGCGCACGGCTCGCACATGTCCGCGCGCTCACCCGGCTCTACTATGCCGGCGTGCTGCTCAGCGCATCGGCGACGGCGCCGCGCATCACACCCGACACGAGCCTTGCGGCACCGACGCTTGCCGAGTTCGCAGAAGCCACACGCGCCGGCCGGCTCAAGGCCGGTACGCCGGCGGCCAAGCACGTGCTGGGCAAGATGTTCGTCGCCGCGTTCCTGACCGAGGTCGCAACGCCCGGCTTCGATCTTCGGTCTGACGTTCAACCCGGCGGATTGAACGTCGACGGAAAGAACTGCGGCGCAGCTCACTGCGGCACCGGGTGCAGCCTTGCGAGCTGGTCGAGCGACAATTCGGCCTCGCGATCGCTCAGGGGAAAACGCACGATCACATCCTGACGCGCCAGCTGGCCCCACAGCGCGTCCGACGACCATTTCTGCGGCTCGGGTCCGCGCGGACCGTCGACCCAGATGAAATACCATTCCGGCATGGACGCGACCAAAGCTCCTCGCCGGAACATTGGTCCTTCGCCGGCCAATCCGCAACGCCCGATTTCGTGCGCGGCGCGACAGGCGGGGCTATTCGTACGGCGTGCCGTCCTTGTGCAGGAAGCGGCCGTCGGAGCTCGGGCTCATCATGTCGATGTCGGAGCAGGTGATGACGTCGGCACCCGAGCGCGAGCCGACCTCGAGATAGGTCGCCGTCATCTGCGACCTGTTGATCAGATGATGCCCGTTGCCGGAGTTCTTCGGAAACGCCGCGCAATCGCCGGCGCGCAGCACCGTCTCGCCGCCGTCCTCCACCAGCACCACTTTGCCCGCGAGCACATAGACGAATTCGTCCTCATCCGAATGCCAGTGGCGCTGGCTCGACCAGTTGCCGGGCGGCAGCCGCATCAGGTTGACGCCGAAGTCGGCCAGCCCGCCGGCATCACCGAGACGCTGCCGCACCCGCTCGGCGCACGGCGCGGCGAACTCCGCCGGATAGCCGGTCCCCTTGCGCTCCGGCACGTTTGCAAGATCGATCCTGGGCATGGCGTCTCTCCGGCGGGTGGCGGGCGAACGAGCGATCGGGCCGGCTGTAAACGGTTTCATGGAAGTCTGCAGCAGGAGGTTCCAAGGTCAGCCGCCAAATCGCTTCACCAGTTTTGAACTTTTGGCCGTGCTGATCTGCTGACTGGTCAAATCGCTTCCCACGCTCAATCCCTTCGTCATCAAGTTGCTGCGCAGGGCGGCCTGCTTCTCATCGGCGTAATCTACGTCGACGTGGTCTAGACTCATCAAATGCCCCAGTTCATGCGCCCACGCGCGTCCGTTGGCAAAATCATTGCCATACCATTGGACAAAACTTGCCGGCTCGGGATCGCTATGAAGGTAGGAGCCGCCACCGGCCGAGAGATTGACTATCGGATTGACGAGATAGATGTGGACTGCATTGTCGGGAGCATGCCGGAAACTGAGAACATCCAGCACGCGCTGATCATTGTTGCGCGCGCTCTTCGCCATATCGAGCGGCTTATCTTCCACGTAATCATTGATCACGAACGCGATCTTGGCCTTCGCCCAGATCTTATTGACTACATCCAGTGCCTTTTTGGCTGTCTCGCCACTCCATTTTTGCGGCTCGGCGACACCTTTCTCGGCAAATGGCGTAATGTAGATTTTCAGCGGAATAGACATGTGCGTCTCCAACGCTATAGATTTCGACGACACCTGCGGTGGGCGTCCACACGTCGACGGCTAGATCCCGAGTACGCAGATTTCGGTTCCTTCGGGACTCGCACGTCTCAGCTCGAACGGACCGGCGTTGCTTCCAGATAGACGCAGTTCGCGCTCCTATGGAAGTGGCCCGCGGCTGCGACAAACAGCCGAGACGGACGGGCTGAACCTTGTCGATGCCACCGAGACTAACGACGTGGCCGTCACACCCTGACGATCCTGCACGAGCATCGCCTGAGCATGCGAGTTCAATTCCGAGATCACTATCGAGAGATGGAACTTCGCCTGGCGAAGCCCAGCCGAATGCCGGCACTGCCGGCCATTCCGGCGCTAAGGATAAAATACAGCAATTTCAATATCTTACATGTCGACTGACATTTGTTCGGCCGTGTACCATCGGCCCTACACGCTTCGGTGTATCCTTGAACAATCTCGCTGCCCCGGACGACAACATCAGGAATGGATTGGACTCAGATTTGTTCTCTACGGAGGTATGCCGGCGCCCGTCACGCTTGATGCAGTGGAGTTTGCGCGCGGCCACCTTCGATAAAGCTGCGGTTGTTTCGAGCCGATTTTTGGACGTTCGCCATGCGCTTGTACACGCTCCTCCGAGTTCTTGTTGTTGTTGCTGCTTCAGTTCTCCTGGCGTCTCAGCCAGCCTGGGCAACGAAGCGAGTGGCTTTGGTGGTCGGAAATTCGAACTATCAAAATGCGCCACTACTTCCGAATCCTGCCAATGATGCCACCGCTATCGCCGCGACCTTGAAGGGCGCCGGGTTCGATTTGGTGGAGTCTCGGCTGAACCTGACCTCGAGCGACATGCGGCGGGCACTGAGGGATTTCGCCGATCAAGCTCGCGATGCAGACATCGCCATCGTCTATTATGCAGGTCACGGAATCGAGATCGACGGGACGAATTATCTGATCCCGACGGATGCCAGACTTGAACGCGACACCGATATCTATGACGAGGCCTTCTCGCTCGATCGTGTCCTGCTGGCCATCGAGCCCGCGAAGCAGCTGCGCGTCGTGATCGTTGACGCCTGCCGCAACAATCCATTCGCCGACACCATGAAGCGAACCGTCGCTTCGCGCGCGATCAGCCGCGGGCTCGCACGGGTAGAACCCGCCGTATCCAATACGCTGATCGCGTTTGCGGCGAAGGCCGGACTGACGGCGCTCGACGGCAACAGCAAGAACAGCCCCTACGCGACGGCGCTGGTGAAATATATCGCAAAGCCTGGACTGGACCTGCGCAGGGCTTTCGGTTTCGTCCGCGATGATGTCCTGCAAGCTACCGGCAACCGACAGGAGCCTTACGTTTACGGCTCGCTGGGCGGTGAGGACGTTGCGCTCGTGCCAAAGGCAGAAG
>NZ_LFIQ01000076.1:88291-138943 GCF_001189245.1 Bradyrhizobium pachyrhizi | reverse complement strand
CGCCGGCTAACGCCTCGTCGGAGATTCGTCGCGACTACGAATTGGCCCTGCAGGTCGGCAACAAAGCCGCCATGAGCGCGTTCCTCGCCCAGCATCCCGACGGCTATTACGCAAACCTGGCCAAGCTTCAGCTCAATCAGATCGACGCGGAGGACGCGCGCGTTACCGCCACCAGGAAAGCGCAGGAAGCGGAGCAGCAGAAGGCTCGGCTTGCGTCCGAAGGTGCGCAGCGAGCGGAGCAGGAAAAGGCGGCCGCAGATTTCAAGGCCGCGGAGGACGCCCGTATCGCGGCAGAAAGAACAAAGCAGGCGGCGCAGGACCAAGCTGCTGAGGCTGAACGGAAGCGGACCGCATCGCAGACCTCGACGGTCGCCATGCTTTCCGCGAACGGACCCGCGCCCGACAGCGCCAAGCCGGATAGTATTGCAACCGCTACCCCATCGCTGAATAGCGAGGGCGCGAAGGTGGCCGCCTTGAACACGGCGCCGCCGCAGGAGGATCTTGCCAAATCGGTGCAGAGCGAGTTGAGCCGGGTTGGCTGTTTCACAGGCTCCATCGACGGTGAGTGGAACGCGGCCTCGCGTCGCTCCCTGACCCTGTTCAACCGGCACGCCGGAACCAAATTTGACGTCAAGCTTGCAAGCCTCGATGCGCTCGATGCAATCAAGCTGAAACCGGCCCGGGTTTGCCCACTGATCTGCGAGCATGGCTACAAGGCAGACGGCGATCAGTGCCGCAAGGTCACCTGCGCCGAAGGCTCGTTCCTGAACGAGGATAACGAATGCGAGAAGCGGCGCGGAAAAAAGCCGATGGCGAAGCGTTACATGGATGAGCGCCCGTCGCGCGCCGATCGTCCGGTTCGCGAGAGGCCTGAGCCGCAAGCCGACACTCCCCGCCGACAGGCGACGGCGAGACCCTCGGGTGGCAGCGGCCAGATCGTGTGTGATGCTTATCTATGCCGCCCGGTCCGTCGCGGATGTCATCTCGATTACCGTGGCGGCGGAGGTCCCGGCGGCGGTACCGGCAATGTTGAGGTCTGCAACTAGGACGGTATGCACGGCGGCGCGCTCGAGATCGTGTACGGGCCGCCGTCTCCTCCCCGCAATCGGCAATGCCGGGGCAAGGGAGCCAAACCGCAGGGCCCTGCACGCAAGACACCGAACAGCAGCCTCCGCCACACGGATATTCACCACATGATCGCTCGGGACGGTCTCCTCAACCGCCCGGGTAGCCGGTGCAACGCGATCGCTTACCTACTTGATGGAGTATGATTTGATGTCGAACGACCAATTGTTCGGCAACAGTCTTCCGCCGCCGCTGTCCGGTATCCGCAGCTGACTGGTCCAATCCGACAGATAGCTCAACGTGTCGGCCGGCCCCTGAAGCTTGCGCTGAATGTCTGGCAAATCGAGCAATTGCACACGACGCTCGCTCAGGATCGCAACGATCACGGCGGACCCGGCCGGCGGCGCGACGACATATTCAAATCCACGTTGCTGTGCCGCCGGGGTCGGAACGATGAATTGGACGCCAGGCTTGACAAGATTCATGTCGGGTCCGACCGACTGCGCCAATAGCTCGGCAGTCGGAAAGATCTGGGACATCCGCCCTTCCGCATCAACATCCACCAGCATCAGATAGCCAGGCCTCCTGGCGGTTACGCCGAATGACACCTTGCCGCCAATGTTGACAGTTGGACCCGGCAGGATCTCAAGCGACACGCCGGCAGCATTTGCCGGGCCGCGCGGGGCCTGTACGCGCCAGAGCAACGGAGCATTCGTCGCACCCGCCGATGGAGAGGCCGATGGCGGCGGCGCCGCCGACGCGGCCCCGCTTCCCGCCAGCAGCAGCACGATCGCGAACCATGATTGCTTGCGGCAAACCAGTTCCGCTGGCGACATGGTCCGCTGCCCCAGGATTGTCAGGGAACGCTGAAGAAGCCGATTGACGCGATCCGCGCATCCGCCGGCAGGTAGCGCTCCAGACTCTTGATCACCTGCCCCGAGGCACGGCGCCGGTTGAGCTGCATCAGGACCGTCTCCAGATCGACCATCCGCTGCTGCGAGGTCACCGCGACGATCTGCTCGGCGCCGAACGGCTCGCCTACACGAAGAGGCAGCCGCAGATTTGCTGAT
The DNA here is from genome assembly GCF_001189245.1 of Bradyrhizobium pachyrhizi. Taxonomy (GTDB): domain Bacteria; phylum Pseudomonadota; class Alphaproteobacteria; order Rhizobiales; family Xanthobacteraceae; genus Bradyrhizobium; species Bradyrhizobium pachyrhizi. The sequence goes on along the minus strand of NZ_LFIQ01000076.1, from coordinate 136,808 downwards.
CGAGCCATCGCGGCATCGGATCCCACCGGATACAGCATTTGGATGGTTCCATCACCGGACACGTTGAACAGCAGCACCGCCCGCGAACCGACGTCGGACAATTCGACCTCGACGGTCTGGCCGCTGCGCTGCTGTCGATCATCCGGCCAAATACGCATCAGCTGCGGCGACTGCGTCGCCATGCGCTTAAGCTCCCGAATTGCCGCGGTTCGGTTGACCACTGTCGTCAAGCCGCCAACGTCGACGCCATAGGCGACCACGTCGCCCCAGGCGATCACGTCATGGGACACGGGGTCCCAGATCAGGTCGGGATTATCAGTCGGTTGAACGGCCTGCACGCTGGCGTCCTGCGGCTTGACGCTGGTGAAATAGCCCATCTTGCCGTCAAGCGCCGCCAAGCGGATCGGCGTGGTGAGGCGGAAGGGCGGCAATGCGGCACTGGGCGCGGCCGGGGCGGTCGCGGCGGCACTGGTTGGAGCGGTTTGCGACTTGGCCGTAACGGCCGGCGGCGCAGGATTCTGCTTCTCGGCGGACGCGACGGTAGCAACCTGACCGGAGGCAGCTCTCGCGGCCGTCCCCTGGATCAGGACCACGCCGCGGGTCAATTCGAAGGCGACCTCGGTTTCCGGCATCTGTGCCGGCGACGATACCGTCACGATGTTTTGGCGCTGGTCGGACAGTTGATAGACCACCTGCCGAACATTGCTGAAAAGCTCCTTCAGGGTCACCTTGCCATCATGATTGATGTCCGCGTTGCCCTCCACGGCGCGCGCAACGGCATAACTCAGGGCGCCGCGCAAGCCATCGATCCCGGGAATCCGCACTTCCGGAGCCTTGGTGTGCCGGTCGACCGCGGCGATGAACGCGGTGTGGTCGAGATCGAGCTCGGACTTCGGGTCGTCGCTGCTCGACACCGGCTTCAATTCATCAACCAGCAGCGTGTAGCGCGGCACCTGTCGAAAGCTCATCTCCGCCGCCCGCGGGTCGATATCGCGCACCATTCCGCCGCCATGGCAGGTATCCGCAACGAAGATCACCCTTGCGCCGCGCAATTCGAACTGCCGGATGAAATGATTGAATTCGCTTCCCAGAATGCGCTCGACCGACCCGGACGGCGTGGTCGCGAATTCGGGCAGCAGGAACACATTCTCCATTCCGTCCGGTTCCGAGCCCTTGATCCGCTCCGGCTCCTGCGTGCCGTGACCTGCGATCGACAGGAAGACGAGATCGTTGTTTTTTGTCCGCTCCACCAGTGAGCTGATCTCGCGCAGCACGCTTGCCCTGTCGGCCTGTGCATTGGTCAGCTCGACCACATCGCTGACGCCCATGGTCCTCAAGCTGGACACGATGTCATTGGCGTCGGCGACCGCGCCCTTCAATTTGCGCACATGCTGGTAGTCGTCGATCCCGATGACGAGCGCCCGGAGAGCCGCACCGTCGGGATTGCTTATCGACAGTTCAGCCGCCGCATGCGCGGGCTGGAGCGGCAGGCCGATCAACGCAGCGAACAGGAGGGCTGCACACAGCCAACCGGTCCTTCGATCAAAGCCCCTGAGCGTTCGCATCGCGATCCACCTCGATATCAAGCAGGTCCGCCCTGGAACCGCACCGGTAAGGCAGAGCGGCAGGAATGCCGTTCAGGCCTCCGGAAACCAGCGCGCAGGCGGTAATCCATGTTCATCTGTAGCCTTTGTTCATCTGTAGCCTTGGCAAGACCTCAGGTTCAGCGCCGTTTATTCGCCGTCTTGCGGCCTGTCGGCGCCTCGGTCTCCTGATAGGCGTTCGCGGAAACGGTCGTCTGATCATCTGCGAACGCCCGAAAGCGGACGGGAACGTATCCGCGCGCAAGCAGGCTCGCGAGCGGGTAGACGTTGCGGCAGACCCGACCGTTGCAGCCACCCGTCGAGGATTCCATAACCTCGGCCTTGCGATCCGGCGTGAACCGCAAGAACAACATCACGTGGGAACCCGGCTTGTTCAGGGCGTCACCAGGCTTGAGGTCCCAGGGGTTGGTCACGGGCGCGGCGATCGCGGGGATGGCGGCGGTCGTGTAATGGACGGAAAGCCCCCACGTGGCACTGACGAATGCCGAACAGTCGACACCGGCCACGTCCGGCCGTGGCTCGTTACGGGTGCAGACATTGCCCGCCAGCGTCCCGCTTTCGATGCGCTGCCGGAAATTCGCGAGCGAACCGTGGCAGCCCCAGCAATAGGGCACGCCCCGCACTTCCTGGTTTACCTTGCCCTGCAGGTACCACGGCCGGCGAATACGGCTGAAACCGGAGCATTGGCTGTCGGGATCGCTGCCGTAGTTCGCCGGTGTCAGCTTCCACTGAATGCCCTCAAAGGCGAAGGCCGTCTCAATCGCCTGCTGACGATTGGACGGCCGCACGGCGGCGGTCGCATTGAACCTGATATCCGGCCGCGCCGCCGGCTCGGCCGCCGTGCGCGACGGCCTGACGTCAATGACGGATACCTTGCCCAGGGGGCGGAAGCCGACACCGACCACCTCGACACCATCCGGCTTGGTGCGCAGAAAATAGACGTCGCCATCGCCGGAGACGGTGACGAACCGCCGGGTCACGGGCGTGTTCTCCAGCGGCAGCTCGTAGATGCCCTCAAGGCGTCCGTTCGCGGCATAGCGTGCGACGAAGGTGGAGGCATTCTTGCCCGACGAAGGAATGTCCTCGGCCAGCACGTAGAAGCGGTCGCTGTTGTCGATCTCGAGAAACTCCACGGCGCCGAGTTGGTTGCGGACGCGCAGGCCGAGCTGACCGATGGTCTCGTTGGAGACCATGGTCTGGATTTCGACCCGAACGCCGGCATTGCCCTTGTCGGGAATGATATCGGCGATCACTGATCCCTTGCTGCGCGAGGCGATATATTGCCGGTCGGGCTGTCGCGTCGTCCTCACGATGGCCGCGCGCGTATTCTGATCCAGCAAGTCGGTGGGGCTGCTCAGCGCCTGCGAGCCCATCTGTGCGAAGGCCGAAATGGCGACCTGGTCGTCCGTTCCGCGGGATGAGACTTCCTCCAGCTGGATCACGTCACCGCCCAACCCGCGTGTGGACTGTCCTGGTGCCGCCTTCAGCATCCGCACGCCGCCGTCCCAAACCATGATGTCGTCGTTATGGACGACGAGGTCGGTGGGCTGCACATCGCCAGGCATCTTCAGGATATCGGGAGCCGTGTTCGGTTGTTTGGGGTCGAACTGCAGAATGCGGCCATTGATTTGATCGAGCACAAACAGGTTTCCCTGTCCGTCAGCGCTGAGCGCTTGCGGGCCCGCGAGCTCGACGTCCTGGCTGGCCGCGACGATCCCCACCATGGATGCAGCCGAACCGCCGGCAAAGCTTCGCACAACCGCATCGTCGGCCCGTGCCCCGGTGGCAGCTATGACCGCGCCGACGATAGAGAGCCAGATCCAGCTAGATCGACGAAGCATATCCGCCTCAATGTAACCGAACCGAATGCGGCGTCAGTCCGACTAATCCAAGACTGCCTAATCCAAGACTGCCTAATCCAAGACTGCGCGAATGCAGCGTCAATTAGTGGCGAGCAACCCCGATCCCGTTCAACTCTTTCACTGGACGGTGATAGTCCGAACTCCTTCAGCTTGCAGTGCAAAATCATGGCCAGAAACAGATTTGAGCAAGTCAGCGAAATCCAGCCCGACGCGATCACTCTGGTTTTGAGGAGCGACAATGCCGGCGCCTCCGGGTCAATCGTGTTGCCGGCCGCCGCAAGCGGGGGACGCCTGAGCAGCGACCAGGTCAGCGCCCATATGCCGGCCCAGGATGCCTTTCGCGGCGCAATCCGTCTCGCCAATGACATGAAGCTCGCGATCGTGGTTTGCGACCCCGATGGCGTCTGGAAGCCGGAATGGGGCGACCTTTACCAGGCGATCGATTGACCCACACGGGCAGACGCTGCGGCGCCGCATGGAGGCCGGCATGGCAATTGGAGTGTTAAGCGGGCTGTCGTTGAGGTCTCGAGCCTTGATGATCGTCCTGTTGGCCGCAACCGGCTGGCCTGCGCGGGCAAACGATTCCGCGGCCGAATTGTCCATCGGCGGGCTACAATTCGTCCGCACCAAGGACGTGGCCATGGCGAGCGAGGAGCTTCATATCGGGCTGGACCGGGTCAGCGTGCGCTACCAATTCGTCAACCAGACAAGCAAGGCGGTTGCGCTCACGGTCGCCTTTCCGCTGCCCGACATCGACCTGTCCGAAGCCGAGAGCATTGCGCTTCCATCGAGCGATCCAGTCAACTTCGTCGAGTTCGAGACCAGGATCGACGGCAACCCGGTGCCGCTGACCATCGACCAGCGCGCCATGGTCGGCAACAAGGATGTCACGGCTCTCCTCCGTCAGTTCACGCTGTCCCTGCTGCCACTCGGTGATCGGGAGATCCGGGTGGCCGACCTGCCGGCGACAACCCGCACGAAGCTGATCGATGATGGCCTTCTGATACCTGCCGGCATGAGCGACAACGGTCGCCAGCAATACACGCCCGGCTGGATAACCAAGACGTCCGCCGTTCGCGAGCAAGTGTTTCCAGCGGCGCATACCGTCACGGTCGAACATCAATATCGCCCGAGCGTCGGCTCCAGCCCTGACACCGTCCTTCGCTCGGGCCTGCGTCGCAGCGCGGCGCTAGGTCCGGAGGTCGAGCGATACCGGAGAGACTATTGCATTACGGATGCGTTCCTTGCCGAATTGGACAAGCGCACAGGTGACAGCAAGGCCAATACCGCAAAGCTGCAGGAGCGGCGCATTTCCTACGTGCTCAAGACGGGCGCGAACTGGGCGGGTCCAATCCGGTCCTTCACGTTGACGATCGATCCGGGCGGCGACGACCGTCTGGTCAGTTTTTGTCCGGGGCGGCTCAAGCCGTCATCTGCCGACAACGCGCGGCAGTTCACGGCAAGCGACTTCAAGCCGGATGCCGACCTGAAGATCCTGATGATCGGCAGGTTCTGAACGGCAGCTCAATTGGTGAGCATCACATAGCGTCCAGCCGCGGTGATGGCCACGTTGCCGCGTTGTGCTTCGCTCGTCGCCTGCAGGAAGAATGTGTCGGCAGCCATCGGTCGCGGCTGGCGCAATGAATCCAGAACCCGCGGGGCTGCGACGGCCAACAGGAGTTGCGGGCCGGTCGTACGCTCCATCGGCAGGGCAAAGGAAAGCGAGTCGACGCCCGGCTTCAGGAGATAAGACAAGCTGCGCACCTCGCCGCGATCCGAGACCATGAGCAGTTCCACCACACGGTTGGCAAAATTCTCGACGGTCCCATTGAGGGTCTCACCAGCCTTCAGCTCCGTCGCCGACAGGTTGATGCGGGGCGCACGCGCTTGATCGCTTCCGACCTGACTGAGGAACTTGACGGCCGGACATTGCGCCTGATTCACCTGCCTGACGCCGACCGAAGCCTCAAATCCCTGCTCCTTTCGAAACGCCTTGTCGAAGGTATCGAACGGGGCGGTCGAAGCGCCGAAGCCTTCAATGACGGCTGCGCTTGAGCTCACGGCAACAGGCAGGATGAAGAAGCAGTCGCCGCCAGCATATTGGGCAACATATTTGCGGATGCGCTCGGCTCGCCCCGGCCCGTCGGGGGACGGAGACGGCGTCACCGTCGGCTGAGACGGCAGCTTCGCCGGCTCCTGACGTGCTGGCGGTGGCGGAGCAGGCTCGCTCGGCGGTGTGGATGTCCCGGCGAGTTTCGGAGGTGGCGGCAAGGCCTCCAAGCCTGGTGCCTTCCAGACAAATCTATAGAAGGTGTACCCACCGCCCCCCAGCAGAAGCAGCAGCCCCGCGACGCAGGCGCCGAGCCAGATGCGGCGGGAGCCCCGCGTGGTTGATGGCGCCCGCTCCTGCGGAGCAGACGTACCAGCCTGCGACTTCGCCAATGGATCGAAGCCGTAGAGCGGTGCCGCGGGCGGCTGCGCCGACCCCGCCGGCGTCCAGTTGGCGACCTCCGCCATGGTCGGGCGCAAGGCCGGGTCCGGCTGCAGCATCCTCTCGAGAAGCGGCCTGATGCGCATGTCCACTGCGCCGAGATCGGGCACGCGCCGACGCTTCTCGACCAGCTGAAACTGGCTCCCGCCCATATCGAGCTTCTGTCCGGTCAGGGCATGGAACAGCACGAGACCAAAACTGTAGACGTCGGATTTCGCGGTGACATCATTGCCGTACAGGCCGACCTGTTCCGGCGACGCGTAATTGTCCTTGCCGGCGAAGCCGGAGCCGATGATGGTCTTGTCACCCATCTGCGTCGACCGGGCGATCCCGAAGTCGATGATCTTCGCCCGCCTTACATCGTCGAGCGGCACGATGATGTTATCGGGGGAGACATCGCGATGGATAATGCCGTGCTCGTGAGCGGCCTGAAGGCCCGATGCGACCCGCCGCATCAATTTGATCAGCGCTTCGAAGGTGAGCGGCCCATCGTCGAGCATGTTCGACAACGAGCGTCCGTTCACAAACTCCATCGCCAGATACGGGCGCTGCAGTGCGGGTTCGACCGTGAACAGGAAGTAGCGAACGATTGCTTCGTGCGGAAGATTGTGAAGCGCGGCCGCCTCCCGGCGGAACAGCGCAAGCGCCGCCTCGTTGTCGACCATGTCAGGGAGCAGCATCTTGACCGCGACGGGCGATCCGGTCTGGATCTCGCGGCATCGGTAGACCTCCCCCATGCCGCCTGCCCCGATCATCGCTTCGATCTCGTAAATGCCGTTGAGCCGGGTGCCGGCCGGCACACCGCGGTAGGATGACCGAGACGGATCGTTCGCGGTCATGGTCGCGGCTCCCGATCAAGCGGTGTCCTCGTCGGCTCTGAGGGTCGTGGCGCGAGCAATCGCACGATCACGATCGTGACGTTGTCGAGTCCGCCGCGATCAAGCGCGAGCGCGAGCATGTCGTCGCAGGCGGTCTGGGCAAGGCGAGTAGCCACATGCTGCTCGATCTCGTCGTCCCGCACGTGTCGGGTCAAGCCGTCACTGCAAATCACGAAGATGTCTTCCGGTTCGGCCGGACCGGTCACCACCTCGAGCTCGGGGTCGGCGACGACACCGACAGCCCGGGTGATGGCATTGCTCGGCCAGTCCTGAACCTCTTCGCGCGATAGCGCGCCATCGGCGATCAGCTCCTCCAACTCGCTGTGATCGTGCGATACCTGTGTGATGCCGTCGCGGTTGATCAGGTACACGCGGCTGTCACCCGCCCAGATACAGGCATAATGGCCGTCGCGCACCAGCAGGACTGCCGTTGTGGTCCCGACAATGGCACCTTGCCTTTCATGGCTGAGTGCCAGGATTTGCTGGTTGGCGCTGAACAGACGCGCCTCGCATTGCGCCAGCAGGTCCGCCGCGGAGTCCGTCGCGCCGATGGAATCAAGCGACTCCACCACGATGCGGCTGGCAAGATCGCCCGCCTCGTGACCGCCCATACCGTCAGCGACGGCCCACAGGCCGACGTCGGTCCTTACCAGGCATGCATCTTCGTTCCGCGCCCGCACCCGTCCGGCGTGCGTGACGCTACCGACATCGAACAAGGAGGGGACGTGTGCCATCGCGCGTCATCCCGTCCCGGATACTTCGCGGCCAACGTCGCCGGTCAGCAGCGTGGAATAGCGAAACGGATCCGGCAATCCGCGGCAACAGAGTGCGATCGGCGAGAACCCTTCGCCCCCCGCGGTCCACCAGAAACTGGCCGCGGCATAGACTTGAGGGTTGGCGCCGCAGAGCGTGCCGAACGCCCCGGCAAACCCGTCGACCGTCGAAACCATTCCCAGCGTCGCGTCACCCAGCGACACGACCGGCGGTCCATCAGTCCCCGGCGTCCGCAGACGCGGAAGCGCGAGACGATCCAGTGCATCGGAGATCTGCTCGAACGTCGCAGCCCGGTCCAGGGTCGAGAGCAGGAACGTCTCCACTTGCCCATACCACTCGTCCTGCGGATCGATGTGCGGCGGCGACAGCGCAGCGTCGCCATCCGGCACTGCATGCAGCGTCAACGGATAGTATCGCCCCACGCCGTCAAGCGACGGCATGATCGCTCCTGCGACGGCGGTGCCGCAGATCGCGGCGCCAAGCCAGAATCGCCAAATCGGCGCGGTCAGGAATGCTTCCTGCCAGGCGGCGCCGAGTTGGTGGCGGCTCGCGGAGATGGCTGCCTGCACCCACGGCTCCCAGACTTCCAGGAAGCTTCGCGGCGTCGCGATCGCGATGAAATCACGCTTCGCGCCGATCTTGCCGAATAAGCCGCATCGCATGGTCATATTCCGGTCGGGCAACGAAACTCGCGGAGCACTGACAGGTTTAGCGGATTGCGCAACGATCCGGTCGAAATCTGATAGTTGAGCTCGCGTCCGGCAACAATGAACGTTGCGCTGGCGGATTCCGCCTTGGCGACCAGCGAGCCAGCCTCCAGCATTCGGAACAACGACCAGGGGCCGATGCGCTCGAGTACGGATGGCGAGCCGGACTCGTTGCTGACCGAAATTGCCGTCCGCGGCGATGGGCCGGGCCAGAGCACCGTCGTCGGTGAATTGCTCTGCGGCGGCGGCGGCGGAGGAGCGGGTTGCGGCGCGCCAAACATGGAGGGGGTTGCGGCTGGTCCTGGTGTGGTCGGGCTGGTGATCGTCGTGCCGCCGATCTCGGTCTTGACTGTGATGCCCGGTCCGGCCGCAGCCGGCGGCCGGATCGCAAAGGACACCGCCGGCACACCGCCGCCAGTCTGGAAAAACGCGTCGCGGATATAAGCGGCATTCTGGAACTGCTTTAGCGTATCAGGCGAGAACGATCGGCCGACGGGGCTCTCCTTCCGCCAGACCCATTCGGATCGCGACGTATCTGCATAAGGCGCCAGAAACTGAGTGAAGAACTTGTCCATGACGCCGTTCGGGCTGAACAGCTTGGCGAAGTCCGCGAGCGGGACTTCCTGACCGCTGCTCCGCACGAACGGATAGCGGTTGGTCACCGTCTGCTGACAGACCGGCGTGACCTGATCGCGTAACGACTGCAGGATCTGGCCTGCCGTGGAGGCGGCGATGCTGCCTTCGAACTCCGCGGCCGCCGCCCGCAGCATATCGGAAAACGGTGGCGGCATACGCGAGGCATTATTGCGCAGCGCTGCAACCTGGGTCTGAAGCCCCGCGGTTGCTTGTGCCGTCAGTTGCGGATTCTCGATCATCAGCGTCAGATTCTGCGCGATGTCGTTCAGGTTTGCGATCGTCGAGTCGATCGGCCGGCGGGTGCTCTCCCCTTCAAGCACTGCATGGTAGGGTTTGAACTGCGACTCGATCGCCGCGCCGGGCGTACCATCCTGGGCATTGTTGAACAGCGCTGGCGTGGTCACCGCAGGCGGCGCGGCCGGCGTGCCGCCGCTCGCCGGCTTGGGGCGTTCCTTGGTCAGCATCGTCTCATCGCGCACCGACTCCAGGATTTGCCGCATCGGCGAGGTCGGCGCCGAAAGCGCCCTCAGCACCTCGTATTTCGGCTTGTCCGCGAGCAATTTCTTCAGACGCAGACTGCCGAGCGCAGTCCGCCAGGTCGTCACGAACTCATTGGAGTAGATGCTGAGCAGATCGCCAGCCAGATTGTCATACTGCTGGTCGATTGCCGATTGCTGGCCGGCGTCACCCAAGACCCACCGCTCCCGCTTCATGCGCTCCGACAATCCGGGCAGTCGAGCGATGAACTTCTGATTGAAGCCGTTGTAGGTGAAGAACTCGGGTACCCGCACGTTGTCCAAGGGCTGCCCAGTCGTGGTTTCGAAGACAACTGTCACGTCCGGACCACCTCGGCGGCTGGCGATCCAGTCGCCGGCGGTCGATCCACGAGCCTCCGACTTCAGGAACTCGTAGGCGCGTTGCGACACGCTGAGGCGCGCCAATGAATTCTGTGCCTGCTTGATCAGCCGGCCGTCAAGCTCGACCAGCGGCGGCTGCTCGGTTTCGAGGTCGAACATGGCGACGAGATTCTCATCGAGCAGACGCCGTCCCTCCGCGTTGGTCGCGCCAGGATACAGGTTGTCCGCCCAGTCGCGCTGCATCCAGGAACGGATGAGCTCGCGGTCCGGGGATTGCAGGCCGCCGAGCATCAGGTAGACCTTCAGCGCCTCATAGACGAAGGCAGGCTCGTTGATGCGCGCATTGAGCTGCTCTTCCAAACGGTACAGCAAACGAGGCCTGAACATGCGCTCAAGCGCGGTGTGATAGGCCGCCTTCGCGGGCGACAACAGGCGCGCGTGCTGACTGAGCCCGTAGCGCGCCGACAGTGCTACCGGCTCATTCCGTGAGGCATAGCCGGCCGGGGCGTTCCGCAGCCGATAGAGCAGCGGCAGCACCTTGTCGAGATCATGATCGGCAATCAGCGTTTGCTTGATGAGCGGCGCCCCGGCGGCCGCATACTCGTTGTCCGCCTGCAAGCTCTGTTCGATCAGGTCGGAGTTGCGCTTGTAGCTGGTCAGCCACGCACCGATCAGCCCGATCGCCACCAAACCTATCACCGACAGCGCCGCGGTCTTGAGGATCAAGGCGCGGCGCACCGCAGCGCGGTCGGTCGAGACCCAGTCGGCCTCGCCGATGATGACCTTCGAAATCAAATCGGCAAGGAAATAGCTCTTGCCGGTCCCGGAGTACGATCCGGCGCCGACTTCCTCCGCGCCGAACGTACGCGCCAACGATCCGATCAATTGATCGATCGGCGTCCCCTGCTGGGTACCCGACGTGAAATAGAACCCACGCAGATTGGCGTTCACGTGATACCGTGTCGGCTCAAAAATCTGGTTGAGGAAATCGTGGATCTGCGGCTTGAGCCGCGCCATCTGCGCCGGGAAACCAAACAACTGCACCCGGTGCTGGGGCGTCGGCTCGTCCTGCAGACGGTCGAGCGTTTCCTCGCTCAGACGCTCCAGCAGGCGATCGAACTCGACCGGAACCTGCCCCACCAGATTCTGGGTCTTGTCGGCGGTCTGGAACGTGGCGCCCCAGACCTGGCGCCGGCCGGCCTCGCCGAGATAGGCGAAATATTCGGTGAAACCGGCAACGAGATCGGCCTTGGTGAACAGCGCGTAGACCGGGAAGCTCACTTTCAGCCTTTGATGCAGTTCGAGGAGCCGCATCCTGATGGCATCGGCATGAAGCGCGAGTTCCTGCTTCGGCAGCGTCAGCACGTCCTCCAGACTGATTGCGACGAGAACGCCGTTGATCGGCTGGCGCGACCGATTTTTCTTCAGGATGTCCAGGAAGGATAGCCAGCTTTCCTTGTCGGCCTTGCTGTTTGAATCCTGGGTTGTGTAGCGACCGGCGGTATCGATCAGCACCGCCTCCTCGGTAAACCACCAATCGCAGTAGCGAGTCCCGCCGACCCCGGCGATCGCCGCCGGCGTCGCCCCTCGCGCGAGCGGAAACTTGAGCCCCGAATTGACCAGTGCGGTGGTCTTTCCCGCACCCGGCGGACCGATGATGACGTACCAGGGTAGATCGTAGAGATAACCGGACTTGTTGCCGCTCGCAGTCTTGAGCGTTGCGAGCGCATCCTTCATGCGCTCCTTGAGCACCGGCTCGTCGCTGACAGCCTGGTCCGCAGCGCTGACGCCGTCGGCGATCTCTTTGGCATTCTTGCGTCGCTTGAAGAAATGAAGGCCGGTGATGCCTGCTGCCGCAGCGCCGAGCAGCAGGATCGCGATCTGGCGAACGATGTGATTTTCCAACGGATGCCAGTCGCCGAACGCAACGAAGGGACCGGCAAGGTAGATCACCGCCCCAAGCGAGCTGAGCCCGACTCCATAGAGAACGATGCGTAGAATGTCCTTGGCGAGCATATTGACCGGTACCTGTCGCTTATCGCGTGAGCTTCTGGCGTCCGCCTATTCGCTACGTTCGATGAAGATTTCGACCCGACGGTTTTTGGCACGCCCCTCGGGTGTCGAATTGCTGGCAATTGGTGAATCCGATCCCTTGCCGTCGACATCGACGCGCGAACCATCGGCCAAGCCGGGCTTCAGCGCGGCGGCAACCGCCTTGGCGCGCTCGACCGACAATTCGAAATTCGAGGGAAAACGCACGGTGCGGATCGGCGAGCTGTCGGTATGGCCAACCACCCGGATTCGCCCCGGTTCCTTGTCGAGCGTCGCCGCGACGCGGGCCGCGATCGGCTTGAAACCATCCAGGATGGTTGCCTGGCCCGAGGCAAACAATGCGAGATCGCACACCCTGATCACGATGAAGCTCGCCGTCTGATCCGCGGTCATGGCGCAGGCCGTCTTCTCCTGCGCAAGCGCGTTGCGAATGCGCTGCAGCTGGGTGATGCGGTCCGGCGGTGGCGGCGGAGGCGGTGGTGGCGGCGGCGCAACGACGCGGCGCTTGAGCTCGATCGGATCGCCGGGATGCAGCGCCAGCGCTACTTGCGCAGCATTCTCTGCACGGCCAGCCAGCAATGTTCGCAGAACGAAATAGGATCCGGTTAACAGCGCGGCGACCACGGCCGCCACCAGCCAAACCGGAATGCGCAAGTGCTTCCGCCGACCGGCCAAGGCCTGTCCGCGCCAGTGCGGCGACAAATCGTTGGTCGGCTTGGGCCGAACCCGGCGCAGCGTTTCATAGAGGTTGCGCTGGATCACCTGGAGGTTCGCAAGTCCGCCCGGCGACGTCCGGTGGATGCCCTGGAATCCGAGCGCAAGGCAGGCGTGCTGAAGCTCGAGCACCGGATAGTTGACGAGCGGATCAGTCTTCAAATGATCGAGAATCTCGAAGAAGCGTACGCCGCCCACGCGTTCGCCGAAGAACCGGCTGAGCATCGAATATTGGGCCCAGACGTGCCGATCGTCGGTCGGAATGTGCTGCACAATATCGTCGGCGGTCGCGCACAGGATATACTTCGCCGTATTGGCCTGGTGCTCGGAAATGCCCGCCGAGCGGATATCCTTCTCGAAGAACTTGATGGCGTCGGCGACCTGCTCCATCAGGCTCGCGAATGACGCCCGCATCAGCGCGACGCGCAGCCGGCCAAGCAACTGCAGCAAAGGGCCGCCGGCGCGCATCACCGGATTGGCGTTTGGCGCAACCAGATCGTCGACACGCAATGGCGGTCCGGGCGGCAGGATCGGTTGCGGCGCCTGAGCCGGCGCCGGTGTCGAAATCCATTCCTCTGAGGGCTGGCTGGTCGGCGGGGCGGCGTAGCTTGCGCCCTGCGGTGTGGGAGAAAATGAGGGCGGCGGCGAAGGGGCACCAGGCGAAGCCATGGGCGATGGCGAGTACGCTGGACGGCTGGCAGGTCCCTCGCCTGCCGGAGGTTGAGGAGCCGGAGCCGGCGGCATCTTCCCGCCGGGGTTCGGACGGATGATGGTCCGCTCACCCCGACCGAAAGGATTAACCGGCTTGTCCCTGTCGGTCATGGCCGCTCTTCCAGGATGGCCCAAAGGTACAACTCAAGCTCCGGCCAGTCGCCGGAAAAATGCATCCCGATCGAGGCCGCTGTGCTGAACTCAGGCCACAGCGGCGACTTGCGATCGAGATAGAAATAGACGTGGTCTGTGATGGCTCGGATGTGCGGTGGCGGCGTCGGCAGATGCACCAGGGTCAAACCCGGCAGGTTTGCGTGCACGATCTCGGTCATTTTCGTGTTGGGCCCGACCTTGAACAGGTGCGGGAATTCATTCTGAATCTCGACGAGAGGCCGCCGCGCGGCGACCTCCAGCACCAAGGTCGCATTTCGGAACAACGCGCGATCGCGGATCGGCGATACAAATGCGTTTTGCGCACGTTCAATGATCTCCAGACGAATCGCCCGCCTGCCCAGCCGCGCGCTCAGGAAATCCTGGATGTCGCGCACCAGGGGCGTGAAGACGTATTCGAGGTTGTCGTGATCGTATGCCGGGTAGTCACGTGCGCGTCGCTCGGTGGTCGCGAAGGTCGCAAGCTCACCGGCAAACCTCAGCAATTCCTCGTACAGCCGCTCGGGATGTACGCTGCCGGACCGCTTGAAATGAGTCAGCACCGGAATGGTCCGGTTCAGTACCTGCAGCACGAGATAATCGACGCTCTGCAAGCCGCCGCCGGACGACGGATCGACTGCGTAGCGTGCAAGCTCGTCGAGCTTGGTCTCGACCCAGCCGATGATTCGATTGAGCCAGCCATCGACAACCGGATGCGCGGCGCAGACCAGCATCGGCGGCACAAACTTGTCGTCGAACAGGATATTCTTGTCGCGCACTTCGAGGATGCGAGCGATGCCGAGACCCATGTATCCCGGCTTGCTCGTCTTGCGCAGCTCGAACGACAGCCGTGGATAGACAACGTCGATCTCTTCTTCGATGCGCAGCGCCGAGGTTGAATCGATAAACGTTTCGGCAGTCCGAACGTAGCGACTTGCGCTGTCGGTGCGGTCCTCATCCACCTCCCGCGTATTGGGAGCCGCGACCGGCATCATCAGCCAGACGATCTGGCCTGCGGCCGAATCCGGCACTTCGATGGCTTCCGGGATCGGACTGTCGGCGGGAATATCGAACGGCGTTCCGTCCGGCATGACGCCGGTCGCACTGCGCACGGCGAATTTGCTCTGCTGAGTAAGATCGTTATCGATCTCGAGCTGGGCAAAGCCCCAGGGATATGGTGTCGTGTAACGAACGCGCTTTTCCAGCAGATGCTCGAGATAGCGATCGTTCTGCTGCAAATGATGCGGCCGCAGGAACAGACCTTCCGACCAGAAAACTTTGCTGTACCAAGACATTCCTACATCCACTTGGCAATGATCGGCGACTGCATCGTCACCGACAGTTCACTTTGAACCCGACTTGTCAGCGCGGTCGTAATATTCGGAGAAATGCAGCATGAAGGTATCGATCGGCGCGCTTTCGTCGCGACCGAGATGCGCGTTCCAGCGCGTCAAGAATTCGTCCCAGAGCTTGCTCTTGTTCGAGCCAAACAGGGATCTTGCGCCGCGCTGAAGCTCGAGCTCGCGCGCCATCAGCGTCGGATCGATGCTGGCAATCAGTCCCCGGACGGCATGTTGCATTGCCGCATAGGTCTTCAATTGATGGGATTTGAGGTCCTTGAAGCCCTGGGCGAAGGCATGCGGCGCATCGAGGTAACTGCGGGTCGGCGGCCCGAACAGGATACGCATCGCGTCTTCCGCGGTCGGCGAGAATTTCAGCGGGTTGTTCTCGATGGCCTGGATGGTGGTTTGGCTGGTGCTGCGCGTCAGCTGCTTGGCCTGGGTGCGCGCCTGCAGCAGGGCCATCAAGTTTTCCACCGTCATGCGCAGGATGACGCCGAGCTGTTCCGCAAGTTCAGCTTCGGTCTTGTCGGCAAAGAAACCGTCCGGCAGCCCGGCAGCACGGGCGACCAGGCGCGCAAGTTCGGAATTGCCGGTCAACGCCGCCGTGGCCGGTACCGGCTCGGCCAGTTGCGGCCGCGGCGCTCCCACATGCCCTGTCGGTGAAGGCGGCGGCGGCGGGGCAGCCGCTTCGTCGTCGGCCCATACCGACGGTCGGCGCGGCGTCGGCATCGCGTGCAGCACGTCGACCGGCGGTTTTGGCGTGGCAACCGGACCGGCTGCCCAGCTCATGTCGTCGTGCAGCGGCGGCTCGCGTTGAGGCATCTGCGGCGAATGCCGGACGGGATCCACACCCGCCGCGGGAACGCTCGCTGCCCAGTCCAGGAATTCCGGATTGACGGGCCGCGCGGCCTCGCGCGGTTTTCGCAACTGCTGCGGGTCGATTGGCGGCGGCACGTCGCGACCGGGAGCCCACAGTTCGTGGTAGTCGGCGTGCTGCTGAGCGAGCGGAGCTTGCTGCTGCGCACCATGGCTCGGAGTGCCCTCGGCAGGCTCATCCAGGTCCAGCGAAACGCCAATGACATAGTGGCCGATGACAAGCCGATCGCCGTTGCGCAGCCGATGCGCTCCCCGCATACGCTGGTCGGCACCATTGAGAAAGGTGCCGTTGGTCGAGACGTCGTGCAGCCAGTAGCCGCCGTCGCGATAATGGACCTCGCAATGCTTCCCCGAAATCATCCGTGCCGGATCGGGCAATGTCCAGTCGAGATGGCGATCCCGGCCGATGTCGACCGAACGCCTTCCGGTGACAGTGAATGACACAGGGCCGCCGTCTGGAAGGTTCGGCTCGTTCTCAATGTTGAAGCGAAGCACCATCACATCGTCTCGTCAGCGTGGAGGGCGCGGTTCGCCGCGTGCCAATTGAATACCATCCTCCAGGCAGGCCGTCATTATCCGGTCCCTGGACTCGCGGGTAAGCCGGCAGAGGCCGATCAAAAGGGCTGCGCGAACCGCGCGCGCCGTCTGATCCGGCTTGGCTTCGACCGGCGCAAATTCCGCGGGAACCACGCTTCCACCAGACCAACCCGCCGCCAGCGCCAGCCAGGTCGCCGGCTGCTCAGGATCGTTGGCATTGCCGACCGCCAAAGCCTTGTTGCGCGATTGCTCATCCGGTTGCCGGACCCAGGTCTCGGCAAAATTGAGCGACCTGCCTTCATTGCCGTCGAAATGGTCGAACATCTGCCGCAACGAGCGACAGCCCCAGGCGACGGCCACGCGCCTGGGGAGCAGATACGCGCAGAAGGATACAGCCTGGTGCCAGCTGCCCGCATCGGCCGCCTCCTGCAGGAAATCCAACGACAGCTTGTCCGGAGCGGCCTTGCCGACGTCGTAGCGCGCCAGCGGATAGGCTTCAAAGAGATCGTGGACTGTGCTGAACCGAACCTGATTCATGGCTGTCAGCCGACAATGGTTGGCGTGCCGTGGGCAACCAGCGGGCCGCCGGCCGCGAGCGCCATGGCGGCCTGCGCGGTCATGGTGATGGTTGGCGCGTTGATGACGATGCCGGCCGGAGACAGGATGATCTGGCTTGGACCAACCTGCAGGGTGATGTTGACGTTGGCCGTGAGGGTGATGCTCAGGCCCGCATCGACGGACTGATCCATCGCCAGCTTGACGTGCTGACCGCCCAATTCGATATCAAGCTTGTCGTTGCCGTTCTTGAGCGTGGTCTTGCGGGTGTCGCCGCCGAACGCCGCCTCACCGATGGTCCTGGTCTCGGTGTCGCGGACCGTGACGTCGTAGTCCTTCTCGGCATGCAGGGTGATCTTCTCGGACCCTTTCTTGTCCTCGAAGTTCCATTCGTTGTAGCCGCCTCCTCCCTTGGTCGAGTCGGACTTCAGACCCGCAATCGTCTTCTTGGACGGCAGGTCGTAAGGCAGCTTGTATTCATCGTTGTATACGGTCCCTATCACCAAGGGCCGGTCGGGATCCCCTTCCAGGAATTCCACCACCACCTCCTGCCCGACGCGCGGGATGATCTGACCGCCCCAGCGCTTGCCGGACCAGACTTGCGCCACGCGCAACCGGCACGACCGCTTCTTCTTCCGATCCCAGAAAAAGCGAACATAGATTTCGCCCAGCGACTCGACGTCGATTTCCTCGCTCGAATTGTCGTCCTTGGTGACGACCTTGGCCGTCTGGATACCATTGATCCTCGGCTTCGGCGTCGTCATGGGAGATCGAAACGGCCGATCGCTCGGCAGAAATTCGTAGCTGCCAAAGTAGACGTGCTGTCCGGCGTCGCCGGGGCCGCCAGTGCGATAGGACTCGATGGAAAACGAATGAGCTGCCCGTACCACGAGATATTCCACGTTCTGCGAGTCCTTCGAGTGCTTCTCGAGCTTGGTTAGTCCGCCCGGAAACAGATTGACGGCGTCGCCATTGCCCCGGCGGCGCCGATCCATCGCCTGCTCGGCCTGGAGCTGGATCTTCGCGTAACGCTCGCCGTCGGATTTCTCCTTGAACTTGCCGGGATAGTCGTAGAACTCCATCTCGGATCGTGTGTAGTGCTCGGAGCCCTTGGCGTCGCTGATCATCTGCGCGTTGGGCTTTTGGTAGTTGTAATCGTTGAGCTCGATCTTCCCGGTGCGGAACCGGCGTTCGGAAGCCCATTCATAAATATGCTGCTCGCCGCGACGATCGGAGCCGGTGAGCGGGATGTAGGGGATCTTCGCGAGACCGTTGATTGGACTGTGCGAGGACTTGGAATCGGCCAGCACCAGCGTGTGCTTGCCGCCTTCATGCTTGAAGAAGTAGTAAATCCCGTGCTGCTCCATCAACCGGCACACGAAATCCAGATCGGTCTCGCGATATTGAACGCAGTATTCGAGCTTTGGACATGAGCCCTCTTCGGTAAGCTTGGACTCATAGTCGGTGAAGCCGCGCTCGTTGAAGACTTCCTTGATGATGTCGGGCGCCTTCTTGTCCTGAAAGATCCGGCAATCGGTGGTCCGCGACAGCAGCCACAACCAGGGCCTCAGCACGATCCGGTAACTGAAATAGTCGTTCTTCACCCCCAGCCATTGGGCTTCCGTGAGAATGCCGCTGAACTCGCGTTCCTTCTCGTGCAGTTTGATGGTGAGGGTGCACTGCTTGCCGATGGCCCGATCGAAGTCGAGATCGGCTTCCTCGCTGAGACATTCGATGCGATATTCGAACAGTTCACTCAGACCTTCGGCGGCCTCGAACCGGGCAAAAACCAGAACGTCCTTGCCAAGGGGGGTCTTGAGCTCGCAGAGGCGGGTATCCTGGGTAAGCTGGCCCATGTGGGCGTTAAACTCCCTCGTTGACCGCACGAACTGCGCAACCGGCGCATCGGGCGGTCAAGCACGAACGATCGAAATCCGAGCCGTCCATCGGTGGGATGGCCGACAGGTCCGCTCGGTGTCACCTCTCCTGGCTCGGCAACGCACCCGCCCGGGGAAGCCACTGCGGCACTCATGTAGTCGGTTCCAAGCGCTTGCTGGTTCACGGGAAACCGCCGTCATCGCGGGAATGAACCGAGGCCAGCGTTGATCTGACCTAACAGTCAATCGGATCATGATCCCCCGCGTGATCCGCCAGATGTCACGGACCTGGTAGAGGGGCCAGGGCCCCGCAGACGGATCCTCTTTGCATGCTCGACGTCGCATCCCTGACCCAGCCCATCGACCCGGACGATCCCTGCGGGCCTGACCTCGATGCGGCCGGCGACGTCCAGTACCTGAATTTCTTCGCAGCTGCGGAATCGCTGCTGCCGATGTCGTATTTCGAGGTCGTCAATGCGAACGGAGAGCGCGGACGCTTCGATCCAAAAGCCATCGATATTGCCGGCCAGTTCGCCGCTGCCCAGCCCCTGTTGGCTCGCACCCGCGATCTGCGCCTGACCATGCTGCTCGCCAAGTTTTCCATCCTGAACCGCGATCTCGACGGCTTCCTCAGCTGCCTGCGGGCAACCACCCTGCTGCTCCGCGAACAATGGGAAGCGGTTCACCCAAGGGGCGAGGACGGCGACTATGCCTTTCGGGCCGTCACCATCGAGGCGATCGACGTGTTTCCGACGGTGATCAACCCGCTCCAATTCCTTCCCCTGATCGAAAATCGACGGCACGGCAGCCTCAACTACCGAGCCTATCAGATTGCCAAGGGCGAAATTCCCGCCGGCGATGCTGACGTCGACATGCCAGATCTCGGAACCATCGAGCGCATCATCGGCGAGACCGACCTC
Organism: Bradyrhizobium pachyrhizi; assembly: GCF_001189245.1. Classification (GTDB taxonomy): domain Bacteria; phylum Pseudomonadota; class Alphaproteobacteria; order Rhizobiales; family Xanthobacteraceae; genus Bradyrhizobium; species Bradyrhizobium pachyrhizi. The sequence continues at coordinate 117,264 of NZ_LFIQ01000076.1, read as the reverse complement.
GACACCCTCAAAGCGGTGAGCGCCCGCTGTTCGGCGGTCGCTGCCGAGATTGCCGGCATCAAATCGGCTTGGCACGAAAAGTTGAACTCGGGGCAACCCATCAGTCTCGACAGGCTGGCGGGTGTCGCGAACGGCATGGCCGGCTGGCTCGCGACTCTGGTCACTGCACGCGATCCGGCCGCAGTTGCCTCATCCCCGGAGGAAACCGCCCAAGACGACCGGCAGCCTCCGATCGAAATCGCCGGCGCAGTGACGTCACCCGGACAGGCATCCGCGGCACTGGCGGCGGCTGCCGACTACTTCGCTCGGAAGGAACCGTCGAGCCCGGCGCTGTTGCTGGTGCGGCAGGCGCAGGACATGGTTGGCAAATCGTTTATCGAAGTGATGCGGATGCTGATGCCGGCCCACGTGGAAAGCGCCGCCATCAATATCGGTCGCGACAAGGTCTTCGACCTGCCGATCGAGCGCATGGCGGAGTTCGCCACCGCGCTCCCATCCGCGACCGAAAGCGAGGCTCAAGATGCTGTTTTTTCAGCCGAAAACAGAGCCCAGGCGTTGGACTTGCTGAGCAAGGTTGCGTCTTTCTTCCGGGCCGCGGAGCCGTCCAGCCCGATCCCGTTCCTGGTCGATCGCGCACGCGAACTCGCACAGCGAGACTTCCTCAGCCTGCTGAACGAAGTGCTGCCAGAGGGCGCTCTGAAGGCGATCGATAAATCGAATTGAACCCGCCTTCCGTTCGAGGGGACTAACTGAACGGAAGGAAGCTCCGCCGACGAAAGACCGAGGCACTTCCCTGCCTGCGTCGCGCAAGTCGGCTTCCGCAGAGATTTTTTTGTGAAGAGGGCAACCCAATGGCAACCGACAGCGGTCAAAAATTCATTCGCCGAAACCGCGCACCGCGCGTGCACATCACTTACGAAGATCCCTACGACGCCGAGCGGCTGATCGAGCTGCCGTTCGTCATGGGCGTCCTGTCCGATCTTTCCGGCAACAACCCCGGCATCGAGAAGACGAAGGTCGAAGAGCGCAAGTTCCTCGAATTCGACATGGACAATTTCGACAACCGCATGGCGGCGATCCAGCCCGGCGTGACGGCCCGCGTCGCCAATCGTCTCAGCGACGGGTCCGACGAAAAGATCTCCGTCAACCTGCGCTTCAACAAGATGTCCGACTTCACGCCGGTGGCGGTCGCCCGCCAGGTGCCGGCGACGGCCAAGCTGCTCGAAGCGCGCGAACAGCTTGCCAACCTGCTGCGCTACATGGATGGCAAGGTGGGCGCCGAGGACCAGCTGAAGAAACTCCTCGCCGATCCTCAACTGATGGCCGCACTGCGCGAGCGCGCGAGCAGCCAGTCCACCGAAGCCGACAGCAACAGCTAAGGGAAGGAATGGGGACCATGGCAAAAGAAGCAATCCACAAAGAGACCACCACCAAGGTCGGGACCGTCGAGGCTGACGAGTTCGCCGCCCTGCTGAAGCAAAGCTTCAAGCCGCGCACCGAACGTGCGGCGACCGAAGTGGAAAACGCGGTGTCCACGCTCGTTCAGGAAGCGCTGAAGGATACGAGCGTCATCAAGTCGGACGTGCTCGACACCATCGAGGAGATGATCGCGCGGATCGATCAGAAGCTGACCGCGCAGATGAACGAGATCCTGCACGCGCCCGAATTCCAGGCGATCGAAAGTGCCTGGCGCGGCCTCCACTACCTCGTCTTCAATTCCGAGACCGACGCCAACCTCAAGATCCGGGTGATGAACGTCTCCAAGAACGAGCTGTACCGGAACCTGCGGCTTTATCCCGATGCGCGGTGGGACCAGAGCCCGCTGTTCAAGCAGATCTACGAGTACGAATTTGGCCAGCTGGGCGGCGAGCCGTTCGGCTGCCTGATCGGCGACTACTATTTCAGCCACCTCCCCACCGACGTGCAGCTGCTCCGCGATCTCAGCAAGATCGCCGGCGCCGCACACGCCCCCTTCTTCAGCGGCGCCGAGCCGACGCTGATGGGAATGGACTCGTGGACCGAACTGTCGAACCCTCGCGACATCGGCAAGGTGTTCGACACGCCGGAATACGCCGCATGGAAAGGGCTGCGCGATCAGGACGACTCGCGCTATCTCGGCCTGTGCATGCCGCGTGCGCTGGGCCGCCTCCCCTACGGCGCCAAATCGGAGCCGGTGGAAGAGTTCGCCTTCGAAGAGGAGACGGACGGGCACACCGGTGACAAATACGGCTGGATCAACGCCGCCTATGCGATGGCGGTCAACATCAACCGCGCCTTCAAGGAGTTCGGCTGGTGCACCCGCATCCGCGGCGTCCAGTCCGGCGGCGAGGTCATCAACCTGCCGACGCATACGTTCCCGACCGACGACGGTGGCGTCGACCTGAAATGCCCCACCGAGATCGCCATCAGCGATCGTCGCGAGCACGAGCTTGCAAAGGCGGGACTCATCCCGCTGATCCATCGCAAGAACACCGACAAGGCTGCCTTCATCGGCGCCCAGTCGCTCTATAAGCCGAAGAAGTATTTCGGCGACAAGGGCGTGGATGCAACCGCGTCCGACAACCTGTCGTCACGCCTGCCCTACATGTTCGCAGTATCCCGCTTTGCGCATTATCTGAAGTGCATGGTTCGCGACAAGATCGGATCCATGAAGGAAAAGGATGAGCTGACGGTCTGGCTGCAGACCTGGATCAACGAGTACGTTGATGCCAATCCGGCCCTGTCGTCAGAAGCTCAGAAAGCGCGCAAGCCGCTGGCCGCTGCGAAGGTTGAGGTCATAGCAAACGAGGAGAACCCGGGATATTACAACGCGCGCTTCTTTCTCCGTCCACACTTTCAATTGGAAGCGATGGACGTCGGTCTCAGTCTCGTTTCGCGCCTGCCAGGCCCGAGCTCCTGACGCCGCGCTATCGCAACCGTCTATCATCAGAGAATTTTGAAAGGGCTATGCTATGGCTGTCGACATCTTTTTGAAACTCGATCCGATCAAGGGCGAGTCGCTCGACGACAAACACAAGGACGAAATCGACATTTTGAGCTGGTCGTTCGGCGAGAGCCAGAGCGGCACGTTCCACAGCGGGTCGGGCGGCGGCGCCGGCAAGGTCGCGGTTCAAGACCTCCACTTCACGCACTTCGTGGACAAGGCGACACCCGAGCTTTTCAAGGTCTGCGCGAATGGAAAGCACATCGACAGCGCCATTCTCACGGTACGCAAGGCCGGTGAACACCCGCTCGAATATCTCAAGATCGAGATGAAGCACGTTCTGGTTTCCAGCGTCTCGACGGGCGGATCGCACGGCGAGGATCGCCTCACCGAAAACGTCAGCCTGAACTTCCAGAAGGTCAAAATGACCTACAAGACCCAGACCGAAAAAGGCGGCGCCGGCGCGTCTCCGGTGTTCGGATGGGACGTTGCGGCCAACAAGGAATGGGCCTGATCGCAAGCTTCCTGCCCGGCGTCGGTTGCCCATAGCGGCAATCGGCGCCGGCTGTACGGGGACCGTCAATGACCGTTACGCCAAGGAAGGACCGGCTCTCTCCGCCATTGATGCTGGCCTTTCGTGCGGCTCATGACGCTCGCGATGCCCGCAAAGCGCTCGAATTGCGGGATCAGTTCGGTGAGCGAGTGATAGCGGGACGGCGCAGCGCTGGTCGTTTCCCGATCTCGGAGACGCTGCTAAGGCGCGAGGTTTCGCAGGACGTCGAAACACTCCTCAATACCATTGCCCTCGAGTCGACGCTTGACCTGACCGGTCGCGGCTGCGTCCGCACCTCGATCCTGAACTATGGTTTCCCCGATATCGCAAACCGTTCGATCGACGAAGTCACCGACGAGGAGCTCAGCGATGCCCTGCGCATGTCGCTGACGACCTACGAGCCAAGACTCGATCGCAAGTCCATCCGGGTGCGGCGCGACACCTCCGTGGGGCCCGAGCAGCTCAAGCTGCGCTTTGTCGTGCATTCCGACCTGAAATGCGAACCGCTCAACGTGCCCGTGGAATTCGTCGCAGACGTCGACCTCGACAGCGGCGATATACAGATCAACCGATTATAGCATGAACCGCGAGTTCCTCGACTTTTACAATCGTGAACTGTCGCTGCTGTACGAGCACGCGGAGGGTTTTGCCGAGGAATATCCTGGTATCGCCGAGCGCCTCGGCGGCCTGGTCCGCGACCGCTCGGATCCGATGATCTCAGGCCTGCTGGAAGGCGCTGCATTTCTCGCCGCGCGTGTTCAGCTCAAGCTCAAGCACGAGTTTCCGGAATTCACGGCGAACCTGCTTGAGCAGTTGGTTCCGAACTATCTCGCGCCGACTCCGTCTGCCATGCTGGTCAAGATTCAGCCGACCTACGCCGATCCGGCTTTGCGCGACGGCAAGAAGATCGCGCGGGGCGCCTATTTCGACGCGAACTATCGCGAAAGGGAACGGAGCCTCGCCTGCCGATTCCGGCTCTGCCGCGACATCGTGCTTTGGCCCTTTGACGTCACCGGCGCCGAATATTTTGCGACCGCGGGCGCGTTGCAGGCGCTCGGGATTCCAGTCGGCGGAGAGGTCATCGCCGGGCTCAGGCTCTCCTTGACGCACCGTACCGCCGCGCGGCTCGACGAGGAGCCGGCGGACGCGGAGACTCGCAACAAACCGGAGACCTGGTTCGCCGGCTGCCGCGCCAGCGAACTGCCCATCTACCTGACCGGCGCCGAGTCGGATGCCATCGCACTCTACGAACAACTGACCTCGAACTGCGTCGGGCTCTATTTTCGCTATCTCGACGATTTCGGCGATCCGGTCGTCATCCGGGCTCCGAACGACTGTGTGCAGCAGGTCGGCTTCAGCGAGAACGAATCCCTGTTTCCGAACGACAACCGGGTCTTTCGCGGCTCGGAGTTATTGCGGGAATATTTCGTGTTTCCGCGCAAGTTCCTTGGCATCAATCTGACCCAGCTTCGCGCTGTGATGCCGCGGTTACGTAGCAAATCCATCGATATCGTCTTCGCGTTCGATGAGCACAACTCGCGGCTCGCCGCCTCGGTCCGGGCAGAGACTTTCAGTCTCTACACCGCCCCGGCGATCAACCTGTTCGAAAAGACCAGCGATCGCATCCCGATCAAGTCGAATACCTACGAATACCACGTGGTGCCCGACCGAAGCCGCTATCTCGAATATGAGCCGCACCAGGTGCTGGAGGTTTACGCGCACTTTCCGGCGGAAAAGGACAAGCGCCGCGTGCGTCCGTTGTACTCCGCCGCCGTCGACCGGACGGCCGGATCGGTCGAGGGACTTTATTATACGGTTCGTCGGCTGCCGCGGCGGCGCACCGTCGAAGAGAAGACCTATGGCGCGGCCTCGGACTATACCGGGACGGACATGTTCCTCTCGCTGCTCGAGCCCGGCGACCCGAGCGGCGGCGGATCCGCCGCCGAGCTGAGCGTCCGCGCGCTGTGCTCCAACCGGCATCTCACGGAACATCTGCCCGTCGGCCAGGGCGGAGCCGACTTTCGCCTGCTGGACGACACCTCGCTCGAGCTGATGTGCATCGCCGGTCCCACCCGGCCACGCGAGCCGGTGGTGGCCCAGTTGCGCAGTCGCAGCGAAATCGCCAATAGCGGCGTCGTCAGCTGGCGCCTGATCAACATGCTGAGTTTGAACTATCTCGGCCTCGTGGAGCGCAGCGGCGGCAAGAACGCCGGGGCACTGCGGGAGATGCTGTCATTGTTCGCCGACCAGTTCGACGACGCGACGGAACGAAAGATTCGTGGCGTACGCAGCGTCGAGAGCAGACCCGTGGTGCGGCGGGTGCGTGAGCGTACCGGCAGTGGCGCAGCGCGCGGCCTGGAGATCACGGTCACACTCGACGAGAAGGCATTCGAGGGCAGCGGCGCGTTCCTGCTCGGGGCTGTGCTGGAACGCTTCTTCGCTGACTATTCGGGCTTCAACACCTTCACCCAGACTGTCATCTCGACTCCGGAGCGCGGCGAGATCATGCGTTGGCCGGCCCGCATGGGCACCCGGAGGCCGCTGTGACGCTGATCGACCAGATGAAGGCCGAGCCCTGGCGGTTCGATTTCTTTCAGACGCTCCGCCAGCTCGAGCGGTGCAATCCGGATCGGCCGCGGATCGGCGACAGTGCAGCGCGTCGCGAGGAGTTTGTCGACCTCGGTCAGACCCCCTATCTGGAATTTCCCGCCTCCAATCTGAGCTCAGTCGACGATCGTGATGGCAGGCTCAAAATTCTGGTCAAATTCCTCGGCCTGCTCGGACCGCAGGGCGCGCTGCCGCTGGCCACCACCGACGAGAGCGTCGGCTGGCAGTTGATGCGGGACGACGCTTTCCCCCGTTTTCTCGACCTGCTGAACGGACGCTTTCTGCAATTGTTCTTTCGAGCCTGGGCAGACGCACGGCCGATCGCCCAGCATGATCGGCCATCCGACGACCGCTTCATCGCCTATGTCGGCTCCTTCGCTGGCCTCGGCTCCGATATTTTTGCCAATCGGGATACCGTGCCTGACATGGCGAAGCTAAGCTTCGCCGGACTGGTTTCACCGAGAGCGAAATCCGCGTCGCGACTGGCGCGACTGCTGCAAGGGCTGTTCGATGTCCGGGTCGAGATCGACGAGTTCGTTGGCACCTGGCTCCCGTTCGACCCAAGCCACTGCAGCCGGCTCGGCGGGACGCACGCCAAGCTTGGTCACGACGCGCTCCTGGGCTCGCGCGTGTTCAGTGTCGAAGACAAGATCAGGGTTCGCGTGTTCGTGAAGGATTTTGCTCAATACGAGCAGTTCCTGCCGACCAAAGCGCCGAACCTGTCCGAGCCCCTGGCTGACGCCGTCTACTTCTATATCGGCGACGAACTCGAGTGGGAGGTGGAACTCGCCATTCCGGCCGGAGCGGTTGTCCCGATGAAGCTGGGGCAGAGCGGACGCCTTGGATGGACCAGCTGGGTTTCGCCGAACTGGGCCTCGACCGAGGAGTATCGGCGCGATGCACGCTTTCACCTTGCCGAGCGTCTCAGAGCCCGGCGAAGCGCTGCCGCTGATCAGCAGCCGATTTGAACCTAAGCATCGCTCCGATTGTCCTAACATCATGGGAATTCGAGCCGATTTCCGCGACGACCCGGCATCGCCCGGTGATTGAGCAGGAGGCGCCATCGTGACCGATATCAGCCTTGAGGCCGTGACTGGCAAACTGAACCGGGCCGGCTACGACGCCTTCATACAGGCCCTGCGCCACGCCAAGAGCGCCAGCAACCGTAACGTGGAGCTTGCGCATTGGCTGTTTCACATCCTGCAACAGGAGCGGACCGACCTCAGCCTGTCGGTGGATCACTACAAGCTCGACCGCGCGCGGCTGCTGTCGGACCTCGCGGGCGTCATCAACGGTTTCCGCAAGAACGAAACCGACATGCCGGGCGTCGCCAATTCGGTCATCGATATTCTCGACCGTGGCTGGCACTATGCCACGCTGTTCTTCGGCGAGACTCAGATCCGCACCGGACATCTCCTGGTCGCAGGATTGAAGTCGAACGAGATCCGTCGTGCGCTCAACAACATCTCGCAGGAATTCGCCAAGATAAACGTCGACGCATTGGCTGCGGAGCACCGCGCCATTTGGGCAGGCTCCGAGGAGGAGACCATGCGTCCGATGGACGGCTCCGGATTGGCCGGCGCCGGGACGGACGGTACGGACCGCGCGAATCCCAAAGGGACGACACCGCTCGACCGGTTCTCCCAGGATCTCACCGCCAAGGCCAGATCGGGCGAGATGGACCCGATCCTCGGTCGAGACGACGAAATCCGTCAATTGATCGACGTGCTGATGCGCCGGCGGCAAAACAATCCGATCCTCACCGGCGAGGCCGGCGTCGGCAAGACCGCCGTGGTCGAGGGATTCGCCCAGCGCATTGCCGCCGGCGAGGTGCCGCCGCCACTGCGCAACGTCAGGCTCTGCGCACTGGATATCGGCCTGATGCAGGCCGGCGCCTCGATGAAGGGCGAATTCGAGCAGCGCCTGCGCTCGGTGATCGACGAAGTACAGAACTCGCCTACCCCGATTATCCTGTTCATCGACGAAGCCCACACGCTGATCGGGGCCGGTGGCGCGGCCGGCACCGGCGACGCGGCCAATCTCCTCAAACCTCCCCTCGCCCGCGGCACGCTGCGGACCATCGCCGCCACCACCTGGGCAGAGTATCGCCAGTACATCGAAAAGGACCCCGCACTCACACGGCGCTTTCAGCCGATCCAGGTCGATGAGCCGGATGTCGAGACCTGTTGCATCATGCTGCGCGGTCTCCTGGGCCCGATGGAGAAGCACCACGGCGTTCGCATCTCGGACGCCGCGATCGTGACCGCGGTCAACCTGTCGCATCGCTACATTCCGTCTCGACAGCTGCCGGACAAGGCGGTCAGCCTGCTGGACACAGCCTCGGCGCGGGTAGCCATCAGTCAGAGCGCGACGCCCGCCCTGATCGAGGACGCTCGCGTCGCCATCGCGGCCCGCGAGGCCGAACGATCGGCGCTGGTCAGCGACGGCGATCTCGGGGACGAGAACAGCGAGCGCATCACCGCGATCGACGGCGACATAGCGGCGCTGAAGGACAAGCTGACCGGGCTGGAGGCCGACTGGGCCAAGGAGCAGGAGCTCGTCAAGGACATCCGCAGCATTCGCGAAATCCTCTCCGAGAACGGAGACGAAGATCGAGCCACCAAACGCGTGGAGTTGCGCGGCAAGTTCGAGACACTGGAGGGCATCAATCCGGAAAAGCGGATGATCTATGCCCATGTCGACCAGCAGTCGGTCGCCTCTGTCGTGTCCGACTGGACCGGTATCCCGACCGGCAGAATGATGCGCGACGAAATCGAAACCGTCCTCAAGCTGCCCGAAATTCTCAATCGCCGCGTGGTCGGCCAGTCCCATGGACTGACGATGATTGCGAAACGAATCGAGACCAGCCGCGCCAAGTTGGACAACCCGTCCAAGCCGATCGGCGTTTTCATGCTGGCCGGACCGTCCGGCGTGGGCAAGACAGAAACCGCCCTCGCGCTTGCCGAAACCCTCTATGGCGGCGAGCAGAACATGATCACGATCAACATGTCGGAGTTCCAGGAGGCCCACACGGTCTCGACCTTGAAGGGCGCCCCTCCGGGCTACGTCGGCTATGGTGAGGGCGGCCGGCTCACCGAAGCGGTCCGGCGCAAGCCCTACAGCGTTATCCTGCTCGACGAGGTGGAGAAGGCCCATCCCGACGTCCATGAGATCTTCTTTCAGGTGTTCGACAAGGGAGTCATGGAGGACGGCAACGGCCGGCGAATCGATTTCAAGAACACACTGATCATTCTGACCACGAACGTCGGCACCGATCTCATCATGAGCCTGGCGCGCGATCCCAAGTATCGCAACGAGCCGGAAGAACTCGCCAGGCTGCTGCGGCCGGAATTGCTGAAAGTGTTCCCTGCCGCGTTGCTTGGACGCATCGTCTCGATCCCCTACTTTCCGCTTTCGGACGAGATGCTTGCCGGCATCGTCAGATTGCAGCTCGACCGGATCGGACAGCGCCTCCGCGATAATCACAAGGCTGCCTTCGGCTACGACGATGCAGTCGTCGAGCACATCGTATCCCGATGCAACGATCCGGACTCCGGCGGGCGGATGATCGATAACATTATCACCAACACGCTGCTGCCCGAACTGTCGCGCGAATTCCTGAGCAAGTCTCTCGCCAAGGAGGAGGTCAAGCAGACGCGCGTTTCGATCGTGAACGACAAGTTTGCATATTCGTGGAACTGACTGCGATGAACATCCAGACCGAGCACCGCCAGCCGACCACCGGCACCACACCATACGATGAGGTGTATTATCCCGGGCATGTCTACGGGCTCACCCACCCGAACCATCTGGCGACGATCGCTGCGGTCTACGGCCTACAGCCGGCTCCGGTCGAGCGCTGCCGGGTCCTGGAGCTCGGCTGCGGCGTTGGCGGCAATCTGTTGCCGATGGCCTTTCAATATCCGGATAGCGAGTTCATCGGTATCGACCTGAGCGGCGTCACGATCGAACGCGGACAGCGGAACATCGCCGCATTGGGCTTGAGCAACATCAGGCTTCTGCATTGCGACATCATGGATGTCGACGCGGCCTTCGGACAGTTCGACTACATCATCGCCCACGGCGTGTATTCATGGGTACCACCGATCGTGCGCGAGAAGATGATGTCCATCTTCAAACGAAATTTGGCGCCACAGGGGCTCTGCTACGTCAGCTATAACGCGCACCCGTTCTCGCATCTTCGCGACATGGTCCGCGACATGATGCGCTACCACACCCGGCGCATCACCGGGATGAAGGAGAAAGTGGGACAAGCTCGCGCCATCGTGAAATTTCTCAGCGAAGGATCGAAGTCCAACTCGGTGCACGGTACAGTCATGCGCGATCAGTGCAACCGCGTCCTCAAGGCTCCGGACGAGTTGCTTTTTCACGACGATCTCGATTCTGGCGCGACAGCCTTCCTGCTGCACGAAGTCGTCGAAGACGCCGGCCGACATGGGCTGCAATATCTGAGCGACGCCGATTTCTCACGGCGCTATCTTGCCGGCTACACCGAAGAGGTCCGCGCCACGCTGCAGCGCTTTCCGGAAAGCGAGTTCATGGCGCGCGATCAGTATCAGGACTTCATCGACGGCAACGGGTTTCGGCGTACGTTGCTCTGCCACGAGGGCATCTCTCTTGACCGCCAGGTCGATCTCGACTTCATCACCGCCTTCTATCTGCTGAGCACCGCCAGCCCACGTCGCCCCGATGCCTGCCTGACCGACGATTCCGAGATGGAATTTGAAAATCAGGATGGCAGCCGAATCACGGTGACCAATCCGCTCCTGAAGGCTGCACATCTTTGTCTCGGCCGGGCTTGGCCGCGCGCACTCTCATTCACTGAACTGCTCGATGGCGCCCGGACGCTGCTGGAAGGCCGGCAAACGGCCGATGACCAGCGGATATTGACGGAAGCGCTCTATATCCTGGCCTGCAGCGGCGAGGTCTCCTTTCTGAAATCACAGCCCTTTCTCGTGAAGGAAGTCACGGATTGTCCGCAGGCGAGTCTGCTCGCCCGCAGGCAGGCGCAGAGCGGCCCGCTGGTCACCAATCTGCTTCACCAGACCGTGCAGTTGGAGGACGACAGGACGCGCCACTTCCTGCAGTTGCTCGACGGCTCCCGGACGATCGAGCAGATCACAGCCGAAATGACCGAAACCTTCGGACCGACCGTCCAGGTCAAGCAAATGGATGATGCCGGGCAGCCCGCCGAGCCGTTGCTGCTGTCAACCCGACAAAGCGTTGACCGTTCGCTGGCGACGGTCGGCAAGCTGGGTCTGCTGGTGGCCTGAGGACGGGCGGCAAGGAGCCGGCCCGTCCTTCTGCGGAGCGGACACAGTCTCAGCGATCAGCCGTCGTGGGTGTATTGTTGGCCGAGCAGCCACCCGGTGACAATGCCGCCGGGTCCGCTGGCATAGACCGTACTAAGGCCGACACCGGCGCGCAGCATCCGCCATTCATGCTCGCCGACCCAGGGAATGCCGGGATCACCCTTCTGATATTGCGACAGCAGCGTTCGGGCGACCTCGGCGGCATTGGCGTAGATCGGACCGTTCGCCCAGCGGGGTCGCGGCAGGCCTGTCATGCGGCAGTAGAGCGCTGTGCAGACATAGGCGGACGCCTCCTCCGCATTGCCGTCAAGGCCGGTACGCAGCAGATCGTAAGCCGCATGCAAGGCCTCGTGGACGATATAGGCTTCGTCCATTCGCCCCGTCGCCGACACGACCTCCAGCGTATTCGCCGCAACGACCGTACCGTCCGCCCGGGTCCGCGCGACGTCGTTATATTGTGCCGCAACATTTGCCGCGAGGTCCGTCGGAACTCTGACGCTGACCTGTCCCAACCCGATCGCGCGAGCGACGTGATGGAACGTTTGCGGTGCAATCGTCACGTGGCTGCCACGGATCGGAAACCGGAAGCGAATGCGCGCGACCGCCGGGCCGTTGAGTACGTCTAGCACCCTGCTCCGAAGCGACATCGGACCGTCCTTGCTCTTTACACTGCTCCACGAATGGTGGTCGGCGTTTCCGGTTGGGAGGTTCAGTTGAACCCGGCCCCGGCCAGACCAGACAAATCGGGGACTGGCTTTCACTCGGAGGGCAGCCCCGTGACGACCACCGACCCGACCACAACCGACACTTACCGCAAGATCGCGGCGCGGCTGACCATGCTCCGGCCGCAGATCGATCTGTCGAAATATTTCGCGGGGCCGAATCCCAATGTCCGCCTCTATGACGAGAAGGCCTATATCCGACGCCAATTGGAGAAGTATGGCGTCGCGGCCGCGACGAGCACGCTCGACGGCGTCACGTTCCTGCCCAAGGACTGGGAAGACCTGATCAAGACGCTGCGCATTGCCAAGACGTCGGACGGATTCGACGCCTTCGCCGAAGGCAAAAGCGCGGAGAAGCCGTCGCATTGGGCCCTCGATCTGTCGATGGCAGCCACAATCGGCAAGGGATTCCGGGAGATCTGGCGCCCAAAGCTATCCGACCGGCCGCTCTCGACGCGGGACCTTCCGGGCCGGCACGGCTTCGGGCTGGGGCGCGGCCGGGGGCAATGGAGCGACGACTATAGTGCGCAGTTCGGCAAGGACCCGCAGCCGCAAGACATCACGTCGCTGCATTTCGCGGTAGCGCCGGACCGGGTCAATGTTCACATCGACGAGACCGGCTTCGTGTTCGAGGGCGCAGACGGCGCCCTCACGGTCGGACCGAATTTCGGACACCACGCCGTCAATGAACTGTTCTGGAAGAGCAATCCTCACCTGCCGCGCTGGGCGATCGATCACATCGACCTGATCCTGCCGAACAGCGCGAATGATTTTTCGCGATTTGGCGTTTCGGTCGACCTGTATCAACGCAAGAACTTGCGCGTCACCGTCACCGGCTCCTGTGGAATTTTCGGGGGATTCGAGTGCTCGGGAACGCTAAGCGTCAGTGGGACGCATAATCTGCTTGGCTCCAAGCCGAAGGGCGCACGCTGACGATCGCATGTCTGCGATCGAGGGTGCGGCAGACGTCTGACCTGCGATGGAATCTCACCGTTGGTGAAGCCGATCGGAAGCCGCCGGCCGTTCTACCCACGAGCCCTGCAAGGGTGGCGAAGAGCGCGCCGACATTGTCGATGCATCGCCGAAGTCGTGGGATCGCGCCAGCACCAAAGCAAGGTCGAACTTGCATGGCGATATCGAAAGCCGCTTGAACCGGCACTTCGGCAGATGCGACTGAGGGATAGGCTCGCCGACGCAAATGCGTCCTAGGCCGGTTTATGCCAATGGTGTTGTCGCAATGGCGCCTTTAAAGCCCCCCGTCTGGCTCGATACCAACATTCTTATAGACATACAGAACGGACAAAGAGCTGCGGCGAGCGCCGCCGAGAAAGCGCTCAGCCGACGTTTTGAGAATGAAATTCTCAATCTGGCCAAGGACGGTCACGAGGTTCTGATCTCACCACGCGTCAAGTTTGAATTCTTGAAGGGAGCGCGCGCTCAGTCCGGCGAAAAATTGCTCACCGACTTGCGGATCGTCGAGACAGAATGATGACCCAGGTCCCTCGGGCGCAAGTTTGGAAGTGGGGCAATGAGGGTTTGAATCACGGGCTTTCCGCGTTCGATTCCGATGTGGTCGCCCAGGTCAGGGCAGGCGGAGTGGCTCGCGGCATCAAGAATCCGGTGTTTCTGACCAGGGACAGCGGAGGAACGCTCGTTGCGATGCGCAGGAGAGGCGTTCAAGCGCTCGACTTCCGGGCACCGGAGGTGAGACTGAAGGTCCCGCGGAACACACCGACTCCGCCAGAGGTCCCGCCGCCGCCGGCAGGCTCCGTCGCCGGCGAAGGATTTTGGAGCGCGGCCAAAGCTGGCTTCAAGGCGGGTTTAAAGGAGGCTTTCAAGGCCGAGAATATCGCTGCGATGATTCCTGATCTGGTCCTCATGGTGGCCGACAAGGTCGCGGCTCGGGAGGCGTTCAAGAACATTCAAGTCAAGTTCATCAAGGAGGGCTTCGCAAAGGGCGTTGCAGCGGGCGTCATGGGTTGGTCCGAGGAGGAGGTTGCATCAAATCTGATGAACCGCATCACCGCGTTCAGAGTTCAAGGTCTGGAAGACCCTGCTGGCATCCTGACGCGCGCGACCATTCTGCAAGTGGCCGAAGCGTACGAAAACTATGCGGTGGTGATTGGATTTCAGTTCAGCTCTGCCAAGGACCTGAAATGGAAGCGCGAGATGGTCGCCAAGGGCTCCAAGATTCTGCATCAGTATGGATATTATTTCGGAACCGATCCGCAGGCGCTATTTGAGTACGAGTTCATCGACAAGCTTGCTTGGACACTTCAGCCGACCACCAACGCGATAGTAGAGCCCGCAATCCGCCACTGAAAACGATCATATTGCTGGTGATTGCTCATGCCGCAATTGAAAGACAAAGTCGGTCGGTTTGCCGCGACGGGTCGCAGCTTCCAGAACTGGAAGCAAGACCAGGAGCTGGTCATCTCGCTGCTCAACAAGATCGCCATTTCCGACGGAGGAGCCGAGACCACGCTCAAACCGCAAATGGTCGTGACGGGTCACGCCAGCGACAGCCTCTACAACTCGATCCTGTATTTCCAGAAAAAGAACTTCCCGGGCACGCCGGACGGCTATATCCGGCCCGGCGGGCCGACATTCACTCGGCTCGTCGACCTCGCGACAAAGGCAGCCGCCAAGCCTCCTCCTCCAAAGGGTCAATGGGACGGGATCGCGACGCCATCCGTCGATGCCGCGCTTCGCAGGGGTCTGCTTGACGATTCCAGGCTAGATTACGCGGAAGTCGTCGACATTATCAGGGCGACCGTCACGGACGGCATGGTCACCGCATTCGAGCTGGACGACCTGACCACCATCGCAAACACCTCCAGAACGCTTTCTCCGACTTCGAAGAAACTCATCACGCTCTTCGTCGGCGACGAAAAGAAGAAGTGGCTCGGGGTTGGACCGTACGACCTCAACTCGGATCAAAAGAAGCTCGCCGCGGAGATGGTCTGCGATTTTCTCAAGAACACGAGGACCACATTCTTTCCGAAGCTCGACCCGCACCGCGTCGGGATAGGCATTCTCAGGCGAATTGCGAAGCCGAGCCTCATAGATCAGGATCAAGCGAGCATGTGCGGTCCGTCCGCGCTGATGTTCAGCTACGCATCCGACAAGCCGGGGCAATATGCGCGGTTCGCCATCGACCTGTATCAGAAGGGGCAGGCGAACCTCGGCCGCCTGCTGATCAAGCCGGGAAAGGACGTGAAAAGCTATACGCCGCCCTACTCGCTGGACCACGTCGATTGGCTGACTTGCGCCTCCATTCGCGACTCCGAAAACTGGTTCCTCGATTTTGACGACACCGGCAGAATAAGCGACGTCGCGGGGATCACCTTGCCGAGCGAAATGGAGCAATGGTTCCGCAAGGCCGGATACCAGGACGTGCGCGAGGAGACCAATCTGAAATTCAGCAAAGGCATCGACAGCGTCAACGAAGCCAACGCCCTGCTCGCCAGTGGATATCGCGTATGCCTGTTCATAAGCGCCAACATGATCGAATATGACGACCAGTCGGATGAAGGCTCGGTGCTAACGCGGCACTGGGTCGTCTTGCGTGACAGGATACAAGTGTCGAGCGGAAACGTGACGACAACGATCTTCACATGGGGCAAAGGAGATTACGCGATCCCGCATCCGGGCAAGGGTGGCGCTCAGAAGCCTCTCTCGATTGGGGACTTCCTTATGAATTATTACGGGTACATTGCTGCCAAAGCGTGAGCGGAGAACAAGCGCTCTCACCACGCGTTGAGGTCGGTGACGAGTTGCTTGTCCAGGGACAAGCTTTCCATGCCGCTGGAAAGCAAAATGCCGCTTCGGTTATGGTGCCCACTTCCGGGAATGTTCCGCTTGTGGTGCAGGAAGTGACCCACCTCGTGCGCCATGACGCCAATGAACGCCTCGCCATAGTCGAACACGGGTGGATTGCCCTGATCGACAACTACGAAGACCTGCTCGTCGGGCAGATACTCTCCAGCCGCCTCGTTATCCATTGCGTCATAGTCGCCGACGAGAAAGCACGTGAGATCGGCGCCGCGCACCTTGAACGGGACGATTTCCTTACGGAAAACATCCCGCGAGATTTTTGGTCCAAGGGCTTTCTGGACCGTAATCCAAGTCGCCTCTGCCGGGGTGAAAAAGATATTTGCCTGAGCCCCGAACGTCCAGTTCAGCTTGGTGAGGAACCAGGGCACGTCGTCCGGCGTCCATCTCGTGGCGTTGATCAGATTGCCGGATTGATCGAGGTGCTTGAGGAATTTGAACGCGATCGTGAAATCTTTGCGCGGCAGAATGGCGACATCCAACTTGATGCTTGTGCTGCCGCGTACGGCTTTAAGCTCGGGAATGCCTTTATCTTTGGGCGAGACCTTGAGGCCGCGCGCAGGGCCGTCCGGCCGTGCGGTGGCATACAGCGCTGTACGTAGACGCAGCAACTGGTCGTCGCGCTCCTGGCCTTTCTGCTCCCTGAAGCGGGTCTTGATGTATTCCTGAGCGACACGTTCGACGTCATCGAGCCGCACATCCTCGACCAGTAGTCGATTGCGATCATACGACAGGCCAACGTCCTTGCTGTCGCGGAGACAGACCAGGTTGAAGCCTCCCCGAGGAACGATCATGAAATTTTGCGCAGTGTACACACCCGAATTCTGCAGGAACTGAACGAAGCTCGGCATGGCTTCCCCCACCCCTAACCACGGACGGGATCTCGCCCGGTCCATCGCGCCGAGCATATCCATCCGGGATCATCGTGTCCGGTTGAGCGAGCAAGATAGCGGAAATTGGCCTTGCGAGGCAGTTGATTTCGCTTGGTGTCGTTGAGCAGCAAGGACGAATGCCGACTCAAGCCGAGCGCATTTCGAAGAAGATCTTTCCGGCTGCGGGATTGCGCCCTGAGCTGACCTTCACGTCGGTTGGCCGGCATGGCGGGACCACCGAGGCGAGCATGTCCGGCCTTACAAAAACGCGACCGATGAAAGAACGGCCAATGGTCATCGACCAAAGCGATGGCGCACGACCTTCATCATGACGACGAGGCCAAGCAGCACGCACAGATCAAACTCATCAGGCGGGGCAAGCAGGCGGCCAGAAAGTGAACGCTTGTCGGAATGGATTCGGCGTTCTTGTCGGAATGGAAATCAAATATTTCGATAAGTACCTGAAATTATTGGAGCGGGTGAAGGGAATCGAACCCTCGTATTCAGCTTGGAAGGCTGCTGCTCTACCATTGAGCTACACCCGCATCTCGGGTTCACCTAACACGGCCGGGCGGCGGCCTCAACTGCCCCGGGGTGCGTTCTGTTCTCCGGTAAACGAAACCATTTCGCCGCAATCCGGCCGGTTTCCCGGCGCGGACGGGCCGGATGCGGCCTTAACAGCGGCGGATTCGGCACCTATATTCGAAGTCCCATCAACAAAGAAAGGAGGTGATCTAGTGTCTTGTCTCAAGCGCTGTCACCTCGCTGGGATCGCCCGCTAGGCCCTGAGCAATCAGCCTGGCATCGGGGCGCTCTCAGCCCTGGACCAGCGAGACATCAAAATCGGGGGCGCGGCGGAAGCTAATCCGCCGCGCCTTTTTTGCTGTTTTGGCCTGCGCGATTCGCCGCCGCCATGCCGGACGGCGGGATACCTTGTCGCAACACAAAGACCGTCCGATCCGCTACAGATGAAATGTCGGCTCGGATCGCCGCGAGACGTCCTTGGGCCAGTCGCATCAGAAATAAGGAGCCCATCAGATGCTTTATGCCATCCTGGCCTATCACGTCGAAGCCGAGGTCAAGTCGTGGAACGCCGAGGAGGACGCTGCCGTGATGACGGGTCTGCGCGAGGTCCATCAACGGCTGAAGGGCAAGCTCGGCCCGGCTGCGCGGCTCGGCGATACCCGCAACGCCAGCACGCTGCGTGGGCCCGGCCACGGCATGGTGATCGACGGGCCGTTCTCCGAAACCAAAGAGCAATTGCTCGGCTTCTACGTGATCGATTGCGCCGATGAGGCGGAGGCGATCGCCGCGGCGCGCGATCTGCGCAGCGTCAACCCGTCGGCGGTCTACGAGATCCGCGCGCTGAAGCTCTACATCCCCGGTGCGCCGTTTCCGGAGACTGCGGGCCCGCGCGACGCGTAGCGCGCGTGATCCCCGCGCAAACGGCTTTGGCGTTTGTCGCGAGGGAAACCGCTTCGCACTCTTCCGGATCATGCCTTAGCGGCTGGAGCGTTTCGGCAGCTTCGGAAGCTTGCTCGGGTCGAATTTCGGCAGCGGCAGATCCGGCGGCGGCTCGGGTGCCACCTCCTGGCTCGGAATCAGCGTCACCTCGAAGGCGAGATCGGGTACGGCGTCCGCCCTGCCCGTGCAGGTCGCGATCGCGCCGGTCCAGATGCCCTCGAGCCGCACCACGAGGTCGTCGGTGCCGAACACGGTCGTGCCGTCCCTGGAATGCCGCTGCGTGGTGAGCACGGCGGAGAAGCGCTCGCCGTCGACCTCATAGGTGCCACTGTAGAGCATGACCGCGTCGCTGCCCCACAGCCTGCCATCGGCGACGTGCACGATGCCGGTGCCGTCCGCAAGCGACGTTCGAAACCACGCCGCGTAGGTGCCATTCTTGAGCACGGAGCCGGTCTCCATCTGCTCCCGTTTCACAGCGCACGATCTGGGCACCGTTGCGTTAACAGGCGATGAAGGAACTCGCGCCTGCGCTCATTGGCCGTCGATCTGCCGTCCCATGATGGCGATCGCCTTCTGGTAGACGCCTGCCGCGTTCCACGCCTCGATCGCGGCGAAGTTGGGTTCCCCGGGCTGATAGCCGGCGCCGGCGCGCCAGCCATGGGCGCGCAGGAAGTTCGCCGTCGAGCTCAGCGCGTTGGCCGCGACATCGAGATTGCCGGTGCCGTAGGCGAGGACGTTCTTCGGCATGAACTGGGTCTGGCCGATCTCGCCATGCATCGAGCCGCGCGTGCTTCCGGACAAAGTGCCGCGGTCGACGAGCTTCAGCGCCGCATAGAGCTGGTCGGTGAAGAACTCCGGACGGCGGCAGTCATAGGCAAGGGTTGCGATCGAGGACAGCATGTTCTGATTGCCGCGCTGGCTGCCAAAACCGCTCTCCATACCCCAGATCGCGATCAACGGTCCCGGCGGCACGCCATAGCGCTGCTGGATCGAGGCGAATAGCGCCGCCTGCGACTGCTTCAGCGATCGGCCGCGCGCTACGATGGTCGCAGATCCCCGCTTGGCCATGAACTGCTCGAGCGACAGGCCGAAGCTGCGCTGGCCGCGATCCGCGGCAATCGTCGCACTGGCATAATGGGTCTGCATCAGCGCGGCGATCGCGGTGGCGCCGATGCCCTTGGCGCTCGCCTCGCCCGAGAACTGCTGCTTCCAGGCTTCGAACCCGCCGGGCCCGTTGCCGCACTGCGCCGCGTTCGCCTCAGCCCCCAGCGTCGCAACCATCACGACGATGGCGAGCGCCGACGTCGCAACCTGCCAGCCCCTTATCATCCAAGACCTCCTCCGCAAATATGCCGCCGCCCTCGCGGGCGCGGCGCTGACGATGGCCGGATTGACATGACCCGGCGATGAACGATCCGCCTCAGATTCGGCCGCGAACCGTCACGATATGTCGCCGGCAGCGGATTGGCCATCCCGGCCGCCTCAGGCAGGCCGGGACATTTGGCCCCTGCGCCCGGAAGGTGTCATGCGCCGGGCATGACGACGAACACGGCGTGCGTGACGATGTGTGACGATGCAGATCGCGCGTGAGAAGTGCGAAATCCGGTGGTGAATGGCGTGCGATGTAGTAGGTTCTCCGCGGGGACGGCGGCCCCGCTGTCCTCCAACTTGGGAGGCGATGGCTATGATGAAGACCCTGTCACTTCTAGCGGTCCTGCCCTTTATCGGCGTCCTGTCGATGTCGACGGGCCACGCCGCATCCACATGCTCGACCAGCAATTTCGGCATCTCTGCGGTACCGTGCGGAAAGCGGTATGCGGTCAGCTACGAAGCCTGCCGGAAGTACGTGATCGAGCATGGCGCATCGCCCGCCGAATCCTGGTGGTACTGCAGCAGTCAAGGCTACACGAAATAGCCGGCACTTCCTGAGCGAGGCCTTATTTCCTGAGCGAGGCCTTTCGCCGGCGCGGACAGCGCGTTGAGCTGCCGCGGCGTCGAACACGCGTGCCTGCCGATCCGCGTGTTAAGGCACGTCGCCTCGCCTCACCGGGCCGACAGTCTGCGGCCGGTTGAGGAAGAACTCGCGGTTGCCGAGCGCGGCCTCGGCATACTGGTCGATCGCCACGATGATCGCCTGCACGTGGTGAAAGCACCAGCCTTCCCGCGTCGCCATGTGCCGGACCTCGGCCAGCGCCTTGATCCAGGGCGCGTGATCATCGCTGTCGTGGAAATACCGAAGCGGCTCTCTCATCTTTCCTCCGGCACATCACGTCTTGCAGCTCGGCGCGCAGCCGCCGCATCCCGAGCACTCGGTCATGCACGCGCTTCGCCGGCGACGAGCTCTTGCTTCACCGGGCGAATGAAGGCCGGGGTCGCGGCGCGACGGCGCGGTGCAACGCTCGCATGCACGATGATCGGATCGCGGTCGCCCAGGACGCCCCGCTCCTCGACCAGGCGGCTCATGACCAACCGCATCTTCAAGAGGTCCCCGGCGACGAAGGCGCAGTCCTCATCGCGGTTGATCTGCTGGCGCATGATGGCTTCGGCCTCGAGCATGCTGACGCGCAGCGCCCTGATCTGCCTGCGAATTTCGCTGATACGGTTGTCCATGGCGTCCTCCTATTCCGGTGGAGGACAATTAGAACAAAACAAGAACATTGAGTCAAGCGGTGCACCCGTCCTGGGGTATCGTGATCACGACGCAACCGGGTGAGTTCCGGTCACGGCCGTAACAGCTTCACGAATTCAACGTAAGGTGCCGGACATCAAGCGAGATCAAGGAAGCTACGGCGAAGCGCGCGCAGCGAGGATCGCCGCCGTCAGAGACAAACGGCCGACACACGACTGTGGAACAATGCGGCATCGAACTTGTCTACACAAATAGACAAGTTAAAATGGGTCGATTCTATTTCGATCATTGCGCAGCAAATGCCCAAGTCCTCGAATGCCAAAGTCCTCCAAGCTGGTAGCCGCGAAGCGCGGCAAGGTTCTTCTGGTTAGACGCCGATCTGACGGGCTGTGGATGTTCCCCGGCGGGCGCAGGCGTGCGCGAGAGACCGGGAAGGATTGCCTCAAGCGCGAGATCAAGGAGGAACTGCCGAAGCTCAAGCTCGGCAGGCTCAGCCTGTGGAAGGAAGTGACGGCCAGGAACAAGCGTTCCGGCCGCAGGATGAGCGACGCGATCTTCATCGCCAAGAACGCCAAGGGCCGACTGGCGATCGGCGACAAGAAGGAGATCGACCGCGCCGCCTGGCAGAAGCCGCGGGGCCTTCGCCTGACGCCGACCTCCCGCTACATCCGCGACCGGCTGTTTCCGAGAAAGCAGCGGCGCCGGAGATAGGCGGCGGGATCATCGCGGCTTGAAAGGCCGCGCTTCCACCCCAAAGAAACGGCCCCAGCGAGGGGGCACAAGCTGGGGCCGCGAGTTACTGTGATCGTCCGGGCGCTGCCGGCAGGGACAGCACCGAACCTGTGACAATCATGCTCCGCGGCGTCGGTTCCTGGACGGAGGGCCTGGGCTTTTTATCCGGGCGACATCACACGTTATTTATCCGCGCTCGCTGACCTGCAATTTGACGCGACGTAAGTTTGTTTAATCGTTGCGTGGAGTCATGGAACCGAAGACCGAGATTTGCCCGAAGTGCGGGCACAAACTGGAATTGGCATTGCCTCCGGGCGGCAAAGGCGACCGCCTCTATCGGTGCTTCAATTGCGGAGGCCCGGACCCTCTGAAGGATCACACGGCGGACGGATATCTGCGCGGTCTGAAGCCCCCGGAAAAATAACACAGGTTAGTCAGCAACACCGTACTGATCCGGATTTCTGAAAAGATAGGACGGCCGTAATACAACCCTGCCGGCGTTGCCGTTCTTTGCAGAGCATTTTTTCACGACTGAGTTGTTACAGACCTATTGTAACCGGCAGAAAAGGGCCGTCGATGCGACGGCCCTTTTCGATTCAGCGCCCGTGTCTTTCGGGCGGCATCAATCCCGGTGACGACAGCCATACTCCGGGAATATCTGTTCTACCCAACTCGGTACCGGGCAAAGAATGAGGCCGCGAACCGGCGGTCTCCTTAATTGAGTGGCCCCAGCAACCTATGGGGGCCTGGGAGGGCAGGCGCTGGGGCCGTCTACCGGCCCGGTTGGCGCGGTCGGGCCAGGTGAGCTTCCATCAAATGAATAGAGCAACGGCAACCATTGCGATTGGGCAAAGTCCCAATACGACGATGCCCGCTCGAACAATCACTTCGGACATGACATGCGCCCTTCAATGGGGCGGTCAAAATACGCCGCGGCGGAAGCCGCGCAAAGTGCAGTTTGTGCCAGATTTTCCGCGTCCCTCAATCATGCGTCACGGCGGGAAAGGACGCGCCAAGGCGGAGTCGTTGAGACACCAAAACTCACGCGCGAGCCTCCTGGAGATCGCCGAAGAGTGAGGCCTCAGGCGGTATCGCGGATTTCGGCCCTGGAGTTTGGCGGCTGCGCCGGCACACCGTGCTGATTTCTTCAGCTTCGCCTACCGCCGACGCGTGCTAGGAATGACGCGATCCGCTTCGTATCGGACCACGACATGAGCTAAGAATTCGTCCAAAATGACCTTCCCCTCCAACCGCCAGAGGCGGCTGCTCAGACTAGTCTCCGCGCGTTGGCAGCGCCGCGCCCTGTTCTTGCTGGGCGGCATTGCGGTCGGTGCTGCGGCCGTCGCGCTGGCACAGCTCGCCGATCTGGCGCAGATTGCGTTTGGCGCGGTGGTATCCCGTTTCCATTATGCCTCGCTGCTGCTGACGCCGGCCGGGTTCGCGCTGTCGGTGTTTCTGACCAACCGCTTCTTTCAGAACGCGCAAGGCAGCGGAATCCCGCAGGCGATCGCCGCACGCCATCTGACCGACCAGACCGCGCGCGAAAGCCTGGTTTCGCTGCGCGTTGCGGCCGGCAAGATCCTGCTCACGCTGTTCGGCCTGTTGTGTGGCGCGTCGGTCGGGCGCGAGGGACCGACGGTGCAGATCGGCGCCTCGATCATGTTTGCGCTCGGCCGCTTCTCGCCGCGGCGCCAACCCGGCCTGATCCTTGCCGGCGCGGCAGCAGGTGTCGCGGCCGCCTTCAACACCCCGCTGGCAGGAATCGTGTTCGGCATCGAGGAAATGAGCCGTGCCTTCGAGACGAGAACCAGCAGCCTGATCATCGGCGCGGTGATCGCTGCCGGCCTGACCTCGCTCGCGCTGATGGGCAACTATACGTATTTCGGCACCAGCGCGACGGCCCTGCGCAACGGCACCGACTGGCTCGCAGTGCCGCTCTGCGGCGTTGCCGGAGGTCTTGCGGGCGGCCTGTTCAGTCGCATCCTGATCGCGATGGCGCGCGGATTTGCCAATCCGGTCGGACGCGCGATCAAGCGTTATCCAATCGGCTTTGCCGCGATCTGCGGATTTGCGGCTGCGATTTGCGGGATTGCGTCCGACGGCGCGATCTATGGCACGGGATATCAGCAGGTCAAATCCGCGCTCGAAGCCGGAACACAATTGCCGGCGAGCTTCAGCGTCTGGAAATTCCTGGCGACCACGTTCGCCTCGATCAGCGGCATGCCGGGCGGCATCTTCGCGCCCTCGCTCGCGGTCGGCGCCGGGCTCGGCTCCAACATCGCGCCGCTGTTTCACGGCGCGCCGCTGTCGGCCATCATGCTGCTCGGCATGGTCTCCTATTTCGCCGGCGTGGTTCAGGCGCCGATCACCGCCTTCGTGATCGTCACCGAGATGACCGACAATCACGCGATGGTCGTGCCCTTGATGGCCGCGGCCCTGATCGCGCACGCGAGCTCGCGCCTGATCTGCAAGGAAGGCGTCTATCACGCCCTCGCCAAGGGCTTCGTCGAGCGCGCTGCGCCGGCGCAGAAGATCACCTCGATCTGAATTCCGGGCACCACGGGAAAACGGCCCCGGCATCTCGCGTTGCCGGGGCCGTCCTATTCCATGCTCACTCACGCCGAACCGCCGGTGCCGATAATCAGGCGGACCCTCTGGGCCTTGAAAATTTCCTTAATGAAAAAGCCTGCCCAGCGCCCGAATGATTCGCGCGATCCGGCGTTCCGGAAAATAACGCGTGTGAATCCAGCCTGAATAAATTTAAGCCCGAAACAAACGGAATGTTTCAGTGACTCTTCATGCGTGAACGGAGTTCCGGGGTTCCTCGGGGAGCGGACTTGTCGCGGCGACGTTGGTCTATGGGCAATCCCTGAGAAAGGGGGAAGCGCCATGGTCGAGAACGTCATGACCAACGCCACTTATTGGCGGGACCGAGCCGCCAAGACACGTGCCAAGGCGGATTTGTTCAGATATCAAAACTCACGCGCGAACCTTCTGAAGATCGCCGAAGAGTACGACCGTCTGGCCAACTATGCCGAGCAGCAATTGCTGCGCGCACCGACGGTGAACCTGTCCGGCCAGTCTCCTTAAGGCAGGAGCCTTTTGGACATTGGGCCGTCTCAGCCGGGACGTGCGCCGCACGTTACGCTGCTTTCGGCCAATCGAGCCTCAGCCCCGATAGGCAAACAGCTCGATCGGCTCGCTGAAACCGCGCACCGAATGCTCGCCGACATGCTCGAGCGCGAAATCGTGCGCGACCAGATCGGCGAAGGCGCGCGACAGCAGCACGTTTCGTCCCAACTGCTTGGTCAGAGCCTCGAGCCGCGAGGCCATGTTCACCGCCGGGCCGATCACGGTGAAGTCGAGCCGGCTGCGCGATCCGATATTGCCGTACATGACGTCGCCGACATGGACACCGATGCCGTAATTCATCGGCGCCCGGCCCATCATGCTGTTCTTTTCGCTCAGCGCCGCCATCGCCTGCCGCGCCTCGGACACCGCGTGAAGCAGGTTGGCGCAGGCCCTGGGATCGCTGAGCGGGAAAATCGCAAGCAGACCGTCGCCGATGAACTTCAGGATTTCCCCGCCGTGCCGCGCAATCGGCTCCGACATCGCGTCGAAATAGTCGTTGAGGAGATCGATGACGTCGTCGCGCGGCCAGGAGTCGGAGATCCGGGTGAAGTCCCTGAGATCGCAGATCATGATTGCGGCGCGGACCGTGGTGCCGCTGCCCCGCCGCGTCGCGCCCGCCAGGATCATCTCACCGGCATGGGTGCCGACATAGGTCTCGAGCAGCGTCCGCGCCAGGCGGTTCTTCATCCGGATTTCGCTGACCAGCGCCAGCACCGGCAGCACCTTGCGCAGCTCGGCGATGTCAGCGTCATCGAAACCGCCGGACCGGTCGGTCGCGAACGTCACGACATGCCGCTTGCCGAGCGTATGCAGCAGCGGCCACGCCACATAGTCGGTCAGGCCTTGCGCGCGCATCTCGTCAAAGAGCGCATGCGTGCGGCCAGGCGCCCGTTCGAGCCGCTCGCGCACTTCGCCGGCGCCCTGGTGGATTTCGTAGACCGGGCTGCCGATATATTCCGAGCGCTCCCTCACCTCGTAGTCGACCCGCGTGATCTCGGCCTCGCGCTTGCCGTCGCCCCAGATGATCCGGGCGCCGAGCCATTGCGGATGCTGGATCAGCAGATTCATCGTCGCCCGCTTGAGGGGAATACCCGTTTGCTGCAACCGGATGCACAGCTCGGCGAAGATATTGTCGATGAAGCGCTCGTCGCGGGTCTCGTTGGTCAGCCAGGCCACAACGTCGCCGCCAGACTGCGGCGTGACGGACTCGATGTTGGGGGCGTTCATGGCTTGCTCCGGAGCGGCGGGTGGGATTGGCACGCGATATGTCGTGCTTCTGCCCGGCAACGTCAACGCCGCCAGCGGTAACGTGATCGGGCGCCCGGGTGGCCCAGGCGGTAGCCCGACCACTGCGGGGCGCGTTGCCAAAATATCGAAAACAACCCCATGCAAAGTAGCCGGCGATGGCCGGCCCTCGACCAGGCTCCTTGACACGTCGGGCAACTCACGGGTACTTTTCCAATATTCCGAAATTCCGCGGACGCACGCTCGGCCCCGGCAGGCATATGGCATTTGCGTGCTTCTGTAACCAGACGTTTCCACGTCGTCATGGCCAACAGCCACATGCGATAGCCCTGCCTTTCAGGGCGGAGCCAGACGCCGCTTGAGCACGAAACCGCGCCCCGCACGCACTCAACTGGTTAGCGATCGATTAATTGCAGCGCGCGGACGTTGCATCGCGGGCACACTGCTTGCTGTTTCGCATGGGGAACACCAAGCTTCATTTGTTTGCTCACAGTGAGTCACATAGCGTGACGCACATCCGCGGCTGGCGAAGGTTTGCCGGAATGCAACCTGCCTGGCGGCGGCAAGAACAAGGGGCTGAGCACCATGCGCGAATGCATCGGGGCTACGACGATCGCACGACACGTTGGTGACAATCCACCCAATCCACGCCTGACGTCCCGCACGCGTGCGCACTTCCACCGCCTGCTGCTGATGAGCGCCTCGGTAGTCGCGCTCTCGGCGCTGATGCCGGGCTCAGCGGCGGCGCAGACCTGGACCGGCGCAACCAGCAACGACTGGACGGTGGGCTCGAACTGGAACACCGGCACGGCCCCGGCCGGCGGTGCGGTCAATATTGTGCCCGGCTCAAACGTCGTCCTCGGCGTGAGCCCAGGGGCGACCGGCACGACCAGCACGCTGAATGTTCGCGACCTGGTCGGAGGCACGACAAATCTCACGATTCAAAACGGCAGCACGCTGACGAGCACTACCGCTTCGATCGGCGATGTCGCAGGTGGCATCGCCACGGTCACCGTGACAGGGGCCGGCTCCCGGTGGAACGCCAGTACGATCAACCTGTTCGCTGGCGCCACAAGCGTGCTCAACGTTACGGACGGCGCGACCGTCTCCGTCACAAGCAGGCTCATCGTCGGCACGCCGGCCGGCACTAGCACGGCCACCCTCAACATCAGCAACGCCACGGTGGAGAATCGCGGCTTCGGCATCAGCGTTGGCAACGCACGGGGCCAGGTCAATTTTGACAACGCCACCTTCCGTGCGGCCATTAACACCTCCAACATCTCCAACGGAACGGCCGACCAGAACAACATCGCCGCGGGCGGACTGACCGTCGATAGCAACGGGTTCCTCGTCCTCCAGGCGAACGGCTTCAGCGGCGTCGGCGGATTGACCAAGATCGGCGCTGGGACCTTGCGGCTCAGTGGCGCCAGCACCTACATCGGCGACACGCTGATCCAGCAAGGCACGCTGGCACTGACGGGCGCAGGCGCGATCAGTCTCAGCCGAGTGGTCGACAACGCAACCTTCGATATCTCGGCAATATCCGCCGTGCCAGGTATAGCCGGCATTCAAAGCCTCGCGGGCACCGGCACCGTCACGCTCGGCACCAGGACGCTGGGCATCATCAATGCGAGCGACAATTTCGCCGGCACCATCAACGGCAGCGGCGGGCTGGGCCTCACCGCCGGCACGCAATTGCTGTCCGGCGTCAACAGCTATAGCGGCGTGACCTTTATCGCAGGCGGCACCTTGGCGCTATCAGATGCGGGCTCGATCGCAGCTTCCAGCCAGGTGATCGCGAACGGCACGTTTAGCATCGCCGGCCTCTCCGGCGCAGGCACCAGCATCCAGCGGCTGTCGGGCTCAGGCAGCGTCGATCTCGGCGCCAAGACGCTGACGCTGACCGCCGCGAACGACACGTTCGCCGGCGTGATCGGCGGCAGCGGCGCCCTGACGCTTGCCGGCGGCACACAGACACTGTCCGGCGCCAACACCTATAGCGGCGTGACCACGATTTCCGCGGGCACGCTGGCGCTTGCAGGGGCTGGCGCGATCAGCAATTCCCGCGTGGTCGCGAATGCAGCGTTCGATATCTCCGGCCTCACGGGTGCCGGCACCAGCGTCCAGAGTCTCGCCGGCTCTGGCAGCGTCACGCTCGGCGCCAAGACGCTGACGCTGACCAATGCCAGCGACAATTTCGCGGGCGCGATCGGCGGCACCGGCGGGCTCGCCCTGACCGGCGGCACGCAAATCCTGTCCGGCGTCAACACCTATAGCGGCGCGACCACGGTGAACGGCGGCACGCTGCAAGCCGGCGCGGTCAATGCGTTCAGCGCCGCCTCCGCCATCACCGCCGGCGCCGGCACCACGATCGACCTCAACGGCTTCAACCAGACCATGGGCGCGCTCAGCAATGCCGGCACGGTGCGGTTCGGCGCGGCGCCCGGAACGACGCTGACGGTCGCCGGCAATTATGCCGGCAACGGCGGCACGCTGCTGTTCAACACCGTGCTCGGCGGCGAAGGCTCGGCGACCGACCGCCTCGTCGCGGGAAGCACGTCGGGCACCTCGACCGTGCGGGTCAACAATGCCGGCGGCGGCGGCGCGCAGACCGCCGACGGAATCAAGCTGATCGACGTCACCGGCGCCTCCAACGGCGTCTTCGCGCTGGCGGGCGACTATTCGCTGCAGGGCCAGCAGGCGATCGTCGCCGGCGCCTATGCCTATACGCTGCAGAAGAACGGCATCGCGACGCCGGCGGACGGCGACTGGTATCTGCGCTCCAGCCTGGTCAATCCGCCTGGTGATCCGGCCGCACCGGCCAAGCCCGCGGGCCCGCTGTACCAGCCCGGCGTGCCGCTTTACGAGAACTACGCCCAGGTGCTGCTCGGCATGAACGCGCTGCCGTCGCTGCAGGAGCGTGTCGG
>NZ_LFIQ01000076.1:69769-88281 GCF_001189245.1 Bradyrhizobium pachyrhizi | reverse complement strand
TCATGGACGCAGTCGGCGTTCTGGGGCCGCATCGAGGGCGGTCAAACCAGCCTGCGGCCGTCGAACACCACGGGCTCGAGCATGAACAGCGATGACTTCAAGGCGCAGGCCGGGCTCGACGGCCTCGCGCTCGAGAACACCTACGGCCGCCTGATCGTCGGCCTCACGCTGCAATACGGCCTGACCACGGCTTACGTGAATTCGTTATTCGGCAACGGCCGCATCCGCGCCGAGGGCACCGGCGTCGGCGCCACCGCGACCTGGTATGGCGACAACGGCGTCTACATCGACGGCCAGATGCAGACCATGTTCTATCGCGGCGATCTCACCTCCGATCTCGTCGGCAGCATGACCCACGGCAATGA
Source organism: Bradyrhizobium pachyrhizi (assembly GCF_001189245.1). Lineage (GTDB taxonomy): Bacteria > Pseudomonadota > Alphaproteobacteria > Rhizobiales > Xanthobacteraceae > Bradyrhizobium > Bradyrhizobium pachyrhizi. The sequence goes on along the minus strand of NZ_LFIQ01000076.1, from coordinate 87,916 downwards.
AGGCCTCGGCTATGCGTTCAGCGTCGAGGGCGGCAAGCGCTTCACGATCGGCAACGGTTTCTCGCTGACGCCGCAGGCGCAGCTCGCCTATTCGAGGGTCGACTTCGACGGCTTCACCGACCGCTTCGGCGCGCTGGTCTCGCTCGGCAATGCCGACAGCCTGCTCGGCCGCGTCGGGTTGTCGCTCAATCACCGGAAGAACTGGAGCGACGGCGCCCGCTCCGACCTCTACGCGATCGGCAACCTGCACTACGAATTCCTCGACGGCACCAACGTCGATGTTGCGGGCACCGGCTTCGCCAGCGCCAACGATCGGCTCTGGGGCTCGATCGGCGGCGGCGGCAGCTACAGCTGGGCGGGCGGGCGTTACACCGTGTTCGGCGAAGCTACCTACCGCGCCAGCCTGCAGGATGCCGGCGACAACCACAGCTACAAGGGCACCGCCGGTTTGCGCGTGGTGTGGTGAGGACGGAAGGTCAAGGCGCGATGAGATTGGGTCGTAAGGCGACGGCAGTTTGCTCCCTCGCCCCGTTCTTACGGGGTCGAGACCAGCGAAGCTTGCTCTTGGAGGGTTGGGGTGAGCGGCTCGCTTCGCACATACGGTGATAGCTGCGTCCGCGGAGACTCCCCCTCACCCGGAACGCATCTAGCGATGCGTCATAGCCGAAGCTCTGCTTCGGCGTTCTTGAGAACGGCCGCCGAAGGCGGCCTATGCCTCTCCCCGCACGCGGGGCGAGGTGACCAAGCCTACCCGCCCAACCGATCGACCTCGGCCTTGCCGGCCTTCATCACCAGCGGGATGTGCTCGCCCTGGCCGAGCAGACAACTCACGTCGCGCAGCGGGTTGCCCTCGACCACCAGTAGATCGGCGAACGCCTCCGGCGCGATGCGGCCGAGCTTGCCTTCCATGCCGAGCACCTCGGCGCCGACAACGGTCGCGCTCGCGATCACCGCCTGCGGGCCCAACAATTCGGCGCGGATCCGGAACTCCTCGCTCTGCAGGCGCTGCGACGGTCCGAGCAGGTCGGAGCCGTACCCCATCTTGACGCCGGCCTCGCGATAGATCGCGAGCGAGCGCAGTCCGGCGTCGCGCACGTCGGCGATCTTGGCGACGCTCGCCGCCGGCAGGCCGTATTTCGCGCCCTCATTGGCCAGCGCCTCATAGGTGACCAGCGTCGGCACCACATAGGCGCCCTGCTCGGCCATCAGCCGCGCGGTCGGCAGATCGACCAGATTGCCGTGCTCGATGGTGCGCACGCCGCAGCGGATCGCCCGCTCGATCGCCTCCGCGGTGTAGGCGTGCGCCAGCACATAGGTGTGCCGCGCCCTCGCCTCGGCGACGATGGCGCGGATCTCGTCCTCGGAATAGCCGTAGGCGCCGATCGGATCGGTGGGCGACGCGACGCCGCCGGACGCCATGATCTTGATCTGGTCGGCGCCCATCTGCAGCTCCTCGCGCACCGCCTTGCGCACCGCGTCGACGCCGTCGACGACGCGCGCGATCGCACCGACCCGCACGCAGCAGGAGCAGGTCGGGTCGGCCAGATAGTCGGAGCGGGCGCGCCCGTCGCCATGCCCACCGGTCTGGCTCAGCGCGCGGCCGGAGACGAACAGCCGCGGACCGTCGGTCAGGCCGGTGTCGATCGCCTGCTTCAGCGCATAGCCGGCGCCGCCGGCATCGCGCACGGTGGTGAAGCCGCGCTTCAGCATGGCGCGCAACAGCATGGTCGAGCGTAGCGTCACCAGCACGTTGGCCATGCGGGCCTGCTGCGACAGATCGAGCTCGACCGCGACCGCATGCACGTGCAGATCGATCAGGCCGGGCATCAGCGTCTTGCCCTTGAGGTCGATGACGCGATCGGCCGAGGTCTCGATCGGCCGGTCCGAGACCTCCTTGATCAGGCGATCCTCGACCAGCACGTGGTGGCCTTCGAGCAGATCGGAGCGCAGGGGATCGAGCAGCGCGGCGTTCTTGAAGAGGGTCGTAGCCATGATGGTCTCCTGAGCGCCGCGATCACGCGGCTTCGCTTGCGATGTCTTCCAGCGACCGGCCGCGCGTCGGCACGCCCATCAGCACGACGGTCAGCGCGCCAATCAGGAGGACGGACGTGGTGACGCCGAACACGCCGGCAAAGCCGAAATTCGGATAGAGGTAGCCGACCAGGATCGGCGCTGCGATCGCGCCGATGCGGCCGATCGCGGATGCGAGCCCCGCCCCCGTGGTCCGGATCGATGTCGGAAACACTTCGGCCGTGTAGGCATAGACGCCGGCATAGGTGCCGTTCATGAAGAACGACAGCAGCAGGCCGGCCGTCATGATCTCCGCATCGCTCTTGGCAAAGGCCAGCCCGAGCGCGCTGACGCCGCCGAGCAGCATATAGGTCGCGATCGTCGCCTGCCGTCCGATCCGCTCATTGAAAAAGGCGGCGGTGAAATAGCCTGGCACCTGCGCGCAATACATCGCGAGCGAATAGCCGAAACTCTTGGTGATGCTCATGCCGTTCTGCACCAAGAGGCCGGGAATCCAGACGAAGAAGGAATAGTAGCTGAAGGTGATCGACAGCCACATGATCCAGGTCATGGTGGTGATCCGCGCCTGCCGGCCGGCCAGCAGCGCGGCAAAATTGCTCAACAGCGTTCCCGACGAGGCGACTGGCGCGGCCGGCTCGGCGACCGCAGGCGGCAGCGCGCGGCCCTCGCGCGCGAAGCCGGCCTCGATCCTGTCGAGCACCGCTTCGGCCTCCTTCGCCCTGCCCCGGCTCTCCAGCCAGCGCGGCGATTCCGGCAGCGATCTCCGCCACCACAGCAGCATCACGACAGGCACGGCCGTGATGACCAGCACGATGCGCCAGCCGTTCTCGTAGGCGGGCACGATGAAATAGCCGAGCAAGGCAGCAGCGACGAAGCCGAACGAGAAAAAGCCCGCCAGCGCGCCGGTGAAGGCGCCGCGGTAACGCCGCGCCACGAACTCCGCGAGGTACGGCGCGATGATCGCGCTCTCCGCGCCGGTGCCCATGCCGGCGACGACGCGGGCGGCAAAGAACGCCGGCCAGCTGTCCACCGCCGCGCTGACCAGCGAGGCCGCGCTGTAGAGCGCGAGCGCCGACATCATCACCGCGCGGCGGCCGATCAGGTCGCCCAGCGTCCCCGCGAGCAGCGCGCCGAACAGATAGCCGACGAAGGTGCTGCTGCCGAGCACGCCGGTCTCGACATTGGTCAGCCCCCAGGCGGTGCGCAGCACCGGCAGGATGAATGCCAGCACCGCGGCATCCATCGCGTCGAAGAGATAGCCGAGGCCGCCCATCAGCAGCAGGTGCACATGGAACCGCGCGAACGGCAGGCGCTCGATGCGCGCCGAGATCATCGACATGAAAGTCCCCCCTCGCCCCGCGGCGGCACGCGCCACAGGGTCAGGCGGGAATGATAGACAAACCAATATTATCCGAATAATTTATAATCGTTATCTAGCACATCACCCTTGTGAATATTGCTCGTGTCCTTCCGCACGCTCGACCTCAACCTGCTGAAAGTCTTCGAGGCGCTGATGACCGAGGGCAGCGTCACGCGCGCCGCCAGCGCGCTGACCATGACGCAGCCCGCGGTCAGCAACGCGCTCGCGCGGCTGCGCGACGCGCTCGGGGATCCCCTGTTCGTGCGCACCGCGAGCGGGATCCGCCCGACGCAACGCGCCGTGGCGCTGTGGCAGCCGATCGGCGATGCCCTGGAACATGTCCGCCACGCCCTCGACGAGGATGCCTTCGATCCGCGACAGACCCAGGCCGAATTCATCCTGTCGATGTCCGACTACGTTGCCTCGCTGGTGATGCCGCGGCTACTCAACCGCTTCAGTGAAGTGGCGCCGTCGGCGCGCATCCACACCGTGCCCAACACCATCCTGGAGATCGGCGACCGGCTCGAGGACAACCGGGTCGATTGCGTGCTGAGCGTCTATGTCAACGAGGCGCAGCAGCCGCCGGCCGTGATTCGCTCCCGCTCGCTGTGGACCGTCGAATATGCCTGCATGATGCGGCGGGACCATCCGCTGACCAGGCAGAAGCGGCTCAACACCCGGAGCTTCCTTGCCGCCAAGCATGTCGACGTCAGCCTCGCCGGCAAGACGCTGCCGACCTACGACCAGTTTCTCGCCTCGCGCGGGCTGTCGCGCAATCTGGTCGCGACCGTCAACCATTACAACGCCGCCTACGAGATCGTGCGCCAGTCCGACCTGATCGCCGTGCTGCCGCGCGATCTCAGCGCGCAGTCCCGCCACGCGCCCCATCTGCACGCCATGCCGGTGCCGCTGCCGGCGCCGCCGCGCATCGTCAGCCTGTTCTGGCACCAGCGCAACGACACCGTTCCCGGGCAACGCTGGCTGCGCGAGACGCTGGTGGAGATGTTCGCAAGGATGGAGTGAGCGGGTGGATTGGCGCATGCGGACTAACCCGGCTCCCGGACACCCCTGATCCCCGTAGCGGCACGGGGATGCTGATTAACGCTCCCACAACTCGGGTTTGGTTTCCGATTGACGCCATCGGGGACCGGGGTGGTAGGCTGTCGCCATTTCACGTGGCCATTTGAATGCGCGAGTTATTGGAACAATACCAGCTTTTGCTGGCGCCCTTGATCTTCGTGCCGTTCGAGCAACTTTTTGCAGCGAGGCAGCAGAAGATCTTCAGGCGTGGTCTGCTGACCGATATGGCCTTCCTGTTTCTCAACGGCTGGCTGGTGTTCATCGGCGTGATCGCGATCATCGCGGTGGCGACGCTGGTCAATCAATCGATCCTGCCCTCGGCAGTCAAGCAGGCGGTCAGCGATCTCCCGTATTGGGCTCAGGCGCCCATCGCGATCGTGATCGGGGACCTCGGCGTCTACTGGACCCACCGCATCCTGCACGTCGTGCCCGCCATGTGGCGCATCCATGCCGTTCATCACGCCGTCGAGGAACTGGACTGGCTCGCCGCGATCCACCAGCACCCGCTTGACGTGACCTTCATGAAGGTTGGTTCGCTGTTTCCGCTGTTCGCGCTCGGTTTCTCCGCTGAGGCGATCGGGACCTATCTTGCGATCTACTACTGGCAGTCCTGGCTCGCGCACGCCAACGTGCGCCTGGGCTACGGCCCGCTACGCCGCATCCTGGTGTCGCCGGAGTTTCATCACTGGCACCACAGCAGCGAGCGGGAAGCCAGGGACAAGAACTACGCCGGGCTGTTCTCGTTCTACGATGTGCTGTTCGGCAGCCTCTATCTTCCGGAAGGGCAGAAGCCGACGGCATTCGGCGTCGATCATCCGATGCCCACGAGATACCTGGCGCTTTTGGCCTATCCATTTTTCGCCTGGGCCTCGATGCTCAAGCGCGACGATCCATCGGGCACCGGGCGCCCGGCTGGCGCGGAGGCCGTGCCCGGCACGGCAACGCCGCCGGCGCACCAAGACGGCTGATCGTGATGATCTTCGCCGTAGACTGTTCGCGATCAGCACACTAAAGCGCGATGAGATCGGGTTGAATCCTCATCGCGCCGGATCATGCTTTAGCCGCCGACGGTCGCAGATTTTCGCAACCCCTCGCCTGTAGCCGTCTCGCCGGCCTCTTGCCGGTATCTCATCCAGATCAGCGCGATCACGGTTGCGCACATCATGGGGCCGAGAGGCGTGCGCACGAACGGGAAAGCGTATCCCAATACGAAGACGACGCTGACAGCGTTCCGGAAGGCGCTTCGACTTGAACGCGACGCGAGGCGGCCCGCGCCGGCGTTCATGAGAAACACCAGCGCGACCACCAGGACCGGCATATCGTAGATCGCGAAGTAAGGAGAAATCAGCGGCGTCGCCGCCAGCAGGCTTGCGGCCTTTACGGCGAAGCTGACATGGCCGCGCCACAGGATCAGCACCCCAATCGCAACCACCGATGCGATGGCGACGTGGAACGCCATCGCCAAACCATAGCCAAGGCCGGCGTCTCTCAAGAGCCCATAGATGCTCTGCAGTTTGTACCATGGCAGCGCGCCACTGAGGTGGAATTGCGTCGTGGCGAAGGTGGCGGCCGCGCGGAATCCATCGAAGGTATCCCAACCGAAGATCAGCCCGGCGAGCAGCAGGAGGACCGGAATCACCAAAGCGGCGGTGATAACGATGCGCCAACGCCCGGTGGCGATCAACACGAAGGGAAGCAGCACGCCATATTGAGGTTTGAAGATGAGCAGCGCGATCAGGATTCCACTGAGAAGCGGACGCCTGTCCAATGTCAACAGGATGCCGCCGAGCAACGATGCGGCGAGCAGCGCGCTTTGGCCGGAGATGAAATCGTAGAATACGGGCGGAGCAGCGAGTGCCAGCAGCAGCGCGCCGGAGCGTGGCCGGATGGCATGAACGACGAGCAGCCAGCAAGACAGCTTTGCCGCGCTCCAGACCCAGAACGCGATCGGAAACGGCAGCAGCGCCAGCGGCGCCACAACCAGGAAAAACACCGGCGGATAAAAGAACGGAACCGGTACCTGATCGTAAGGATATGGAGCGTGATTGAGGGATTGCAGCCGGAGAACAAGTTGCTGATGCAGCAGCTCCCAATCGTAGGCCGCCGCCGCATGGCCTTCGAGCGCCATCGTGCCCGCGCCCCAGAAACACGAAAAATCGATTCCGGCCTGGCCGGCACCACCGAAAAATGCCGGTATCGAAACCAGGATCGAGACGCCGAGCAAGACCGCGCAGGCAACCATCAGCGCCGGGTCGTCTCCTGCAGAAGCGTCCCAGTGCAAAATTCTCTTCATGTCGTCTGAAACGGCTCAATCATGAAATGGCGCAATCTACCATTGCGCTCGCGGGCCGAGCAATGGAACGCCGGCGGCGGCTGGAGATGTTTGCGCGGATAGGGTGAAGACGCAGGCGTCGAATGGATGAGCGGGCTGTGGGCCGCCTTGGCTCGCTTCGCTACGATGGAGTTTTCCGGGCTCGCCGAGCCGTGGGTCGCGGATGTCAGTCCGTCTACGCTTTCGCTGTCGCTCAAGCTACGCCGGACACGCTTCGCCCTGACGGGCCCCGGCGCGGCTCCGCCACGCATAGCCCGTCAGGGCGAAGCGTGGTGGGGGAGGCAGGACTCGAACCTGCGAAGCCATGAGGCGGCTGATTTACAGTCAGCTCCCTTTGCCACTCGGGACACTCCCCCGTCCAACAGCATCAGACCGGCCGCGCGAGTGGCGGCGGACCGGTCATCGAAATGACGCTGATAACCGGCCGACCCGAAGCGGGTGCGCGGTCGGGCGCGTTTATGGGGGAAGGCGGTCCCCAAAGTCAACCAAGCCGGCCGTCTATTTGGGATACTTTTGCAGGCTCTGGCGATCTCTGTTCCAAAGTAGTGAGTGTTGCGGCTAGATTCTTGTTTTGTCGCGTTTTCCTCACGCGAACCGGACCCCACTTCGCTCGAAAACGCTGTGTAAAATTGCCAATATTCGGGAGCCGTGACACAAGCCTCACATGAGCGATCGCGACCGCAAACCCAATTTCCGAGGCAAGGGCGGCAAACCCTTCCAAAAAGGGCCGAAATTCGGCCGCCCGCCGGCCCGGCGGGAACGCGAATCCGGTTCCGACGGGCCGGTGATTCTGTATGGCTGGCACACGGTGTCGGCCGCGCTCGCCAACCCCGACCGCCATATCCGCAAGCTTTACCTCACCGAGAACGCGGCGAAGCGCCTCGCCGACGAAAACATCGCGACCCGCGTCGCCCCCGAGATCGTCCGGCCCAGCGAGATCGACCGGCGCCTCACCCCCGATGCGGTGCATCAGGGCCTCCTGGCAGAGGCCGATCCCCTGCCCTCGCCCGGCATCGACACGCTGGCGCTGGAGGGCATCGTGCTGGTGCTCGACCAGATCACCGATCCGCACAATGTCGGCGCCATCCTCCGCTCGGCCGCGGCGTTCGCGGTGAAGGCGATCGTCACCACCGCCCGCCACAGCCCGGAGGCGACCGGCGTGCTGGCGAAGTCCGCCTCCGGAGCGCTCGAGCTGGTGCCTGTTGTCACCGTGCAGAACCTGGCGCGCGCGCTGAACGAGTTGAACGAGCGCGGCTTCCAGACCGTCGGCCTCGACAGCGAGGGTACCGAGGATCTGGGCAAGGCCGCGCTGCAAGCGCCGCTCGCGCTGGTGCTCGGCGCCGAAGGCAAGGGCTTGCGGCAATTGACGCGCGAGACCTGCCGCGTCGTCGCCCGCCTCGACATGCCCGGCGAGATCAAGAGCCTCAACGTCTCGAACGCCTGTGTGCTCGCGCTCTATATCGGCGCCAGCCGGCTCGGGCTGATGTGAACGACAAACGCCCGCTCGCGTGGCGCGAACGGGCGTTGATGTCTCGAACTGACGATCGGATCAGTAGTAGCGGCGCAGCACCGGGTGGCCGTAGCGGCCGTAGCGATAGCCGTAGTGCGAACGATAGCCGTAGTGCTGGCGGTAGCCGTAGCGACGGTAGCCATAGTGGCGATAGCCGTAATACGGGCGGCCGTAGCCTTCGCGGTAGTACGGACGCGGTGCCCAGTTGCCCGGACCGGTGTAGGTCGGTCCCTGGTTGACGTAATAGTACTGCTGCGCCGCGCCGGGATAAGCGGCATCCGGGTCGGGCAGACGTTCGACTGCGCCGTAGCCGTAACCGCCATAGTAGCCACCGCCGCAACCACCGCAGCCGTAATTCACGACGGGCGCGGAATAGCCGCAAGGGTTGAAGCCGCACGCCATTGCGGGCGCGGCCACCATGACGGCCACCGCCGCAATCAGTCCTTTGATCATTTGACGCATTACTCTCTCCTGTAGGTCTCTCTGTTCGTCGCGTAGCTCTTGATGGCTATTCAGGATCCCCGTTCGAGGGGCTCTTGATTTCGGGCAGTTGACTTTAGAATCGTCGAGGTCGCGGTGGCCGCGGGAACGGGCCCGGCAACGGCCGCGGCCCGTTGAACTCGGGCGCGTAGATCACCGGCGGCGGATCGACCGGCACGTTGGACTGTGCCGGCAGCGGAGCCGATTCCGCGCCCCACGATTGATGATAGCTCTCGGCCGGCTTGGGCAGGCGGCGGTTGGCCGGCGGCTCGATCTCGAGACGGCCGTAACCCGGCATGCGGCCGAGGCTCGGATAATAGTGGCCGACATTCGGCTGGGGATCGATCGGGCGGCCGCCATAAACGGTCGGCACCATCGACTCGTTGCGGGCGAGCCCCATCGCGCTTTCGACCACGGCGTAGGAGGCGTCGACGCCGTTAATGATGATCGGCACGCCGGGCCGCACCGGCACGACAATGTCGAAGCCGCCGCCGGCCAGCGCCGTCGAGCTCATCGCAGCCAATATCGCCAGCGCAAGACTTGCGCGCATGTTCACCCAGCGTCCCGAATTGTTCCACCACAACCTAATCCAACGGCTTGGCGGAAGGGTTAAGGACGCCGGCCAAACTGCCGGTAAGCCTAACGCGTAAGCATCGGCATCCGGTCAATGCGGCCGTGCGGAATCAGAAATCGTTAACGGGCGCCCGGGAGCATGAGCCGGAAAAGTGCGAAGCGGACTTCCGAAAAGATCATGCTCAAACAAAGAGCCGCCTCCCCGTCAGGTGAAGGCGTTCTCGACGATCGAGTGGACGCCGATCGCGATCGTGACCGCGCCGACCGCCACTTGCAGGCCGCGATTGGCCCAGGTCAGCCAGCGCGCCGAGGCTGCGAGCGGCACCGCGATCACGCTGGACAGCACGCCCATGCCGATCATCGAGCCGATGCCGAACAGCGCGACATAGCCGAGCCCGATCACCGGACTTGGGGCCTGCGACACCGTCAGCACCAGGAGCGCCGCCGAGCCGGCCATGCCGTGCATCAGGCCGACCAGGAGCGTGCGCCAGCGGAAGCCGTGCGCATGGCTGTGCGCGGCGCGGACGTGCGGCACGGTGGACGCACGCGCCATGGTGGACGCACGCGCCACGGTGGACGCAAGCGCCACGGCTTCACCGGCATGGCTGTGGGCGTGGAAGTGCGTGGTGCCGTCGCCATGCGAATGGGTGTGGAAGTGCACGCGGTCACGCCACAGCCGCCACCACACATGCACACCGAGGCCGACCAGCATGATACCGACCGCGGTCTCGATCGGCTGCGATACCGTCTCGGGAATCGCGCGCCCGAGCAGGATCGCGGCGCCGGCAAAGACGAACAAAGTAAGCGTGTGGCCAAGCCCCCAGGTCAGCCCGTGCTTGACGATGTCACCGACATGGGTGCGGCGGGCCGCGATGCTCGATACCGCCGCGATATGATCCGGCTCCAGCGCATGCTGCATGCCGAGCAGAAAGCCAAGACTCAAGATTCCGAACATCAATCCCCCGCGTCGGCACCGACATCAGTCCGTTCACCGCTGTACACGCAATTCTCGTCAAAGGCAGCATGCTCCGGAACGCATCATGCGCACGAACCTGCAGAACTTCACACTGCTTTGAACACGGGGCAAGGCCGCGCTGGAACAGGCACGGCACCGCGAGATTAGCTCTCGACGACGACGAGAGGAGATCTCGCATGACACAATTCAAGATCCTCGGCGTGGCAGCCCTGCTCGCCTCGGCACTGGCGGGCCCGGCGATGGCGCAACAGACGATCGGCACCGCCGCGCGCTGCTCGAATGCCTGGCCGGACGCCCCATGCCAGGCGATGGCACCGGGCACCACCCGCACCGCCTATCACCAGCGCATCGATCGGCGGGACCAAGGCTGGCAGGGCAGCTACAACCGCTATGATCCCGGCCCGTTCGCGCCCGTCGACGCCGCGGCCCGCGTGGCCGGCGGCGCGGTCGGCACGGCGGCTGCGGTCGCCACCGCCCCGTTTGGCGGCCCCGACTATGCCCGCGCCCCGATCGGCGGCGCCGAATACGCGCGGCAGAATGGCTTTGTCTGCACCCCCGGCACCCGGTTCCGCGGCAGCGACGGCCGCCGGCATCCCTGCCAGTAGCTCAGCTGATTAGGCCGACGGCGCAGAAGGCGTGCGGGCCGCCTTTTTGCTGTCGGGCCGACACGGGGACGCGATCGCTTCTCGCCTGCTCGGTTCAAGCCTTGGTTCTGGCTCTGGCGCGCCAAGTCTGCTATGCGAGCGCGCAAATCATTGCCAATTCGCCGGCTTAGCTCAGCGGTAGAGCAGCAGTTTTGTAAACTGAAGGTCGGGGGTTCAATCCCCTCAGCCGGCACCAATTGGCTTGGATTTCCGCCATCCTTGCCGCCGCGACACAGCTTCAGTCTGCCGAGATCGACCGTCGACCGCGGCAGCCCCTCCAACTCGCAGGCGAATACGGCAGTTCCGAGCATGGGGAAGCGTGCTTCGACGCTGCAGAGCTGTCCAGAGCATGCTTCTTCGATGCCGACGCCGAAGCAGTCCGCTGCTGCAAATCCCTTGATGACCCCGTGAACGCCGACCGTCCTGCGGCCGATGCTGCCTTCAAACCGAAGTGCCTGGGCATCGCGTCCTCCATTCAGATATGCGCGGCTTTGCGCCGCGCGTCTTTCCCGGCTGCGATTCGAACACGTCGTCGCGATTCAATCAAAGCGCTTCGCTTGATTGCCCACAATGTACGGAGTGAGCCGTAGTATTCCGGGTGTCGGGCGTGCCACATCGTCGATCGCGTTCACCGATAGCCATGCAACGACCTCTGCGCTCGCAATGTCTTGCATGAAGCCCTAGCGAGAACGTTGAGTCCTCTCGCGACGACTACTTGTGATTTTGTTCCCGCTGGCTATTGTTCCCGCACTTTCACCTTCGGGAATTTCAAAATGAAGATTGTTTTCTGCACCGCGATTGTCCTGTCCACGCTGGCCGTCGCTCCGGCGAGCGCCAGGGAGCGCAATGACAGCCCTCACTCCCAGGCCTGCATGGCCAAGAACGGCTTCAATCTCGATATGTGGCGCGCTCACTCCGCGGGCACCGACGCGCAGGTCCTGAGGTACATTCAGTGTCGGGATCGGGTGTCCGCAGCACAGGCCAAGGCGATCGGCATCCGCGACCATAACTTCAGCGCGGGCTATCGATGAGCCTTGAGGGTGACGCGAAAATCGGACGCGCCCTCGCCTTGCTTGCCAGCGGCTGCATCCCGGCAAGCGCCGCAGGCTGGACCTGCTCCGCCGCGGGTCTGATCTCGGGTCGTATGATGGCGGCGATAGCGCCTACATCCATCTCACCGGTTTCCCGAACGGCAACAACTATCCTGTCGCCAAGAAGGGCAGCCGGGCCACCGGCACGACGAAGAACGGCACCCGCTTCGTCTGCACGCAACGCTAGGGCACATCGGCGGGACGACAGGAACCGCCACGTCGACGTGGTGGTGACGCGCTGAGACAGCTCGCCCGTCCGGACCGATGCCGCGCCGCAGGGCCGGTACGGAAGGCCGTTGCGACACTCCCGTGGCAGGAATCGTGGGATCCTTCCCGTAGGATCACCCATCCCTCGCCTTGCTTCTGTTCTTGCGGCCCCAAACAGGGTATGCAGAATGCGGGGTGGGACTCAGCCAATGACCTATTTGATCCTTGCCCGAGATGGCACCAGCCAAATCGTGCTGAAGCGCGACAGCGAAGACGCGGCCGAGAAGAAGGCGCGCGAGCTGAAGGAGATGGGCTGGTTCGAAGTCGAGGTCCGCGAGGACAAGACGGCGCCCGTCACGTCGGCTCCCCCGGCGGATCGTCCACCGACGCTGCAATGACGCCTTGATGAACCTTTGCCGGGTGGCCCTTACAGATATGTGAGGAGCCGCCACCATGTCCGACACAGCACATTACCGCTTCCAATCCGATCAGGCGCGACGGCTGGCCAGGCAGGTGACCGACGCCGCGGTGCGCGAGAAGCTGCTCGAAATGGCCGAGGAATATGGCCGCTACGCCGACCTGATCGAGGCGCGCAGCGCCGAACAGATGCCCGCCGCGATGGCGGCCCATTAGGCTGAACCCCGCCCCGTTCCGGCCGGCTCACCGGTTCGTCCTCTCCTGACGCTCGTTCTCAAGGTGAGGCCAAATCCGCTCGACAACGCCTGAGGATTTGTTTGGAACATGATGCCTTCTCACGCGATTTTCCTCGCATGAGGGTCCGCGAATCCGACCGCAATTTGCTGCTTCTGGGCACGTTCACGCTGCTCGGCATGGTCGCTGCCGGCCTCGTCGCCCTGCTTGATCCGGCGCCCGCGCCGGCGAATGCCGCGCCTCGGCCGGCCGCGAATCGCGCGGCGGCATCGGATCAGGGACGGGCCCAGACCCCGGTCCGGATCGTCGGTACCCCGTTCGTCCCGAACACCAATCCCCGTCAACGCTGACCGTCCACGCCCGCGGGGCGTGTCACAATTATGTCACCGCGCCCACCAAACAGGCGTCTTCGTCAACCATCATGATGGCGAGCGCTTGATTCCGCGCGGTTGCTTTGCTGGAATCCGCGCGCTCAGGGTGCGCCATGAAGTGGATGAAAGAACGCGATCTCCTGATCGCGCAGACAATGGCTTTCGTACAGTCGGTGAAGGGCAAGCTGCCCGACGCCGAGCCGCTGGTGTCTGCCCCGCAGACGGCGGTGCCGCCTGCCGCAAAGCCGACCGCCACGGCGCCTGCCGCTACACCTGCCCCCGCCGCGTTGCCGATCGCCGCTGAACAGGCCCTGGCCGAGGCAATCGCCACGTTCAGCGTCAAGCCTGCGGCCGAGGTGCGGGCTGCGGTCGTGCCGCCTCCGCTTCCGGTGCCGACCGTGATCGAGGGCCTGCCCCCCGCTCCGTCGCCTTTGGCGGTGACGGCCGTCGAAGTCCCGCCTCAACCGGCGCAGCTGCCGCACTTTGCCAGGCTCGACATCAGCGGCGACTTCGGATCCGAGGTGCGGGAGCGGGTTGCCAATTTCCGCGCACAGCAGCAGCGCTTCCTGAAGGAGCGCGAGGAATATTGCACCACGACCATGGCCAAGGTCCGCGCCGCGATCAACGAGCTACCGCGCTCGGGCAAGTAACGCAGCCCCATTAGACCCCGGACCGTGCGTTGGGCATCAGCTGCGCGCGCCCGATTTCACCGGCTCGGTCAGGAAGCGCCCGCTCGATCGCGTCAACGCCGGCTCCTCCACTGCATCGAGCGCAGGCTGCTTTCCTTCCAGCATGGATCGCAAGCCGGCGATCGCCTTGGTCATGCGTTCGGCGTATTTCACCGCGGCGCCGTCGACGAACTCTCGATCCTTTGGCTTAGGTTTGGCGACCCGCAGCTCCAGATGCGTCATTCCGTTTGGACCGTCCAGAACGGCGCGAGTCATCACGATCCGCGGCGCGCCGGGAATCGGAAGCGTGATGCCCACCGTGAAATAATCGGTCGGGCGCCAATCGAGCATCTCCTCAACGACAGTATGGTTGCCGTGCATACAGTGGTTCCTGGTGCCGGGACCGCGTCGTCCCCTGCCGGAATCCTCGACGATGGTGTCGGCGTCCCACCATTTCTGCCATTGCCCGGGCACGGTGAAAAACTCCCAAACCGTCTGCCGCGGCGCGGCGATGTCGAATTCCAGCATGATGTAGGCATCGTCGCGCGTCACCTGCATCCGGGTTTGCGCGTCTTCCTGCCGCCACGCCGCTTCGAGATCGCGCGCCCACAGCGTCACGTCGCCGATGACGTCGATGGTTTCCCGATGGGCGATGAAACCCTGCGCGACCGGATCGACGCCCATCGCGCGGATGGCCGCGTCGCTGTAGAGCGCGTAGGCGCGTCCGCCAACCTTCTCACCAACCGTGTTCTTGAGCAGCCGGTGGACCAGAATGACGTCGCGCCCGGCGAGCTCCTCTCTCCCGCCCATCTTCTGCTTCACCATCTCGCCATGATGGACCACGAACTTGAAATCGAGATCGCCCATCGCGACGCAGGCCTGACACTCGCAAGTCGAGGCCTGGCGCACGTTGCGCAGGCGCCGGCGGAACTTGAAATAGGCGCCCTCGATCGCGTCCTGCAGCAGCGAGCCGTCGATCTTTTCGGCGGTGGTGTAGACGAACGCGGCGTCGCCTTCGAACTTGGCGAGGCGGAATGGCGGGCGCAGCGCTTTCACCACCGTATCCATGAAATCGGCGATGATGTCCTGCGCATGGTCGAGCTCGACCGCCGCGAGGAAATTGGTATAGCCGGAGATGTCGGCAATCGCGAAATAGGCCGCTTCAGCCTTCGGAAGCATGGGGACCTCCTGCGCAACCGGTTCACGCCCAATCGTGCGGATGCGCAGTCTGTCATACCGCGCCGCCCGAGGTCGAGGACCAAAGCAACCCGGGGCGTGCGCTAGCGGCCGCCGATCTTCTCCAGCACCGGCAGCAGGTGGGTGAGAAACTCGCCCGGATTCTCGCTCATCGGGAAATGGCCGAGGCCCTTCATGATGGTGGCCTCGGCTCCGGCAATGCTGTTCGCCACCGCCAGCGTCTCTTCCGGCGTGCAGGAATAGTCGTACTCGCCCGACAACAGAAACAGCGGGCAACGTCTGGTGTCGATCTCGGCGACGCGGGCGCGGATGTCGCCGTCGACCTTGTAGAAATAGAGGTCGCCCTTGAACACGCCGGGCCCGCTCTGCATGTAATGCCACAGCGTCTCCCACCGCTCCTTGTCGGGCGCGTCAGGGCCGACGAGGCCCGAGACGATGGCGGAGGCGACCTCGCCGCCATGCACGTCCGGCCGGTGCAGGAAGTTCAGGTCGTAATAGGGATCGACATGCGCGCCCGCCTGCAGGCCGATGATGGCGCGGAAACGTTCGGGATGCTCGAGCGCGAGATGCAGCGCGATCCGGCCGCCGATCGAGCAGCCGATCACGATCGGCCTGTCGAGGTCGAGCGCGTCCATCACCGTCAGGATCATGGTCGTGTATTGCGCGGAGGTGAGCTGGTACTCCTCGTCGTGCCAGCCCTGCGGCGGCGACGACTTGCCGTGCCAGGGCATGTCGAAGGCGATGACGCGATGGTTGCGCGTGACGCGCGCATCGTTCATCAGGCCGCGATATTGCCGCCCGTCGGCGCCCGCGGTGTGCAGGCAGAGCAGCGGCGTGCCCTCGCCCGCCTCCTCGACATAGACGCGGTGGGCCCGGCCGAACAGCTCCAGATGCATGTAGCGGCCGATGATCGGTTCGAATCTGGCGCTCATGCGGCCACTCCCTCGCGGCGCAGCTTGCCGAGCGCCTCCTTGAAGTAGCGCAGGTTCGCCATGAAGATCTGCAGCTCGCCCTCGGCCTTCAGCACGCGGCGCTTGATCAGTGCCATCAGGTCGTTCGAGCCCGGCGGCGGCCGCTTTTCGCAGAACCGTTCCCACTCCGCCTGCGAGGTGCGCAGCGCGAACGACGACGAGGGCATCACGAACGGGCCCTTCGTCACCGCGACGATCCGGCCCTCATGGATCGCGATCAGCCAGGCGGCCGCGCCGATCTCGAGCAGGAATGTCGTGGTGAGGTAACGGCCGCGCCGCACCAGGCCGGCGTCGCCGTTGACCCGTTCCTTCAGCGTGTCGATCATATCAGCTCCCCGATCGCGGCCCGTCCGCGCACGGCGCAGCGGACGCTTGTTCTGCCGGCAATGATGGAAGGAATGGGGTAGCCGTCAATCGCCAGCGGCGGCGCGTGGCTCCGGCGTTTTCGCGTGGCCGCCACATACGAATTTTGGCGAGAGCCGGGAGATCTAAAGCCAGGATATCTAAAGCCAGGACCAGACCAGCGCCACGTTGGCGGCGCAGGCCGCGAGCAGCGCAACCGCAAGCGGGAGTTGCACGCGTTCGTAAGGGGACTGGTGGATCGCTCTCATGGGCCGGAGCATCCGGCGATTCTACCCGGAGAGTCCCGGGGATTCTTTTTTCGGGGGTTTACCACCCGTTAAGGACTCAAAACCCTTCCGCGAAAGGGTCGAATTGACTCATATTTTCAGATGCTTGCCGCGGATGCTCGCTCACGGTTCCGTGACCGGAACGGCGATATTGCCTGAAACCCAAAACGGGGGCTGGCGTTGTCGGTTGTTTGGGGAACGACGAATGCCGTACGCGCTGTTTTATCAGGACGCCAAGCTGAGCAAGGCCTATCCGACCGAGGCGGATGTCTGGACGCTGGCCAGGAAATCCGGCCTGGTGGTGGATGCCATCTCCGGGGAGGAGAAGTCCGCGCCGCGCCCGGTGCTGGATAACGACTACGAAATCCGGCCCTGTCAGCTAGAGCCGAACGAGGATCCGGCCAAGAACAAGGCCGATGCCGATCGCGAAGCGCGTCTGGAGCCGCGGTTGAACTAATCAGACGGTGGGCTGGCCGGCGCGCAGCGGCGGGCCGGGGATGCAATGGGTGCGGTCGCCCCGCGCCTACGGCATTGCCGTCGCCAGCGAGGCCTGTTCGGCGGCGAGCGAAACGCAAATCTTCCGCCGATGCAGACCCCGGATCGCGCCGGTCACCTTGAGCACCTTGCCAGCCGAGCAGGACGCGTCCTGCACGAAGACAACCTCATAGGGCGCGAGCGCCAGGGGTTCGGATTTGAGGATGGTCTGGGCAAGGCACGGCACGGAGACCGCAGAGAGGATCAGCCCTAACGCAAAACTACGCATGTTCGTTTGTCCACCAGCCCGGCGATCGCATAATAGCGCAGCACGATGAAAGTTCCGTGCAATGCAGGAATTATTTTTTGCATTGCACGATCAGGCCTGAACATCAGGTGAATGTGGGGTCGTAACCCGGATGGAGCGGAGCGAAATCCCGGGACTTCGTTCGTCGGATCGGCGGCCCCGGATTGCGCTGCGCTCCATCCGGGCCACGGGTCACCGCATCCGTCGTCATTGGGGGGCGAGCGGCCGGCCAACAAAAAGGCCGACCCGAAGGCCGGCCTTTCGATTGATGCGATGAAGCCGCGATCAGTAGCGGGAGCCGACCGGGCCACCCCAGCCGAAGCGGTAGTTGACCCCGAGCTTGACGGTGTGCTCGTCGTTCCGGAAGCTCGTCCCGACGAGGTCGGCCGGGCCGCTGGTGAAGTTGGTCTTGCCGAAATTGTAGTACTGGTACTCGGCCTTCGCCGACCAATTGGGGGCGAACATGTATTCGAGGCCCGCGCCGACCGTATAGCCGTCCTTGTGGCCGCCATCGGTGGTGAAGGACGCCGGCACGCCGCCGACCGACGCAGTGATGTTGTTGCTGTCGCGCCAGGCATAACCGCCCTTGGCGTAG
>NZ_LFIQ01000076.1:15677-69759 GCF_001189245.1 Bradyrhizobium pachyrhizi | reverse complement strand
CGGACCCCAGGTGTAGCCGAGGCGGCCGGTCACCGAACCGATCTGGTCGGTGTTGCCGGTCACCAGCGTTCCGCCCGGGAGCAGCACGCCATTGTTCGAGGAGTTGGGCAGCCAAGAATACTGCGCCTCGGCGCCCATCACCCAGTTCGGGGCGAACTGATAGTCGAAGCCGCCCTGCACACCACCCATGAAGCGCGCGTCGCTGCCCATCAGGTTGTTGCCGTCGGTGAACGCGCCGCCGACATGGCCGCCGATATAGAAACCGGTCCAGTTGTAGACGACAGCGGGGGCGGTATAGGGCGGCGGTGCCTTGGTATAGGTGCGGGCCGGCATGTCAGCCGCAAACGCAGGGCCCGCAAGAGCGGCCAGCGCGACTGTGCCGAGCAAAAACTTCTTCATTTCTGATCCCCGTTACTAACGCTGCGCTGTTAAGCCAAACAACGTGACCTCAATTAGGTTGCTTTGGGGCAATGCCGCACCCGTGATGTTTCCGAGCTGTGACAGGGTCGCAACAACGCCCGTTTGTTCCCTGGCACAGAAGGTTTTTTCACCGGTTAAGAAGCCGCATCTCGGCTGGATGTAAGTCGCAGACGGCTAAAGTGAAGTTCAACGCTCCCCGAAAAGTGATCGGAGTTCGCTAACGTTTCGATCAGGCTTGCGACAAGCGGCCGCGCAGAAGCGCAATCAGATCGCGCTTCTGCCACTTGTTCGGGCGTGATCTTTTCGGAGAAACCGCTTCACACTTTTCCGGATCATGCCTTAGCGCGACATCTTTTCCAGTTCCGGAAATGCCGCGTAGGACGCGCCGGCGCAGGGCTCGGCGGGGTTGTCGAGGATGCGGTCGAGCCGGCCGTCGACAAACAGGACACCGCGCTCGCGGGCGGCGCGATAATTGCCGTCGGTATCCTTCGCGCTGTAGCGCAGGCATACGACGTAGCGCAGTCGGCCGCCGACCGTGCGCTGCACCGGCTCGGCGATAGCAGCCTCGCGGACCCCGACCGGATTGTTCAGGTAGGTCCGCATGAAGGCGAGGATCTGGTCGCGGTAGCGGTCCGGGAATGGCTGGTTGGCGACGCCCCGGTCATCGGTGAAGGTGGTGGGCCCGCCGCCGTCGTCGCTGGTGAGGCAGCCGGCGAGCGGAAGCGAGAGCAGCAGGATGGCTGCCAGTTGTGATGAAATCCGCAAACGACGCTGTTCCCTGAGTCCCCGGAGGCGTCTCATAAACTGCCGGGCGGCCAAAGGGAATTCGCAACTCGGTTATTCTTCGCCCGGGTTCACAACCGGAGCCGGACGCACTCCGGCCCGTCGCCATTGGGGAAGCAATGGACGGACGGGCCGGGTCTGTATCCAAAGAGCGCAGCGGGGCAATGTGGATCGAAACTACGCCCTTCGGATCAGATTCAACCGCGCCTGGGTCAGCCGCGTTTGGCTGGCGCGACGTGCTTGGTCGCGACCTTTGCGTGGACGTGCTTGGTCGCATGCTTCGGAGCCTTCACCTTCAGCATGCCCATGTGCTTGTGGTGGCGGTGATGGCGATAGTGCTTGTGGTGCATCTTGGCGTTGGCGTTGCGCACCTTCGACGGCAGCTGCTCGCTCTTGATCACGGGAGCGGCCTTGGTCGCCGGGGCAGTCGTGGTCGCCGGCGCGGGCGTTGCGGCCTTGCCGGTCTCGGCGGCGAGCGCGGGCGCTGCGATCACGGACATGGCGAGCAGCGCGGCGGAAATCGTCTTCAGCATGATGGTCCTCCTCGTCGGGATCGAGAGGTCTCCGGCCGGATGGTCGGCCTCACCGATCAATGCACGTGACCTTATGGGTCGCGCACTGAACCCGTTCTGAAGGACCCTGACGGACTTCATTCATGTGCATGACATCTCTGTCATGTTCTCCTCTACCGCCGGAAAAGCAGGATCACGCAATCGTGGGATCGGCCGGGAATGTTCTGCACCCCTGGGTGTTCAAGTCATCAGGCTTCGGTGTAGGATTACCGAGCACGATCAGGAACGATCAGGAGCAACCAGGAATGAGCAGGAAGACGAAGTTTTTGGGCCTCGCAGTGCTCTCGATGACGCTCGCCTCCGGGCCGGTCATCTCGGCCTATGCCGCGGGCAGCGACAATCCCTCGCCGCCGGCTTCCGACAGCGGCAGCAGCAAGGGCAAGAAGGCGAAGAAGAACAAGAGCTCCGCGATCGACGATCAGAAGTTCCTGGCCGGCTATCGCGCCGCCTACACCACGATCTACGACAAGCACGACTATACCGCCGCGATCGAGCAGCTGAAGGCGCTCGGCCAGGATGATCGCGCCGACGTCGCCAACCTGATCGGCTACTCCTATCGCAAGCTCGGCGACTACAAGGTCTCGCAGATCTGGTACGAGCGCGCGCTGAAGGCCGACCCGGCCCATGTCCGCACCTGGCAGTATTACGGCCTCTGGCAGGTCGAACAGGGCAACCGCGATCAGGCGCAATATCACCTGAACCGCATCGCCCAGCTCGCCGGCACCAACAGTGACGAATATCGCTCGCTCGCCGCAGCGCTGGAGAAGCCCCCGGGCACCGGCCTGGTTTACTGAGTTAAGGCAACCGCTACATCGAGCCGGCGTGGTCGCGACGACTGCGCCGGCTTTTTGCTGTGTAGGATGGGTAGAGCCAACGGGTCCGCGCAAAGCGCGGCCCGACGATGGACTCCGCGAAACCCATCCTTCGCGCGATGGGCACAGACGATAGGTTTCGCTTCGCTCTATTGCAGGACCTGGTCGATGTAGGAGGCGCTAGATCGTACAAATGTCGGCCGAAGGTGCATGGCGTCTCGATAGATCGGATCGCCGGCCAGCGTCAGGGTCGGGCAGCTTTCCCTGTCACAAAGGCTAGGAATGGGGTCGATGATCTTCACACCGGCGGCCTCGAGTGCTGCGCGTAGTGTTTCTGTCAGGCTCAGGCCCTCGCGTTGGGTTGTGAGTTCGATTGGGCTGGGGACGATCTCGAAGGAGGTCAGCTTGCGTCGGATCATGCTCGGCGGGCTCATCAACCCGGAGAGAGGGATGTTCATGATGGCATAGACGGTTCGCCCTTCTTGGGTGAACTCTTTTGCCATCGCCGCCAGCGCGTTGATAGCGCCGGTGCGGCCATCGGGTTTTGATGCGCCCTGATCTTTGTATCGATACGGCGAAGCGGAGTTGAGGTAGCCCCACCAATGCGCGCCGAGCACGACGGTCTTGATGTCCTTGTCGCGGATTGCGGCTTTGGCTGCATCGACGAAGCCGGCGCAATAGGGATGCTGGACATCCGTCAGGTCAGGCATGGGTGGACAGCCGCCGTAAGTGAAGAAGTAAACGCTGTCCCTGTTGAGGCGGTCCTGCGACGCAAGGAACTGCACCCGAGGCCAGTACATCTCCATATTGCTGTCCCCGAAGAACAGCACCGAGTGCGGGCCATTGGAGGATTTGTATTTTCGCAGTACGAAGCCCTTCCACCCCAAGGCTTCAAGGTCGTCGGTTGGATAGGACCATTCGCTTGCGGCGTTGATGATGCGATCGAGGCCATACCTCTGGGCATTTGAGGTGAAGTGGTCTGACGAGATCAACTGTCCGGTGAGACCGATCACGATGCACAGCGTTGCCAAGACGGCTGCTGCCGAGCGCTTGGTGAGGGACGTTCCGAACCGAATTGGGCGTTCGATCAGATAATAGGTAGCCGTTGCGCAAGCGACCGCGGCAGCGACAAGGGTCCAGGTCTCGGCTGTGCCGAGGGAACCTCGATAGATGGTCGCTAGGGACAAGAGCGGCCAATGCCACAGGTAAAGCGGATAGCTGATCAGGCCAACGAAGACCGCGGCGGGATTGGCCAGCAGGATACGGTTGATGAGTGTCGCCGGGCCCGCGGAAATGAGCAGCGCGGCGCCGACGGTCGGAAAGATGGCGCGCCAGCCGGGGAAAAGCTGGTGACTGTCAAACTGCGTTGCGGCGACAGCGATGAGGGCGAGTCCAGAGAGGGCGCGCAGATTGGACGAAAATACCCGCTCAATGGCGGCAAACAGTCGGGCGGTCGCGGTCTCCGACGAGACGTCACGAAAAGCGAGGAGACAGCCGATCAGCAGCTCCCATGCTCGTGTGGTCGGCATGTAGAACGTCTTGACCGGGTCGCCAGCGACGGTCGCGAGATTGAGGGCAAGAGACGCGATCAGCGCGACCCAGATCAGGGTGCCGAGCGCGAACCGGCTGCGATAGAACAGGAGGACGATGACCGGCCACGCCAGATAGAACTGCTCTTCGATGGCAAGCGACCAAAGATGCAGCAGAGGCTTTTGGATCGAGGCCTGGTCGAAGTAGCCGGCCTGACCAAGAAAGACGAAATTCGCGAAGAAGAATGCGCCACCGCGTATCTCCTGACCGAGGCGCAGCCACTCCGCCGGCAAGAGCCACAACCAGCCTACGGCGCACGTCGTGATGAGGACGAGCGCGAGCGCTGGAAAAATTCGACAGATCCTGCGGATGTAGAAGCGCAGGAACGAGAACCGGTAGGCCTCCATCTCGGAGAACACGATGCCGGAGATGAGGAACCCGGAAATGACGAAGAAGACGTCGACGCCGATGAATCCCCCCGGAAGCGCGGTTGGAAACGCGTGGTAAAGCACCACGGTGCCGATCGCGATCGCGCGAAGTCCATCGATGTCTGGACGGTAGGAGTGTTTGTTCATTGAGCCCTGCGGGTGTGGTGCTACCACCCCGGCTCAATCTACTGCAACCCATAATAGACCAACCCAAGCCGCCTTCGAGCGGCTTTTTCTTTGGAAATCCAATGACTGACCTCGTTGCCCTCAAGGCGGCGAATGCGAACCGCTGGGCGAAGGCCCAGCTGACAAAGAGCGCCCGGCGCCCTACGTTTGGTCTGGAACGGGGCACCGTCACCGTGGCACGAAGTCGATGGGTTTCGCTTCGCTCTACGAATTTACGAATCGCGAGCGAGATCGGCCATCCGTGCAGCATACGCATCGAGCACGTCATCGGCGCTGTAGGCCTGGCGACCCGCGAAATCATCGCCCAGGCCGGGCCGCGCCGATGTCCTGAGCCGTGCGGCGGTGGCTTCCGTCATGATCGGTTGCAGGCCGATCTCGCGCAGCCCCTCCGCGACACCATCCATCTCGACGGCGCGGCGCTCGGCGTGCAGCACGTCGGTGCGCACGCACATGTCGACGAATTTGCTGTAGCGCGTCGCGTCCATCGGTTCACAGATGCCGCGCAGCGCTTCGCTGCGCACCCCCGCGAGCGAGGCGGCGGTCAGCGCCTCCACGATCAGCGCCTCCATGCCCTTGGTCACCACGCTGCGCAGCATCTTCACCGCCGCCGCCGTGCCGGCGTCGGGGCCGGCGAGTTCGATCGTGAAGCCCAACGGCGCAAACCACTCGGCGAAGCGCGCGGCGCCGTCGCCCGAGCAGTACAGCGGCACCGCCGCACCATAGATGCTGACCGCGCCCATCAGGTTGGCATCGACGAAGGCACCACCGCTCCCCGTCACGGCATCGCCCACCAAGCGCTTGGCTCGGGGCGTTGAGGCGTTGACATCGACCACCAGCATTCCCGGCCGAACCAGGCCGGCGATGGCTTGGCCGACCGGCGCGGCGGTCGCCACCACGACGGCGGAGAACACGATGTCGGCGCGCGCCATCAGCGCTGGGAGGCTGTCCACCAGTTCCACCCCGCATGCGGACGCCATATCCTGAAACGCGTCCGAATACGGCGGACGATTGGTCTTGCCCTCGCAGAACACCAGCGGCGCGGGACCGCCCTTGCCTGCGAGATGTGTCGCGAAACATTGCGCCGCCTCTCCGAAGCCGACAAAGCCGATCACCTGCTGGGTCATGCCAATGCCCCGTGCCATGTTTCGAGCGCGCGATCACGCCCAACGCATCACAATCAAAAGCAAGCAAAAGTCGTGCCTGGCCTCACGGATTGTACAAAGAGTGGACCGACCTGTCCGGATCATCGTGACGTCACGGCGTGGCGATGATCCCGACCTCACGCCTTCGGCGGCCGAGAATCGCAAGCAACACCAGCGCGCCGACCGAGCAGGCGAATGCGAGTTCGAGCACGGCGTTGCTGCCGACCCGCGTCAGCAGACCGGCCAGAATGGGCGGCGATGCCGCCGAGATCAGGTTGAGCGGCAACGCGATATGCGACGTCGCCTTGGCGAACGCACTCTTGTCGTAGAACACCAGCGGAATCGTCGCGCGAGCGACCGCAAGCGCGCCGCTGCCGAGGCCGTAGATCAGGATGAAGGCCGCGATCGCCAGATGGCTGCCGTGGCCGACGATCAGAAGCAGCATCGCGACTGGCAGCAGCGTGCCGGCGACGAGCCCCGTGGTGATGCCGTCCCAGCGGCCGCCGCCCAAAAAGTCGATCGCGCGTGCCGCCACCTGCACGATGCCGAGCATGGAACCGAACGCGACCGCCTCGGTTGTCGACAGCCCCTGCGCTTTCAACAGTTCGACCAGCACAGCGCTGAACCCGAAGCTAACAAAGGCGTTGAGCGCGATTGCTGCGACCACCAGACAGAACGTGCCCCCGGCCGGAGGCGTCGCCACCGACCGGTCCGACGCCGATGCTGTTTCAGCCTCGCTCGCCACCCGGCGCGGCAGTCCGAATGTGTAGAGCGGCAGGCAGACAAGGACCATCGCCGCGGCATAGAGCAGACAGGTGCTGCGCCAGCCGACGGCTCCAGTGAGGAACGCGGTCGTCGGCCAGAAGATGCTGCTGGAAAGTCCGGTGACCAGCATCAGCGCGCCAATCGCCCCCTTCGCGTTCCGCCCGGCCACCTCGTTCAATACCGAGGACCGCCCACGCGACGAAATAGAGCGCGGCCTGATGCGCGCAGGCCAGCACAACGAAACCGAGCGCGGCAATCACGCTGCCGATCATCATGACGCGCCGCGCGCCGACGCGCCGGAACGGTTCCGCCAGCACCGGCCCGCACAGACCCATTGTCACATACAGGGTCGACGTGCCGGCAAACACCATCGGAAGCGAGATGTGGAGATCGGCCGCAATCCGGTTACCGGCAATGGCCGGCAGGCCGAGGGTCCCCCAGCCGAACACTTGCGCCACGGCAAGGACAAGGAGCACTCCGGCGATCTGCCGATCCATTCCCGGGAATTGGGCCCGGTTCTTCCCCGCCATGAACCTGTCCACCGCGTTTCAGCCAAACGCTTTGGCTAACCGATGCGGCGTGAGATATCATGATTGATCCGGCCGAACCGGCTCGGACCCGGCGAGCTCCCCAGGATTACGGGGCGACTTACGGATAATGCTCGAGGCGACGATCGGGCTTTTGCGGGCGGCTCGCCCCCACCGTGTTGCCCGCAGCGCCGGCATCCGGCTTGGCCGGACGCGCGGCCTTCTCCACCGGCGGCCCGCTGTCGCCGGTCTTCTTGGCGCTGTTCAGCGCCTCGCCGGTGGTGGTCACGTTGGCGGCCTGCCCGGCCCCCGCCGAGCCGGCCGAAGGGCCGGAGCTTTGCGCCAACACGGTTCCCGATAGCACCAATGCCGCCATCAGTATTGCCGCGTTGATTGTCATGGAGGGGGCCTTCTGTGCGCGAATGATGCACAGCAACGCGCCGCTGCCACGGACGTTCCCACGGAGCCATCATTTAAGGTAAATGCGCGGCAAATTTCCGCCCTGGCGCGGCCTGTCGCAGGAAGCACCGGGCGCTTGCGGCTTCCTCAGCCATGCGCCGCTGACGGGCTGCGTAGTGCCGCCTCGCGATATTCGGCCCATGCCTGCCGCAGGATTTGTACCGACGAGGTGAGGAATATCACCGCCATCACGGCGGCGACGGCAAGGTCAGGCCAGGCCGAGACCGATCCCCACACGCCGAGGGCGGCCGCCATCACGATGAGGTTTCCGATCGCGTCGTTGCGCGAGCAGAGCCAGACCGAGCGGACATTGGCATCGCCGTCCTTGTACGGCAGCAGAAGCAGAACCGAGCCTAGATTGGCCGCGAGTGCCAACGCGCCGATGGCGCCCATCACCTCGGCCTTCGGCACGCCGAGCACGAACGTCTGGTAGACGGTCGAGCCGAACACCCACAGCGCCATCAGGCTCAGCGACGCGCCCTTCAACAGCGCGGCGGAGGCGCGCACGCGCAGGCTGGCGCCAATCACCGCAAGGCTCAGTCCATAGGTGACCGTATCGGCAAGGAAGTCGAGCGCATCGGCCTTGAGCGCCTGCGATCCGGCAAGCTGACCCGCGATCATCTCGGTCAGGAACATCGCGCCATTGATGCCGATGACCGTCCAGAGCACGCGCTTGTAGCGCGGATCGAGACCGTCAAAGACTGGAACGCCGCCCGAGCAGCCGCACATATCGGCCGCGCGATCGCGGTCCCCTGCCCTCACGCCGGCCTTGATCGGCAGCGCCAGCGGCGGTGGTGCGCAGCATTCGGCGGTCTTCTGCCCGCAGCAATCGTTCATTGCTCGTCCTTCCAGGCGACAGGATAACGCCGGCCACGTAACGCATTCAAGCCGATCCATCTCGAACAGCTCCGGCGATCATGCGTCGCCGGTTCAAGGGCTGCCGGCTGCGTTTAGGCGGCAGCCCAATCTGCTGATGCGGGCCGTCGCCTCACTTCGCCTTCTGGATCGCGGTGACGGTGTAGCCGCCGTCGCCCTCCTGGGCCTCGAACTGGACCTTGTCGCCGACCTTGACCTGCTTCAGCAGCGCCGGATCCTTGACCCGGTAAACCATCGTCATCGGCTCGTCCATGCCAAGGCTCTTGGCGGGGCCGTGCTTGAGCGTGATCTTGCCCGCGCCCTCATCGATCTTCTTGACCTCGCCATTGATCGCGGCGGCCTGCGCGAGCGCCGCGCCCAGGGTCAGAGCCAGCGCGAACGCGCCGGCGCCGGCAAGTTGGATCATCCTGTTCATCATTGTTGTGCTTTCTTTCGCTGCTGGTTTCATTTCACGATGACGCGGCCGGTCATGCCGTAGTCGCGGTGATCCGGGATCAGGCAGGAATATTCAAACGTTCCGGCCTTGGTGAACTTCCAGACGATCTCCGCACTCTTCTTCGGTGCGAGGCGAACGCCGTTCGGATCGTCATGCTCCATGTGCGGATGCTTCTTCATCACTTCGGCATGCTTCAGATTCTCTTCGGTGGTCGCGAGCAGGAATTCGTGATCCTCGGTGCCCGCGTTGCGGATCACGAAGCGGATCTGCTCGCC
Organism: Bradyrhizobium pachyrhizi; assembly: GCF_001189245.1. Lineage (GTDB taxonomy): Bacteria > Pseudomonadota > Alphaproteobacteria > Rhizobiales > Xanthobacteraceae > Bradyrhizobium > Bradyrhizobium pachyrhizi. Next base: position 60,548 of record NZ_LFIQ01000076.1, on the reverse strand, counting down.
GCGCTTGACCTCGATGCGGAACGGCGTGAACTCCATCTCCTTCATCTCGACCTCGACCGTGCGCGAGGGCTTGCTCGGATCGCCGGGCTCGCCGGCCGAATAGGATTCGTGGCCGTGCTTCTCGTGGCCGCGCGACGGCACGGCGGTGACGGACAGCGCAATCAGCACGATGCCTATGCTGGTGAGTTGCTTCACTGGATTCTCCATTCTGTGTTTGATGCTTGTCGTTGGTGAGTGAGCCGGATCCGCTACATCTTCATTCCCTTCATCGATGGCTTGGCTTTTTGCCTGGGCGCCGCCGGCGGCCGGCGCGCGGGCTCGGCGGCGGGCGCCTCGACCTCATAGGCAACCGTGCCCGGCGGATATTTGTACGGTCCGGGGTCGGCGTAATCGTCGCGGCCGAGCCCCTCGCGGATCTTCATCACCGTGAACATGCCGCCCATCTCGATCGGCCCGAACTGCCCGGTGCCGGTCATCATCGGCAGCGTGTTGTCGGGCGCGGGCATCTCCATGTTGCCCATCGCCATACCGGTCGATCCCATTACCATCGCGTCGGGCGCGAGCTTGCCGACCGCCTTGGCCAGATCCTGGCGCGACACGCCGATGAAATTTCTGACGTCGTGGCCCATCGCATTCATCGTGTGGTGCGACTTGTGGCAGTGGAACGCCCAGTCGCCCGGATTGTCGGCGAGCATGTCGAACGCCCTGACCGCGCCGACCGGCACGTCGGTCGTGGTCTCTGGATACTGCGCTGACACCGGCACCCAGCCGCCGTCGGTGCAGGTCACCGCGAAATTATGCCCGTGCACATGGATCGGATGGTTGGTCATGGTCAGGTTGCCGATCCGCACGCGGATCCTGTCGCCGAGCCGGATCGGCATCGGATCGATGCCGGGATAGACGCGACTGTTCCAGGTCCACATGTTGAAGTCGGTCATCTCATTGACCTTCGGCAGATAGGTGCCGGGGTCGATGAGGTAGCTGCTCATGATGAAGACGAAGTCGCGGTCGACGGCACGGAACGCCGGATCGCGCGGGTGCACGATGAACATGCCCATCATGCCCATCGCCATCTGCACCATCTCGTCGGAATGCGGGTGGTACATGAAGGTCCCGCTGTGCTTCATCTCGAACTCGTAGACGAAGGTCTTGCCCGGCTTGATGTGCGGCTGGTTGAGCCCGCCGACGCCGTCCATGCCTGACGGCACGATCATGCCGTGCCAGTGCACCGTGGTGTGCTCCGGCAGTTTGTTGGTGACGAAGATGCGGACCTTGTCGCCCTCGACCGCCTCGATGGTCGGTCCCGGAGCCTGACCGTTATAGCCCCAGAGATTGGCCTTCATGCCGTCGGCGAATTCGCGCACCACGGGCTCGGCGACGAGATGGAATTCCTTCCAGTCGCCGTTCATCCGCCACGGCAGCGACCAGCCGTTGAGCGTCACCACCGGCCGGTAGTCGGGCCCGCTGGTTGGATGTAGCGGCGGCTGCATCACCACCTTGTCCATGGTCGGCGCTTCGGGAATGGCGGCGGCCTGGACGCGGCCGCTGACCGCGCTTGCCGTGACCAGCGCCGCGCTGCCCAGAAATCCTCGTCGCGAAAACATGTGCTGCTCCATTCAGTGACCGCCGCCGGCCGCGGGCTGCGCGGCCGAGGCGATGGAAGACGGTGTCGATGCTGCGCCGGCCGAGCCGCCGCCGTTGATCGCGGTCTGCAGCTCGGACTGCGCCAGAAGGAAGTCGCGCCTGGCGTCGATCGCCGCGCGCAGCGAGGCGAGCCGCTGCCGCGCTTCGGTCAGAAGCGCGAACACGTCGACCTGCATGCTGGAGAAGCGCAGCTGCATCTCCTCGGTGATGATCTGCCGCAACGGCAGCACCTCGCGCTGGTAATGGCGCGCGATGTCGTAGCTCGAGCGGTAGACGCGGTAGGCGTCGCGCGCCTCGGAGCGGACGTTGATCGCCTTCTCGGTCAGGCGGTTCATCGCCTGGCGGTAGGTCTCCGCCGCCTGGCGTACTCGCACCTCGCCGCCGTCGAAGATCGGGATCTGGAACTGGACGTCGAAGCCGCGCTCCCTGAACGGCGGGGCTTCGGGATCGTGCGTCCGCTTGTCGATGCCGGCGACGTCGAGCAGCGTGACGAAGCGCGTCGCCTCGGTGAGATCGAGCGCCTTGGCGAGCGCGACGATCTCCATCCGCGCGATCTGCAGGTCGACGCGATGGCCGACCGCGGCGATCTCGATCGACGGCTGTTCCAATGGCCGCTTCGGCAGCAATGGCAACTTGCCGGGAATCCGGAAGCCGAGATCGTCATCCCACAATCCGAGCAGACGCGCCAGCCGCTCGCGCGAACTCGCCGCATTCTGCCGCGCGCTGGCGAGGTCGGCGGTGATCTCGGCGTAGAACACCTGCTCGCGGGCCTGGTCGAGCTTATTCATGCCGCCGGTCTCGCCGAGCTTTTTGGCGAGCTGCGCGGTCGACTCCGCGGTCGCCTTCGCATCCGTCAGCAGCGCGACCGTCTCGTTCGCGGCCACCGCCGCGACGTGGCTGCGCCGCACCTCGGCGGCAAGCCGCAAGGTAGCGAGTGCGGCCTTGAGCTGCGCCTGGCGGAAGCGCTCGCGCGCGATCTCGGAGCGGGCCGGAACGGTCGCGAGCGCCAGGATGTCGCCGACCACCTGCCGCTCGAGCTCGCTGGCGCCGTTGCCGGCGATGCGGGAGACCGAGAAGGTCGGGTTCGGCGGCAGGCTCTCGGCGACGTAATCGGTCTCCGCCAGCGCCAGCTCGTTATAGGCGGCCTGCAGCCCCTTGTTGTTCAAGAGCGCAACCTGCACGGCGGCATCCGCCGTCAAAATATGCGCGAGCAGCCGCTTCACCGCGGCGTCGACGGTCGCGGCCTCATCCGCAGACCGCACAAAGGCGACGTCCTTGCCGATCGCCTGCTCGGTCACCTCGGAGACGACGCCCATGCCGGTGTCGGGCGAGAACGACGCGCATCCCGCGAGCGCGGATGTCAGCAGCAGGATCGGCGTGATGGCCAGATATCGCATGGCGCCCTCCTACCTGTCCGACTTCGAATTGGCCGGCGGCGTCACGCCGTCATTGCGCTCGCGCCAGGGCAGCGGCGTCGACGGACGCAGGCTGCTGTAGGGCGCGATCGTCGAGCGGTAGCCGACCCCGGCCGTCCCCGCCGCCGGATTTGCCGGGTCACCTGCGACGGCGACCGGCCGGCCGTCGGCCATGCAGCCGGCGAGCGGCGCAGATGTGAGGATGACGGCGGCCATCCGCGACAAGAATATCGATGGCGCGCGCCGGCCCAGCCTGTTGCCAAGCCTGGTGGCCACGGCGGCGAGCCTCGCCCCGAGATGCGAATACATGGATCTGTCCGATCATCCGATGAATAACAGGCGTGCCCACGCAAGCGCGCGGCGCAGCCACGATGTCAACGAAAGATCAGGCGATGGGGGGACGATAGAGCCGCGCCGGCGCCTCGCTTCGCAGACTCTGACGGGCCTCGGAAAGGCGCGTGGCGATCGGATGCTGGGGACCGGCGACGAATGGAAGATCAGCCGGCAGCGCCGATACGCACATCAACGCGCAGCACGGCCCCGGCGGATTCTTGCCGTCGTGGCTGTGCTTCGCAGGTGGTTCAGCGGCATCGGCCGCGCGATGCATATGCATGCCGCCATGATCGTGGACGGCATGATCGTGCACGACGCCTTCGGCATGCGCCATCGGCATCGCATGCACATGCGCCGCGGCGGCGGGCTGCACCTCATCGGTCAGGCACGGAAACGGCGCCCCGAATGCGAGCGCTAAGGACGGCGCGAGCACGCAAAACAGATAGGCCAGGATGATGGAACATCCTGCCCGCACCCGCCCTGCCCTCGTCAATCGCACCAACACCCGCCTCGCGTCTCCAACCACCCGCAAGCTGACCGCAAATCAGCCTGCCGCAAACCGTCCTATATACCCCCTTGGGGTATCATTCAATCCGGTTTGACTCCACGAACAGACGTCATGTTTCCATCACATCCTTGCCTCACGGCGTGCGGCACAGGAAGCAACTTCGCGTACCGACACTTCCGCTTTTATCTTGATGCCCTTCACGACGGCGAAGATCGCGGGAATCACGATCAGCGTCAGCAAGGTCGACGAGATCATGCCGCCGATCATCGGCACCGCGATGCGCTGCATGATCTCCGAGCCGGTGCCGGTGCTCCACATGATCGGCAACAGCCCGGCCATGATCGCGACCACCGTCATCATCTTAGGCCGGACGCGCTCGACCGCGCCCGCGATGATCGCGCGATTGAGATCGTCACGATCGATCGTGCGTCCCTCGGCGGCGCGGCGCGCCGTGATCTCGCCCAGCGCCTGGTTGAGATACATCAGCATCACGACGCCGGTCTCGGCGGCGACGCCGGCGAGCGCGATGAAGCCGACCGCGACCGCAACCGACAGGTTGAAGCCGAGCGCCCACATCAGCCAGAAACCGCCGACCAGCGCGAACGGCAGCGACAGCATCACGATCATCGTCTCCGCCACCGAGCGGAAATTGAGGTAGAGCAGCAGGAAGATGATCGACAGCGTCACCGGCACCACGATCCTGAGCCGCGCGGCGGCGCGTTCCAGATATTCGTACTGCCCGCTCCAGACCACGTAGGTTCCGGGCGGAAACTGCACGCCGGCCTGCACCGCGCGCTGCGCGTCCGCGACATAGCCGCCGAGATCGCGATCGCGGATGTCGACATAGATGTAGGTCGCGAGTTGCCCGTTCTCGGTCCGGATCGTGGTCGGCCCGCGCGCCGGTTTGATGTCGGCGACCTCGCCGAGCGGCACCGCGCCGCCCGCCGGCATCGGCACCAGGATGTCGCTGGCAATCGCGCCCGGATTGTCGCGCAAATCGCGCGGATAGCGCATGTTGACGGTGAAGCGCTGGCGTCCCTCGACCGTCGTCGTCACGCTCTGGCCGCCGAGCGCGGTCGCGATGGTGTCCTGCACGTCCTGCACCGCGATGCCGTAGCGCGACAAGGCCTCACGGTTCGGCGTGATCTCGAGGTAGTAGCCGCCGACGCTGCGCTCGGCATAGGCCGACGAGGTGCCGGGCACGCCCCGCACCACCTGCTCGACCTGTCGGGCGAGCTTGTCGATCACGGCGAGATCGGGACCGATCACCTTGACGCCGACCGGCGTCCTGATCCCTGTCGAGAGCATGTCGATGCGCGCCTTGATCGGCATGGTCCAGGCGTTGGAGACGCCGGGAAATTGCAGCGCCTTGTCCATCTCCGCGATCAGGCGGTCGAGCGTGAGGCCGGCGCGCCATTGCGCTTTCGGCTTCAGATTGATGACGGTCTCGAACATCTCCGACGGCGCCGGATCGGTTGCGGTCGCGGCGCGGCCGGCCTTGCCGTAGACCGAAGCGACCTCCGGAAAGCTGCGGATGATGCGGTCCTGCATCTGCAGCAGCTCTGCCGCCTTGGTCACCGAAATCCCCGGCAGCGTGGTCGGCATGTAGAGCAGCGTACCCTCGTTGAGGTCGGGCATGAACTCGGTGCCGAGCTGCCGCGCCGGCCAGATCGAGACGGCGACGGCGCCGAGCGCCAGCAGGATCACCAGCGTCTTCGCCCGCAACACGCCGTTGATGACCGGACGGTAGATCCAGATCAGAAAGCGATTGATCGGATTTTTGTGCTCGGGGACGATCCTGCCACGGACGAAGATCATCATCAGCGCCGGCACCAGCGTCACCGACAACAGCGCCGCCGCCGCCATCGCGAACGTCTTGGTGAAGGCGAGCGGCGAGAACAGCCGCCCCTCCTGCGATTCCAGCGTGAAGATCGGCATGAAGGACACGGTGATGATGAGCAGGCTGAAGAACAGCGCCGGCCCCACTTCTGCCGCGGCCTCGATCAGGATCGCGACCCGCGACCGGCCGGGCTCGGCGCGTTCCAGGTGCTTGTGCGCGTTCTCGATCATCACGATCGCCGCATCGATCATGGCACCGATCGCGATCGCGATGCCGCCGAGGCTCATGATGTTGGAGCCGATGCCGAGCAGCTTCATCGCGCCGAACGCCATCAAGACGCCGACCGGCAGCATCAGGATCGCGACCAGCGCGCTGCGGACATGCAGCAGGAACAGGATGCAGACCAGCGCGACCACCGCGCTCTCCTCCAGCAGCGTGCGCTTCAGCGTGTCGATCGCCGCATAGATCAGATTGGAGCGGTCGTAGACCGGCATGATCTCGACCGACTTCGGCAGGCTGGTCGCGATCTCCTTGAAACGCTTCTTGACGTTCTCGATCACGTCGAGCGCGTTGACGCCGAAGCGTTGCAGCACGATGCCGCTCGCCACCTCGCCCTCGCCGTTCAGTTCAGCGATGCCGCGCCGCTCGTCGGGGCCGAGCTCGACGCGGGCGACATCGCGCAGCAGCACCGGCGTGCCGCTGTCGGTCTTCAGCACGATGTTGCCGAGATCGTTGATGTCCTTCAGATAGCCCTTGCCGCGAATGACATATTCGAACTCGGAGAGCTCGACGGTGCGGCCGCCGACATCGGCGTTGCTGGCGCGAATTGCATCGCGCATCCGTTGCATGGTGATGCCGCGGTCGCGCATCCGCTGCGGATCGAGGATCACATTGTACTGCTTGACGAAGCCGCCGACGCTCGCGACCTCGGCCACGCCTTCCGCCCGCGCAAGCGCGAATTTCAGGTTCCAGTCCTGGATCGTGCGGGTGTCCGCAAGGTTCAGCTCTTTCGACATCACGGCATACTGGTAGACCCAGCCGATCCCGGTCGCATCGGGCCCGATGGTCGGCGAGACACCGGCAGGCAGCCGCGACGCCGCACCATTGAGGAATTCGAGCACGCGCGAGCGCGCCCAGTAGATATCCGTGCCGTCCTCGAAGATGACATAGACGAAGGAGACGCCGAAGAACGAGAAGCCGCGCACGACCTTCGACTTCGGCACCGTCAGCATCGCCGTGGTCAGGGGATAGGTGACCTGGTCCTCGATCACCTGCGGCGCCTGGCCGGGATATTCGGTGTAGACGATGACCTGGGTGTCGGAGAGATCGGGGATCGCATCGAGCGGCAGATGCAGCAGCGCGTAAAGGCCCGCGGCTGCCGCAAAGCCGGTGCCGAACAGCACCAGCAGCAGGTTGCGCGCCGACCAGGCGATGACACGGGCAATCATCGCCGCTCCCCCGTCTTGTCGCCCTCGCCCGCCTGCGCAGCACCGGCCTCGGCAAAACCCTTGATCGCCGCCTTCAAATTGCTTTCGGCATCGATCAGAAACGTCGCGGAGGTCACGACCGCATCGCCCTCGGCGATGCCGTCGCGGATTTCGACATAGCCCTCGCCGCGCCGCCCGAGCTTGACCTCGCGCGGCTCGAACCGCCCGTTGCCGCGGTCGATCAGCACGCTCTGGCGGCTTCCGGTGTCGAGGATGGAATTATCAGCTACCGTAAGTACCGACGCCGCGCCGCCGGTGTCGATCTCCGCGTCGACATACATGTCCGGCAGCAGCGCGAGGTCGGCATTCTGCAATTCGATCCGCACCCGCGCGGTGCGCGTCTCCTTGTTGACCTGCGGATAGATCACGCTGATCCGGCCGACGAAACCGCGGCCGGGATAGCTGCGCGCGCGTACGGTCACGTTCTGCCCGACCACGATATTGCCGAGATCGCGCTCGGCAACGTCGACCAATGCCCACACGACAGAGACGTCGGCAATCCGGAACAGCACGTCGCCGGGCTGCGCGCGCATGCCCTCGATGGCGGCGCGCTGCAGCACGATGCCGTCGCGCGGTGACAGCCACTGGATCGCGATCGGAACCGTTCGGCTCTTCTCCATCTCGACGATAACCGGTTCGGGAACGTCGAGATTGGTCAGCCGCTGCTTGGAGCCGCGTCCGTAGGGCTCGATGTTGGCAGTCGCCTTCGACGTGATGGTCGCGACATATTCGGCCGCAGCGGACGATATTGCCGGGCTGTAGATCTCCATCAACGGCTGGCCCTTGGTCACCCGGCTGCCGGTCGTGACGTCGGCGACTTTCTGCACGTAGCTCTCGGCGCGCATTGCAATCACCGACACCCGCCGTTCGTCGAGCTGGATCGTGCCGGGTGCGCGGACCAGCGTACGGATGCGGCGCATCTGCGCGGGTTCGGACTTGACGCCGCTGCGCTGGATCCTGCCGGGCGACAGCGTGATCGAGCCGTCGTCGCTATCATCGCCGTCATAGACGGCGATGTAATCCATCCCCATGGAGTCCTTCTTCGGCACCGGCGAGGTGTCGGGAAGTCCCATGGGATTGCGATAATATTTGACCTTGCGCTCGCCTTTCGCGGCAGGCGCGCTCACGTCTGCCGATTGCCCGGGCCCGCCGGCACCTCCCTCGTCATCGGCAAACACCGGCAGATAGTCGCGCCCGTCAGGCGTCTTCTTCGGTGTCGCCGAATAGAACGACTTGCCGTCGGGATCGCGGTAGTAGATCGGCGCAGCAGTCTCCGCCGCCCGCGCGGCGGAGACGATGGCAGCGGTCACTGGCCGCGGCGGCAGGTTGCGGCCGATCCATGCGGCGCCTGCCGCCGCCGCGATCGCAGCGGCAGCGCCGGCCCATGTCAAGGCGCCCATTGCCCGGCGGCTCATTGCTCGGCCGTGACGACGAGCTTGTTCTCGACCGCGCCGGTCTCGCCCTGCACCTTGGCGCCGAGCGACAATTGCCAGCGGCCGGCCATGCCGAAGGTCGCCTTGAACCGGTAGGTGCCCCGTTCGGTGCCCGGTATCGGCGTCACCTTGGTAGCCATCTCCTGCATGCCGTCGGGCGCCATGTCGAGCCGGGTCGAGAAGATGACCGCGTCGGGCACGGCTTTCCCGCTCGTCTTGTCGACCAGCCGCACCGTGACGATGCGATCGGCACCCGCCTTGACGGTCGGCTGCACGAGCTGGAATTCGTAGTTCTTGATCTCGGCGTGGGCAGACATGCCCGTCACGGCAACGCCGATCAGCGCGGCGGCAGTGGCGCGCGCCAGGTGGAAAGTCTTCATCGTTATGATCCTCGATACGTCTGATGAACCGCGTGAGCGGCATGCAAAGGCACGCGCGCCATTGGCGCACGCGTCAGCGATCAGGCGCTGGCGCGCCCGTCAGACGTTGGTTCGAGGCGGATGATCGGGAGGTTTGGCGCCAAGGCCGTCGAGCAGACGGTCGTCATGGGCAGCGATCCGGCTGCGCAGCGGATCGCGCTCGATCAGCGACATGGCGCCGGCGGGCACCGGCAGCGAAACGCTCAACATGCAGAGCGCGAGGAACGGGCAGTCGTCGCAGCCCTTGCTCTTGCCCTGCTCCGGACAGCACGGCATGTCGTCGGCCGTCGCCTGCTCGGACATCGCCTGTCCAGACATGGCGTGATCGTCCGGCATCGCCTGCATCGCAGCGGCCGAGGCATCCGGCATCGTCCGGGCAAATGCCGGCGCCACGGGCGCGAGCAACAGCCCGACCGCGACGAGCAGCAGAATCCAGGGATTGGCGAGCCGCCTCAGATGCATGCCCGCTTCTCGCACGGATCAGCGCACGGCGCAAATCCGTCCGGCTTCACGATCGCGCCAGCACCCGGGGGAGCTCTCACTCGCCCCTAGGTCTGCTTCAACAGCGCCGGATCGACCGGCATCTTGCGCAGCCGCTTGCCGGTCGCCGCGAAGATCGCGTTGCTGATCGCCGGCACGATGCCCGAGGTTCCGGTCTCGCCCATGCCGCCGGGCGGCTCGCTGCTCGGCACGATATGGACCTCGATCGCCGGCGCCTGATCGATGCGCAGCATCTGGTAGCTGTCGAAATTGCTCTGCTCGACGCGGCCATCCTTGAGCGTGATCTCGCCGTAGAGCGCCGCGGTGACGCCGAAGTTGATGCCGCTCTGCAGCTGCGCCTGCACCGTGTCGGGATTGACCACGATGCCGCAATCCATCGCGCAGACGACGCGGTGGACACGGACCGAACCGTCCTTGGCGACCTCAACCTCGGCGACCTGCGCGAGGTAGCTGCCGAACACGAATTGCAGCGACACGCCGCGTCCGCGCCCGGCCGGCAGCTTGCCGCCCCAGCCGGCCTTGGCCGCCGCGAGCTCGAGCGCCGCCTTGGCGCGCGGCGACTTGCCGAGCAGCGCGCGGCGGTAGTCGACCGGATCCTGCTTCGCCGCCGCCGCCAGCTCGTCGATCACGCTTTCGGTGACGAACACGTTGTGCGAGGGCCCGACGCTGCGCCAGAACGCGGTCGGAATGCCCGGCGGCTCGACCCGGACATATTCGACGTGGAAGTTGGGGATGTCGTAGACGAGATCGATCGCGCCCTCGGTCGTGTCGGGGTCGAGCCCGTTGCGGAACGCCGGCGGCGCCCATCGCGCCAGCACCGACGAGCCGGCGAAGCGGTTGTTCCAGGCGACCGGCTTGCCGGATGCATCGAGGCCGACCGCAATCCGGTCGCACCAGTAGGGCCGGTACATGTCGTGCTGGATGTCCTCCTCGCGGGTCCACACCACCTTGACCGGTGCATCGACCTGCTTGGCGATCTGCACCGCGCGAATGACACCATCGACCTCGAGCCTGCGGCCGAAGCCGCCGCCGAGCAGATGATTGTGCACCACCACCTTCTCCGGCGGCATGTTCAGCACCTTTGCGGCCACCGCCTGCGCACGCGAGAGCGCCTGGCTGCCGACCCAGATCTCGCAACTGTCGGAACGCACGTGCACGGTGCAGTTCATCGGCTCCATCGTCGCATGGGCGAGGAACGGCAGTTGATAGGTCGCCTCGACTTTCGTCGCTGCGCCCGCCATCGCCTTGTCGGCGTCGCCGATATTTTGCGCGACCGCGCCCGGCTTCGTGGTGGCGGCTTCGAGCTCGCGCGCGATATCCGATGTGGCGAGCTTCGCGTGAGGGCCCTCGTCCCACTCGATCGTGAGCGCCGCCAGACCCTTCTTCGCCGCCCCCATGTGGTCGGCCACCACCGCGACTGCGTCGTCGAGCGTCACGATCTGGCGCACGCCCTTGACGGCTTTTGCCGCCGCATCATCGACGCGCTTCACCCGCCCGCCGAACACCGGCGACTGCGCCAGCGTCGCGACCTTCACCCCGGGCGGCCGCGCGTCGATGCCGTAGACCGCCGTGCCGTTGATCTTGGAGGGCGTATCGAGCCGCTTGGCCGGCGTGCCGATCAGCTTGAACTCGGACGGGCTCTTCAGCGTGACATTCTCCGGCACCGGCATCTGCGCCGCGTCAGTCGCCAGTTCGCCGTAACCCAGCTTGCGTCCCGAGGCTGCATGATGCACCTCGCCGTTCTCGGCGCGGCATGTCCCAGGCTCGACGTTCCAGCGCTTCGCCGCGGCCGCGACCAGCATCGCTTTCGCGGTGGCGCCGGCCTTGCGCATCGGCTGCCAGGCGCCGCGCATTGCGTTCGAATTGCCGGTGGCCTGCACGCCGAGCAGCGGGTTGGCGTAGAGCTTGTCACTCGGCGGCGCGTGTTCGAGCCGGACCTGCGTCAGGCCGATCTCTAGCTCTTCGGCGATCAGCATCGGGATCGAGGTGTAGGTGCCCTGCCCCATCTCGACATAAGGCATGGTCAGCACGACCTTGCCGTCGCCGCCGATCCGGACAAAGGCGTTCGGCGCGAAGCCGTCGGAGGCCGCCGCCTCGCTCTCGCGGCTCGCGAACGGCAGGCTCACGCTGAGCAGCAGGCCGCCGCCCGCGATCGCGCCGGCGCGGAGGAAGTTGCGCCGCGACAGGTCGGCGGCGCGCTCGGACAGATTGTCGATCAGCGTCATGGCTCAACCTCCCGACTGCGCGGCTTGCTTGATGGCTTCGCGAATGCGCACATAGGTGCCGCAGCGGCAGATATTGCCTGACATCGCTTCGTCGATATCGGCATCGGTCGGCTTCGCCTTGCCCGCGAGCAGCGCGGACGCCGACATGATCTGCCCCGACTGGCAGTAGCCGCATTGCGGCACCTCATGCGCGAGCCAGGCGTCCTGGATCTTCTTGCCCGCCGGCGTTTTGCCGACCGCCTCGATGGTCGTGATCTTGGAGTCGCCGATGCTGTCGATGGTCGTGATGCAGGAGCGCACCGCGGTGTCGTCGAGATGCACCGTGCAGGCGCCGCACAGCGCCATGCCGCAGCCGAACTTGGTGCCGGTCATGCCCAGCACGTCGCGCAACACCCAGAGCAGCGGCGTGTCGCCGTCGGCATCGACCGAATGACTGGTCCCATTGATCGTGATCTGGAAGGGCATCGTGACACTCCTGTCCTGGTTCGAGACGTGCGCGGACGACGCCCCTCCGGGCGCGTCCGGGCCAGATTCCAAGGGCATGGCGCAGGATCGCGCCAATTGCTCACTCATGGTAATAAATGCAGTTCCCACGCCCTATAAGTGGCGCTTTCATCCGCAGTGAAATAACCATTGGTTTATAATCATGGACCGACTGACCAGCATGTCCGTGTTCGCCCGCGTCGCCGATCTCGGCTCCTTCACCGCCGCCGCCAAGGAGTTGCGGATGTCGCCGACCATGATCGGCAAGCATATCCGCTTTCTCGAGGACCGGCTCGGCTCGCAATTGATCAACCGGTCGACCCGACGGCAGGGCCTCACCGAGCTCGGCCGCAGCTATCTCGATCACTGCAAGCAATTGCTTGAACAGGCCGAGGCCGGCGACGCGCTGGTCGAGGAGGCCCTGAGCGCGCCGCGCGGCAAGCTCCGGGTCGCGACCTCGGTCGCCTTCGGGTCGTATAGCCTGGCGCCCGCGCTGGTCCGCTTCATGAAGAAATATCCGGAAGTCTCGGTCGACCTCATCCTCAGCGACAGGATGGTCGATCTGCTCGAGGAAGGGCTGGATGCAGCGATCCGGGTCGGCACGCTGACCGACTCCACCATGATGTCGCGCTCGCTGTCGCCCTATACCGGCGTGGTTTGCGCAGCGCCGAGCTATCTCGCCGAACGCGGCACGCCGACCCATCCGGCAGATCTCGCCCGCCATGAATGCCTGCGCTACCCGGGCTGGTCGGACGGGCAGCGATGGACATTCTCGGGGCCGGAGGGCGAAGTGCATGTCGATGTCGCGAGCCGCCTCTTCATCAACAGCGCGTTCGGCATCCGCTATGCGGCGCTGGCGGGCGCCGGCATCGTGCTGATGCGCGACGAGCTGCTGGCCGACGATATCGCCGCGGGGCGGCTGCAGGTCCTGCTGCCAAACTACACGACGCAGACCCGCGCACGCCAGATCCTGTGGCCGAAGCACCGCAAGATGACACCGAAGCTGCGCGCGCTGATCGACTTCATCGTGGAGACGTACGGGTGAGACAGATCGCCGCGGCCAAACCGCTCAACGCGACTGGCCAAGGTTGTGACATCGCGACGGAGCGCGTAGGATGAGAATGTGCAATGAGGCCGTCGCGCCGATGCCGGGCGGCTTCCGTTCAAGTGAGGCGCGACATGCTGCCTGCCGAGGTTTGGACGCGCCTTCCCAGCTCGAGAATTGAAGATCTAAGCGACGCCGTTCGCGGCGCGCGCCTTGACGCGCCCCAGATGTCCAGCGGTCATCTCTCGGGCAGTCTCGTCTTTTCGAACTCGGACGGCATCGAGTCCAGCAGCGGGCTGATCGACGGGGGACAGTGCCGCGCCCACCGGATCGATCGGTGGACGTAGCCGAATTTAGCAGGAGATACACTGATGCTTGACTTGAAGCGTACTACGATGCTTGCAGCGTCCATCCTGACCGCCTCGATCATTGCGACGATGCCGCTTGAATCGGCGTCCGCAACGCTGCTCGGCGCGATGCCGATCGGTAATCACGTCGCGCAGTCATCCGACGTCGTTGCAGTCCGCGCGGCCGGCCGCCGTGGCGGCGCAGCGGTCGGTCCCCGCGGAGGTGCCGTCGTTCACCGTGGCGGCGCGGCCGTTGGGCCGCGCGGTGGCGCCTATCGCGGCCGCACCGCCGTCGTCGGGCCGCGCGGCAACGTCGCGGTTCGCGGCCGAACGGTGGTAGGAGGTGGCGGATGGGCGCGTCCGGGCCGGTATTACTGGCCAAGGGGCGGCGCAATCGCGGCCGGCGCTGCCATCGGGGTCGTGTCGGCGGCAACGGCTGCGGCGTGGGCCGGTGCCGCGCCGGCACCCGGCATGTGCTGGTACTATACCGATCCGTCCCGGACGCAGGGGTTCTGGGACTACTGCCGGTAATCGCCGCAGCGGGCGAGCCGATGTTGCGCCAGTGATGTCTCGCGCCTGCCCTGGCGGAGGCACCACTGGTTGGGTCACGAACATTCGGCTCTCGCGAATGCGCGCCCTATAGATCAGCCTGTCGATGCAGACGAGCACGGCTCACTCGGTCAATCCCGCTTTCCGAAAACCCTCGATCATCAGCTTCGCCGTTTTCGATAGCTGGCTCCGGGCGATCCACGCCGATATCGTGAACGCAGGATCGATCTCAAGCATGCGAGCCGCCGCCTCACGGGCTTCAGCGTCCCGTCCGAGATGGGCGAAAGCGGATGCGAGGCAGCGGTATGGCCCTGGATAGGAAGGGTTCTGACGGAGGGCTTTCTTCCCTGCAATGATGGCCTCGTCAAAGCGACGAAGCTCGATAAGGGCAAATCCCATCCCGGTAAACGCCGTGTATAGTTGCGGGTCTACCGGGCTCATGCGCATCGCACGTTCAAAACTCCGGATCGCTTCCTCTGGCTGCCCCGCAATCTTGTAGACCCAGCCTCTGCAGTTCCACGCGCGATATGAATTCGGGTTGAGCTTAACCGCCTGGTCGGACATCTCGATCTCAGTCTCACGATCGCCGACCAAAAGTGCCGAGGTCAAGGCAGCACTTGCCAACGTGCTTGGATCACCATCGTCGAGGCTCAATGCCAAGCGCATCAGCCGAATGGCTTCCTTGCGGTCGAATTGAGGATCGATAGCATAGCCCCTAACCACGTTTTCCGTGTGAGAGGCTCCTGCCAGGACAGCGGCCTCGGCAAACCCAGGGTCAAGCTCCAAGGCCCGCTGGACCAGTCGGACCGCCTTGGCCAACCCTTCGCGGGTCGCTGGCCGCACCTGCTGTATAGCCCGCAGATAGAAATCATATGCGGTGAGGTCTTCCGGTCGCCGCCGCGTTGCCATCGCAATTTCTGCTTGAAACAGCTTTGGCTGAATGGCTGAGACAACGGCGGCCGTGACTTCGTCCTGCAACGCGAAAATATCCGTCATGTCACGCTCGAACTTGTCCGCCCAGATGTGTGCGCCCGTAGCCGCTTCAATCAACTGGCCGGTGATGCGGACCTTCCCCGACGCGTTGCGCACTGCCCCCTGAAGGACATAGCGCACGCCAAGCCGGCGCCCGACTTCCTTGATGTCGACGGCCTTGCCCTTAAAGGTGAAGCTCGAATTGCGCGCGATCACGAACAACCATTTGAACCGCGAAAGCGCGGTCGTGATCTCCTCAACCATCCCGTCCGCGAAGTACTCCTGCTCGGGATCGCCGGACATGTTCGCGAACGGCAGCACGGCGATGGAGGGCTTGTCGGGTACCGCAGGGGCGCTCTCGGGCGCATCGCCCGGATCCGGACCTGCAACCTCTCGCGCCTCCTGCACCTGTCCGACGAAACGGAATCCCTTGCGTGGCAACGTCTTGATCAGCCGCTGCTCCTCCCCGGTATCGCCGATTGCGCTTCGGGCGACATTCAGCCGGGTCGTCAGTGCCGCATCCGAAACGCTGCGCCCGTTCCAAACGGCATTGATGAGGTCGTCCTTGCTGACGACGCGCTCCCTGTTGCGGATCAGATAATCGAGCAGATCGAACACCTGCGGTGCGATGCGGACGACGTCCGCCCCGCGATACAACTCGCGCCGGTCAAGGTCGAACGCGTAATCCTCGAAGAGATAGCGCAAGATGCGAATCCCCCTGGATAAGAGCCCCCGATAATTGGGTAGCGCCTTGGGCTGGCCGGAAATCGCAGAATAAGCTGCAGGTGAGGAAAATGTAAGCCACCGGTCAAGCCTACCCGGCGCTCTCGCGGCGACCTCGTGCCGGCTATGACGCGCCCTACTTCGTGCTTGCTATGATGAGAAGATTATTGAGTACGGGCGTGCAGCAAAACGCCGCCACGATCGCGATATTGTAAGGGTTGTTGCTGCGCCAAAGCAGCCACATCATGAAATAGGTCAAACCGAGCTTCGGGATCAGCCACCAGGGGCCGAGCCATGTCTGAGCGACATGCATGAACGGGTTCAACTCGCCGAGGCCGAGATTCAGGATCGTGTTGGTGGTGTAGAGATCGGCGATGCCAAGAAGCAGCACGGACAGCACGAGGAGCGTCTTGGCCAGGTAACGTGGCCCCAGAATAATCTCGTAAGCAAATGCGACGCCCTCCGGTACGTTTCGCTTGAACCACGACTGCGCGGCGTCATTGGTCGCGAAAATCTTCAGATGCTCCGGCTCGCCAACGGGCTTGCTTGTGTCGGTATAGACCCAGACTTTCATACGATTGCTCAAATATCTCTTTTCAAACCACAAAAAAGTATCATCTGCCGAGATGGTCATCTCGGGAGACCAAGGTAGCTCTGCCGTCGCCGTAAGGGTGATTCCGGAGAGTGGCGTTGCGTTGGCCTCGAGGTGCCGCCTCAGGGCGGTTCAATCGTTGCGGCGCTTCAGGTCCAAGCGTCCGATGCGTTCATCAATCAGTCGATTTAGCTTCTCGTCCCGCAGTGAATTCTTCCTAAACAGCCCGCCATGCAGCCGATAGGCAAGAAGGAGCAGGACAATAGCAGTGCCCCCGAGATAGTAGGACCAGTCCATTCTTGAACCGCGCCTGGTTGCTGCAATGGGCGAAGCTTAGGGCGAGCCTGTCCTGCTTGTCCAACGCTATCCTGTGCGCCGCACCTCTCCGTGCCCGAATGGATTGGCCTGATTTATGCTTGGAAATGACCGCATGCGGAGGACGCGCGATGAGGCGGGACCTTTTGGTTATTTGCGGCGGAATGCTGGCCACGGGCGCTATCGCCTGGATCCTGTTGGGCAACCCGGCGACCGGGCCACATATGCACGGGCTCCAGACGATGTCGGCAGATCAAGACTTGAGACTCGTCTCCCAGCGAAGTCCATATATGCGGGACGAGCGCTAGGGGCGTCCCTGGCAGGTGCTTCGCGAAATTCAATCACTGAGTTGCCCAACGGCGCAGGCCCGCTCGGCAACAATACTCGCTTTTTCCGAATATTGTCCTGCGGGCTGTCGATTCGAATGCGTTCAGTCAGTGGGACTGAGCGTAGGGAGCAGCACTCATCAGCAGCCCCCCGAAAAGCAGGACCAGATAGAGCATCGAAAACACAAACAAGCGACGAGCAGGCCGCCTTTCCTTGTCGTCGCTCCGGCGCAACTGCCATGCGAGAAAAATCATGATCGCTCCCAGCGTCGCCGCCGCCGCGCCATAGGCGGCTCCCGCGAACCCCAGCGCACAAGGCAGCAGTGAGATCGGAATCAAGAGCGCGCAATACAGAAGAATCTGGCGCTTTGTTTCGGTCCTGCCAGCCACGACCGGCAACATCGGCACACCGGCACGGGCATATTCTCCAGCAAGATTGAGCGACAGTGCCCAGAAATGGGGTGGCGTCCAAAGGAAGATGATCAGAAACAGGATAAGCGGCTCGAGCCCGACATGTCCTGTGACCGCAACCCAGCCAATCACCGGAGGGAGCGCACCGGCGGCCCCGCCAATGACGATATTCTGCGGCGTTCGGCGTTTGAGCCACATCGTGTAAACGACGACGTAGAAGAAGATTGTGAAAGCAAGCAGCGCGGCGGCGGCCATGTTCAGCAAGGTTCCGAGGGCCAGGACGGCGCACGTGCCGAGCATCAATCCGAAGACCAATGCTTCCGGGCGCGATACGCGGCCGCTGGGAATTGGACGGATGGCGGTACGCGCCATCACCGCATCGATGTCGGCGTCGTACCACATATTGAGCGCACCTGCGGCGCCGGCTCCCGCGGCTATGCAAAGAAGAGCAGCGAACCCGGTGAAGGGATCGATGCCGCCGGGTGCGACCATAAGACCGACCAGTGCGGTAAAGACGACCAGCGACATCACGCGCGGTTTCGTCAGCGCGACATAGTCTCCGATGTTGGCATAGCTCCGGCGAAGAATTGAACGATTGATTTGCACGAGACTAATTCCTCGTCGGTTCGAAAATGCCATCGGTTGAAGGCCTGCTTCGCAGGGTTCCGGACGATGTGGCGTGTCCTCCGCCTTCGGGACACCTTGCCTTATCCGGCATGACCCACGCGGTCATGGCCGTCCCGTTCTTAGCTTGCTGACGCGAAGAACATGACCCGAAGCAGATGCGTATAGTCGGATTCGAACATCATGATCCCGACAAAAACCAGCACCAGCACCGGCGGCAACAGGATGGCGTAGGCCAACGCCAACCGCTCCCAGGCCATGTGCATGAACACAGCGACGATCAGCCCGGCCTTCAGCACCATGAACAGCAGGATCAGCGACCATCGCAGGTGGCCGTGGATACCGAAATAGTCGACGAGATAGGAGCAGGTGCTGAGCACGAACAGCCATCCCCAGACCACCAGATAGAGCTTGATCGGGTGCTGCTGGCCCTCCGCATGCGCGGCGCCCGATGCCACCGCACCATGCACATAGCTGTGTAGCGCATGCTGTGCTGCCTGCCCTTCCACATGTACCGCTGCTTCTGTCATGCGCGACCTCACCAGAGATAAAAGAAGGCAAAGATGAACACCCAGACCAGATCGACGAAATGCCAGTACAGACCCATGATTTCGACGATCTCGTAGTAGCCCTTGCGGCTCGTGAAAAAGCCGCGCCGCTCGACGTCGAAGTCTCCCCGCAAGACCTTTCGCGCGATAGCGATCAGGAAGATCACACCGATGGTCACGTGGGTGCCGTGGAAGCCGGTGATCATGAAGAAGCAAGCGCCGAATTGCGGTGCGCCCCACGGGTTGCCCCAGGGCCGCACGCCCTCCATGATCAGCTTGGTCCATTCGAAGGCCTGCATTCCGACGAACGTCGCGCCGAATGCCGCGGTGGCCAGCATCAAGGCTGCCGTTTTGACGCGATCCCGGCGGTAACCGAAGTTGACGGCCATCGCCATCGTCCCGCTGCTGCTGATCAGGATGAAGGTCATGATCGCGATCAGGATGAGCGGGATGTGCTGGCCGCCGATGTTGAGTGCGAAGACCTCGCTGGGATTGGGCCACGGCACGGTCGTCGACATTCGCGCCGTCATGTACGACAGCAGGAAGCAGCTGAAGATGAAGGTGTCGCTCAGAAGGAAGATCCACATCATGGCCTTCCCCCAGGACACGTTCTTGAACGCGCGCTGGTCGGAGGCCCAATCGGCGGCGATGCCTCGCAATCCGGGTATCGTTCCGGGCCGCGCCTTGGGGGTTGCGAGTGTGGTTTCGGTCATCGCTTCCTGCCTCGCTAGGTGAGCAACTGGCGACAGATGTCGACGAAATTGTCGGTCCAGCCCGTCAGCAGACCGAGCAGGACCAGCCACACCAGCAACAGAAAATGCCAGTAGATGGTACAAAGCTCGACGCTCAGGCGCATCTGCGTCATCGGCGCACCGCGCCACAGCTTTACGGTCGCCCTGCCGAGCGCTACCAGGCCGCCGGTCACGTGCAGCCCATGGAGCGCGGTGATCAGATAGAAGAAGGAATTGGCCGGATTCGACGCCATGACATAGCCGGCGATGTTGAGCTGCTGCCACACCACGAGCTGCCCGATCAGGAACATCACGGCCGATGCACCGCCGACCAACAGGCCCGCGATCAGGCCGTCATGGTCGTCGTGGCGAGCGGCCGTCAGCGCCCATTGTAGCGCCACGCTGCTGATGACGAGGACGCCGGTGTTGAACCACACCAGCCTCGGCAGCGGCAGCTCGCGCCAGTCCACCATGGTGGTGCGCATCGAATAGGCGCTAATCAGGAGCGCGAACAGCGAGCCGACCACCGCGAGGAAAACACCGAGGCCGATTTTCGCCGCCGGCACCGAAGAGCCGCGCTCGCCGCGAAGATCGACGGCAATGCCCTGCTCCAGCCACGGCTTGGCGGCCAGCCGTTGCTGCGAGAGCCACCACCCCGCGATCGCTGCAATCGTAGCAATGAACAGGACGATGGCACTCACGGATGGGCTCCCTGGGCCAGCACCTTGGCCGGCGGTTCATTCTGCGGGATGAAGTCCCTCGCGGCACCGGGCACGCTGTAGTCGTAGGCCCAGCGATAGACGACGGGGAGCTCCTTGCCCCAGTTGCCGTGGCCCGGCGGGGTCTCCGGCGTCTGCCATTCCAGCGAGGTGGCGCCCCAGGGATTGCCGCCCGCCTCTTTTCCTTTGAACAGGCTCCAGACCAGATTGAACAGGAAGACGAGCTGAGCGAAGCCGACAATCAGCGCCGCCACGCTCATGAACGCATTGAGGTCATGGGCGGATGCCGGGACGAAGGTGGTCTCGCCGATGTCGTGATAGCGGCGCGGCATCCCGAGCAGGCCGAGATAGTGCATCGGGAAGAACACCGCATAGGCCCCGATGAACGTCACCCAGAAGTGGAAGCGTCCGAGCGCGTCATTGAGCATCCGCCCGGTGACCTTCGGATACCAATGATAGATTCCGCCGAACACGGCCATGATCGGCGCAATCCCCATCACCATGTGGAAGTGCGCGACGACGAACATCGTATCGGACAGCGGAACGTCGACGACAACGTTGCCGAGGAACAGCCCGGTCAGGCCGCCATTGACGAAGGTGACGATGAAGCCGAGCGCAAACAGCATCGGCACCGTGAGATGGATGTCGCCGCGCCAAAGGGTCAGCACCCAGTTGTAGACCTTGATCGCCGTCGGGATCGCGATGATGAGCGTCGTGGTGGCGAAGAAGAACCCGAAATACGGGTGCATGCCGCTGACGTACATGTGGTGCGCCCACACGACGAAGCTCAGCGCCCCGATCGCCACGATCGCCCAGACCATCATGCGATAGCCGAAGATGTTCTTGCGCGCGTGCGTACTGATCAGATCCGAGATGATGCCGAACGCCGGCAGCGCGACGATGTAAACCTCGGGATGGCCGAAGAACCAGAACAAATGCTGGAACAGGATCGGGCTGCCGCCGCCGTACTTGGTCAGCTGGCCCATCTCGACCAGTGTCGGCATGAAGAAGCTGGTTCCAAGGAGGCGGTCCAGCAGCAGCATGACCGAGGCCACGAACAGCGCCGGGAACGCCAGCAGCGCCATCACGGTGGCGGTGAAGATGCCCCACACCGTCAAGGGCATGCGCATCAAGGTCATGCCGCGTGTGCGGGCCTGCAATACTGTTACCACGTAATTGAGCCCGCCCATCGTGAAGCCGATGATGAACAGGATCAGCGAGGCCAGCATGAGAACGATGCCCCAGTCCTGCCCGGGGGTACCGGAGAGAATCGCCTGGGGTGGATAGAGCGTCCAACCGGCGCCGGTCGGCCCGCCCGGCACGAAGAACGTCGCGGCCAGCACCAGCACGGCGAGCAGGTAGACCCAATAGCTCAGCATGTTCACGTAGGGGAACACCATGTCCCGCGCGCCAACCATCAGCGGGATGAGGTAGTTGCCGAAGCCGCCAAGGAACAACGCCGTGAGCAGGTAGATCACCATGATCATGCCGTGCATGGTGATGAACTGAAGGTACTGATTGGCATCGATAAAGGAGAACGTGCCGGGAAATCCCAGTTGCAGCCGCATCATCCACGACAGCACCAGCGCAACCATTCCGATCGACATCGCCGTGATCGAGTACTGGACGGCGATCACCTTGGCGTCTTGCGAAAAGACGTACCTCGTCCACCAGCTGTGCGGATGATAGAGCTCGACCTCAGCGACTTCGGCGGGCGGAATGCCTGCGACCTGATCAAACGGGATATCGACCATCGGAATACCCTCCTTGGTCTTCCGCTCAGCGACGAGTTCACTTCATATCCGGCAGAACATCCGGCCGATCCTCGTCGGCATGTTCATTCACTGCCAGTCTTGTACGCGGCCTTCGCGACGTTGCGCTGGCCGGACAAGGCGGCGAACGTGTGCTGCTTGTCCAGCCACGCGTGATATTCCTTCTCTTCTTCCACGACGACCTTGCTGCGCATCTGTGCGTGCGCGGCACCGCAAAGCTCCGCGCAGAGGACGTCGAAGGTTCCGGTGCGGGTCGGCGTGAGCCAGTAGTAGGTCACCGAGCCAGGGATCATATCCATCTTCGCCCGGAACTCGGGCACGTAGAAATCATGCAGGACGTCGATCGAGCGGAGCAGCACCTTCACCGGCTTCCCGACCGGCAGATGCAGATCCTCGTTTTGCACGACGATGTCGTCCTGCCCGTTCGGATCATTGGGATTCAACCCGAGTGGATTGTCGGAGCTGATCAGGCGCGCATCTGACGTGCCGAGCCGGCCGTCCTTTCCCGGAAGCCGATAACTCCACATCCACTGTTGTCCAACGACCTCGACGTCGGTCGCGTCGGCGGGAACGGTGACGAACTGGTGCCAGACGATGAGGCCCGGCGCCAGCATGGCGACGACGCCGATCGCGGTGCCGATGCTGAGCCACCATTCGAGCTTCTTGTTCTCGGGATTGTAGTGGGCGCGCCGTCCCTCGGTGTGGTGAAAGCGCAGGACGCAATAGGCCATGAACGCGATCACCGCGCAGAACACCGCTCCGGTGATCCAGAATGTCAGGTTGATCGTGTGGTCGATATAGCTCCAGTTCGAGGCAATCGGGGTCCACCACCAGGGGCTGTAGAGGTGGAACAGCACCGAGGCGACGGCAACCAGGAGCAGTAAGATCGCTACAACCATCCCTCATTCCTCCTTGCCATTGAAGGCTGCGGAGACGAACGAAAGGGCGGAGCTCACGTCAGAGGGATGGTCTCACGTTCACCATCACCGTGGCTTTTGCCTCGCCCATTCTGCCGGTCGCGATGCTGGGACATGACAAAAACTCAACGTCACGGCCGCAACCTCATCGGAGCTGGGGGCGTCAAGCATCAACATGGTACCCATCGAGCCAGACGTCAATAGAGGAGTAATGCCCGCCGCTGTCGGGCACGTGTTGGCGGGAATGCATTGGATGCCGCGAACACTGATCGGTCCTCCCCTATCGCATGGTGCATCGCAAGATCTCGTTTGTGCATCTGCACAATTCTCCCGACCGCATTCGTCACCTTGCTTCTGCCGCGCATCGGACTAGTTTTACTGGACCGGTTGCGACCGATGTCGTCCGGCAAGCTCCTTCTGGTTGAATCTGATTTGCCGGACTCAGTCGCGATTTTCGCGCATGAGGCGGATGTGCGTGTATTGATGGCGCTCCGTTCCCCTGCGGCCACAAGCAAGGAGACCGGAGCCATGACCACGGTGTTCGCACGACCCAAACTGCAATTGTTTGGCGTCTCTACCGCCTTCGTCGTTCGCAAGATCAGCCTTTCCGACCTGGGCGACGCGCTTCGCCTCGGCTGGGAAGACTTCAAGGCCATCCCGACCCACGCAATCGTCCTGTGCGTGATGTATCCCGTCCTCGGACTTGTCTTGTTCAGACTTGTGCTTGGCTATTCGGTGCTGCCGCTGCTGTTTCCGCTCGCCGCCGGCTTCGCCCTGATCGGTCCTTTCGCCGGCCTCGGCCTCTACGAACTGAGCCGCCGACGCGAACGCGGAGAGGAGCCGGGAGCCTGGGATGCAATGCAGGTGCTGCGCGCGCCGTCGTTCGGCGCCATGTTCGAACTTGGCGTTCTCCTGCTCGTTCTGTTCGGGGTCTGGATCGCCACCGCGGACGCGATCTACATCATGACGTTCGGCTATGCGCCTGCTGCGAGCATCCCTGATTTCGCAAAGCGCGTGTTGACGACGCCCGAAGGCTGGTCGCTCATCATCGTCGGATGCGGCGTCGGCTTCCTTTTCGCCCTGGTTGCCCTGTGCGTCAGCGTCGTCTCATTTCCACTGATGCTCGACCGACATGCGACCGCGATCGATGCGATCCGCACCTCGATACGGGCCGTGATGATGAATCCAATTGAGATGGCCGCGTGGGGATTGATCGTTGCGGTATTGCTGGCGGTGGGCTCACTGCCATTCTTCGTCGGTCTCTGCGTCGTTCTGCCGGTGCTTGGTCATGCGACCTGGCATCTTTACAGGAAGGTGGTCGAGCCCGACCGGAATCCTCCGCAAGAAGAGCCCCGCCCGCCGATCGGTCACCGCTACGCGGCCGATTTCCCGGCCTCCCTCTTCCCGTGGAGCCGTGAGCGCTAAGCGGTTTCGCGCGAATCATGTCGCGAGAATGCGGGTGCATGGCACCAATGCCGCAACAATTCAGCGTCGTCCCGGCCCAGTGCGCAATTGCGCACGGGGGGCCGGGACGACGAATGTGGATGTCGGCCGTGCCACACAATCGATGTCGTCCTGGCTTTCGCCAGGACGACGAGAATATTTGCCCCGGGCATCCCAACAAACTCACTGTCGTCCCTGCGAAAGCAGGGACCCATAATCACAAATGTTGATTGTTGCGCGACGTTGGGACGACGAGTCCCGATCACAACACGAGCCGCGGCGCATGAGTCCCGGCTTTCGCAGGGACGACGGCTGCGGGCGTGGCGCGGGTGACTTTATCCGAACTGCCACGCCCCCTCACTTCATCAGCGCCTCGACCTCCTTGCGGAACGCCTGGCGCGAGCCGTCGCGGGAGTAGAACATGTGGCCGCCGGGATAGACCGCGAGCCTGGTGCGGCTCGGGCCCGCGAAGGCCGGCAACTGATCGAGGATGATCTTCGAGGCGAAGTACGGCGTGGCGAGATCGAACAGGCCGTGGCCGACCAGGAGTTTCAGGTTGGGGTCGAGCGCCAGCGCCTGGCGAAGCTGCGTCACCGACTCCGCCGGACTGATGCCGTGACCGAACTCCCAGGCCTTGTTCACGCTTTCGCTGAGCAGGTGATAGGAGCCGTCCGGCCGCCAGTTCAGCTTGCGCGTGGTGAGGTCGACGGCGGCACTGGTCAAGGGCGCCATCAGCGGATCGCCGGACGGATCGTTGAAACGGAAATAGCTGGAATCCGGATAGGGATCGAAGCCCTCGATGGAGGCGTCGTAGCGGCCGGTCACCTTGCCGTTCTTGCGATCGAACTCGCGGCGGAATTCGCCGATGTCGAAACGGCCGGCGAGCCTGCGGCTCACCGCCTGATCGATCCCGGTCAGGCTTGCGACCTTGTCGGCGAGCCGCGTGGTGGCCTCGGTGTCGGCCTGACCCTTGACGAGGTCGAGCAGGAAATCGCCGCGCGCGTAGCTCTCGACGTCGGCGAGATCCTCGCGCGTCACCGGCCCCTTCGTCTGTCGCGCCACCGCCGCCATGGTCGGCAGGCTTGCGACATATTGCAGGAGGCTGGAGCCGGTATATTCGCGGAAATCGAGCACCGGCGAGATCAGCACCAGGCCGCGGACGCCGACGCCCTGCTGCATTTGCAGATTGCGCACCACCTTGGGCCCGCGAATGCCGCCATAGCTTTCGCCGACGAGATATTTCGGCGAGGTCAGCCGGTCGTATTTCTCCAGCCAGCGGCGGATCACCAGCGCGACCGAATTGGCGTCGCCGTCGACGGTGAAGAAGCGCTTGCGCGCCTCCTCCGACGTCGTGACGAAGCGGCTGTAGCCGGTGCCGACCGGATCGATGAAGACAAG
This sequence comes from Bradyrhizobium pachyrhizi, assembly GCF_001189245.1. GTDB lineage: Bacteria > Pseudomonadota > Alphaproteobacteria > Rhizobiales > Xanthobacteraceae > Bradyrhizobium > Bradyrhizobium pachyrhizi. Next base: position 34,828 of record NZ_LFIQ01000076.1, on the reverse strand, counting down.
ATCGGTGAAATCGAGCCAGGTGTCGGCATTGGCCTGCAGCTCGGGCGCGGCCGAGGACACCGCGCCGTCGAACGGCAGCCGCCACGGCCCGACATTGCCGAATTGCAGCCAGGCCGACGCGGAGCCCGGACCGCCGTTGAACAGGAAGGTCACCGGCCGGTTCGCCTTCTCGGCGCCGTCGAGCTGGTAGGACGTATAGGCGATGTCGGCGAGCGGCTCGCCCTTGTCGTCGAACACGCGGATCGAACCCGCGGTCGCGCTGAAGTTCAGCGTGCGGGAAGGCAGCGCGACCGATTGCTTGGTCGTGGAGTCCGGCGGCAGGCGGTGCTGTTCGGCGGCAGCCGCATTGGCAGCAGTGCCGGCGCCGGCCTCGCCTCCGCGCCCTGCCCGCCCCTTCTGGCCGCTCGGGTTCTGACCACCTGGGTTCTGGCCGCTTGGGTTCTGGCCGCCTGGGGTCTGCGCGCTCGGCGACGGCGATGGCTGCGGGACGTCATCGTCGGCTCGCGCCGCGGTCGCAAGGCAGGCCACCAGCAACGCCGCGGCGAGCCGTGTCGCAAGACTGTTAGCCATATCGTTCACTCCCTGCGCCCCGATTTACGCAATCCAGCAGCAAACTGCGCTAGTTTGGCGGCGCCGGCGTGGCATGCGGTCCGTTCCCGGACCATCTCGACAAGGCCGCCCGGGATGTATAGACGAGCGCGGCGTGTTCCGTGCCAAACGAGTTCGTGAGCGAATGGCCAGCTCCAAGCGGTATGACAAGATCGCCTTCGTCGCCAGCGCGAGCGTGGAAGCGCAGTCGGCGCTCGAGCAGCTGACGGAAATGTACGGCAACCATCTACCCGCGGATGCCGACGTCGTTGTCGCGCTCGGCGGCGACGGTTTGATGCTGCAGACGCTGCACGCCAACATGCGCAGCGGCAAGCCGATCTACGGCATGCACCGCGGCACGGTCGGCTTCCTGATGAACGAATATTCGACGCATGATCTGCGCACCCGGCTTGCCGCCGCGCGGGAGTCGCTGATCAATCCGCTGTTGATGCGCGCGACCGACATCCACGGCGCCGTGCATCTGCATCACGCCATCAACGAGGTCGCGTTGTTCCGGCAGACCTACCAGGTCGCCAAGCTGCGCATCCTGATCGACGAGCACGAGCGGATGCCCGAGCTAATGGCCGACGGCATCCTGGTGGCAACGCCGGCCGGATCGACCGCCTACAACCTCTCCGCCCAGGGGCCGATCCTGCCGATCAACGCGGCGCTGTTGGCGCTGACCCCGATCAGCGCGTTCCGGCCGCGGCGCTGGCGCGGCGCGCTGCTGCCGAATTCCGCCTTCGTGGTGATCGAGGTGATCGAGGGCGAGAAGCGCCCGGTCGCCGCGGTCGCCGACCATGACGAGGTCCGCGACGTCCGCCGGGTCGAGGTGCTGTCCGACAAGACGATCGCGATGCGGATGCTGTTCGACCCCGGCCACTCGCTGGAAGAACGCATCCTGCGCGAGCAATTCGGCTACTGACGGCGCCTGCCCCTGCCCGGCAACCAATCATTAACCCCGGACGGGATATGGTTAACGTCGGGTAATACCGCATTGGCCCGGTATGCCCTATCAGGGCCGGACCATGTATCGCATCGACTTCAACAAGCTGCGATTTTTGATTTGCGACGACAATCCGCACATGCGCCGCATCCTGCGGACGCTGCTGCATTCGTTCGGCGCGCGCGAGGTGTATGAGGCCGAGGACGGCGCCACCGCGCTCGAGATGTATACGCACTACGTGCCCGACATCGTGATCACCGACTGGTCGATGCCGATCTTCGACGGGCTCGAGCTTGCGCAGATGATCCGGCAGCCGGAATCCAAGGGCAACCCCTACGCGCCGATCATCATGCTGACCGGGCATTCCGAGAAGCGCCGCGTCACGGTGGCGCGCGATGCCGGCGTCACCGAATTCTTGGCCAAGCCGATCTCGGCCAAGGGCCTCTACCAGCGCATCATGAACGTGGTCGCCAACCCGCGCCCCTTCATCAAGACCAAGACCTATTTCGGCCCCGACCGCCGCCGGAACACCACCAACACCTATATCGGCCCCGAACGCCGCGGCAGCGGCGAGGTCGAGGTGCTGCAACAGCCGTCGCTGCTCGAAAAGGCGCGCTCGGCCATCTAGGACATCGCCATGGCGAAAGACAAACCCGGGACGATCGAGGTCAAGAGTTTCGGCACGCACCACGTCATCACGCAACCCAATCCGCTGCGCAAGATGCTGCTGCGCGTCCCCGAGAGCGATCTCGACGATCCGGTCGGCCGCGCCGAACAGGCGCTCGCCGGGCTGTCGGGCGAGTTCAAGGAGTGGATGACGATCGAAGCCGACCGCCTCTCCGCCGCACACGCCACCGTGCTGCGCGAGGGCTTCAGCGACAAGACGCGCGAGGAGCTGTTCCGCGCCGCGCACGACATCAAGGGTGATGCTGCGACATTCGGCTATCCGTCGGCGGCCGCAGCCGCGGAGAGCCTGTGCCGCATCATCGAGCACGCGCCGGATCTCGGCGCCGTGCCGCCGCAGCTGATTGCGCACCACATCAACGCCGTGCAGGCGATCGTGCGCAACCGCACCAAGCTCGACACCGCGGTCGTCGCCGGCGTGCTGAGCAAGCAGCTCCGCGGCATCGCCGATGAATTCCTGACCCACGCCAACCGCGACCGTCCCGAGCACCTCGAGGCGATCCTCGCTCCGAGCATCGTGCCAGGCGAATAGCTGCGCGGCCGGCTGCTCGCACTGCGGCAGCCACTCAAGCATCCATCAATGGGAAGGAAACGCGGCCTTCAGGCCGCGATGAGATCGTCGTCGTAGGGCAGCACCGCGATCGCGTCTTCCGCGGCGATCTCCTCGCAGAACATCCGCGCGTCCTCGCGGGCCGATTCCGTCGCGAAGCGGCGCAGCAGGATCAGAAGCGGCTCGGCCGCCGAATGATCGGTCTCGCAATGCGTCAGCACCCGCTCCACCATGCGGCGATGCAGCCGCGCCGCGCCGTCACCGCTGTCGACATAGCCGACCTCGTGGCTGGCCTCGAGCGCGACGCGGAACGCGGCGTAGGTGGATTCAGGCAGGCCGGCGCGGCGCAGCAGCGCCTGCAGGCCGTTGCCGCCGCGGTCGTTCAACAGTGCGGAGACGCGGCCATATGGCAGCCCGGACAGTTCGGCGAGCGCCGCCCCGAACAGATCGAGATTGCCCGACAGCAGCGCGCGCAGGATCAGCCCGGCCGTCAATTGCCCGGTGGCGCGCAGATGCGTGATCAGGTTCTGCATGTCGTCGCCGAAGGCGCGCGCGGCGATGTTCACCGTGGAGCGTTCCCTGGCCTCGCCGGCGATCCGGTCGGCCCGTTCGCTGCCGAGCCAGTTTCGCGCGACGACGAACTGCGCCAGTGTGTCGGAGAGCTTTGCGACCAGCGCCAGCCGCGTTGCCGACGGCAGGTCTTCCAGCTGCAGCATCGATTCCCTGATGGCGGCGAGATGGCCGTGGCGTTCGACGATGCGATCCCAGGAGAACGGCGCGAGGCCGGCGTAAGGATTTTCGATCAGCTCCAGCGCGGCGGCCGCCGAGCCGACCTCGGCAATCGCGGCGGCGACGGAGGCCGGCAGATTGATGCGGCGCGCGATCGCGCACTGCATCTCGTCGGAGCCGGTGGCGACGATGTCGACGAGGTCGGCATCGATCAGGAGCGGTGAATGCTCCAGCACCGGCAGCGCGATCGCTGGCTGGTCGGCCGACAGCGCCTGCACGATCGCGGCAGGCGCGTCCGCGCTGCGCGCGAACACCTCGGCCATCGCCTGCCGTACCAGCGGCGAGGGGTCGTCGAGCAGCATCAACAGCGCGCCTTCGGCTGCGATGCGGTCGTCCTCGGTGAGATCCGAGATGAGCCAGGCCCGGGCCAACGCCCGTGTTGCCTCTGCTCGCTCACCTGCTGGAGCGGTCCTAATCCAACTAATAAACTGCCGAACGATCATGGTCCTTCCGGCTTACGCAACGAAACGGCATCGACATACGACGCCACTGCAAGGAAAAATAAACCATGACGCTTAACAAAGGGTTCACCATAAACGTTTGGGATTATTGACGTTTCGTTAAAGCCGTAACGACGCGCGGCTTCGCGCGCGCAGCAAGGCAGCGCTAGCCGTTGCTGTAGGTGCCGCTCGGATCGCTGAACAGGTCAAGCAGCCCGGGCGCGCGGACCTTCGGCGTCGCCGACGCGGTCAGCGAAGCGGAATTGCCCCACAGCTCCTGCACCGCCGGCGAGATCGGCTCCGAGCGGTCGCCGGCCTGATAGAGCGAGCGGAAGGTCGGCGCCGGCTGCGCCGATGCCACAGCCGAGGTCGCAGCGACGGGCGCGGCCGACCGGGAGTCCGGGAAGGTCGAGAGATAGGACGCGGTATCCATGGTCAGCGCCGTGGTCGGCGCGGCGCTTGCGATCGCGTAAGGCGACATGGCGTCGCCGCCCGCCGCCGCGAAGGCGGTGCGCGTGTCCTTGGAGTTTGCGGCCGCGGCGTACCGCGTGGTCAGCACCGAATAGACCTGACTGACGCTGCGCGCGCTGCCCGACCTGTCGTAGAAGATCGACTGGTTGGCGGCCGCCGCCTTCGGAAACATCGCGGCCGCATTGGCGCTCGGGCTGTCCTCGGCGCTCGAGATCAGCTTGCCGGCGCCGCCGACGCCCATGAAGTGGGCCATGTAGAGTTCGGCATCGGTCGGACGGCGGCCGAGCTTGCCGGTAAGCTTGAAGCTGTTGGACTGCGTCAGCACCGCCGCCATCGAGGACGCCGCGTCTGGATCGTCGCGCAGCTTCATGACCGCAGCGCGCGCCGAGGGATCGCTGACCGAATAGCTGCCGTCGGAATTCCTGGTGATGGCGTCGGCATACTGGCCATAGCCGAGCTGGCTTCCGGCCTCCTTGACGGTGCCGAGCCAGGTCTGGTCGATGAATTGATAAAGTCCATGCGCCGACGAGGTCGTGGCGCCGGCCCGCGGATTGAAATTGGATTCCATCTTCGCGGTCGTGAGCAGGTATTCGAAGCTCGTGCCGGTGGTCGCGGCCGCCTGCTTGATCGAGCTCGCGACCTTCAGGCGCGAGGAATCGACACCTGCCGAAGCCGTCGCGTTGAAGAGGTCGACCGCCATCTGTCCGGGTGCCTTGCCGGGCGCCGGCAATCGGCACCCATGTCCCGTCAAGGTGCCGTAATTATGGTTAATGGCGCGTTAATAGCGTCGGTTCAGGGCTGGGCCTCGTAGTAATGCGCGACCTGGTCGATCTCGTCGGCCGTCATCTGGCGCGCGATGTTGCGCATCTGCTGGCTGATGTCATTGCGGCGGGCTCCGGATGCAAAGGCCTCGAGCTGTGCCTTGATGTAGACCGCCGACTGGCCGCCGAGCCAGGGGCTTCCCGCCTTGTTGTCGACATCGCCGTGGCAGGAGCCACAAGGCGCGATGTTGCGCATCGGGGCGCCCGTCACCACGATCACCGGCGCGGGACGCCCGGTATCCAGATTGTTCGAAGGCACCCGCGGCAGATAGGCGTAATAGGCCGCAACGTCCTTCATGTCCTGATCGCTCATCGCCGCGGCGAACGGGCTCATCACCACGCTGACCCGCGCGCCGGTCTTGAAGTCGTTCAGTTCCTTGTAGGTCACCGCGGCAAACTGCCCGGCGAGGTTCGGTGAATGGGCGTCGCTGACGCCCTGCGGTCCATGGCAGATCGCGCAGCGCTGCGCCAGCGTCGCGCCCCGCCCGATCGAGACCTGATTCACCTTGGTCAGCATTTCCGACGTCATGACGACATTGGACGTCTTGAAATCCGGCTTGATGCCGGTCTCCTGCACGGCGGCACGCGGAACGCCGGCCGCGCTGCAGATGGCATCCCAGACCCCAGCAAGCTTCAAATTGGGTTGCGCCAGCGGCAACCAGATCAGGCCTGCGACGGCCGACAACACGGCGATCGCGGCCGTGATGCCGACGCTGGCGCCGAACCACGGATTGCGCAGCGAGAACAGCGGCTGGTCGCTCATCGGCCTGCTCCGACATAGACCGCGGGCACGCTGGTCTCGTTCAGCGCCATCAGCTGCGCGATCGGGAAACCATAGTTCACCACGGTGAGACCGACCATCAATGCGAGCCACAGGCCGAATGAGTTGAGCGCGACCGGAATTCGCTCGGGCATGTGCAACGGCACCGCGAAGCGGTACGCACCCGCCTCGCCTCGCGCGCCGAACTGCCCGCGGATCAGCACCAGCAGGAACAGCAGGCCCGACAGAAGCAGGATGAAGCCGCCGATTGCCGACATCGTGACCGACAGGGCCTGCGGCGAGATCGCCGGGTTGGCATAGTCATAATAGGCCATGCGGCGCGGCATGCCGAGGATGCCGACATAGTGCCACGGGAAGGTGGTCACGATCATGCCGATGAACCACAGCCAGAGCTGCGTGCGCATCAGGCCAAAACTGTCCAGCGCACGGTCGGTCAGATGCGGCCACAGATCATAGGCGATGGCAAAATACATGATCACGATGGCGCCACCGAAGATCAGGTGGAAATGGCCGGTGATCCACTGCGTGTTGTGCACGGTGGCGTCGAGCTGGTAGCTCATGTTGATCAGACCGCCGGCGCCGCCGAAGCCGAGCATGACCAGCGACAGCGCCGTCGCCAGCATGATCGGATTGGACCACGGCAGCGCGCCGATCCAGCCGAAGGCGCCGCGGCCGCCACGCAGGCGGCTGGCAATCTCCGCCGACGCGCAGATCGTGAACACCGTGAGCAGCGTCGGCAGCGCGACGAGGCCGGTGAACACCGAGTGCATGAACTTGAATCCGGCGCCGACCTGCGGGTCGGCAAACAGGTGATGCACGCCGATCGGCATCGCCACCACGACGAACAGGATGAACGAAATCCGCGCCATCGCGTCGCTGAAGAGCCGGCCGCCGATCGCCCGCGGGAAGATCGTATAATAGGCGATGTAGGTCGGGATCAGCCAGAAATAGACGATGGCGTGCAGCGTCCAGGAGAAGAAGACGCGGGCCAGCCCCGCATCGATCGTCGACTTCAGCCCAAGCGCCACGGGCAGGATCTGGAACAGGATCTCCAGCGCCGCGCCGACCGCGGTCCAGCCCCAGAGCAAAGAGCCCGCGACGTTGGCGTACATCGCAAGCGGCACCGGCTTGCCCGGGTTCTCGCGCTTCCAGATCACGAAATTGGTCACCATCAGCGCGACCCAGATCCATGAGCCGACCACGACCATGACGACGCCGATGTAATAGAAGGGATTGCCGACCATCGGCGGATAGAAGGTGTAGAGCACCGAGGCGAGCCCGAGCGACACCGGGATCATCGCGACGACGGCACCGACGGCGACCAGGAAGAAGCCCACCCAGGCCCAGCGCCGTCCAACCAGCTCTTTCTCGAGTGAGGCTTCGGTGATCGCGTAGCCGAATCCCATCGCAATCAGTGTCGGGAATACGTATCCCATCGCCGAGCCATGGGCGGTAACCGAGCGATAATAGAACTCCGGATTGAAATGCCAGGCGTTCAACGGGCTGCGCACGAACATCTGCCAGGCGCCGAGCACCAGCGCGACGCCGAACACGATGAAGGCAAGCCAGAAATGCGCCGCGATCAGCCGCTTGTTAATCAACACAGGTCAGCCTCCGCTTCGCTGCCGCCATGTCACGGAACGCAGCCTTGTCGATCACCTTGACCTTGCCCCACATGCCCTGGTGGCCGATGCCGCAGAATTCCTGGCACGGCATCACGTGATCGCCCGGCGCCTTGAAGCGCACCGGCAGGTCGGTGACGTAGCCCGGCACCAGCATCGTGTTGATGTTGGTGCCCTCGATCAGAAAACCGTGGACGACATCGGCGCTGGTGGCGCGGAAGGTGATCGGCGTTTCCGCGGGCACCACGATGCATTGCGGTGTGAAGGAATATTGCTGGCCAATCGCGCGCACGGTGACCGATCCGTCGGCCTGCATTTCGCTGCCGAGATTGCTCTCGACGAATTCGCCCGACAGATGCAGCGTCTTGGGATCGGCGGTTTCGACCCGGCCCTGCGGCATCGTCGCCTGATGGATGCCGATATAGGTCGCCATGCCGACCAGGACGCCGACAATGACGATCGACAGCGTCGCCCAGCGCCGCTCGATCCGTGCGGCAACGGCCTCGCCGAGGCTGTGATCGGTCTCGCTCGCCATCAGGGAACGCTCCGCGGCAGGAAGACCAGCAGATAGAAGGCAAACCACAACCCGACCACGACCGCCGTCGCAATACCCGCGACCGCGACCGCGCCGCCCGGACCGGCGCGCACAATGGTCTCGACATCATCGTCTTCCGAGCCCGATGCCGGCGGTTGCGGCGAAGACGAGTTGATCATGATCGCACCCCTAGTTCAGCGTTGCTGCCCGCAGTTCGTTGGCCTGCCGCGCCGACACCGGCTCGCCGCGATTGCCCCAGGCCGTTCGAATGTAGGTCACGACAGCCGCGACCTCGTCATCCGACAGCTTCTGCGCGAACGGCGGCATGCCGTGGGGCATCGGATTGCCCGACGTCCCCGGCGGATACCCGCCATTGAGCACCATCCGGATCGGGTTCACCGCGGAGACCATCTGGATCGACTGATTGCCGGCAAGCGGCGGATAATCCGGCGGCATGCCCTGCCCGGTCGCGCCATGACAGCTTGCGCAGTCGCGGTCATAGATCGACTTGCCAAAGGACAGCAGCAGGCTGCTCTCGGCCGACGGCAGCGAAGTCGACGCCTTCTCCGGAGGACCGCCCTGCGCAAGGCCCTTCAGGTAGACCGCCATCGCGCGCGCATCATCATCATTGAGAAATTGCAGGCTGTTGTAGACGACCTCGGCCATCGGCCCGTACACGGCGCCCTTGGCGGACACGCCCTTGCGCAGATAGTCGACGATCTCCTCGATCGTCCAGTCGCCGAGCCCGGTCTCCTTGTTGGAGGTCAGCGACGGCGCGTACCAGTTCTGCATCGGGATCAGGCCGCCCTCGAAGGCCTGCGACTGCTTGCTGCCGCCGAGCGCATTGATCGGGGTGTGACACATCCCGCAATGACCCAGCCCCTCGACCAGATAGTTACCTCTGTTCCACTCTGCCGACTTCGTTGGATCAGGCTTGAACTCGCCTTCCCTGAAGAACAGCGTGCGCCAGCCGAGGATCAGCGAGCGGTTGTTGAACGGGAATGTCAGGTCGTGCGGCTTGTTGAGCTGCCTGACCGGCGGTACCGTGCGCAAATAGGCGTAGATCGCGTCGCTGTCCTCGCGCGTCACCTTGGTGTAGGACGCGAACGGCATCGCCGGATAGACCAGGCCGCCATCGGGAAAGCGGCCGTTATGCATCATCTGGTAGAACTGATCGGAGGTCCACGTGCCGATCCCGGTCTGCGGGTCGGGCGTGATGTTCGACGTGTAGAGCGTGCCGAATGGCGTCTTCATCGGGAGGCCGCCGGCGAAGGTCTTGCCTTCGCGCGCGGTGTGGCAGGCGATGCAATCGCCGGCGCGTGCGAGATACTCGCCCTTGGCGAGGACGGCCGGATCGGCCGCCTTCTGCTGCGCCGAAGCCCCAATTGGCGACAATGCCAGCATCAATCCGACAAGCAGTCCTGTTAAGGTTCGCGACATCGGCACGATCCCTTCAATGCGGTTCGCTGCCGCATTCGAGCGGCATCGGAAGACTGCCTCGCGGCGCGAAGGATGGATCCGCCGGCGCCGGACGCGAGGACAGGTAGGCTGCCACCGCCTTCACGTCGTCCTCCGTCAGCAGGCTCGCGACGATCTGCATGCAATCGGGAGCGAACGCGGTCCGCGTGCCGTAGCGCCAGCCACCGAGCTGGCCGCTGATATAGGCCGCGCGCAGGCCAAGTAGGCCGGGAATGCCGGGCTCCATGCCGCCCAATGTGGGACCATGGCAGGCTGAACAGGGCGGAATGCCGTGCTGCGGATCGCCGTTCTTCACGATCGTCTCGCCGCGCGCCAGAATCTCCTTGCTGTCGACCGGCGGGACCGGCGGCGGAAATGCCGGCCTGAGCGAGGCGAAATATTCGGCGATCTTCTTCAGGTAATCGTCGGTCTGAAACTCCAGCAGGTAGTTCATCGGCGGATATTTCCGCCGTCCATCCCGGAATGCGATGAGCTGGTTGTAGAGATAGCCCGCCGGCTTGCCGGCCAGCCGCGGGAAATAGGCGTCGCTGGTGCCCTCGCCTTCGGCGCCGTGACACGGCGCACAGGCAAGGACGCGCGCGGCCATAGTATCGGGCGCACGCTCGGTCGTTTGCGATTGCGCCGCGCCGATCGGCCACACAGCCCAGGCAAAAAATCCAAGAAGCGGTATCAGGCGACGCGCCACAGTTCACCCCCAGTGACGACCATGCGCAACGGCTTGCGCATGGCGTAACAAGGGCCACGAAGTACACGACTTGGCCGCGCTGTACTTGATTCAGATCAATGATCTATTTGCGATAGACCTGCGCCGGATCGAACAGCTTCTCGGCGTCGACAAAGGACAGGCTGACATTGCCACCCTCGTCCTTCACCGCGCGATAGAAGCAGGAGCGCCGTCCGGTGTGGCAGGCGGCGCCGACCTGCTCGACCTTGATCCACACCGCGTCCTGATCGCAATCCATCCGGATCTCGACCACGCGCTGGGTCTGGCCCGAGCTCTCTCCCTTGCGCCACAGCGCATTGCGCGAGCGGCTGAAGTACCAGCCCTCGCCGGTCGCGATCGTCTTGCGCAGGGCTGCGTCGTTCATATGCGCGACCATCAGCACATCGCCGGTCGCGACATCGGTCGCGACGCAGGTCACAAGGCCTGCCGCGTCGAATTTGGGCTGGAAGGCCAGCCCCTCCTCGCGGTCGTGATCGTGGGTCGCTGCGGACACGGAAAACCTCGCTCGGGAAAATGCGAGGTTACCGGTTCGGTCCTCGCACCAGGGACAGGAAACGCTGCTGCTCCGCCGGATTGTCGCGGAACATGCCGGTGAAGCGGCTGGTGAAGGTCGATGCACCATGCTTGGCAACGCCGCGCACCGACATGCAGGTATGCTCCGCCTCGATCAGCACGGCAACGCCGCGGGGCTTCAGCACCTCGTCGATCGCAGCAGCGACCTGCGCGGTGAGATGCTCCTGGGTCTGCAGACGGCGGGCGAAGATGTCGGTCAGCCGCGCCAGCTTGGAGAGGCCGACGACGCGCTCCACCGGCGTATAGGCAATGTGCGCCTTGCCGTAGAACGGCATCATGTGATGCTCGCACTGCGAGGTGAACTCGATGTCGCGGACGAGGACGAAATCGTCGTAGCCGGCGGTCTCGCCGAAGGTGCGGTTCAGCACCTCGGCCGGGCACTGGTGGTAGCCCTGATAGAGCTCGTCATACGCCTCGACGACCCGGCGCGGCGTGTCGAGCAGGCCCTCGCGGCCGGTGTTCTCGCCGATATAGGCGAGCAGCGTCTTCACGGCGTCCTCCGCCTCCGCCCGCGACGGGCGCGGCTGGTCGGCACGAACGGCCGCCGTCATGAATTCTGAGGGGTCGAGCTCGCCAGGCTTGGCGTCGGCCGGCTTGCTGGGGCGAATCGATTTGATCAAGGCGTCCATGTCTTCTCCGTTCGACCGGCCCTCGGATTTGACCTTGGTCCGGATGTGTCACCGGGCAGACGGGGCGGATGGTTCGACCGCCGGACGCCTGAGTCCCACAATTGTAGCACCGCCGCGGCGGAGGTGGGCCGCGGTGGCTGCATGGCCGGGCTATGTTTCCGGCGTTGCCGTCCATATATAGGACGGTGCAACCCAGCCGCCAAGAGCGCCCGGCACGGCCGGAACCAGGCATCTGTCCCCATGCTGAACGACATTTACAACAAGCGGATCATCGAGTTGGCCGGCAATATTCCGCGCCTCGGACGGCTGGCCGACCCGGACGCCAGCGCTACCGCCCACTCCAAATTGTGCGGTTCGACTGTGAAGGTCGACCTCAAGATGGACGGTCCCGTGGTGACGGACTTCGCCCATGACGTGAAGGCTTGTGCGCTCGGCCAGGCCTCCTCCTCGATCATGGCGAGCCGGGTGGTGGGCTCGACCGCGGACGAGCTGCGCGAATTGCGCGAGACTGTCCGCAAGATGCTGAAGGAAAATGGCCAGCCCCCGCAGGACGGCAAATGGGCCGATATCGCGCTGCTCGAGCCGGTGCGCGACTACAAGGCCCGCCATGCCTCGACCATGCTGACCTTCGATGCCGTGGTCGATGCGATCGGCCAGATCGAGGCCAAGGCGTCGCAGCCGGCGTAGGATTCCACCTCGAGGTCCCCGATGCGCAATTGCGCATCAGAGGTCCGCTTACGCATCCACGAACGAGACGAAGCTTACTGCGCGGGCTGGACCGGCGCCGGCGCCGGCGCTGCGCTGCCACCGGTCGGCACCACGGCCTCGGCGGTCTTGGTCGCCCTCGCCGCCTGCGACGCCTCGCCCTCCATCGCGCTGCTCACGAAGCGATCGTTGTTCTTCGGCTTCGCCTCGGCGACGGGAATTGCGTTGTCCTTGGTGTTGTCCTGCCGTGGCAGCACGTCGGCAACCGCCTCGGTGGTGATGAGATTGGTCAGCCGCAATTCCGCCGCCGACAATTCGTGCAGGTCTTCCCATGGCGGCACGCTCAGCGAGAGCGCCAGCAGATCCCCCGCGCCGCCCATATCGAAGGTGTACTTGGCAAGACGGCCGATATCGCGCTCGACGATCATCAGGTCCTGCGCGGTGTAGCTCGCGGCCTTGGCGTCGTCAGCGCGATCGCCCATCCAGATCTGATGCACACGGACATGGGCGGCCGGCGGAACATAGCGCGTCTTGCCCGACAACAGCAGGAACACGCACATCGACTCGCAATAGGCATCCGGCAGAACGCTCGCGCGGCCGCTCTGCGCGGCCTGATTGACGACGCTGGTGCCGACCGTGGTCAGCACGCCGAGACCGCGGAAGCGGCGGCCGAGCGCGATCGCGTCGTTGACCGAGCCGCCGCTGGAATCGAGCACGATGGTGGCGCCGTTGAGCTGGCGGCCGCGCGCGAACTCGTCGAATTCCCTCGGACTATCGGCCGTGATGATACCGACCGCGGACACCCAGCCGCGGCAATTCGGCTGGCAGGCGATCCAGCTGAACTTCATCGGCAGCTTGCGCTCTTCGAGGGTCGAATTGGCCTGCGCGGAACCGCCCGCCATGGCGGCGGTGCCGGAAACCGCGAAGCAAAGAGCAACGGCGCCGGTAAGCGCCCAACTGCGCAACGAGAGCGACTTGACGAGCCTCAATTTGGTTCCTTCCCCCAAGCCCTTGGTGATGCGAGCGGTGGCAATGGCCCCATGGCAATGCGCCACGATTCTGTCAGCGGCGCGTGATGGGAACGGTAGCGTTGCTGACCCGGACCGTCCATAGAGCCCTTGCTGCAGCGCCATCGGTGCTGTGCAATAATAACGAACTGTGGCGTAAATATCTGCAACAAAACAGTTCCTTGGCTTGGAACCCCCGCAAGACTACGTACATACTTGCGTATGCCGCCGACAGACCATTCAACGACACACCATCCACGATGCATGGACTGTGCCAGCACCATGCGCCGCTTGCCGCGCAACCTCGGCCGCGCCCTGATCTGGATCTACCGGCACACGCTGTCGCCGCTGGTCGGCTACAACTGCCGGCATCTGCCGACCTGCTCCATCTATGGCGACGAGGCGATCGAACGCTTCGGCCTGTGGGGCGGCGGCTGGATGACGCTGGCAAGGCTGCTGCGCTGCCAGCCCTGGGGCACATCCGGGATCGATAATGTCCCGCTGACGAAGCCGCCCGGGGCACGCTGGTACCTGCCCTGGCGCTATGGCCGCTGGCGCGGCGTCAACGAAGGCTGACGCGGCGTCAACGACAATTGATCGATTGCTGCGGCACGTCCAAGCGCGGCGCGCATTGCTGCCCGGCGGAACTGTGGCGATAGTTGGCGCATTGTTTCATTGCCCCCTTTGGGGAGGAAACAACAATGCGCTGGAAAATCAGCCACAACGGTCATGATCCCCGGCAGATCGACTTGCTGGCCGTGCTTGCCTTGCTCGTCGTGATCGTCGCCGCCTACGGCTACTTCACCCACAATCCGAACAAGCCGAGCACGACGGCGTTCATCGTGCCCAGTCAAAGCGTGAGGTGGTGACGCGCAGTCGAGTTCCCGGATGTTCCTCGCGCGGATCGTTGCTTGGGATGCTCTCGCGAACACAAGCGTGAAAGCCAACCGTTCACTCGGCCGCGGCGGTGGCGGCCGTCCGTCGCGGCCGCGTGATGACCACGACCGCAAGCGCCGCCGCGACGAAGGCCGTGGCCACGTAGCCCGCGCTGTGCAGCCATTCGCGGGCGAACAGCAAGCCACCGATCGCGGAGCCGATGGCCTGGCCGATATACAGCACCGAGGTATTGAGCGAGACCGACGCTGAAGCGAGCGCCGGTGCCGCACCGACCAGGCGTACCTGCTGCATCGAATTGGTCGATGCAAAGCCGAGGCCCCACACCGCGACGGAGGCGGCCATCAGGGCGTAGGCGCCGGCGCTCAGCGCCCAGCCGGCGACGCCTGCGAGCAGCAGCACGGTGAACAGGACCGAGGTCTTCCAGGCGCCCCAGGAATCCACCACGCGCGTTGCGATCACGATGCCGACGAACCCGAAGATGCCGTAGAGCGCGAACACGATCCCGACGGCGTCCGCATTGGCGCCGGTCAGCTTGGCGAGCAGCGGCCCCATGAAGGTGAACACCACGAACTGGCCGGACATCTGCAGCGTCGTGATCGACAGCAGCAGAATGACCATCGGATTGCGGCCGAGATCGACCCAGGTTCGGAAATCAACCGGCGCGCCGTGCAATCCGCCTGGCAGCCGCCACCACAGCAGTAGGGAGCTGACGAGCCCGGTCAGCGCGATCGCGCCATAGGTCGCGCGAAAGCCGTAGCGGCTTGCGATGAAGGTGATCAGCGGCAGCCCGATCGCGGCGGCCAGCGACCAGCCGAGGAAGATGTAGGCAATCGTGCTGCCGCGCTTCTCCACCGGCACGATCAGTGCCGCGGTGCCTGCCGCCTGCGGCGTGTAGAGCACGCCGACCGCGAGCATCACCAGCCGAATGATCAGGAGGCTGTCGTAGTTCGGCACGAAGGCAGAAGCAGCATTGGTCAGGGTCAGCACCAGCAGCGTCGCCGTCAGCAAGGCCCGCCGCTCGGTCCGGCTGGTCAACCACGCCGTCACCGGCGAGCCCACGCACAGCACGATCGCGCCGAAGGTGATCAGGAGACCCGCGGTGTGGATCGTGACGCCTAGTCCGTCGGACAACTCCGCCAGCATGCCGGCCGGCGCGAGCACCGAGCAGCCGGTGACGATGTTGCCAAGCATCAATGCGGTGGGAGCGAAGCGTTTCACGCCGCGTTGTTAGCAGACGCCGAGATCGATGCAACTGCATCTAAATGCATGGCACCTGATCGAACGGCGCCTCTTGCGCTCATGGCGACGGCGATGCCGCCGGCACCGCACTGACGCTCGGCGACACGGCGGCCGGCAACGGGCTCGCAGGCTTCGGACCAGCGGTCGCCGCCGGGCATGATGCCAGAAGCTGCGTCCAGCCCCGCTCCAGCCCGGTGGTGCCGATATCGAATGTCGCAAGGCCGGACTTGGTGTCAGACTTGACGTCAGACTTGGCGTCAAGCTTGGCGTCAAGCTTGGCGTCGGCTGCCGGCGGGCTTTCGCCGATCTGCAGATGCGGGGCCGCGAGCATCGCCTTGACGGTGTCCGAGGTCACCGCCTCGCTCCAGACCTCGTATTTGCCGAACCGCGCCGACCGGCCGAATGCGACGGTTCTGGTCGCGCCGGCCATCATCACCACCGTGCCCTTGCCGGCTGCCCCCTCCTCGAACTCGCGCACGAACATCAGCCGCCCGCGATCCTTGCTCTCGCAGAACAGCCGCCACTCCATCATGCGGAACGCGCTGCCGTCGGCTCTTTTCTGCTGCACGATCTTGCGAACATAGGGCCGTGTCTCCTTCTCCACCGCCCAAAGGGTTTCCGGCAGCGGCCGCGTATCGATGCCGAATCGATAGAGCTCCGGCCGCGTCAGCACGTGCAGGTCCTCGAACTTCACGGACTTGATGAGGTCGCTGAGCTCATGGCTGATGCCCATCGCCGCGAGGAATACATTGCGGTCGCGATCGGCGCTCACCATCTCGCGCCGCCTGAAGTCCGCGACGACCTGCGCAGGCGGATGCCCGTGGACGACGAACATCAGCTTGGAGTTATGCACCGCGAGCACCGAATCGGGCGCCACTTCGCGGCTGGTCGCGCCCAGGAACAGATAGGCGCAGGCCGAGACGCACATCGCGTTGCGCGTGGTGAGTTCGGCCTCGACCTCTCCCTTGGCGGCCTTGATCTTCAGGCAGGCGGCGTCGATCTGCGTGCCGGTGGAACAGGCCGGCACGATGGTACGGCCGACCCGGGCGATTGCCTTGTGCGCGCGCAGGAACCGCGCGATCCCATAGGACTGCTCGACGTTTCCGCCCGGCGAATGAAGGTAGATCGGAAGCTGCCTGTCCTTGTTGGCAAACAGGAAGGTGCGAATCCGCTGCGCGGCTTCCCGATCGATCTCGCCTTCGATCGCGATCCAGCGATCGCAGCCGGCGCCGCAGGCGTTCGCCGGCCCATGGGCGAGATAGATGGTCAGCTTTTTCGCAAATCCGGCCTTCTGGACCGGTGTTTCTTCCGCCCGCAACACGCCCGGGATCAGAAGCAACGCCACGAAAAACAGGAGACGGGAAAACATGAACCTTGCGGATCGCGCGATGGCGGAAAACGGACGCCGGACGTTAGACGATGATCAGCAGCGTCGCAACGATCCGTGGCGTCAGCTGCGGCCGAGCCTTGTTCAAATCCGTGCGGCCGGAGGCCCATTTTCTTGATATTGCCGGATTGCAGGCGTCAAATCCCCTGCTATACCGCTGCTTTCCGCTTACCTGCGCTCGTTCGCAGGAGTGAGCTACAGGAGACACCATGGCCGATACGCCACCCAAATCCGAATCCGGATTCCAGTACAGCCTCTCTAACCTCAAACCCGCAGAACCCGTGAACAAGATCGCCCTCACCTTCCCTGATGGAGCGAGGCGCGATTTCCCGAGAGGGACCACCGGTCTCGACATCGCCAAAGGCATTTCGCCCTCGCTCGCCAAGCGCACCGTCGCGATGGCGCTCGACGGCACGCTTGCCGACCTCAATGATCCGATCGAGGCCGACGCCAAGATCGAGCTGATCGGCCGCGAAGACCCGCGTGCGCTGGAACTGATCCGGCACGATACCGCGCATGTACTGGCGGAGGCCGTGCAGTCGCTGTGGCCGGGCACCCAGGTCACGATCGGCCCGGTGATCGAGAACGGCTTCTACTACGACTTCTTCCGCAACGAGCCGTTCACTCCGGAAGATTTTGCCGCGATCGAGAAGCGGATGCGCGAGATCGTCGCGCGCGACAAGCCGTTCACGAAGGAAGTCTGGGATCGCGAGAAGACCAAGCAGGTGTTCCGCGACAAGGGCGAGGCCTTCAAGGTCGAGCTGGTCGACGCCATTCCCGGCAACGAGCCGATCAAGATCTACTTCCAGGGTGACTGGTTCGATCTCTGCCGCGGCCCGCACATGACCTCGACCGGCAAGATCGGCAACGCCTTCAAGCTGATGAAGGTGGCGGGCGCGTATTGGCGCGGCGACTCCAACAATCCGATGCTGACCCGCATCTACGGCACGGCATTCGCCAAGCAGGAAGACCTCGACGCCTATCTCAAGCAGATCGAGGAAGCCGAGAAGCGCGACCATCGCAAGCTCGGCCGCGAGCTCGACCTGTTCCACTTCCAGGAGGAAGGCCCGGGCGTGGTGTTCTGGCACCCCAAGGGCTGGACCATCTTCCAGCAGCTGATCGCCTATATGCGGCGCCGGCTGCTCGGCGATTACAACGAGGTCAACGCCCCGCAGATCCTCGACAAGGCGCTGTGGGAGACCTCGGGCCATTGGGACTGGTACCGCGAGAACATGTTCGCGGCGCAGTCCGCCGGCGACGAGGCCGAGGACAAGCGCTGGTTCGCGCTGAAGCCGATGAACTGCCCCGGCCATGTACAGATATTCAAGCACGGGCTGAAGAGCTACCGCGACCTGCCGTTGCGGCTCGCCGAGTTCGGCGTCGTGCATCGCTATGAGCCGTCGGGCGCGATGCACGGCCTGATGCGGGTGCGCGGCTTCACCCAGGACGACGCCCATGTGTTCTGCACCGAGCAGCAGCTCGCCGACGAGTGCCTCAAGATCAACGACCTGATCCTGTCGACCTACGCCGATTTCGGCTTCGACGGCGAGCTCACGGTCAAGCTCTCGACGCGGCCGGAGAAGCGGGTCGGCACCGACGAGATGTGGGATCACGCCGAGCGCGTGATGGCGACGGTGCTGTCGGAGATCAAGGCCAAGGGCAGCAACCGCATCCGGACCGAGATCAATCCGGGCGAAGGCGCGTTCTACGGACCGAAGTTCGAGTATGTGCTGCGCGACGCCATCGGCCGCGACTGGCAGTGCGGCACGACCCAGGTCGACTTCAACCTGCCGGAGCGGTTCGGCGCGTTCTACATCGATCACGACGGCTCGAAGAAGGCACCCGTCATGGTGCACCGCGCGATCTGCGGTTCGATGGAGCGCTTCATCGGCATCCTGATCGAGCACTATGCCGGCAACTTCCCGCTCTGGCTGGCGCCGACCCAGCTCGTGGTCACGACCATCACCTCCGAAGGCGACGAATACGCCAAGGTGGTGGCGGCCGCCGCGCGCCGCGCCGGGCTGCGCGTCGAGATCGACCTGCGCAACGAGAAGATCAACTACAAGGTCCGCGAGCACTCGCTGGCCAAGATCCCGGCCCTGCTCGTCGTCGGCAAGAAGGAAGCCGAGACCCACTCGGTCTCCGTCCGCCGCCTCGGCAGCGAGCGGCAGACCGTGATGCCGACCGATGAGGCGATCGCCGCTCTGGTGGATGAGGCGACGCCGCCCGACGTGAAGCGGGCGCGATCCGTCGCCTGATCTTCAAAATCGGTCTAAACTGGCTT
>NZ_LFIQ01000076.1:6739-15667 GCF_001189245.1 Bradyrhizobium pachyrhizi | reverse complement strand
GTCGTGCCCCCAAGATGGGGGCACGACTCCCCTTGAAGGACAATTCCGTGCCCGATGCCATTGAACTCCTGAAGACGCGCCGCTCGATGAAACCGCGCGAGATGACCGGCCCGGGCCCGTCCGCAGCCGAGCTCGAGACCATTTTGACGATCGGCGCGCGCGTGCCTGACCACGGCAAGCTCGCGCCCTGGCGCTTCATCGTGTTCGAGGGCGATGCCCGCGCGCGGGCCGGCGACGTGATCGCAAAGGTCTTCGCCCGGAAGAATCCCGGCGCGCCGGCCTCCGACATCGAGGTCGAGAAGAAGCGCCTGACCGACGCGCCGCTGGTGATCGGCGTGGTCTCCTTCACCAAGCCGCACCCGAAGGTGCCGCCGTGGGAGCAGGAATTGTCGGCGGGCGCCAGCGCGATGAACATCGTCATCGCGGCGACCGCGCTCGGCTACGGCGCCTGCTGGCTGACCGGCTGGTTCGCCTTCGACCGCGACGTGCTCGACGGCCTCGGCCTGAAGCCGGACGAGAAGCTCGCCGGGCTCATTCACATCGGCACCCCGACCAGGCCGAGCGAGGACCGCCCGCGCCCGGCGCTATCGGATATCGTGACGCGGTTCTAGGGTTACAGCCTTGTAGCCCGCATGAGCGCAGCGACATGCGGGACGCTCGTCCCGGGTATCGCTGCGCTCACCCGGGCTACGAGGGCCCTCGGGCTTGGCAATCGCAGAAGCGACTCAAGCCGCCTTCGACGCACGCTCGGCAAAGCCGCTCAGCAAGGCCGCGATCTCGCCGGCCGGCCTCGCCGCGCTGAACAGAAATCCCTGCACCTCGTTGCAACCTTCGGCGCGCAGCCAGTCGAGCTGGTCTGTCGTCTCGACCCCTTCCGCGGTCGTGGTGATCCTGAGGCTGCGGCCAAGGCCCGAGATCGCGCGCACGATCGCGAGGCAATCGGAGCGCCGCGCCAGATCCTTGACGAAGGAGCGGTCGATCTTGATCTTGTCGAACGGGAAGCTGCGCAGATAGCTCAGGCTGGAATAGCCGGTGCCGAAATCGTCCATCGAGATGCTGACGCCCAGCTCGCGCAGCTGATGCAGGATCGCGAGGTTGGCCTCGGTCTCCGCCAGAAACACCGACTCGGTGATCTCGAGCTCGAGCCGCCGCGCCGGCAGGCCGGAATGCGCCAACGCCGAGATCACGGCCTGGACCAGATTGCGGCTGCGGAACTGCACCGGCGACAGATTGACGGCCACTTTCACATCGGCGGGCCACTTGATCGCCTCGGAGCAGGCTTCGCGCAATACCCATTCGCCGAGCGCGACGATCAGGCCGATGTCTTCGGCGACCGGGATGAACTCTGCAGGCGAGACCATGCCCTTCTGCGGGTGCCGCCAGCGCAGCAGCGACTCGAAGCCAGAGATACGGTCGGCTGCGATATCGACCAGCGGCTGGTAGTGCAGCTCGAACTCGCCGTTGCTGAAGGCCGCGCGCAGATCTCGCTCCATGTCGCGGCGCTTCTGCGCCTGCTGATCCATCTCCGGTTCGAAGAAATGATGCACGCCGCCGCCCTCGGACTTGGCGCGGTACAGCGCCATGTCGGCATTGCGCATCAATTCTTCCGACGTCGTGCCGTCACCCGGTGACAGCGCGATGCCGACGCTGGCGCCGACCACGACCTCGAGCCCGTCGATGTTGTAGGGCGCGCTCAGCGCTTCGATCAGCCGTTCGGCGAAAGCGCTCGCCTCGTTCGGCGAAACGTCGGCCGCAAGCACGATCGCGAATTCGTCGCCGCCGAGGCGGGCCGCCACGTTGTCGTCGCGGACCACCTCGCGCAGCCGCTCCGCCACCAGCTTGAGCAGCCGGTCGCCCATCGGATGCCCGAAGGAGTCGTTGACGTTCTTGAACAGGTCGAGGTCGATGCACATCACCGCGACGCGCCTGTTGCCGCTGCGGCCGCGCTCCAGCGCCTCGCGCAGGCGCTCCTGGTAGAAATCGCGGTTCGGCAGATTGGTGAGACCGTCATGGTGCGCCATGTGCGCGATCCGCGCTTCGGCGGCGCGGCGCTCGGTGATGTCGACCACCGCGACCAGATAGCCGTCGCGGCCCTCGAACGCCACCTTGCGTCCGAAGGTCAGCACATGGATCTCACTGCCATCGGCCCTGATGTGCCGCCAGTCGCGGCTCGATTGATAGACGTCGCCGATCTCGCGCAACGCGGCGCTGTGCACGCTCCACTCATCCACCGGCCAGATCTGGCGCAGCGTCATGCCGAGAAACATTTCCCGGCTGTAGCCATAGTGCTGAACGGCGGCGTCGTTGACGCTGAGAAATTCCATCGTGCCGGCGTCGAACACCCACATCGGCATCGGGTTGTTCTCGAACAGCAGGCGGAACGACAGCTCGCGCTGCTTCAGCGCGGTGACGTCGGAGACGGTCAGCGACAGCATGTCGCCGAACGCCGTGACGCCGAGCCGCAGGCAGCGATCGCCGCTGTCGATCTCGAACTGCCCGCCCGGGCCGCCGCCGACAAATCCACGCAGACGGCTCATCACCGATGACGCCGCAAGCGGGTTGCCGCCGGCGCTGAGCCGACGCCACAGCAATTCGGTCGCAGGCTGCATCAGCAGCCTTGCGGCGCCCTGGTTGAGATGCACGATCTGGAAGTCGGCCGGCTCGCCGCGCGCATCGCGGATCGCGGCGAGCGACAGCACGCCCTCGTCGGTGGCCGAGAAAATCGTATCGAGCAGATTGTACTGCGCATTGCGCTCGTTGACGTAGACGCCGACCAGGATACCGCCCCAGCGCGACCGCGTCGGCAGCGCCAGCACGTCGAAGGTACGCACCAACCCGTCGCGGACGCAATGTGCCGACGCCAGATAGGGCCGGCAGTTCTCGCGCGCGTTTGCGGCGGCTTCGGTCAACGCGGTGGCGCAATCCGGCGGCAGGGCGCTGAGCGGAATGTCCCAGCGCTCGTCGTTCAGCCATGTCTGGACATAGCGGCCGGCGTGCGAGACGCTGAGCACGCCATCGACGCTCCGCAACAGCACGATATGATCCGCGAGCCGGCCGAGACTGCCGAGCATCACGTCTTCATAGTGCGGCAGCTTTTCGCCGGGACGGACCGCGGCCTGCCACTTGCGTTGCAGAACCGGTACGTCGGCGAACATCTCGGAATTGAATTTGGCCGATGCTTTTGCTGATTTCTTGTTGGCCATGACCATGGCGCGCCCCACGCAAACACTAGTCCCCACGACATCCAAGTCATGCCGCGGCTTAACGTCATGTAAAAATTAGGCAGGCCCGGCATCGCCGCGAGCGATTATGACGGCTCAAATTCGCGCGATGGTTAGTTCACATTAGAGACTATGACAGCTGCATGAAATGCGGGCCAGTCGGACGTCAGCGCGCCACGACCTCGACTTCGCCATCGACACCATTGACGACATTGAAGGGACGCTCGAACACCTTGCCTTCGTTCTTGGCGATCGCGCGATACTCGCCTTCCGAGAGCACGACGCGCGGGAACGCGCCGATCGATTCCTTGATCACGTCGCCGCCCGGCGTGATCACCGACCAGGCGGTGTTGGCAAGCGCCTCGCCGCCACGCTCGCTGACCAGCTTGAGGGTGATGACGGCGGCGCGATGGGTGACGGTGACGTCGGTCAGCTTGCCCGCTGCGACGCGAATGTCGGAGCGCACCACCGAGTTGGCGTCGCCATAGTTGGAGACGATGTAGTAGGTGCCCTCAGGCAGCAGCGCGACGTCGCCGGCGGCAACGTTCGGCACCATCGGTCCACGGTCCGAACCGTCGAACTGGCTGCCCTTGTAGATCGCGAACGAGATCTGGTTGGCGGGGATCTTGCTGCTGCCGACGCGGCCCTCGATCCGCAGGCCCCCGGCTGGCAGCACGAAGGACTCGCGGTCGGTCTCCGACTTCAGGTTGACAGCGCGCACCGCGCTGACGAGCCCGAGCGCGACATGGACGACATAGTTGCCGGGCGGCAGCACCACGTTGGGCGTCGCCCCGCGCTCTTCGCGGATCAGCTTGTAGGTGCCGTTGTCGTCAGGCTTGTCGGCGAACACCCGCCACACCAGCCCGGCATTGATGACCGGCAGGTCCTTGCCGTACCGCGCCGTCAGCGACAGCACCGCCTGCCCCGCGGCCGGCGACCCGGCCGGCGGCGCTGCTAACACCGGCGGCACCGTCGCAGTCGAGGGCTGGACGATGGTCGGCTGGTTCAGCGGGCCGGGCAGAACGGGCCCTGAACCACCGCCCGATGGCGGCGCCAGGTTGAGCGCCGGACCGGACGGCACCTCCGGGACCGAGGCGGGCGGAATCGGCGGCGGCCGGTCGCTGAAGAACTGTGCAGATACGGAACCGGGGATCAGGGCGAGCAAAAATGCCGCAAGCGTCAACAGCGGAAGGAGCCGCATGCCCCGCCCGCATCCGCCGATGCCGTTGCCCCTCGAAGTCATCACCATGCTTTTCAACGAAAACGCGGCAAATTCAAGCCTTCGTCCAAGGTGCGTCCAAGGCTTTGTCACAGTCCGGGCGGGCGCCCTCCGCCATTTGGAACCGCGCGATCAAGCCGATGTTAGCCCTATCGTCGCGGTCCAGTCACATTCCCTGCCTACCGCGGACTACCCGGGGCATGAATCATGCCTGTGGGACTAACCATGAAGACGGACGACGCTGGCGCAGCCATGCTGCGCAGCCTAGTCTCGCGCTGGCAGGAGATTTGTCGTGTTGGATAGCTGGATGGGCCGAGGCCACAAGAGCTCCGACGGCCCCGACAAGGTAGGCCTGGGAACGGTTCGCCGGCCGGTCATCGGGCTTGCGCTCGGCGGCGGCGCCGCGCGTGGCTTTGCCCATATCGGCATCATCAAGACCCTGCTGGCCCACGGCATCGTCCCCAATGTGGTGGTCGGCACCTCGATCGGCTCCGTGGTCGGCGGCGCCTATGCGGCCGGCCATATCGAGACGCTGGAGCAGTGGGCGCGCGGCCTGCAGCCGCGCAGCGTGCTCGGCTACCTCGACATCCGCCTCAACGGCTCCGGCCTGATCCGCGGCGCCAAGCTGGCCGCCGAGATCGAGGCCGCGCTTGGCCAGGTCATGATCGAGGACCTCACGGTCAAGTTCGCCAGCGTCGCCACCGAAGTGCGCACCGGGCACGAGATCTGGCTGACCCAGGGCCGCGTGGTCGACGCCATGCGCGCCTCCTACGCCCTGCCCGGCATCTTCGCGCCGGTCCTGATCGGCGACCGCTGGCTGGTCGACGGCGCGCTCGTCAATCCGGTGCCGGTCTCGGCCGCGCGCGCGCTCGGCGCCGAGATCGTCATTGCGGCGAACCTCTCCAGCGACGTGTTCGCGCACTCGACCACGATCTACAATCACGGCCCGTCCGCCGCGCCCGAAGTGACGGTTGCCGTGACCGCCGAGGCCGAGCTCGAGCCGGAGCCGCCGAAGCGCCGGTTTGGCCGCTTCTTCTCCGCCGAACGTACCGTGAAGCGGGAGTTTTTCGGCAGCGCCAGCCGGCCCGGCATTTCGAGCGTCATGGTCGACGCCTTCAACATCATGCAGGACCGCATCACCCGCGCGCGCCTTGCCGGCGATCCGCCTGATATGCTGATCTCGCCGCGGGTCGGTCAGATCGGCTGGTTCGACTTCCACCGCGCCGACGACCTGATCGCGCACGGCATCCGCGCCGCCGAACGCTCCATCAGCGCAATCGAGGAGGCGATCGACATCCTGGTGCCGCCGTCGAGCAGCGCGGGCAGCACCGGCAAGTAGCGCTCAGGCGGTCTTGATGTAGTCGCGCAGCGCCTCCTGCTCGCGCTCGTATTCCTCGACGCGCCGCTTGACGATGTCGCCGATCGAGATCAGCCCGACCACCTTGCCGTCCTCGACGACAGGAAGATGGCGGAATTTTCCCGTGGTCATCATCTCCATGATGCCGCTGACCGTATCGGACTCGCGGCAGCTCACGACTTTCTTGGTCATGACCGCGCTGACCGGTTCGTCCAGCGCGCCTGCGCCGCGCTCGCTGAGCACGCGCACGATGTCGCGCTCCGACAGGATGCCCTCCATGCGGCTCTGCTCCATCACAAGCACCGCGCCGATCTTGCGCTCGCCGAGCAGCTTGACCGCGGCCGAGAGCTTCGCGCCGGGCGCGACGCTCATGACCTGATGGCCTTTTGCATCGAGAATGGAACGTACCGTCATTGTCGGCCTCCCTGAATCCGCTCGTGCCCCGCGCCTTGGGCGGGTCGAGCCTGTTCGCCAGAGTCTTCAATCAACAGTTCCGCGCCGATTTCGGTTCCGGGGCGCGGCGAGTAGCAGGGCTCGATTGTCTGCCCGCTTTGTTTCTGCGTCGCAAAGATGATGGAGGAATTCGATCCAGGCCGCAAGCGGCGATCAGACGCGCCCCGACTGATCCACCGATGACGCATCCGCAGCATCGTCCCGCGTGCGTGGCACCGGATCGAACAACGAGAACAGCAGCAGTCCGGCGAGGAAGCCGCCGATATGCGCCTGCCAGGCGACGCTCGCGCCCTCGCCGCCGAGCGACAGCGAGGTGGCGCCGAACAGGATGTTGACGCCGAACCAGATCGCCAGGAAAGCGAGCACCCGTCCGTTGCGCAGCGCCCGCCACAGCGACAGCGCAGGCACCTTGGCCGCCGCCTCGGCATCGCCACGGCTGAACGACAGGAAGCTGCCCTTCACGAAGGCAAAGCGGATCGCCGCCGCCATCGTCCCCGACACCGAAGCCGACGCTCCGATCATCGGCGCGATCGCGTGCTCATGGGTCAACAGATGCGCAAGCGCGCCGGCGGCCGCCGTCACCGCCATGAAGACAAAGAAACGCAGCGCGTCGAACCGCCGCGCCAGCGCGCTGCCGAACGGCAGCAGCCACAGCACGTTGAAGCCGATATGGGTGAGGTTGGCGTGCAGCAGCGAATAGGTGACGAAGGTCCAGACCTTGGCGCCTTCGCCGCCCGGAAAGGTGATGTCGAGCAGCGTCGAATCGTAGCGCTTCGGGATGAAGCCGAAGACGTCGATGGTCCAGTTCTCCAGTTCCGGCGGCAGCAGCACCCGCAGATGGATCGCCGCGACCAGGAGGATGTAGGCGGTGAGCGCCGGCGGCAAGGTCAGGATCGGCTCGCGCGGCGCCTCCGGCGGCGGCGCGAGCGGGGATTCGGGATGGGAGTCCAAGGGGTCGGCGACCTCGATGCGGCGGTGGATCAGAGATAGGCGGCTTTCGCACCCCTGTGCAAGTGCACAATCCCAAAATCGGACACCGAGTCTCGCGCAGCCCGGAATCGGGACAAAAGAAAAGGGAGGGCGCTGAGAACGCCCTCCCTGATCGGCTGGTCTTCTCGTGCCCCGGAGGGATCGGGAGAACGTCCCCACCCCTCCCCGCACGGTGACCAAACTGTTTGACGCCACCTGTGTACCAACGGCGCCGGCGCTTGGGGCAGCCGGCGCGAACAGGAACGCGCGGACCCTACCCACTGGTTCCGCGGGGGCCAAGGACATAGTTAAATTTACGTTAACAACACAAAGCTGCCGATAAGCCGCCCAAAGCGCGGCCACGGCATGGACGCTGCACAGCCTTCCCTGCACAACAGAGAAGGGAAGGCGCCTGAGCGAAACCGGGACAGATGTGTCCCGCCGAGACAGGTGCCGGGCAAGGTTTAGATGAAACACAGCTCAAGCCGCGAGTTCTTCGCATATTGGAATGCGAAGCGCGGCACCGCACGTGCACCTGACCGGAGTGAGTTCGAGCCGTCCGCGATACGCGAACTGCTGTCCGACATCTTCGTACTGTCCTATGACGGCGAGACCCGCTTTCCGTTCCGCGTGGCCGGCACCCGCACCTCCGCCCTGCTCGGCTGCGACCTCAAGAACCGGAGCTTTTCCGCCCTGTTCACAGGTGCGAGCCGCGGCGAGATCGAAGACATCATCACCTGCGTCGTCGAAGAGACCCTGCCGGCCATCGCCGGCATCACCGCCACGACCGAGAGCGGCGCCAAGGCGCATCTCGAACTGCTGCTGCTGCCCTTCACGACCCGCGTCCATATGCCGGCGAGCCTCACCGGCCTGCTCGCCCCGTTCGAGGACGACGTCAGCCGGCTGCACGACCTGGTGCTGACCTCGTGGCGTTACCTGCATCCCCAGGAGCGGTTCATGCCTCGGACCCTGCGCAAGCTCGCCATCGCGCGCGGCTTGATGGTCTACGAAGGCCTCCGCTAGCCGCCGGCGCCCGCCTCGGGACGGGATGGCAGGCGCCGGTCGCTTGCACCCCGCCCCGCGGAACTCTATTAGCTGTCTGGCCGTCACGGCGGGGTGGACCCGCTCATTGCAGCTGCGGCCGGGCTGGGCATGTTTCGGAATTCGATCAGGCAGAAGATCGTCGGCATTGCCGCGGGACTCATCATCCTCGCGGTGATCACCTCGCTGCTGTCGATGGTGATGGCGGGCCAGGTCGGCCATCTCCTCGACGAGCTCACCAACCGCTACATCCCCGCCTACGGCCACCTCGCCCGTGTCAACATCCGCGCGCTGGAGCGGTCGCTCGCCATGCGCCGGATGATGATGGCGAAGATGCAGGCGTCGGGCGAAGACTCCGGCTACGAAAGCGCGCGCAAGGCCTTCGAGGAGATCGAGCCCCTGATCAAGCGCGAGGCCGACGCCGCACGCGTGCTGATCGATGCGATCATCGCCGATCCATCGACGCCATCCGACAACGCCGCGCTCGGACGCCTCGATGACCGCATCGACAATGCCGTCAACGACCTGTTGATGCGCCTGAACGCAGAGAACAAGACGCTGCTCGAGCAAATCGAGGCCAAGGACTTTGCGGCGGCGAAAGCGACCACGCTCCGCGCCGACGCCCTGCGCGACGACTTCAACACCAGGATCGAGGGCATCCGTGCCGA
>NZ_LFIQ01000076.1:0-6729 GCF_001189245.1 Bradyrhizobium pachyrhizi | reverse complement strand
GTCGAGGCCGGCCGCCTCGACGGCGCCATCACCATCACGACCCAGGACGAGATCGGCCAGCTGTCGGCCGCCTTCAACCGCATGATCGAGACGCTGCGCCACAACCAGCGCATCCGCGAGACGTTTGGCCGCTACATCAATCCGCGGATCGCCGAGGGCCTGCTCGAACAGCCGGCGATCGCCGCGACCGAAGGACAGCGCCGCGTCATGACGGTGATGTTCTGCGACATGAAGGGCTTCACCAGCCTGAGCGAGGGCGTGACGCCGAGCGGCCTCGTCAAGATCATGAACCTCTATCTGTCGACGATGTCGGCGCCGGTCCATGCGCATCGCGGCATCATCGACAAATATATCGGCGACGCCATCATGGCCTATTGGGGCGCGCCCTTCGTCGAGGAAGCCGAGCAGACCCATCTGGCCGCGCTTGCCGCCATCGACATGATCGGCCAGGTCAACCAGCTGCGCAAGGATCTGCCGGAACTGCTCGGCGTGCGCGTGATCCCGGCCGATTGCGACATCCGGATCGGGATCGCCACCGGCGAGGCCCTGGTCGGCAGCATCGGCTCGGAGTTCATGATGAGCTACACCGTGCTCGGCGACACCGTGAACCTCGCCTCGCGGCTGGAAGGCGCCAACAAGTTTTACGGCAGCCGCAGCCTGATCTCGGAGGCCACCGCCGCGGCCTGCGCCGCAACCATCGAGCTGCGCGAGATCGACCGTCTCGTCGTGATGGGGCAGACCCAGCCGGTCGCGGTGTTCGAAATCCTCGGCAAGAAGGACGAACTGACGCCGGCGCAGACCGAGTTGCGGCAGCGTTACGCGGACGGCCTCGCCGCCTATCGCGACCGCCGCTGGGATGACGCCGAGCAAGCCTTCGCCGCGGCGCTGGCGGCGGCGCCTGGCGACGGCCCGTCGATCGCTATGAAGGCGCGCGTCGCAGCTTTTGTGCAGAACCCGCCGGCGGCGGATTGGGACGGCGCCTGGCATCCGGAGCGGAAGTAGCGGCGTCACGCTCATCCAGGCTCCGCCGCTATAGCTGGGCCTCGATCGCAGCCTTGTCGATCACCGACCAGACCTGCACGATCTTCCCGTCGCGGAATTCATAGAACACGTTCTCGGCAAACGAGACGCGCTTGCCGTTGACGCCGAGACCGAGGAATGCGCCGTTCGGCGAACAGTCGAACGCCAGCCGGCTTGCGACATGGGACGCATCCGACACCAGCAGAACGATGTTGAAGCGAAGGTCCGGGATGTCGCGAAAGTCCCCTTCCAGCATCTCGCGATAGCCGGATAACCCGAGCCGCCGGCCGTTGTGGCACACGTCCTCGTCAACGAACTGACCGAGTTGCGGCCAGTCCTGGCGATTCAAACAGGCAATGTAGTTGCGGTAGATCTCGGCGAGGTCCGTTTTCATCATCGATCGTCCTCCTTGCCGCGGGTCCAGCTGGCCATTGGGCATTTGAGTTTGATTCTGACACCGATGTCAGTTTCGACTCCGATATCGATGGCGTGAACAAAACGCTCAGCCGGCGTGCACGTGAAAGCGCGACGTCCCGATGAGACAGTGCGATTGCCGCTTCGGCAAACAATTTCTCAAAACGCGCGGAATGTCTCCCGCGATCGGGAGTTAGTGCTTCAGGTCAATAACTGTCCTTGTCAAATCGGGAGGCGTACATGATCAAGTCACCGATGATGCTTGCGGCATTTCTGACAGCGCCGATCATTCTGTTCCCACCGCAGACCGCCATCGCGGCTGGCGGAGGTGGCGGCGGTGGTGGTGGTGGTGGCGATCCATACGGGTCGAGCTACGGCACTCCCGCGCCGTCCTATCCCCAGCAGAAGGACAGAAAGACCACGCACAAGGTCAAGAAACCCGTCAAGCAGTCCGGCTTCGAAGACCCGGCATTCCGCGACGGCTATCGCGCGGCCTATGCGACAATCTACGAACGCAACGACTACGCCGCCGCGATCGATCAGTTGCACGCACTCGGCCGCGATGATCAGCCGAACGTCGCGAACCTGATCGGCTATTCCTATCGCAAGCTCGGCGACTACAAGCAATCGCAAGTCTGGTACGAACGTGCGCTCAAGGCCGATCCGAACCACGTCCTGACGTGGAACTACTACGGCCTGTGGCAGATCGAACAGGGAAACCGCGATCAGGCGCAGTATCATCTGCAGCGGATCGCCGAGATCTGTGGCACCGACTGCGAGGAGTATCGGACGCTGGCGGCGGCACTGGAAAAGCCGCCGGGTACGAACCTCGTCTACTGAGCGCGTCGCGTAGCCCGCATGAGCGGAGCGACATGCGGGGAAGGACCGCCCCGGATGTCGCTGTCGCTCGTCCGGGCGATGCCTTTGAGCCGCTTTGTTCGCGTGTCCGTTTTTGCGGGAATTTCGCCGTTTTGGTCGACGTGACCGGCGAGTAGCTTGCGTGCCGGGCGACGCACGCGGATATTTTGAGATCGATCATCATGACCTGGCGGCTTCTCGCGTGGAGCGGCATCGCCGTTGCCGCGCTGGTTCCAATCATCGGCGGCATCTGGCTCTTCAGCCTGCCCGCCACATCGGCGTTCCGCCTTCCGCCTCCGATCGCCAAGGCCGAGCAGGATGCAACGCTCGCGGCGCTGACGCCGCCGAAGCGGGCGCGACCGCTGATCGCAATGCTCGGCATCAACGACATGACCGAGACCACGGACTATCTGATGCCCTACGGCATCCTCAAGCGCGCCGATGTTGCCGATGTCGTCACGCTGGCGACGGGACCCGGTCCGGTCGCGCTGTTCCCGGTGCTGAAGGTCGAGCCTGATGCGACCATCGCCGCATTCGATACCGCACATCCCGACGGCGCCGACTACGTCATCGTGCCGGCGATGAGCCGCGACGACGATCCGGCGGTCATGCAATGGATCCGGCAGCAGGCGGAGAAGGGCGCTGTGATCGTCGCCATCTGCGCCGGCGCCAAGGTGCTCGCCTCGACCGGCTTGCTCGACGGCAGGCGCGCCACCACGCACTGGTTTTACGTGAAGAACTGGCGCAACAAACATCCCGAGATCCAGTACATCGCCGACCGCCGCATCGTGGTCGACCGCGGCGTCGCGACGACGACGGGGATTTCGGCGTCGATGCCGATGTCGCTGACCCTGATCGAGGCGATCGCCGGCCGCACCAGGGCCGAGGCCGTCGCGCGCGAGATCGGCCTGCCGGGTTGGGATGCGCGACATGACAGCAACGCCTTCAAGTTCACGCGTCCTTTCGCGCTGACCGCCATCCGGAACACGCTGGCGTTCTGGAACCGGGAACAGCTCGGCCTCGCGCTGGCCGGCGGCGTCGACGAGGTCTCGCTGGCGCTGGTCGCCGACAGCTGGTCGCGGACCTACCACTCGCATGTCGTGACGTTCGCCGCGACCGGCGACGTCGTGACGACACGCAACGGCCTGCGCGTCTATCCGCAAGTCGTGGCGCCGGATTGGTCCGCAGATCGTCTGCTGCCCGCGGTCGGCACCGCGCCGCCTGCGCAGGCGCTCAACCGGGCGCTTGCCGGGATCGAAACACGCTATGGCCGTGATACGGCCGATTTCGTCGCCATGCAGCTCGAATATCCACGGGCTGACGCCGTGCAGTGAGGGATTGCGTCCCCAACAACGTATTCGATCCTCCATCCGCCCCATTGTCATCTGCCTGTCATGAATTGTGCCGACACGTCAGCGCCGGACCAGTTCGGGGACACGCATGGACTATTTCAAACGCTTCAACTTCCTGTTCGCTGCGCCGGTGTTCGAGGCCGACGACCTCGAGGGCATCCGCTTCAACCAGATCATCGCCGAGATCGAGCGCTCCGGCTTCGAGGTGGTTCGCGCCCGCAAGCTGGAGGATGCCGAGATCGCGGTGCAGACCGACGCCGCGATCGGCTGCATGGTGGTCGATTGGGGCAAGAAGGGGCTTGAGGGCAAGACCGCGGCGCTGATCAACCTGATGCGCCGGCGCGGCCTCGACTTCCCGATCATCCTGTTGATCCGGCGCAAGCGGTTCGAGGACCTGCCGGTCGAGGTGCTCGATTTCATCGACGGCTACGTGTTCCTGTCCGAGGAAACACCGCCCTTCATCGCCAAGAACCTGATCTCCAGGCTGAAGCAATATGCCGAGAATTTGAAGACGCCGTTCTTCGGCGCGCTGGTCGACTATGCCGAGGAAGGCAACCAGCTCTGGACCTGCCCAGGGCACAATGGCGGCGTGTTCTACAGCCGCAGTCCGATCGGACGGGTGTTCGTCGAACATCTCGGCGAGGCCGTGTTCCGCGACGACCTCGACAATTCCGTGCTCGACCTCGGCGACCTCCTCACCCATGAGGGGCCGGCGCTGCGGGCGCAGAAGGAGGCGGCACGGATCTTCGGCGCCGAGAAAACCTATTTCGTGCTCAACGGCACCTCGACCTCCAATAAGGTCGCGCTCGGCTCGCTGGTCACCGACGGCGACCTCGTGCTGTTCGACCGCAACAACCACAAGGCCGCGCATCACGGCGCGCTGCTGATCGGCGGCGGCATCCCGGTCTACGTGCCGACGGTGCGCAACGCCTGGGGCCTGATCGGGCCGATGCGCTGGGACCTGCTCGACGAGGGCACGCTGCGCGACCACATCCGCAAGCACCCGCTGGTCAGGGACGAGAACGCCTGGAAGAAGGAGCGTCCGTTCCGCGTCGCCGTGGTCGAGCAGTGCACCTATGACGGCACCATCCACTCGGCCGAGATGATCCTCAAGCGGATCGGCCATCTCTGCGACTACATCCTGTTCGACGAGGCCTGGGCCGGCTTCATGAAATTCCACCCGATCTATTCCGGCCGCTTCGCGATGGGACTGTCCGATCTCGGCACCGAGGCCCCCGGCATCATTGCGACCCAATCGACCCACAAGCAGCTCGCGAGCTTCTCGCAGGCCTCGCAGATCCACATCCGCGACCGCCACATCAAGGGCCAGAAGCGCCGGGTCGAGCACCGCCGCTTCAACGAAAGCTTCATGCAGCACGCCTCGACGTCGCCGTTCTACCCGATCTTCGCCTCGCTCGATGTCGGCGCACAGATGATGAAGGGGCGTTCCGGCGAAGTCTTGTGGGACGACACGATCCGGCTCGGTATCGAGCTGCGCAAGAAGATCCGGGCGGTGAAGCGCGAGTTCGA
Source organism: Bradyrhizobium pachyrhizi (assembly GCF_001189245.1). Taxonomy (GTDB): domain Bacteria; phylum Pseudomonadota; class Alphaproteobacteria; order Rhizobiales; family Xanthobacteraceae; genus Bradyrhizobium; species Bradyrhizobium pachyrhizi. Next base: position 1,555 of record NZ_LFIQ01000076.1, on the reverse strand, counting down.
GGAGAAGGAGACGCGGCCCGAGCGGCGCTGGTTCTTCGAGCCGTTCGTGCCGGATCGCGTCATGATCCCCGACGTCGCGCGCGAGAACGGCGTGCACAATGTCGCCTGGGAGACGATTTCGACAGACCAGCTCGCGACCAACCCGTCCTACTGGCAGCTCAATCCCGGCGAGACCTGGCACGGCTTCCCCGAGCTGACCGCGGGCTTTGCCATGACCGACCCGAACAAGCTCACATTGCTGACGCCGGGCTTCGATCACGCCACCGGCGCCTATGCCGATCACGGCATCCCCGCACCGGTGGTGGCGCAATATCTGCGGGAGAACCGCATCGTCGCCGAAAAGAACGACCTCAATTCCCTGCTGTTCCTGCTGACGCCCGGCGTCGAGGCCAGCAAGGCCGGCACGCTGGTCTCCGGGCTGGTCGCCTTCAAGAAGCTGCACGACGACAACGCGCTGCTCGAGGACGTCATCCCGGAATTCTACCGCCGCCGTCCGGGCCGCTATGCCGGGGTGCGGCTGCGCGACCTCTGCGGCGACATGCATCGCTTCTTCCGCGACGGCGGCGTCAGCACGCTGCAGGCCAGGCAATTCCTGCCCGAGCATCTGCCCGAGATCGCGATGTCGCCGCGCCAGGCAGCGCAATATCTGATCCGCAACGATGTCGACTATCTGCCGATCGACCAGATCTTCGGCCGCGTCGCCGCGACGCCGTTCGTTGTCTACCCGCCCGGCATCGCCACCATTGTGCCCGGCGAGCGGCTGTCGGAACGCAGCAAGCCGATGATCGATTATCTCAAGATGTTCGAGGCGAGCTTCAACGCGTTCCCCGGCTTCGAGGTCGAGGTCCAGGGCATCTACAAGGAGATCGACGACTCCGGCCGCGTCCGCTTCTACACCTATGTCGTGTCCGAGTAGGCGAACGGACGCAACACAATGGAGAATGATCACAAGATTACCGTCCGTCCGTCCCGCGACGGCGACGTCGACGCCATGCTGTCGATCTACCGCCACCACATCCGCCGCGGCGTCGAGGAGAGCGTCGACGACAGCGGCACGCCGGAGCCCGACGATCTGCGCGACCGCCGCAAGAATCTGCGCAACACCCGCCTGCCCCACCTCGTCGCAATCTGTGACGGCGAGGTGGTCGGCTATGCCTATGTCGTGCTGTTTCGCAAGCGTCCGGCCTACCGCTACACGGTGAAGCATTCGATCTATGTGCATCACCGCTTCACCGGCCAGCGGGTCGGCGGCCGGCTGCTGCAGGAGTTGATCGACACCTGCGCCGCCGCCGGCTTCCGCCAGATGATCGGCTACATCGACAGCGACAACGCCGCCTCGCTCGCGCTGCACGACCGCTTCGGCTTCGCCCGCGTCGGGCATTTGCCCGGTGTCGCCTATCGCTATGGCCGCTGGTCCGACACCGTGATGGTGCAGCGCTCCCTCGCCGCCGGCGCCACCGTCCCGCCGCCCCCCGCGCCACTGTCGCGACGGTGATGGGAGTTGGCGGCACCGCTCTTTCCACATTCGTCGTCCTGGCGAAAGCCAGGAGGTAGA
>NZ_LFIQ01000075.1:14146-16615 GCF_001189245.1 Bradyrhizobium pachyrhizi | reverse complement strand
TCGAATGTGAATCTACCTCCCTGCTTTCGCCGGGACGACGAGGAAAACTACCCGCCGAGCGCGCCTTGGGTGTTGACGTAGAGCGCATAGATCGACTGGCTCGCCGCCATGAACAGGCGGTTGCGCTTGACGCCACCGAAGCAGAGGTTGGCGCAGCGCTCCGGCAGCGCGATGCGGCCGATCATGACGCCGTCGGGCGCGAACACGACGACGCCGTCGAGTTCGGGATCACCCATGCCCCAGCCGCACCACAGATTGCCGTCGATGTCGCAGCGCATGCCGTCGGGCGTGCCCGGGCCGGCGTCGATGAAGACGCGCTTGTTGGAGATCGTCTTGCCGTCGGCTGCGACGTCATAGGCGAGGATCTTGCGGTTCGGTTCGCCGCGGGATTCCACGACGTAGAGGATCTTCTCGTCCGGCGAGAAGCAGAGCCCGTTCGGACCCAGCACGCCCTCGGCGACGATGGTGGCCTCGCGGGTTGCGGGATCGAGCCGGTAGACGTTGGGCTCGATCTCGGGATCGGCCTTGTAGCCTTCGTAGTTGCCGAGCAGGCCGAAGATCGGATCAGTGAACCAGATCGAGCCGTCGGATTTCACAACGACGTCGTTCGGCGAGTTCAGTCGCTTGCCGCCGAAGGAGTCGATCAGCACCGTAATCGATCCGTCATATTCGGTGCGCACCACGCGGCGGCCGCCATGCTCGCAGGTGATCAGTCGGCCCTGGCGATCGCGGGTGTTGCCGTTGGCGAAGTTCGACGGCTTGCGGAAGATGCTCGCCGCGCCGGTCTCCTCCTCCCATTTGAGGATGCGCTGGTTCGGGATGTCGCTGCACAACAGATAGCGGCCGTCGCCGAACCACACCGGACCTTCGGCCCAGCGCAGGCCGGTCGCGATGCGCTCGACGGCGGAGAGTTTCAGCCAGTATTTCTCGAAACGCGGATCGAGCGCGCGGATCGCGGGATCGGGATAGCAGGTCGCGGGACGCCAGCCGGCGGAATGAACATCGGACATTTGCTGTTCTCGTTGTTGTGTTTCGATGGTGTTTCCTTGAGCGCCTGGTTTGCTATCATTGTCGGCCTGCGACCGCAATTCGATCGCAGCAATCAGGAAAGAAGAGGGACGGCATGCCACGCATATTGATGACCGGCGCATCGGGGGGAATCGGAACGAGCCTGCGCAAGCTGCTGCCGCCGATCTATCCGGATCTCCTGCTGAGCGATATCAAGCAGCCCTCCGATCTCGGCAGCAACGAAAAGTTCAAGGCGGCCGATCTCGCCGACCTTGCGCAGGTCGAGGCGATCTGCGAGGGCGTCGACGGCATTCTGCATTTCGGCGGCTATTCGGTCGAAGGACCCTGGGACGCGATCCTGCAGTCCAACATCATCGGCTGCTACAATCTGTTCGAGGCGGCGCGCAAAAAGGGCGTCAAGCGCGTGATCTTCGCCTCATCCAATCACGCGGTCGGGTTCTATCCGCGTCATCACCGCATCGGCACCGACGTCACCGCGCGGCCGGATAGTCGCTATGGTGTGAGCAAGGTGTTCGGTGAGGGCGTCGGCGCGCTCTATGCCGACAAGCACGGCATCAAGGTCACGTGCCTCCGGATCGGCAATTTCGGCGAGGCGCCGCTCGACCACCGCAGGCTCTCGATCTGGCTCAAGCCGGAAGACCTCGTCCAGCTCTGCCGCATCGGGCTCGAGCATCCCGACATCCATTTCGAGGTACTGTACGGCGCGTCCTACAATGAGCGCTCGTGGTGGGACAATCACCGCGCCTACGATCTCGGCTATCGTCCGACCGGAAGGGCTGAAGATTTCCGCGAGCACGCGATGGCCGAGCAGGCCAAGCTGCCGCCGGATCCGGTCGGCGATTACTACCAGGGCGGTGCGTTCTGCAGCATGGAGTTCGACGGCGACAAGGAGAGGGTGATCGACTGGAAGAAGTGATCAATCCTCGCATTGCGGCAGTTGCTTCACGGATTCGGTGTGCTGCTGCGCGTCCTTCGAACCTTGCCCGGATGTCTTGGGCGGGCTGCCGGGCCCGTCAAAGGTTTCGGCGAAGTGCGTGAGGGGAAAGGCGAGGCTGATGGTCTGCCCGGTGAGGTTCTTGGCTTCGACGGCGATGGTCTGCGCGTGCTTCAGCCGCTCGATCATTTCGCCATCGGCCTCGAGCGTGCCGCCGCAGCCGAGCGTGTAGCAATGCGGCCTGGCGATCTGGATCGGCTCGTCCTGATCGATGCGGAGGCTGATCGTGCCTTCCAGCATGGTCCGCGTTCCGACATTGGCGCTCACGATCGCGCGCTTGCTGCTCTGCGGCGAGACGCTGAGTGTGCCGCCCGATGGCGAGCACTGACCGCGCGCGGCGGCGCCGACGAAGCAGCTCGCCTCTGTCAGGCACGTCTTGGTCCAGGGCTCGTAGGTGAGCTGCGTCGCGCGCGGATCGGCCGCTTCGCCGACGCCGCCGAGCGCAA
>NZ_LFIQ01000075.1:3338-14136 GCF_001189245.1 Bradyrhizobium pachyrhizi | reverse complement strand
CACATAGCGCATCGCCGTCTCCTTCACGCGCAGGCCGCCGCGTATCGCGCTATTGCGGCTTTTTGTCGTTGGAGATGCGGACGAGATAATCCGCCTTGCTGTACTGCATGTGATCGACGCAAAGCTGCGCCAGCGCCCAGCTGTCGCGGCCCTTCAGGAGCTCGATCATCAATTCGTGCTGGCGGCGCGACAATGCGAGGCCCTCGCTGTCGGCGAGATTCTTGGCGCGCATCGGCAGCGTCAGGTTCATGTAGTCCTGCAGCGAGCGGACCAGATAGGGATTGCCGCAGGCGGAGAACAGCGCGAGGTGGAACGCATCGTTGGTCTCGTGAATGCCGCGCATGTCCTGCGCCTCGGCCTTGATGCAGTAATGCCGTTGCAGCTCGCTCAACTGGTCGATCAGGCTTTGCGGCGCGGGCAGGGCGATCATCAGCGCGGCCTGGCGCGTCAACATCTCGCGCACCTCATAGATCTGCCGCACTTCCTCGGCCGAATAGAACCGCACCGTGGCGCCGACATTCTTCTCGCGCAGCACGATGCCCTGGCGCTCGAGCTGGAACAGCGCCTGGCGGACGAAATGCCGGCTCGCGCCGTAGCGCTGCATCAGGGTATCCTCGACCAGCCGCAAACCGGGCGCGAAGCGGCCGAAGATGATGTCCTCCTCCAGCCGGCGGATCACTTCCGCCTGTTCCTCCTCGCGCGAGGGGGCCTGGAGTTCGGGCAATGTGGGCTCGGCTGTCATGCGCTCTCGGCTTCGGATCGGTGCCTGAGGTCAGCATGGCGCCACGGTTATTGTCAATAATGGGGGCGATTTTGCCGCAGATCAGCCACAAGCCGCGACCAGATTATCTCATATTGACAATAATTCCTGCCGCTCCTTAAGTGCGGCCGAACAACCACGGGACGAGAAGAAAATGGCCGACGGACTTCGCAAGGGACTGACAAGCTATGGTGACGCCGGCTTCTCGCTGTTCCTGCGCAAGGCGTTCATCAAGGCGATGGGCTATTCGGACGATGCGCTCAATCGGCCGATCGTCGGCATCACCAACACCTACAGCGACTATAATCCCTGCCACGGCAACGTGCCTCAGATCATCGAGGCCGTGAAGCGCGGCGTGATGCTGTCGGGCGCGATGCCGTTCGTGTTCCCGACCATTTCGATCGCCGAGAGCTTTGCGCACCCGACCTCGATGTATCTGCGCAACCTGATGGCGATGGATACCGAGGAGATGATCCGCGCCCAGCCGATGGATGCGGTGGTGGTGATCGGCGGTTGCGACAAGACCTTGCCGGCGCAGATCATGGCCGCGATCAGCGCCGATCTGCCGACCGTGGTGATTCCGGTCGGGCCCATGGTCGTCGGCCATCACAAGGGCGAGGTGCTTGGCGCCTGCACGGACTGCCGCAGGCTGTGGGGCAAGTATCGCGCCGGCGAGATCGACGACAACGAGATCGAGGCGGTGAACGGCCGCCTCGCGCCGTCGGTCGGCACCTGCATGGTGATGGGCACTGCCTCCACCATGGCCTGCATCACCGAGGCGCTCGGCCTGTCGCTGCCGATGAGCGCGACGATCCCGGCGCCGCATGCCGAACGCTTCCGCTCCGCCGAGGCCAGCGGCCGCGTCGCCGCCGAGATGGCGAAGACCAAGGGACCGAAGCCGAGCGAGATCCTGACGCCATCCTCGTTCCGCAACGCCCAGGTCGTCATGCAGGCGATCGGCGGCTCGACCAACGGGCTGATCCATCTCACGGCGATCGCCAACCGCTCGCCGCACAGGATCGACCTCGAGGCGTTCGACAAGCTCGGCCGCGAGGTCCCGGTGCTGGTCGACCTCAAGCCGTCGGGCGAACACTACATGGAGCATTTCCATCATGCCGGCGGCGTGCCGAAGCTGATGGCGCAGCTCGGCGACCTCATCGACCTCGATGTCAAAACCATCACCGGCCAGACCTTGCGCGAGGTCGTCGCCAATGCCGAGGATGTACCGGGGCAGGACGCGATCCGCTCCAAGGCGAACCCGATCAAGTCCGAAGGCGCGATGGCGATCCTGCACGGCAATCTCGCGCCGCGCGGTGCCGTGATCAAGCAGTCGGCGGCGAGCCCGAAACTATTGCAGCACACCGGCCGCGCCGTGGTGTTCGAATCGGTCGAGGACATGACGCTGCGGGTCGACGATCCCGCGCTCGATGTGACCGCCGACGACGTCCTGGTGCTGCGCAATGCCGGCCCGAAGGGCGCGCCCGGCATGCCCGAGGCGGGTTACCTGCCGATCCCGAAGAAGCTCGCGCGCGCCGGCGTGAAGGACATGGTCCGCATTTCCGATGCCCGGATGAGCGGCACCGCGTTCGGCACTATCGTGTTGCACATCACGCCGGAATCCGCCGTCGGCGGTCCGCTCGGGCTGGTGCGGAACGGCGACATGATCCGGCTCGATGTCGCCAAGCGCAGCATTGATCTGTTGGTTGACGAGGCCGAATTGCAGAAGCGCCGCGCCGCGCTCGCGCCGGCCGGTACGCCCGATTGGGCCAAGCGCGGCTACGCGCATCTCTTCAACGACACCATCCTGCAGGCCGATGAGGGCTGCGACTTTGACTTCATGCGCGCCAAGGGGAAGTAGTTCGGTCTCGATTGGCATCGCAGTCGAATTGTCGATAATTTCCGACTGCGAAGCGCCCGCTTGGGCCTCGACGACCAGATTACCTCTGTTTTATTGACAATCCTGCGCGACTGATGGGATGATCCCCTCAATTAAAAACAGGGGGAACGTCGCGATGGGCTATTCAGCCAGGATCGTCGGGATTGCGATGGCGGCGGCAGCGTTGCTGCTGCCGCCGCGCGCTGGCGCGCAGGAAGTCAAGCACTACCGCTTCGCGCACGATCAGCAGCTCAACACCGGATACAGCGTGGCCTACGACATGTTCTCCGCCAAGCTCAAGGAGTTGAGCAAGGGGACCATGATCGTCGATCAATATCCGGGCGCCCAACTCGGACAGGAGCCGCAGCTGCTGCAGCTCGTGAAATCCGGAGACATCGAATTCGCGATCATCTCATCGGCGAACACCGCGACTATCTCGCCGCAGGCCGGTGTGATGTCGCTGCATTTCCTGTTCCGCGACGCCAACCATGTGGTGAAGGCCCTTGCGGATCAGAAGGTGATTGACGCGATCAAGGCGATGATTGACGACACGTCGCAAGGCCTTCATGTCATCGCGACGGGCAGCCAAGGCGTAAGGAGCATCTACGCCAGGAAGGAAATCCATAAAGTCAACGATCTCAAGGGGGTGAAAATTCGTGTTCAGGCGACGGCCACGGAGGATACGATTTTCCCGGCTTACGCCGCGCAAACCGTCCATATGCCGTTCGGCAGCGTGTACACGTCGCTGCAGACCGGCGTCGTCGAGGCGGCGGAAAACAGCGTGAACGTTTACCTCGTCAACAAGCACTACGAAGTCGCGCCGGTGCTCTCGATGACCGAGCATGAGGCCAACAATGCGCTGTTGTTCATCAGCGACAAGCTGTGGCAGAGCCTTTCAGCGGAGCAGAAGAACTGGGTGACGACGGCGGCCGCCGAGGTGAGCACGAAGGAGCCTGCCAAGGCGTTCGAACTGGAAAAGGCCGCAGCGGCAAAGCTGAAGTCATTCGGCGTCAAGGTGGTCGAGGATGTGGACAAGAAGAGTTTTACCGCGATCGCCGATCCCTATCTCGACAAGCTCGCCAAGGATCTCGGCCCGCATGCGGAGAAGATCAAGAATTTGATCCGCGCGATCAACTAGAGCCCGAGGTTGACGCGGAGCGCGAGCCATGGCCATCGCCGACACACTGGTGCTGCAACGGCAGCGGTATCTGAAATGGCGGGCGCTCGACCGGCTCGAGCTGATCCTGATGATGCTGTGCGGCCTGCTGTGCTTCGGCTTCTCGCTCTCGGTGACCGCCGATATCGTCACCCGCACCATCGGTCATCCCTGGCTGTGGCTGCAGGAGGTGACCTCGACGCTGTTCATCTACGCGATCTTCATCGGGGCCGCGGTCGCGACACGACGCAACGACCATCTCTATCTCACCGCGATCTCCGAAGCGATGCATGGCAGGTCGCGGCTGTTCGTCGAGATCGTCATCCGTCTGGTGGTGCTGGGCGTCGCTTTCTGCCTGGTCTGGTATGGCTATCAAAATTACCTCCGAGGCTTCGGTAGCTTCCGCCTGCCGTCGGGTACGCCGATCGCCTCGCTCTATGCGGTGATCCCGCTGTCCGGCATCCTGATCGGCCTGTTCACGATCGAGCAGCTCATCAACGGGATCCGCAATGGCTTCGACCATCCGGAGCCACCGGATGACGACCTTCCGATTCCTGCGATCGATACCCGCGCGACGACGGGAGTGCAGCCGTGAGCGCACCGGTCGTGCTTGCGCTGATGTCGTTCTGCTTCCTGTTCTTCGGTTATCTCGGCGTGCCCGTGCCGTTCTCGCTGATGGCCGGCGTGTTCGTCGGCGCAGTGCTATCAGACGTCTCGCTGGCGGCGATCATCCAGAAGATCTTCGACGGCGTCGATTCCGAGGCGCTGCTTGCGATCCCGTTCTTCCTCTTGGTCGGCGAGCTCATGAGCTCGGCGAATGTCGTGGTCCGCATCGCCAATCTGTCGGTTTCGCTGGTGGGGCACATCAGGGGCGGGCTGTCGCAGGTCGTCGTCGTCTTCAGCATGTTCTTCTCGGAGATGTCGGGCTCGACCACCGCCGACGTTGCGGTCATGAGCCGGGCGCTCGGCGGGCCGATGCGGCGGGAAGGCTATGAGCCGGCCTTCATCGCCGCGATCATCGCCTCGGCGTCGACGATCGCAGCGCTGGTGCCTCCGAGCATCACGGCGGTGGTCTATGGCGCGGTCGGCAATGTCTCGATCGCCGGGCTGTTCATGGCCGGCGTGGTCCCCGGGCTGATGATCGGCTTCGGACTGATGATCTACTGCTACTTCTTCGGTCCCTCGGGCCTGCGCAAGCCGCGCGCGCCGCTGCGCCAGGTGGCGTTCGCCGCCGGTGACGCGGCGCTGCCGATGATGATCCCGGTGATTTTGCTGGGCGGCATCCTGACCGGCTGGTTCACGCCGACCGAGGCCGGGGTCGTCGCGGTCGCCTACATCATCGTCGTGGTGATCCCGGCGCTGAACCGTGGGCACCTGAAGAAGATCCCGTATGATTTCTGTCTGGCCGGCCTGATCTTCTCGCTGCCGCTGATCACGATCGGCGCGGCGAACGCGTTCGGCTGGATGCTGGCCTATCTGCGCGGCGCGATCTACATCGCGGACTGGATCACCTCGATCGCCGGCAACGACCCGCACCTCATCATGCTCTTGATGGTGCTGCTGTTCACCGTGGTCGGCGACTTCATCGAGCCGGTGCCGACCATCATCATCTTCATGCCGCTGGTCAACGCGCTGACCCAGGCCGGCGACATCAACGGCGTGCATATGGGCGTGGTGTTGATCGCTACGCTGGCGTTCGGCCTGATCACGCCGCCCTACGGGCTCGTGCTGCTGATGGCCTCGAAATTCGTCGGCATCAGTTTCGCAAAAGCGTTGCGGGCGGCGCTGCCGATCTACGTCGTGTTCCTGGTCACGATCTGCTTCACGATCTATTTTCCGAAGGTCGTGCTGTGGCTGCCCAAGCAGGTGATCCCGGAATCGGTCGGCTGCTTCAAGGCACCCGGCGGCACGGGGTACATCTGCCCGAACTAGCCAAACCTCTACTTCGACTTGCTGGTGAACTTCTTCACGGCGACGCGGAAATCGTCGGTATGCATGGTCGTGATGATCTTATGTTCCTCGGCGTCGAGCTGCTGCTTGGTTGGTGTGGTGGCCGCCTGATACACCAGTGACTTGGTGGCCGCGATCGCGGCGGGCGGATTCTTTGCCAGGCGCTCGGCGAGCTGCCGCGTCGCAGCCTTCAGCTCGGCCGCGGGGACGGTCTTGACGACGAGACCCCATTCATAGGCCTGCTGCGCGGTGAACCCATCCTCGGCGAGGAAAATCTGCAGCGCGCGTCGGGTGCCGACCGTGCCGACGATGCCGACCGTGCTGCCGCCATCGGGCGACACGCCGATCTTGGCATAGGCGGGCGTGAAGCGGGCGTCGTCCGCGGCGATGCACAGGTCGGTCACGAAGGCGAGGCCCATGCCGGCGCCGGCCGCCGAACCATGCACGCTTGAGAGAACGATCTTCGGCATCCGCCGGACCGTCTCGATGAACGCGTGATAGTGGTGCAGCATCTCGCCGACCACGGGGGCGATGTTGTTGGCTTCGGCAGCGGCACCGATGGTCTGCAGATCGCCGCCGGCGCAGAAGGCGCGGCCTTCGCCCTCGATGACGAGCACGCGAACGTCCTTGTTGGCTTCGACCTCGGCGCTGAGCTGCTCGAGCTTCTTGGCGATCGTCATGTCGATCGCGTTGAACGCGGCCGGCCGGTTCAGCGTAATGGTCGCGATGGCGCCGTCGATGCGGAGCAAAGCGGGGTCAGTGGCGGAGGGGGCGGGTGCTGGCATATTGAAGACCTTGGGCTTGTTGGTTCCGGACATTTAAGGCCTTGGCGGGAGCCGTGGCAATCCGGTCCGACGCCGCGGGTGCGCCAGAATTGCCTGGGACCCCCTTGCGTCCGCGCGAGCCATGAGGCCAAATGGCATGTGCCTTCGGTACGCAGACACGAGCGCTGTGGGGACGGGGCAAGCAAGCTAACATCGACAAGAGGAAACGGCATGGGTCACTCCTGCTCGCGCGTATTTGGGTTGTTCCGATGACAGGCTCGGTCATCATCGTCGGCGCCGGACATGCCGGCTTCCAGCTCGCGGCGTCGCTGCGCCAGGCCGGCTTTGCCGAGCGCATCGCTTTGATCAATGACGAAGGCCATTTGCCGTATCAGCGGCCGCCGCTGTCGAAGGGCTATCTGAAGGGGACCGGCGGGCCCGAGACCCTGATGTTCCGGCCCGACAAGTTCTACCAGGACAACAAGATCGACCTGATCACCGATCGCGCCCAAGCGATCGACCGCAATGCGCGGAAAGTGGCGCTCGCCTCCGGCACGTCGCTCGACTATGGCCATCTGGTGTTCGCGACCGGTGCGCGGAACCGGCTGCTGGATACCCCCAACGCCAAGCTCGACGCCGTCCGCTACCTGCGCATCCTGGATGAGAGCCAGGCGCTGCGCGATTTGATCGCGCCCGGCATGCGCGTCGTCGTGATCGGCGCCGGCTTCATCGGGCTCGAATTTGCCGCCACCGCCCGGGCCAAAGGCCTCGAGGTCGACGTGGTCGAGCTCGCCTCCCGCGTGATGGCGCGGGCGGTGACCGCGGAGATTTCCGAGTTCTCGCAATCCCGCCACAGCGCGGCCGGCATCCGGATTCATCTCGGGGTGCAGGTCACGGCGATCGAGGCCGATGGCGGCAAGGTTACCGGCGTCAGCCTGAGCAACGGCACGCACATCCCGGCCGATCTCGTCGTGGTCGGCGTCGGCGTGCTGCCGAATGTCGAGCTTGCCGCGGAGGCCGGGCTGCCGGTGGCATCCGGCATCATCGTCGACGAGCATCTGTTGACCGCCGATCCGAATGTTTCCGCGATCGGCGATTGCGCGCTCTACACCAGCAAGCGCTTCGGCGGGTCGCTGCGGCTGGAGTCGGTGCAGAATGCGACCGACCATGCGCGCTGCGTGGCGTCGCGGTTGACCGGCAAGACCGAGGTCTATGACGGCCTGCCGTGGTTCTGGAGCGACCAGGGCCCCGACAAGCTGCAGATGGCCGGCCTCACCACCGGCTACGACCGCGTCGTGGTGCGCGGCGATCGCGCGCAGGGCGCGTTCTCGGCGTTCTGCTATCGCGGCGACAAACTGCTCGGCATCGAGTCGGTCAATCGCGCCGGCGATCACATGTTCGGCCGCCGGCTGCTCGGTGCCGGCGGCTCGATCACGCCGGAGCAGGCGGCGGATGCGAGCTTCGATTTGAAGAGTGCGCTGACGTAGTCGAATCGTTGTCCCGGCGAAGACGGGATCCATACTCCGCGGCGATCATTGGCGGAGACGAACGCAGTTACTGCGCGGGTGCCCCAAACTGTAGCCGGTGGTTATGGGTCCCGGCCTTCGCCGGGACGACGCGTGGAAAGAACGGCGCTAACCTCCTGCGCCGTCGGCATCGACGGCGCGGCCCCCATCCGTTGCACGCAAATCGAGGCGGCGGCGTTGGCGTAAGCCAGTGCGTCGCCGAGCGGCTTGCCAATGGCGAGCTGTGAGGCGAGGGCGCCGACGAAGCAATCGCCAGCGCCTGTGGTGTCGACGGCCTTGACCTCGCGTCCCGGCACGAGCAGCGGTTGGTCCTCGACCAGCGCCAGCACGCCGCGCTTTCCGAGCGTGACGCAAACGATTTTGCCTTGCCCTAAGGTCCTGGCCGCCTCGGAGAAGCGCTCCGGCGTGTCGCCGTCTCGCAGCTCCGTGCCAGTCAGGTAGCCGAGTTCGGTTTCGTTCAGAACGAGGATGTCGACGAGATCGAGCAGAGCCTTGTCGGCCTTTTTCGCCGGTGCCGGATTGAGGATCGTGGTGGCGCCGGCAGCGCGGGCGCGCCGGAAGAAGGCCGCGATCGCCGGCAGCGGGATCTCGAACTGGCTGACCGCGACGTCACCCCTCGCGAGGATGGGGGCCGCGACATCATCGGCATCGACCAGCCCATTGGCGCCTGGCACAACGACGATTGTGTTGTCGGCGTTCGCAAGCGTGATGATCGCCGTGCCCGAATGCGTGCCGTCCGTGTCCTTGACGAAGGCGAGATCGACACCTTGTGCGACGAGGAACGTTCTCAGCTCCTTGCCAAACGCGTCGGTGCCGAGCCGGCCGATCAGCGTGGTCGGTATGCCGAGCTTGGCCGAAGCCACCGCCTGGTTGGCGCCCTTGCCTCCGGGAAAATAGAGCACGGCCTCGCCGGCGACGGTTTCGCCGATCCGCGGATGGCGCTCGGCGGTCGCCACCACGTCCATATTGATGCTGCCGGCGACGAAGACGCGCCCCATGGCCTAGCCCCATTCACCTCTATCAGGCCTCGGCGCGAAACTCCTGCTTGACCGCCGCGATATCCGCCAGCGTCGGCAGGCCTGCCTCGTTGCCGAGCTTCTGGATCTTGAAGGTCGAGGCTGCGCGCGCGAACTTGAAATGCTCATGCCAGCCTTTGCTCGGGTTTGAAAGGTAGGAGTAGATGTAGGCGCCGTGGAAGACGTCGCCGGCGCCGTTGGTGTCGATCACGCGCGCGCGCGGGATCGGGAAAGCCGGCAGCGTGCGCACTGTGCCGGCCTCGTCATACCAGAGCAGGCCGCGCTCGCCCATGGTGACGCCGCCGACCTTGCAGCCGCGGCCCTTGAGATAGTCGAGCATCTGCTCCGGCGTCTTGTCCATCTGCTCGCACAGGCGTTCGGCGACGATCGCAATGTCGATGAATGCGAGCAGCTCGTGGGTGTTGGTGCGCAGGCCGCCGCCGTCGAGCGAGGTCAGGATGCCATCCTCGCGGCACAGCTTCGCATAATGGATCGCGGCGTCCGGCTGGTGGCCGTCGATGTGCAGCGCACGGCAGCCCTTGATGTTCAGCAGCGGAAAGGGGTGGATGTGCTGGTCGTCGCGGCAGCGGACGATGGCGCGCTTGCCGTCGTTCGGCATGATGAAGGACAGCGAGGAGGAGTTGACCTTGCGGGGGTGGAACGAGATGCCGTACCTGTCGGCCATGTCCCAGAACATCCGTCCCAGCCAGTCATTGGCCATGGTGGCGATCAGGTCCGGCGGGACGCCGAGCTTGGCGCAGCAGAATGCTGCGGTCACGGCGTTGCCGCCGAACGACACCGCATAGGCGTCGGCGACGTGCTTTTCGTCGCCGACGGGCATGTGATCCGTGATGAAGGTGACGTCGATATAGGTCTGTCCGATGAAGAGAGCCTGCATTCGCTTTCCGTCGTGGCTTGGTGTGGTCCCGGCCGGCGGTTCCAGACTAGCATTGCTGATCGGCCGATATCGCTGAAAATATTCGCAACCCTGCCTGGTTTACAGGTAGAGATGATGGCTGTGCCGGGCCCTTCTGGCATGCGGCATAACGGCTGGCGGCAGTCCGTGGTTCCGGGCTGGGTTAAGGGAGAAACACAATGACGGCAGATTCGGGGAGGTTGCGGCCATGATTATCGGTCTCGATCACGTCGTCGTCCTGACCAGCGACATCGCTGCTGCCAGCGCGGCCTACGAGACGCTGTTCGCGCGGTCGCCTTCCTGGCGCTACAGCGGCGGCGGCGCGGACCGCACGCTGTTCACGCTCGACAACACCACGCTGGAATTGGTGGCGCCGCAGGGCGACGACGATGCAGCCCAGCGCGTCCGCAGCGCGCTCGCCACCCAGGGCGAGGGGCTTGCGAGCCTGTGCTTCCGCACCAGCGATATCGCGAAGACACACCGCAGGCTCGACCGCTTGACGCTAAAGCCCGAACCCGTCGCGGAGGTCGAGAGCCGCGACGACATCAGTGGCGCCACGCTGTCGTGGAAGCGTACGCGGGCCGCGACCGATGCGACGCGCGGCGTGCGCATGTTCTTCCTGGAACGCGAGCAGGAGCGGCCGCTGTCGGTCCGCACCACGACCGCATCGATCACCGCGATGGATCACGTGGTGGTTTCGACCGCCGATCCGGAACGCGCCGCAGCGCTCTATGGTGCTCGGCTCGGGCTCGACATGGCGCTCGACCGGTCGCATCCGGAGTGGGGCCGGCTGATGTTCTTCCGCTGCGGCGACCTCGTCGTCGAGGTCACGCA
>NZ_LFIQ01000075.1:0-3328 GCF_001189245.1 Bradyrhizobium pachyrhizi | reverse complement strand
GACCGGCTGCGCGGCATCTGCTGGCGCGTCGCCGACATCGACGCCACGCGTGCGCGGCTGATCGCCGCTGGTGTCGACGTCTCCGAGGTTCGTACCGGCCGCAAGCCCGGCACGCGCGTGATGACGGTGCGCAACGGCACCTGCGGCGTGCTGACGCTTCTGGTGCAGCCTTCGCAAGGAAAGCCAGACTAGGCTGCGCTTTATCCGCGCGTCGTCCCGGCGGCGGGTGTCGTAGGCAACTGCAGGCTTTGAATTTCTCGTCATTCCGGGGCTCGCGAAGCGAGAACCCGGAATCCATTCACCCACGGAACACGTTGTCCGATTGATTTCGGGTTCGTGCTGCGCACGCCTTCAGGTGCGCAATTGCGCACCGGGGAATGACGAGGAGGGTGGTTGCGAGAAATATTCCCGCATGGCCGTCACGACAACATTCGTTCTCAAACGTCGTTCGTCATGCTACATTCATCAATTCAGCATCACGGGCGATCGATTTGGCCAAGGCAAAGCGAATTCAGAGATGGCAGCGCGACCCCCAGGGGATGCGGCTGCGGATTCTCGAGGCGGCCAAGCAGGAATTCGCCGCCCATGGCCTCGCCGGGGCGCGGGTCGATCGCATCGCGGCCAATGCCGGCGCCAACAAGCGCATGCTGTACTACCACGTCGGCAACAAGGAGGATCTTTATCTCGAGGTGCTGGAAGGCGCCTATGAGAAGATCCGCGCCGAGGAGCGCACCCTTGATCTCGAGCATCTCGATCCGCCCGAGGCGATCGGGCGTCTGATCGACTTCACGTGGAACTATTTTCTGCGTAACCCCGAGTTCCTGGCACTGCTGAACACCGAAAACCTCGCTAAGGCGAAACACCTGAAGCGTTCGACCAAGGTCAAGTCGATGCACTCGCCCTTTGTCGAGATGATCCGCACCGTGGTGACGCGCGGGGTCGAGAGTGGCGATTTCCGCGTCGCGGTCGATCCGGTGCAGCTTTACATCTCGATCGCCGGGCTGGCGTTCTTCTATCTCTCCAACAGCGCTACGCTGAGCGTGATCTTCGGTCGCGACCTCTTGAAGAAGGACGCCCGCGACGAGCGCCTCGAGCACATGACCGCGCTGGTGCTGGCGGCGCTGACCGGCAAATCCACGGCGGCGTTCGGCGGCGCGATGCCGGTGCTGCGCGCGGCCGAGCACCGCGTGGTGTGAGGCGCACGTTCGCGCTCATCACTGATGCCCGTAGCCCGGATGGAGCGAAGCGCAATCCGGGCTACGAAGTCTCATCCGACAAAAATTCTCGCCTGACGAAAGTCGCGTATTTCGGCGCGATTTTGCCGCGCGCTTGGGGCTGGACAGTATTTATCCAACGGGTTAATTTCTGAACGAACAGAGAGACTGCAAAGGGAGCGTGACGTGGCGGAGGCAAAGAGCCCTTCGGGCCTGTCGAAGGTGCTGAATGCGGCGTGGGTACGTCCGTTCCTGTTTTTGGTTGTCATCGTGGCGGCCTGGGACCTCGCGATCCGCCTGTTCCATATTCCCGCCTACCAAATTCCCTCGCCCGGCGACGTCGTCGCGGTGCTGTGGAGCGACTGGCCGGAGCTGTTGCGGCAGTCCTGGCCGACAACCTATGCAACGATTTGCGGCTTCCTGCTCTCGGCGCTGTTCGGCATTCCCATTGCGATGCTGATCGCGGGTTCGAAGACGGTCGAGAGCTACGTCTATCCGCTGCTGGTGTTCTCCCAGTCCGTGCCGAAGATCGCGATCGCGCCGCTGTTCGTGGTGTGGTTCGGCTTCGGCATCATCCCCAAGGTAATCTCCGCGTTCCTGCTCGGCTTCTTCCCCGTGGTGGTCTCGGCGGTGCAGGGCTTCAAGTCGGTCGACCCTGATATGGTCGATCTGGCGCGCGCGATGCAGGGCAGCCGCTTCCAGGTGTTCCGCGCGGTCAACCTGCCGCACGCGATGCCCGCGATCTTTTCCGGCCTGAAAGTCTCGGTGACGCTCGCTGTGGTCGGCGCCGTCGTCGGCGAGTTCGTCGGCTCCAACTCCGGCATCGGCTATGTGATGCAGCGCTCGATCGGCACCTTCGACCTGCCGACGATGTTCGCCGCGCTGGTGATCCTCGCGCTGCTCGGCGTCATCCTGTTCTGGATCGTCGACCGCATCGAGCGGCTGGTGATCCCCTGGCACGTCAGCCAGCGCGACGACATCATCTTCGCTTCCTAGCGCAGCAAACGGACAAGCGGTCCAAGCAAGGACCGCGGACAATAAAGGGAGAACAACCATGAAGCGTTTGATTGCGGTCGCAGGCGCCGCGCTGGCCTGGACCGCGCTTGCGGTGGCCCCTGCATCCGCGGCCGACAAGGTCGTGCTGATGCTGAACTGGTACGTCTATGGCGAGCATGCGCCGTTCTATTACGGCAAGGCCAAGGGCATCTATGCCGCCGAAGGTATCGACCTCGAGATCCAGGAAGGCCGCGGCTCGGCCGCGACCACGCAGGCGGTGGCCGCCAAGACCGCCGATTTCGGCTATGTCGACGTGCCGACGATGATGCGTGCCGCGGTGAAGGGCGCGCCCGTGATCGCCACCGGCGTGCTGCTGCAGACCAGCCCGATGTCGGCGATGAGCCTTGCCGAGAAGAACATCAGGAAGCCGGAGGACATCAAGGGCAAGACGGTCGCGATCACGCCGGCAGATTCGATGACGCAGATCTGGCCGCTGTTCCTGAAGAAGACCGGCCTGAAGGAAAGCGATTTCAACACCGTCGCCGGCGACGGCCAGACCAAGCTCAACGCCGTGATCAACGGCCAGGCTGACCTGCTGCTCGGCTACGTCATGGACCAGTCGATGAAGATCAAGGACGCCACCGGCAAGGACGTCTATCCGATCAAGTTCGCCGACTACGGCATCAACATGGTGTCGTCGGGCATCATCGCGAACTCCGACTATGTGAAGGCCAATGCGGACCTGGTCCGCCGCTTCATGTCGGCGACGACAAAGGCGGTGGAAGCCGCGGAGAAGGACCCGAAGGCGGCTGCGCAGTCGATCCTCGACGCCAACCCGAAGGGCGGCAAGATCGACACGTTGACGCAAGGCTTCGAACTGACGATCCCGCTCTATCGCACGCCGGAGACCAAGACCAAGCGGCCGTTCCAGGTCACCGACCAGAACATGACCGAGTCGGTCAATTTGATGGTCGAGTATGGCGGCCTCGACGCCAAGGCCAAGGCAAATCCGAAGGCATTCTACACCAACGACTATCTGCCAAAGGGCAATTCGTGAGCCATCACCGCCGACTGTCGTCCCGGCGAAGGCCGGGAGGTAGATTCACATTCGAAGTGCA
>NZ_LFIQ01000008.1 GCF_001189245.1 Bradyrhizobium pachyrhizi | reverse complement strand
ATGCGGGGAGCGCCGAACGACTTCTCGAGCACCACGTTGCGGCCCTTCGGACCGAGGGTGACCTGCACGGCATTGGCGAGGATATCGACACCGCGCAACATGCGGTCTCGCGCTTCTACGCCGAACTTGACTTCCTTGGCTGACATAATCGAATTTCCTCAGTTTAGTTCCTCATCCTTCGGCGCGCCCGGCAAAGGCGCTCGTCAGGGGCGAGTGGTGGGAGCCCTGGACTAGGCGGCTTTCTTCTTGGAAAACACATCGGTGAGAACGCCCATGATGTCGCTCTCCTTCATGATCAACAGCTCCTGACCATCGACCTTGACCTCGGTGCCCGACCACTTGCCGAACAGCACGCGATCGCCGACCTCGACGTCGATCGGAATCAGCTTGCCGGTCTCGTCACGGCCGCCCGGGCCAACGGCGATGACTTCGCCCTGCGAGGGCTTTTCCTTGGCACTGTCCGGAATGATGATGCCGCCAGCTGTCTTCTCTTCAGCGTCGATGCGCTTGACCACGACGCGGTCGTGAAGCGGACGGAAATTCATGCAGGCCTCCTAGCATTTGAACGAGTTGACGATGGGCACATTGTGAACAGCTCCATTATTGCAAGAGCCAGGCCAAAGATAAGTGGAGCGATCCGCGCTTGTAGTTCTGCTGAATCCGGCGCTTGGCCTGCGCGCGCGTTCGTCCGCAAGCAAACGCCATCATGTACACAGCTCGCCAAGCTGTTGCGAACCTGACATTTCGTCTTGTCAGAACATCCGAGTTTACCGTCACGCGCATTGGCTAAAAGGCGGATCACAGGAACGGAGGCAGACCTACGGATGGGATGGCAACCGAGTGCCGACGGTCTCTTCGTCTGCAGCCTCAGGGCGCTTCGTTGTCGCCGCTGCGATCAAAGCCGCTCGTACAAATTCGGCTGAGGGAGCAATTATAAAGAAGGGCCTAATCAGGATCGTTATCCTTAGGTCCGCCTGAATGTCACCGCCAATCTGGCAACCGCCTCAAAATTCACTCACTAACGAGATGGCCCATCCAGAGCTGTAGTACTACTTAGCCCCAGCTGAGCACCATCGATAGCCGCACTGAGGTGTTCCGCTATCCGGGACTGTGTGGTTAATTATTCTTGCGCTGGAGAGATCAATCTGCTCGAGATTCCTTCAACGTGAGCAGTGGACAGGGGCATCCGAGCCAGCCCACCCTTTTCGACCGCGCAAACAATGTATCGGAAGCAACGATTCAGCTTCACCATCCGCTTTCAACGTACGTTTTCCGCTTAGCAAAAGCGTTGCCCTTTGAGACCGCTCCCGCGACAGACCTGATGTTGTAGGCAACCGCTGCAGCTCGTATTTGCTGCGGGCTTGTTTGGTGTCGGCGTCATTCCAATAGCGCTGATGGATCAACGGGACTGAACCGCATATGGATTATATACGTTGATATACGTTGTGCCGAAGCGTCTGGCGTGTGATTGCGGATTTGAGGACGAATTCAACCGATCTCCGCGCCAATGGAAAACAACCCGTGTCGTCTGTAGAAGTACATCAGCACATCATCTCGCTTCTTCAGAAGCCGAATCCGGTCATCTTGGATATCGGCTGCAATGACGGAACCGATACGCAACATTTTCTTAACCTGTGCCCACAAGCTCAGCTTTACTGCTTCGAACCGGACCCTCGGGCAATCGCGCGCTTTAAGAAGAAGTTGGGCCCATCTGTCGATAAGGTGAAGCTGCTTGAAATCGCGATCAGCGATCGAAACGGGGTGATCGACTTCCATCCAAGCAATGCTGACGGAGATGCAAAAGAGTGGGACCTCTCCGGCTCGATACGCCGCCCGAAAAACCATCTTACCGAGTATGATTGGGTTCGGTTCGATCGGCCTTTCTCGGTTGAAACCCGACGGCTGGACGATTGGTGCAGTGACGCCAAGCTGAACACGATCGATTTCATCTGGATGGATGTCCAAGGCGCGGAGGCCGACGTCATCGCGGGCGGCATGCAGACCTTGAGCAACACGCGCTTCGTCTACACGGAATATAGCGACAGGGAACTATACGAAGGACAACTGTCGCTGCAAGCCATTCTTGATCTATTGCCGTCATTCGAAGTGGCGGCCCATTATCCCCGCGCAGTGGAAGGTGATGTATTGCTCAAGAATACGCGCTTCTAGCGCATCCAACATATCCGGCCCTCATTCACCCATGAAAGACTTGCCCCGGGGTTTCCTGCAGCGTGACGGCCGATCCCCCAGCGAACGGATACAGCGGTCCGGACAGGCGTCCTTTCACGTCTCCAATCGCCATGCGGGCCTTAGCTGGTACACATACGTAGAATCCCTCGATAATTTTTGCGATTGTCTGACAATCATTTACTCGGCGAGCTGGCACGGCCAACGGCTCCGAGGCCGGCAGCTCGAGCTTTCTCAGATGCCTGAACCAGCCCTGATAGCCGCCGCTCAAAGCGTTTAATCGTCTGAACTGCTGCTGTATGTTCTGGCCCTCTAGGAAGCCGGTCCACCGCTTCGAACAAATGCCAAAGCAACTGCATCAGTTCTCGTAGATCCTTAAGATGTGCCACTTCGATTGCGCGCTTAGCGTTGCTGCTGTTGTGTCGATGAGAAAGCATGCTGAAGCATTCGTGTTCAGCCCAGGTCAATCGCCAGTGAGGCGGGGCATAGCTGGCTTCGGCGTCCCTTTCCGGCTGCAGCTTTGTATTCTGCGATACGTCGCTGGTACAAAGCATCGTCGATGAGCCTCTGCGCAATCACGTGCGAATATAGCTGCATCAGTTCATGATCCAGAAGAATCATTCGGCCTGCCGTGCGGAGGCAAAATCTAACCATTGAACGAAGACCTGCAACGACTGTGCCATCGCTAGTTCGATGCGAATGCTAGCTCGCAATTGATCGCAATGTTTGAGTTGTTGTAAACTCGACATGCTGGTCGGCACTGTTTCTGTTACTGTCTCGAACTAGAATTGGGCCGGCTTGCCACCCGCGAGAAAGCTGCTCGAACCAAAAGATGGAGCGGACATGGCATGCCTCCCCGCAGGGGGCGCTCTCGGCATATCCGGTTCGATCGGGTCTTGTTAGCGCCGAAGCAAAAGTGACCCACCGCGCCGAAGTAAAAATGACCCACCTGGGAAATAATGACGGTTTTGCGCGAGCCGTTGATGTTGAGCCAGGAGCAAGCAGTGGAGATACGAGTTTTGGCCCGTCGAGGGTCAGGGGTGCGAGAGATAGCGCGGCAATTGGGCTGTTCGCGGAACACGGTGAGACGGTACCTTAGGGATCAAAAGGCGGGGCGATACGGCCCGCGAGGGCCACCGTCGACCAAGCTGGAGGGATACAAGGATTATCTGCTTGAGCGAGTTGATCAGGCGCGACCGCGCTGGATCCCAGCGACGGTGTTGCTGCGCGAGATCCGCGAGCTCGGATACACAGGCAAGATAAGCCAACTGAAGGCGTGGCTGATGCCGCTCAAGAAGGGCGAGCCGGAAGCGGTGGTGCGCTTTGAGACGCTGCCAGGCAAGCAGATGCAGGCGGACTTCACGTGGGTGCGGCGTGGTCGAGATCCTCTGGTGGCACTGGTGGCAACGCTGGGCTACAGCCGCGCCACGTTCGTCAAGTTTGGTCAGAGGGAGGACGTGACGGCCCTCTGCGAGGGGCTGCGCGAAGCGCTGGACTACTTCGGCGGGGTGCCGGAGCACGTGCTGTTCGACAACGCCAAAACCATCGTCATCGAGCGCGATGCCTACGGAGCTGGGTTGCATCGCTGGAACGATCGGCTGCTCGAGCTGGCGAAGGAATGTGGCTTCACGTCCCGACTGTGCCGTCCATACCGTGCCAAGACGAAGGGCAAGGTCGAGCGGTTCAATGGCTATCTCAAGGGCAGCTTCCTGGTGCCGCTGGCGGCCCGCCTGCACGCCACCGGTCTGAAGCTGACGGCCGAGGTGGCCAACGCTCATGTGCGACGCTGGCTCGACGAGGTCGCCAACGCGCGCGTGCATGCCACGACCAAGGCGGTCCCGTTACGCCGCCTGGCCGAGGAGCGTGCGGTGATGCTGCCGGCGCCGGTGCTGAAGGCGGCTGCGAGGACGCCGCTGCAGCAACCGATCCCGGTGGAGAGCTTGCAGCATCCACTGGCGGTATATGACGCGCTTTTGGAGGCGCTGGCATGATCCTGCAGCAAGAACGGATCGCCAGCCTGTGCGAACAGCTGAAGATGGCTTGCCTGGCAACGGAATGGCCTGGCCTGGCTCAACAGGCCGCCCGGGAGGAGGTCAGCTTCGCCGACTTCCTGGAGAGGCTGCTGGGCCGCGAGCTGGCGGCGCGCGAACAGCGCAAGCGCGCGACGTTGCTGAAGCTGGCGACGATGTCGGCGGTCAAGACGCTGGAGCAGTTCGACTGGAACGCCGGCAGCGGTGCGCCCAAGGCGCAGAATCCTCGAACTGTCACATCTGGCGTTCGTGGAGCGTGCCGAGAACGTCGTGCTGCTGGGGCCGAGCGGCGTGGGAAAAACCCATATGCCCTCGCATTGGCCTACCGGGCGGTCATGGCCGGCCACAAGGTCCGCTTCATCACCGCGGCCGATCTGATGCTGCAGTTGGCCGCTGCGCGAGCCCAGGGCCGCCTGAAGGAATACTTCAATCGCGCGGTGATGGCGCCGAAGCTGATCGTTATCGACGAGATCGGGTACCTGCCGTTCGGGCGTGAGGAAGCCAATCTGTTCTTCAACGTGGTCGCCAAACGTTACGAACGCGGCTCGATCGTGCTTACCAGCAATCTGCCGTTCACGCAGTGGGCCGGCGCCTTCGCCGACGACCAGACGTTGACTGCCGCCATGCTCGATCGCCTGCTGCATCATGCCCACATCGTCCAGGTCAGCGGCGAAAGCTATCGTCTGCGCGACAAACGCAAGGCCGGTCAGGCAGCCAGGAGGATTGTCGAAGAAAAATAGAACGTTGCGCTGGCCGGCCGCTACGGGCTCCGCCCTCCGCGACCAGCCAGCGCAATCCAGCGCCGAGGTGGGTCAGATTTACTTCGGCGACTTCCGCAAAGGTGGGTCAGATTTATGTCGGCGTTGACAGGGTCTCCTAGAGTTTGGCTCGCTTCTGATCACCCAAAGCACGGATGATCGTGATCATAATGCGAGCGTTCTTTGGTCAAAAAACGCTAAAGCTAACTCTCGACCACCCTTGTCAGTCAATTGAGAGCTGCGGCAGTGAACGAGCGCCGCTGATCAGATGGGCCTGGGCGACGACTTCAGCAAGATAATCGTCCATCGCGCTTCGCGCGGTAGCTGTACCAGGGTGGCGGAAGTTCACACAAATTCCGTCCTGCCAGCGACTGACCCATAGGTATGTCTCGCTAGCATCGGAGCTACGGCTAATCAGAAATCTCGTCCGCCAGTGCGGCCAGCAGTCCGACCCGGGCACCGTCCGATTGTCCATATAGGATACCATGAAGCGGTCGCGCAGTGTGGTGCCGAGCAGCTCCATGGCCTTTGAAAATGGCACCTGAGCTGTTTTCTTGGCGCGTTTGAGTTCGAGCCGGGCGGCGTGCAGGATTTCCGGCAACGTATCGGCTACCCGGAAGCTCACCGGACTCATCCCGACATACCAGCCAACCGAACGCATCGATCGCAGATCGTACCTGGTGTGAAAGGGCGCAACGGCGTGGAATTGCCGTTGGTCCGCCAGTTTCTTTCCTGCGAGCGCCAGACAGGCGAAAATTCCCGTCACCGCATTTCCGCCCTGGGACCTGCAGCCGTGATCGAATTCGGATGCCCCAGCCGCATCGAGCAGCCACATTTGTCCGCTGCGCTGCAAGGATCCTTTCGGCGCATCGAACGGTAGCGGAAAGTCCGGCAATTGACCGCCGTTCGCCGCGATCAGCTCGCGCCAGTGGCCGATAGCGGGATGGTCATCGGTCAGGTCGGTCAGTCGCTCTCGTTCGGCCTCCGCGTGATCCAGATAGCTGTGCACCGCTGCCAGTTGGGGTTCCACTCGATGGATCGCGGCTGTGTACAGCTCGCGGAGCTCATATGGTACCAGGGCCATCGAGTAGGCATCGCTGACAGAGTGGTCGGAGGCGAGCAGGAGGCTCGTGGATGTCGGCCGGCTGATCGTCACGAAGACATACGCCGGCCATCGCAGCGGGTTGGTTTCCACGTCAAACAGCTTTTCCAGGAGCTGAGCAATTTCGCCGCCATCGGTGCAGGCACCCGCCACGGTTTTCTCAAGCGTTACCGCGCCTGGATGAATCGTGGCGCGATGAATTGCCGATCCATCCTTGGCCAAGCGGCTGCGTAATACCTCGTGCCGGTCGACCCAGCCGAGGATCGCTTTGGTCAGCGCAGCGGCGTTGAACTCGCCTGGCAACTCGAATGCTGCGCCGAGCCAGCCCCGTCGTCCATCGTCTGCAGAGCGAAGATGTTCCTCTTGAACGTAGGACGGGCGGCGCGGGTCGGCCCGCCAGCTGATGGGTTCGGGGACGTTGACTCGCCACACCATGAGCCGGCCCGGCCGCCGATCAAGATCGACAAATTCTTTGATGTCCATGATCGGGTCCGTCGCGGTCACAGACGCAAGCTGCGCGCCTGGTGCAGCGGCGACCGCCAAATCCACACTATCGAGGCCGTGCCAAGCACGCTGCTCGCGAGCAACGTGGTACGCAGGCTCGTTGCAGCAGCGGCCGCGCCGCCGACCAGCGCACCCAATGAGGCCAGTCCCCACACCACGCTGCGGATGCTCGCATTGACGCGGCCTTGCAAGTGCCGCGGGACCAACGCATATCGAATCGGAACCTGCTGCACGTTGTAGATCCCTTGGCCGATCCACAGCATGAACTGGGAGAGCGTCACGCATGCCACTGCGGCCCACCAGGGTTGGGTCAGCAGGGCCGTCAAGCACATTCCGCCCGCGCTCACCGCCAAACCGATCATCAAGGTTGGGCCGAGGCCGATTGCCCGACCCGCCCGCGGTGAACTAGCCGCGCCGACCACACCGCCAAGCGCGCCGATGCCGAGCACCATGCCGACGACCGGGCTGTCAAATCCGAGATCCTTGGTCAGATGCAGCAGAAACGCCGCAGAATACGCGTTGTGCCAAAAGATGAATGTGCCGCTGGCCAACGTGACTGCCCTCAGAATCGGATTGCCGAACACGCTCGCCAGCCCCTCGGCCACTTGGCCGAGCACCGCGCTCGACTCGGCCCCTGAGCACCCAGCGTTACGCATGGGCACCAGAGACAGCAACGCGCCGGCGAGCAGAAACGAAACCGAATCCGCCAGTATAGCGGTCGGGGCTGAGAATTCGTTGATGAGCCAACCGGCCAGGAACGGACCTACCGCCATCGCGCCCGCTTGGCTGAGCTCCAATGAACTCTGCGCCCGAACCAGCTGTGATCGGTCTAGGACGGTGGGTATGCACGCCAGATAAGCCACGTCAGCGATCACTGCGGCGACCCCAACCAGCATGCTTGTCGTGTACAACTGAACCAGTCCAAGGTGTCCAAGGCTGGCGGACAAGGGAATTGTGGCCAGCGTTGTCGCCATCACCAGATTGGCGGTCAAAAGGATCCGCCGATGCGGGAGGCGGTCCACGATGACCCCGGCGAACAGACTGACCACGAGGTACGGCGCCCGACCGCAGGCCAGCAGCAGCCCCGTTTGCGCTGGACCCGCATCCAGCAACGTGATTGCGGTTAGCGGCAGCGCTAGCAAGGTTACATTGGAGCCCAGCAGCGAAATGGTCTGGCCGACGAGAAGCGCAAGATAGCTTCGCGGTAGTCCACCAGGCGCGGCGGAACAGCGCGGGCGGCTCACGCGTTGCCAGGCAGGCTGGGAACCGACAGATACCCCAGTCGGCTCAGTTCACTTTCGGCGATCTGCTCGAATTCCTCGACCTGGGCTCGCGTCAGATCTCGGACGTATCGACCGATGCTGCCTCGGTGCAGCGGCTTCCCCGCAGCCTCGGCCGCCGGATGGCCGTGCGGTTGTTCGAACAATACGTGCTCGTATTCAGCGTGACGCAGCACGGCCTCGTCCCAAGGCAAGCCGAGGTGGTCCAGGATTCGGGCCAGAGTGGGACGGGGACTGCTTACAAGATCCTCGTAACGCACCTCGAGATAACGGCCAGGCGGCGCTATTCGATGCGGCCGGGATACCACTTCAAGCCAACCGCGCGCCGCGGCGGCAACAGTTCGGTACCCCCAATCGGGAACGGTGTTCAAATGGGAGGCCGCAACGTCGCGGCCGTCTCGCACGATATGCACGAAATGTGCGCGCGGCCACAGCCGGGCGAAGTCGTCGGTCCGGGTGATCTTGCGCTGCAGTTTCAAGCCCCAGCGCTGGGCCCCGCTACGTGCTCGGCGCAACTCGCCGATCTCGTTGATAAGGCGGCATCGGGCGGCGAACGAAACAATGTCCTCGCCCATCTCGACCATCACCTTGCTGACCAACCCACGTATATCATCAAAGTCGAGGCCGAACCGGCGGCACTGGACCACAAAATGCGCCCCGTCATACCAGAACGGATCGACCGTGGTTTTGGTCATGCCCGCGACCCGGGAATCGCCGGCCGCCAGCAGGTCGATCGCGCGCAGGATGTGCGGACCGAGATCGGGCGGTTCGAGGAAGTCGATCTCTGGCCCGGCTACCAGATCCAGATGCGAATCCAGCACGATGCTTAGCAATGTTGTGCCCGAGCGGTTCTCGCCGCCGAGCAGCACCGGAGATGTGGAAAATGGATTAGGCAGCGGCATGGCCCTGTTCTCTGTTGGAAAATGCGTGCTCATCCGCAGACGGGTGCAGTGAACCAGCGCCGAACGGCCCCCGGAGTGGCCACGAAATGATCCCTGGCGAACCGTACAGCGGCTGCGACTGGATCCGGGTCGCCACCGGTGCTCTCCATGCGGGACAGCGCCGCCGGCAGGGCCTCTCCAGCAGCTTCGATGGCCGCCTGCACATCGGCGTCGGATATCGCCGCCGATGGCATGAAGCGGCCGCCGTACTGCATGAGAAAACCCCGCGCCCACATCTCCTGGAAGAAGACGTGGCCAAGTTCGGCGTTGGCAAATACGACGTCGAACATAGTCGGCCAGGCGAATGCCCATGCAGCGACCTGCTGTCTGGCGAAGACCTCGTTGAGCCCGTTGATCAGTTGCACGCCAACCTCACGCATCCGAGCCAGCAAGGTCCCGTCGCGCAGCGCGTGCAGGGTGCTAAGTGCGGCCGCGAACGGCGTAACCTCTCGCTGGTAGGTGTTGCCCATGTATGTCTTCTCGGCGGCCGCGAGCACGTCAGCGCGACCCGCGACTGCGGACAAAGCCATTCCATTGGCCAGTCCCTTGCTTAGCGTGATCAGATCGGGCGTGAGGCCGACCGCCATGTGGTAGCCGCCAATGCCGTAGCGGAATCCGGTCATCACCTCGTCAAGGATGAGCAAGGCGCCGTGCCGATGCACCAACCTCTGTAGTTCCCGATGGTATTCGGGCGGGAAGAAGTTGACCTCGGGGGTGATGATCACCGCGGCGACACGCTGGACACTTGCCAGCTCGTCGAGCAAGTCCAGGTTGTAGCGGAAATCCACGCTGTCCCGGTCCCGATTGGGTAGCCCCATCTCCGGTCTATCCTGCAACTGCCAGTCGTGCCAACCATGATATCCGCTGGTAAGCACGTGGTTCAGCCCTGTGAATGCGCGGGCAAGGCGGACGGCGGCGGTGGTCGCACACGATCCGGTGCGGAAGAACATCGAGCGCTCCGCAACGGGGAAGATCTCCGCCAACCGTTCGGCCAGCTCGACCCGGTGCACGGACAGCGGTCCGGGCAATATGCCGCCGGTACGGCGCATCTCGGTGGCTGCATGTGCCACGACCGGCTCGTATCCGGCTCCGAGCGGCGCGGCACCACTACAGGAAGTGAAGTCGATGTATTGCCTTCCATTGATGTCCCATGCATGCGCACCCGAAGCGCGCGCCATTACGACCGGGAAACGCCTGTTGAGATCCCATTTCTCCGATGCGGTGACGCGCAACGCGCGGCGTAGTGCTGATCTGTGCGCGTCGGTCGTGGCCGCAGTGGCAGTCGGGGTGACGATGGACAAGAGCCGTCTCCGTTCGAGAATCATCCTTAGGTGAGCTGCGTGACTATTCCTCGAGCGATCCGCAGCGCGTTCGCCTGAATGGTGAAAGTCGGATTGACGCCTCCCGAATAGGGAAAGAAACCGCCATCCGCGACATAGAGATTGTCGATGTCATGCACCCGGCCCCAGCGGTCGACCACGGATTGGGTCGGGTCGACGCCGGCACGGCAGCCGCCATGCAGGTGTCCGCTGCCGAACTGATAATTAGAATCCTGATAATCGACTTGTTTCACACCGGCCTCCGCCAGCAAGTTCGACGCGCGTCGGCACAAATAGCCTAATCGGCGCTTGTCCAGGGGATGGGTCCAGTAATCAAGAATGATCTTCGGCAAACCCAGCCGATCCAGATTGTTGGCCAGTCGGACCGCATTGTTGCGCATGGGTTGGTCGGCCGCCAGGAAATGCAGTCGCAGTGTCATCTTTCCATCGTGGTCGGTGCGCTCAATCCGACTTGCTTCGTAGATCATTCCGCCGAGCCCTGAAGGAGCCTCCTCGTCCAGGTAGTGATCGGAGATCGCAACGGTGGAGAACGGGCCACCGGCCGGGCGCGGGGGCAGCGGATCTACTGCGGTGCTACCGGAGACATAGCCGCTGATTTTAAACGAGATGCCACTGCCGACCATGCCGGAGGCGTTGCCAATGCCGTTGGGCGCCGCCCGCTGAGCCGATCTTAGCAGCAGGGCGGCAGACTGCACCGCGTTGCCGGCGAGGACCACGCAGCGGGCGCGGACCCGAGCGCGTTGTCGGTTGAGAGTGTCCAGCCATTCCACCGAACCGGCGCGGCTGACGTTGGCCAGATCGATGCGCACCGCCTTGCTGCCGAGTGCAACCGTCAGCGCGCCGGCTGGCAGGGAGACATCTGTGAACGGCGAGCGCGCGTCGGCCCTCGCGCCGGTAGGACACAGATGTTCGTTGCAAGCTCCCTCGCAATGACAGGCTGGCCGGCCGCGATAGGGTAGGGAGTTGATTGCCAATGGGGTGGGAAAAGGCAGCTGGCCAAGGCGTCCGCCAGCATCGGCGATCAACCGCCCCTTCGCGCTGTAGTCATGCGGGGGCAGAACGGGAGGATCGCTCGGCGGTTCGAATGGATCCGCCCCGGCTAGGCGGGCCACTCCCATGCGCCGTTCTAGCTCCTCGTAAAACGGGCGTAGTTCTGCGTAGTTGACCGGCCAGGTAGGATCAAGCGCGTCTCCGGCCACATGCGCTCGTGCGTCAAAGTCGATGGTGCGATAGCGGAAAGCTATTCCGGCATACAAAGTCATTCCGCCGCCGAGCGCGCACACCGTCCAGGGACGTCCAAACGACGTCAACGTACCTGCTGCAGACCGCACTAGGGCGGTATCCATACCAACTTGGACGCTCGCCAGCGAGGCGTCGTAAGGAAGCGCCCGACCTTCCTCGAGAAGGAGCACTCGCAAACCGTGTTGGGCGATCTCGTAGGCAACAGTCGAGCCGCTGGCACCACTCCCGATTACGCATACATCAACGATATCGGCCGTCATTATCCCACCTCCGGCAACCGATATCGACTATGCACAGTCAAGGTCCTATTCATCAGTGACCGGCTGCCTGAGATAATCGCCATAGCCAACGATGAAAGCGCGGCGGTTATGCGATTGCCGCAGACTACCCGGTGTGACTTCACTCGGTTGCCAACGATCATCTGCCAAGTATCACTACGAACTACCGCGTGATTGTACAATGTGACGCTGCGTACGATTCAAGGCCATCCAAGCCACAACCGCATGAATATGACAGCTATTCTAGTAGCACCGAGACCATCGAGTAGAACTTTGGGGGCGGGCGGCTGTCCAATCCACCAAACCTGTGAACCTCGTGTGGGTGAGCAAACGTGTTTGCACGATGAACGGGCGCTCGCGAGCTCCTTGGGTTAGTGTCGCAAAGGCCATGCGGGTCGCCTTTTTGAGTCCGCCAGGACTGCTTGTCTTCGGGAATCCTTCGCAATCATCAGATGCCGGTTAGCTGGAACACCAAAGCCGCACATCATATCGGCAAAAAAAGCCCGGCCTCATTTCGAGGGCCGGGCGGAAGTCAGTCTCGGCGAACGAGGCTGCTAAGCGTCGCGCCAGCTGCCGTCGACAGAGGGAGGGCTGCCGACGGCCATTTGCGGCAAAGCATTCACCGCAAATTCTAATCAAGAAAAGATCGATGTCGGAAAAGTCTCGCGTTGTTTCTTTTACTACCAAGGCGCGCGATATTCACCGATTGCACGGACAGCCCGGGATCATCCGTCGTCGGCGCCACTCATCTAATGGGCGTGATTTTGATTATCCTCCTGAAGGAACGTCGACCGCATAGGTGTCGTTGTCTCGCCTCTGGCGGAGCGGCCAGACTGGCTTGCCCGGGGCCCCTCGCGTCCTGCTTTGAGATGCTACAACGTGACGCTAGGTACGATTCAAGGTCGTTGAGCTGCGGCGCGCGCCATGAAAATCCAGCTCCCGATCGCTCACAGGCAGCTAATTGATCCGCAAGAGCAAGGGTGCATGTCGTTTCTGCTCATGTGCACGGGCTGTACCACGTGGCGCTTGAGGAGATCTAGCCAGCGCGATTATTCTATTCTCCGCAGCGACCACTGCGGCGACCAAGCTTTGTGACCCTATGACCGGTGCCAGGCACGTCGCGCACTGTAACCAGTCTCAAATATTTCTGATTCTGTACGAAACGATCAGATCTGTAGCCGCAATGGCACGCTGAGCCGAGGTAGCGAGATCGTTCGCTCGCTGCGTACAGTGTTTACTGGCGTAAAAATACGGGCCTGCCAGTACAATCTGGGCAAGGAATGTGCTTGAGCCGTCGTTCGTGATTACCTGCTCGAATTGAGGTCCAACATGAGTCATGCGGCTGGGAACCGCTATGAAGTATCGACCGGCACAGAAGAAGAACGCGAGTTGGCGCGGTGCAGGCAGGAAATAGCACGTCTCAAACATCTGGTTGTGCAGCTTTCTCAGCTCGTCTTGCGGCATGTCGCGGAAAATACCGAGGACCGAAAGCCACAATGCAGGTGATTGACTTGGCGGGTGAGATAAATGACAGGAGACGGCAGTTAGACATTCCGTTGTGATCGCAGCGCGGCGTCTCCCCCGGGGGGGGGGCGGCCCCGCCCTTGCTTTTCATGGGGCGGGGCCGCGTAATTGCCAGTCGAGCTTCTTCGTGGAACGATGGGAGCAAGTAAACGTCGCACGGCCGATAGTCGAAACTCTCCATAAGCCGAAATCGGTGACGGCAGCCCGGCGAAAGGACAGCCCATTTGTGCCCGCCGCTAACGATCTGCGTTGCGCCAAACTATCAGCTCAGTTGAGTCCAGCCGTGAGGCGTTGAACATGCGGTCGGTTGAGCATCGATCGGAATAGGATCTAACTGCGCATGTGCGCGGTGCTCGCTTTAGACCGACGGCAGTCTGCGAACACCAAGCTGCTCGATCACGAGCTTTGATATCTCTGCGGGATCGCCAACCCCGCTTGCGCCAACCTCGATGACCTTCTTGGCGACGATTTCGGCGATAGGGTCATCTCGATCAACCAAGCAGAGCGAGCGCAGGGTCCCTGCATAGGCTGAGTTCAGACATTCAATTTGTTCCGGTCGTAGCTTGCTGCCTTGGAGCAATCGATCGATCGACATTGATCCCCGTCCTGCCTCCCTGGGGACGCTACCTTTGATATCTCGCACTAAGATTTGATAAGTCAGAACGCGGTCGGATTAGTCTCGCTATAGCCGCCTTTGTCGTCCCATCTATAAACGACGTAGTCAAGCTGCTTGATGTCACCCTTGGCGTCGTATTCCAGCGTGCCGATCACAGTGTCCCAGGAGCCCGCTTTGACCGTGTCCATCACCTTCCTCGGGTCGATGGTGCCGACTTTGGTTGCGGCTTGCGTCCAGACCTGCACCGCGGCGTAGGTATAGAGCGTGTAGCCTTCGGGGTCGATATTCTTGGCTCTGAATTTATCGACGATTGCCGCCGCCGTTGGCTTCTTGCGTGGGTCGGGCCCGAAGGTGAAGAGCGTACCTGCTCCAGCTGCGCCGGTGATCGACGCGTATTCCTTGTCAGCCAACGCATCACCCGACATCAGTACGGTCTTCAGGCCCTGATCGCGCATTTGGCGCAAGATCAGGCCCGCCTCTTGGTGATAGCCGCCGACATAGACGAGATCGATATTGTCACGCTTCAGTCGCGAGACAATCGCATTGAAATCCTTGTCGCCCTTGTTATAGGACTCGTACATCTTCTCGATGATGCTGGCCTTGTTGAGTGCCTTCTTCGTCTCGTCGGCGAGTCCTTTTCCATAAGTCGTCTTGTCATTCAAAATCGCGATGTTCTTGCCGTTGAAGTGCTTCGTGATGTACTGGGCGGCAACCTGACCTTGCTGGTCGTCACGGCCGCAGACGCGCGCTACGTTCCATAGCTTGCGTTCGGTGAATAGCGGGTTGGTCGAAGCCGGCGTGATCTGCAACACACCGCCATCCGCATAGGCTTCCGAGGCCGGGATCGATGACGAAGAGCAAAAGTGCCCAGCAACGAATGGGATCTTGGCGGCAGCGACCTTTTCCGCTACCGACCGCGCTTGCTTGGGGTCGCAGGCATCGTCCTCGATGTTGAGGGCGAGCTTCTTGCCGAGTACGCCGCCGGAAGCGTTGATCTGCTCCACCGCCATCTCGGCGCCGTTCTTCATTTGCCGCCCGAAGGCGGACTCGCCCCCGGTTATCGGTCCCACGACGGCGATGGTGATTTCCTCAGCCAACGCCGCGGTGGACAGCGCAATTGATGCTCCAAGTGCAAAGCCGATCAGCTTGAGTGATTTCATGGGGTGGTCCTCACAGGGTGAACGCGGAGGCGACTAAGCTCGAGCAGAGCAAAGCTACCCCGGCGGCGGTCAGTGCCAGGAAACAGTCGGAGATAAAGTCATGGTCGCGCATCAAACCCTTCGATTGCACTGCCACGAAGGAGCAGGAGCCTGACCTTGACTTGATGAGACAACGGTTCAGGAGCTATCGGCAGACAGCTCATCGCTCAGGAACAGTACATGGCGATGTCGTTCCGGCAGGGCAACGAGTCGGCTCGCATGCGAATAAGCAACGATAACGTACAACGCGTTTGTCCCGTCTCATCTTCGCAGTGCGCCTAATCCCATGCCGCCAGCTAGCTCGAAGCACCGGGTTATCTTAACTGGACACTAGCTGAATCGGGCGCTTAAGAAAGAAATAGATCAGTCCGCTACGTACGGAGCTCGTTGCGTCTGAAGCGCT
Organism: Bradyrhizobium pachyrhizi; assembly: GCF_001189245.1. Classification (GTDB taxonomy): domain Bacteria; phylum Pseudomonadota; class Alphaproteobacteria; order Rhizobiales; family Xanthobacteraceae; genus Bradyrhizobium; species Bradyrhizobium pachyrhizi. The sequence goes on along the minus strand of NZ_LFIQ01000008.1, from coordinate 5,239 downwards.
GCCACTTGAGACGAACGGTCGGTTGAGCCGACCGGAAAGACGATCGTTCAGGTCGTGCGCGACCGACGGCGTGATCGCCTCGATAACGCCAAGGCAACCAGGGCGGTTTCAAATGAAGGCAAAGACGAGCAGGCTCGAGCAGAGTAGCGCGAAACTGGTCACCGTCAGCGCGAGGAGGCTACCGGAGACAAGGTCATGATTGCCCATGAGTCACCCTCGATTGCACCTAAGAAGAGACGCAGAGCGGCAGTTCGTCACTTTGAGCTTCGTAAGCAAATTATACGATTCTGACGCGTTATTCCTGCGTCGTCCCAGCTGACGCTGCATTCTTGCAGCGATATTCGGCCGTGCTTTGTTGAAGTTCGACGCAAAAAGAGCGGGGGGAGCCTCGGAAGGTCCAAAGATAAACAGCTTTGATGCGGCAATCGTCGAATGGTGGATCGACGCCTGGGGCGAAGCTGAGGCCCATCACCAAGAAAGTGCGTATCCGCCGACGGCCCGCGCGAGCACGACATATTGCTAGACCAGCTCCATGACGCAGACAAAGTACTGGAGATAACGGCTGTCCGACCACGAAGCTACTGAAGATGCAGTAAGGGTGAGTTTCGAGAAAGAGTTTACAAAAGCCCGAACGTTTCGTCGCTCTCGACGGAAATCGTCGCCCGATGGCGCTTGCTCAGCCCGATGCTCTCACCGATTTTCTCGAGGGCAATGCAAAGAGCGTCCATGCGAGACACCCCTTCATGTGATGCGGCGCCGATTGCTGCCTTCAGACCCGACCTGCCAGCGAGCTGGGTCACTTGATGGGGCGGAGAGCCTGGCTACGTAGTGCCTTTGCCGAGGTTGCGAGCTCCCCTCGCATTTCGCCGGCTGCGTACTCGGTCGTGTCGTCGTTCGAGCGTACCGAGCCGAACGGTCTTTCCAGCATGCGACGGACCCGTACCGGCGCAGGGCCGATGTGGAAGTGAATTGCCCGCTGTTCTAGTGTACGTTCCGACCGGGTCGAGCGGTTCCGCGAACGCAAGTAGTCGAGCCAGGTCGGGCAATGATAGCGCTCGGTCCACAATTCCGGATCGGCAATATCCCGTGCGATCGACCAGCCGTAGGCGCCGTTGCGCTGGCGAGACAATTGCACTTCTTGCATCACATTATGAAATGCTCTGGCATTCTCCTGTGCAACCCGGTATTCGATCTCGACGACAAGCGGGCCGCTGCGTCCGGTTAAGGCGAGCCGTACCTCGGGATCGGCAAGCGGTTCGGGTTCCTCACCCCGTGCGCCGATGCGGGGCATGGGGAGCCAACGGCCGATGAGTGGCGAGGCGAGCATCAGGGCGGCCGACACCAGTAGCGCAGTTTCGACCCCGGCCGCGTCGGTCAGGCGGCCCCAACCCCAGCTGCCGACGGCAATCCCGCCTGAGCTCGCCGCCTGATAGGCTGCGAGCGAGCGTCCGGCCACCCAGCGTGGCGCCGACAGCTGCACCCCGATGTTGAATATCGCCCAAACCATCATCCACACGGCTCCCGCCAGGACGAGCGCCGCCGCGGTCAATACCGGTTCGCGGCTGAGCGCAACCGCAGCCATTGCCGCGCCCATGGACAGCGCACAAGCGCGGATCGCGGCCTCGCCGCTCAACCGCTTGCGCAATTCGGTGATATTCAGTGCGCCGACCACCGCACCCAGGCCAAAAGCGCCAAGCATGATGCCGTAGGTCTGGGCGTCGCCATGCAAGAGATCGCGCGCCACCAGCGGCATCAGAGCGGTGATTGCACCACCAACGATGCCGGTAACCAGGCTGCGGGACAGAACAATCTTGATTGACGGCGAATTGCTAATATAGCGTATGCCAGACACCATCGCGCGGCTCAATCTTTCAGGCGGCAGGCGTGAGGGCGCGCTGATGCGTTTCCAAAGCAACAACGCGACGATCAGCGGCAGATAGAGCAACGTGTTGAGCGCGAATGCGGCCACTGCACCTGCGGTTGCCACCACGACTCCGCCGATGGCCGGACCTACGCTCCGCGCAATATTGTAGCTGATGCCGTTCAGCGCGATGGCCGCAGGCAGCTGTGCTTCCAGCGGAACTTGTTCGCTAACCGACGATTGCCAGGCCGGTCCCATCAGCGCCATGCCACTGCCGACAACGAGGCATAGCATGAGCAAGAGGTTCGGTGTGGCCAAGCCAAGCCAGGCGATCACGGTCAACCCGGTCGCCCCGGCGAGCGCCAATCCAAGGGAGACCAGGGCCACGATGCGACGGTCATACATATCCGCGATCGCCCCGGCTGGCATCGAAATCAGCATCACTGGCAGTAAGAGGGCGGTCTGTACCAACGCGACCTTGTCAGCTGATGACGTCATCTGCGTCATAGCCCAGGCTGCACCAACGCCTTGAATCAAGATCCCGACATTAGACAGGAGGCTCGCAAGCCAGATGCGCCTGAAGGTCGCGTGCCGCAGCGGCGCCGTGATGCCGTCGGCACTACGCGTCTGGGCTTTGGGTGATTCGGTCATATCAACTCATGATCATCTACCATGATTTGATCTTGGTAGGGATCACAAGGATGTTCCTGGCGCGATATCGCGTTCAGATCCTGGCATGGCGGTGAAATGAGATGCTTCGATCGCGCTTGATCGACAGTGATCTACTGCTTTCGCCTCCTTACGCCTCATAGCAAAGGCAGCGCCGCAGAAAGCAAAAACAGTCATCATCACCGGCGTGATATCTGCAATCGCCTATCGCAGTAAGATCGCTTCTGATTGTGGCGCAGTAGATGCTAACGATCGGATGGCTTAAAACCTGCCTCATACGCTCCAGCGCGCTGCTTGCATGGTTTTGTTGATAGATTGTGCTCACTGGCAGCAGCAAACTTTGTACGAAGCGGACAAATGGGCGCGATCTCCAAGCGCGAAACGGTTTTGCGTCGCGATAGGCTGAACGACCGAAACTCCATCTCGAACTTCTCAATGCCTCATAGCTGAGCAGTGATTGACGAAGATTATTGTGCCAAGTGGTTTCGTGTCAGAATGGATCATTGGAGAACGTCGGCGAGAGTATCTGGTTCTGGATCGAGCCTTTGAGCCCGTATGCGGGGCAAGGTTTCCAACCGCAGCGCCGCTGCGGCCATTGGGACGGGAGTGGTTACGCGCTGCAAGGCAGACTCGTGGATTGTTCCCGCAGCCAGCTCAAGCGCTTTCGGTTCGATGATGTCTGCTCGAACGCGCGGGTGTCTCCTCTTCAGCCTGTTTGTGTGGAGTGTAAGGATGGGCCGCCGATTGCGCTAAAACTGTCGCCCAACGCGACATGACCCGACGCCTCGACGAAAGCGTTCGTCGATCTATCCAAGGGCAGGGAATGGGCACAAAAAAGCCCCTCCGCGGCGGGGCCGACGTCTGGGAGACAGCGTTGCCCTGCGATGCATAAGAGGGTGCGTTATCGGCGCAGGCATTGTGTACCGATTGGGCCATCGTGCACGTGCATGTAGCAGGGTACTCGGGCTGCAACATATGGTTCGTGCCGCATCCCGCGATCCAACGTTTGTCGTCTTCTGCAGAGCTTCTCTTATTTGCCGACCATCGCTTGATCTGATCGACGATTGTTCTGGGGCCCGGACCGGCGCGCCGCACGACCGGTCCCAATTTCATCAGGGCGCCGACGAGCACGTAGGCCATTTCACCGCCGGATCGCTGGACGGATCTTGTCACCGCTCTCATAAGATTCGCGAACGATGATCGCGCCGGCCATGGCGGTCGCCTGTCTGCGCCGCACATAATCTCCGGTCGCTGCGCGCGACCGGAGGTTTGCGGACGAGAGGGCTTACGCGTTATTGACGCTTGCCGCTTGTCGGCGCACCGCTGGTTGCGGCGCCGCCAACCGTCCCCTTGTGGGTAGTACCGGTGGTGCCAGCTGCACCCTTGGTATCCTTGGCCGACTTCGTCGACTTCGTGCCCATTTTATCGCCCGCAGCGCGGGGTTCAGGGGACGCATCCTCATCTTCGCTTATGCCGCCCTGTACGCTCTGTGCGCCGTTGTGACCCTTGGTGTCGGCTGAGAGGCCTTGGGCGAGCACAGGGCTCGCAAGCAAGGTCGCAAGGGCGCATGCGATCACAGAGGTCTTCACTAACTTCATCCATGTCTCCTGGATTGATCTTTTCGCGACGGAACGATTCGGTGATTCCCCGCGCCATTCGCCTCCACCAGACCGGTCATATCGCGTCAACAATGCGAACGGCGCGGTTGTCATAACAGTCTGTTTCGTGTGGTCATCGTTTAGTTATTTTCGGGCCATTTCGCGGAATTACCCGTCTCACTTGGGGCGACATAGAACACGTGGACCGCCGCAACGATCTGCTTGCGGTGATCTTAAGAACATTCTGCCGACGCTCATCCCACATCCCAACATCCTGCGTACCAAGTTCAAGCGGTGTGGTGTCTAGGACTTTCCTTGCTCGTAGGCGCACCCCTACTGCGCGCAGGCTGTTGCAAAGCAAGAGACGCGCGCCTCCAAGAGCTGGCTGTGTGGCTATCTGAATTTGTCTGTCTTACGCGACGTCGTAAAACGCGCGGAAGACGTGAACTCTTGTGAGTCTATGACACAGCTTGGCTTATCGCTTCAGGGCGAGGGGAGCAGGCTCCACGCTCGTCTCCGTGGGGGGCCGCTTACCGCACGGGGCACAAAAAACGCACGCCAGGAGAGAGGCCATGGCAGACCACGTGCCCGCCGTCGTCGATGCCTGGACTGCTCCAAAAGTGTAGCTCACAAGCGGGCGATCAACACGCAGCCGATGCCCTAACCTCTTTTGCAGCGTCCCAAGGAGCTGCTCTTGGTCAAAAATGCGATTCTGGCGCGACGTTATTTGCAGGACCTTCCGGCAATAGCGCAGTTCCTTGAGCGGTCACCCTGAAAGGAGGTATAGCTCTGCGTGAGCCGAACAGGCATGTCGAGCACGTCTACTTCATTGAGTCGGGTCTCGATTCGCTATGAGCCTCGACATAAATCACGCCCCGTGTCATTGGAAGGGACCCCTTGGCTGCCAACCCTCCAGCTCTGCCTCGCAAGTCGCCTGTGAACAAGGCTCTAAGCGATTGAGTTGGAGTCTGTTTTTCCAATTCAGAGCCGTTTGAGATTGCAGGGATTGGAAGGTTGAGACCTGCAAACCCTGCAAATTCGTTCGTGGCTTTCCCTTTGCCGTGAGCCGTGATTCTGTGGCGCATCGGAGAGGACGATGCGACCGAAGAAG
>NZ_LFIQ01000074.1 GCF_001189245.1 Bradyrhizobium pachyrhizi | reverse complement strand
CTCGCCGACGAGGGCAAGGCGGTGGTGGTGATCTCGTCTTACCTGCCGGAGATTCTCGCCGTCTCCGACCGCATCCTGGTCGCCCGCACCGGCCGCATCGTCGCCGAGTTCGACGCGGCGGACGCGACGCAGGACAAGATCCTGTACGCCGCAGTGCATTGAGGGCGCAGTGGGTACGTCCTCGGCGTAGGGCGGATCAACGCAACGCGATCCGCCACCTTGCCACGCCTTCGACGGGCAAATCAGCAGCAACAAGTTCAGTGTCGTCCCGGCGCAGGCCGGGACCCATAA
>NZ_LFIQ01000073.1:14847-15849 GCF_001189245.1 Bradyrhizobium pachyrhizi | reverse complement strand
TCTACCTCCCCGCTTTCGCCAGGACGACGAGGAGTTTGCTGCACGGCATTTCTTCGTCATTCCGGGGCTCGCGAAGCGAGAACCCGGAAGCCATCGGGCCACATCACATGGGTAAAAATGGATTCCGGGTTCATGCTCCGCACGCCCTCAGGTGCGCGATTGCGCACCGGGGAATGACGACGGAGGAAGACGCACACCCCCTACCCCTTCGGCGGCGCCAGCGGCTGGACGATCTCCTGGAACGGCGGCAGCGCCTCGCAGCGCGCGGCGTGGGCCTTGAGCGCCGGATAGCGCGCGTCGAACAGGTGCGGATGCGCCTCGCCGGTGAAGCGCAGCGCGCAGGCCACCGCGACGTCGGCATGACCGATGCGATTCTCCAGCCAGTACGGCGTCTGCACCGCCGCGCGCTCCTGCTCCAGCACCGCGAGCACGCCCGCGATCTGCGCCTCGCAGCGCTCGACCCAGAGCTTCAACTGCTCCTTGCGCAGCACGTGCTCATAGACAAGGCTCACCGCCTTGTCGGCGAGCCCGGTCGCCAGCGCCGTGATGCGCAGATGCTTGCGCCGCCCCTCGCCCGAGCGCGCGATCATCGCCTTGTCCGGACCGACCAACTCGTCGAGATAATCCAGGATCGCGCCGCTCTCGATCAGCGCCTCGCCGTCATCGAGCACCAGCGTCGGCACCCGCCGCACCGGATTGTAGGCGGCAACCTTCTCCGCATCGCCGAAGGTCGACCACGGCTTGTGCTCGAACGGCAATCCATAGAGCCGCAGCGCGATCGCGGTGCGGCGGACAAAGGGCGAGTCGTACTGGCCGATCAGAAACATCTGGCATCTCGTCGGTCATGCCGCGGCAGGCCGTTGCCGCGAAAGCAGGGCTTTCGAAGGTGTGGCGGCCAAGCCGGGGTCAAAGGTTGCGCTTTGCACCATCCTAGATGGGCCGCGCGGCGTTGCAAGACACTGAGTCATTCCAGTGACGCATGCCGGCAATTGACCCACATAT
>NZ_LFIQ01000073.1:13275-14837 GCF_001189245.1 Bradyrhizobium pachyrhizi | reverse complement strand
GCGAAAGCAGGGACCCATAACCACCGGCCCCCGTTGTGGTGAAGGCTGGAGCCCCAGCGACGCAAACCAACTCACTTCGGTGGTTATGGGTCCCGGGTCGCGCTTGCGCTTGCCCGGGACGACGGCGGAGTTTGTGGCAGCAGCTACCCGATCACCGGCACATGCCTCGCCGAGTCGCGCGGCAGTTTACCGTCGAGCCTCGGATCATCCGCCACCTCGATCTGCCGCTTGAACGCACGGAAGCCGGAGCGCTGGTAGAACGCGACGGCCGAGGGATGATCGAAGGTGCAGGTGTGCACCCAGACGCGGCTGATGTCGCGCGACCAGGCGATCTCGAGCGCGCGGTTCATCAGGAAGCGCGCCGCGCCGGTGCCGATGAATCTTGCGGTGACGCCGAAATAGAGCAACTGGCATTCGCCGGCCACGCTGAAATCAAGTTCGAGCAGGCCCTCATCCTGGCCGTCGACGGCCAGCCCGTAGAGCTCGTTGCCGGGGCCGTGGATCCTCGAGGCGAGATCAGCGTCATCGAGCCCGGTGCGGGTGAACCACAGCCACTCCTCGCCGACCCGGCGATAGATATCGCGATACCAGTCGAGCGCGGGCGGATCGACCTTGCACAGGCGCCACGCGCCGGGCGGATCATCGCGCAGCGGCGGACGCGCGGTCATTTCCAGATGGGTGACGACGGCAGCGATCTTGCCGTGGGGGATGTCGGAGTAACCGTCGGGCAGCAGCATCACGCGACCTCTGTTGCAGGCTGTCGGCGGGACATAACCGCACGTCGCCGCGGATGCAATGCAACGCTGCGCGCAATGCCTGGTCAGGAGAATCAGACGAGGTAATCCGCCGCATCCGCTGCTGCTCATTCGAGCGGCCAGGTCCAACGAGCGGGATAAATCAGTTTGAACGCGCTTTGAGGGAGGGCTCCCCAAGCCCTCCCGTACTCGGTTAGTTGCCGACCCATACGTTGCCGTTGGCGTCGAAATCGTTCTTCGGGTTGTAGCCGGACTCGCGAAGACTCCGCATACGCATCGCGCGGTCGCTGACGTCGCCATTGAGACTGGCGTTGGCATTGAGCACGGCAGGACTTAGTGTGGTACCCATCACGAGACGCTGGTGGGCCCTGTTTTGCGCCGTGCGTGCATCGGCGAGTGCCGCCGTGGACAGAGAAGCAACTGCGATCGAAACAAGAATGATTTTCGTCATGGTCAGCTCCTGTGAAGTAACCAGCTGAGCTTTCAATCGCTTCCAGAAAATACGTGCTCGCGCCGGATGTGAAAACCGTCACAGGCCGGCGGCGATCACGATCGGTCAGACTAGCAGGCAGAGGCCGACGCTTCTTGGACCCCCGCGCACAGCGTCGCGGGAAGTCCATGCGCAAATCGCAAACGTCAACTTGTAGTGATCCCGATGCGCCGCCACGTTGATGGCACAAAGTGAATAGTGGCTGACCGCCGCAGTCCGCGTCGGCATTCGCATGGATGAATCCCGGGTCGCGCTTCCGCCTTCAGGAGAAGCAGGAAAAGTGAGCGCGGTGCTCGCCACACGTTTGACGTCGTCCT
>NZ_LFIQ01000073.1:12928-13265 GCF_001189245.1 Bradyrhizobium pachyrhizi | reverse complement strand
AGTGCGCAATTGCGCACGGGAGCCGGGACCACTACCACAGGACTACGTTGTTGAACGACGCTGTGGCCTCGACATCGCAAGACAATTGGCATTCGTGGTTATGGGTCCCGGCCTTCGCCGGGACGACGGCGGAGTTTGTGGCGCAGCCAGTGAGACGTACTCGCCCCCTCACCTCGGCGTCAGCGTGATCGCCTCCGCGGTTGCGGCTACAGCGGTGCTGAACACTCGGTGTCGTCCCGGCCTAGTGCGCAATTGCGCACGGGAGCTGGGACCCATTACCACAGGGTTGAGTTGATAAGGCAAGCTGCGGCCTCAACATCGCAAGACAATCAGCATT
>NZ_LFIQ01000073.1:0-12918 GCF_001189245.1 Bradyrhizobium pachyrhizi | reverse complement strand
GTCGCGCTTCGCTTGCCCGGGACGACAGTGGAGTTTTGGGCGACCGCCCTGCTCACCTTGGCGTCAGCGTGATCGCTTCCGCGGTTGCGGCTTCGACGGCGCTGCGGCTGTAGAGCAGCGGCACATACTGGCCCGTCGCCCATAGCGGCGCGAGGTCGCGGTAGTGGCCGCTGAAGGGATCGCCGGATTGGCCGGGCGTGTTGACGGCGCGGCTCGCATCCCAATTGCCGACATCGAGCACCATGCGGAATGAAGCGCCGGAGATCAGATGATAGTCGGAGCGGCGATAGGTGGCGGCGCGCGGCACGTTGGCGGCGCCGCCAAAGGCGAGCGGGCCGACCTGCATCTGCGCCGCGGTCGCCTTGTCGGCGAGCGGCATCAGCGCGTGATTGAATTGCGCGACATGCAGCCGGCCCCAGCGCCAGGACGCATCGCTCCCGAGCTTGCCGGCAACATCGGCGACCGCCTCGCCGAGACTGTCGCGCAGCACGCGGTCGCGCTCCGCTGCCGGATCGCTGCCGAGCGCCGCGTCCGGCTTTTCGAGATAGCCGACAATGGCGGAGATGCTGGAGGCCTCCGGCGCGATCAGTTCGGCCGCCTTCGGCGCGGTGGTCTTGAGCAGCACCGGGCCGAGATGGTTTGCGATCCACACCTCGTAGACCGCGGCGGCCGCGCTATCGGCCGCATCACGCGCATCCCACGCCTTGAGCAGATCGAGGCCCTTCCTGACGTTCGCGTCATCCGACGTGAGCGGCTTCAGCAGCGCGACGAGGCGCCGCGCGAGCATGCCGGTGTCGTCGTTCTGCAGCGCCATCGCGTCCGCCAGCGTCACCTTGCTGTTGGCCTGCAGCACCTCGGTGATGCGCTGCCAGCGCGCGCTGTCGGCCCATTCGAATCCGACCCTGCGCTCACCCACCGGATAATCCGCCGGCAGATTCATCTGGTTGGCGGTGGCGATAAAGCCCTGCTTCGGCTGATACAGCTTCGGCAACTCGTCGAGCGACAGAAAGCCCTGCCACTCGTAGCGGCCGTCGCCGGGCACCGGCATCAGGCCGTCGAAACTGGTGCGGCGCGGCGTCTTGCCGGCGGCGACCCAGCCGATGTTGCCTGACGTGTCGGCATAGACCTGGTTCTCCGACGGCGCGCCCCAGCGCCGCATCGCGCCGAGGAAGCCGTTCCAGTTCTTCGCCGTCATGTAGTCGGACGAGCCGAAATAGGCCGAGGTGCCTGGCTCGAACCAGATCGAGCGCACCGCGAAGGCATGCTTGTTGTCGGCGTCGACGAAGATCACCGGGCCGTGGCGGGTGAACTTCAGCTCGAGGTCGCGGTCGGCCTCGCCCTTCACCGCTTCCTTCTCATGCACGATCCGCATGTCCTCCCAGCCGCTGCCATAGCGGTACTGGTTCGGATTGTCGGGGTTGAGCTCGTAGACGTAGAGGTCTTCCTGGTCGACGTTGAAGATGGTCAGCCCGAACGCGATGGTGTCGTTGTGGCCGATCGAGATGCCCGGCAGCGCCGGCTCGCCGGCGCCGATCACGGAGATGCCGGGCGCGTTGAGGCCGACGATGTAGCGCAGCGACGGCACCGAGTGCTCGCGATGCGGATCGTTGGCGAGGATCGGACGTCCGGTCGCGGTGCGCGTTGCCGCGATCACCCAGTTGTTGGAGCCGATGGTGTCGCGCTGCTGGTCGGCCTCGGCGAGGTACGTGTCGGGATCATGCGCCAGCGCCGCCTTCTGGTCCTTCGGCGCGGCGAACTTCACCGGCCGCGTGGCAAGATCGTAGGCGGCGAGCACCGCCTTCGGCACGCTGCAGGGATCGAGCCCGTCGGGGATCCTGGTGGTCCAGGCGGGCTCCAGCTTGACGCGGAAACGATCGGCATCGAGGCCTGCAGCGCAGGCCACCCGCGAGCGCTTCACCTCGGAGGCGACGTTGCGCGTGAGACCGTGGCTGCGGACGCGCACGACATCCTCCGCCGACCACAGGTCCGGCATCGTGCCTGCGATCCTGAACTCGATCGGCAGCGCGCGCTTGCCCGCCTGGACGTCGGCGACATAGGCGTTGACGCCGGCGACGAACGCCTCTGCATAGGATTTCGCCTTCGGGCCATAGGCGGCCCATTCCGCATTCATGTCGCCGCGATAGAGGAACAGACGCAGCGCCTTGTCCTGCTCGGCATAAGCGGGGCCAAAGTCCTTCGCCAAGAGGCCGAGCCCGCGCTTGCGCCAGAGATCGATCTGCCAGAGCCGATCGCGCGCGGCATTGAAGCCCTGCAGGAAGAACAGGTCGTGCTCGTTGCCGGCATAGATGTGCGGGATGCCCCAGACATCGACGAGGATCTGCCCCGGCGCCTTCAGCCCGGCGACGTCGGTCTTGACCTCGCGCGCCGCGACGAGCGGGCTCGGCTTCTCACGCGCGGTGGCGGGTGCAGCAAGTATTGCGGCGCAGAGTGCGGCAGTGAGTAGCTTGGCGACGCGGTTGAGATCCGTGTTCATGTTGTTCTCCGATGGTTGTTATTGATTGTTGTGCACACTTGGCGAGATTGAGCAGCAGCCGCAGCGAAGCTTCGCCCCCTCTCCCGCTTGCGGGCGCGACGGGCAAAGCTCGCGCTGAGAGGGTCAGGGTGGGGGTTTCGCCGCTTGCGACACTCTTGGTGAGGAGAGAGCCCCCGATCCGTAGCGCATCCGACGATGCGCTACGACCTAAGAGCGAGCTTCGCTCGTCTCGACCCCGCAAGCGGGAGAGGTGCAGCGAGCTTGCCGCAACATCAGTTCATCATTCCCCCTCGTCGCTCGCCAGCACGCCCTTTACCGCGCGGGCCCAGCCTGCGAGCTTGCGCTCGCGCGTCGCCTGGCTCATCGCCGGCCTGAAGCGGTGCTCGAGCCGCCAGTTGTCGGCGAATTTTGTCGGCTCCGGATAGACGCCGGCATCGAGGCCGGCGAGATAGGCGGCGCCGAGTGCGGTGGTCTCCTGGATCATCGGGCGATCGACCGGGGCGTTGAGCAGATCGGCGAGCCGCTGCATGGTCCAGTCCGAGGCGGTCATGCCGCCGTCGACGCGCAGCACGGTGTTGGCGGCGTTGGCCTCCGGCCAGTCGGTGCGCATCGCGGCCCACAGATCGAAGGTTTGGTAGCAGACGCTCTCCAGCGTCGCATGCGCGAGCTCGGCCGGGCCGGTGTTGCGGGTGAGCCCGAACAGCGCGCCGCGCACGCGCGGATTCCAGTACGGCGCGCCCATGCCGACGAAGGCGGGCACCAAATAGACGCTCTGCATGCTGTCCGATTTATCGGCGAGCGGCCCGGTCTCGGCGGCGTGCTTGATGATGCCGAGCCCGTCGCGCAGCCACTGCACCGCGCTGCCGGCGACGAAGATCGAGCCCTCGAGCGCGTAGGTGCGCTGGCCGCCGAGCTGGTAGGCGATGGTGGTGAGCAGTTTGTTCTTCGAGGCCACCGGCGTGGTGCCGGTGTTGAGCAGCGCGAAGCAGCCGGTGCCGTAGGTCGACTTCATCATGCCGGGTTCGAAGCAGGCCTGGCCGATGGTCGCGGCCTGCTGGTCGCCGGCAATCCCGGAGATCGCGATCGGCCCACCGAACAGATCGGCGGTGCTCTCGCCGAACCGGGCGGAAGAATCCTTCACCTCGGGAAGCATCGAGCGCGGCACGCGCAAGAGGTTGACGAGGTCGTCGTCCCAGGCGCCGGTGTGGATGTTGAACAGCAGTGTGCGCGAGGCATTGGTGGCGTCGGTCGCATGCACCCTTCCGCCGGTGAGCCGCCACAAGAGGTAGCAGTCGACGGTGCCGAACAAGAGTTCGCCGCGCTCGGCGCGCTCGCGCGCGCCCGGCACGTGATCGAGGATCCAGGCCACTTTTGTGCCGGAGAAATAAGGATCAATGATGAGGCCGGTCTTGGCCGAGATCGCCGGCTCATGGCCCTCGGCCTTGAGCCTGGCGCAGATGTCGGCGGTGCGGCGGTCCTGCCAGACGATGGCGCGGTGCACGGCCTGTCCGGTGGCGCGGTCCCACACCACGGTGGTCTCGCGCTGGTTGGTGATGCCGATCGCGGCGATGTCCTTCGCCTTGAGGCCGGCCTTCTCCAGCGCCTCGCGGCACACCATCACGGTCGAGGTCCAGATATCCTCCGGCTCGTGCTCGACCCAGCCGGAGGCAGGGAAATGCTGCGGAAACTCTTGCTGCGCGACGGCGGCGATGGAGATGTCGCCGCGAAACACCATGGCGCGCGACGATGTGGTGCCCTGATCGATGGCCAGCACGAAAGACATGAGCGTTTCCTTTGGCGCTTAGGAGAATGCGTCAAGGCCAAAGGAGCGGATTACCGTGGCAAGGTCAAGCTTGGGAAGGTGGTGGTGAGCGACCCGTGGCCCTAAGGCGCGAGTGGCGCCACACGCTCCGCTGTCGTCCCGGCCTAGTGCGCAATTGCGCACTAGGCCGGACGACATTGAATGTTTGGTGCCGCTGGTGATTCATGCACCTACATCTCTGACGCGCGCCAACGGGTCCGCGAAGAGAGAGCCGATCACATCGGCCGGTAGGTCCTGACGTCAGCGGGGACGTTGACGCCGATCTTGATCGCGCCGACCGAGCGGATGATGTCGTCGCCGAGCAGCTGGGCGAAGCAGGCATAGCCCCAGTCGTTCATGTGCAGGCCGTCGGCGATGACGAAATCGTTGATCGGGATCGCCTGTTTCTCGTGCCAGTCGCGCATCACCTCGAAGCGCGGGAAGATGCCGACATGGCGCAGCGCGGCGATGCGGCCGAGCAGCTTCACCATGCCGCGCGCGCTTTCGGGGCGCTCGGTGACGCGCGGCGAATATTGCGGATCGACCAGCACGACGTCGGCGCCTGACGCCTGAAGGCGCGCCACGCCGTCCTCGACCTGCTTGGCGGTCTCGGCGGGATCGAGGTTGCGCAGCACCGCGTTGGTGCCGACCTGCCAGATTACCATGTCGGGATGGACGTCGATCACTTCGGTTTGCAGCCGCGCCATCATCTCGGGCGCGTCCTCGCCGCCCTTGCCGCGATTGAGCACGGTGATGTCGGCGGACGGATACTGCCGGCGCAACTGTCCGGCCAGCCGGTTCGGATAGGTGAATTCCGGCGCCGACGATCCATAACCCTGGGTCGAGGACGAGCCGAACGCGATGATGACGACCGGCTTGCCGGCGGCGAGCTTGGCCGCGACATGCGGCAGCGAGCCGGTGCTGTTCGGCACGCCCTTGGGCTGATGACAGGGCACGCGGTGGAAGATGTCGCTGGCTGATTTCGCGGCCTGCTTCACCCTGTCGAGCGCCTTCGCGGCGACGCCGGGTTGCGGCGGATTGGTCGCATCGGCCGTCGCAGCGGGCTGCATCGCATCAGGCTTTGCAGCCTCGGTCTTGCCGTCGGACGAAAGCGCTGCATGCTGGTCGGTCTGCGCGCGCGACGGCACGACCGCGAGCAGCGTCAGCACCGCAACGGCGCAGAGACCTCGCCCTGCGGAAGCGCGAAAAGGGAAGGCAAAACGCATTTACTCTGCTTCCTTAATTCTGCTGCACCGGGCCCAGATGGGCCGCATCGATCACGAATTTCGCCAGTGCGCGGCCGAGACAGGCATGAACCTTCTTGGCCAGATCGACACCATGCGAGGTGCTGAACAGGTCAAAATATCCGGCGTCGCTCCACTGCTTCATAATCGCGAACCGGTCGAACAGCGGAACGTCGTGCTGCTGTGCCACCACCTTCATGTTGTCGAGATAGGGCGGCGCAGAGATCATCGTCTCCGTACGCGGGCTGTATTGCAGATTGACCAGCACCACGTCAGTCCCGGCGTCCCGCAACGCAACAACGCCTTCGTTGATGGCGGTACGGAAATCGTCGGGATCGACCGCTCGCATAGCATCGACGGTTCCGGTCTGCCAGATAACCAAAGTAGGCTTTTTTGCTTCAACAAGCTTAACAAGAGTTCCCGCGGTCTCCTCGGCGGTGCTCTTACCCTGTAGTTCTACGGATAGATCGATCGTCGATGACGGCAACGCTTCCTTCAGCGCCGCCTGCAGCGTGGCCGGATAGGCGCTCGCCTCGTTGCCCTGGATGGTCGAGGACCGGCTGCCGACCACCAGCACGTTGAGCGGCCGGTTGGACTTGATGGCGTCGGTGACCTTGGGCAGCGAGCTCTCGCTCGTAAGCAGATAGGCAGGCACGTCGCAGGGCGGCGGCGGTGGCGGCTCCGCGGTGTCGCCGGCGCGCGCGGGCGCCGCCGCCAAACCGGCCGTCAGGCAGGCTGCGAGCAGCGTCAGGCCCAGCATCGTCCGCGCGGACTTCATGCTCCCCCTCCCGCCAGATCGGCGTTGCCGGCGGCGCCTTTTTTCGAGGCGCCTTTGTCGGCGGAGTGCTTGTACCACGAAATGATCCACGCCATGCCGCACATGATGAGGATGCCGCAGACGCTGATCAAGGCGTGCAGTGCGGCACCGCCAGAGACTTCGGCAAGCACGAAGTGACCGGCGAAGGCGAGGAAGACCCCGAGGCAGAATATCTCAAGCGAATGCTGGCCACACAGGATCAAAGGTCGCAGCCAGGGCGATTTCAGGCCCGGCCAATCCCTGGGCAGGAAGCGCACGGTGAGCGCGGCGAGCGCCAGGAAGTGTGCGAACCGCAACACGTCCAGGTCGGTCTTGTTGATCGGATACATCCATTGCTCGATCACCTTCGGCATGATGTGGCCGAGCTGCGGCACGTACCAGGTCAGCGTCACGAAGAACGCCGCGACCAGATAGACGATGCAGATCCACATCGTGATGTTCGACGACAGGATCCGCGACATCCGCCGCGCGCCGCCGAGCGCGCACCAGGCGCCGAACACGAACAGCAATTGCCAGGCGAACGGATTGAACGCCCAGAACCCGTTCGGATAGGCCGACAGATAAAGGTCGAACTGCCAGGTCAGCGCGTAGAGCACGACCGAGAGGCCGAGCGTGACATCGGGCTTCCATTTCATCAGCCACAGGATCAGCGGCAGGAACAGCATCAGCACGATATAGAGCGGCAGCACGTCCATGTTGACGGGACGGAAGCGCAGCAGCAGCGCCTGGACGATGGTGACGTCGGGCTGCTTGAGGAAGTCCATGATCCCCATTTCTTCCGAGTAGAGCGGGTTCTCGAACGAGGTCGCAACATAGGAGATCTCGGCGAGGAAGATCGTGAACAGGAAGACGTGCGCGACATAGATCTGCCAGACCCGGCGCAGGATGCGCGCCGTCGCGATCACGACACCGCCCTCCAGCATCGCGCGGCCATAGACGAAGGCCGCGGTGTAGCCGGAGATGAAGATGAAGATCTCGGTGGCGTCGGAGAAGCCGTAGTTGCGGATCGTCAGCCAGGTCAGAAGATTGGTCGGCAGATGATCGATGAAGATCAGCCACAGCGCGAGCCCGCGGAACAGATCGAGGCGGAGCTCGCGCTCGCCGGTCGCCGGCAGCGTGATCGCGGGCGCAGCAACCTTCGCCTCGGCCTCAGCCTTTACTTCGGTCTTGGCGTCGGCCGCCGGCGAACCGGCTATGGGGTCGGCAATCGAGCTCATCAAACACCGTGTCGGCTGCGGACGCCCCGCACGCCGTGCTGAAAAGATAATATCGGTCCGCGAGTTGCCGACAAAGCACGGAGTGCGGCGGCATGCGGCCGCGCTTTAGAGGGGAACTATGTTGAAACCGCGATGAACGGACCGCCCCAAATCCGGCTTTCCAAGTCCCGCTTTCCAAGTCCGCCTTTTCACGGCCTGGCAGGCGATTGGTTCCGGCTGACCAATTGGCTATGATAGCGCCCTGTTTGAGCATGATCCGGTCGAAAACGGAGCATGCGCCAGGACCATCGGATTGAGCCGCATGTACCGCGCCGTTACCCGCCAGATCGAAGTCACCGTCGAGCCGAACTTCATGCCGGAGCGCTCGTCGGTCGACCGGCGCGAATATTTCTGGTCGTACAAGATCGTGATCGTCAATTCGGGCCCGGAAACGGTGCAACTGCGGACGCGGCACTGGATCATCACCGACGCCACCGGCCGCCGCCAGGAGGTGCGCGGCGAGGGCGTGGTCGGCGAGCAGCCGGTGCTCGCGCCCGGCGAGCGCTTCGAATACACGAGCGGCGTGCCGCTGCCGACCGCCTCCGGCTTCATGACCGGCAGCTATCAGATGGTCACCGAAGCCGGCGAGCGCTTCGACATCGACGTGCCGACATTCTCGCTGGACAGCCCGAGCCCGGGCGGGAAAAGGGTGCTGAACTGACGCCTGCGTAGCCCGGATGGAGCTAAGTGCAATCCGGGGCAGGTGCATCCGCGGTTGGACCGACCCCGGATTTCGCTGCGCTTCATCCGGGCTACGATGACGAACGCGCCTACTCGACGCCGGCTTCCTGCGGCGTGAACTCATACACCGACGAGCAGAACTCGCAGGTCACGACGACCTTGCCGTCCTTGACCATCTCGGCGCGATCGTTCGGTGCAAAGCTCTTCAGCATCGACGACACCGCATCGCGCGAGCAGGAGCACTGCGCGCGCAGCGTTTGCGGATTGAAAACGCGAACGCCGCGTTCGTGGAACAGGCGATAGAGCAGCCGCTCGCCGGACAGATCGGGATCGATCAGCTCGACATCCTCGACGGTCGAGATCAACGACTGGCCCTCGACCCAGGCGTCATCGTCCGGCACGCTATGCGTGGTCGTGCCTTCCGGCGCATCGCCGGGATGCAGATCGGCCTGCTTGGCGCGCTCGGGCGCCTTGGGCAGGAATTGCAGCAGGATGCCGCCGGCGCGCCAGTGCAGCTTGCCGCCCTCGCCGCCGCGCATCTCCTCGCCGACCGCAAGCCGCACCCGCGTCGGGATCTGCTCCGAGCGCAGGAAATATTCATGGGCCGCCTCTTCCAGGCCGCCGCCGTCGAGCGCGACCAGTCCCTGGTAGCGGCTGGTGTTGGAGCCCTGATCGATGGTCATCGCAAGGTGGCCCTTGCCGAGCAGCTCGCCCGAGCTCTGGCCATTCTTGAGGCGCGATGCGTCGTAGCGCGCATAGGCGCGCAGCCGGTCGGGCGCCTGGAAATCGACGATCAGAAGCGAGACCGGACCGTCGGTCCGGGTCTGCAGGATGAAGCGGCCCTCGAACTTGACCGACGACCCGAGCAGCGTGGTGAGCACGATCGCCTCGCCGAGCAGCTTGCCGACCGCGGGCGGATAATCGTGCTTGTGCAGGATCTCGTCGAGCGCGGGTCCGAGCCGGGTTAGCCGGCCACGCAGATCCAGCGCGCCGACCTCGAAGGCCAGCACGGCATCGTCGACAGGAACCGCTGAGGGCGCGCGAACCGGCGCCTCGGGCGTGATTTTGATGTCGGGGGATTGTGAAACCATGGCGCTCTATCTGGGGTCTCGGACCGCAAAACGAAAGGGGTTCAGCAGAACGGATCTATCCGTCGTCACTGCGAAAGCAGGGACCCATAACCACCAATGTGAGTTGCTGCATTCAGCTGGGGCTCCAGCTTTCGCAAAATTTACATCGGTGGTTGTGGGTCCCGCCCTTCGCCGGGACGACAGCATTGAATGGGCGCTACGCGACCGCGTCGAAACACCAGGCCAGGATGCCCTTCTGCGCATGCAGGCGGTTTTCCGCCTCGTCGAACACCACGGATTGCGGCCCGTCGATCACCTCGTCGGTGACCTCCTCGCCGCGATGCGCGGGCAGGCAGTGCATAAACAGTGCGTCCGGCTTGGCGAGCGACATCAGCTTGGCATTGACCTGATAGGGCCGCAGCACGTTGTGGCGGTGCTCGCCCTCCTTGTCGCCCATCGACACCCAGGTGTCGGTGACGACGCAGTCGGCGCCGCGCACGGCGGCTTCCGGATCGGTGCCGAGCACGATCGGCGCGCCGGTCGCCTTGATCCAGTCGCGCATCGGCTTTTTCGGCGAGAGCTCCGGCGGGGTTGCGACATTGAGCTGGAACTTGAATCGCTCGGCGGCATGCGCCCAGGAGGCCAGCACGTTGTTGTCGTCGCCGGTCCAGGCCACGGTCTTGCCCTCGATCGAGCCGCGATTTTCCTCATAGGTCATGAGGTCGGCCATCACCTGACAGGGATGCGAGCGCCGGGTCAGGCCGTTGATCACGGGCACGGTGGCGTGGGCGGCGAGCTCGAGCAGCGCGTCATGGTTGAGGATGCGGATCATGATCGCATCGACATAGCGCGACAGCACGCGCGCGGTGTCCGCGATGGTCTCGCCGCGGCCGAGCTGCATCTCGGCGCCGGTCAGCATGATGGATTCACCGCCGAGCTGGCGCATGCCGACGTCGAACGACACCCTTGTGCGGGTCGACGGGCGCTCGAAGATCATCGCCAGCGTCTTGCCTTCGAGCGGCTTCCTGCCCTTCTCATGCGCCTTCAGCTTCGCCTTCATGGCGGCTCCGGCGGACAGCATGTTGCGCAGCTCGCCGAGCGGCAGCTCGTTGATGTCGAGGAAGTGACGGACCGGCTTGCTCATCATCCAGCCGCCTTCTTCGGCTGCGCCGCCGACAATGTCGCGCAGGCGCGCTCGAGCGCGGTGATCGACGTATCGATCTCGGCCTCGGTCACGATCAGCGGCGCCAGGAACCGCACCACATTGTCGCCGGCGCCGACGGTGAGCAGCTTCTCGTTGCGCAGGGCGGCGATCAGGTCGCCCGACGGCACCACGGCCTTGACGCCGATCAACAGCCCCTCGCCGCGCACCTCCGACAGCACGCCGGGATAGCGGTCAACGACGGAGGCGAGCTTCTGCTTGAGCAGCAGCGACATCTTCTGCACATGCTCGAAGAAGCCGGGTTTCAGCATGACGTCGAGCACGGCATTGGCGGCGGCGACCGCGAGCGGATTGCCGCCGAAGGTCGAGCCGTGCGAGCCGGGCGCCATGCCGGCCGCAGCCTGCGCGGTCGCCAGCGCTGCGCCGATCGGGAAACCGCCGCCGAGCGCCTTGGCCAGCGACATCACATCCGGCGTGACGCCCGTGCGCTTGTAGGCGAACAGCTCGCCGGTGCGGCCCATGCCGGTCTGCACCTCGTCGAAGGCGAGCAGCAGGCCGTGCTCGTCGCAGAGCGCGCGCAGCGCCTTGAAGAACGCCTGCGGCGCCGAGCGCACGCCGCCCTCGCCCTGCACCGGCTCGATCAGGATGCCGGCGGTGTGCGGACCGATCGCCTTCTTCACCGCCTCGATGTCGCCATGCGGCACCTGGTCGAAGCCGTCCATCGGCGGCCCGAAGCCCTCGAGATATTTCGCCGAGCCGGTCGCCGCCAGCGTGCCCAGCGTGCGGCCGTGGAAGGCGCCCTCGAAGGTGATGATGCGGTAGCGCTCGCCATGGCCCTTGGAGAAGTGATAGTGGCGGACCAGCTTGATCACGCCCTCCATCGCTTCCGCGCCGGAATTGCAGAAGAACACGAAGTCGGCAAAGCTCTGCTCGCACAGCCGCGCGGCAAGCGCCTCGCCGTCCGGGCTCTTGAACAGGTTCGACATGTGCCAGAGTTTGGTCGCCTGCTCCTGCAGCGCCTTGACCAGATGCGGATGCGCATGCCCGAGCGCGTTGACCGCGACGCCCGAGGTGAAATCGAGATAGCGGTCGCCGTTGGTTGCGATCAGCCAGGCGCCCTCACCGCGCTCGAAGCCGAGATCGACCCTGGCGAAGACGGGGAGCAGATGCGACGTGGCAGCGTTGGTCATGGCGATCACTGACGGTTTGAAGCCGACAATTGCCGCGCGCCTTGACGCCAGCGCAGCAACGGCCAGCTTCGGAAAACAAAACGGCCGCCTTTGCGGGCGGCACGTGGCGGGCATTCTATGCTGCGGTCAGTAAGTGTCAATCGCCACGAAGTGGCCTTCCTGCAATGCGAAACGAGCGCAATCCGGAGCATTCCGGTGCGGTGGAAAACCCTCATCGAACTGCTTAACTGTGTGGGAACATGTGGACGCACGGCCGCGGACTCTTGCGCCTGAGTCACGCCATATTGTAGCGTTTGGCCTGTCGGGTACGACATCTCGTGCGGCGGTACTGGACCCTCTAAGTAGCCTTCGTGTCTCGCGTAAACGTTCGGGCGCAACACCGTGCCCGGCGAGGGCTAAGGGATTCTGGCCGCAGGGATATTTGTCCAGATTGGCTCGCAGCGCCGCTCCAACGATTGGCCGGCGCTACGCGAAGGGAAGAATGCGATGACTGTATTGACCTGGTCCGACGATCGCGTCGAGCAGCTGAAGAAGCTCTGGGAGTCCGGCCTGTCGGCCAGCCAGATCGCGGCGGAACTTGGCAATGTGACGCGAAACGCCGTGATCGGCAAAGTGCATCGGCTCGGCCTCTCCGGCCGCGCCAAGGCGCCCTCCACGGCCGCGCCGCGGCAGCGCAAGGCTCGCCCCGCCCAGCACATGATGCGGGTGGCGCGACCGGTCTCGCGCGGCAACACCGCGCTGGCGCACGCCTTCGAGGTCGAGATGGAGCCCGATCCGATCTCCTACGACAATGTGGTGCCGATGAGCCAGCGGCTCTCGCTGCTCGAGCTCAACGAGGCCACCTGTCACTGGCCGGTCGGCGATCCCTCGAGCCCGGAATTCTTCTTCTGCGGCGGCAAGGCGCTCGCCGGCCTGCCCTATTGCGCGCATCACTCGCGCGTCGCCTACCAGCCCGCCGCCGATCGCCGCCGGCCGTCGGCGAAACCGCAGATCAAGTGAGCACTCGGGAAAACGTCGGAAGAACTCAAAAACAAATCCCCGCGAAAGCGGGGATTTTTTTGTGTGACGTAGCTCGGCTATATGCCCAGCGTCGTCCCGGCGCATGCCGGGACCCATACGCCGCGGCCGGCGCAATCGGCAAGCGGCCAGACGGCTCTCTAACAACGCCCATTCGTGGTTATGGGTCCCTGTGTCTTGGAAGTC
>NZ_LFIQ01000072.1:74466-80568 GCF_001189245.1 Bradyrhizobium pachyrhizi | reverse complement strand
TGTTGCACTTCGTTTGCGAACTCAGGGGACTCATAACCACCGAATTCGGTGATGAACGGGATCGCGGCCCCAGCGTCGCGCAACAACCAAGATTTGGGGTAATGGGTCCTGGCTTTCGCCAGGACGACACTGCGTGTGTTGCGCGATCTGTGAGTCACACATCCGCATCGGGTGACGGGGTTCGCAACGGGCCGATCCGCAACGTCGATCGGTTGACCCCGTTCATGCCGCATTCTTCGCCTGGCCCGGATCGTCGAGGGTCGGCTGGACCGGTCCGAGCAGGATGCGCCGCTGCATCTCGTCGAAGGCGAGGTTTGCGTTCTTCTCCCGTGTCACCAGCGACAGCAGGATCGCGACCGCAAAGGATAGCGGCATGCTGATGATCGCGGGATTGCGCAGCGACACGAACCACCATTGATGCTCGATCGTGGCGAGCGGCTTGCCGAGAATGTCGACCTGGATGGTCGGAGACAGATAGATCAGCACCAGCGAGCTCAGCGTGCCGACGAGGATGCTCGCCACGGCAGCAGGCGTCGTGAAGTGGCGCCAGGTGATGGCGAGCACGAGCGACGGGAAGTTGGCGGCGCAGGCGATCGAGAACGCAAGTCCCGCCATGAAGGCGACATTCTGGCCTTCGAACGCGATTCCCAGACCGATGGCGAGGATGGAAATCAGAACAGTCGCGACTCGCGCGACCTTGAGCTGCTCGGCCTCCGAAGCGGTGCCGTTTCGGATCACATTGGTCCAGGCGTCGTGGCAGAGCGTGGCGACGCCCGACAGTGTCAGCCCCGCGACGACGGCAAGCATGGTCGCGAACGCGACCGCGCAGATGAAGCCGAAGAACGCATTGCCGCCGACGGTGAGTGCGAGCAGGGGGGCTGCCATGTTGCCGCCGCCGCCGGCCTTGGCCACCGCCTCGGCGCCGACCAGCACCATGGCGCCGAAGCCGATGATGAAGACCATGAGATGAAAGACGCCGATCAGGCCGGTGGCATAGAGGATCGACAGCCGTGCGGCTTTGGAATCCTTCACCGTGTACGCCCGCATCAGCACATGCGGCATCGCGGCGGTTCCGAACATCAGGCCGAGCCCGAGCGAGATGGCATCCCATTGACCCGAGACCACCTTCGATCCCGGCTGCAGCACCCTGGTGCCGTATTTCTCGGACGCCGCGGCGAACAGCTTCAGCGGGTTCATGTCGAAATGGGTCAACACGAGGAGGGCGAGCAGGATGCCGCCGCCCATCAACAGCACAGCCTTGACCACCTGCACCCAGGTCGTCGCCAACATGCCGCCGAACAGCACATAGACCAGCATCACGCTGCCGACGACGATGACCGACCAGGTGTAGGGCAGGCCGAACAGCAGCTTGATCAGCGATCCTGTCGCGACCATCTGGGCGATCAGGTAGAACAGGATCACGGCAAGTGTACCGATGGCGCCGGCGAGGCGCACCGGGCGCTGGCGCAGGCGATAGGCCACGACGTCCGCGAAGGTGAAACGGCCGACATTGCGCAATGGCTCGACGATCAGGAACAGAATGATCGGCCAGCCGACCAGCCATCCGATCGAATAGATCATGCCGTCGAAGCCGTTCGAGGTGACGATGCCGGCAATTCCGAGCAGGGCCGCGGCGCTCAGGAAGTCTCCCGCGAGTGCCCAGCCGTTCTGCCACGGCGTGACCTGGCCGCCGGCGGCAAAGAAATGCTCGGTGGTGCGCGTGCGCCGCGCTGCCCAATAGGTGATCGCCAGCGTCAACGCCATGAAGGCGAAGAAGAACCCGATCGAAAGCGTGCTGCTGCCCATTTGCCTGTCCCCTTAGCGAAGCTCGCGAACGCCTGCGTCGAACACCCGGTTCGCCCACAGCACGTAGACCAGGCAGAGCACGAAGGAAGAGATGATGACGAGCGGGCCGAGCACGATGCAAAGGGACAGGCCGGGCATCAGGATGGTGCCGAGCAGCGGCTTGTCGAACGCGAAAAGCCCCATGAAGCCGAAATAGATCACGATCATCGCGACGCTCAGAACGAGCGCGACCGTCAGCCGCTTCTTGGCTAGTTTCTTGGCGAGCTTCTCGGTCTGTTTCTTGGCCAATGCGCCGCCGCTCGATGCCGGATCGGCATTGCCGGGAATAATCACGTTCATATCGGCCCCCTCAAAACTTCAGCGCGCTCTGCTTGCGCCAATCGGACGAGCTTCAGCCGGGGGCCGACGGAAGGGAATTATGGATTTTTGCAATCTGCCGTGCGTGGCTGCGGCACGACATCGGCCAGCGTGACCTGCATGTCCGGATCCTGCTTCAGGGTATTTTTAAGGAAGGCGCGGACGGCGCGGATGCGCGGAGCGAATTGCAGGTCGCTGTGGACATTGAGCCAGACCTCGCGAACGGTGCCGGCGAGAGCCGGCAGCACGGGTATCAGGTCGGGCCGGTCCCTTGTGGCAAAGCTCGGAAGCATCACGATGCCAAGGCCGCCCGCCGCGGCGTTCATCTGCGCGATCATGCTGTTGGAGTGGAAGGCGATTTTCGGCTCTTCGATGACGTCGGCGAGCCAGCGCACCGAATCGACCTGGATCAGGTCCTCGATATAGGACACGAACCAATGATCCTGCAGCTCGCGCAGGCTTGCGGGCATCCCATGGTGGTCGAGATAGTCCTGGCTCGCGAATAGCCCGAGCCGAAACTTGCCGATGCGCTCCGAGATCAGGCCCGGACCGGGCGGCCGGAAGAAGGACACGAACAGATCGGCCTCGCGCTTATGGACGTAGACCGTCTGGGCGGACGTGACGAGTTCGACGGTGAGCTGCGGCGTGGTGCGTCGCAGTTTGGCGAAACGCTGCGCCAAATAGAGCGAGGCGATCCCCTCCATGGTGGCGAGCCGCACGGTCCCGACGAGCTCCTGGGTGTCGCTGGCGCTGGCCTCCTCGCGGATGGCGATCACCGCGCTCTCGACCCGCTCGGCATGACGCAACAGCCGCTCGCCGACTTCGTTGAGCTTGAGGCCGGTGCGGTGGCGTTCGAACACCGCAACCCCGAGGGAAGCTTCCATTTGGGCGATGCGCCGGCTGACGGTGGAATGGTCGAGCCGCAGCCGTTTTGCGGTCTGGCTGAGATTGCCGGCGCGGGCGGCGCAGAGAAACACCCGCAGATCGTCCCAGTTGATCGTGTCGAACATGATCTGCCTCCAGGTTGCGGCCGTTGAGATTGCGGCCCTTGTCAGCAAAGCAATTCCCGTTCCAGCCGCGTGGCGGCTCCGATCCTTCGCAACCGACCTTGCGACAATTCCCATGCACGCCGGCAAGGCAGGGATGATACCGCTTCGCGCTGCTCATCCTAGAGCCTTCCGTTCCGGTTGGATCGGAACGGGGGCTCCAGATTTTTGTTTTGACGCGTTTTCTTCATGCGAACCGGTATCCACTTCGCTGGAAAACGCTCTGGCCGGGATTTTCGACATGCTCCCTCGTTTCAAGGCTGCTGCCGTCCACGCCGCGCCCGTTTTCCTCGACAGCTGGGCCACCACCGAAAAGGCGATCGCCATCATTCGCGAGGCGGCCAGGGCCGGCGCCGAGCTGATCGCGTTTCCCGAAACCTATATTCCCGCCTTTCCGGTCTGGGCCGCGCTGTGGCCTCCAATCGACAACCACGATCTGTTCGTGCGCATGGCGGAGCAATCCGTGCTGGCGGATGGACCGGAAGTGGCGCGGCTTTGCGCCGAGGCGCGCGCCCTCGGCGTCACGGTCTCGATCGGCATCAGCGAGCGCTCGGCCGTCAGCGTCGGGGGGCTGTGGAACTCGAACCTGCTGATCGGCGAGACCGGAGAAATTCTCATCCATCACCGCAAGCTGGTTCCGACATTCTATGAGAAGCTGGTGTGGTCGTCCGGCGATGGTGCGGGCCTCAAGGTCGCGGAGACGCGGCAGGGCCGGATCGGCGGGTTGATTTGCGGCGAGAATACCAATCCATTGGCCCGCTTCGCGCTGATGGCGCAGGGCGAGCAGGTGCACATTTCGAGCTGGCCGCCGATGTGGCCCACCCGGCGCCCGGCCGGCGGCGGCAATTTCGACAACGTGGCCGCCAACCGCATCCGGGCCAGCGCCCATTGCTTCGAGGCCAAGGTATTCGGGATCGTCACCGCCGGCTACATGGACCAGGCGATGCGCGCCTTCCTCATTGAACGCGATCGAACGATCGCCGACGTGATCGACCAGACGCCGCGTGCGGCGAGCTTCTTCGTCGATCCGACCGGCAGCGTCTTCGGCGATGGATTGCAGGACGAGGAGGGGATCGCCTACGCGGAGATCGATCTCAATCGCTGCGTCGAGCCGAAACAGTTTCACGACGTGGTCGGTTACTACAACCGCTTCGACATCTTTGGCGTGACGGTCGACCGTAGCCGATTGACCCCGGCTCGATTTCGCGATTCAGAGCAGCCAATAGCGGAAGCGCAAGACGCGGCAATTCTGTCGGTCGATGCCGACGCTGCATCGAATGGGCAGGGGCGCGACCTCCGGAGCTGACGAAGCGCTGGTGCTGCCTTATACAATCCTTCGTCCGCGTGCGGGACTCTACGCGGACATCGCGGTCCGGCACTCTCGATAGTCCGCAAACCTGCACCGTTGCCAACGCGGGAATGTATGGCTACGCTTTACCCTGGGTAGGCTGCCAAACGCTTCTTCGATCGGCCGGACGCTCATGCCAAAATTCCTTCGCATCGGAGTCCATCAGTCGAACGTTTCCGGATACACGTCGAAGGCATGGTGCATTCGACGGGCCGGCTCGACGGTTTTCCTGAAATGGGGCGCCGTGCAGGTTGATGGCGCGGGCGACGGGCGAAAGGTCTACTGGACGTTTCCACCGCAGGAAAAAACCATTCGCTGCCGCACGGTGCAGCGCGCCCAGGACTACACCAAGGCCGCCATCGCGCGGCGACGCAGCCATCGCTATGAGCCTCTGGCTGGGAATATCGCGAACCGGCGCCGAACCGTCGATCGGGACTCGCAGCTCAAGCAGGCGCTCGCCACGATTCTCTATGTCGATATCGTCCGATCCACCGAAAAGGCCGCGCGGCTCGGCGACACGCGCTGGGCGACGGTGATGAATCA
The DNA here is from genome assembly GCF_001189245.1 of Bradyrhizobium pachyrhizi. GTDB lineage: Bacteria > Pseudomonadota > Alphaproteobacteria > Rhizobiales > Xanthobacteraceae > Bradyrhizobium > Bradyrhizobium pachyrhizi. The sequence goes on along the minus strand of NZ_LFIQ01000072.1, from coordinate 75,468 downwards.
CTACTATGTCGCTGTGCGCAGGGAGCTGAAGGCCTTGCGGGGGAAGGAAGTCGTGACGACCGGGGACGGGTTGCTGGCGACGTTCCGCGCGCCGGCAGCCGGGATCCGTTGCGCGACCGCGATCCGCGAGTCCGTGCGCACGCTGGGGCTGGAGATCAGGGTCGGACTGCACGCGGGCGAATACAAGGTGAGCGGGGCGGAGGTGATCGGTCTTGCGTTTCACATCGGCGCGCGCGTCGCGGCGAAAGCACGGGCCGGCGAAGTGCTGGTCTCGAGCGCGGTCAAGGACCTGATGTCAAAGTCCGAAATCCGCTTCAAGGACCGCGGCGCGCACCAGCTCAAAGGCGTGCCGGAGCGATGGCGGCTCTACCGGGTTGAGCATTAGGACGTCCTGGGAACGCCGGTTACCGCCAGCGGCGGCTGGCCTCGCCGAAAGGCGTTAATGACGTATTGATGCGGTTAGCGACGTTTGCCGTCTGCGGTTTCATCGCTCTTAGGAGGCGACGAGGCAAAACACGCATCATGCGCAAACATGCCGCGACCATTCTGACCGGAATCTTTTGCAGCCTGGTGACGTACTTCAGCGTCGCACGACTCTACCAATGGGCCGAGACCGGACAGTTGGCGGTGCTGTCCCGGAAGGCACACGACCAACCTGAGTTCGTTTCCTGGGGCGACGATCGGCCCAGCTTCGTGCTGCTGTTCGCGCTCTATCTGTTTTTCCTCAAGAACGGACTGCACGGCATGCTGGTCACGTGCCGCGACGTCTGGCTGCGTGGCCGGGGATGGGAACCGTGAGCGCGCGGCTGATCGCTCGATTGATCAAGGTGCTGCTCGGAGGTCTTCTCACGGCCGGTCCGCCGCTCGTGTCGGTCGCGCGCGGCGACGAAACTTCGAGCATCAATGCACGACGCGAGGCGCTTCGCGAATGGAGCAGCCTTGCCAATGGACGCACGGACTTCGAAATTTCCGATGCGGCCTTGGTGCCAAGGATGCTCGCGC
>NZ_LFIQ01000072.1:44313-74456 GCF_001189245.1 Bradyrhizobium pachyrhizi | reverse complement strand
GCAAATACAGGGATGACATCGAAAAGTTGCCGGTTCGCTTCATGAAAGTGGCCGGGCACCGTCTCGCGCTGATGTTCTGTCGGCTTTCCGTGACCGGATCGCATCGCGCGTTCGATCTTTCCGACGTCAGCAGACCAAAGCCAATGGAATTTCCGTACGTCGCGCTGAACGGCTTCGGTACGACGGACACTCCAGGATTCATCACATGGAGGGAGGAGGCCGGCTTGTTTCAGGCTGAAACCGGATCGGACCTGTGTCCCAGCCCGCACCTGCGGCATGTCTATCGGCTAGACGTGACCAGTCGCGAAAGCTTTGTCGTGGTTCGCGTCGAGGTCAGCGCGCCTGCGTGCGGCGCGGGTCAGGAATGGACCACGATCTGGGAGGCGAAACCGTGGCCCGCGCCGGCGGATCCGCGCTGACGCGCTCTTGCCAAAATGGTTAGCCCCGATTAACCAGCCTTTCGCATCAACCTTGCCGTTTAAGACTGTCGCAATCGGCAATAATTATTGAGTATCTTGCGGCCGGCGATTCCCGTTAAGGGACCGTGTCGCCGCTTTGGCAAATTTTCGGCGATTTTTGGGGACATTGAACCGCATGTGCGGCATCGTCGGCATTCTTGGACGCGCTCCGGTCGCGGAGCAATTGGTGGACTCGCTCAAGCGGCTCGAATATCGCGGCTATGATTCCGCGGGTGTCGCCACGCTGGAGAATGGCGGCCTGGCGCGGCGCCGTGCCGAGGGCAAGTTGAAGAATCTCGAGGTCCGGCTCGAGGCCAAGCCGCTCGGCGGCCACACCGGCATCGGCCACACCCGCTGGGCCACCCACGGCCGGCCGACCGAGAACAACGCGCACCCGCACGCCACCGAGCGCGTTGCCGTGGTGCATAACGGCATCATCGAGAATTTCCGCGAGCTGCGCGAGGAACTCGAGGCCAAGGGTGCGGTGTTCTCGACCGAGACCGACACCGAGGTCGTGGTGCATCTGGTCGACAATCTGCTCAAGGGTGGCGTCAAGCCGATCGAGGCGGTGAGGGCGGTGCTGTCGCAGCTGCGCGGCGCGTTCGCGCTCGGCTTCATCTTCGCCGGCGAGGACGATTTGATGATCGGCGCCCGCAACGGCCCGCCGCTCGCGGTCGGCCATGGCGATGGCGAGATGTATCTCGGGTCCGACGCGATCGCGCTCGGGCCGTTCACCGACACGATCAGCTATCTCGAGGACGGCGACTGGGTGGTGCTGAACCGCAAGGGCGCCACGATCTTCGACAAGGACAACGCCATCGTCCACCGCGAGGCGATCAAGCACACGACGGCAACGGCGCTGGTCGACAAGGCGAACTACCGCCACTTCATGGCGAAGGAGATCCACGAGCAGCCCGAAGTGGTCGGGCACACGCTGGCGCGCTATGTCGACATGGCGACCGAGCGTGTCACCATGCCGGTGAAACTGCCGTTCGACTTCAAGGATATCCAGCGCGTCTCGATCACCGCCTGCGGCACCGCGAGCTATGCCGGCTTCGTCGCGAAATACTGGCTGGAGCGGCTGGCCCGGCTGCCGGTCGAGCTCGATGTCGCCTCCGAATTCCGCTACCGCGAGGCTCCGCTGCGCAAGGGCGACCTTGCGATCTTCATCTCGCAGTCAGGCGAGACCGCCGACACGCTGGCGGCGCTGCGCTACGCCAAGGCGCAGGGCGCGCACACGCTCTCGGTCGTCAACGTGCCGACCTCGACGATCGCGCGCGAGAGCGAGACCGTGCTGCAGACGCTCGCCGGCCCCGAGATCGGGGTCGCCTCGACCAAGGCGTTCACCTGCCAGCTGATGGTGCTGGCCTCGCTCGCGGTCGCCGCCGGCAAGGCGCGCGGCGAGCTGTCCGATGCCGACGAGGCCAAGCTGGTGCATGGCCTGGTCGAGATCCCGCGCCTGATGTCGGAAGCGCTCACCACCGAAGTGCAGATCGAGAAGCTGGCGCGCGAGATCTCGAAGTCGCGCGACGTGCTCTATCTCGGCCGCGGCACCAGCTATCCGCTGGCGCTGGAAGGCGCGCTGAAGCTGAAGGAAATCTCCTACATCCACGCCGAGGGCTACGCCGCCGGCGAGCTCAAGCACGGGCCGATCGCGCTGATCGACGAGCACATGCCGGTCGTGGTGATCGCGCCCTACGACAAGGTGTTCGAGAAGACCGTCTCCAACATGCAGGAGGTCGCCGCTCGCGGCGGCAAGATCATCCTGATGACCGACGCCAAGGGCGCGGCGGAAGCGACCATCCAGTCGCTGGTGACGATCGTGATGCCGGACATGGGGGCGACCTTCGCGCCGATGGTCTACGCCGTTCCGGTGCAGCTGCTCGCCTATCATACCGCTGTCGTGATGGGCACCGATGTCGACCAGCCGCGGAATCTGGCCAAATCGGTCACGGTCGAATAGTCGCAAGCCGCGGCTTCACGCGGCCCTTCAAAAATGCGACAGAATGGCTTAGCTGGGTGGTGGACTACGGCCGCTTCGACGACCCTGGAACCGCAATGACCTCCAACCAAGTGCCTCCCGCCTCGACCGGTGAATTGCCCCCGGATGCCCCGCGCGGGCTGATGGCGCGGTTTCGCAACTATTTCCTGACCGGCCTCGTGGTGGCCGGGCCGGTTGCGATCACCCTGTATCTGACCTGGTGGTTCGTGAACTGGGTCGACAATCTGGTCCGGCCGTTCGTGCCCACGGCCTACCGGCCGGAAACCTATCTGCCGTTCGGGCTGCCGGGTTCCGGCCTGATCGTCGCGGTCATCGCGCTGACGCTGCTCGGCTTCCTCACCGCCAATCTGATCGGGCGAACCCTGGTCGATCTCGGCGAGCGGCTGCTTGGCCGCATCCCTGCGGTGCGCGCGATCTATCGCGGCTTGAAGCAGGTGTTCGAAACGCTGTTCTCCGGCAACGGCTCGAGCTTCCGCCGCGTCGGCCTGGTCGAGTTTCCCTCGCCCGGCATGTGGTCGATCGTGCTGATCTCGCAGGCGCCAAGCGCCGAACTCGCCTCCAGCCTGCCCGGAGCGGAAGAGCATATTTCGGTGTTCCTGCCGTGCGCGCCGAACCCGACCACCGGCTTCTTCTTCTATGTGCCGAAGAGCAAGATCATCGAGATCGAGATGAGCACCGAGGATGCCGCGACGCTGATCATGTCGGCCGGCGTGGTGCAGCCTGGCGCCAATGATCAGAAGCGCGCCGCGGCGCTCGCCGGCATGGCCAATGCTGCGCGCATTGCGAGCCAGGCTTCGGCGAGCCAGGCCTCGCTGCAGCCGGCAACTCAGCCCGCGCCGGCGAAGGTGGAGTAGCTCCCGTATCCCGCGTCATCGCGAGGAGCGAAGTGACGAAGCAATCCACGCTTCCGCATGTGCGGAACGATGGATTGCTTTGCTGCGCTCGCAATGAATGGGCTGGCCGCTACCCCGCGCCGATCAGCGGCACGGCTTCGTCGCGCTCGTAGAGGTAGAGCAGGACGCGCAGCGCTTCGCCGCGTTCGCCCTTCAGCTTCGGATTGTCCTTCATGATCCGCAGCGCCTCGTCGCGGGCCTGGGTGATCAGCTGGCCGTGCACCTCGGAGCGCGCGATGCGGTAGCCGGGCAGGCCGCTCTGGCGGATGCCGAGCACATCGCCTTCGCCGCGCAGCTTCAGATCCTCCTCGGCGATCCGGAATCCATCCGTGGTCTCGCGGATCACCTTGAGCCGCGCCTTCGACATCTCGCCGAGCGGCTCCTTGTAGAGCAGCAGGCAGGTCGAGGCTTCCGAGCCGCGGCCGATGCGCCCGCGTAGCTGATGCAGCTGCGCAAGCCCGAAACGTTCGGCGTTCTCGATCACCATGATGGTCGCCGCCGGTACGTCGACGCCGACCTCGACCACCGTGGTCGCGACCAGAAGGCTGATCTCGTGCGTGGCGAATTGCGCCATCACGCGGTCCTTCTCGGTGCCCTTCATCTGGCCGTGCACGAGGCCGACGCGATCGCCGAACCGCTTCTGCAAGCTCTCGAAACGCTCGGTCGCGTTGGTGAGATGCTCGGTGCCCTCGGCCTCGGATTCATCGACCAGCGGGCAGATCCAGTAGACCAGCTTGCCGGCGCCGAGCGCGCGGCCGACGCCGTCCATCACGTCCTCGATCCGGCTCATCGGCACCGCGCGGGTGTCGATCGGCTGGCGGCCGGCGGGCTTTTCGCGCAGCTCCGAGACGTCCATATCGCCGAAGTAAGTCAGCACCAGCGTGCGCGGAATCGGGGTGGCGCTCAGCACCAGCACGTCGACGGCCTCGCCCTTGGAGGTCAGCGCGAGGCGCTCGCGCACGCCGAAGCGATGCTGCTCGTCGACCACGGCAAGCGCCAGCGCCTTGTAGATCACATCGTCCTGGATCAGCGCGTGGGTGCCGACCAGGAGATCGACCTCGCCGGCCTCGAGCTGTGCCAGCAACTCGCGGCGCTCCTTGCCTTTCTCGCGGCCGGTGAGGATCGCAACGCGTAGGCCGGCGCGCTCGGCGAGCGGCGCGATGGTCTTGATGTGCTGGCGCGCCAGGATTTCGGTCGGCGCCATCAGCGCGGCCTGCTTGCCGGCTTCCGCAACCGCGGCGGCAGCCAGCAGCGCCACCACGGTCTTGCCGGAACCGACATCGCCCTGCACGAGGCGCAGCATCCGCACCGGCTGCTGCAGGTCCGCGATGATTGCCGCGACCGCCTCTTGCTGCGACCTGGTCAGCGCATAGGGCAGGGCATCGATGATCTTCCGGCGCAGATGACCATCGCCGGCGTTGCGCACACCGGCGGGGCGGCGCAGCGTGGCGCGGATCAGGGCGAGCGCGAGCTGGCCGGCCAGCAGTTCGTCGAATGCGAGACGTGACCAGAACGGACCGTCGGGCAGGATATCGGTCAGCTCGACCGGAACATGCACGCGGGTCAGCGCCTCCCTGATCGGCGGGAAGTTGCAGCGGCGCAGCACCTCGGGGCTGATCCACTCCGGCAGATCCGGCAGCTTGGTTAGCGCCTGCGCGATGGCGCGGCGGAGCGAGCCGACCGCAAGCCCCTCGGTCAGCGGATAGACCGGATCGATGCCGGACAGTTTTGCAAAGCCCGCTTCATCGACGACGCGATCGGGATGCACGATCTGCGGGATGCCGTCATACATCGCCAGCGTGCCGGAGACGTAGCGCTTCTCGCCGACCGGCAGCAGCTTCTCGACATAGCCGGGCTGGGCGCGGAAGAAGGTCAGCACGACGTCGCCGGTGTCGTCGCTGGCATAGACGAGGTAGGGCGCGCGCGAATTGCGTGGCGGCGGCGGGCGATGGCGGTCGACGGTGACCTCGAGCGTCACCATGGTTCCGACCGCGGCGTCGCGGATCTTCGGCCGGGCGCGGCGGTCGATCACGCTCGCCGGCAGATGCAGCAACAAGTCGACCAGCCGCGGCGTCTCGCTGCGGTCGAGCAGATAGCGCAGCAGCTTGTCCTGCTTCGGGCCGACCCCTTGCAGGGTCGTGACCTGGGCAAACAGCGGATTGAGCAGGGCTGGGCGCATCGACGAATCCAAGACCGTTTCACACCGTCATGCCCGGCCTTGTGCCGGGCATCCACGTCTTTTTTTGGAGCTGATGTCGGCCGGGTCCCGTCTTCGGCAAAGGCTTCGACAGACGCGCAAGCCCGGCAATGACGGCATGCGCCCACGGAAACCCCAAAACGCGGCGAATGAGGGCTGACATCGGCCATCGCCATCGCTATATCAGGCCCGCCCGGCACGTCCGGGCTTTTGGCGTTGGATGGATTTTGGGACATGACGGGATCGACACGATCGAGCAGCGGGCTCGATGACCGCCGCAAGCGGCTTTTGTTTCGCTGCTGGCATCGCGGCACCCGGGAGATGGACCTGATCCTCGGCCGTTTCGCCGACGCGACCATTGGCGAACTGTCCGACCACGAGCTCGGCGAGCTCGAGCATCTGATCGAGGTGCCGGATCCCGACCTCTATGCGGCGCTGACCGGCGACAAGGTGCTGCCGGCCGAATATGCGACCGCGCTGTTTGCCCGCATCAAGGCGTTCCGGGTCGCGGATCCCAGCGCATGAAACAGCCCATGAAATCACCGGCCGCGATGCTCGCGCCCGGCCGGGTGCTCACCATCGCCAACGTCGCCGAGGGCGCCGAAGGGCTCGTCATCTCCGATCTGGCGCGCGCGATTGCGGCGCAGCCGAAGCGGCCGGCCGTCACCCTTGCCGTGGTGTGCCGCGACGGCGCGCGGATGCAGCAGCTCGCCCGCGCGCTGGAGTTCTTTGCGCCCGATATCGCCGTGATGCAGGTTCCGGCCTGGGACTGCCAGCCCTATGACCGCGTCTCGCCGCACGCCGGCATTTTGGCGCAACGGCTCACCGCTTTGGCCAAGTTGTCGCGGCTGGTCGGCAGCGACAAGCCGCTGATCGTGCTGACGACGGTGAATGCCGCCGTGCAGCGCGTACCGGCTCGCGATCAGGTCGCAGCGCAAGCGCTGTCGGTTGCGCCCGGCAATGTGGTGCCGATGGATTCGGTCGTGGCCTGGCTCGAGCACAATGGCTACACCCGTTCGTCAACGGTGCGCGAGCCCGGCGAATATGCCGTGCGCGGCGGCATCCTCGATCTGTTTCCGGCCGGCCTCGACCAGCCGGTGCGCTTCGACTTCTTCGGCGACTCCCTTGAGTCGATCCGCACCTTCGATGCCGAAACCCAGCGCACGCTGCTCGATATGCGCGGGCTCGATCTCGTGCCGGTCTCGGAATTCCAGCTCACCACCGAGACCATCCGGCGTTTCCGCATGGGCTATGTCGCCGCGTTCGGCGCGCCGGAGCGCGACGATCAGCTCTATGAAGCCGTGTCCGAGGGACGGCGCCATCCCGGCATGGAGCACTGGCTGCCGCTGTTCCAGGAGCGGATGGACACGCTGTTCGATTATCTCGACGGCGCGACGGTTGCGATCGAGCCGCAGGGCGAGGACGCCGCGCGCGAGCGCTTCTCGCAGATCGTTGACTACTATGACGCGCGGCGCGAGGCGCTGGAGCATCCGGGCAGCGGCGCGATCTACAAGCCGCTGCCGCCGGACCAGCTCTATCTGACCGAGGCCGAATGGGCCAAGCTGCTCGGCGATGCGCCGCTGGCGCGGCTGACGCCGTTCGCGGTGCCCGAGGGCTCGAGCGAGGTGTTCGACGCCGGCGCGCGGCAGGGCCGCAATTTCGCGCCCGAACGCGCCGACGCCAACGTCAACGTGTTCGAGGCCGTGGTCGGCCATGTCGGCGCGCTGCAGTCGCAACGCAAGAAGGTCATCGTCGCGCTGTGGAGCGAGGGCTCGCGCGACCGCATGGGCGCGATGCTGCGCGACCACAAGCTCCTGAACACGACCAGCGTCAACACCTGGCGGATCGTGCAGGCGACGCCGCGCAACGAGACCATGCTGGCCGTGCTCGGCATGGAATCCGGCTTCGAGACCGACGAATTCGCCGTCATCAGCGAGCAGGACATTCTCGGCGACCGCCTGGTGCGGCCGCGCAAGGCGAGCCGCAAGCTCGACAATTTCATCTCGGAGGTAACGAGCCTTGCGACCGGCGATCTCGTGGTCCATGTCGAGCACGGCATCGGCCGCTTCGTCGGGCTGCAGACGCTGGAAGTCTCCGGCGCGCCGCATGACTGTCTCGAGCTGCACTATGCCGCCGAGACAAAACTGTTCCTGCCGGTCGAGAACATCGAGCTGTTGTCGCGCTACGGCTCCGACAGCGCCAATGTCGAGCTCGATCGTCTCGGCGGCGGCGGCTGGCAGGCGCGCAAGGCAAAACTGAAGAACCGGATCCGCGAGATCGCGGGCGAATTGATCAAGATCGCGGCCGAGCGGCAGCTGCACGAGGCGCCGAAGTTCCCGCTGCAGCCGCACGTCTATGACGAGTTCTGCGCGCGCTTCCCCTATGAGGAGACGGAGGATCAGCTCGGGGCCATCACCTCGACCTTGAAGGATCTCGAGATCGGCCGTCCGATGGACCGGCTGATTTGTGGCGACGTCGGCTTCGGCAAGACCGAGGTGGCGCTGCGCGCGGCGTTCGCCGTGGCGCTGGAGGGCAGGCAGGTCGCGGTGGTGGTGCCGACCACGCTGCTGGCGCGTCAGCACTCGCGGACTTTCACCGAGCGCTTCCGCGGTTTCCCGGTCAATGTCGCGCAGGCCTCACGGCTGGTGTCGACCAAGGAACTCAGCCAGGTCAAGAAAGGGCTCACCGACGGCAGCGTCGACATCGTCGTCGGCACCCATGCGCTGCTCGGCAAGACCATCAAGTTCAAGGACCTCGGCCTGTTGATCGTGGACGAGGAACAGCATTTCGGCGTCAGCCACAAGGAACGGCTGAAGCAGCTGCGTGCCCAGGTCCACGTGCTGACGCTGTCGGCAACCCCGATCCCGCGCACCCTTCAGCTTGCATTGACCGGCGTCCGCGAGCTCTCGATCATTGCCTCGCCGCCGGTCGATCGTCTTGCGGTGCGCACCTTCGTCGCGCCGCACGATCCCCTGATGATCCGCGAGGCGCTGCTGCGCGAACGCTACCGCGGCGGGCAGGCGTTCTACGTCGTGCCGCGGATCGAGGACCTTGCCGGCGTCAAGGACTTCCTCGACAAGAACGTGCCCGAGATGAAGGTCGCGGTCGCCCACGGCCAGATGCCGCCGACCGTGATCGAGGACATCATGTCGGCGTTCTACGACGGCAAGTACGACATCCTGCTGTCGACCACGATCGTCGAGTCCGGTCTCGACATCCCGAACGCCAACACGCTGATCGTGCACCGCGCCGATATGTTCGGCCTCGCCCAGCTCTACCAGCTGCGCGGCCGCGTCGGCCGCTCCAAGCTGCGTGCCTATGCGCTGTTCACGCTGCCGGCACAGCAGAAGATCACGGCGCAGGCGGAGCGGCGGCTCAAGGTGCTGCAGTCGCTGGAGACGCTGGGGGCCGGCTTCCAGCTCGCCTCGCACGACCTCGACATCCGCGGCGCCGGCAATCTGCTCGGCGAGGAGCAATCCGGCCACATCAAGGAAGTCGGCTTCGAGCTGTACCAGTCGATGCTGGAGGAGGCGATCGTCAACCTCAAGGCCGGCGTCGCCGAGCCGGCTGCCGACCGCTGGTCGCCGCAGATCACGATCGGCATGCCGGTCCTGATCCCCGAGGACTATGTCAACGACCTCAGCGTGCGGCTGTCGCTGTATCGTCGGCTCGCCGATCTCGACACCGACGAGGACATCGACGCCTTCGCCGCCGAGATGCGCGACCGCTTCGGCGTGCTGCCGGACGAGGTGCGCTATCTGTTCAAGGTCGCGGCGATCAAGGCCTATTGCCGAAGGGCCAATGTCGGGAAGGTCGATGCCGGCCCGAAGGGCGCCGTGATCGCATTCCGCGACAACAGTTTTGCGCATCCGGAGCGGCTGGTCAGCTTCATCCGCCAGCACGGCCAGGCCGCCAAGGTGCGGCCGGACATGAAGGTGGTGTTCTTCCAGGAGTGGGATACTCCCGAAGAGCGGCTCGCGGGCACCACCGAGATCCTGCGCCAGCTCGCCAATCTCGCGGAGAGCAAGAAGGCAGCTTAGACTACGTTCTCCGGCAGATCGCGTTCCAGCGGACTTGACCGGCCTTGCTACCCGCTCGACCTGGTCGCGAATGACCCAAAACGGACAGCGGGCTTTCGGCCGGCGCTCCCGGCTTGATCTACATCAATGTTCCGCGCTTGCGCCGGGCCAGACTCGTTCCCCTATCTTCAATTTATTGTTTAGGGAGGGTGGAATGAGCGCAATTCGTATTGTCGCTATCGGATTTCTGCTCTCCAGCTCCACGTTTGCGTTGGCGCAGGGCACCGCCGGCACCCCCGGTTCGCCGGCGGCTACGATCACCATCCCCGGCAATCAGCTTCCGCCGCCTCCACAACAATTCGGTGGCAAGATCGAACGCGATGCAACCCAGTCGTCGCCCTATTGGCCGTCGCGGATCGTGCCGCCCAAGGGAGCACCGAACGTTCTGTTGATCATTACCGACGATGCCGGCTATGGCGTACCGAGCACATTCGGCGGCGTGATTCCGACACCCGCGCTGGACCGCGTCGCCCAGAACGGCCTACGCTTCACCAATTTCCATTCCACCGCGCTGTGTTCGCCGACGCGCGCCGCGCTCATTACCGGGCGCAACCATCATTCGGTCGGCTATGGCGTGGTCGCCGAACAGGCCACCGGCTATCCCGGCTATGACAGCGTCATCACCAAGGACAAGGCCACCATTGGCCGCATCCTCACCGACAACGGCTATCGCACAGCCTGGTTTGGCAAGAACCACAACACGCCGGAATATCAGTCGAGCCAGGCCGGTCCGTTCGATCAGTGGCCGACCGGCATGGGGTTCGAATATTTCTACGGCTTCATGGGCGGCGACACCAATCAGTGGCAGCCCGGCAATCTCGTTCGCAACACCACGCCGATCTATCCTTACGAAGGTAAACCCGGTTGGAATTTGATGACGGCGATGGCCGACGACGCGATCGACTACGTAAATCGTATGAACGCGCTTTCGCCCGACACACCGTTCTTCGTCAAGTTCGCGCCGGGTGCGACGCACGCCCCCCATCACCCAACGCCGGAGTGGGTCAAGAAGATCAGCGACATGCACCTGTTCGACCAAGGCTGGAACAAGCTGCGTGACACCATCTTCGAGAACCAGAAGCGGCTCGGAGTCATTCCACAGAATGCAAAGCTGACGCCATGGCCGAAGGATCTGATCAAGGAATGGGATCAGCTTTCGGCCGATGAGAAGAAGCTGTTCATCCGCCAAGCTGAGGTGTTTGCGGCTTACGCCGCCTATGCCGACAACGAAATTGGTCGTGTCATTCAGTCTATCGAAGACATGGGCAAGCTCGACAACACTTTGATCATCTACATCGAGGGCGACAACGGCACCAGCGCGGAAGGCCAGCCGAACGGAACGCCGAACGAAGTGGCGATGTTCAACCAGATCAACCCGTCCGTCGAAGATCAGCTCAGATATTTCTACGACGTATGGGGCACCGATCGCACCTACAATCACATGTCGATCGGCTGGGCCTGGGCGTTTGACACACCGTTCTCCTGGACCAAACAGATCGTGTCGCATTTTGGCGGCACGCGCCAGGGCATGGCGATTTCCTGGCCAGCGGCGATCAAGGACAAGGGCGGTATCCGGAGCCAGTTCCACCACGTCATCGACGTTGTGCCGACCATTCTCGAGGCGGCCCGGATCAAGCAGCCCGACATCGTCGACGGCATCAAGCAAAGCCCGATCGAGGGCGTCAGCATGATGTACACGTTTGATCAGAAGAACGCGGATGCGCCGTCCACCCACAAGACGCAATATTTCGAAATGTTCGCCGACCGCGCGCTCTACAATGATGGCTGGATCGCGAGCACCAAGGTCCTGCGACCACCATGGGTGACGATTGCCAAACTGCCGAGCCCGCAGGATTACCCGTGGGAGTTCTACGATCTCCGCAACGACTGGACGCAGGCCGAGGATGTCGCCGCCAAGTATCCGGACAAGCTGAAGGAACTGCAGGCGATGTTTTGGAAGGAGGCGGAAAAGTACCAGGTGCTGCCGCTCGACTCCTCGGTGGCCGCCCGCCTCGTCACGCCGCGTCCGAGCCTCAGTGCTGCCCGCACCAAGTTCAGCTGGACCCGGCCGATCACGGGCACGCCGAATGGCGACGCACCGAGCATCCTCAACTCCTCCTACACCTTCAAAGCCGAAGTGGACATTCCGCAAGGCGGCGCTGAGGGCATGCTTGTGACCCAGGGCGGTCGTTTCGGCGGCTATGGGCTCTATGTCCTGAACAGCAAGCCCGTGTTCACCTGGAATCTCGTCGACCTCAAGCGCGTGCGCTGGGAGGGGTCGGGGCTAACCCCCGGCAAGCACGTGATCGAGTTCGACTTCAAGTACGATGGCCTTGGCGCTGCCACCATGGTGTTCGGCAACTACAGCGGCATCGGACAGGGCGGCACCGGCACGCTGAAAGTTGATGGCAACGCGGTAGCCACAGAGAAGATGGAGCATACGCTGCCGTTTATCCTGCAGTGGGACGAGGCGTTTGACATCGGCTCCGACACGGGCACGCCGGTCGACGACAATGATTATCAGACGCCATTCGCCTTCACAGGCAAGATCGACAAGATCTCGCTGGACATCGACCCTCCAAAGCTGAGCCCGGAGGATGTCAAGCGTCTGCAGGAGGCTGCGCGTGCGGCTGGTGACGGTCCTTCCGCCGACCCCGGAAAGACGGCTTCGGTCACGCCGCAGGTCGGCACTGTTGGCGTAAGCCTTGTCGAGAAGATCCAGTTGCGGATCGACAAGCGCGAGGGCTGTCGCAAGCAGGCCGAGGCGCAGGGGCTCGGCATCGTGGACCGTATCAAGTTCGTCCAGCAATGCGTCCAGCAGTGATACCGGTGGCGAGATCGCCTTCGGGCAGTCTCTTGCACCTTCACATGTCGCTTGTTGGCCCACCGCGTCATTTCGTTGCGCTGTGGAGTTCAATCGCTATCGGGGCATAGCGGACGCCGGTAACCGTTCAGCCGGCAAATGATAGGTTCACGGCTTAAGACGCCGCGCGCTCCGGCGTTCCGAACAGGCGCCCGAGCAAGGAGATCGCGGAATCGCCCGGCATCAGCGTTGCGACGCTGACTGCGGGCTCGGAGCGGGCATCGCGGCGGCCGTTCTGGGTGTGGCGCATCACGCTCGCCAGTCGCCGCGTGATCGCTTGCGCGTTGCGCAGGTCGGTGCCGGCGAACACCACGACAAGCGAGCGGTCGTCATGCACCGCGCCGAAATCGACCTGGCGCATCAGCCGGCTGATGATCCGTGCGCCGTCGAATTGCGCGCGGGGTTGCGTGTCGTCGAAGGTGAAGCGCGCCACCGAGAGCGCGCCGCCACGCTCGGCGGTCTGGTAGACGGCGGTTGCGAAGTCGCGCTCGAACGCGGCCTTGGTAAGCAGGCCGGTCCGGGCATCGATCAGGCCCTTGGCGTCGATCGCCTTCAGCATGCGGCCGAGCCGCGCCTCGAAGGCGTGCTGGCGGATCATCGGCAGCGCCATGTCGGCGATGCGGGTCGGCCCGGCGGTGACGATCTCGAGATTGGGCAACTCGTATCGCGCCGTCAGCTCGCCCGAGGCGACGATCACGGGCAACGGGCGGAAGCGGACATCCTCGGTCAGCACGGTCAGGAACGCGTCCATCACCCGCGGCGTGAAGCCTTCCGCCAGCACGATGCCGTCGATGTCGCGGCTACTGAGATGCTTGGCGGCGGCCTCGATGCTGAGGGCGCCGACCACACCGGCGCGTTCGCCGAGCGCGACCGACAGCGTCGGGTAGGCGCCGCCGCGACCGATCAACAGCGCGGTGGCCTCTCCGATCGGATCGATGTCAGACAGGGCGATCGGTGCCGGCGGCACCAGGCGGCGCATCACGGTGGCATGCAGCGCGCGAACGCGTAAGGACGCGTTGAGCCGGGCCACCAGCCGATCCGGCAGACCCTTGTTCTGGAAGAATGCGATCACGGTGTCGGGCAGGGTGGTCACGGGATCGACCGCGATCAGCGGCAGATACGGCGCGCGGGCGGCGGCGCGCTTGGCGAGACCCGACAGGGTGACGAAGTCGACCCCCTCGGCGGCCGCGATGATCGCTGCCGGCTTGACCTGCTCGATGGCCCGTCCGGCGTCGGTCCAGTCGGTGACCACGACCGGGAACAGTTTCGTCTCATCGAGGGCTGCTGCAAACGACGGCTTTGTCGACGCCGATACGATGAGGACCGGACCTTGTTGAGACATTCGAACGCTCGAAACCAATGCAGAAATCAGCAACGGCTGCGATGCTAGTTCGCATGGCTTAATGCGGCGTCAACACAATGATAAGACTAACACAATGATAAGATTTTAACTCACCCCGGCGCCACCACGGTCGCGAAACGCTTCGACCATCAAGGGGTTAAGCCCAAGTTCTGTGAGCGCGTCACGGGCGCGCGCATTGTCCTGTGCCCGCCCGGCCAGCCGGTGGCCGCTGAGACGGTCCGGCAATGCGGTGAGCAGCGCGCCCTGGCCGAGGCGGCGCGACCATTCCTGCAGCTCCTGGGCGAGGAAGCGGTAGCCGCCGACCGTCATCACCCCCGACGGCGGCGCGGTGATGTTGATGGCCCCGGTCGCGCGATCGACCCGCGCGGCATATTCGGTGTCGACGAAATCGCGCGGCGGCGGCGCGATCAGGCTGTCGCCGGGCGGAGGCGGCGGCGCATAGGCGGCGACCGGCACCATCGGGCCGCGCAGGCCGAGCGTGCCCTTCGGCGTCAGCAGGATCTCCCCGGCGACCGATGCGCCGGGCGCTTCGCGCGGCGCGCTGTGCGGCCCCGGCTTGATCACGGCCGGCGATCCGTCCTCGGCGGTGCGGCGGGCGCCGAACAGCCCGGCCTCGCCGAACAGATAGACATCGGTCATGGTCACCCGCCGCGAGCTCCAGCGCGCGCTGGAGGCAACTTGCTCGGGCGTACGCCAGAGGCCGATCACGGTGCGCAGGCTGGGCAGGCGCTCCGACAGGCCGCGCTCGTCGAGCCGCAGTGCGAGCTGCGCCGGCGCGATCAGCGTGTTGCAGGTGTGATCGTTGAACTGGGTCTCGAACGCGTCCTCGTCGAACGGGTGATGCAGCACCAGCGTTCCGCCCGACAGCAGCCAGGTCACCAGCGAGGAGCAGATGCCGGCGAACGACATCGGCGCGAACGCCGACATGATGGTGGCGCCTTGCGGCAGATCGCTCTCCAGCGACATCGCGAGCCCGCCGGCAATCAGACCGAAATGCGCCCGCGGCACCGGACGAAGACCTTCGCTGGTGACGTCGAAGGAGATCAGCGCCGGCTTGCGGCCGTCCTCGATCATCGGGCGCGAGGCCCGGGAGTCCTCCAGGATCGCCTGGTCGAGCGACGCCATGCCTTCGGGCAGATCGCTCCCGAAGCCGCAGACGTGGCGGATCGAGAACGCTTCCGCCGCGGCGTTCATCGCGATGTCGGCATAGGAGACGCCGTCGATCCGGCCGCAGCTGACGATCGCCCGCGCCGCGGTGCGGTTGAGCACGGACGTCAGCTCGGCCTGCCGCCACAGCAGCGGCAGCGGCACCACCACGAGGCCGACCCGATGCGCGGCAAGAACCGTCAGGGCGAATTCGACCGTGCCGGGCAGCTGCACGGCGATCACCGTGTTGGCCGGCAATCCGCTCTGCACGAAGTGGGCGGCGATCGCCGAGATCGCGCGGTCGGCCTGGGCGTAGGTCAGGCGCTTGCGGGTCTGTCCGGTGATGCGCTGCTTGTTGAGCGGGTCGACCAGCGCCAGCGCCTCGGGCTGCCGCGCCAAAGTGCGCTTGAACAGGGTATCGAGCGTTGGCGAGGTGATCGACTGGTTCACGGGTTCAACGTCGGTTGCATCGCTTCGCTCGGACCAGGTCATGCCGCGTCGGGTCGTATCACTCGGCAAATCATCTGGATTGCGTGCCGGGCTTCTGCTGCCACCAAGTCTCCGGCAGGTAGCCCGTCAACGCCGTGGTCGAAGGCCGTTCTATCCGATTCCAGCGCGCGATCCATTGCTCTCCCAAGTTAAATAGGGGGATAGCGTAGAAGCCCGACATCAGGGCCCGGTCCAGCGCCCGCACCGCCGAGACGAAGGCCGGCCGCTCGCGCGCCGCGAGCAGCGCCGCGATCATGGCGTCGATGGCGGGATCCCTGGCGCCCATGTAATTCCTTGTGCCCGGCAAATCGGCGGCCTGGCTGCCCCAATAGAACCACTGCTCGTTGCCCGGCGACAGCGACTGGTCCCAGCGGATGGGGATCATGTCGAAGTCATAGCCGACCCGGCGCTGCTCGAACTGCACCGCGTCGACCACCCGCACCGCGGCTTCGATGCCGGCCCGCTTCAGGTCACGCTGATAGGCGAGGGCGATCCGCTCATGCTCGCGCGTCGTCACCAGGATCTCGATGCGCAGCGGCGTCCCTGTCGAGCGCTGCTTCAAGACTGTGCCGTCGAGCGCGTAGCCCGCCTCGGCGAGCAGCGCGAGCGCAGTACGCAGGAGGCCGCGGTCGCGCCCCGACCCGTCGGTGACCGGCAGACGATAGCGGCCGTCGAGGATATCGGGCTGGATGTGCGACAGGTATGGCTTCAGCAGCTCGCGCTCGCGATCGTCGGCGGGGCGGCCATAGGCGGACAGATCCGATCCGGCGAAGAAACCGCCGGCGCGCGAGAACAGTCCGAAATAATAGTTGCGGTTGACCCATTCGAAATCGAACAGCATCGCCAGTGCCTGACGCACTCGCAGGTCGGCGAATTTCGGCCGCCGGCTGTTGAAAACCAGGAATTCGGACGGCCGCGGCGTGCCGATCTTGATGGTGTCGCGGATCACCTCGCCGTTGCGCGCCGCCGGGAAGTCATAACCTTCGTGCCAGCGCAGCGGCTCGGTCTCGGTCCGGAAATCATACAAGCCACGCTTGAAGGCCTCGAACATGCCGTTGGCCTCGCGGTAGTAATCGAGCCTGATCTCGTCGAAGTTCCAGAGGCCGCAATTGATGGGCAGGTCGCGGCCCCAATAATCGGGATCGCGCGTGAAGGTCACGCTGGCGCCGGGCTTGACCGCCGTCACGCGGTAGGGGCCGGACCCGATCGGCGGCGCCAAGCTGGTTTCCTCGAATTTTTCGGGGTCGATGGCGTGCCGCGGCAGGATCGGCATCAGGCCGAGGATCAGCGGCAATTCGCGATCCGCCACGCCGCCGAAATCGAACCGGACCGTGAGCGGGTCGAGCGCCTCGGCCTTTGCGACTTTCGAATAATACTGACGGTGCATCGGACGGCCGTGGTCGCGCAGCAGCGCCAGCGAGAACAACACGTCGTCGGCCAGCACCGGCCGGCCATCCGAAAAGCGGGCGCGGGGATCGATGTGGAATGTCACATAGCTTCTGGCGTCGTCGGTCTCGACGCTGCGCGCGAGCAGGCCGTACAGCGTGAACGGCTCGTTATTGCCCCGCGCCATCAGGCTTTCGTAGACATAACCGCGCTCATAGCCGTAGCCCCTGACCTGCTGCACGGGGACGCCCCTGATGATCAGGGGATTGAGACTGTCGAAGGTGCCGATCACGCCCTGAACCAGGCGACCGCCCTTGGGCGCGTCGGGATTGGCGTAGGGCAGGTGGGTAAAGTCGGGTGGCAGCGCGGGGGCGCCATGCATCGCGATCGCGTGGCTCTCGGCGGCGGCCGCAGGGACCAGCCCGCTCGTCAGGAATCCCAAGCCCAGGAATCCCAACGCCAGCCAGATGGCGGCCCATGCGGCGCGCCAAGTGTGCCCGGGAACACGTGCGTGAGGCGCCGGATTTGATTCGCGAAACGTCACGTCCGGAGGTTTATCACAGGCGGCTGAAACTCGCCGCGAGATGGGCGCAAATACGCTTGTCGGCATTGATCTTTCCGCACGCCGCTGTATTGAAGGCGTGCAATTCGAAGGCGGGAACGCCTGTCACGTATCCGCCTCAATTGACTAGGAGACAGCCGCCCAAACGGCTATGTGTCGGCGCCTGCAGCGGTTTCGGGCTTCCGTTCAGAAAGGGTTTTCCGCAATGAATTTCCGTATCTTGGCCGCCCCGGTCCGGCCGCATGGGCGAATTGTCGCCCTGATGGCGGCGACGGCATTCTCTGCAGCGCTCCTGGTTCCTGCCGCTCAGGCCCAGCAGCCGGCAGCGCCGGCGCCTGCGGCACCGAAGGCTGCGCCCAAGGCGGCACCCAAGGCAGCTCCGAAGGCTCCGGCAGCCCAGGCGCCCGCCCAAGCACCGGCCGCCGGCCAGCCGCCCGCTGCGGCCGGCCAGCCGCCGGCGCAGGATCAGCAGATCCAGCTGATCTACGCCCCCTGGACCAAGTTCTGCCTGAAGGGCCAGGAAGCCAACGCCAAGCAGGTCTGCTTCACCGGCAAGGACGGCCGCATCGAGTCCGGCCAGCCGGTGATCGCCGCCGTGATCATCGAGCCGGAAGGCGAGCCGAAGAAGATCCTGCGCGTCACGCTGCCGCTCGGCATGCAGCTCGTGCACGGCACCCGCATCATCGTCGACGGCAACCCGCCGCAGCAGGCGCCCTATGTGATCTGCTTCCAGAACGGCTGCATGTCCGACTATGAAGCAACGCCCGAGCTGATCGCCAACATGAAAAAGGGCCAGAACCTCGTGGTCCAGGCGATCAATTCCAACGGCGCGCCGCTGACGCTGCCGCTGCCGCTCAACACCGAATTCGCCAAGGCCTATGACGGCCCGCCGACCGATCCGAAGGTGTTCGAGGAAAACTCGAAGAAGCTGCAGGAAGAGTTGCAGAAGCGCGCCGAAGAGCAGCGCAAGAAGCTGGAAGGCGCGGGCGGTGGCTCCGCGCAGGCTCCGGCGCCGGCCAACCCGGCGGCCAAGTAAACACTTCAATCACGCGTTCAAGAAAGCGCGAGATCATCGCGATCAAAAGGCGCCCGGAAGGGCGCCTTTTTTGTCATGCGAAACAGACTGGCTGCTGGCAGCCTGCTGCGCTGGTGATTGCGCAGATCGTATGCGACGGTCGCGGCAGGGTGCTCCGATTGCGTCGCGCGATGAGCGCGCATCGTTGGTGCCTCGTCCGGACAAGTCCGGCGTCGAAGCACAATCATAAATCCGATACGGGAGGCCAGACGAAAGCGCGAACAGCGCCTTCGATGCGCAAATGCGCGCGTGGGTCTTTCCGCGAATCCTGGCCGCCGTTCGCAGCCATGGAAGTCGCGCAATGTCCCAGCAAGTCAGCACGCAGCGGCGAGAACCGCGCTCCCGGCCTCGGGAGCAGCCGACCGGCGGTGCTTCGGCCGATGCTGGCGTTCGCGTCAGCCAGGACAACGTCCCCGGAATGTTTCATCCCGGCATCGTCCATCTCGCGCTGGCGATGGGCGGCTTTGCAATCGGTATCGCCGAATTCGCGACCATGAGCCTGTTGCCGTTCTTCGCCCACGATCTGCACGTTAGCGAGCCCCAGGCCGGCCACGCGATCAGCGCCTACGCGCTCGGCGTCGTCGTCGGTGCGCCGGTGATCGCGGTGCTGTCGGCGCGCATGACGCGGCGGACGCTGCTGATCGCACTGATGGGCTTCTTCGCGCTGATGAACGGCCTTTCGGGGCTGGCGCC
Source organism: Bradyrhizobium pachyrhizi (assembly GCF_001189245.1). Taxonomy (GTDB): domain Bacteria; phylum Pseudomonadota; class Alphaproteobacteria; order Rhizobiales; family Xanthobacteraceae; genus Bradyrhizobium; species Bradyrhizobium pachyrhizi. The sequence continues at coordinate 55,250 of NZ_LFIQ01000072.1, read as the reverse complement.
CGATTACCGCACCATGCTGGCGCTGCGCTTCCTGGCGGGGCTGCCGCACGGCGCCTATTTCGGCATCGCCATGCTGGTGGCGGCCTCGCTGGTCCCGACGGACAAGCGCACCGCGGCCGTCGGCCGCGTGCTGCTGGGGCTCACCATCGCGACGACGATCGGCGTTCCGCTCGCCAACGGGGTCGGGCAGGCAATCGGCTGGCGCTGGGCCTTCGCGATCGTCGCCGGCCTCGCGCTCTTGACCGCGATCCTGGTCCTGATCTTCGCCCCGCGTGATGCCGCCAACAGCAAGGCGAGCCCGCTGCGTGAACTGTCGGCACTCGGGCGCAAGCATGTCTGGCTGACGCTGGCGATCGGCGCCGTCGGTTTCGGCGGGCTGTTCTCGGTCTACACCTATCTGGCGTCGACCATGCTGGCGGTGACGCACACTTCGCCCGCACTGGTGCCGGTGACGCTATGCGTGTTCGGCGCCGGCCTCACCGCCGGCAACATCATCGTGCCGCGCTTCGCCGACCGCGCGCTGATGGCAACCGCTGGCGGGCTCCTGCTGTGGTCGGCGGCGACGCTCGCGCTCTATCCGCTGGCGGCAGGAAATTTCTGGACGCTGACCGCCGACGTGTTCCTGATCGGGCTGGGCGGGGCGCTCGCCACCGTGCTGCAGACCCGCCTGATGGACGTCGCGGGCGAGGCGCAGAGCCTCGCTGCGGCGCTCAACCATTCCGCCTTTAACGTCGCCAATGCGCTGGGGCCGTGGCTCGGCGGAATGGCGGTCGCAGCCGGCTACGGCTGGACGTCGACCGGCCTGGTCGGCGCGGGGCTGGCGCTGGCGGGCTTTGCGGTCTGGGCGATCGCGGTTGTCTTGGCCAAGCGCGAGGGGGTGTGAGCGCGGCAGCACGAACGCCGTGGCATTCGCCGGACCGCCGAAGCTCAGTTCAGCGACGGATTGCGCGGACGGTAGCCGCCCGATTTGTCCTTGATGAAGATCTCCGCCACCTGCGAATGCCGGATCGGCTCGCCGGACTCGTCAGGCAAGAGGTTCTGCTCCGAGACATAGGCGACGTACTCGGTTTCCGAGTTTTCCGCGAGCAGATGGTAGAACGGCTGGTCCTTGTGCGGCCGCATGTCCTCGGGGATCGACAGCCACCATTCCTCGGTGTTGTTGAACTCCGGGTCGATATCAAAAATCACGCCCCGGAAGGAGAACACCCGGTGACGGACGATCTGCCCGATCTGAAACTTGGCGGTGCGCGCTTTGATCATGGCTCGTCGATAGACCAACATTGTGGCCGATGCTAGGGGCTAAGGTCCGAATTAACCCACGCTTTACCGATTCCAGCTCTGCAAAAACGACCCGAAATCCGGCCGAGAAACTACTTTCAGAATGATCGATATCCTCAATCTGGCGTTGCCGTATTTCGGCTTGATCTTCATCGGCTATGCGTGCGGCAAGGCCAAGGGTTTGCCCGAGAGCGGGCTCGCCTGGATGAATTTCTTCCTGCTTTACGTTTCGTTGCCGGCGCTGCTGTTCGGGATCATGTCCAAGACGCCGTTTGCGGAGCTGAACAACCCGCCATTCCTGATCGCCACCACGCTCGGAACCGTGCTCGCATTCTTCCTAGCGATGGTCGCGGGCAAGGTGATCGGCGGGCTCACGCTGCGCGAGGCGACGCTGGCCGGCCTGTCGGGCGCCTACGGCAATATCGGCTATATGGGGCCCGGCCTCGCGCTCGCTGTGCTCGGTGCCAAGGCGGCGGCGCCGACCGCGCTGATCTTCTGCTGCGACAGCATCTTCCTGTTCTCGATCGTGCCGCTGCTGATCGAGCTCACCGACCGCGACCATCCCTCGCTGCTGCACGCACTCGGCGTGGTGCTGCGGCAGATCGTGCAGAACCCGCTGATCATGTCGGCGGTGTTCGGGGCGCTGGTCGCCGGCTTTCACATCCCGATCCCGGTCGCGCTCGATCGCACCATCCAGTTCCTGGAAAATGCCGCCGCGCCGACGGCGCTGTTCGTGCTCGGCATCACGGTGGCGCTGCGGCCGTTCGAGCGGGTGCCGTGGGAGGTCCCGGGCGTGGTCGCGATCAAGCTTTTGATCCATCCGCTGCTGGCGTTCGGCCTGATGCTGCTGTTCGGCCCGTTCGCGCAGCCTTGGGCTGCGACGGCGGTGCTGATGGCCTCACTGCCGCCGGCGCTCAACGTGTTCGTGATCGCGCGGCAGAACGACACCTGGATCGAGCCGGCGTCGGTCGCGGTGCTGATCGGCACCTTCGCCTCGGTGGTCACGCTGACCAGCGTGATGTGGTTCATCCAGAGCGGACGGCTGGTGTTTCCCTGATCGGCGCGCTTCTTATTTGACGCGTTTTCTTAACGCGAACCGGTGCCCACTTCGCTCGAAAACGCTTTGCTCACCGCCGCCACGACGGCGCGAGGCCTTCGCGCATCGCGAGGCGCCGCAACGGGCCGAATGCGCCGAGCAGATGCAGTCCGGCAGCGCGCGCCGTCTGCATGCCGAGGAAATCACTCAGCAGCGACCGGTTGGCGATATCGATCGCCCAGGTCCGGCTGGCGACATCGGGGCGCCGCGCCGCCTGGTAGCGCGACAGCACATTGGGCGCGCCGGGATCTTCGCCACGACCGATCGCCTGACCCGTGATCTCGGCGATATCGGCGGCATCGCGCAGTCCCATATTGAGACCCTGCGCGCCGATCGGCGGCAGCACATGGGCGGATTCCCCGACCAGCGCGATCCGGTCTTTTGCAAACTGCCGCGGCCGCTCGATGGCGAGCGGAAACACGTGACGGCCACCCTGGACCTCGACGCGGCCGAGAATGGAATGCGACTGCCGCTCGGCGGCGAGGGACAATTCGTCGTCACCGAGCGCCATCAGCCGTTCGGCCTCCTTGGGCGAGGAGACCCAGACCACGCTGCTCCGGTTGCCGCCGAGCGGCACGAACACGCAGGGGCCGTGCTCGGTGTGGAACTCGGTCGAGACGTTGTGGTGCGGCCGGGTGTGGGTGACGTTGAAGGTGAGGGCGGACTGCCCGAGCTCGCGGCTTGTCACCTCGATGCCGGCGGCCTCGCGGGACAATGAATTGCGCCCGTCGGCACCGACCACGAGCCGGGCCCGGAGCGACTGGCCCTGCCGCGTCACCACGGTGACCGCGGCAGCGTCCGGCCGCACCGAGGCGGCTTCATCGTCGAACCGCGTCAGCGCGGTCATTTCGCCGGCGCGGTCCTCGAGGGCTGCGACCAGCGAGCGGTTGTCGATGTTGAAGCCGAACTGCTCGCGGCCGATCTCGTCGGACGAGAAGCGCACCTCTGGCGCACGGATCAGGCGGCCGGTGTCGTCGACGAGGCGCATGGTCTTGAGCGCCGCCGCTCGGTCGCTGCAGCGCCGCCAGACGTCCAGCCGCTCCAGGATATCGGTCGAGGCACCGAGCAGCGCGGTGGTCCGATTATCGGCATAGGGCGCGCGGCGCGCCAGCAGCGCAGTCCGTGCACCTGCGTCGGCAAGGGCAATCGCAGCCGTCAATCCGGCCGGACCGCCGCCTATTACGATAACGTCATAATCCAGCGAGCTGTCGGTCATATCAGGACATTTGACATGCTTGGCCCGATTTTCAAGCCATCGGTAACCACCAAGAGTTTCCAACGCTTTGCGCGGCGGAACGCCGCAAGACCGCATATGCAAACCAGTCCGATTCCTGATAGCACTCGGCCGATGGAGCATTCGAGCCAGCCCGATGCGTTGCCAGAACGGATGCGGACCGCCGCATTCTCCGTTCATATTTTCACGGCGCTCGGCGCCGGGGTCGCGCTGCTGGCGATGCTGGAGGCGGTGCGCGAGCACTGGGCCAACATGTTCGCCTGGCTCGGGGTCGCGCTCATCATCGACGGGATCGACGGCCCGCTGGCGCGCCGGCTCGACGTGGTCCGGCTGCAGCCGAACTGGTCGGGCGAGGTGCTCGACCTGGTGGTTGATTTCGTCACCTATGTGTTCGTGCCGGCCTATGCGATCACCGCGAGCGGCATGCTGCTGCCGCTGGCGGCGCCGATCCTCGGGGTCGGCATCGTGGTCTCCAGCGCGCTGTATTTCGCCGACCGCCGCATGAAGGCCGATGACAACCATTTCCGCGGCTTCCCGGCGCTGTGGAATGCGGCGGCGTTCTATCTGTTTCTGCTGCACCTGCCGCCGGTGCTGTCGACGATCGTCGTCGCGGCTCTGATCGCGCTGACCTTTGCGCCGTTCCACGTGCTGCATCCGCTGCGTGTGGTGCGGCTGCGCTGGCTGACGCTGTGGCTGCTCGGCGCATGGGCGCTGCTCGGCATGTACACGCTTGCGAACGATTTCGTGGTCGGAGCCCCGATCACTTTCGGTCTCTGCGCCATCGCCGTCTACATCGTCGGCAGCGATACCGTGATCCGCCGGATGAAAGCCTTCAGAGCATGATGCAATTGATCACCAGCCCGGAAGCCTGGGCGGCGCTGTTGACGCTGACTGCGCTCGAGATCGTGCTCGGCATCGACAACGTGATTTTCCTGTCGGTGATCGTGTCGCGGATCCCGCCCGCGCAGGCCAAGCGCGCGCGGCAGATCGGCCTGCTGCTGGCGCTGGTGTTCCGCATTCTGCTGCTCTCGATCCTGGTCTGGCTGATCGGGCTGACCCAACCGGTCATCACCGTGAGGGACGTCGCGCTGTCGTGGCGTGACATCATCCTGATCGGCGGCGGCCTGTTCCTGATTGCGAAAGCGACCCACGAGATTCACGGCGAGGTCGAGGCGCGCGAGGGGGAAGCCGACGACAGGCCGAGCGCCAGCGCATTCTTCTGGGTGATCGTGCAGATCATCATCATCGACCTGGTGTTCTCGCTGGATTCGATCATCACCGCGATCGGCATGGCGCAGGACATCGAGATCATGATCGCGGCGGTGGTGATCGCCTGCGCCATCATGTACATCTCGTCGGGACCGGTGGCGCGCTTTGTCGCGGAGCACCCGACCACCAAGATGCTGGCGCTGGCCTTCCTGGTGCTGATCGGCGTGGCGCTGGTGGCCGACGGCTTCAAATTCCACATCCCGCGCGGCTACATCTATTTCGCGATCGCCTTCTCGGCCGCCGTCGAGGCGTTCAACGTCATGGCCAAGCGCAACCGCAGGAAGCCGGCGCGCTAATCGGCATTGTCTCCGCGCAAACGCTGCGCGTTTGTCGCGAGGGAAAGCCGGTTCGCACTTTTCCGGATCGTGCCGTAGCCGGTTCCGGCCCGCTTGGTTGACAAGCCGGCCGCGATGGCATTCGCTCGCTTGACGCTGGTATATGAGGGGAGCGACGACATGACCAAGGCTGTGCGCGTGCACCAGGTGGGGGGGCCGGAAGTCCTGACCTATGAGGACGTCGAGGTGGGTGCGCCGGGGACGGGCGAGGTCCGGATCCGCCAGCACGCGGTCGGTCTGAACTTCATCGACGTCTATTTCCGCACCGGCCTCTACAAGGCGCCCGGCCTGCCGTTCATTGCCGGCAACGAGGCCGCAGGCGAGGTGTTGGCCGTGGGGCCGGGCGTGACCAATTTCCACCCCGGCGATCGCGTCGCCTACTACTACAATCTCGGCGGCTACGCGTCCGAGCGGGTCATCCCGGCCGACAAGCTCGTCAAGCTGCCCGATCATATCACCTACGAGCAGGGCGCCGTGCTGATGCTGAAGGGCCTCACGGTCTGGTATCTCCTGCACAAGACCTTCAAGGTCGAGCACGGCCATCGCGTGCTGATCCACGCCGCGGCGGGCGGCATCGGGCTGCTCGCCTGCCAGTGGGCGCGGGCGCTCGGCGCGCATGTCATCGGTACCGTCGGCTCGAAGGCGAAGGCCGATCTCGCGCTCGCCAATGGTTGCGATCACGTCATCCTCTACAACGAGGAGAACTTCGTCGAACGCGTCAAGCAGATCAGCCGCGGCGAGCTCTGCGACGTCGTCTATGACGGCGTCGGCAAGACCACGTTCCCGGGATCGCTGTCCTGCCTCAGGCCGCGCGGCCTGTTCGTCTCCTTCGGCAACGCATCGGGTCCGGTGCCGCCGTTCCCGCTTGCCGAACTCAACAACCACGGCTCGCTGTTCGCGACGCGGCCCAAGCTCAACGACTATGTCGGCACCCGCAAGGAGTTGCTCGAAGGCGCCGACACGCTGTTCGCCGCCGTGATCAACGGCAAGCTGCACGTGCCGATCAACCACGCCTATGCGCTCAAGGATGCCGCCAAGGCGCATATCGATCTGGAGAGCAGGGCGACGACGGGCGCGGCAATCCTGCGGCCGTAGAGAGATCGTCATTCCGGGGCACGCGAAGCGTGAACCTCAGGTGCGCAATTGCGCACCGGGGAATCTCGAGATTCCGGGTTCGATGCTGCGCATCGCCCCGGAATGACTGGGCGATTGCTAAGCCACCCGTCGCGCCGCGCCGACCTTGGTCAGCACGGTATCCAGGCAGTCGATGACAAGGGAAATCTCCTCCCGCGCCACGTTTAGCGCCGGCATGAAGCGTAGCGCGTCCGGCTGCGGCGAGTTGATCAGCACGCCGGCCGCGAACGCCTCGGCAACCACGGCGGCACCGATCGGCATCTTGAGGTCGAGTGCCAGCAGGAGCCCGCGGCCCCTGATCTCGCCGAGACCGTGCCGCGACGACAGCCGCTGCAATTCGCGCTCGAGCAAAAGGCCGGCATCGACGACCGATTGCAGAAAATCGGGCTTGCTGATCTGATCGAGCACGACAAGCCCCGCGGCACACATCAGCGGATTGCCGTTGAAGGTGCCGCCTTGATCGCCGTGATCGAAGCACGAGGCATGCTCGGTCGCGAGCAGGGCCGCGAGCGGCACGCCACCGCCGATGCCTTTGCCGAGCGTCATGATGTCGGGCTCGATCCCGGCGTGCTGATAGCCGAACAGCTTTCCGGTCCGGCCGATGCCGGTCTGAATCTCGTCGACAATGAGCAGCAGGCCGCGTTGCTGGGTCAGCGCCCGCAACTCCTTCAAAAACTCATCCGTCGCGGGCCAGACGCCGGCCTCGCCCTGGATCGGCTCCAGCATGACCGCGACCGTCGACGACGAGATCAGCTTTCGCACCGACTCGATGTCGTTCAGCCTGGCTTTGCGGAAGCCCGAGACCTTCGGCTCGAACAGGGGCTCGAACGCCTTCTTGCCCGAGGCCGACATGGTCGCGAGCGTGCGGCCGTGGAAGCCGCCTTCGAAGGTGATGATCTCGTGCGCGCCGTTCTTGTACTTCGTGCCATATTTGCGCGCGAGCTTGATCGCGCCTTCATTGGCCTCCGCGCCTGAGTTGGCGAAGAACACCTGGTCGAAGCAGCTGTTGTCGACCAGCAACTTTGCCAGTTTCAGGCTCTGCTCGTTGTAGAACGCCGGGCTTGGCGTCAGCAGCCGTCTCGCCTGCGCGGCCAGCGCGTCGGCAACGATGACCGGCGAGTGGCCGAGGGGATTGACGGCCCAGCCCTGCACGAAATCGAGATAGCGGTTGCGGTTGCTGTCCCACAAATACGAGCCGGCGCCGCGCACGAAGACGACCTCGGGGCGAGCGGTGATGTCCATCAGCGCATCGAACGGATGGGGTGCGTTGGTCATGTCGTTCTCCTCTGGGGTCGATGTTGGGAAAGGGCAGGCCGAAAAACGAGAAGGCCGCGCTTTGGGGGCGCGGCCTTCTCGAAAACCTTGGCTGATTTATAGGATCAGCGATGGCGTCGGACACGGCGCAGCCCAGCATCGTCGCGGGTGCGACGACGGCAGATGGCGCGGCGGTGGGTCCGATTCAGCTTCATGGCGCAGGGCCATACAGCCGAACGCCGGAACATGTCAAGCGTCAGAATCCGGCGACGCTGCCGTGCAGGTCGTATTGGTCCGAGCGCTCGATCTTGGCGGTCACGATCTCGCCGACCTTGAGCGGCCGTCGGCTCGTGAGGTAGACGGCGCCGTCGATCTCCGGCGCATCGGCCTTTGACCGGCCCTTCGCCACAGTCGGGCCGACCTCGTCGATGATGACCTGCTGGCGGGTGCCGACCTTGCGCTTCAGGCGCCTCGCGGAGATCTTCTGCTGCCGCGCCATCAGCGCGTTCCAGCGCTCCTGCTTGACCTCGTCGGGCACGGCATTCCCGATCGCGTTCGACGTGGCGCCGGCGACCGGCTCGTATTTGAAGCAGCCGAGGCGGTCGATCCCGGCTTCATCGAGCCAGTCGAGCAGGTAGGCGAAATCGGAATCGGTCTCGCCGGGGAAGCCGACGATGAAGGTCGAGCGCAGCGTCAGCTCAGGGCACTGCTCGCGCCATTTCTGGATCCGTGCCAGCGTCTTCTCCTGCGCAGCCGGGCGCTTCATCGCGCGCAGCACGTCCGGGCTCGCATGCTGGAACGGGATGTCGAGATAGGGCAGCACCTTGCCCTCGGTCATCAGGCCGATGACCTCGTCGACATGCGGGTAGGGGTAGACATATTGCAGCCGCACCCAGGCGCCGAGCTCGCCGAGCTCCTTGGCGAGATCGAAGAATTTTGCGCGGACGCTGCGGTCCTGCCACGGGCTCTCGGCGTATTTCAGGTCGACGCCATAGGCCGAGGTGTCCTGCGAGATGACGAGCAACTCCTTGACGCCGGCCTTCACCAGCTTCTCGGCCTCGCGCAGCACTTCATTGGCCGGTCGCGACACCAAATCGCCGCGCAGCTTCGGGATGATGCAGAAGCTGCAGCGGTTGTTGCAGCCCTCGGAAATCTTCAAATACGCGTAGTGCCGCGGCGTCAGCTTGACGCCCTGCGGCGGCACCAGGTCGATATGCGGGTTGTGCGCCGGCGGCAGCGCGCGGTGCACGGCGTCCAGCACGCTCTCATATTGCTGCGGCCCCGTGATCGAGAGCACGCCGGGATAGGCGCTCTCGATCTGCTCCGGCTCGGCGCCCATGCAGCCGGTGACGATGACCTTGCCGTTCTCGGCCATGGCCTCGCCGATCGCGGCGAGCGATTCCTGCTTGGCGCTGTCGAGAAAGCCGCAGGTGTTGACGATGACGATGTCGGCGCCGTCATGCTTGCGCGCCAGCTCATAGCCTTCCGCGCGCAGCCGGGTGATGATGCGCTCGGAATCGACCAGCGCCTTGGGGCACCCCAAGGACACAAAGCTCACTTTCGGCGCGGCGGCCTCTTGCATATCTCTGATCTGCCTGATGAATGGGCAGGAGCTAGTCCCAATTGCCGAGAATTACAACCCTTTCCCGGGGCTTCCGGCATGATATGGATGCATCTGCCGGGCCTTAAGAGTTGTCGATGAGCGCTGAATCGTCTCCCAAGATCGTCATAGTCGACGAGAGCCCGATCCGTGCGGCCATCCTTGAGGAGGGACTGCGGGAGGCCGGGTATACGGATGTCGTGCATATCAGCGAGATGCAGAGCCTGCTCTCGCGAATCTATGCGCTCGACCCCGAGATCATCGTCATCGACCTCGAGAACCCCAGTCGCGACGTGCTGGAACAAATGTTCCAGGTCAGCCGTGCCGTCCGCCGGCCGATCGCGATGTTCGTCGACCAGAGCGACGCCGCCTCGATCCAGGCCTCGGTCGAGGCGGGCGTCTCCGCCTATATCGTCGACGGTCTCAAGAAGGAGCGGATGAAGCCGATCCTCGATCTGTGCGTCTCCCGCTTCAATGCCTTCGCCAAGCTGCAGGACGAGCTCGATCGCACCAAGCACGCGCTGGAGGAGCGCAAGGTGATCGATCGCGCCAAGGGCATCCTGATGAAGGTGAAGGGACTGACCGAGGAGGAGGCCTATGTGCTGATGCGCTCGACCGCGATGCGCGAGAAAAAGAAGATCGGAGAGATCGCGCAATCGATCCTGACGGCGTCGGAGCTCCTGAAATGACCACACCTTTGCGCATCGGGTTCATTCCGCTGGTCGACGCTGCCGCGCTGATCGTTGCCGTCGACAAGGGATTCGCCGCGTCCGAAGGCCTCGACGTCACGCTGGTGCGGGAAGTGTCGTGGTCGAACGTCCGCGACAAGCTCAATATCGGCCTGTTCGACGCCGCTCATCTGTTGGCGCCGGTGGCGATCGCCTCGAGCCTCGGGCTCGGTCACGTCAAGGTGCCGATCGCGGCGCCCTTCAACCTCGGGCTCAACGGCAATGCCATCACGGTATCGCCGGCGCTGCACGCCGCGCTGATGGAAGAGATCGACGGCGACCGCTTCGATCCGATGGCAACCGCACAGGCGCTCGCCCGCGTGGTTGCCAAGCGGCGGAAGAGCGGAGCAGAGCCGCTGACCTTCGGCATGACCTTCCCGTTCTCGACCCACAATTACCAGTTGCGGTTCTGGATGGCCGCCGGCGGCGTCGATCCCGATGAGGATGTCCAGCTCGTGGTGCTGCCGCCGCCCTACATGGTCGACAGTCTCGCCAACGGCCATGTCGACGCGTTTTGCGTCGGCGCACCCTGGAATTCGATCGCGGTCGATCTCGGCATCGGCCACATCCTGCATTTCGTCTCCGACATCCTGCTCAGCGCGGTGGAAAAGGTATTGGCTCTGCGGCAGAGCTGGTCGGAGAAGCATCCCGACACCGTGGCGGCGCTGGTGCGTGCACATCTGCGCGCCGTGGAGTTCATCGAGCGGCCCGAGAACCGGTCCGAGGTCGCGGGCATCCTGGCGCAGCCCGAGCGGATTGGTGTCGATGCCAGCGTCATCCAGCGCACGCTCGATGGCCACCTGAAGATTTCGCCCGACGGCACCATGCGCGAGAGCAATCGCTATTTGCTGGTCGGGCGCGAGGCTGCGGCGCGGCCTGATCCGGGGCAGGCGGCCTGGCTCTATGCGCAGATGGTTCGCTGGGGCCAAACGGCGTACCGGCCGGAGGCGCTGAAGACCGCCATGGCGGTGTTCAGGCCCGATCTCTACGACGCCGCATCGGGTCGCCC
>NZ_LFIQ01000072.1:39105-44303 GCF_001189245.1 Bradyrhizobium pachyrhizi | reverse complement strand
CGCCGGCCCGCCGTTCGACCCGGGCGACGTTCCGGGGCATCTGGCGGCGTTCAAGATCGGGCGCTGGAAGGCCTGAGCGTGACGGAGCGGCCGCTTCCGGCGGCACGTGCACGACCGGTGCGTCTTGTTGCTGGGACAAGGATGGGCAACAGGCGCGGCAGCGGCAGCGCCTCGACTATCCACCTCCGGCTACTTTGCATGGGGTTGTTTTCGAGATTTTCGATTATTGCGGGACTGGCGCGGGTTCCCGACGCCTCGAATTGCGGCGAATAGGATTCTCGGCCGAGCGCGCGAGAAGGAATATTCCTCTCGGAACCGAGTTCCCGAAGGCGGCGGCATCGCTATTTTTGCCGCCCGCTTGAATCCGGACGCGAACGATATTCCATATGCCCGAGAATGGGGCGTTGGAGATCGACCATGCGCGAGCTATCGGCGGAAGCCCGCCTGCACCTTTACGCGCGACACATTTCACGGAAGTCCGGGACCGGAATTCACACGGCGGCGCTCTACAGCGCCTTTGCGGTGATCGCGGCCATCGTGTTCGGCACGCTGTCCGTCCACCCGTTCTGAACCCTTCGGAAAATTCAAAAGCCGCCGTCTGATATCCTCAGGCGGCGGCTTTGTGTTGGCTGGATGCTGACGGCTCAGTAGCCGTAGCCGCGACCATACCCGTAGCCGTAGCCGCCACCGCAGGTGCTGCAGGTCGGCTGAACCGGCGCGTAGTAGGAATAGCCCGGCGAGACCATTTCGGTGCGCTCCTGCGTGGCGTATTGCGGCGCGATGCGCTCATAGGCGACGCCTTCGGGCGCGACCATCACCGTCTTCGGTACCATCACGGTGCGATACTGTGCCGGCGTGCGATGCGCGACGACGCGGCCCGGCGCCACCATGACGGTCTCCTGCACCGTGCGATACTGCGGCGGCACGCTCTGCACCTGATAGCAGGTCGTGCACGGCTGCGGCGGCGGCGTATAGCAGCTGTAGCAGCCGGCGGATGCCGCGCTGGTGAAGGCGGCGGTAGCAACCGCGGCGATGGTGAGGGAGAGGCTGGTGCGGAACATGCTTTCGTACCCAATTTCCCAAGAGGACAATCAAAGGCTCGGAAGCTGCACCTAGCAATCAAACGGCAAGTTTGGGTTTAAGAAGACTCTTAACGGAATCTAAAAGGGCCGGCGCGGCGGCCGGCCCTTTTTTGATCGATGCGTTCGCGGCTCAGTACGCGGTCTTGAACGGCGCAACGGTGATGCCCGCCTGCTTCAGCGCCTCGCGCAGGCCGCGCGCGATCTCGACGGCTCCACGCGTGTCGCCATGGATGCAGACGGTATCGGTCTGCATCTTGATCACCTTGCCGGTGACCGAGACGACGGCTCCGTCCTGCACCATCCGTACCACACGATCGGCAATCGCCTTAGGATCGTGCAGCACCGCGCCGGGCTTCTTGCGCGACACCAGGTTGCCGTCGTCCTCATAGGCGCGGTCGGCGAACACCTCATGCGCCATGCGCAGATTGGCAGCCTCGCCGGCACGCACCAGTTTCGAATTCGCCAGCACCACGAAAATCAGGTTGGGGTCGACCGCCTTGATTGCGTTGGCGATCGCGTGTGCAGTCATGTCGTCCTCGCAGGCGACGTTGGAAATCGCGCCATGCGCCTTCACATGGGTGACCTTGTGACCGGCCGCGGTCGCGATCGCCTGCAAGGCGCCGATCTGGTAGGCGATCAGGTTCTCGATCTCCGAGGACGTCAGTCCCGGCATCGGGCGGCGGCCAAAGCCGTGCAGGTCGCGATAGCCGGGATGGGCGCCGACGCTGACGCCACGCGCCTTCGCCAGATCGACCGTCTTGCGCATGATGTCGGCGTCGCCGGCATGAAAGCCGCAGGCGACGTTGACCGAGGTCGCAAGCTCGATCATCGCGGCATCATTGCCCATTTCCCAGGGGCCAAAGCTTTCGCCGAGATCGCAATTGAGGTCGATGGTTGAGGTCATGACGATCGATCCGTCTGTTGTTGTACAGATTCAGGGTAGCGCAACTTGCCAGGTCGACACATCGACGGCGTTGACGGCCTGACCCGCGACATTCGCATCCCGCAGCGCTTCGATGTTGAGGCCAAAATCCTCAATGCCACGGAGGCGGTCGGGCAGGGAACGCAGCATCTCGTGGAACTTGATCGCCTCGGCCTGCGCTTCTGCCATCGTCACCGCCTTGAAGCGGAAAGGCCGGCCGGCCGAGATCTGCGCGAAGCGGCCGAAATCGGCCGTGATCGCGGTTGCGATCTTCGGATAGCCGCCGCTGGTGCCGCGGTCCGGCATCAGCACGATCGGCTGGCCGTTGCCGGGCACCTGGATGCTGCCGTTCACGGTGCCGTCGGAGACGATGTTGTGGCCGTCGAGATGCTTGATGACGGGACCTTCGAGGCGATAGCCCATGCGGTCGCTGGTCGCCGAGATCTTCCACTCGCTGTCGACCAACAGTTTCTTGTTGTCCTCGGCGAACTCGTCGTCCTGCGGGCCGAACACGATGCGGATCGGCGCATCGGTCGCGGCCGGCATTTCGATGCGGCGTTCGGGCGCGCCGCTTGCAGCCTGCGTCGTCAACTCGTCGCCGCTTTGCAGCGGCCGCGGGTAGGGGCTGCCGAGCCCGGCGCGGGCGTTGACGGCGAGGCTGCCGAACATCGGCTCGCCCTCGATGCCGTGCTCGATCGCGAGATAGCTGAACGAGCCGCCGCGCGCGAAGCCGAGAGTGAGCGTCTCACCTTCGGCGAGCGTCGCCGAGCTGTCGAACGCGACCGGCCGGCCGCCGATATCGGCATTGCGCGACGCGCCGGCGAGCCCGACGCGCACCGCGCCGCCGCGTGCGGTGAAGCTGGCGCCGAACGGGCCGATCTCCACCGCGGCGGCGAACAGGTCATTGCCGACCAGCGTGTTGGCGGCCGCCAGCGAAAGCCGGTCCATCGCGCCGCTCGGCGTCAGGCCGTAGCGCTGCGAGCCCGGACGTCCGCCGTCCTGCACCGAGCTTGCCGGGCCGATCGAGGTGACGACGAGCTTGCTCATGGCGTCACCAGTTCGGCGACGAACTCGCCGGCCTCGGCGGCGCGGTCCTGTTCGGCAAAGGTCTTGGCGTCGATCGCGGTGAAGGTGATGGCATCGCCCGGCTCCAGCAGGAAGGTCGGATCGCGATGCAACTGGTAGGTCCTCACTGGCGTGCGGCCGAGCAGGTGCCAGCCGCTCGGGCCGGCCAGGCACTGCACACCGGTCTGGATGCCGCCGATCGAAATGGTGCCGGCCGGGGTCAGCAGCCGCGGGTCCTTGCGCCGCGGCATGTGCAGGAAGGTCTCCAGCCCGCTGAGATAGGACCAGCCAGGCGTGAAGCCGATCATGGCGACCCGATAGTCGCCGGCGACGTGGCGTGCCACGACCTCGTCCGGCGTGGTTTTGAGCGCCTTCGCGACATCCTCGAGATCGATGCCATGCTCGCCGCCATAGGTCACGGGAATCCGCCAGCGCCGCGTCCCGGTCTCGGTCGGCGGCGCCTTGGCCGCGCGTGCCAGTAGTTGCCCGCCGAGCGCATCGAAGCTGATCCGGACGGGGTCGTAATGCACCAGCAGCGACCGGTAGGTCGGCACGGTCTCGGTGATGCCGGCGATCGGCTCGGCAGCGATCACGCGGTCGAGCGCCAGCACCCGCCGGTTGGCGGCGTCATCGATGGTGCGGCTAAATTCCACCGTGATGGCGCTGTCGCCACTCGGCAAAAGGCGGGGAGGACTTAAGGGTTCGGCCATTGGGTCAAGCGCTGTCGTCAGCCATCAAGCTAGCGTGTTTCGAGATGAAACGGAATTCGCTTCGTGCAAAATGATGCAGCAACTTCAATAAATTAATCGGCATGCTGGCGATAAATTTGGATGATCGCAGCTTTTTCGCGCAGCCCTTGACGCAAGGCCCTTGCCCGGCAACATGCGCCGGTCTTTTCCTCCCATCGGAGCAAGCTTTCCAGATGTCACTGTCCGCCGAAGCGATCGCGACGCTGTCGCACGTGTCCACCGCCACCATCACCACCGTCCTGCTCAAGAAGGGCCTGCGCAACATCTGGATGCGCGGCACCAAGCCGCTGAAGCCGGGGCAGAAGCGGCTGGTCGGACCGGCCTTCACGCTGCGCTTCGTGCCGGCCCGTGAGGATCTGGCGACGCCGGAGTCCTGGTCGTCGCCGATCTCGACCCGCACCGCGATCGAGGCGATGCCGGCCGGCTGCATTGCCGTGGTCGATGCCATGGGCATCACCGATGCCGGCATTTTCGGCGACATCCTCTGCGCTCGCATGGTCAAGCGCGGGGTGACGGCGCTGATCACCGACGGGGTGGTGCGCGACGTCGAGGGCGTGCTCGGCACCGGCCTGCCGGTGTGGTGCGACGGCTACGCCGCTCCGCCGTCAGTCGCAGGCCTGACCTTCGTCGGCTGGGGCGAACCGATCGGCTGCGGCGGCGTTGCCGTATTCCCGAACGACGTGGTGGTGGCCGACCAGGACGGCGCGGTGCTGATCCCGCAGGCGTTCCTCGATCACGTGCTGGCCGAGGGGCCGGAGCAGGAACGGATGGAAGCCTGGATCGTCAACGAGGTGAACAATGGCGCCCAGCTGCCCGGCCTGTATCCGATGAATGCCGAGACCAAGGCGCGCTACGCCGCGACCAAGAAATAACGTCAAGAAAGGGAGGTAACCCCATGGACATCCACGTTTCCGGCTCGCGGCCGACCCGCCGCGCGCCGAAGGAGAACTTTACCGGCACCGTGCTGCAGGACCCGATCAACATGGCGCCTGCGCCGGCGCGGCTGAACGCCTCGCGCGTCTCGTTCGAGCCCGGCGCACGCACCGCCTGGCACACCCATCCGCTCGGACAGACGCTGTATGTGATCTCCGGCATCGGGCGCGTGCAGGCCAAGGGCGGCCCGATCAGGGAGATTCGTCCCGGCGATGTGGTCTGGATTCCGCCGAACGAGAAGCACTGGCACGGGGCCTCGCCGGACAACAGCATGACCCACATCGCCATGCAGGAGGCGCTCGATGGCGTCTATTCGACCTGGATGGAGCACGTCACCGACGAGGAATACAACGGCAAGGTCGGCTGAAGCGTCGTAGCAGTTCGCGAGATGAAAGCCCCGCTCGTCAGGCGGGGCTTTTTCGTATGCCTAGCCCGGATGGAGACCGC
>NZ_LFIQ01000072.1:14913-39090 GCF_001189245.1 Bradyrhizobium pachyrhizi | reverse complement strand
GCGCGACCCGTTGGCTTCATCCGGGCTACGATCCAAGCGTAATCAATTCACCCGCGTCCAGGTCTGGCCGCCGCAGAACATGCCGCCGAACGCACAGCCCTGGACGCGTAGCGTGTCGGGGCTCTTCATCGCGATGGTGGAATCGTAGGTGCTGCCGCTGTTCGGATCGAAGATGCGGCCGCTCCACTTGTCCTTGCCCGGCTTCATGTTGATCAGAACCTGCTCGCCGTTGGCGTTCGATTTCTTGTCGACGGCGTAGCCGCAGAGATTGGCACCGCATTGCTCAATGCGGATTTTGCCTTCCTTCTCTTCGGTGATCCAGACGCCAAGCGGCGAGTTCGCTGCTTGCACGGGATTGGCGAGCGGCTTGGGCGCTGGAGCGCTCGGCGAGGCGGCACCGACGGTTGGAGCGGTGGTGGGCTTTGCAGCAGGCGCGGCATTTTGCTGGACGGCTGGCGGCGCGGGCGGCGGCGGTGTGGTCGCGGCTGTAGCTGAAGGCGGCGTGGCCGCAACACCCGTGCTGGCCGGATCCGTCGTGGTTGCGGCAGGCGCCGGCGGGACGGCGGCCTGATCGAGGGCTGGCGGAGCAGCCGCTGCGGGCGCGCCGGACGGCGCGGCCTGGGAATCCGTCTTAGCGTCCGTGTTGGCTTCCTTCGGAGCCTTGCGCTTCTGCTCGGTGTCCTCGCGTTTGGCGCGCTTGGTGCCGCGGGGAGTATTGTCGTAGACGCCGGGGATCGAAACCGTGCCGCGATCGGGATCGATGCGAATGGTGCGGCCGCCGTAATCGAATGTGTACTGCGCCTGCGCTGCGGCCGTGCTCGCCAGCACGAGCGTGGCGATCGCCAGTAGCTTTCTCATCTCGACCTCCGGTGCAGGGAACCCCGTTCGCAAGGCTATCCGGTGCCCACCTCGTTGAACGTGTCCCAGATCACGGTCAGAACATGAGTCGTATCCTTGCGGCTTAGGTTCAAATCGCTGGATTACGGTCTGGTTTCAGGCCGTGCGCTTCAAATGATGAGCGTGACGCGGGCTATTCGAACCACGCGGCGTAGATCTTCGCGTAGCCGCCATCTTCGCGTGCGATGTGAAGCCATTGGTCGACGAACGCCTTCAAGGCGACGTCGCGCTGCATCCAGTAGGCCTTTTCCGCGAAGTCGAACGGCTTGTCGGGATGAACGGCGCACAGCACGCCGGGATGCAGCTTCTGCTGATAGCGCGTCTCGGATGCATCGGTCATCATCAGGTCGGCATCGCCCTTGGCAATCTCGTCGAAGATTTTGGTGTTGTCGTTGAAGACCCGGATCTCGGCGGTTTTCACATGGGCGCGCGCGAAGCGCTCATTGGTGCCGCCGGGATTGACGATCACGCGGGTGCCCGGTTTGTCGATCTCGGCGATCGTCTCAAACTTGCCCTTGTCGGCACAGCGCGCGATCGGCGTCTTGCCCTCGCGCATGATCGGCGTCGAGAACAGACCCTTCTTCTGCCGATCGAAGGTGATGGAGACGCCGCCCATCGCGATGTCGAAATCGTCGGCCTCGAAATCCCTGGTCATCTGCGGCCACGACGTCGGCACGAACTCGACCTTGACGCCGAGCGCCTTGCCGAGTGACTGCGCCATGTCGACATCGAAGCCGCGGAAGGCCTTGGTCTCCTTGTCGAGATAGGTGAAGGGCAAATAGTCGCCGGTCATGCCGACCCGCAGGATGCCGCGCTTGACGATCTCATCCAGCCGGGACGGCGCCTGCTGCGCGTGCGCGGTGGACAGGAGCAAGGCGAAGGCGAGGCCGACCAGCGCGCGAAACATCGAGGTCTACTCCATCCGCATTTGATTGCGATGCCCGAAGGGCACGTATCGCGTCTCAGGCCTCGTTGCTGTCCTTTGCCTGAACGACGCTCGCAGTGCGGCTGAGCATCTCGTGCTTGAAATGCTCGAAGCGCCGCCGCGCTTCGGCCTCGCGATCGTCGACGAATTTGATCGCGGCGTCCCGCTCCATCGGGCCGTTGACGAGTGGGGTCGATGCGTCACCGACGGTCTCGTCGACATAATATTGGGCGCCGTCCTGGCGTACCGTCCAGCGGAAGCGCAGCGCGGCCATCGGGCCTGGGCCGGACCTGGAATAGCCATTGGCCTCGATCGGTTGGGGCGGCGGCTGGATCGGCTCCGGCTCCGCTTCCGGTTCGCTTGGCTCCGGTTCACTTGCCTCAGCTTTACTTGGCTCAGGCTGTTCGACCGGTTCGGGCTGCTCGATCGGAGGCGGCTCGACCGCCGACGGCTCGGCGGGCGCGGCTTCGACGGACACGGTCGTGATGGACACGGTCTCGACTGATACGACTTCGACTGACGACGGAAGGGGCGGCGGCATCGCGATGGAGACCGGAGGCTCCTTGGCAGGCTCGGCTTCCTTATCCGCCGTCTTGTCAGACGATTTGGCCTTCTCGGGAGGTGTCGTCGTCTGATCGAGAATGCTCGCGATTGCAGCGAGCGCATTGTCGGTCGGGTCACTCACGGTTCGGTCTCCCAGGCTCGGCGTTGGCGGAATCGCGCCGACGCCATTCCTATCTACCTGATGTGACTGGCCTTTGTCAGCCCGGGCGCTTCGGTGGGGCCTACGCGCAAATCGGCGGACGCCGGTCCTTCCAGGGGCGGACCTGTTCGAGCTGGCCGGCCAGGCGGAACAGCAGTCCTTCCTCGCCGAGCTTGGCCGCGAACATCATGCCGAGCGGCAGACCGGCCTTGTTCCAGGCCAGCGGCACCGACATCGCCGGCTGTCCGGACATGTTGAACATCGAGGTGCCCGGCATGTAGCGGCGCAGCACCGGCGCGATGTGGCCGAGGTCCTCGGACATCGTGTTCAGCTCGCCGAGGCGGAGCGGCGGCGCGCACAGCGTCGGGCTGAGGAAGATGTCGCAACCTTCGAAGAAGGTCGCAAGCGCGCGCGAGATCTGGAACGCTGCAAGCTGCGCGGCCACGTAGTCGGCCGGGTTCATCTTGGTCGCATTCTGGGCGCTGGCGAGCGTGAGCCGCTCGACATCGTCCGACGTCAGGGTGCGCCCGACGCGCTGCTCGAGCAGACGGATGGTCAGCGCCGTGTTGCCGCCGACGATGGTCGTCATGACCGCGGCGGGATCGGCCGCCAGCGGCGGCGCACGCTCCTCGACATGATGGCCGAGCCCCGCCAGGAGCTTGGCTATGTCGCGCACCGCCGCGGCGATCTCGGGATCGATGGCATCGCCGTAGGGCGACTTGTCGGTGAAGCTGATGCGCAAATGGCCGGGATCGCGGCCGACTTCCTGCGAGAACGGTCGCTCCGGCGGCGGCGCGACATAGAGGCTCGACGGCTCCGGGCCGTGGATCGCATCCATCATGACCGCGCTGTCGCGGACGCTGATGCTGAGCACGTGGCCGACCGAGAAGCCGCCCCAGCCTTCGCCGCGATCGGGCCCGCAGGGGTTGCGGGCACGCGTCGGCTTCATGCCGAACACCCCGGACGCGGAGGCGGGGATCCGGATCGACCCGCCGCCGTCGCTGGCATGCGCGACGGGCAGGATGCGGGCCGCGACCGCGGCCCCGGCGCCGCCGGACGAGCCGCCGGAGGAATGGTCGAGATTCCAGGGATTGCGGGTCGGGCCGAACAGGCGGGATTCGGTCGTCGGCATCAGGCCGAATTCTGGGCTCGAGCTCTTGCCGAAGATCGCAAGCCCGGCGTCGAGGAAGCGCTGGGCCAGCGTGCCGTTATGATCGGCGACGAAGTCCTTCAGCAGGCTGGCACCCGACGTGGTGCGTGTGCCCTCGAGCAGATCGAGGTCCTTGAGCAGGAACGGCACGCCGGTGAAGGGACCGTCAGGCAGCCCCTTGGCGATCTGGCGCTCGGCGTAGTCGTAGTGCTTGACGACCACTGCGTTGATCTTGGGATCGACGGCGGCAGTGCGCGCGATCGCTTCGTCGAGCAGCTCCTTCGGCGTCACGTCCTTGTTGCGGACGAGTTCGGCGAGACCGACCGCATCGTAGTTGCCGAATTCCTTGAAGGCCATGTGGGTACTCCGCATCGCCGGGCCGATCTTTTCGGATCGGCCGCGGCGCAAACGAGGAAGGCTGAAAGCTCAGCCGAGGACGTCCTGGTTGATCACGTTCTGGCGCAGCGGATTGCCATCCAGCACGCTCAGGATATTGCGTGCGGTCTGCTCGCTCATGCGATCGACGGCCTCGACCGTGACGCCGGCGACATGCGGCGCCATGATCACGTTGGGCAAAGCGTGCAGGGGCTGGCCGACCGGCGGCGGCTCGAGCTCGAACACGTCGAGGCCGGCGCCGGCGAGCTTGCCTGACACCAGCGCGTCGTGCAGCGCCTTCTCGTCGACGATGCCGCCGCGGGCAGTGTTGATGAGATAGGCGGTCGGCTTCATCAGCCTGATCCGCGCGGCGTTGAACAGCCCGACCGTTTCGGGATTCTTCGGGCAATGGATCGTGACGAAATCCGCCCGCGGCAGCGCCGCTTCGAGGCTCGGCACGGCCTCGCAGCCCGCTGCGGTAATCTCGCTGGCGGGCTTGTAGGGATCGTAGACCAGCACGTTCATTTCCATGGCGAGGCAGCGCTTGGCGGTGCGGGAGCCGATGCGGCCGAAGCCAACGATCAGCACGGTCTTGCCGTAGAGGTCGAACGGAAGCACGCCGAGCCGGCTCGCCCAGGTGCCGTCCTTGACCATCGTGTGCATTTCCTGCGCGCGCTTGGCCAGAGTCAGCATCATGAACAAGGCTTGTTCGGCGACCGACGGCGAGTTCGCGGTGCCTGCGACCATCAGCGGCACCTTGCGGCGCGACAGCGCCGGAACGTCGACGGCGTCATAGCCGACACCGATCCGGGTCACCACCATCATGCCCTTGGACGCCTCCAGCTCCGCCTCGCCGAAGCGGGTTGCGCCGAGCGCCACGCCATGGACCGGCGCATGCTGCTCGAGCATGGTCTGAAAGTCCTTGGCGGAGATCAGGTTGGGAAATTCGATGAGTTCTACGTCGTCCCGCTCCTTGAGGAGCACCCGTGCCCCCGGAGACAGAGTCTGGGTGATGAAGATCTTCTTCTTGTTGGTGGCCATTTCCTGCCCTTGAGGTTTCTTGTGCGCCGTCAAAGGACGGCGCCGGTCACCTCGTTTAGCAAATGCATATTGTTGAGGTCCACAGCCAATCGGAGCGGGGTGCCATCCTGCGCGCCGGCATTGGGATTGACCCGGCCGCAGACCTGGGTGCCCTCGAGCGTGAAATAGACCAGAGTCTCCATCCCCATCGGCTCGGTGACGTCGAGCATGGCGTCGAACGGCTCGACGCCCGGATCGGCATGCGGCCGCGCCTCCATGACGTGCTCGGGCCGGATGCCCAGCAACAGCTTGTCGGTGCGGGAGAGAGCCTGGTAGCGGGCGGCGCGTGCCGGCGGCAGCGCGAAGGTGAGGCGATCGGTCAGTCGCACGTTGAGCTTTCCGCCGGTGTCCTCGAGCCGACAGGGCACGAAATTCATCGCGGGCGAGCCGATGAAGCTGGCGACGAACCGGGTCGCCGGCTTGTGGTAGAGCTCGTTGGGCGTGCCGATCTGCTCGATCCTGCCGTGATTCATCACCACGACGCGGTCGGCGAGCGTCATCGCCTCGACCTGGTCGTGGGTGACGTAGACCGTCGTGGTGCGGACCTTCTGATGCACCTTCTTGATCTCGATCCGCATCTGCACGCGCAGCTTGGCGTCGAGGTTGGAGAGCGGCTCGTCGAACAGGAACACCTTCGGATTGCGCACGATCGCCCGTCCCATCGCGACGCGCTGGCGCTGGCCGCCGGAGAGCTGCTTCGGCTTGCGGTCGATCAGGTCGGTGATGTCGAGCATGCGGGCGGCCTCGGTGACCCGGCTCTTGATCTCGGCCTTGGGATAGTGCTTCAGCCGCAGACCGAACGACATGTTCTCGGCAACGGTCATGTGCGGATAGAGCGCATAGTTCTGGAACACCATCGCGATGTCGCGGTCCTTCGGCGGCACGTCGTTGACGACGTCGCCGCCGATCATGATGTCGCCGTCGGAAATGTCCTCGAGGCCGGCGATCATCCGCAGCGTCGTCGACTTGCCGCAGCCGCTCGGCCCGACCAGCACCACGAACTCATGGTCGGCGATATCAAGGTCGATGCCGCGCACCGCCTCGACCTCATCGTAACGCTTCACAACCTTCCGCAAACTGACATCAGCCATAAGTTCAACCCTTTGTCGCACCGGCGGTCAGGCCGGCAATGTAGTAGTCCATCAGGAAGGCATAGATGATCAGCGGCGGTGCGGCGCCGAGCAGGGCGCCGGTCATGATCTGTCCCCAGTTGAAGACGTCCCCCTTGATCAGGGTCGTGATGATGCCGACCGGCAGCACCAGCTGATCGGTCGATGTCGTGAACACCAGCGGATAGAGGAACTGAGCCCAGGAGACGGTGAAGGCGAAGATCGTGGCCGCGATCAGGCCGGGCAGCGCGACCGGGATGAAGATCCGCGTCAGCGTCTGGAACCAGCTCGCGCCGTCGATGATCGCCGCTTCGTCGAGCTCCTTCGGGATCGAGGCGAAATAGCCGATCATGATCCAGGTGCAGAACGGCACCGTCAGCGTCGGGTAGATGAACAGCAGCACGTACCAGCGATTGACGAGCTGGATGCCGGTCCAGTCGCCGAACACGGCGAACATCTTGAACAGCGGAATGAACAGCAGGCTGTCCGGAATGAGATAGGTGAGGAACACGCCGGTGGCGAGCGTCGCCGAGCCCCAGAATTTCATCCGCGCCAGCGCAAAGGCCGCCGGCACGCTGATCAGCATCGTGATGGTGACCACGATGATCGAGACCCAGGCCGAATTCCAGAAAAAGCGCAGGAACTGGTTCGAGGTCAGGAGCTCGATGTAGTTGCTGAGGGTCGGATGATAGACCCACCACGGATTGGTCGCGGCCGAGATCTCGGCGCTGCTCTTCAGCGAGGTGATCAGCATGTAGATCGGCGGCGTCAGCGAGAAGATCGCAAACAGCACCAGGAAGAAATAGGACCAGCGTAGCGCCCAGGCGCGGTCGCGGCTCATGCTGCCGTACTTGACCTTGCGGGTCGGTCCGGACTTGTCGATCGTCAGCGAGCTCATCAGGCTTCGTTCCCGCGTTTGGTGATGTCGCGCAGGATGAAGATCGCCGCGACCGCGAGGATCGGCACCATGAACAGCGAAACGCTGGCGCCGAGCGGCACATCGCTGCCCTCGATACCGACGCGGAACGCCCAGGTGGCGAAGATATGGGTGTGGTCGAGCGGCCCGCCTGCGGTCAGGATACGCACGATGTCGAAATTGGCGAAGGTCACGATCAGCGAGAACAACGTCGTGATCGCGATGATGTTGCGCATCATCGGCAGGGTCACGTACCAAATGCGCTGCCACCAATTGGCGCCGTCGATCGCAGCCGCCTCATAAAGCTGGTCGGGCACCGATTTCAACGCCGCCAGATACATGATCATGAAGAACGGCGCGCCGTACCAGACGTTGACCAGGATCACCGAGAAGCGCGCCCACATCGCATCGCCGGTCCACGGGATCGGCCCGATGCCGAAGAAGGAAAGCGTGTAGTTGAAGGCGCTGTAGGAGGGGTCGAACAACCAGAGCCACGCCAGCGTGCTCATCGCCGGCGGGATCACCCACGGCACCAGCAGCATGCCGCGCCACTTGCGCTGCTTGTTGGCGGGTACGTTGTGCACGAAATGCGCGACGATGAAGCCGAGCAGGGCTTTGAAGATCACCGCCGAGATCGCGAAAATGCAGGATTGCTTGACCACCAGCCAGAAGGTGTCGCGCTTGAACAGGAACTCGAAATTGCCGAACCCGACGAACTTCGTCATCGCCTTGTTCAGCGTCGCGAGGTGCAAGGAGTAGAGGGCCGGGTAGAGCACCAGGATCGCGATCAGGAGGATCAGCGGCAAGGTCATCAGGAACGCGGCCATCGACTTGCGCCGCAGCGCGTTGCGCAGGCCGACGCGCCTTCGTCCCGACTGGGCAGCGGCTGCGCGGTTGGATTGGAATGCGACATCAACCATAACGCAGGTCCCTCGCGCGGGTTGGTTGCACAGCTCGCCGGTTCGGCGGCCGGTCAGTGAAGACGGGACCTCGCGCGGCCAACATCACGGGCGGTCGCGCGAGATCTCGCTTGTCGTCAGCTTCGCATGAAGCCCTCGCACTCGCCCTCGGCCCAGGCGAGCGTCTTTTCCATGCTTTCACCCTGGTAGTACCGCAGGCACATCTTGGTCAGCGTGGCCTGGAAGTAGATCTGCTGCGCGATCTTGGGCGGCGCGGGCGAGGCCGCAATCGACAGCGTCTGGTGCTTGTAGGGGTTGGGATAGTGGTAGAGCGTCCCCTTTGGCGGCGTTTGCTCCGCCCAGACCTTCAAGGTCGTGAGCTTTTCGTAGGCCGGCAGGTCATAGCCGCCGCTTGCGACCACCATCTTCTCGATCGATGCGGGTTGCGACAGGTGGGACAGCAGGCTCTTGGCCGCCTCCTTGTTCTTCGAGAACGACCAGATCGACCAGAAGAACGGCAGATAGGGCGCGAAGCGTCCCTTCGGCCCGGCCGGGAACCCGTGCGTCCAGCACTGCTCCGCGACTTGCGGAGCATCGCGCTTGGCGACCGCCCATGCGCTCGGCGGATTCAGGATCATCGCGCCCTTGCCGGCAACCAGCCACTTGTTGTTGGAAGCGTCGTCCCATGCCGACACGTCGGGCGGCAGGAAGGCGAGCAGCTTCTTGTAGTAGTCGAGGGCCTGGCGCACCGCATCGGTCTTGACCGTGAGGTTGCCCTTGGCATCCACCAGCTGCGCGCCGAAGGACTGGAAAATCGCACCGGCGGTGTCGACGCTGTCGCTGGTTTCGCCGAGGCCGATACCGAACGGGAATCCGGCCTTGTGGCAGGCTTCGGCTGCCTTGAGGAACGTATCGAGGGTCCAGTTATCGGCTTTCGGCTCGCTTCCGGCCGGATACATCTCCTGCACGTCGATGTTGGCATGTTTCTTCATCAGGTCGATGCGTGAGCAGGGACCCTTGATCTGGCTGCCGACGCTGGCGGGAACGCCGAGCCATTTGCCGCCGGCCTGGCCGAGATATTTCACCGTGCCGTTGACATCGCCGTTCAGCTTGATGAGCGGATCCATGATGTCGTTGACCGGCTCGAGCAACTCGGCGTTGGCCTGCGGCCACCATGTCGGCATCTGGAAGATATCGTGACCGGATTTCGCCTGCGCCTCGGCGGCAATGGTGACGATGTTCTTGTTGCCCTGGCTGGTGATGTAGTCGATCTGGACCTCGACTTTCTCCTTGGCAGCCCATTCATTGACCAGCTCGGTCGACGCACTGTTCGCGCCGGGCACCCAGTGATCCCAGAAGCCCATCGAGAGCTTTCCGGCTGCGTAGGCGCCACGCACGTAGGGGGCTGTAATCAGCGCGGCCGATGACAGCGCTGTCGCTGCGACGAATTCTCGGCGCGAGAGCTTCTTCCGTGACATGGCATTCCCTCCCTGGTAGCCAACGGACAAAAGGCTTTTTTGAATCCCGTTGTTGTTTTTGTGCGTCGCGTTTGCGCGACGTCGCGGGATTGCGTTGACACCGATCAGAACAGAATTGCCGGCATCTGTCGAGAAACGAGATGCTGATGCCAACTAGAACTAACGTTGTGGTCAAATAGCAGGCAGTGTCGTTCGCATCATTGCAGTTGCCGGCGGTTTGCCGCGCGTCTTACGATCATGCTGCGACGCACGCGGGGGGTGACGCAGACAAGGTCGGAGGCGGTGCGCGGTTGAGCCGCAGCTTTCCGGTCGAGCCTTAGCGAACTCTGTTCCGCCGTGGTGATGCCCGGTGCGGCCGATAGACTTGCCGAAGCCGGAAACGCTAAAGTCCGGATTCGTCAAACCTGCTCCCGCATCAATTCCGCAATCCACCACCGATCATGGAGACCCGATCATGCTCATCCCGGTAGCGAAGCTGCGAGCGCAATGGAGATTGTGCGCCGCGGTTGGGGCCGCCACCGTCACGTTGCTCGCAGCGCCTCATCGGGTCGATGCGCAGATCGTGCAGGGCGTCGAAAAGGGTGCGCGCGAGGGCAACAAGGCCGCCGGGCCGGTCGGCGGCGTCCTCGGCGGAGCCATCGGCGGCGTTGTCGGGGTGGTGACCGGCGTGACCGGGGTGTTGACCGGCAACAATGGCAACAGCGCCAACCCCAATGCCGGCAGCGGCAAGAACGCGCAGGCCCCGGCGGCCGGCGCCAAGGCCACCAAGTCGGCCAAGGCTGCCGCCAAGGACAAGGGCGCGAAGCAGGCACCGACCGTGCTGACCCAGGCCGGCGCGCCGCAGCTGACGGCCGAACAGATCGTCGCCAACAGCGACGCCAACATCGAACGGATCAAGAAGGAGCTCAACCTGACGCCGGAGCAGGAGAAGAACTGGGCCGGCTTCAACAGTGCGATGCACTATCTCGGCCACAACGGCGCCGACCGCCTCAACCTGCGCATCGCGCGGGCGCAGCGCGATCCGCCGGATGACATTATCGAACAGATGCGCAACGAGGCCCAGTTCCTCAATGACCGGGCGGTCGATCAGCGCGGCGTTGCCGACGCAGCCGAGCCGCTGTTTGCCAGCCTCGACGACAAGCAGAAACAAATCTTCATCAACGAAATGGTCCGCCTGAGCCACGAACGCGGGCTCGACTGAGGAAATCTCGCCGGCCAGTGGGGACGAATAGCCGGGCCACCAAGCCCTGGGGTAGGTTAAAGGCGCAGCACCCGGCTATTCTGCCGCAGCGGCGCGGCCCGGTTAATTCGTCATTCAATGTTGAAGAAAAACGGACCGGATCACGCCCGAGTGATGGCCGAGTCAGGGCCTTGTCGGGAACCATCCACAGCGCCTGAGGCCAGCGCGGATTGAGCCGTCAATGACCGGGACATCGGCGCGCAAAAGCGGCGATGTCCTTCGGACGCTATGCCGGCAACCCGCGATCCGGAAACGCCGGCGCTTAGCTCTTCGGGAAGTTCAGCTCCACACCGACGCCGTCCGGATCGTAGAGGAATATCTGGGTGTCGCCGGTGCGCGGCACGATCTGCTCACGGAAGGTGACGTTCTTCGACTGCAGGCGCTTGCGCACGGCCTCGACGTCGCTGGCAGCAAAGGCGATGTGGTCGAGGCGGCCGGTGTCCTCATATTTCTTCTCGGTGCCGCGCACCACGATGCCGTCGCGCGGCTTGCGGGTGCCCATCAGATGGACGGTGGCCTGGCCGCCGGAATAGAGCCAGTAGCCGGGGAAATCGAGCGGCGGCCGTTCGCCGTTCTCGAGCCCGAGCACATCGCAATAGAAGGTCTTGGTCTTCTCCAGATCCTGCGGCTCGATGGTGTAATGCTGTAGTCCGCCCAATGGCATGGTTCTTCTCCTTGAGAAATCGGGTTAAACGAAGCTGAGGTCGGCATCGACGCCCAGCATCCAGGCGCCGACGGTCTCGAAATGGCTGAAGCGGCCCTGCAATTGCTGGGTCACGGTGTGAATGTCGCGGAAGCGCCGCTCCAGCGGATGGCCGTCGAAGATCGCGGTGGCGCCGGCGGTGTTGTAGGCGAAATCGACGGCCTCCCGCGCCTTGTGGATGGCGTGCGTGGCCGCCATCCGGATCGTCATGCGCTGCGCGACCGTGATGCTGTGGCCGGCAACCAGATCCTTCCAGATGTCGGCCATCGACTGCAGCAGGAAGGCGCGGGCCGCGCGCAGATTGACCTCGGCCTGGGCGAGGCCGGACTGCACCACGGCATTGTCACGCAGCGTCTTCTTCATGCCGCGCGGCACCTTGTTGCGGGCGACGTCGACGAAATTGTCGAGCGCGCTGCGGGCAATGCCGCAGGCGACCCCGGCAAAGCCGATCTGGTAGCAGGTGTGGTTGCTCATCCGGTACAGCGGGCCATCCTCGCGGCACTCGCGGTCGAATTCGCGGGTGATCGAATGGTCCGCGCGGACGAAGAAGTCGTCGAGCGCGAACTGGTCGCTGGCGGTACCGCGCAATCCGACCGTGTTCCAGATGTCAGTCCATGCGACGTCCTCGGTCCGCACCAGCATGGTGCGCTCGACCTGCTCACCATTGGCATCCCGGCGCGGCGCGCCGTCCGCGGCATAGACCGGGCAGTGCGCGCCGAGCCAGGTGGCGTGCCGCCCGCCCGAGGCAAACGACCAGACCCCGGTGACGCGATAGCCGCCCTCGCACTCGATCGCCTTGACCTTCGGGCCGGGGCCCCAGGCCAGCACGGCACGCGGGTCGGCAAACACTTCCTGCGCGACCGGCAGGTTGAGATAGGCCGCCGACATCGCGCAGCCGCCGGCCTGGCTCAGACACCACGCCGTCGAGGCATCCGCCTTGGCGATGGTCTCGATGGCATGGAAGAAGGTGACGGGATCGGTCTCGATCCCGTCGGTTGAACGCGGCAGCAAAAGGCGGAACAGCCGCGCCTCATGCAGCCGGTCGAGCAGGTCGGGCGGCAGGCGGCGCGTCGTTTCGATATCGTTGGAGGCGGCCGCCACCGCGTCCCTGATCGCCTCGGCGCGGGCGATCACGTCGCGATCACCCATAAGGTCCGCAGAAGTCACATTCATGTTCGCCTCCCTCAGGCGCGCCGGATCGTCGCGGAGGCCGCGACGTCGGCCGTCGCGTTGAGCTCCTTGTCGATCTGCTCGATCGATTTGCCCCGGGTCTCGAGCCCGAAGAACAAATAGACAGCACCTGCCATCAGAAACCAGCAGCCGAGATAGACAAAGGCGGTCGGAATCTGGGTCAGTGGCACGTCGGGCTTGAGGTAGTTGTTCGAACCGACGATCAGCGCGAGCCCGACCGGCCCGATGATCTTGCCGATGCCGCCGAAGCCATAGGCCGACCCCATCCCCGTGGTGCGCAGATGCGACGGCCAGACTTCCGCCGCGTAGGGACCGACGATCGCAAAGCCACCGTCGGCGAAGAAGAAGGCGGCGGCCAGCAGCAGCCAGAACGCCGACATGCCGAACAAAGTTGCGTCGTAGTGGTAGCCGGCAATGATGGTCAGCGCGCCAGCGCCGAAGCCGAGCAGGCCGCCGGCAACACGCCGTCCGAGCAGCTCCGAGAAATAAGAGAACGAGATGCGGCCGAGGAAGCCGGTGATGCTGAGCAGGATCATCATCTTGGCGGCTTCCTGCGGCGTCACCTTCAGGAGCAGCACGAACAGCGCGGGGGCCCATAGCGTGATGCCGTAGACGCCGGTCTGCGCGCCGGCATTGCCGAGCCAGGAGACGATCAGGCTGCGCGGATATTTGAACAGATCGAACCAGCTCGTCGTGACGATCGGACCGGCGTCGGCCGCGCTCGGCAGCGGCAGCTCCGACGGCGGCACCTGCAGCGCCCAGGCCAGCGACTTGCGGGCTTCGTCATAGCGTCCTTGCCGGCACAGCCAGCGCGGCGACTCCGGAACCCAGATCCGAACCAGCAGCACCAGGACCGACGGCAACACGCCGATCGCAAATAGCAGCCGCCATTGATCGGTTCCCATGACGGCTCCGAGCACCGCACCTAGGCCGACACCGAGCGGGATCACGCAGGTGACGAGGCCGCCGATCCAGCCGCGCTTGTGCGACGGCATGAACTCCTGCACCAGCGGCAGGTCGACACAATAAAGACCGCCGACGCCGGTGCCGACGAAGAAGCGCAGGATCGCCAGATAGACCCAGCCATTATCGGGGGTGAAATAGAGCAGGCCGGTCGCGATCGAGAAGTTCAGCACCGTGCCGATGAAGACGATACGCCGCCCGACCCGGTCGGCGAGCCAGCCCCACAGGTAGGCGCCGAGGATGGCGCCGATGCCGGAACTCATCAGCACGGTGGCCGACTGGCCGAAGGTGAGCTTCCACGGTCCAATCAGGAACGCGAGCACGAAGCCGATCAGGAAGTAGTCGAAGAATTCCAGCGCATCGCCGATGATGGCCGCCGCAAGGATCTTGATCTGGTTGCCGGTCAGAGTCGTCCGGCGATCGAGAATCTCGAACATGGCGCGTTTCCCCATGGCGCCTGTTCATTGTTCCCCGGAGCGTGCGTCGCGCCAGCGCATCGCCCATAGGATGAGGCTATCCTCGCGCCAGCGCGAACGACAAGCCCGCGCCGACGCGGGGCTCATCTGCATTGGCGCGATAAGCGGTTCGGCTTACTGCTGCGCACAAATCGTGGTGCGAAAGCCCGATGTGAGCCGACGGAGCCGTTGACTTCTGCAATGCCGATCGCTCACGTTTGCGTGGAGGAAGCGGGGAGCAGCCGGGTGGACGAAAAGCGCAAGCATCCGCGAACCGAGGTCAATGAACCCGGCTATGTCTCGTCGGGCGGTTCGGTCATGCATTGCACGATCGTGAACATCTCGCCGGAAGGGGCGGCCATCGAGGTGGAGAATCCGGCCTTCGTCCCGCACCGATTCCGCCTGGTGATGGCCCGCGACGCCTCTGTCGTCCATGAGTGCCAGGTGATCTGGAGCAAGAAGACGCGAATTGGAGTGAGTTTCGTGGCGACCGCCTGAGCGCGGCAATCTCGATTGGGGACGCCCATGAACCAGCGTGCCAAGGGGGCCCGGGTTTCGTCACTGGAACAGCAGGTGATCCGCCGATGACTCCGGAACCTGCAACGATCTGCCTTGGCTGCTGGCAAAACCTGCATATGCCGATCCCGTTGCGCGGTCCCTTGGCGGCGCCGTTCCGTCTGTTCGGCGTCCGGCCGAGCCGCATGAACCCGAACACATGCACGATCTGCGAGATGGCCTTCTCGAAGATCATGAAGGCGCGTGCCGTGACCATCGATGCGACCATCCTGTTCGCCGATCTGCGCGGCTACACCACACTGACGCAGACCATCGCGCAGGACGGGCTGACCTCGCTGCTCGACGCGTTCTACGACGACTGCGCCGCCGCGATCTGGCGCTATGACGGCATCCTCAACAAGACCATCGGCGACGCCGTGTTCGCGATCTTCAATTTTCCGGTGCGGCGCGACGATCATGCCGTGCAGGCCTTGCTCGCGGCGCGCCAGATCCAGCGCAGTTTTCGCGACAGGCACGACGCGCTGGTGCGGGCGATCGGCGCCGGCGACATCGAGATCGGCATTGGAATCGGGATGGATAGCGGTGACACCAATTTCGGTGAGTTCGGCCAGGCCCACCGCGACCTGACGGCAGTCGGCACGGTGGTCAATCGCGCGGCACGCGCGCAGGCGGCCGCCAGGTCAGGCGAGATTCTTGTGACGACGGCCGTGCGGGATCGAACCCGCGACATGATCACGGCAGCCGGCGCCGATTACACCTTGAAGGGCTTCGACCAGCCCGTCACATTATTTCCTGAGTGAATTGGCTTTCGCGTGAATTGACGCGGCGCAAAAAGACGGCTCCCGCGTGCAACTGCGCGCCGAAGCCGTCGGGGATGGTCGTTTGCCGATTACGAACGCCGCCTCAACGCAAGGTCGGCGGCTTTGTTCCAGCCCGGATGAAAATCTTCGAACCGGCGTCAGCGCCACATGCCGCGCATCCGGGCGCCGATATCGATCGGCGGCGCGCGGTTGGCTGCGGATGCCTGCGCGGCCGCGGCGCGCGGCCAGGTGGTCCGCTCGAACATCGGCAGCAGTCGTTCCGGGATGAAGCGGGTGCGTGAGGCATACATGTGGCGGTCGCCCTTGGCCGCCTGGCCGTGGACGAAGAAGCGCTGCGGCACCAGCAGATGCAGATCGTCCTTGGCGCGGGTCATCGCGACATAGAGCAGGCGGCGCTCCTCCTCGAGTTCGGCCGACGTGCCGGCGCCGAGGTCGGAGGGCATGCAGCCATCGACGACGTTGAGCACATAGACGGATTTCCATTCCTGGCCCTTGGCGGAATGAATCGTCGACAGGATCAGATAATCCTCATCGAGCAGCGGCACGCCAGCCTGGTCGCTGGTCGCATCGGGTGGATCGAGCGTGAGTTCGGTGAGAAAACGCTCGCGTGACGGGTAGCCGGCGGCGATCTGCTCGAGCTGAATGAGATCGGCGCGGCGTACCTCGCTGTCCTCGTGGATGCGATCGAGATGCGGTTCGTACCAGAGGCGGGCGCGTTCGATGTCGACGGGCCATTCCGAGTAGCGGAGGTTCTCGATGGCCTCCACGAACAGTCGCCAGTCCGCACCGGCGCGGGGCGGAGCGGGCAGCGCGACGAGCGCAGCAATCGGATCGGCGGCCTCGGTCATGCGGTCGAGCACCCGCTGCGCCGAGGCCGGTCCGACGCCGGGCAACAGATGGAGAACGCGAAAACCTGCAACCCGGTCGCGTGGATTGGCGGCGAAGCGCAGCAGCGCCAGCATATCCTTGACATGCGCGGCGTCGAGGAATTTGAGGCCGCCGAATTTCACGAACGGAATGTTGCGGCGGGTCAGTTCGACCTCCAGCGGTCCGCTGTGCGAGGAGGTGCGGAACAGCACCGATTGGTGCTTCAACAGTGTGCCTTCCTCGCGATTGGCCAGCACCTGCTCGACGATGTAACGGGCCTGATCGGCCTCATCGCGGATCGTGACCAGCAGCGGCTTGCGGGTCGAGGTCCGGTCGGTCCACAGGTTCTTGGTGAAGCGTTCCTTGGCGAGCGAGATCACGCCATTGGCGGCCGACAGGATCGGCTGCGTCGAGCGATAGTTGCGGTCGAGCGTAACGATCTCGGCGGCCGGGGTGAACTGGGCCGGGAAGTCAAGGATGTTGCGCACGGTGGCGGCGCGGAACGAATAGATCGACTGCGCGTCGTCGCCGACCACGGTGAGCCCGCGTCCCGCGGGCTTGAGTGCGAGCAGGATCGAGGACTGCAGGCGGTTGGTGTCCTGATATTCGTCGACCATCACATGGTCGAAGCGGCCGCCGATCTCCTCGGCCAGCGCGGTGTCCGTCACCATCTGCGCCCAGTAGAGCAGGAGGTCGTCGTAATCGAGCACGTTCTGCCGCTGCTTGGCTTCGACATAGGCCCCGAACAGCTGTTTCAATTCACTGGCCCAGCCGGAGCACCATGGGAAGAACTGGCCGAGCACGGCCTCGATCGGCATCTCCGCGTTCACGCAGCGCGAATAGATCGCAAGGCAGGTGCCCTTGGTCGGGAACCGGCTTTCGGTACGGGAGAAACCGAGATCGTGGCGGACCAGATTGATCAGGTCGGCGGAATCCTCGCGGTCATGGATCGTGAAGGCCGGGTCGAGGCCGATACGCTCGGCGAATTCGCGCAGCAGCCGCGCGCCGATGCCGTGGAATGTGCCGGCCCAATTCAGCGCATCGGTCATGACCGAGGCGCGATCGCCGAGCACACGGCGCGCAATGCGCTCGACACGGCCGGCCATCTCGCCGGCTGCGCGCCGCGAGAACGTCATCAACAGGATGCGGCGCGGATCGGCGCCAGCGACGATCAGATGCGCGACGCGATGGGCGAGGGTGTTGGTCTTGCCGGAACCCGCGCCCGCGATCACCAGCAGCGGTGCGCCGACGATGCAATCCTTGCCGACCCCGTGCTCGACAGCGCGGCGCTGCTCGGCATTGAGCGCATCGAGATAGGCTGTGTTGGCAAGATCAGTCACGAATCACCCCCACGAAACGCTAACAGACATTGCGATTCATTGGGGCCGACGCGCCGAGGCGGACGCAGAGAAATTAGATTGACATTAACGTGGCGCGGCGCACAACCCCGCCATGGGTGACGTATCCAAATCCGACACGCCGCTGAAGGCGACGTTCAAGGTGCGGCTGAACGGCGAGACGGTGACGCTCGCGACCGTCGGCCAGGCCTATCGCTTCATCAGCAATCTCAGCGCCGTCGAATGGATGGAGTTCCGCTCGCTGCATGACGAGGCATTGGTTGCGCTCGAGAGAGCGGCCGGTAACGCCATGCTGACGGTGCAAGCGACCAACGCGTTGCGGATGCTGTTCGTCCGCGCGAAATTGCTTTGAAAAGAAAATGAGCCGCCTTGGTGTTCCCTTGGCCCTCCAAGGCGGCCCGAGAGTGCGGCTGAAGCGCATTGCGCACCCGGCCGTCGCGTGTACCGCCGTTACCTTGTTTGCGGCCATAACGAACAGGGCCTTACGCAACCACCGCCGATTCGGCTGTAGCCGCGGCACCACAATCAGGAGCCAACGTCGTCGACCAAGCGGTCATACACGAGTGCGGACCGGAGGTTCATGGTTGCGATCTTCAGATAGCCCGGCTCGCGCATGGCGTTGTTGAACATCATGATCGCCGTCTTCCAGTATCCGCGCTCGCGCTGATCCAGGTTCAGCGCGGACAGATAGTCCGCGGCGTCGCCGACCGTCGCGAGCGTTCGCCCGTCCTTCAGCGTAATCGGGAACGCAAGCGGCGACCGCTTCTCCAACTCCAGCACGTCAGGCTCCCCCAGGACCAAGCAGCAATAAGACAAAGCAGCAATAACAGGAACAGACCTAGCTGCGCCGCTATATCAAAGCCTTCAGGGGACGTCCGGCCTGGTTGGAGCGGACGGTTCAGAAAGAATCCGCCAGCGCGATCTCCGCCTTCAGCGCACCGATGCGCCGTTCGGCTTCCTCGGACGTCAGGTCGCGGGCGTACTGGTTCGGCTGATAGGCCTCCTCGGCGAGGCTCCTCAACCGCAGCGCCTGGGCACGGGTCATCAGCCCGCCAAGCCGCTCCGCAACCCCACCATATCTTACCGCTGCCACGCTCATTGCTTGCCTCGCTTGCTGGATCGTGACTTGACAATATGTTCTATTTTTGTTCTAACAAGCCATGGACAATAAGGTCAATGAAATTCGGCGCAAGATCAGCACGTTGCGAGCTGAGATGAGCTTGATCGAGGCGTCGATCCGGGATCAGGTCAACCGCGACCTCGATTGCAGCGAAGCATCGTACCGGCTGATGGCGATGCGAGCCGAAGTGGCCCAACTGGTCGGCCGGTGGAAGGCCGCCGGCGGCGGCGAGCGTCTCCCCACGGTCCGGGAGCGGCTCAGCCGGAGCTTCGAGGATCGCGCCGGCACGAAGGTCAAGGTGGACAAGGACAAGGCGAAGCCTACGCCCGGTCACAGCAACGCCCGGGTGTGATCCGGCGGTTCGCCCAAAGAAGGGAGCCTCGAACGCCGGCTCAGGCCCAAATCAGGTTTCAAGGCAGGAACCCGAACCGCAGGATCTGCATTTTCTTGTGGTGAGAGCCAACACCATAGCATCGCCCAGCGCCATGATCGCCGATCCGACCGCGCCACCGCGGGCATCGATGAATGACGATCGCAGTCCGCTGCTGACGCTGATCTCCTGCATCAGCTGCATCAGAACGATGCGGCTCGAGAGCAGCCATCCGGGCAGTGAGGGCAGGGATATTCTTCAGTACCGCTGCGAGCAATGCAGCCGCATCGAGCGGGTGCAATTGGTGCGCCGAAGCTGGCCGGCGGAACGCTAGCCTTTCGATTTTGAACTAAAGCGCGATGAGATTAGGTTGAATCGTCATCGCGCTTTGGCCTTTTGTT
Organism: Bradyrhizobium pachyrhizi; assembly: GCF_001189245.1. GTDB lineage: Bacteria > Pseudomonadota > Alphaproteobacteria > Rhizobiales > Xanthobacteraceae > Bradyrhizobium > Bradyrhizobium pachyrhizi. The sequence goes on along the minus strand of NZ_LFIQ01000072.1, from coordinate 19,553 downwards.
TGAGCATGATCTTTTCGGAAAACCGCTTCGCACTTTTCCGGATCATGCTTTAGGAGCGGGCTTTCGCCTTTGGTCTTGCCGCGACGTCATGCGCGGTGGCATCGAACTCGCTCGAAGCGTTGCCGGATGGCCCGCTCGTCGCGCTGCCGACGCTGTGCCCCGTCAACTTTGCGAGTTCGCGGCTGAGGTCGTGGATGTGGTACGGCTTGCGTAACACCGGAAAGTCGGACCTCACGTCGCGTGCGCTCGCGCTGTAGCCTGTCGTCAGCAGGATCGGCAGCTCGGGCTTTCTGTCCCGGATCGTGCGCGCCAGCTTCAGTCCATCGATCCTGCCGGGCATGACGATGTCGCTGAACACCACATCGATTCCGTTGGCGTCGATCTCCGACAAGGCGGCCTCCGCGTTCGAGGCCCAGCGCACGGTGTAGCCGAGCTGTTCGAGCAGGCCCGTGCTCGCATCGGCGACGGCAGGATTGTCCTCGATCAGCAGGATCGTGGCCAAGCCGGGCGCGCTGTGCCCCGTGGCCGTGCGCTTTGCGGCCGCAGTTCCCCGCGGCAGATAGATGCTGACCGTCGTGCCCTTGCCGAGCGCGCTTGCAATCTCGACCCGGCCATCCGCCTGGTGTGCGAAACCGTGAACCTGGGACAACCCAAGGCCGGTCCCTTTGCCGACCGGCTTGGTGGTGAAGAAGGGATCGAAGACCTTGTTCATGACATCGTCGGGAATGCCTTCGCCGGTGTCGGTAATGCTGACGACCACCTGGGCGGCTTCCGGGACATTGCGCGCCGCAACGGTCAGCGTGCCGCCGTCGGTCATCGCATCCCGGGCATTGACCACGAGGTTGATCAGTGCGGTCTCGAATTCCGTCGGATCGACGAAGATCGGCCAGAGATCCGGTCTGATCTCCATGTTCAGCTTGATCGCGCCGCCGAGCGCGCTGGTCAAAACCTCTCGTACTGCGGTGACCCTGTCAGCGACGTTGATGCTCTGCGGATTGACACTCTGCCGACGCGCGAAGGTGAGGAGCTGCCTGGTCAGGGACGCGGCACGCTCGGATGCGGTTTCGATGGCGCTGAGTGCAAGCTTGCTCCGCTCGCTCGTCACCTCGCGCTTGATGCGGTACAGATTGCCCGAAATGACCATCAGCAGGTTGTTGAAGTCGTGCGCAACACCGCCGGTCAGCTGGCCGAGCGCATCCATCTTTTGCGATTCCGCAAGCTGACGCTGCACCTGTTCGAGCTTCTGTTGCGCCTCGCGGCGTTCGGAAATATCCCGGGTGATCTTGGCGAAGCCGACCAGAGTGCCGTCGGTATCGCGGATCGGATCGATCACGACGCTCGCCCAGAAGAACGAACCGTCCTTGCGGACCCGCCAGCCTTCCTCCACGTAATGCCCGGTCTCTTCCGCGATCTTGAGCGCATGGGCGGGCTTGCCGGCAGCCTGGTCGGCCGGCGTATAGAACCGCGAGAAGTGCTGGCCGATGATTTCGCCGGGCGAATAGCCCTTGATGCGCTCGCCGCCGGCGTTCCAATTGGCGACGATGCCGGCCGGCGTCAGCATATAGAGCGCATAGTCGGTGACATTGCTCACCAGCAGGCGGAACTGGCTTTCGCTGGCCTCGAGGTCCGCGCGCGCCTGACGCCGCTCGGTGATGTCGCGGGTAACCATCGCGTAGCCGACGAGCTTGCGCTTCTCGTAGATCGGATCGATGACCACAGCGGCGTAGAATTGCGACCCGTCCTTGCGGACAGACCAGCCTTCGGCCGCTGAGTGCTTTTCCTTCCGCGCCATCTGCAGCGCTCTCGCCGGAACGCCGGATGCGCGGTCTTCCGCAGGATAGAAGACCGCGAAGTGCTTGCCGAGGATCGCCTTGGCCGGATAGCCCGTGATGCGCTCGGCGCCCTTGTTCCAGTTGATGACGCGGCCATCGGGGCCGAGCATGCAAATGGCGTAGTCGACCACGCCGCCAGCCACCTGCCGGCGATCGTGCCGGCTCTCGACGATGCCCCGTTTGAGTTGTTCTGATTTCTTAACCATCACCGATCCTGCCCCCCGCCCGAAACGCGCGGGGGCAGTCAATGTTCCATGCGAACGCAAGGGCCGGACGATCAGGGCCGGCTCCGTCGTTCTTCGGAAAAGTTCGGCCAACGGTCGGAACTTTTGGTTCCAATCGCGATTAAGGTACTCGGTTTGCGTCACAAATTGCGGCTTTGGCGTTTTCCCGCTTGAATAGATCAAGGGCAGTCATTCTTATGGTCACACTGGCTTTTCCGAGTCTCTGGATTCGCGGCCAGCGCGTAGGGGAAATTACATGACCGATCTCGGTTCGTCGCCTCGTCCCCGTGCTGATACGCGCCGCAGCCAACAATCAAACGGAAGCCTCGATTCCTCGCATGACCTGCTGCAGTCGCTGCAGGCGATGCGCGCCGGCGACTTCTCAGTCCGGATGCGTGGCGACTATCTCGGCATCGACGGCAAGATCGCAGACGCCTTCAACGAAATCGCAGCCGCCAACGAGCGCATGGCGCAGCAATTGGCGCGCGTCGGCCAGGTCGTCGGCCGCGAGGGACAGACCCGCCAACGCGTCAATTTCGGCCTCGCCAGCGGCGCCTGGGCCGACATGGAGAGCTCGGTCAATACGCTGATCGACGATCTGCTGTGGCCGACCCGCGAGGTCACCCGCGCGGTCGCTGCGGTGGCGCAAGGCGACCTGCTGCAGACCGTGCAGCTCGACGTCGAGGGCCGGCCGCTGCGCGGCGAATTCCTGCAGTCGGCGAACATCGTCAACACGATGATCAAGCAGCTCTCGGTGTTCACCTCGGAGGTCACGCGCGTGGCGCGCGAAGTCGGCACCGAGGGCAAGCTCGGCGGCCAGGCCCAGGTGCCGGAAGTGACCGGCGTCTGGAAAGACCTGACCGAGAGCGTCAACTCGATGGCCAACAACCTGACCGGCCAGGTCCGCAACATCGCCGAGGTGACGATCGCGGTCGCCAACGGCGACCTGTCCAAGAAGATCACGGTCGACGTTCGCGGCGAGATCCTGCAGCTGAAGGAAGCCATCAACACGATGGTCGATCAGCTGCGTTCGTTCGCTTCCGAAGTGACGCGCGTGGCACGCGAGGTCGGCACCGACGGCAAGCTCGGCGGCCAGGCGATCGTGCCCGGCGTCGCCGGTACCTGGAAGGACCTCACCGACTCGGTGAACGCGATGTGCGGCAACCTGACCGCCCAGGTACGCAACATCGCCAACGTGACCACGGCCGTGGCGCGCGGCGACCTGTCGCGCAAGATCACGGTCGACGTCAGCGGCGAGATTTTGGAGCTGAAGGACACCATCAACACGATGGTGGACCAGCTCAACGCGTTCGCCGGCGAGGTGACGCGCGTGGCGCGTGAGGTCGGCACCGAAGGCAAGCTCGGCGGCCAGGCCAATGTGCTCGGCGTTGCCGGCACCTGGAAGGATCTGACCGACAACGTCAACTTCATGGCGTCGAACCTGACCGCGCAGGTGCGCAACATCGCCGCCGTGACGACGGCGGTCGCGGGCGGCGACCTCTCCAAGAAGATCACGGTGGACGTGCGCGGCGAAATCCTCGAGCTGAAGGACACCATCAACACGATGGTGGACCAGCTCAACTCGTTCGCTTCGGAAGTAACGCGCGTGGCGCGCGAGGTCGGCACCGAGGGCAAGCTCGGTGGCCAGGCCCAGGTGCCCGGCGTTGCCGGCACCTGGAAGGACCTGACCGACAACGTCAACTTCATGGCGTCGAACCTGACCGCGCAGGTCCGCAACATCGCCGACGTCGCGACCGCGATCGCCGGCGGCGACCTCTCGAAGAAGATCACGGTCAACGTGTCGGGCGAGATCCTTCAGCTGAAGGAAACGCTGAACACGATGGTCGACCAGCTCAACGCGTTTGCGTCGGAAGTGACGCGCGTGGCGCGCGAGGTCGGCACCGAAGGCAAGCTCGGCGGCCAGGCCGAGGTGCGCGGCGTCGCCGGCACCTGGAAGGATCTCACCGACAGCGTCAACTCGATGGCGTCCAACCTGACCGCGCAGGTCCGCAACATTGCCGAGGTCGCGACCGCGGTGGCGAAGGGCGACCTGTCGAAGAAGATCACGGTGAACGTGTCGGGCGAAATCCTTCAGCTGAAGGAAACGCTGAATACGATGGTGGACCAGCTCAACGCCTTCGCGGGCGAGGTGACGCGCGTGGCGCGCGAGGTCGGCACCGAAGGCAAGCTCGGCGGCCAGGCCGAGGTGCGCGGCGTCGCCGGCACCTGGAAGGATCTCACCGACAGCGTCAACTCGATGGCCGGCAATCTCACGGCGCAGGTCCGTAACATCGCCGAGGTCGCGACCGCGATCGCCGGCGGCGACCTGTCGCGCAAGATCACCGTCGACGTGCGCGGCGAGATCCTTCAGCTGAAGCAAACGCTGAACACGATGGTCGACCAGCTCAACGCGTTTGCGTCGGAAGTGACGCGCGTGGCGCGCGAGGTCGGCACCGACGGCAGCCTCGGCGGCCAGGCCAACGTGCCCGGCGTCGCCGGCACATGGAAGGACCTGACCGACAACGTCAACTCGATGGCCGGCAACCTGACCGCACAGGTCCGCAACATCGCGGAGGTGACGACC
>NZ_LFIQ01000072.1:14654-14903 GCF_001189245.1 Bradyrhizobium pachyrhizi | reverse complement strand
GGCACCGAGGGCAAGCTCGGCGGCCAGGCCGAAGTGCCCGGCGTCGCCGGCACCTGGAAGGATTTGACCGACAACGTCAACTTCATGGCGTCGAACCTGACCGCGCAGGTCCGCAACATCGCCGAGGTCGCAAGCGCGATCGCCGGCGGCGACCTGTCGAAGAAGATCACCGTGGACGTGCGCGGCGAGATCCTGCTGCTCAAGGACACCCTGAACACGATGGTCGAGCAGTTGCGCTCGTTCGCCGCC
>NZ_LFIQ01000072.1:0-14644 GCF_001189245.1 Bradyrhizobium pachyrhizi | reverse complement strand
AATCCTCGAGCTCAAGAACACCATCAACACCATGGTCGACCAGCTCAACGCCTTCGCCGGCGAGGTGACGCGCGTGGCGCGCGAGGTCGGCACCGAGGGACGGCTGGGCGGCCAGGCCGTGGTGCCCGGCGTCGGCGGCACCTGGAAGGACCTCACCGACAACGTCAACCTGCTGGCGGCGAACCTGACCACCCAGGTGCGCAACATCGCCGAAGTCACCACCGCGGTGGCGCGCGGCGACCTCTCGCGCAAGATCACGGTCGACGTGAAGGGTGAAATCCTCGAGCTCAAGAACACCATCAACACGATGGTGGACCAGCTCAATGCGTTTGCGGGCGAGGTGACGCGCGTGGCGCGCGAGGTCGGCACCGAAGGCAAGCTTGGCGGCCAGGCCGAGGTGCGCGGCGTTGCCGGCACCTGGAAGGACCTCACCGACACCGTCAACGTCATGGCGGTAAACCTGACCGAGCAGGTGCGCGGCATCGTCAAGGTGGTGACCGCGGTCGCCAACGGTGATCTGAAGCAGAACCTGACAGTGAAATCGAAGGGCGAGGTGGCCGCGCTCGCCGACACCATCAACAACATGACCGAGACGCTTGCGACCTTCGCCGAACAGGTCACCAGCGTGGCGCGCGAGGTCGGCGTCGAGGGACGGCTCGGCGGTCAGGCCAACGTGCCCGGCGCGGCCGGCACCTGGAAGGATCTCACCGGCAACGTCAACCTGCTCGCGGCCAACCTGACCTCGCAGGTGCGCGCGATCGCGGAAGTGGCGACCGCCGTGACCAAGGGCGACCTGACGCGCTCGATCCAGGTCGACGTCCGCGGCGAGGTCGCCGAGCTCAAGGACAACATCAACACGATGATCGGCAACCTCCGTCTGACCACGGAGCGCAACACCGAACAGGACTGGCTGAAGACCAATCTGGCGCGCTTCACCAACATGCTGCAGGGCCAGCGCGATCTTGCGACCGTCGGCCGGCTGCTGCTGACCGAGCTCGCGCCGCTGATCAACGCGCATATGGGCGTGATCTACCAGGTCGACAATCCCGAGAATGCGCAGTTGCGCCTGTTGTCGGCCTATGCCAGCGACAGCAGCAATCCGCATCCGCAGATCGTCCAGTTCGGCGAGGGATTGATCGGCCAATGCGCGCTCGACAAGCGCCAGCGCCTCGTCTCCGAGATTCCCGGCGATGCGGTGCCGATCAATTCGGCCTTGATGCGGATCATGCCGAAGAATCTCGTCGTGTTTCCGGTGCAGTTCGAGAACCAGGTCAAGGCGGTGATCGAGCTGTCCTCGATCTCCTCGTTCACGACCTCGCAGATCACCTTCCTCGAGCAGTTGACCGACAGCATCGGCATCGTGCTCAACAGCATCGAGGCGACGATGCAGACCGAGGCGCTGCTCAAGCAGTCGCAACAGCTCGCCGGCGAGTTGCAGACCCAGCAGAAGGAATTGCAGCAGACCAACGATCAGCTGGAGCAGAAGGCCCAGCAGCTTGCCGAACGCAATGTCGACGTCGAGCGCAAGAACCAGGAAATCGAGCAGGCGCGGCGCGCGCTGGAAGAAAAGGCGACCGAGCTGTCGCTGACTTCGAAGTACAAGTCCGAATTCCTCGCCAACATGTCGCACGAGTTGCGGACACCGCTGAACTCGATCCTGATCCTGGGCCAGCAGCTCACCGAAAATCCCGACGGCAATCTGACCGGCAAGCAGGTCGAGTTTGCCCGCACCATTCACGGCGCCGGCACCGACCTGTTGAACCTGATCAGCGACATCCTCGATCTCTCCAAGATCGAGTCCGGCACGGTGACGGTCGACGCCGAGGAAATTCTGACATCGAGCCTGCTCGAGACCGTCGGACGGCCGTTCCGGCACGAGGCGGAGAACCGGCATCTCTCGTTCAGCATCGATGTCGACGCCAATCTCGCGCGCAGCATGGTCACCGACTCCAAGCGGCTGCAGCAGGTGCTCAAGAACCTGCTGTCGAATGCGTTCAAGTTCACCGCGGAAGGCGGCGTCAGCCTGACCGTGTCGGCCGCGCTCGGCGGCTGGAGTGTGGAGCATCCGATCCTCAATGCGGCGCCCGCCGTCGTTGCGTTCGAGGTGTCGGATACCGGCATCGGCATTCCACAAGACAAGCAGAAGCTGATTTTCGAGGCATTCCAGCAGGCCGACGCCGGCACCAGCCGCAAATATGGCGGCACCGGTCTTGGACTGGCGATCAGCCGTGAGCTCGCGGGTCTGCTCGGCGGCGAGATCCATTTGCGCAGTGCGCCGGGCAAGGGCTCGACCTTCACGCTCTATCTGCCGCTGAAATATGCCGGCCCCTCGGTGGCACTGCGTCAGCAGGCCCAGGCGCTCCCGATGCCGCACACGCCGGCGCCGGCGTTGCAGGTGTCAGGCGCGCAGGAGCGTGTGATCGAGCAGCTTCCGGACGACCGGCTTGATCTCGAGCCCGGCGACACCATCCTGCTGATCGTCGAGGACGATCCGCATTACGCGCGGGTGCTGATCGATCTGGCGCGCGACAAGGGCTTCAAGGTGCTGGTCGCAAGCCGCGGCGCCGAAGCACTGGATCTGGCCAAGCAGTTCCAGCCGAGCGCGGTGTCACTCGACGTCTTCCTGCCCGACATGCTCGGCTGGACGGTGCTGAGCCAGCTCAAGCACAATCCGCTGACCCGTCACATTCCGGTTCAGATCATCACGCTCGACGAGGACCGGCAGCACGCGCTGGCGCGCGGCGCGTTCTCCTTCGTCAACAAGCCGACGACCACGGAAGGCGTCAGCGCTGCGCTGTCGCAGATCAAGGAATACGCCAGACCACGCCGCAAGCGCCTGCTGATCGTGGAGGACAATGCGGCGGAGCAGCTCAGCATCACCGAACTGCTCGGGCACGAGGATATCGAGATCGTGACCACCGGCACCGGGGCAGGGGCGCTCGCGACGATGCGCGACAATCCGTGCGACTGCGTCGTGCTCGACCTGCGCCTGCCCGACATGAGCGGTTTCGAGGTGCTGGATCAGATCCGCAAGGACGAGACGCTGTCCAATATTCCCGTTGTCGTGTTTACGGGCCGGGAACTTTCAGCGGAAGAAGACGCGGAATTGCATACGATGGCGCGCAGCATCGTCGTCAAGGGCGTGGAATCGCCGGAGCGTCTGCTCGACGAAACGTCACTGTTCCTGCACCGTGTGATCACGGAATTGCCCGTCGAAAAACAGAGGATGCTGGAGAAGCTCAATAGTTCCGATGAGGATCTTATTGGCAAGACCGCACTGCTGGTCGACGACGATGCCCGCAACATCTTCGCGCTCTCGAGCGTGTTGGAGCGGCGAGGTATGAAGGTGTTGACTGCGACAACCGGTCACGAAGCGATCTCGCTGGTCGAATCCAATCCCAAGATTGCGATCGTGCTGATGGACATCATGATGCCGCAGATGGACGGTTACCAGACCATCGGCGCCATCCGGCAAAACCCCGCCTTCGCGCGGCTGCCGATCATCGCGCTGACCGCGAAAGCGATGAAAGGCGATCGAGAGAAATGCCTGGAGGCAGGCGCGTCCGACTATCTGGCGAAACCCGTGAATACCGAGCAACTGCTGCTGGCGATCCGCATGTGGCTGCACCGCTGATCGGCGATCGAACATGATGGACCACGAAAAGGTAAACATCCTTCTGGTCGACGACCAGCCGGCGAAGCTGCTGGCCTATGAGGTCATCCTGAAGGAGCTCGGCGAGACGCTGGTCGCCGCGTCGTCGGGCCGCGAGGCGCTGGAGTTCCTGCTCAAGAACGAAGTCGCGGTCATCCTGGTCGACGTCTGCATGCCAGAGCTCGACGGCTTCGAGCTCGCGGCGATGATCCGCGAACATCCGCGCTTCCAGAAGACCGCTATGATCTTCATCTCGGCGATCCAGGTCAGCGATATCGACCGGCTTCGCGGCTACGAGATGGGCGCGGTCGATTACGTGCCGGTGCCCGTCGTGCCCGAGGTGCTGCGGGCAAAGATCCGCGTGTTCGCCGAACTCTACCGCAAGACACGGCAGCTCGAACGCCTCAACGCGGAGCTCGAGGACCGCGTGCGCGCACGCACCGCCGAGCTCGAGCAGTCGACCACGCGGCTGGTCGAAAGCGAGGCGCGCCGCAGCATGGCGATTGCCGCCGGCAAGATGGGCTCGTGGGACTGGGATTGGGTCAACGGCGACTGGATGTGGGACGAGGGGCAATACAAGATCTTCGGCGTTGACCCGAAATCCTTCAAGCTCACCTCCGACAATATACAGGCGCTGTTTCATCCCGACGATGTCGAGCACCTCCGGCAAGCGTGGACCGGCTTCGGCAACGGCCAGACGTCCTATGAAACCGAATTCCGCGTCATGCGGCCGGACGGCGAAGTGCGCTGGTGCGTCGGCACAGCCGCGGCCACCAGCGACCGCAACGGCAAGGTGGTACGGGTGAGCGGCGTCACCGTCGACATCACCGATCGCAAGAAGGCCGAGGAGCGGCAGAGCCTGTTGACCCGCGAGGTCGACCATCGCGCCAAGAACGCGCTCGCGCTAGCGCAATCGATCGTGCGGCTGACGCGCGCGCAGAACGTGACCGCCTATGTGCGAGCGGTCGAGGGCCGCATCACGGCGCTGGCACGCGTGCACACGGTGCTCTCGCTGTCGAGCTGGCAGGGCGCCGAAATCCGGCGGCTGGTCACCGAGGAGATCGCGCCGTATTCGGAAGCCGGACAGATCCGGATCGATGGCGAAGAGGTGCAGTTGCAGCCCGCGACCGCGCAGACCTTGGCGCTGGCGCTGCATGAGCTCGTCACCAACTCCGCCAAATACGGTAGCCTGTCGGTGCTCTCGGGCCGGCTTGCGATCACCTGGGAACTGCACGACGAAACGCTGATCCTGGCCTGGGTAGAATCCGGCGGACCTCCCGTGACCAAGCCGAAGCAGAGAGGTTTCGGCACGAGAAGCGTCATCGCCAGCATCGAGACCCAGCTCGGCGGTCGCGCCGACTTCGATTGGCGCACCGAGGGCCTGGTGTGCCGGCTCACGGTTCCGCTCAAGGCGCTGGCTGGAGAGCCCGCGGCCTACCGCGATTTGTCGACGGCCGAGCAGCGCCAGCCCATGGTCAGTTCCAGGGCCTTGTAGCGCATCCCACCCGAACAGGAACCAAGCGCCGGACGCTGCGGTTAACGGGGCTTGATCGCTCCATTCGTGGCTTGAGGTGCTACCGTGGATGCCCAAACCCGAGAGCGCGGGCCGTCCGGGGAGAAGCCGCGGCAGCCCGAGCGCAATCCCGCGCAAGGATCGCGACCCGACAGCGCATCCTCGCCACAGCAGGAAACCGAGCGCAAGCCATCGATGCGCGACCGGCTGCGCGAGCACTGGCTGCTTGCCACAGTCGGCGCCGGTCTGCTCCTGCTCGCGATCATCGGTGGCGTGAGCTATTGGCTCAACGTGCGTCACTATGAATCGACCGATGACGCGTTCGTGGCCGCACGCAGCTTTGCGGTGGCGGCAAAGGTCGGCGGCTATGTCGTCGAGGTCCCCGTCACCGACAACCAGCACGTCAATGCCGGCGATCTCCTCGCGAGGATCGATGAGCGCGACTACAAGATATCAGTCGATCAAGCCAGCGCGCAGGTCGCGGTCGCAGAGGCCAACATCGCCAATGTCGAGGCCCAGATCGACAGCCAGCAGGAGCAAATCAAGGAAGCCAAGGCGCAGCAGGAGCAGGCCGAGGCGCAATTAAAGTTCGCGCGGGAGGAGGCAGAGCGCGCCCAGAACCTCGTCGAAAAGGGCGCGGGCACGGTGCAGCGGCAGCAGCAGACCCGCTCGGATCTCGACGCTCAGCAGGCCAATGCCAGCCGCGCCAGAACGGCAGTGACTGCCGCAGAGCTCGGCGTCAAGACGCTCGAGGCTCAGCTCAAGAGCAGCAAGGCATCGCTCGAGCAGGCGCAGGCTCAGCTCGATCAGGCCAAATTGAATTTGCAATATACCCGCATCGTCGCGGCGCAATCCGGACGCGTCGTCAAGCTGAGCGGCGCGGTCGGCACTTATGTGGCGCCGGCCCAGAGCGTCATGATGTTCGTTCCTGACGAGGTCTGGATCACCGCCAACTACAAGGAAACGCAGCTGACGGACATGCGCCCGGGCCAGCCGGTCGAGATCAGGATCGATGCCTATCCGGGGCGGAAGCTCACCGGCCGCGTGGCTTCGGTTCAGCCGGGCTCGGGCACTGCGTTCAGCCTGCTGCCGGCGGAGAACGCGACCGGCAATTTCGTCAAGGTCGTGCAGCGCGTTCCCGTGAAGATCTTGATCGACAATTGGCCGAATGACGTTCCGATCGGGCCGGGCATGTCGGTCGTGCCCTGGACCAGGGTGCGATGAGCGACGTTGCGGCAGGCGGCGGCGCAGCCTGGTCGCCGGAGCGTTCGGCCGCCGGCGGACATAACCCCTATCTGATTGCCTTCGTCGTCTCGATCGCGACGTTCATGGAGGTGCTGGACACCACTATCGCGAACGTGGCCCTGCGCCAAATCGCGGGCGGCCTGGCGGTCGGCATCGACGAGAGCACCTATGTCATCACCAGCTATCTGGTCGCCAACGCGATCGTGCTGTCGATCTCGGGCTGGCTCTCGACCGTGATCGGCCGCAAGCGCTTCTACATGATCTGCGTTGGCACCTTCGCGTTCGCGTCCCTGCTGTGCGGGCTTGCCTGGAGCCTGGAGGCGCTGGTTCTGTTCCGGATCATCCAGGGTCTTGGCGGCGGCGGAATGGCGACAAGCGAGCAGGCGATCCTCGCCGACTCCTTTCCGCCGGCCAAGCGTGGCCAGGCGTTCGCGATCTACGGCGTCGCGGTGGTGGTTGCTCCCGTGGTCGGGCCGACGCTCGGCGGCTGGATCACCGATACCTATAGCTGGCACTGGATCTTTCTGATCAACGTACCGATGGGCTTGCTCTCGCTGTTCCTGGTCGGGACGCTGGTCAAGGAGCCGTCCGGCGCCGAGCAGGAACGCAAGGAGTTCCTCAAGGACGGCCTGCGCGTCGACTACATCGGATTCGTGCTGGTCGCGATCGGGCTCGGTTCGCTCGAATTCGTGCTCGACGAAGGCCAGCGCAAGGACTGGTTCGGGTCCAACATGATCGTCGGCTTCGCGCTGGCCTCGGCGATTTGCCTGATCGCGCTGATCCCCTGGGAGCTGACGCGCAAGGACCCGATCGTCGATCTCCGCCTGCTGGGACGTCGCCAGTTCGGATCGTGTTTCCTGGTGATGCTGTGCACCGGTGCGGTGCTGATCTCATCGACGCAGCTCCTGCCGCAGCTGTTGCAGACCGAGCTGAACTATACTGCGCTGCTTGCAGGGCTCGCACTGTCGCCCGGCGGCATCGTCACGCTGATCTTGATGCCGGTGGTCGGCAATCTCGTCAGTCGCGTCCAACCGAAATATCTGATCGCGATCGGCGGCTGCATCGTTGCATTCTCGATGTGGCACCTGACGGGACTGAACGGCGACATCACCTATGGCTATGCTGCGCTCGCACGCATCTTCCTCTCCGCCGGGCTTCCGTTCCTGTTTCTGCCCGTCACGACGGCCTCATATGACGGCGTGCCGCCGGACAAGACCAACCAGGCCTCGGCGCTGATCAACGTCGCGCGCAATATCGGCGGGTCGATGGGCGTCGCACTCGCCCAGACCGCACTGGCGCAACGCCAGCAATTCCACCAGAGCCGGCTGGTCGAGCATGCCGCGCCGTCGGATATCGGGTATCAGCAGACCATCGACACGATGACGCGATTCTTTCAGGCGCAGGGATCGAACGCATCGGACGCCGCGTCCCAGGCGGTCGCCTGGGTCGGCCAGACCTTGCAGCGGCAGGTCGACCTGCTCGCCTATATCGACGTGTTCTGGATGCTCTCGATCATCGGCCTCGTGATGATCCCGCTGGCGCTGATCATCAAGCCGGTCGATCTGACGGCGCCGCCCAAGGGACATTAAAGCAGACGACATTGTGAACGCGGGAGCGGCCGAACCGCGCTATGAACGGCGTGGCCGAAGGGAAATCGCGCGAGGAGCATATGCCCAGGACGAGTCTTGCCGGTGCAGGTCTGTCGGCCGTCTTCCTCGCGGCGGTCAGCATCACGCGGTCGGGCGCCGAGCCCGTGCTGAAAGGCGCGGAAGCCTTCGGCGACTGGCAACGCGACAAGCCGGGCACGGTGCGCCTGATCACGCCGCAGGACTTGCCCAAGCCCGGGGCAACGGCGTCGAGCAGCAAGTTTCCGCGCGTCATCCCGAGACCTGCATCGGTTGCGCCGCAGGTGCCGGCAGGGTTCAAGGTCGAACTGTTTGCGAGCGGGCTCAGCGGCCCGCGGATGATCCGGACCGCGCCCAATGGCGATATCTTCGTGATGGAAACCGGCTCCGGCCGTATTCGTATCCTGCGCAGCGCCGAAGGGGCCACCAGGCCTGCGACCAACGACGTCTACGCAACCGGCCTGAGCCAGCCGTTCGGCATCGCGTTCTTCCCGAGCGGCGACGCTCCGCAATGGCTCTATGTCGCCAACACCGACAGCGTCGTGCGTTTTGCCTACCGCAACGGCGATCTCAAGGCGTCGGGAAAGCCCGAGACCGTCGTCGCCCGGCTGCCGCACGGCTACGGCCATTCCACGCGAGATATCGTCTTCACCCCGGACGACAAGCGGATGCTGGTGTCGGTCGGCTCCGCCGGCAACGCAGGCGAGGGGCTCGGCCGCCCGCCGAAGGGGATCGAGACCTGGAGCCGCGACCACCCACTCGGCGCTGCCTGGGGCGACGAGACCGACCGCGCTGCCGTGCTCGCCTTCGATCCTGATGGCAAGAACCAGAAGCTGTTTGCCACCGGAATCCGCAATTGCGTCGGACTTGCGATCCAGCCCGGAAGCGGCACGCCGTGGTGCTCGACCAACGAGCGCGACGGCCGCGGCGACAATCTTGTGCCCGACTATGTGACACGGGTCCGCGAAGGCGCGTTCTACGGCTGGCCCTGGTATTACATCGGAGGCAACCAAGACTCCGCGCATGCCGGCGCGCGGCCCGACCTGAAGGACAAGGTGACGGTCCCCGACGTGCTGTTGCAGGCCCACTCGGCGTCCCTCGGCCTGACCTTCTACACCGGCAGCAGCTTTCCGCCGGAGTATCGCGGCGATGCGTTTGCCGCCGAACACGGCTCGTGGAATCGGTCGAAGCGCACCGGCTACAAGGTCATTCGCATCAGGCTGAAGGACGGCGTGCCGACCGGCGAGTACGAGGATTTCGTCACCGGCTTCGTCATCGGCGACAATGAGGTCTGGGGCCGTCCGGTCGGTGTGACGGTCGCGCGCGACGGCGCACTGCTGGTCTCCGAAGACGGCAACGGCACGATCTGGCGCGTCAGCCGCGACTAAAGCGCGATGAGATTAGGTTGAATCGTCATCGCGCTTTGGCCTTTTGTTTGAGCATGATCTTTTCGGAAAACCGCTTCGCACTTTTCCGGATCATGCTTTAGCGCTGTAAGCGGCGCGCGCTAGCCGAGCCCGTCCTTGAGGCCATACTCCTCGTAGATGGTCAGGGGATCGGTGTCGGGAAACAACCTGCACTTGGCCTGCGCAAGATGCAGCGTGACGGCGCCGGCCTCACATCTGGCGGTCAGGATTTTTCGGACATCCTCCATATGCGCGCGCGGCTGATGCTTTGTCGGCAGCTGTTCGAGCGCCACCAGCGCTGTGGCCAGGGCCTCCGTGACCACCCATTCGTCGTGTCCGGTAATTCCCTTTCGCGGCATCGCCACACCCTCCGTAGCACCGGCTGCGACATTGTAGCGCGAGATGGGTGGGGGCTGTCATCAGCCAACATGGGCAGGGCAGCGGGGAACCGGTTCGCGTGGCCCTGCCACGATGCGCCGCAGGGAACCGGCGTGGCAGCGCGCGGAAGCAATGATTAGAACCACGAGGCTCGCTACTTCGTCCCCGGTCAGTCCACCCAAATGTTCGCTCCCTATCTCTCGGCCTGGAGTCTTGTCCCCGACGGCGACCCGATCGTGACGCACGCCGCACGGTTGCTGCCGGTGCGCCAGCATGGGGAGCCGGCCATGCTCAAGCTCTCGCACGAGCCGGACGAGCGCCTCGGTGCCGTCGTGATGGAGTGGTGGGACGGCGAAGGTGCGGCGCGGGTTCTTGCCCGTGAGGGCGACGCCCTTCTGCTCGAGATGGCGTCGGGATCGGCGTCGCTCAGCGAAATGGCGCGAACCGGCGGGGACGACGAGGCCTGCAGGATTCTCTGTGCGACGGCTGATCGGCTTCACGCCGAGAGAGCAAAGCCGCGGCCGGATTTGACGCCGCTAGCGCACTGGTTTCGTGAGTTGTGGCCCGCGGCGAGGGCGCATGGCGGCATTCTGAACCGATCCGCGGAAGTTGCCGAAGCTCTGCTGGGCGATCAGCGTGAGATCGTGGTCCTGCATGGCGACCTGCACCATGACAACGTGCTCGACTTCGGCGCGCGCGGCTGGCTTGCGATCGATCCGAAGCACCTTGTCGGCGAGCGCAGCTTCGACTTCGCCAACATCTTCACCAATCCGGATCTTGCGGATCCGACACAGCCGGTCGCGATCGAACCCGGACGCTTTGCACGGCGGCTCGATATCGTCGTTGAAGCGGCGCGGCTGGATCGCCGGCGCCTGCTGTCATGGATCGTAGCCTGGACCGGCTTGTCGGCTGCATGGTTTCTGGGGGATGGCGATCCGCTCGCCGAAATCGACCTTACGATCGCACAACTCGCCGTCGCCGAACTCGACCGGATGGCGTAGGGCGCGCAGCGACTACGCCGCCGCGGCGCTGGCTCCACTCAGCGACACGCTCAGAATCCGCCACTTCGAGATATCGAAGAAGTATGCGGCCTTGATGCGCGCGGAAGCGGGGTCCGGCGCCTGAATCGCCGTGTGGAATTGCCGCGTCCCATCGCTCAGCGAAATCCGGAATGTCTGCATTGGTCGAACCTCCACGCGCGGATGCTGCGGCACGGGGGGTTAACATCCGGTTGCTGTTGATGGCGCGTGGGACACGCTCGCTTCTCTCACTCAGGTGAAGCCGGCGGCAGCCACACCATCGTGTCCTCCGCGCCAACGACGCGTCCATCTTGCGCGCGCAATTCGAGCCGTCGCACCGGCAGCCCGTTCTTGCGGTCGACCAGCAGCACATGCGCCTCATCGGGTTCAAAGAAGAAATCCTCACCCCATTGACGGAGCGCAACGAGGAGCGGAAAGAGACTGCGTCCCTTTTCGGTCAACACATATTCCTGGTAGGGGCTGCCGTCGCTTGCGGGCACCGTCTCCATGATGCCGTGCGCCAGAAGATTGCGGAGCCGGGCCGAGAGGATGTTCTTGGCAAGCCCGAGGCTTTTCTGAAACTCGCCGAAGCGGCGCAGCCCGTCGAACGCATCGCGGACGATCAGCAGCGACCACCAGTCGCCGATCGCATCCAGCGGCCGGGCAACGCCGCACATCGAGTCCCTGTGGCTCACTCGCTTGGCCATCGTGATCCTCAACACTCATTCCCTGGGGGGTGATCGGCGCTCAGTGCCGCAGCCGGAAAACCACCCGATCGTGGGTTCGATATATTGGTTGCAAAGTAAAACCTCAAGCGATACACGATGGTTTCAAATTAAAACCTCCTGAGGTCCGCCATGATCCAACCCGACGCCGCGTTCGACGGCACCTTTCCTTTCGCACCGCATTTCAGCGCGGCGCCGGGCTTTCAGATGCATTATGTCGACGAAGGTCCGCGGGACGGCGAGGTGGTGCTTTGCCTGCACGGCGAACCAAGCTGGGGCTATCTGTTCCGCCGCCTCGTGCCGGGCCTCAGTGCGACGCACCGGGTGGTCGTTCCGGATCACATGGGTTTTGGCAAGAGCGCGACGCCGGCGCATCGCAGCTATTGGCTGCAGGACCATGTCGACAATCTCGAAGCGCTGGTCCGCGCGCTCGATCTCACCAACATCACGCTCGTCATGCATGATTTCGGCGGCCCGGTCGGCATGGGGCTAGCGGCCCGGCATCCGGGCCGGATCCGCCGCATCGTCTCCGCCAATGGGCCAACGCCGTTCGGGCAGGGCGATCTGTTCGATCGCGTCGCCGCCAACGCGCAGGTCTCGCCGTGGTTTCAATGGATCGCAAAGGCCGAGGCGAGCGGCGACCTCGAGCCGGTTCTCGGACAGCTCGGCTTCAACATTTTGAGCACGCTGAAACTCAACGGATTCGAGAACAACGCCGTCATCACGGACGCCTGGCTCGCCGCCTACGGCGCGCACTTCGCCCGTCCGGCGGACTGCCTCGGTGCGATCGGCTGGGCCAAGGGATTTGCAACCGGCGCGCATCAATTCCAGGCGCCCGATGCCGCCGCCAACCGTTTGATTCGCAGCAGGCCTGCGCTCGCGATCTGGGGTGAGGCGGATCGCACGCTGCGCGCAGAGCATTTCCTGCCGCTGTTCTCCGCAATCTTCCCGGCGGCACCGGTCCGGCGCCTTGCCGGCGTCGGGCATTACTGTTTCGAGGATGCGACTGAGGAAATTGCCGCCCTGATTGCGGAGTTCATCCGGCAAACGTGACTGCGCGCCTGATCGCGTGCCGCGGGCAGGGCAGCACGGACCATGCAACGCTCCTGTATTGGGGGCCGTGCCAGTCGCCGGGCCGGCCCTCGCAAGTCACATCGTGCATTCCGCCGAGATCGCAGCCTCAAGTGCCGGCACCCAGGCCTTGTAGGCGGCCGCAGTGAAGTGAATGCCGTCGGCCATCTTCGCGCCGGGCGGCAGATGCGGGTCGACAAACCGAACATCACGCGCAGCTGCGGCGGCTTCGATCGCCCGGTTGGTCGGTTCGTCAGCTGCGACGGCGATGGCCACCAATGGCCGCGTCGACAGCGACTTGACGGTCTCGATGAGGTCGGTGAAGTCGCGTTGCGCCGTTGGCGATCCGGCGTCGTTGGCGCCCACCGCGAGGACGAGCAAGAACGCGCCCTGGTCCTGCAGCACGCGCCCGGCGAGCTGCTTTGCCTCCGCGATGGTCTGACCGCCAACGCCGGCATTGATGACCGGACGTCCGCAGAGCTGCCGGGGCAGCGGAGCCATTTCGGTGATGCTGTCGCCAAGCACGACGATCGGCGCCGGCGCGTCGGATAGCGCAGCGCGTATCATGAATTCGCGCACCGCGGCATGATCGTGAAACGCGTGCTGAGACACTTCGCCGAAGCGGTTGCGCATCCTCTGCAGCTCCGCAAAGGAAGCGACAAAACCAATCAGAAAAGTAACGGCCAAAACCCAAGGTAGTGCGCGACGCATTGCTCCTCAGAGCTATCATCGCGGCTCCAGCCCGAGCAATATTCGGAAACAACCGCACAACGCCGGAGCGATCACTTTCTGCGGATCACGTCCTGCGGGAGGTGGCCGGATACGGCGGCGCGCAACCCGTTACCTTCGTTGCGGACATCTGGTGGTTGGCTATCGCTGCCGCTTTGGTCTCAGCTCCGAGCCCGGCAGGACGTCGCCCAATCGAAAGCAGTGGCGGAAGGGGTGTCCTGTCAACCATACTGAAATAATTTAGCTTTCTGAGATTTGGTCTAGGAAAGCTACGGTTTCGGCCACGGCGTATCGGCTGAGGATTGCCGACCAGTTAGCGCAGAAAGGTGTGGAGATAACGCTTTTTTCTTATCCTCCTGAGGCCGCGGCCCGAAGCCGCGCATAGCGTTTTCGGTCATTTGCCTTCGGTAGGCCGCGCGCGCGTTGAGGCGGGCCGCAATCAGCAATGCCGCAGGAATTCCAATTACCGCTAGAAAGGCCACAGTGCCGATGGTTGCCATCGGGCGAATCTTAATTGCCCCGGCGATCGCGTCTGCTGAACATGTTGCGAAATCCGCGTGGCAGCCTCGGGATGCCGTCTTCCGGCTTCGGTCTGTTGCACTTGGGGCAGGGCGCGCCAGCGCCGCCGCATCTGCAGGCGTGGTTGCCGGTCCAGGGCTGATCGGGGTGGTTTTCGCAGACTCAGCCGGTATCGTCGCAAAGGATACACACTGGCTCACTCATCGCATCAGCTCGAACAGCTCTTTGACTTCGCTCACCCTCAGCTTGGTGCCGGCCGGCATATGATCAAGAAGCATATGCCGGGTGGCGACTGCGATCCGATCGCGTCGGATATCGTCCTGCTCGGCGTGATAGGCCTTCATGTCGGCCAGGAACTGGCGCGCAGCTTCCGGCGGAATCTCAAGTGGCTTTCGGGTGATAGCCATGCCCGGAAGATGGGTATCCGGGACTGCTTTGGCGAATCCTAAGAAAAGGCTCCAGCGAGGGGGTGCAAGCTGAGGCCGAGTTTTGTGTCGTCCATGACGAGACAGTTCAACCCATCAGAAGCCAACTCATGCTAGCGATGAGCGCGATAAACGACGCGCCGGCAAAGCCCAGGAAGCCGTATTCTATCGCGTCTAAGTGGTGATCTGGTCGATACATATATGCAGTTTGTGCCCGCTCACGGGAACCTGCAATATCAAATGAACGTAAGCAAGGCTGACAGTTGGTGCCTCGTTCCCGAAGAAAAAGCCCCAGCACCTCTGGGGGCCTAGGTGGTGTTGACACTTATCGCATCCA
>NZ_LFIQ01000071.1 GCF_001189245.1 Bradyrhizobium pachyrhizi | reverse complement strand
CGACACCACCAACTCGATCAAGCAGGCGGCCGAGTTCGGCATCGTCAAGGGCGGCCAGAAGCTCGCGGCGCTGCTGCTGTTCCTCACCGACGTCAAGGCGATCGGGCTCGAGACCGCGCAGGGCCTCAACTTCACCGAGACGTTCTACTGGGACCTCAACGACAAGACCCGCGCGTTCTCCAAGCGCTTCTCGGAGCGGATGAAGAACAGCGCGCCCCCGACCATGGTGCAGGCCGGCGTCTATGCGGGCCTCATGCATTACTTCAAGGCGCTGGAAGCGCTCGGCGGCAATCCGCATGACGGCGCCAAGGT
>NZ_LFIQ01000070.1 GCF_001189245.1 Bradyrhizobium pachyrhizi | reverse complement strand
CCTCGTTGCCGACCTTCTTCATGGCGTCGGCGAGAAACTTGCCGATCTCGGCATCGCCGTTGGCCGAAATGGTGCCGACCTGGGCGATCTCCTCGTTCGAGGTGACCTTCTTGGAGTTCTTCTGGAGGTCCGCAACGACGGCTTCGACCGCGAGGTCGATACCGCGCTTCAGGTCCATCGGGTTCATGCCGGCGGCGACCGACTTGGCGCCTTCGCGCACGATGGCAGCCGCAAGCACCGTGGCGGTGGTGGTGCCGTCGCCGGCGGCGTCCGCCGCCTTGGCAGCGACCTCACGCACCATCTGGGCGCCCATGTTCTCGAAC
>NZ_LFIQ01000069.1:68862-72112 GCF_001189245.1 Bradyrhizobium pachyrhizi | reverse complement strand
TTTGCGAACTCAGGGGACCCATTACCCCAATAGACCAACGTATCGCGAGCCCTGGCTACGAATGAGCACAGCCGGCAGCTACTATGTCTACATTCTGGCGAGCCGCCATCACGGAACGCTCTACATTGGCGTCACTAACGACATTCGCACCCGGCTTGAGCTACATCGGTCAGGCCGAGGCTCCAAGTTTGTCTACAAATACCAGGTCTTCCGCCTCGTCCATGTCGAGGAATTCGCCACGCCGCAGGAAGCGATCGCCCGCGAGAAGCAGCTGAAATTCTGGAAGCGCGATTGGAAGATCAAGCTGATCGAAGCAGAAAATCCGGACTGGAACGACCTGTCGGGCCTCATCTGACGATTGGGGTAATGGGTCCTGGCTTTCGCCAGGACGACGATGTGGCGAGCGAGCATCATCGCTCGGTGACGCATATGCTGCCCGCAAAGCAATTCGGGCCGCTGACCAGGTCAGCGGCCCGTTGAAAATGGCTTCGGAATGAAATGCGTCGGAGCTGAAAAACGTGCCCGCCCCACGAGCGACAGCTGTGTTTGTAAAGGCTCCGTTAAGGCTTGAAAATCCGTATCACCACGGTGTTTCGGATTGAGCGTGAAAGCGCGTTGCGTGGCCGCTCAATTCGCTGCCGAGAGCAGTTTGTCGCCGCAGGCATTTGCGTAGAACCTGCCGCCGCATTGCCGCTTGATGGCGGTACAGCGCGCGGCGGGCGATGCATTCTGCGCCACGCTGAAGCCGCAACTCAGGCCGTCGGCGCTGCGGCCCGGTTTGCCCGCTGCATCGGCTGCGCTGGTCGCCGTGATGCACACCACGAGCAACGCCGCGGCCGCGATCTCGATCAAGAGTCTCATCACGCATCCTCCGGTCGATTGCGAAATCCCGGCTTCTGCAGCGCCATCGTAGCACCCATGACCGCTGGTCCGGAAGGTTCCCGAAGCGGCCCGGTCCTTGCATAAAATCACGGCAGCGCTGTGTATGGCACCGTCCCTGACGGTTTCGATTGCCATGCAAGGCGGGTATCATTGCGCTGGAGCGTGATCGGAAGGCCGCGGAACCGGGATTTCCGCGGGAACCATGCTCGACCAATGAGATGAGGACATGACGCGGGTCATCGCGTCGTGTTCCGGTTCGAACGGCAGGGATTGGGCGCGTTGCAGGAACAGACAAACTACCCGGCATTGAACCAGCCGATCGACGAGCTGGCGCTGACCGAGATCAAGAGCGCGATCCTCGCCAAGCTCCGGCTTGCAATCGGCAAGGACGCCACCGTTGCGACCAGACGGGACTGGTACAAGGCCGCGGCGCTGGCGCTGCGCGACCGCATCGTGCACCACTGGCTGACGGCCGAGAAGCAGACCTACGACGCCGGCGCCAAGCGCGTCTATTATCTCTCGCTCGAGTTCCTGATCGGCCGCCTGTTCACCGACGCGCTCAACAATATGGGACTGCTGCCGCTGTTCGAGGCGGCACTCGGCGACCTCGGCGTCGATCTCTCGGACCTGCGCAAATGCGAGCCGGATGCGGCGCTCGGCAATGGCGGCCTCGGCCGGCTTGCGGCCTGCTTCATGGAGAGCATGGCGACGCTGGCGATCCCCGCGACCGGCTACGGCATCCGCTACGATTTCGGCCTGTTCCGCCAGATCATGAACCATGGCTGGCAGCAGGAATATCCCGATGAATGGCTCGCCTTCGGCAATCCCTGGGAATTCCAGCGGCCGGAGGTGGTCTACAACGTTCACTTCGGCGGCCACGTCGAGCATGTCGACGAGCGCGGCCGCGACCGCGCCACCTGGCATCCGGCGGAAACCGTCGAGGCCATGGCCTACGACACGCCGATCGTCGGCTGGCGCGGCCAGCACGTCAACGCGCTTCGCCTGTGGTCGGCGCATGCACCCGATCCGCTCCAGCTCGACGTCTTCAATACCGGCGACTACGTCTCGGCCAGCGCCGAACAGGCGCGCGCGGAAGCGATCTGCAAATTCCTCTATCCGAACGACGAGAGCGCGGCGGGCCGCGAGCTCCGGCTGCGCCAGGAATATTTCTTCGTCTCGGCCTCGCTGCAGGATCTCGTGAAGCGGCATCTCGCCTCCGACGGCGGCCTGCGCAACCTTGCGCAGAAGGCGGCCGTGCAGCTCAACGATACCCATCCGAGCCTTGCGGTCACCGAACTGATGCGCATCCTGGTCGACCTGCACAACTTCCGCTGGGACGAGGCCTGGAAGATCACGGTCGCGACCCTGTCCTACACCAACCATACGCTGCTGCCCGAGGCGCTCGAGACCTGGCCGGTCGAATTGTTCGAACGGCTGCTGCCGCGGCATCTCGAGATCATCTACCGCATCAACGTGGCCCATCTCGCGCTTGCCGAGGAGCGCTTCCCCGGCGACATCGAATACCGCGCCTCGGTCTCGCTGATCGACGAGCGCAGCGGCCGCCGCGTGCGGATGGGCCAGCTCGCCTTCGTCGGCTCGCACCGCATCAACGGCGTCTCCGCGATGCATTCCGACCTGATGAAGGAGACCGTGTTCCACGACCTGCATCATCTCTATCCGTCGCGCATCACCAACAAGACCAACGGCATCACCTTCCGCCGCTGGCTGATGCTGGCCAACCCGCGGCTGACCGCGCTGCTGCGCGAAACCTGCGGCGAGGCCGTGCTCGACGACTTCTCGCTGCTCGAGCGGCTCGAGGCCCATTCGAGCGACCTCGAATTCCAGAAGCGCTTCCGCGACGTCAAGCATCACAACAAGCTGGCGCTGGCCCGGCTGGTCAACGAACGCAACCACATCAAGCTCGACCCATCGGCGCTGTTCGACGTGCAGATCAAGCGCATCCACGAATACAAGCGGCAGCTGCTCAACATCCTGGAGACCATCGCGCTCTACCACGCGATGAAGGACAATCCAGGGGCGAACTGGGTGCCGCGGGTAAAGATCTTCGCGGGCAAGGCGGCGGCGAGCTACCGCTACGCCAAGCTGATCATCAAGCTGATCAACGACGTCGCCGAGATCGTCAACAATGACGCCTCGCTCGGCGGCAGACTGAAGGTCGCCTTCCTCGCCGACTACAATGTCAGCCTCGCCGAGGTGATCATTCCAGCCGCCGATCTGTCCGAGCAGATCTCAACCGCCGGCATGGAAGCCTCCGGCACCGGCAACATGAAGCTCGCGCTGAACGGCGCGCTGACGATCGGCACGCTCGACGGCGCCAATATCGAGATTCGCGATGCGGTGGGACCCG
>NZ_LFIQ01000069.1:43044-68852 GCF_001189245.1 Bradyrhizobium pachyrhizi | reverse complement strand
GCGAGTTCTCGCCCGGCGATGCCGCGCGCTTTGCCTCGATCGGGCACGCGCTGCGTTATCTCGATCATTACATGGTCTCGGCCGATTTCGATTCCTATTACGACGCGCAGCGCGGCATCGACGCCCGCTGGATGGTGGCGCCGGCCTGGACCCGCGCCTCGATCCTCAATGTCGCGCGCATGGCCTGGTTCTCCTCCGACCGCACCATCCGCGAATATGCCGAGGACATCTGGCACGTGCCGGTGCATCCGGGTGCCTCGCCGCAACTCGGCAACCAGCGCGAGGCGAAGGGCTAATCCCGGGACGCGGAAATCGATTACGCCCGACGTCATTGAATTCCGCGCAGTAGCCCGCGATATTGCATGACGGACGTCATTACTCGTCATTGCCCGTCAGTCCGCTTGGCGATGACCGAAGCGCCAGTCGATATTGAAAGATCCGCATGCTCACCAAGACCCCGCACCTTTTCGATGAAGCAACCGCCGTGACCGCCGGCGACAGCCGCTGGCAGGGACGGACCAGCCCGGATTACTGGGCGTTCGTCGGCCCCTTCGGCGGCTGCACTGCCGCGACGATCCTGCGCGCGCTGATGCAGCACCCGCAGCGCGCGGGCGATCCGCTGGCGCTGACGGTCAATTACTGCGCGCCGGTCGCCGAGGGCGTGTTCGATCTCGATGTCCGCCTGGTCAAGGCCAACCGTTCGAGCCAGCACTGGTCGGTCGAGATGACGCAGGGCGGCGGCGAGGTCGCGACGCTGGCAACCGCCGTGTTCGCCGAGCGCCGCCCGTCCTGGTCGCACCAGCCGGCCGAATTTCCGGGCGCCGTGCCGTTCGAACAGCTGCGCTCCTTTCCGAAGCTCAAGATGACCTGGGCCAACCAGTACGATTTCCGCTTCGCCGAGGGCGAGCCGAAGTTCGCCGGCGGCGGTGCCGCGAAGCTGCCGTCGAGCCCCTATTCAAAGCTCTGGATCGCCGACCGTGTGCCGCGCAAGCTCGATGCGCTGTCGCTGATGTCGATGTCGGACGCGTTCTTCGGCCGCGTCTTCCACGCAAGGCACGAGCTGGTGCCGTTCGGCACCGTGTCGCTGACGACCTATTTCCACGCCGACGCGGCCGACCTGGATGCGGAGGATACCACCCGCGTGCTCGCCACCGCCGACGCCAAGATCTTCCACAAGAGCTACGGCGACCAGCACGGCGAATTGTGGTCGCCTTCCGGCCGGCTGCTCGCGACCACGACGCAGATCGCTTATTTCAAGGCGTAGGCGTTTCGAGCGGATCGGCCTCCGGCTCGCGTGGAGCCGTAGCCAAATATCCACATTGGTCTGTTACGACCGCATTGCCTATTTCAAGGGTTGAGGGAACATTGGCACGTCGCTTCTGTTCCACACCTTTGGGAGCACTGCTGCATGTCCGAAGCCGACACGTCAAAGCCCTCGCGCATCGCCCTGCTTGGCGTTCCCATCGAGATCGGCGCATCGCAGGCCGGCCCGCTGATGGGACCGGACGCGCTGCGCACCGCGGGCATCGCGCGCCTGCTCGAGCAGCTCGACTTCCAGGTCGATGATCACGGCAACCTTGCGATCCCACAGGTCGTCGCCGACGGCCCGGTGCCGGCCAACACCAGGTTCTATGACGAAGTGAAGACCTGGACCCGCGCGCTCTCCGAGCGCGCCTATTGGCTGGCGCATTCCGGCGCGATCCCGATCTTCATGGGCGGCGATCACTCGCTGTCGATGGGGTCGATCAACGGCGTCGCACGCTACTGGCAGGAAAAGGGCCGGCCGCTGTTTGCGCTGTGGGTCGACGCGCATGCCGACTACAACACGCCGGCCACCACCATCACCGGCAACATGCACGGCATGTCGGCCGCGTTCCTGTGCGGCGAGCCCGGCCTCGACGATCTGCTCGGCGGGCTGCCGCGGGCCTCGATCCCGCCCGATCAGCTCGACCTGATCGGCACGCGCTCGGTCGATCCGCTGGAGCGCAAGCTGCTGCGGCAGCGCAATGTGTCGATCGCGGACATGCGCCAGATCGACGAGTTCGGCGTCGCCGTGCTCACGCGCCGCGTCATCGAACGCGTCAGGGCGAAAAACGGCGTGCTGCATGTCTCGTTCGATGTCGACTTCCTCGATCCGGCGGTGGCGCCCGGCGTCGGCACCACGGTGCCCGGCGGCGCGACCTATCGCGAAGCCCATCTCATCATGGAGCTGCTGCACGATTCCGGGCTGGTGCGCTCGCTCGACATCGTCGAGCTCAATCCCTTCCTCGACGAGCGCGGCCGCACCGCGCGCGTCGCCGTCGAATTGATCGGCAGCCTGTTCGGCCTGCAGATCACCGACCGGCAGACGCCGAGCAACGCGGTGCTGCCCGAGATGGGGGAGTAGCGAAGCAACACAGTTGATGTCGTCCCGGCCTAGTGCGCAATTGCGCACGGGAGCCGGGACGACGGTGGAGAATGTGGCGCCGTTCGCTGCTCAGCTTGGACGGATGGAGACGTCGCCGAGCCGGCCGGGCAAACAAAAAGGCGGCCGCGAGGGCCGCCTTTTCAAATCGCGTATCGCTTGCGCGGCTTACTCCGCCGCCAGCTTCACTTCCGGCGCGGCGGCGCGGACTTCGGCGTCGACCTGCGCTTCGAACTTGGCGAAGTTCTTCTGGAACATGCCGATCAGCGCACGCGCCGTCTTGTCGAACTCGACCTTGTCGGCCCAGGTCTTGATCGGATCGAGGATGTGCGGCTCGACGCCCGGCAGCGAGGTCGGCACCGCGAAGCCGAAATACTTGTCGGTGCGGAAGTCGGCGTTGCGCAGCGAGCCGTTCAGCGCCGCGGTGAGCAGCGCGCGGGTCACCTTGATCGGCATGCGGCGGCCGGTGCCGTACTTGCCGCCGGTCCAGCCGGTGTTGACCAGCCAGCAATCGACATTGTGCTTGGCGATCAGCTCGCGCAGCATGTTGCCGTAGACCGACGGATCGCGCGGCAGGAACGGCGAACCGAAGCAGGTGGAGAATTCCGGCTGCGGCTCGTTGCCGAGCCCACGCTCGGTGCCGGCGACCTTCGCGGTGTAGCCGGACAGGAAGTGATACATCGCCTGCGCCGGCGTCAGCTTGGCGATCGGCGGCATCACGCCGAAGGCGTCGGCCGCGAGCATCACGACGTTCTTCGGATGCGGCGCGCAGCCGGTGCGCGAGGCGTTCGGGATGAAATCGAGCGGATAGGCCGAGCGGGTGTTCTCGGTCTTCGAGCCGTCGTCGAAATCGGGCACGCGATCATTGGCGCCGAGCACGACGTTTTCCAGCACCGCGCCGAAGCGCTTGCTGGCGGCGTAGATTTCCGGCTCGGCTTCGCCGGACAGCTTGATGCACTTGGCGTAGCAGCCGCCTTCGAAATTGAAGACGCCGTCCTCGCTCCAGCCATGCTCGTCATCGCCGATCAGCGTGCGCTTGGGATCGGCCGAGAGCGTGGTCTTGCCGGTGCCGGACAGGCCGAAGAAGATTGCGGTGTCGCCGTCGGAGCCGACATTCGCCGAGCAGTGCATCGGCATCACGCCCTTCTCGGGCAAATAGAAGTTCAGCGTGGTGAACACGCTCTTCTTCATCTCGCCGGCATATTGCGAGCCGCCGATCAGGACGATCTTGCGGGCGAAATCGATCGCGACGACGTTCTCCGACTTGCAGCCGTGGCGCTTCGGATCGGCGCGGAAGCTCGGCAGGTCGATGATCGTCAGTTCGGGCACGAAGCTCGCGAGCTCCGACGCCTCGGGACGAATGAGCAGCGTGCGGATGAACAGCGAATGCCAGGCAAGCTCGGTGAAGACGCGGGTCTTGATGCGATGCTTCGGATCGGCGCCGCCGTAGAGATCCTGCGCGAACAGCGTCATGCCTTCGGCATGCTTGAGGAAGTCGGCATGAAGTGCCGCGAACTGCTCCGAGGTGATCGACTGGTTGCCGGCCCACCACATGCTCTTGTCGGTCAGGCCGTCGCGGACCGTGAACTTGTCCTTCGGGCTGCGGCCGGTGAACTCACCGGTATCCGCGCAAAGCGCGCCATCGGCCGACAGCACCGCTTCGCCATTACGCAGCGAATGCTCGTAAAGCTGAGGTGCACCGTAATTCCAATGCACGCCCTTGAGATTTTTTAAGCCGAATTTGTCGGCGCCGAAGGCACCGTTATGCACGCCCGTCTCTTGCACGAAGAACCTCCTCGAACCCGCGTATCCTTGTTCGCGCGAATGTCGCTAGTCGCGCCCCGCCGCGGTGACCGTGATCAGAATATAGCCTCTCGGCTTCGGTCCGGCGACCTAATAGTGGGGATCGCCGGGCTTGCCAAGCCAATCGAACGGCTTTTGGCTGATTCCAAGGCAGGCCCATCATCTGGCGCAAATACCGCAGCGCGAAACCCTTTCGCCTTGCTTTCGTTTTCTCATTGTTTTCGCAGCAGTCGGGCGACGTTTCGTCGCCTTTCCCGCCGCGCACGGAGCTTTGCGATGCACAAAAAGTGCCAGCCGGCGGGCAGCGCCGTCGCCGATCAAGGCGAACGGCGCGGAGAATGCCGGGTATGCATTTCGCGCTGAGGATGTATCGTTGAGATGAGCCGCCGCGCGTTGACGCGGCGCTGCAGAGCCGAGCATGACCGCCATCGTGTTGCACGCGGCACCACCTGATCGGCATTGAGCTGCAAGTGAGAAGCTGCTGATGAGCAGTTTCGATTGCGCTCAACACACCTTCGTCGAAGCCCGATTGGTTCAACGCTCAACTGCGGTGAATGTTCCGCAACGCGTCGCGTTCGGCGGTGAGGCAATCACTGCCCCTGGCGATCGGATGATAACGCAATCAGCGCGACGCACGCGCGCGTCATCGCGGCGTGGTCGCGATCCGGATGATTTTCCGAACAGCAGCGCCAGCCATTCTTGCACGCGCATCGAACCAACGGGCGATCACGAGACGCGCCGGCGCGAAATGATCGCGCTGTCAGACCTTGCGCAAACAGGAAGCGGCGCACGGGTCGAACGACACCTCGCCTTGAGCGAGCGCGCAATCGAGCCGCCGCAGCCATGCGACACCATGCCTCGCCACGGCCGCAGCACCGCCGTGCGGACAGGTGGTTTTCTGCTCGCTTGCTACTCTTTGGCGCGCGCCTCGCCGGCGAGCCGCACCAGCATCTTGCGCAGCTCGGTGCCGGTGGTGACGCGCTCGGGGAAATCCAGCCGCAGCGTGTCGCGGCCGGCCTGCATGTCCATGCCGTCGGGATCGCAGCCGGTGCAGAGCCAATCGGCACTTTCCGCGCCGAGCAACCGCGTCGCGTAAAGATTCATGGCCTCGCGGTGATCCTCGTTCATATGCGCCACCGCGCCGGGCTCGGCTTCGAGCAGCCCCTCGGCTCCGCCGAGATCGGTCAGGAATTGCGCGGGTTTGAGGTCCACGATGCGGCCGAACCCGGCAACCAGATGGGCACTGCTTGGCTTGATCCGGAAGAACGAAAAATCCTTAAATTCCACAAAGGCTTCCGCTGACGGATGGGCAGCGAGATAGCGCCCTCGGACGAGCTCCCGCCCGGCCTCCGCGACCTCCTCCGCCTGACCGGCCAGCATGATCCGGGCGCCCTCCAGCGGATCGCCCTCGGCGCGCTCGTCCAGCATCAGCGACACCCGGCTGTCGGCAAGGACGTTCTTGGTATGCAGCGCCAGGCGGGAAATCAGCAGGATCGGCGAGCCGTCCGGATGGCTGGCCAGATTGACCAGCGAGCAATAGGGATCGCCGGTGCCGGCCATCAGCGTGGCGAGGGCGCCCTGGCGGCTGCGGCGGAGCAGCGAGCGGGCAAGGTGGGCAGGATCGAAGTCGGCGGTCGGTTGCATGGGGCCTATCGGGTCATTTTATGGGCGAATCTGGCGGGTTCCCTATGAAAAAAGGGCCTTTTCTCATGGTCCAAGGGTGCTATATGGGGACCCATCGCGTGGGTCGCAGAAGCGGATTTTTGCGGAACTCGGTCACACTTCAGCCCAGCTTGCATTGCTCGTTGACCGCGTTCGAAGCCCAATTCTACGGCGCGTCGCCAGAGTGCCCGCCGTCTAAGCCACTCTCATTGTGAAAGCAGCACATGCCCACAATCGCCCTGGTCGACGACGACCGCAACATTCTCACTTCGGTTTCGATCGCGCTCGAAGCCGAAGGCTATCGCATCATGACCTACACGGACGGTGCGTCGGCGCTGGATGGGTTTCGCACGTCGCCGCCCGACCTTGCGATCCTCGATATCAAGATGCCGCGCATGGACGGCATGGAAACGCTGCGCCGGCTGCGCCAGAAGTCCGACCTGCCGGTGATCTTCCTCACCTCGAAGGATGAGGAGATCGACGAATTGTTCGGCCTGAAAATGGGCGCCGACGATTTCATCCGCAAGCCGTTCTCGCAGCGCCTGCTGGTCGAACGGGTCAAGGCCGTGCTCCGCCGCGGCCAGCCGAAGGATCCGACCGCCGCGCCGAAGGAACCGGACGCCCGCGCGCTCGACCGCGGCCTGCTGCGGATGGATCCGGAGCGCCACACCTGCACCTGGAAGAACGAGCCGGTGACGCTCACCGTGACCGAATTCCTGATCCTGCAGGCGCTCGCCACCCGCCCCGGCGTCGTGAAGAGCCGCAACGCGCTGATGGACGCGGCCTATGACGACCAAGTCTATGTCGACGACCGCACCATCGACAGCCACATCAAGCGGCTGCGCAAGAAGTTCAAGGTGGTCGACGACGACTTCGAGATGATCGAGACGCTGTACGGCGTCGGCTATCGCTTCAAGGAAGCCTGATCTGCGCTTCCCGGGCGGCTTGTTAACTGACAGGCTCCGCACGGCTGGGGTAAGCTCGGGCGAACGATTGCTTCGCGGGACGACATCCATACCAACCGGCAGCTTTGCCAGTGCTTGATCGAACGCAGCTCGAGCAAGGCCTGAACACCGAGGACGCGTCACAGCTCCTCGATCAGGACGCCGTTGCCGAAGACGTGGCGCAGGACAGGGGCTGGCGCCGTCCGCTCGGCTGGCTGCGCCGCGCCGGTCAGTTCTTCTTCGCGCTGTCGTTCTCGAGCCTGACGCGGCGCATCGTCTCGCTCAACCTTGCCGGCCTCGTCGCGCTGGTCGCCAGCATCCTCTATCTCTCGCAATTCCGCGCCGGCCTGATCGAGGCGCGCACGCAGAGCCTCCTGGTCTATGCCGAGATCATCTCGGAGGCGATCGCGGCCTCGGCGACCGTCGAAGGCAACACCGTCACCATCGATCCCGACCGCCTGCTCGACCTCAAGCCCGGCGAGAGCTTCGGCCAGCCGGATGAATCGGCCGACTTCCCCATCAATCCCGAGCGGGTCGCGCCGACCCTTCGCCGCCTGATCGCGCCGACCAAGACGCGGGCCCGCATCTTCGACCGCGACGGCGGCCTGATCCTCGACAGCCGCAATCTGTTCGCGCGCGGCGACGTGCTGCGCATGGAGCTGCCGCCGCCGTCGGAGAAGCCATCGCTCTATGAAAAGACCAAGGCCACGATCAAGACCTGGCTCAACCGCGGTGACCTGCCGATCTATCGCGAGCTCGGTCCCGAAGGCGGCAAGGGTTATTCCGAAGTCGCTCAATCGCTCGAGGGCATGAAGGGCAGCGCGGTGCGCGTCACCGAGCGCGGCGCGATCATCGTGTCGGTTGCCGTTCCGGTGCAGCATTTCCGCGCCGTGCGCGGCGCGTTGATGCTGACCACCCAGGGCGACGACATCGACCAACTGGTGATGTCCGAGCGGCTCGCCATCCTCAAGATCGGCGGCGTCGCCTCCGCCGTCATGATCATGCTGTCGCTGCTGCTTGCGAGCACGATCGCGGGCCCGGTGCGGCGGCTCGCCGACGGCGCCGAGCGTGTCCGCCACCGTATCCAGACCCGCGTCGAGATTCCCGACTTCACCGGGCGCCGCGACGAGATCGGCCATCTCTCCGGCGCGCTGCGCGACATGACCAACGCGCTCTACAGCCGCATCGAGGCGATCGAGATGTTCGCCGCCGATGTCGCCCACGAGCTGAAGAACCCGCTGACCTCGCTGCGCTCCGCGGTCGAGACGCTGCCTTTGGCGCGCAACGAGAACAGCCGCGCGCGGCTGCTCGCCGTGATCGAGCATGACGTCAGGCGGCTCGACCGCCTGATCTCCGACATCTCCGACGCCAGCCGGCTCGATGCCGAATTGCAGCGCCAGGACATGGCGCCGGTCGATCTGCGGCGGCTGCTGACGACGCTGACCGGCGTCGCCAACGAGACCAGGCTCGGCCACGACGTCGCCGTCGAAGCCCGCTTCGAGGGCCGCGGACCGACCGATACGCTGTCGGTGCCCGGCCATGATTCACGGCTCGGCCAGGTGATCTCGAACCTGCTGTCGAACGCGCAATCATTCTCCAAGCCGGGCGACAAGGTGCGCATCGTCTGCCGCCGCACCCGCGGCGAGGTCGAGATCGTGGTCGACGATGATGGGCCCGGCATCGGCGAGGACGCGCTGGAGCGGATCTTCGAGCGCTTCTACACCGACCGGCCGCACCAGGGCTTTGGCCAGAACTCCGGCCTCGGGCTTTCGATCTCCAAGCAGATCATCGAAGCACATGGCGGACGCATTTGGGCCGAGAACCGCATTGGCCCTGCGGACGCAGACGGCAGGCCCACCATCGCCGGCGCACGCTTCGTGGTCAGGCTGCCGGTACTATGAGCGACAATTCAAGCGTGCACGCATCCGCCGTTCTGGTCGGCGAGCGTGCGGTGCTGATCCGCGGCCCATCGGGCGCCGGCAAGTCGCGTCTCGCCTTCGACCTGATTCTCGCCGGGCGCACCGGAGCGCTTCCGCCGGCCATTTTGGTGGGGGATGACCGTGTCCATCTCGACACAGCCGGCGAACAATTGTGGGTTCGTCCGGTCCAGCAATTGGCTGGTCTGATCGAGATCCGAGGCCTCGGAATCCGCCATTGTCCGTTCGCAAGTGAAGCCGTGGTCGGCTTGATCGTCGACCTCGCCGCTGACGACGCCGAGCGGCTGCCGCCACCGGAGACGCTCACGGTTCGCCTTAATGGTGTTTTGGTACCGCGAATTCCCGTCGCCATTGGCTTCCAACCCCTGCCGCTGGTTGTCGCTGCGCTGACGACAACCTGAAAGTTCATGTTCCCGTAATCTTGCGGCCAATTGTGGGAAGGGAATTGGTAACCATATCACATCCACTATCGCGTCGGATTTTGCCGGCGCAGCCTCCCCTCTCTACCGCCAGGAACCGGGAGACTAGCCAAGATGCCCTCTTGCGTAGGGCCTCTGGATGGTCAAAGTGGCGCGTTCGTGCGGTGCACCAAAGGGCGCCCGCGAGGAGTTTCCGATGATTGGTCTAGTGCTGGTGACCCATGGGCGCCTTGCCGACGAGTTCAGAGCGGCGCTCGAACACGTCATGGGTCCGCAGAAACAAATTGAAGCGATTACGATCGGGGCCGAGGACGATTCCGATCTCTGTCGAAGCGACATCATCGAGGCGGTGAACCGCGTCGATAGCGGCGACGGCGTTGCGATCCTCACCGACATGTTTGGCGGCACGCCGTCCAACCTTGCGATCTCCTGCATGAGCCGCCCGAAGGTGGAAGTGCTCGCAGGCATTAACCTTCCCATGCTGGTCAAGCTTGCCAAGGTTCGCGAGGAGCGTTCGCTGCCCGACGCGATCGCGATGGCCCAGGAAGCCGGCCGCAAATACGTCACCATCGCCAGCCGTGTTCTCGCAGGCAAATGAGCGACGAGGCCCCGGGCGGAAGTCAGGTCGGCCCGGGCGTGCCAGCGGGCGCCATTTCCCGTGAACTCCTGATCGTCAACAAGCGCGGCCTGCATGCGCGGGCATCGGCCAAGTTCGTCCAGCTGGTCGAGCGCTTCAACGCCGAGATCTGGGTCACCCGCGGCACCGAGACCGTCGGCGGCACCTCGATCATGGGCTTGATGATGCTCGCCGCCGGGCCCGGCACCACGGTCGTGGTCTCAGCAAAGGGCGACGAAGCACAGCAGGCGCTCGACGCCATCGCCGAACTCGTCGCCAGCAAGTTCAACGAGGAAGGCACGTAACGGCGGGCACGCTCGTTACGCCAATCCATCACCGTCACCCCCGCGCAACGGCTTCGCCTTTGTCGCTGGAGGAGCGCGCCGCAAGGCTCGCACCTCAGTGAAGGGCCTGGCGCAGGCACACCGATGCTGCACCCTCCCCTGGAGGGGGAGGGTCGGCTCACATGGAGCACAGCGGAATGTGAGACGGGGTGGGGTGATCTCTCAACACGGGCAGCACCCGAGTGGAGAGACCTTCACCCCACCTCGGTTCGCATTTCATGCGAACCGATCCTCCCCCTCCAGGGGAGGATAAGAAGAGCAGTGTCGACCGTTCAAACAGTCGGTCGCAGCAAGACCAAAGCGATCGCGAAGGCGATCCTTTCGATCGGGTCGAGATCGCTGCCTTTCCAGGATGCCCGGAAATAACTACTTCGCCGGCGGCACCAGATAGACCTTCCAGACCGTCGACGGACCGGGATGGCCGTTGAAGAAGCGCATGGTGGTCATCACCAGCGGCTCGGCATCCTTGGCGTGCTCCGCCATCCACGCCTCGCAGGGCTTCAGGAACACCGGATCGGTGGTGTCGCAGACGCCGATGAAGCCGAGACGCTTGGCTTCGTCGAGCGACGTCAGCCCCGACGACCAGGCTTCGCCCGGCACCAGCGAGGCCGGATGATCCGGACTGTAGAACGTCATCGGCTCGCCGATATCGGACCGCGCGACCACCACGGCCCAGCGTGAATGGAATCTGTCCTGCCAGGTCTGGGTGAGTTCGCGCGCGAGCTCGGAGCGCGCGGCATAGGTCGAGCCGCCGATATGGTTGGACGCGATCTCCTGCGTGGCGATGCTGGGCGCGGCGATCAGCGTGGCGATCGTGGCGACGAACCAGATCGCGGTGATCGAGAACAGCGCCATGCGCGGGAAGCGAAGCGAGGGGATCGCGACCAGCGCAAGCGGCACCAGGAAGAACAGCGGGATGCCCCAATCGGTCTTGATATACACGGTGAACGCCAGTGCGCCGAGCGGCGGCCCGATCGCGACGATCAGCTGGATGATCCAGACGTTGAGTGCCTGCGGAAGGATGACGGCCGGATTGGGTCCGCGCGACCAGATCCGCGCCAGCACGTCCGACGGCCGCCACGGCACCGAGCCCAGCAGCAGCGCCACCAGGCCCAGCACGACGGGAATCGCGAGCAGCCCGACATTGTGCACGACATAGCCGATCACGAGCTGGACGTTGAGTGCGCGGCTCGACAGCGCGTAGACGTCACCGGCATAGGTGAACGGCACGAAGTCCACCTCCTCCAGCCACACCAGATGCGGGATCATCGCCACCGCCATCGTGCCGATCGCAACCCATGGCGCCGGCGAGCGCAGGAATTGCATCCGTTGCGGATGGATCAACGCGGCCAGCCCGACGGCGCCGATCATCGTCACCACCCAGTACTTGGTCATCAGCGCCAGCATGCCGGCAAAGCCGAGCCAGAGACCCGATTTGAAGCTGCGCTTCTCGAACGCGTTCAGATAGGCCAGCACCAGCAGCGGCAGCGGCACCAGCTGCGCGAGATCGGCATTGTATTTGAAGCCCTTGAAATTGAAGATCGGGTAGAGCGCGAGCATCACCACCATGAAGAACGCGCGGCGGCGATCGACGACGCGCAGCGCGATCAGCCAGCACACCACCAGCGCGAAGCTGACCGTCGTCATCGCAAGCGCATAGGTCGACCAGTTGGTGACGGGAAAAATCCTGAACCAGACCCCGGCGATCCAGCCCGACAGCGGCGGATGCTTGCCATAGCCGAGCAGGAAGCGCTGGCCCCAGGCATAGGCTTCCGCAACATCCATATGGATGTCCTGTGCGGCCTTGAGCTTGACCAGGATCAGCGTCCACAGCACCGCATGAACCAGCGCGAAGCCGATCACGAACCACAGGCTGGTCCTGGGATCGGTGGCGCGCGAGGCGATCCAGGCGGCGATCCGCCGGATCGTCAGCTTGCGGTGGGTGCGCCGGGCGGCGGGGAGCGTGGAGGCGGTCGACATGGCCTGTGCCTGAGGCATGCCCGGAAAAGTGGAAAGCGGTTTCCCGGAAGGATCATGCCCGAATGGAAGCGGAAGCGATGAGTGCTCATCCGCATTTCAGCGCGCTTTAGCGCGTTTTTGTGGCCAGTGAAATCAGCTTGGCGTGAGAACGCCTCCAGCAAGCGGATTCACTTTCCGAGAAGCTCCGGCCGGTGCTCGAAATGCATGGTATCGTAGTGACACCATTTGCCGCCCCGGATGCAGCCGTGACGCTCGACGATGTCGACGATCTCGCGCGGCATCCGGTTCTCGCAGGGGATGGTCTTGCCCTTGCCGGCCCACAGCCAGTCATCCGAAACTTTCAGGTTGAGGTCGATGGCGGCGGCGTAGCCTGCATGCTCATCCGCCCGGTGTCGGCAATGCGAACGACGATTTTCGAGCCGTCGGACCTGGCAGGAACATGCCCGAAAAGCGGTCACGGCAACCCTGCCGGAAACGCCGCCGTGATTCGCCGTCACACCGCTGCAAAATACCGCAATTTGGTTGCCCGCGCGGGGGTGCGGATGCTATCCCGCGCCCATGACAACTGCCCCGATTTCGAACATCCGCAACTTCTCCATCGTCGCCCATATCGACCATGGCAAATCGACCCTTGCCGACCGCCTGATCCAGATGACCGGCGGCCTGTCGGATCGTGAAATGGCGGGCAAGGAGCAGGTGCTCGATTCGATGGATATCGAGCGCGAGCGCGGCATCACCATCAAGGCGCAGACCGTCCGGCTGAACTACCGCGCCAAGGACGGCAAGGATTACATCTTCAACCTGATGGACACGCCCGGCCATGTCGACTTCGCCTACGAGGTCTCGCGGTCGCTGGCGGCCTGCGAGGGTTCCCTGCTCGTGGTCGACGCCAGCCAGGGCGTCGAGGCGCAGACGCTCGCCAATGTCTACCAGGCGCTCGACAACAATCACGAGATCGTGCCGGTCCTGAACAAGGTCGACCTGCCCGCGGCCGAGCCCGAGAAGGTCAAGCAGCAGATCGAGGACGTGATCGGCATCGATGCGTCCGACGCCGTGATGATCTCGGCCAAGACCGGCGTCGGCGTGCCCGACGTGCTGGAAGCGATCGTCACCCGTCTGCCGCCGCCGAAGGGCGACCGCGACGCGACCCTGAAGGCGCTGCTGGTCGACAGCTGGTACGACGTCTATCTCGGCGTGGTCGTCTTGATCCGCGTCGTCGACGGCGTGATGAAGAAGGGCCAGCGCATCCGCATGATGGGCACCGGCGCGGCCTACGACATCGAACGCGTCGGCTTCTTCACGCCGAAGATGGAGCAGGTCGAGGAGCTCGGCCCCGGCGAGATCGGCTTCATCACCGCGGCGATCAAGGAAGTCGCCGACACCCGCGTCGGCGACACCATCACCGACGACAAGAAGCCGATCAGCGAGATGCTGCCGGGCTTCAAGCCGGCGATTCCGGTCGTGTTCTGCGGCCTATTCCCGGTCGACGCCAACGACTTCGAAACGCTCCGCGCGGCGATGGGCAAGCTGCGGCTGAACGACGCAAGCTTCTCCTACGAGATGGAAACCTCCGCCGCGCTCGGCTTCGGCTTCCGCTGCGGCTTCCTCGGCCTGCTGCATCTGGAGATCATCCAGGAGCGGCTGTCGCGCGAATTCGACCTCAATCTGATCGCGACCGCGCCGAGCGTGATCTACAAGATGAAGCTGACCGACGGCACCGAGCTCGAGATCCACAACCCGGTCGACATGCCCGACGTGGTCAAGATCGCCGAGATCGAGGAGCCGTGGATCGAGGCGACGATCCTCACGCCCGACGAATATCTCGGCAGCGTCTTGAAGCTGTGCCAGGACCGCCGCGGCTCGCAGAAGGAGCTCACTTATGTCGGCTCCCGCGCGATGGTGAAATACGACCTGCCGCTCAACGAAGTGGTGTTCGACTTCTACGATCGCCTGAAGTCGGTCTCCAAGGGCTACGCCTCGTTCGACTATCATCTGACCGACTACAAGCCGGCCGATCTGGTCAAGATGCAGATCCTGGTCAACGCCGAGCCGGTCGACGCGCTGTCGATGCTGGTGCATCGCACCCGCGCCGAAGGCCGCGGCCGCGCCATGGTCGAGAAGATGAAGGAGCTGATTCCGCCGCACATGTTCCAGATCCCGATCCAGGCGGCGATCGGCGGCAAGGTGATCGCGCGCGAAACCGTCCGCGCGCTGCGCAAGGACGTCACCGCGAAGTGCTACGGCGGCGACATCACGCGCAAGCGCAAGCTTCTGGAGAAGCAGAAGGAAGGCAAGAAGAAGATGCGGCAGTTCGGCAAGGTCGACATCCCGCAGGAAGCCTTCATCGCCGCACTCAAGGTGGATAGTTGAGGCGACGCTGCCGGCGCGACTGTTGCGCATTCTTGTCCCAGCAACAAAACGCACCATGATTTGAATCGCCACTGCATCGCGCCCCGACTAGACTGCGATCATGTTGCGCATCCCGTCCCTCCTTATCGTCATCCTCGCACTACTGCAGCCGGATCTGAGCTCGGCCGCCTCCTCGAAGAAGCGGCACGGCACCCGCTGGCACGGCTATGGCTTCCTGCCCGGCTACCGGCAGCCGCCGAACCAAACCATTCCGGTGTTCGGCCCGCGCGGCGCGGCTCGCGGCTACCCGGACTACTCGCCGCAATATTGGTATGGCGGGGATTGGTACTATTTCGGCCGCCCCGGATTCTACCGCGGCCGCTACAATGGCGGCAGTTTTGGCCCGTGCTGGACCTGGACGCCGATCGGGCGGGCCTGGCAGTGCGGCTAGCGGCGCGTCGCTGCGACATCCTGCGCATGCAACGCACAATCCGCTGATCCCGGAATGAGAGGCATGTTGCCCGTCATGTTGCCCCTGGACCTCAGATAGGCCAGCATCCTCCCTGTGCGCACCACAACAAACAACAGCGCCGGGGAAACGCATGAGCAAGGCCGCTCGGTTGGATTATGGCTGGGTCGTCGTCGGCGCGGGCGCACTGATGACCTGCGTCGGCTTCGGCACCATGCTGTCGCTCGCGGTATTCCTGCAGCCGATCTCGGATGCGATGGGCTGGTCGCGCGCCGGCGTCTCGGCGGCGGCGACGCTGGATTTCCTCTGCATGGGTTTTGCGGCGTTCGCCTGGGGCGCGCTGTCCGACCGCTTCGGCACCCGCATCGTGGTGCTGGCGGGCAGCCTGCTGCTCGGGCTTGGTCTGGTGACGGCAAGCCAGGCGCAGAGCCTGTGGCAATTCCAGCTCTGCTTCGGCGTGCTGATCGGGATCGCCGCCGGCAGCTTCTATGCGCCGATGATGGCGCTCGCCAGCGCCTGGATCGACAAGCATCGCAGCCTCGCCGTTGCGCTGGTGTCGGCCGGCATGGGCGTGTCGCCGCTGACCGTCGCGCCGTCGGCAAGCTGGCTGATCACGGCCTATGACTGGCGCTTCGCGATGCTCGTGATCGGCATCGCCGCATGGGCGCTGCTGATCCCCGCGTCGTTCCTGGTGCGCCCGGCGCCGCAGGGAACGGACGTCGCAATCCCGACCGCCGCGAACGCGCCGCAGACCGAATGGACCGCGGCGCAGGCGCTGCGCACGCCGCAATTCATGACGCTGGCACTGGCGCATTTCGCCTGCTGCGCGGCGCATTCCGGCCCGATCTTCCACATGGTGTCCTACGCCATGGTGTGCGGCATCGCGCCGCTCACCGCCGTCACGGTCTACAGCCTCGCCGGCTTCTCCGGGCTCGGCGGCCGGCTGCTGCTCGGCGTGCTCGCCGACCGGCTCGGCGCCAAGCCGGTCCTGGTCGGCGGCCTCCTGGTGCAGGCGCTGTCGATCGCGACCTATCTCGCGGTGGCGCAGCTCGGCGAGTTCTACGCGCTGTCTGTCGTGTTCGGGCTCGCCTATGGCGGGGTGATGCCGCTCTACGCCGTGCTGGTGCGCGAGTTCTTCGGCGCGCGCATCATGGGCACCGTGTTCGGCGCGGTGTCGGCCTTCGCGAGCCTCGGCATGGCGCTCGGGCCGTGGGCCGGCGGTTACGTGTTCGATACGTTCCACGGCTATACGTGGCTGCACGCCGGTTCCTTCGCGATCGGCCTCGCCGCGGTCGCCGTGGCGCTGAGCTTCTCGACCAAGCGCCAGCCGTCGCTCGATCTCGGCCGCGCCGCCGCCTGAGCGCGGATGCATTCGTCACTCGCGCACACGCGCACAGCGGATGGATAGCTGATCTGCATCGGCGCCGTCCCGCCTTGCCCTCTCCTGCCGGATGCGCCACCATCGCCTGGCCTGCCCAACAAGAATGACAGAAGGCGCCGAGGACACGCATGAACAAGCCGCAGGGAGTAGACCTTGTCGAGCGGGCGCGCGCGCTGGCGCCGCTGATCACGAGTGAAGCCGACGAGATCGAACGGACACGGCGGCTGACGCCATCCGTCACCGCGGCGCTGGTCGAGAACGGGCTGTATCGCGCATTGCTGCCGAAGCGTTTTGGCGGCGCCGAGGCGACGATGGACGCGTTCATGCAGATGCAGGAGGAGATCGCCAAGGCCGATGCATCCACGGCCTGGTGCCTCGGCCAGTGCAGCGTCTGTGCCATGACCGCGGCCTATCTCGAGCCCGACGCGGCCCACGAGATCTTCAACACCGCGCCCGGCATTCTCGCCTGGGGCGCGATCGCCCACGAGGTTCGTGCCGAGCCCGGCGGCTATCGCGCCAGCGCGCGCTGGGATTTCGCCTCGGGCTCACGGCAGGCGAGCTGGCTCGGCGCCCATGTCCGCGTCGTCGAGGCCGACGGCTCACCGCGCAAGAAGGCCGACGGTTCGCCGGAGATCCGCACCATCCTGTTCCCGATGTCGCAGGCCGTGATGTACGACGTCTGGGACGTGATCGGCCTGAAGGGCACCGGCACCGATTCCTATTCGGTCGACAACCTCTTCATTCCGGAAAAATTCGCCGCGCTGCGCGACGATCCCGCCGCGTGCCGCGAGAGCGGCCCGCTCTACAAGCTTTCCACCAACATGGTGTTCAGCATGGGCTTTGCCGCCACCTCGCTCGGCGTCGCGCGCGCCATGCTCGACGCGGCGACCGAGCTTGCCCGCGGCAAGACCCCGCAAGGCCTCAAGGCGATGCGCGACAACAATGCCGTGCAGGGCCAGATCGGCCGCACCGAGGCCAGCCTGCGCGCCGCGCGCGCCTATCTATACGCGACGGCGCACGACGTCTGGAGCGATCTCGCGAGCGGCGCCCCGATCACCGAGGCACATCGCGTCGCGATCCGCATCGCCTCGACCTGGACCATCCACCAGTCGGCCTCGGTGGTCGACATCGCCTATCACATGTCGGGGGCAACGGCGGTATTCGCCAAGAATCCGTTCGAGCGGCGGTTTCGCGACATGCACGCGATCGCGCAGCAGATCCAGGCCCGCGACACCCAGTATGAGGACGCCGGCAAGGCGATTTTGGCAGGCAATCTCGACGCCCCGCCGACCGCGCGCTGAAGCATGATCCGGAAAAGTGCGAAGCGGCTTTCCGGAAAGATCATGCTTAAAGAAGAAGCCAAGGCGCGATGAAGTCAGATTGAACCAGGGCGTACTCACCTATCTGGTTGGTCTCGCACCGGCGCTGTTCGCCGGCGGGCCGGTCGTATTTGGGATGTCGTTGTGGCGAAGGTTCGGGATTTTGCACGCTCCTGGCGCAGGATGCGTGGGTAGGCATTTTGCTCGCGGGAACTACGTTTATCACTTCTTCACCTAGAAGGTCTTCGCGACCCTTTGAGACCCGCTCCGGCCTCCCCTGCCCCGAGACATGTCGCTGCACTGCGCGCGCCAACTTACTCTGGCAATCCGGCTTTCCTCAATCCTTCTTCAAATCGCGCAAGGTCATCGGCCCGTCGATGAGGCACCAGATCCCGTATGCTGGACACCCGGAGCGCGGGATGGAGTTGCCGAAGACGCGCCATTGCCTTGTGCGCCTGTTCGGGGCGGCCGGCCATCGCGTTGCTGGCGGCGGCCACGCGCAATCCAGCGGGAAATTCTGGGTTGTATTGCAGCGCCATTGCCGCCCACGACGCTGCCTCTTCATAGCGGCCCAGCAGGAAGTGCGCATATGCCGTCCCGGTTCGCATGCCCGCTATCCGCGAATCCAATGGGTTCAGACGCATGGCGTGCGCGAAGCATTCGAGTGCCGGATCCGGCTCGCAGAGCCAGTTTTTAACCCAACCACTAAAGTGCCACGCGTCGGCCAAATTGGCATTGAGCAAAAGTGCGTGGTCGATCAAGGCGGCACCTTGCTCGAAATCACCAACGATGTAGGCGAAAGCCCACCCGCTCGCACTGAGTGCGATTGCATCATCTTTGCCCAACTCGGCTGCTCGTCTAGCGAGCAGTGTTACTCGCACAATCTCTTCCGCGGCGCCTGAAAACCAACCAATGCCCTTGCCATACGCGTAGCAAGAGGCGGCACGACCGTACGCGGCCGCAAAATCCGGATCGAGTTCAGTCGCGCTGTTGAATAGCCGCAATGCGTCGTCGATCGCCTGCCGGTTGGTATCGATCTGATAAAATCTGGCCAATCCGCGCAAATAGACCGTGTACGCGTCGAGACTTTCTGTTGGCTTGCGCTTGGCGCGCTCAATCTCTGCTTTCTCAACCGTCGGGGCGATCGCTCCAACGACGCTCTCAGTTACCTGGTCCTGCAGATCGAAGACGTTTCCGAGCTCGCCCTCAAATCGGTCGGCCCAAAGATGTGCCCCGGTGGCGGAATC
This sequence comes from Bradyrhizobium pachyrhizi, assembly GCF_001189245.1. Lineage (GTDB taxonomy): Bacteria > Pseudomonadota > Alphaproteobacteria > Rhizobiales > Xanthobacteraceae > Bradyrhizobium > Bradyrhizobium pachyrhizi. The sequence goes on along the minus strand of NZ_LFIQ01000069.1, from coordinate 49,978 downwards.
TATGAGCTGGCCGGTGATGCGCATGCGGCCCAAAGCTTTTCGGACACTGCCTTCCAGTACGTAGCGCACCCCAAGTTCGCGCCCGATTTGCTTAACATCGACGAGACGCCCCCTGTATGTGAAGCTCGAGTTGCGTGCGATGACAAACAGGGCCTTGAACCGAGACAACGCTGTGATGATGTCTTCGGCCATTCCATCGGCGAAGTAATCCTGTTCCGGATCGGAGCTGAGGTTGGTAAAGGGGAGAACGGCCACGGACGCCTTCTCAGGGAAGGGAAGATTCAGTGTTGGCCCCTGCACGGGAGCATCGCCGATTGCCCCGCCCACGAGCCTCGTTGCTTCCTGCACTGTTCCGACGAAACGGAAGCCCTTGCGCGGAAGTGTCTTGATCAATCTCTGTTCTCCGCCGGAATCGCCGACGGCAGTGCGGGCAGCATTCAAGCGCGTCGTGAGCGCAGCGTCGGACACGCTCCGCCCGCGCCAAATGGCATTGATGAGATCGTCCTTGCTGACAACGCGCTCCCTGTTGCGGATCAGATAATCCAGCAGATCAAACACCTGTGGTGCGACGGAGACGACGTCCGCCCCGCGATGCAACTCGCGCCGGTCAGGGTCGAATGCATACTCCTCGAAGAGATAGCGCAAGATGCGAATCCCCTTGGCTTGGGCCTCGCCGGAAATCGCAAGAATAAGCTGCCGGTGAGGAAAATGTAAGCTGCTGGTCAAGCGTGCCCGCCGATCTCGCGGCACCCTCATGCCGGTGAAAAAAGCCGTCCCAGGAGACACCGCAATGAGCACGACGCACGGCACAACGTGGCTGGAACGGACATCCGTATCGATCCAGCATGTCGCCAGCTTTATCTGGACATATTGGGATGCCTTTCAGGAGCGCCGCGAGCGCCAAAAACTGCGCGACGCCCTGTCCAACTTAAGTGACAGGGAGCTGATGGATATCGGCACCACGCGCGGCGAGATCGACTACGTCGCCTCGCACCGAGGTATTGACGCGCGAGGCATCCGATCCGGCGAATGGCTGCGATACCTGCCGACGGTGGACGGCCAAATTTTGCCCACCGACTTCCGCTAGGGTCAGAAGCTGGCAAAGACGACTAACCGCCGTGATGTCTGCTAAGAGCAGAAGCGGACAGCGAACTGCGCCGCTGTCACGCAACGCGACTACCCGGTTGATCAGGAACCGATCTGGCCCGATCGGCAAGAAGAAGGGGTATGCATCCATCATGTCGGACTGCAAACCGAAAGGCTGGTTCGACTCCGAGCGGTTAGAAATGGTCCGTCGAGACATACGCCCTGACCGCGTGGAGGTCGCCGTCCCGCGAGGCTCCCCTCACCGAGCCGCGTGGTACGAAAGTAGGCACCGGCGGCCACGGCTGCGGCACGAATACCGGCGGCAACAACATCCGGTTGTTAAGCTTTTTCTGGGAGGTTGCGGACGGCGCTAATGCCTGGAGTTCCGCTGGTCCCATGTTCACGCTTCGATCGATTGCCGCCCGCCTGATCCTGGCGATTTCACTGACCGTTGCGGTCGCCTGCGCCATCCTCGGCGGCTTCTCCATCAGCCAGCAGCGGGCGCTGACCCGGCTCGCGCTCGATCAGCAGCTCAAGCTGCAATATGACAGCGTGATTGCGGCGATCGACTACGAGGGGCGCGCCGCGCTTGCGGTCTCGGCGGTCATCGCCGCCTTGCCGCCGGTCGAAGACGCCATCGCCAAGGGTGACCGCGACGGCCTCGGAAAGCTGCTCGGCGCCTCCTGGGCGTCGATGAAGGCGCAGGGCATCCCGCTGATCTCGTTCTGGCAGCCCCCGGCGACCAGCTTCTATCGGGTGCATGCGCCGAAGACATTCGGCGATGACGCCTCGACGCGGCGCACGACGGTGGTGGAATCGAACAGGACCGGCAAGCCGATCGTCGGCGTCGAGCCCGGCCGCGAGGCGCTGTCGATCTTCGGCATGACCCCGATCATGCACGAGGGCAAGACGCTGGCCAATGTCGACGTCGGCGCCGCCTTCGGCAAGGAATTCGTCGACCGCGCCAAGAAGCGCTTCGGCATCGACCTTGCCGTACATTCCTTCGACGGCCAGAGCTTCAAGCGGCTGTCCTCGACCTTCGGCGACACCGTGGTCGCGACCCAGGACGAGCTCAAGCGCGTCATGAACGGCGCGGCCCTGCTGCGTGACGCTGTTCTCGACGGCCATGCGGTCGAGCTCTATCTCGGACAGATCAAAAACTACGCCGGCGAACCGGTTGCCGTGCTCGAGATCGTCAAGGACACCAGCGACTATGAAGCCGCCGCCGCGAACGCGCAGCGCAATCTGATCCTCGGCGTGGTCGCGATCATGGCCGCCGCCGTGCTGCTCGCGTTCCTGCTCGGCCGCGGCCTGTCACGGCCGCTCACCGCGATCACCGCGGTCATGAACCGCCTGTCCCGCGGCGACACCAGCGTCACGATCCCCGGCAGCGAGCGCCGCGACGAGCTCGGCACGATGGCGAAGGCGGTCGACGTGTTCCGCCGCAGCATGGTCGAAACCTCCTCGCTGCGCGAGGCGCAGGAGGCCGACAAGGTGAAGGCGGAGGCCGACAAGCAGGCATTGCAGCGGCAGATGGCCGATCGTTTCGAAGCCGACGTCAAGGGCATGGTCGCCGCCGTCGCGCGGTCCTCGGGCGACATGCAGCGCGTCGCGGGCGAGATCACCGCCAGCGTCAACGGCGCCTCCGAACGGACCTCGGCGGCAGCCGCCGCGTCCGAGGAAGCCTCGGCCAGCGTCAACGCGGTCGCCGCCGCAACCGAGGAGCTGGCGTCGTCGATCACCGAGATCGGCCGCCAGGTCACCCATTCCAGCCGCGTCGCCGACAGCGCCGTGACCAAGGCCATGGAGACCACCGAGATGGTGACGAGCCTCGCCGCATCGGCAGAGAAGATCGGCGACGTGCTGCGCCTGATCAGCGCGATCGCGAGCCAAACCAATCTGCTGGCCCTCAACGCCACCATCGAGGCCGCGCGCGCCGGCGAGGCCGGCCGCGGCTTTGCCGTGGTCGCCGCCGAGGTGAAGGACCTGGCGAGCCAGACCGCGAAGGCGACCGAGGAGATCGCCGGCCAGGTCGGCGCAATCCAGTCAGCCACCGGCAACTGCGTCAGCGCGATCGGCGACATCAGCGGTACCATCCGGGAGATCTCGGGTATCGCCACCGCGATCGCGGCCGCCGTCGAGCAGCAGGACTCGGCGACGCGAGAGATTGCCCGCAGCGTACAGCAGGCCTCCACCGGGACCGTCGAGGTCTCCGCCAATATCGCGGGCGCGAGCCAGGCCGCCGGCCAGTCGCGGGCCCTCACCGGCAATGTGCTGGATACGTCCGGCCAGCTCGGCGATCACGCCGCCGCGCTGTCGCACAGCGTCGACACCTTCCTCGCCGGACTGCGCAACGCCGCCTAGAGCCGCATTGCATGGCTTCAAGTCACGGCCAGGGCAGTACCGGCGGCGGAGCCGATCGCTCCGCCTCGTCGTCCGGCCCTGCCCCAGTCCGGCCCCAATCGCGCATGAACGGCATCTTCAGCAGTCCGCGCAGCGACTGCTTCTCGGGATCGTCGAAGCCGTCGAGGCCGTAGCGCAGCTCGGCGAAGCGCGGACCGCGATGATAGGTGCCGCCGAGCCGGTCCCAGATCGAGAGCAGGTTGGAATAATTGCTGTCGGTTTCCGGCTGATGACGCGAATGATGCATCTTGTGCATGTTCGGCGTCACGAAGACGAGCCGCAGCCAGCGGTCGAGCCGCTCTGGCAGGCGGATGTTGGCGTGCTCGAACTGGGCGTTCAACGCCGACAGCGTCAGATAGCTGACCAGCACCCATTCCGACGTTCCGAACACGAAGACGCCGGCGATGTGCCAGCCGATCCGCCACAGCGTCTCGCCGGGATGCTCGCGGAACGCCGTCGTGACGTCGACGAAGCGATCGGCATGGTGCATGCGGTGGAAGCGCCACATCCAGCCGAGCTTGTGCATGGAGACGTGGGCGAAATAGGCGAACAGGTCGAGCCCGATGATGCCGAGCAGGAGCTGGTTCAGGAGTGACAGGCCGAGCCAGTGCGACAGGCCGAATTTCGCATCCAGCGTCCATTGCGCGGCCAGCGGCGACAGCGGACTGAGCAGCAGGTTCACGCCGACGAAGATCACGGTGATGGCGGCGTTGCGGCCGACATTGCGCAGCCGGTCGCTGCGGCCATAGCTGAATAGCGGAAACGCCGCCTCGAACAGCAGCACGATCGCGAACGACGCAAGCAGGAACGCGATCCGCGCGCCGGTCGACGGAAGTTCGACATGGGCGATCTCAGCCGCGCCCGGATGCCACAGAAGCTTTGCAAAGCCGATCATGCTGAATGCTCCTCTTTACAAAACGAATATTCGTTCTTTATAATGGCGGCGAATGATCGTCAAGCCCGCCGCATCGGCCGGCCGCGACCTGACAAGGACCCGACAATGCCGAAGGTGAAACCCGAGACCCTGGCGATCCGCCGCGAGGAGATTTTGCAGGCCGCGGAGATCTGCTTTGCGCGCCAGGGATTTCACCAGACCACGATCCAGGACGTCATCAAGCAGTCCGGGCTCAGTGCCGGCTGCATCTACGGGCATTTCACCGGCAAGGAGGAGTTAATCCAGGCGATCGGCGAAAGCCGCCATGGCCGCGACAGCGCGCTGCTGGCGCTCAAGGATCCACCGGACGATGTGTTGCAGAGCCTGCGCTCGATCGCCCGCGCCTTTCTCGGCGATCTGCAGAAGGAAGAAGGCCTGCGCGCCCGCCGCGTCGCGTTGCAGCTCTGGGCCGAGGCGCTGCGCGACGACGTGGTCCGCGACCAGGTGACGAGCGGAATCCGCCAGCCGATCGCCCTGATCGTGGACCTGCTGCGGCGCGGCCAGAAAAGCGGCGCGATCGATCCTCACATGCAGCCACGCGGCGCGGCGCGGGCGATGGTGGCGATGTTCCAGGGCATCGTGCTGCAACGGCTGTGGGGCGAAACCGTCTCGACCGCGGAGGCGATGCACGCCTTCGACATCTTCCTTGCCGGCCTTGCCTCCAGGCGCTGATGGGGGATGCGGTGATCATCCACGACCTCCTCGCCGGCATCGGCACGGGCCTCGCCGGCGGTCTCACCGCCGGGCTGCTCGGCGTCAGCCCCGGCGGCGGACTGGTCGTGTTCTCGGTGCTGCTGCTCGGCGCCGGCCAGCATGTCGCGCAAGGCATCTCGCTGGTCGCGCAGGTGCCCCCGACCAGCCTCACCGGGATCCGGCGCTATTGGCAAAGCGGCAACCGCACACCATTGCGCTGGATCGCGCTGCTGACAGTCGGCTTCGTCGCCGGCGGCGCGGCCGGCGCGCTCGCCGCCAACCATGTCATCGAGTCCGCGCTGCGCTGGACCTATGTGGCCTATCTCGTCGTGCTCGACGCGATGCTGATCCTGCGCGGCGGATGCGACCAGGCGAAGCACGACGACAAGGGTACCGCGCGCGACATATCCTGGGCGGCGCTGCTCATTGTCGGGTTGTTGGCGGGCCTGTCGTCGGGCTTTCTCGGCATCGGCGGCGGACTGGCAACCGTGGTCGGACTGAGCGCCGTGCTCGGCATGCCGCAGCATCAGGCGCAGATGGCCAGCCTCGTGATGTCGCTGATCCCGACCACGATCCCGTCGGCCTGGATCTATTGGAGCGAGGGCTCGCTCGCATCATGGCCGGTGCTGGCGGGCGTGATCGTCGGCCTTCTGGCCGGCACCGATCTCGGCGCCCGCGCCGCCAACCGCATCGACCGCGCGCGGTTGCGCGGCGCGATGATCGTCTTTGTCTCGCTGATGGCGGCCTATATGACCTTCAAGGCGCTGTGGTAGATAGACGTGGATACGTCCTCCTCGCGGAGCCCACCATGCGCAAGCCGGCGACATTGACCAGCAAGGCGGCATCACGGTCGCACACCAAACCAGCAGCTGCGCTGTTCGACGCCTACCCTGCCCCGGTCAGGGCCAGGCTGCTGGCGCTGCGGCGCCTCATCTTCGAGACTGCGAAGGCGACCAAAGGCGTCGGCGCGCTGGAAGAGACGCTGAAATGGGGCCAGCCGAGCTACCTCACGCTTGAGACCGGCAGCGGCAGCACGGTCCGGATCGATCAGGTGAAGCCGGCCGCCGACCGCGTCGCGGTCTACTTCCACTGCCAGACCAATCTGGTCGAGACCTTTCGCGAGCTCTACCCCGAGCTCAGCTACAGCGGCAACCGCGCCATCCTGCTCGATGTCGCGGGCAAGCTGCCGGAGGTAGCGCTGCGCCACTGCGTGGCGCTGGCGCTGACTTATCACCTCAACAAGAAAGAATCGTAGGACGTGAAAAGCGCGGCGGTGCGCTCCCTCTCCCCGTTCTTACGGGGAGAGGGTTGGGGGGAGGGGCCGTCTCCGCACATTCGGTGATAGCTGCGTTCGCGGAGAATCCCCCTCACCCGGAACGCATCTAACGATGCGTCATAGCCGAAGCTCTGCTTCGGCGTTCTTGAGAACGGCCGCCGAAGGCGGCCTATGCCTCTCCCCGCACGCGGGGCGAGGTAAGGGGAGCCCGTCGCTCGATTCGAGGTAACATCTCTTCCTCTAGGCTCCACTACGCCACCAGCGCGGTCGCCACGCGCTGCGCCTTCAGCAGGCTGACGACCTCGGCGTTCGGCCGGGCGCGGCTGAACAGGAAACCCTGGCCCTCGTGGCAACCTTCGGCGCGCAGACGGCTCAACTCCGCCTCGGTCTCGACGCCCTCGGCGGTGATGGTGACGCCGAGCCCGATGCCGAGACTGACGATCGAGCGCACGATCGCCTGCGCGTCCGGGTTCGCGCCGAGGTCGCGCACGAACGACTGGTCGATCTTGATCTTGTCAAACGGGAAGCTGCGCAGATAGCTG
>NZ_LFIQ01000069.1:28779-43034 GCF_001189245.1 Bradyrhizobium pachyrhizi | reverse complement strand
GGAATAGCCGGTGCCGAAATCGTCCATCGACATCCGCACCCCGAGCGCGCGCAGCGCATGCAGCGTCGCCAGCACCTGGCTACTCTTCTCGAGCAGCAGCGTCTCGGTGATCTCGAGCTCGAGCCGCCGCGCCGGCAGGCCGGATTGCCGCAGCGCGTCGGTGACCAGCGCCAGCAGATTGCCGGTGCGGAATTGCAGCGGCGACAGATTGACCGCGACGCGCACGTCGTCAGGCCATTGCGCCGCGTCCATGCAGGCACGATGCAGCATCAGCGCGCCCAACGGATTGATCAGCCCGGTCTCCTCCGCCACCGGGATGAACTCGCCCGGCGAGATCATGCCGCGCTCCGGATGCGGCCAGCGCACCAGCGCCTCGAAGCCGGTGATGCGCCCGGTCGCAAGATCGACCAGCGGCTGGTAATAGGGCCGTAGATCTTCGTTCTGGATCGCATCGCGCAGGTCGATCTCGATCTTGCGGCGGCTTTGGGCGCGCGCGTCCATCTCCGCCTCGAAGAAGGAGAAGGTGCCGCGGAATTCGCTCTTGGCGCGCGACAAGGCCATGTCGGCGCTCTTCAACAGCTTTTCGGAATCCTCGCCGTCGCCGGGCGACATCGCGATCCCGATGCTGGCGCCGATCACCACCGAGTGCCCCTCGAGCAGATAGGGCTCGCCGATCGCATCCAAGATCCGCCGCGCCAGCAGCACCGCGTCCTCAGGCCGCATCACGCCGCCCTGCACGATGGTGAACTCATCGGAGTTGAGACGGGCCAGCGCATCTTCCTCGCGCAGCGTCGAGCGCAGGCGCTTTGCCACCGCGCGCAGCAGCTTGTCGCCGATGCCGTGACCGAGCGTCTCGTTGACCGCCTTGAAATTGTCGAGACCTAGCATCAGCACCGCGACCTTGTCGGTGGAGCGGCGGGTGTGCTGCAGCATCTCGTCCATCTGCTGGCGTAGCAGATTGCGGTTGGGCAGGCCGGTCAAGCTGTCGTGCTGGGCCATGAAGGCGAGCCGCGCCTCGGCGCGCTTGCGTTCCGTGATGTCCATCAGCGCGAGCAGCATCGCCGGCTGGTCGCCATGCATCAGCTGGCGCGAATAGATCGCAAGGTCGATCAGCGTGCCGTCGGCGCGCACATGCTTCCAGGTCCGCGCCGCCTGCTCGTCGCTGCTGCGGCCCGCCGCCCAAGGCAGCTCGGCATCGAACGCCTGCAGGCTCCTGATCGTCATCCGCTCGAATTCGGCGCGGACGTAGCCGTAATGTGCGATCGCGGCGTCGTTGACGGCGAGGATCCGCTCGCCGTCGAGCGCGCACAGGATCATCGGCACCGGATTGCCGTCGAACAGCAGGCGGAACGACGCCTCGCGCTGCTTCAGTTCGGTGATGTCGACGCGCAAGCCGACGATGCCGCCGTCCGAGGTCAGCCGCTCCTCGATCAGCACCACGCGGCCGTCGGCCAGCACCTGCTCGTGCCGCGCGCCGGGCTGGTACATCTTCTTGAGCCGCTCGGCGATCCACTCTTCCTCGCGGCCGGCTGCCTCGGGATAATCGCCGCGCGCGACGCCGATACGGATGGTGTCTTCGAGACGCGCACCGTGCTCGAACAGATCGGAGCTGCGCTTGTAGATTTCCGAGTATTTCTTGTTCCAGAGCGTGTAACGGCCTTCGTGGTCCAGGAACACGATGCCCTGCGGCAGGATGTCGATCGCCTCACGCAGCCGCGCGTTGGATTTGCGCGCCTCGGCGATCGCGGCCTCGGCCTGCGCGCGCTGGCGCACCAGTTCGCCGACCTCGACCGCGGGGCGGCGCGATCTGCCCGACACTTTCGGCATCGGCGTGGGACGACGGCCCCGAGGACGGGACAGTTTGGCCTGGTTCGGTTTCTTGGTGTTTTTCTTCGGCCGCATCATCGGTATCGCACGCCCCACGCGCATTCCAGTTCGGCGATATATCTGCGATAAGTCTCTGAAAAATTGGTATCTCTTGGCGCGTAGCTGCGCTGCCTGAGAAGCCCTTGCATGCCTGCTTTGCAGGCGAATTCACGCCGGGCGCGAGTCTGCTCCCGGCGCGCCAGCGGCGCACGGCACAGATTCGCAGCATGGAAGCGCCGGCGCTTGGTGAAGGAAGCGTAAACCGGCGCGCGATTGCACATTGAATGCGCCGAAGACGCTTCAAGCGCATCAATGTTCGTCAGCGTGCGGCAGGGTTATCGCGCGGTTAAAGTGCGACGCGCCTCAGCCTTCGGATTTTGCCGGATCATACCTTAGTTGGTGATCTCGATCCGCGTGCCGCTGCGGCCGTTGCGCTCGACCAGCCCATAGAGCTGGGCTGCGTGCGAGGGATGCAGGCGCACGCAGCCATGCGAGGCCGGCCCGCCAAGACGCGTGAGTTCGTATGTTCCATGGATGGCAAAGCCGCGGTGGAAGAAGATCGAGTGCGGCATCGGCGAGTTATAGTACTTCTTCGAGTACCAGCGGCGCGCCAGCATCTGCGGACGAAAGACTCCACTCGGCGTGCCATAGCCGCGGCGGCCGGTCGACACCGGCCAGTTGTAGCGTCTCGCGCCGTCGACGCTGACCGCCATGCGCTGCGATGATTTATCGATGTGAACGACGACGTCGGCCCGCGCCGGCGAGAGCGCCAAAATCGGCGCGGCAATCGCGGCGGCAAACGCCAGCCGTACGCACGATACGCTTGTCACAATAACGCCTACCCTGAAATTATTGCGGACATGATGTCGCCCACAACGTGCGCTTGTAAAGTGGCGTGGCTCACATCGGAGCCTGGAAGCCGCGGGTAATCTTAATCCACCCTGTGGGCGATCAAGCGAATGGGATGAAAGCGCGGTCCGCCTGCTCCGAATCCATGCTAGCCTTGCGCCGACAGAGTGATCCGAATGACACCCCGCCTGCGTCTGTTCCCACTCCTGATCTTAGCCCTCGTCGCCTGCACCATCTCCGCGCGGGCGCAGGACAGGGGCTCGCTCAATCCACAGCCGCTGCCGCCGCTCGCCAACCCTGACGATCCGAAGATCGGGGCGAAGCAGCTGTTCGCGCGCAAGGTTTTGCCGGCGGCGTTGCCGACCCGGTCGATCGGCGGCTACACCAAGGGTTGTCTCGCCGGCGCCGCGCAGATGCCGCTCAACGGCGAGACCTGGCAGGTGATGCGCCTGTCGCGCAACCGCTACTGGGGTCACCCCAACATGATCGCGCTGCTGAAGCGGCTGGCGGCCAACGCGCACAAGGACGCCGGCTGGCCGGGCATCCTGGTCGGCGATATCGGCCAGCCGCGCGGCGGCCCCGCGCTCTCCGGTCACGCCAGCCACCAGATCGGACTCGACGCCGACGTCTGGCTGACGCCGATGCCCGATCGCAAATTGTCGCGCGAGGACCGCGAGGAGATGTCGGCGGTGATGATGGTGCGCGACGACCGGCTCGACATCGATCCGCGCGTCTTCACGCCGGGCCACGTGCTCGTCATCCGCGACGCGGCGCGGGAGCCGGCGGTGCAGCGCATCTTCGTCAATCCCGCGATCAAGAAGGCGCTGTGCCGCGAGGCCAAGGGCGATCGCGGCTGGCTGTCGAAGATCCGGCCGTGGTGGGGCCACGACTACCACTTCCACATTCGCATGCGATGTCCGCCCGGCAGCCCTGGCTGCGAGGGACAGAAGCCGCAAGCGGAGGGCGAAGGCTGCAAGCCGTCTGATCTCGCCTTCTGGTTCAAGGATTCGGTGCTGCACCCGAAGCCTCCGCCGAAGCCGCCGAAACCCCGCCCGCCGATGACGCTGGCGCAGATGCCGGCTGACTGCAGGACGGTGCTGAACGCCCCCGACGCGAAACAGCAGCTGCCAGGGCAATAACATCTTTGTCAGGCGGCTATGCCGGCCGGCTCGAACTGCGATATGATCTCCTGCCGTCGCGCCGTAAGCGCGTGCGGGCGGTGGATCGGGGCGGCTGATCTATTTATCCGTCATCATGAATGGACCAGACATGCGCAAATCGCTCCTCGCCGCATCGCTCGTGCTCGTCTCGACTTCCGCTTTCGCGGCGGAGGAGCCGAGCGGCTGTGACAAGTTCAAATGGTCGATCGAGCGCGCACGCGCCGCGCTGACCGCGTCCGATCGCGCCAAGGTCGTATCGGGGAGCGAGCAGACGGCGCTGCCGGCGACCGCGATCACGCTGGCGCTGGTGGCCCCCGGCGACGCCAAATTGCCGACGCCGCCGGAGCGCGCGCCGAAGGAGGGCACCTTCGCCGGTTTCACCAGCTTCAAGGCCGCGCCGAAGGCCGGACTCTATACCGTCAGCCTGTCGGCCGGGGCCTGGGTCGACCTGGTGCAGGACGGGCATGTCCTGAAGCCAAAGGCGTTCAGCGGCGCGACCGATTGCGACGGTATCCGCAAGACCGTGAAATATGACCTCGCCGCCAGCCCCTTCGTGCTGCAGGTCAGCGGCTCAAAAGAGAACTCGCTGTCGATCGCGATCCAGCCGGCGGATGAATAGGACGAACGGTTAGACAAACGGTCGCCTTTACCGTAAGCCCCAGCCTGCTATGTTTGCAGTGCGATATCCCTGAGGACCGTAAGTCCATCGGGGACCCAGCGGAACAGCGCTTCCGTCCGTCGCAGGCCAGACCCCACTCAACGCCTGATTTGCGCGCCCGTTCGCGCGTGAACTCGCACGGAGCGCTTTCCATGTCACGACTTGCCGGACTTTTCACCGCCTTCGTCATCCTGCTCGGCGCGCTGCATTCGCCCGCGAGCGCGGAGGACAAGACGCTCACCGTGTTTGCCGCCGCCTCGATGAAGAACGCGCTCGACGACATCGATGCAGCCTATACCGCCAAGACCGGCGTCAAGATCACCGCCAGCTATGCCGCGAGCTCGGCATTGGCAAAACAGATCGAGCAGGGCGCGCCGGCCGACGTGTTCGTCTCCGCCGACACCGACTGGATGGACTATGCGATCAAGCAGAAGAACATCAATGAAGCGACGCGGGTGAACCTGCTCGGCAACTCGATCGTGCTGATCGCGCCGAAGGATTCCAAGATCGACAACGTCAACATCGGACCGGGCTTCGATCTCGCCAAGCTCGCCGGCGACGGCAGGATCGCGACCGGCGACGTCAAGGCGGTGCCGGTCGGCAAATACGCCAAGGCTGCGCTGGAAAAGCTCGGCGCCTGGCAGGCGGCGGAGCCGAAATTCGCGATGGCCGAGAGCGTGCGCGCGGCATTGACGCTGGTGGCGCGCGGCGAAGCCGTGCTCGGCATCGTCTATTCGACCGACGCCAAGGTCGAGCCGGGCGTCAAGATCGTCGGCACCTTCCCGGCCGACACCCATCCGGCGATCATCTATCCGGTCGCGGCGACCACGACCGCGAAGCCGGAGGCCGCCGAGTACCTTGCCTTCCTGCGCTCGTCCGCGGCGAAGACGATCCTCGAGAAATACGGCTTCAAGTTCCTGATCAGCCCGACGACCTAAGCGTGTTCGAGATCTCGCCGGCCGAATGGACGGCGATCCTGCTGTCGCTGCGGGTCGCCGTCATCGCAACACTGGTGGCGACCCCGTTCGGGGTAGCGCTTGCCTGGCTGCTGGCGCGGCGCGATTTCTGGGGCAAGTCGCTGCTCGATGCCGCCGTGCATCTGCCGCTGGTGCTGCCGCCCGTCGTCACCGGCTATCTGCTGCTGCTGACCTTCGGCAGGCGCGGCCTGGTCGGCGGCTGGCTGGCCGACCATCTCGGCATTGTGTTCGCGTTCCGCTGGACCGGCGCGGCACTCGCCTGCGGCGTGATGTCGTTTCCGCTCCTGGTGCGCCCGATCCGTCTCTCGATCGAAGCCGTCGACCGCCGCCTCGAGCAGGCGGCCGAGACGCTCGGCGCCGCGCCGTGGCGGGTGTTCGCAACGGTGACGCTGCCGCTGGCGCTGCCCGGCGTGCTGGCCGGCATGGTACTCGGCTTTGCCAAGGCGATCGGCGAGTTCGGCGCGACCATCACCTTCGTCTCCAACATTCCCGGCGAGACCCAGACCATTTCGTCGGCGATCTATTCGCTGATCCAGACGCCGGATGGCGACACCGCCGCCGCGCGGCTCGTGATCATCTCGATCGTGCTCGCGGTCGGCGCACTGGTCGCGGCTGAAGTGTTCGCGCGTCGCGCCACCGCGCGCCTGCACGGGCAATAGCCATGCTGCGCGTCGACATCACCAAGCAGCTCGGCGAGTTCTCGCTTGCGGCCTCGTTCACCAGCGAGGGCCGCGTCACCGGTCTGTTCGGCGCGTCCGGCTCCGGCAAGACCTCGCTGATCAACACCATCGCGGGCCTGTTGCGTCCCGACCGCGGCACCATCGTGATCGACGGCGAGACCGTCGACGATACCGCGACCGGCATCCACGTCCCGAGCTGGCGCCGCCGCATCGGTTACGTGTTCCAGGACGCGCGGCTGTTTCCGCATCTCGATGTCCGCCAGAACCTCGACTACGGCCGCCGCATGAACGGCCTCACCGAAGATCTCGCCCAACACCGGCGCGTCGTCGACCTGCTCGACATCGGCGCCCTGCTCGACCGCCGACCCGGAAAGCTCTCCGGCGGCGAGCGCCAGCGCGTCGCGCTCGGCCGGGCGCTGCTGTCCAAGCCGCGGCTGCTGCTGCTCGACGAGCCGCTGGGCGCGCTCGACGAAAGCCGCAAGCTCGAAATCCTGCCCTATCTGGTCCGGCTGCGCGACGAAGCCGGGGTCCCGATGGTCTATGTCAGCCACGACGCGGCCGAGCTGCGCCAGCTCGCCACCCAGATCGTGATGCTGCGCCGCGGCCAGGTGACCGCGTTCGGCGGTGTCAAGGTGCTGACGGCGGGCGGGTAGCTGGCCGTTTTTCCGAAAGTCGGCATAAGATAGCCTATCTTGTCTGCTAGGCCCGCGTCGGGACGTCCGATCGGGCATGGGGAAAGGTGAATTTGTGCGACTGACTGGCTGGGTGTTGCTGCTGATCGGCGGGCTGCTGTGCGCCACGATTTCGTGGGCCGCGCTCGGCTTCCTGCTGATGGGCGTCGGCCTGATCGCGCTGCAGGTCGACGAGCGGCGCCGGCGTCCGGCCGATGCTGCCGTGCCGGCTGGCGCCTCGGGATTTACCCCGCCGCGCCTCAGCGACGGGCTGCAACCGCCGACCCGCGACCCGATCGCAGGCCAGGATACCGGGCAGCGTCAGCCGCGCCGGGTGGCCTGGCCCGACCAGAAGGGCGACGCAGCCTACGACCGGGAGACTTACGACGGGGAGGCCTGGCGCCGGCTGGTCGAGAGCGATCCTGATCTCGCCCAGATCGCCAATGTGCTCGCCGATTACGGCCCGCAATATGTCGACGAACTGGCGGTGAGCTATTTGGCCGCCCCCGACAAGGGCCGCCTGGGGGCGATCGTCGACGGCATCATCGCGCGCGCCCGGGACGGTCAGCCGAGCCCGCCGCCGCCCGCACCAGTCGAAGCATCGCGGCCACCGCCGCTTCCGACCCCGCCGCAGCCGAAGCAGGTGACCATCCCTGCCGCCAAGCCCGCGACTTCGCCAAGCAATCGCGCAAACGCGCTCGAAGCGTCCCTGCTCGCCACGGTCGAGGAGGCTTCCGCCAAGATGGCCGCCGAACGCGCCGGTCTCTTCAAGCCGGGCAAGGCCACCGACGGCCGGCCGCAGGCGGCGAGCCAGCGGGAACCGCAGTTCGGTCGCGCCACCCGGGACGCGAAGCCCGCCGGGCCACCGCCGGTGCCGGTCACACCGCCGCCGATGCCGGCTACACCGCCGCCCATGCCGGCCGACACGCCCGCCGACCTCGAAGCATCGTTGATCGCCGCCGTCGGCGAGGCCGCCGCCCGGCGCGCGGACGCCCCCAAGGACACCCCTAAGGATGCATCCAAGGATGCGTCCAAGCCGGCACCGGAGTCAGCACCGCCGGCAAGGCCCGAGCCCGAAATCCGCGCGGTCGGGCCCGCCGCCCCACCGACGCCGCCTCCGCCGGCTCCCGCTGCGCCCGCCAAGACGCCAGCTGCGACGACACCACCTGCGAAGACAGCGGCCGATAATCTCGACGAGACGCTGCTCGCGGCGCTGGCCGAGATTTCCGGTCAGAAAATCAAGGGCGAGGCCAAGCCGGACGCGGCGTCCAAGGGCCCATCCGGTCCACCGGCCGACGACGGGCTGTCCGACATGATCAGGAAGTTCGCACCGGATTCGAACTTCCTGCGCAAGACCTAACGGCGCGGCTCAGACACCCGCCACCGACGCCCAGATATCGGCGAGCTTGCGCTTGACGATCTGCATCCGCGTTTGCGGCGCGACCTTCTCCTCTTCCTCCGGCAGGCGCAGGCCGACGACGTTGACGCGGCCGCCGCTGATGCTGCGCGCCACCAGCACGATCTCGCCGAGCGCCAGTTCGGCCCCTTCCTTCGGCGCGCGGTCGAGATTGATGTCGAAATAGTCGGCGAGCGTCAGCTTGGCCTGGTGCTCGTCGACCTTGACGCCGTAGATCTCGGCGAGTTCGCCGATCGTATGCTCCGCCGACACCATGAAGTCGCCGAGCAGATGCGGATCGGGCGCGCTCGACGGCGCCATGTCGACGAAGAAGCGGTCGAGCGCCTCGGCGCGCTCCGGCGGCGCCAGCAGATAGATGTAGTCGCCGGGCGCGACCGGATCGGCCTCGGTCGGCGTCAGGATCCGCTCGTCGCGGATCACCAGCGTCGGCTTCGACCAGGACGGGATCAGCCCGCGGCGGAAGTACAGGCTCTTCGGCCGCACCGGATAACCGACCAGCTGCTGCTCGAGTTGGCCGGGCAAATCGAGCTCGACGCGGCGCGGGCCGCGTTCGGCGCGCGGCAGCGCGACATGCAGCCGCCGCGCCGCCGGCGCCAGCGTCCAGCCCTGCAACAGCAGCGAGATGATGACGACGACGAAGGCGACATCGAAATAGAGATAGGCCTTCGACAGACCGACCAGCATCGGGATCGAGGCGAGGAAGATCGCGACCGCGCCGCGCAGGCCGGTCCAGGCGATGAAGACCTTCTCCCGCCAATTGAACTTGAACGGTGCGAGGCAGATCAGCACCGCCAGCGGCCGCGCCACCAGCATCAGCGCGAACGCCACCAGCACGGCGCCGCCGGCGCTGGAGAGCAGGCGATGCGGCGAGACCAGGAGGCCGAGCAGCACGAACATCACGATCTGAGCCAGCCAGGTCGCGGCGTCGAGGAACGTCACCACCGAATTATGCGCGCGGGTCGGCCGGTTGCCGATGATGATACCGGCGAGATAGACCGCGAGGAATCCCGAGGCATGCACGATCTGCGAGCCGCCGAAGATCACCAGTGCCGCCGTAGTGACGAACGGCGCATGCAGGCCCTGCGGCAGCGCCACATAGTTCAGCGCGATCACCACCAGGCGGCCGCCGATCACCCCGATGATGGCGCCGAACACGGCCTCCTGGATGAACTCCAGCGCGATGTGCGTGGCCGAGCTCTGGCCGATCGAGATGAACTCGACCAGCATCAAGGTGAGGAAGATCGCGAACGGATCGTTGGTGCCGGATTCCGCCTCCAGCGTCGCGCCGACGCGCGGGCGCAGGCGCAGGCCCTGGGTGTGCACCAGCAGGAACACCGCAGCCGCGTCCGTCGAAGCCACGACGGCACCGACCAACAGCGACTCGGTCCAGTTGAGGTCGAGCACAAAGCGGGCGACCGGCGCCGTGATCAGCGCGGTGAGCAGCACGCCGGCGGTCGCCAGCATCATCGAGGGCGCCAGCACGGTGCGGATGCTGGCGAACCGCGTCTTCAATCCGCCGTCGAACAGGATCAGCGCCAGCGCCACCGAGCCGACCAGATAGGTGGTGCGGACGTCGTCGAACTGCAGCCGGCCGGGGCCGGAATCGCCCGCCAGCATGCCGACCAGCAAGAACACCAGCAGCAAGGGAGCGCCGAACCGCAAGGCCAGCAGGCTCGACAGGATGCCGGCCATCACCAGCACCGCACCGAGCAGGATCGCTATACTGACGGAGTCGAGGGATGCCATGCGCCTTCGGAGGTCTCAAATACTTGCAATTGCATCCTTATCGTCGCCACACTGGGACGCCAACCGATTTCTGACATAAGCGGCAATGTGCCCGGTCTCATCAGCCCTAGGTCGCCCCGACACTGTGTTGTATCGATGGTCGCGTGCGCGCCTTTGTGGGATTCTCGCTGGGCTTTCGAATCACATTTGGCTGACCCGCGCTTCGAGTTGAGATTTTGCCGATGGACATGAACTGGAAGGACGTCCTCGAATCGATTCAAATGGCGGCGCGCTCGGTCGGCGCCGAGGTCGCCTCGCCCTGGTTCTATCTGCAATTCGGCATCATCCTCGCCGCCGCGGGCCTCGCCTACGCCGCCGACACCGCCATTCATGCGCGGGTCGACATGTCGTCGCTGGCGATGCGCTGGCCGCTGCCGCTCCGGCACTTCGCCCGCGTGATGGTGAAGAGCGCTTCTACCGCCGTGTTCGCGGTCCTGATGATCATCTCCCGCATCGTGATGTGGCACGCGACCTGGCCGAGCCGCAGCTATCTGATCGCGGTCTCCGCCAAGCTGGCGCTGGCCTGGCTGGTGATCCGCCTCGTCACCTCGGTGATCGACAACGCCTTCATCGTGAAAACAGTCTCGATCGCGGCATGGCTGGTCGCCGCGCTCAGCATCATCGGCCAACTCGATTGGGCGGCCGACACGCTGGATGCGTATGCGGTCGTGGTCGGCGGCCTGCGGCTTTCCCCGCTGCTGCTGATCAAGGCCGGCGCGCTCCTGATCGTGGCGCTGTGGCTGACCAACCTCGCCGGCAATTTCGCCGAGAGCCGCATCAACCGCGCCACCGATCTGACGCCGTCGATCCAGGTGTTGCTGGTCAAGATCATCCGTATCGGATTGATGGTGACGGCGATCGTGATCGCGCTTGGCGCGGTCGGCATCAACCTCTCCGCGCTCGCGGTGTTCACCGGCGCGGCCGGCGTCGGCATCGGTCTCGGCCTGCAGAAGATCGTCGCCAATTTCATCAGCGGCCTGATCCTGTTGGTCGACAAATCGGTCAAGCCCGGCGATCTCGTCACGATCGGCGACAATTCGGGCCGGATCAGCGCGATGAAGACCCGCTACATCTCGGTCGCCGCCGGCGACGGCCGCGAGTTCCTGATCCCGAACGAGGACCTGGTGACGCAGAAGGTCACCAACTGGACCTATACCGACAAGAACACGCTGGTGAAGATCGCCTTCTCCACCAATTACGACGCCAATCCGCGGCAGGTCTGCAAGCTCGCGATCACGACCGCGGCGGCCCATCCGCGCGCCACCAAGGGCTGGACCCCGAACTGCATCCTGACCGAATTCGCCGAGGCTGGGATGAAGTTCTCCCTGACCTTTTGGATCGCCGACCCCGACGGCATGGACAATGTGAAGAGCGACGTCATGCTGTCGCTGTGGGACGCCTTCAAGCAGGAGGGCATCCGGGTGCCCTACCCGGTGCGGGAACTCCGCATCCGCGGCGGCGCGCTGCCGGTCGAGAGCGTGGTCGAGGTCTCCAATTAGCGCCTGCGCACGGTCTTTTCGCAGCAGCGGTGGCCGCTGTTCCGGATATGGCCTGAAAATCAAGCCGTTTGGGCATGTCCCCATGCCCAAGCTTGGCTTGCGCCGGGCGCGCCGATCATTAAATTAGGGCCTGAAATCAGCCCCTTGCCCGCAGAAACAGCCCGCCCATGAGCTATATCGACGCCACCGACACCTCGCTTCGCAAGACCGGCCAGATCAAGCTGCACGGACCGAGCGGCTTTGCCGGCATGCGCAAGGCGGGCGCCCTGGTGTCGAAATGCCTCGATGCGCTCACCGACATCGTCAAGCCGGGCATCCCGACTTCCGTCATCGACGAGTTCGTTCGCAAGTTCGCCTTCGACCACGGCGCCTATCCGGCGACGCTGATGTATCGCGGCTATCGCTACTCGACCTGCACCTCGATCAATCACGTGGTCTGCCACGGCATGCCGGGCGACCGGCCGCTGAAGGAAGGCGACATCGTCAATGTCGACGTCACCTTCATCGTCGACGGCTGGTACGGCGACTCCAGCCGCATGTATGCGATCGGCGCCATCGCGCGGAAGGCCGAGCGGCTGATCGAGGTGACCTATGAGGCGATGATGCGCGGCATCGCCGCGGTGAAGCCCGGCGCCACCACCGGCGATATCGGCCACGCCATCCAGAGCTATGTCGAACCGCAGGGCATGAGCGTGGTGCGCGACTTCTGCGGCCACGGCCTCGGCCGCCTGTTCCACGACGAGCCGAACATCATCCATATCGGCCGTCCCGGCGAAGGCGCGCCGCTGAAGCCCGGCATGTTCTTCACCATCGAGCCGATGATCAATCTCGGCAAGCCGCATGTGAAGATCCTGTCCGACGGCTGGACCGCGGTGACCCGCGACCGTTCGCTGTCGGCGCAGTTCGAGCACTCGGTCGGCGTCACTGCCGACGGCGTCGAGATCTTCACGCTGTCCGAGCGCCATGGCGAGAAGCCGTGGGTCCAAGTGTAATCTGCCCTCGTCAATAATCGCTCCGCGTGCGCTCGATGATCTCCTCGGGCGTGTGGTTCTCTCCGATCGACATCGCGCAGATCCGCGACAGATGCAGATAGGACAGTCCGGTCTCCTCCGCCCAGGCGTTGAACTGCGCCTGCACCTTGGCGAGATCGCGCTTCGACTTGACCTCCTCGGCGATATCGAGGCCGGCATCGCGCAAGCAGGCGACCACGTCGCGCGAGGTGACGAAGCCGTCCCAGCCGAGGAAGCGCAGCAGCATCTGTCCGGTGTTGCCGCCGAGCCGGCTGCCGCGCTTCGCCAATAGCTCCAGCAGTCCGACCTCATCCGACGACGGCCAGGCGCCAAGGAATTTGCCGAAGCTGCCGTGCTCGCGCGCGATCTCCTGCACGAAGCGGCCGTTGTCGCGCACCGAAATAATCTTGGCGCCGTTGCGCACGATCCTGGCGTCGCTGACGAGCTTCTCCCAGAATTCGTCGGGCTTGAAGGCGAGCTTGGCGGGCTGAAAGCCGAGGAACGCCTCCTCGAAGCCCGGCCACTTGGCGTCGATCACGCTCCAGGCAAAGCCCGCGCAGAACACGCGCCTGGTCATCTCGGCCAGCACGCGGTCGTCGCCGAGCTTGGCCAGCGCCTTGGCGCCCGCCGGCGGCCGCAGCAGCTTCTCCAGCGCCTTCGGCCCGCCCTTGCGCTTCTCGGCGCGCGAGCGGATCACCTTGAATGAAGTCACGCCGCCCTCCCCCTCTTGCTCTCGAACCGTTGCAGCCGACGGTAATTCGTCCGAAGCATCGTGGCAAACCGGGCAGTTGCATCGGCTCTTGCAAATCGCCGCGAGCACGGCATGGTTGTGGCCGATGCCCGCCAAGCACGATACCAGCGACGACGAAGCCAGCGAGACGCCGCATTATCACGGCCATCGCGAACGGCTGCGCGAGCGCTTCTATGCGGCCGGACCGGACGCGCTGACCGACTATGAACTCTTGGAAATGGCGCTGTTCGCCGCGATCCCGCGCCGCGACACCAAGCCGTTGGCCAAGGCGCTGTTGAAGAAGTTCGGCTCGTTCGCCGAGGTGGTGCACGCGCCGGTGGCGCGGCTGCGCGAGGTCGAGGGCGTCAAGGATGCCTCGATCAACCAGCTCAAGCTGCTCGCCGCCGCCGCCGGCCGGATCGCCAAGGGCGAGATCAGGCGCAACATCGCGCTGTCGTCCTGGAACGACGTCATCGACTATTGCCGCACCGGCATGGCGTTCGCAGACAAGGAGCAGTTCCGCCTGTTGTTCCTCGACAAGCGCAACCAGCTGATCGCCGACGAGGTGCAGCAGACCGGCACCGTCGATCACACCCCGGTCTATCCGCGCGAGGTGATCAAGCGCGCGCTGGAATTGTCCGCCACCGCGCTGATCCTGGTGCACAACCATCCGTCCGGCGACCCGACGCCGTCGCAGGCCGACATCCAGATGACGAAAGCCATCGTCGACATCGCAAAGCCGCTCGGGATCGCCGTGCACGATCACATCATCGTCGGCAAGAACGGGCATACCAGCTTCAAGGGCATGCGGCTGATGTGAGGATTGCACTCAACAAGCCCCCCGCTGTCGTCCCGGCGTAGTGCGCAATTGCGCACGGGGGCCGGGACCATAACCACGGGGATGCGTTGTCGAAAACAGGTTATGGCCCCGGCGTCGCGCAAACAATTCGCAT
>NZ_LFIQ01000069.1:19328-28769 GCF_001189245.1 Bradyrhizobium pachyrhizi | reverse complement strand
TGGGTCCCGGCCTTCGCCGGGACGACGGTGAAATTGTTGCGGGCTCTGTGAGTCACACATTCGCTTCGTATGCCCCGAATGACGAACGGAGAGAGCGGCGCCGCGTTTGAACCGTCACACAGGCCAGGGACAAACTCTCCTAAAATCACCCATGCAACGTTTTCCGCACGGCGGCGTTTGTTGCAGATTGATCTGGCGGCCTGACAGGGGCCTTGGGGAACCGATGTCCGATTTCGTCATCGAGGAAGGGCTGCCCTATCCGCTGGGCGCCCATTGGAGTGGTCACGGCACCAATTTCGCGGTGTTTTCCGCCAACGCCACCAAGGTCGAGGTGTGCCTGTTCGACGGCGGGCGCGAGACGCATCGCTTCGAGCTGCCCGAATACACCGACCAGGTGTTTCACGGCTTCATCAATGGCGTGCAGCCGGGGACGTTCTACGGCTATCGCGTCTACGGTCCCTACCAGCCGGACGGCGGCCACCGCTTCAATCCGAACAAGCTGCTACTCGATCCCTACGCCTGCGCCCATGCCGGCAGCCTAACGTGGAATCCGGCGGTGTTCGGCTACAAGATGGAGAGCGGCGACGACCTCACCTTCGACGAGCGCGACAGCGCGCCGTTCATGCCGAAATGCGTGGTGGTCGATCCCAATTTCGACTGGGTCCAGGAAGCGCAGCGGCAGGACGTGCACTGGGACGAGACCGTGGTCTACGAGACCCACGTCAAGGGGTTCACCAAACAGCACCCGGGCGTCAACGAACATTTGCGCGGCACTTATGCCGGCTTCGGCTCGAACGCCGCGATCGATCATCTGAAGGCGCTCGGCATCACCTCGGTCGAGCTGCTGCCGGTGCATTCTTTCATCAACGACAGCAACCTGCTGGACAAGCACCTCACCAATTACTGGGGCTACAACACCATCGGCTTCTTCGCGCCGGATCCGCGCTACGCCGCCGACGTGCCGAACAGCCTGCGCGAATTCAAGGAGATGGTGTCGCGGCTGCATGGCGCCGGCCTCGAAGTCATTCTCGATGTCGTCTACAACCACACCGCCGAAGGTAATGAGCGCGGCCCGACGCTGTCGTTCAAGGGTATCGACAATGCGAGCTATTACCGGCTGCTGCCGGACAAGCGGCGCTACTACATCAACGACACCGGCACCGGCAACACGGTGAACCTGTCACATCCGCGGGTGATCCAGATGGTGATGGACAGCCTGCGCTACTGGGCCGGCCACATGCATGTCGACGGCTTCCGCTTCGATCTCGGCACCATCCTGGCGCGGGAAGTCTACGGTTTCGACGAGCAGTCCGGCTTCCTCAAGGCGATGAACCAGGACCCGTTGCTCGCGACCGTCAAGCTGATCGCCGAGCCCTGGGATTGCGGCCCCGGCGGCTACCAGGTCGGCGGCTTTCCGGCGGGCTGGGCGGAGTGGAACGACAAATACCGCAACGTTGTGCGCGATTTCTGGCGGGGCGAGGCGGCACCAGGCAGCCTGGCGCCGCGGCTGCTCGGCTCGCACGACGTGTTCAACCGCGAGGGACGCCGCACCTGGGCCAGCGTCAACTTCATCACCGCGCATGACGGGTTCACGCTGAACGATTGGGCGAGCTACAACAACAAGCACAACGAGGCCAACGGCGAGCACAACAATGACGGCTCGTCGGACAACCACTCCTGGAATTGCGGCGCCGAGGGCCCGACCGACAATCCGGATATCCGCACTTTGCGCGAACGGCAGAAGCGCAACATGCTGGCGACGCTGCTGGCCTCGCAGGGCACGCCGATGCTGCTCGGCGGCGACGAGTTCGGCCGCACCCAGCGCGGCAACAACAATGCGTACTGCCAGGACAACGACATCTCCTGGTTCGACTGGAATTTTTCCGACGACGCCGGGAAGCTGCTCGCTTTCACCAAGCGGATGATCAAGCTGCGGCGCGACTACCCGATCCTGCGTCGCAGCCGCTTCCTCTCCGGCGATCGCGATCCGCAGCTCGAGATCCGCGACGTGGTCTGGATCGGCACGACAGGCGCCGAGATGACGCAAACCGACTGGAGCACCGGCTGGATCAAATGCTTCGGCGTCGTGCTCGACGGCCGCGCCCGCAAGACCGCGATCGCGCGTGAGGGCGAGGACGACACCGTGCTGGTCATCCTCAACAGCTATCAGGGCGAGGTCGACTTCAAGCTGCCGCCGACCTCAGCCGGCGCGCATTGGTCGCTGCTGCTCGACACCAACGCGCCGGAAGAGCCGGCGGGCGCGCAGCTCGCGTTCGACAGCGCGTACAAGGCGGCGGGGCGTTCGTTCGTGCTGCTCACGTCCGGCGAGGTGAAGTCATCCCCGTAGCCCGTTGGCTCCACTCGGGCTGCGGTCCGCCTTCTACTTCCCCCTGAAAGGGGGAAGGTCGGGATGGGGGTCAACCACAGGCGACGCTCTGTGCGGAGAGAGCGGATCCCCACCCGCTTTGCTCTACCGAGCAAGGCGACCTCCCCTTTTCAAGGGGAGGTTGCCGTCCCGCGACCCCGTCGGCCAATTGACATTCGGCCGCGGACTGCCAGACTTCGCGGAAAATTAGGGGTGGAGACCTCTGGATGGCCAATCTTTCGGCCTCAAATCACGTCGCCCGTGTTTTGTCGACGGCCAACCAGGTGGCCGGCGTCGACACCGAGACGCGGATTGCCGCGTCCTGGCGGCGCTGCCTGGTCAATCACAACCTCGATCCGGCCCGGCGCGGGCCGCCGCAGACGCTGACCGAGGCCGAGGTCCGGCACATCGCCGAGCCGATGGAGGATTTGATCCAGGTCGCGATCCCGGAACTGGAAGACCTCGCCCGGGTGCTTCACGACTCCGGCTACTGCGTCAATCTCGCCGATCCCAACGCCACCATGCTGGTGAGCAGGTTGCCCGACGGCGACTACGCGCGGATGTTCCTGGAATGGAAAATCTACACCGGCTCGAACTTCGCCGAGACGTTCGAGGGCACCAACGGGCTCGGCACCGCGCTCGCCGAGCAGCGGCCGATCCTGGTGCATGGCGACGAGCATTTCCGCGAGCAGTGGCACATGTTCACCTGCGCGGTGTCGCCGCTGTTCGATCACGCCGGGCGGCTCGCCGGCGCCGTCAACATCACCTCGTGCCGCAGCGACCTCGGCCGCAGCGCGCATGAACTGGCGCTCGCCGTCACCACGGAGGCGACGCGACGGATCGAGCAGTCGTTCTTCCGCCGGCGCTACCGTGCCTCCTGGATCGCGATGCTGCCCGGCGACGGGCACGGCATGCTGGCCTATGACGACGACCGCCGTGTCGTCGGCGCCTGCCGCACGGCGCGCGCCGCGTTCGGCCTGACCGATGCGATGATCGACGACGGCATCGACCTGTCGCATCTCATTCAACTGGACGATCGCGCGACGCGTGCCGCGGACGAGCAGGTCGCGCTGCGTCGCGCCGACGGCACGCCGTGGGGACGCGGCCATCTGGCGCCGCCGGTGCGGGCGCGATCGCCGCGTCCACCGTCCCAACCGCCGCGCGAAAAGCCGGCCGGACAGTTTTCCGGCCTGCACCGGCTGGCGGGCCGCGATCCCGTCCTGATCAAGGGCGTGAAGCGGCTGATGACGGTCGGCAATCTCGACCTGCCGATCCTGCTGCATGGCGAGACCGGCGCCGGCAAGGACGTGTTCGCGCGCGCCATCCATGCGGCGAGCAATCGCGCCGGCCGCAACTATGTCGCGCTGAACTGCGCGGCGATGCCGGAGAGCCTGATCGACGCCGAGCTGTTCGGCTACGAGGCCGGCGCCTTCACCGGCGCGCGGCGCGAGGGATCGAAGGGGCTGATCGTGCAGGCCTCTGGCGGCACGCTGTTCCTCGACGAGATCGGCGACATGCCGCTTTCGCTGCAGACCCGGCTGCTGCGCGTGCTGGAAAACCGCGAGGTCTGGCCACTCGGCGCGCTGAAGCCGGTCGCGGTCGACATCCGCCTGATCAGCGCCACGCACCGTGATCTGGCGCGGATGGCGGAGGACGGCGGCTTCCGCTCCGATCTGTATTACCGGCTGCGCGGCATGGAGATCCGCCTGCCCGCGTTGCGCGAGCGCGCCGACCGCAGAGACGTCATCGCGCAGATCGCCGACGAGGAAGCGCCGCATTGCCGCATCGCAACCGACGCCTGGGCGCAGCTGATGGCCTATCCGTTCCCCGGCAACATGCGCCAGCTTCGCCACGTGCTGCGGCTCGCCGGCGCCACCGCGGAGGACGGCGTCATCAGCGAGGCGGATCTCGATCTGCCGCCGTTCAGCGCACGCGGTGCGGAGGCCGATCACACCGCGAGCGAGCGCGCCGCGATCGTCGATGCATTGCGCGCCAATGACGGAAGAGTGACGGACGCGGCCAAGGCGCTCGGGCTCAGCCGCGCGACGTTGTACCGGAAGATCAAGGCGTTAGGGATCGCGCTGGACAGCTAGACCAGAACCGCCCCTGCTGTTCCGGCGGCACCTGAAGGGTGCTATCATACACCTTTCATTCAACGCCACGGAGCGGGTCCCATGACACGGTTTCCCCTCGCTGTGGTCGTTGGCCTCATTGCCGCGACCATTTCGCAGCCTGCCGCCTCGGATTCCACTGAGCAACGATTGGGCAAAGTGCATTTTGTGACATCCTGCAAGCCTGAAGCGCAGGAGCTGTTTGATCGCGCCATGCTGTATCAGCATTCGTTCTGGTACAGCGCGTCGCGGCGCACCTTCGAGGAGGTGCTGGAGGCCGACCCGCAATGCGCCATCGCCTATTGGGGGATCGCGCTCAGCTATCTCTACAATCCGCACGCCCCGCCGCCGCCGGAAAACCTTCCGCTCGGCCTCGAGGCTGCGAAAAAAGGCCAGGCGCTGAATGCCGGCACCCCGCGCGAGCGCGAATACATCGATGCGATCGCGGCGATGTATGTCGACTACGACAAGGTCGATCACCGCACCCGCGTGCAGCGTTTCCTCGCGGCCGAAGAGCAGGTCGCGACGCACTATGCCGACGATGACGAGGCGCAGATCGCCTATGCGATCACGCTCAACGTCGCGGCATCCCCGGCCGACAAGACCTATGCCAACCAGCTGAAGGGCGCGGCGCTGCTCGAACCGATCTTCAAGCGCCAGCCCGAGCACCCCGGCATCGCCCACTATCTGATCCATCTCTACGACTACCCGGCGCTCGCGGAGAAGGGCCTCCCCGCGGCGATGCGCTATGCCAAGATCGCCGAACACGCGCCGCATGCCCAGCACATGCCGTCGCACATCTTCACGCGCGTCGGCTACTGGAAGGAGTCGATCGCCTCGAACAAGGAATCCGCGCGCATCGCCAGGGAAGACGGCGAACAGCAGGACCAGGCGCACGCGATGGACTATCTGGTCTATGCCTATCTCCAGCTCGGCCAGGACAAGGAGGCGCGTGCGGTGATCGACGAGCTCGGCAAGCTTCAGTTCAAGCTCGACCGGTTCGCAGGCCCCTTCGCGGTGGCGGCAAGCCAGGCCCGCTATGTCTTCGAACGCGGCGACTGGAAGGGAGCCGCCGCGCTTGAAGTGCATCCGACCAAATACGCCTATGCGGACGCCATCACCTATTTCGCCCGCGCGGTCGGCGCGGCGCGCTCCGGTGACCCCGCCGCCGCCAAGGCCGATGTCGCCAAGCTGGTCGAGCTGCGCGACAAGCTGAAGGACGCAAAGGACGCTTACTGGTCCAACATCGTCGACATCCAGCAGCAGATCGCCAGCGCCTGGGTGCTGTACGCGGAAGGCAAATACGACGAGGCGCTCGGCGCGATGAACGCCGCCGCGCAGGCGGAAGACAAGACCGAGAAGCATCCCGTCACGCCGGGACCGCTGGCGCCGGCGCGCGAGCTCTACGCGGCGATGCTGCTCGATCGCGGCATGGCCAGGGAGGCGCTCGCCGCCTACGAAGCCGTGCTCAAGAAGGAGCCCAACCGGCTGGCGACTTATCTCGGCATGATCAAGAGCGCCAAGGCAGCCGGCGATCAGGCCAAGATCCGGGAATGCGCTGATCAGATTGCCCGGCTTACCGCGGATGCCGACCTGTCGCGGCCGGAGCTGATCGAATTGCGCCAGACGACCGGAAGCAAGCTGTGATGCCACGGGCGACATGGCGCAACGGTGGAGCGGCGCTGCTCGGCGCCGTTGCGCTATCGCTTTGCTATACCCTGCCGCTTGGCGCGATGGAGATCCTCGGCCAGGCCGGCGTGCTCGGCGAATGGGAGCTGACCGGACATCTCACCGAAAGCGCGCCAGGCGCGCCGAGGCAGTTCTCCGGACCGCTCAAGATGAAGCATGTGGGCATCTGCACGCAGGACGGGCCGGACGAACGCGCCGGAGAAATCAGGCTGCAAATCACGGGCGCGGATTCGCAGGTCACGGCCGAGCTTGTGCTGGACGGCGCGCCCTGCACCTACAGCGCCCGCAAGACGCGCAATTACGAGGGCACGCTGTCCTGCGAAGGACGCGCGCCCGTTCCGCTACTGGTGTGGCTCAAATAGCTGATACCGTCAGGCGGCCGGCCGCGCGCGGCGCAACCATTCGTTCAGATCGATGCCGCCGAGGCGCGCCTCGCCGAGCGGCACCAGCGAGTGCTGCTCGACCCGGCCGCCCCAATAAAGCGCCTCAGGGTCTTTCACCACCTCGCGCGGGTCGCCTTTTGCCTTCAGGTAGCGCGCCACGATCTCGTTGAACGGCGCGCGGTCCGGACCTGCGATCTCGACGATGCCGTTGCGCGGCGGCTCGAGCGCGATATCGGCGACGAGCGCGGACACGTCCTCCGCCGCGATCGGCTGGAACAGGCCGGGCGAGAGCCTGATGGTGTTGCCAACCACGCCCGCATCGGCGATCGCGCCGACGAATTCCATGAACTGCGTCGCGCGGATGATGGTGTAGGCAATCCCGGACGCTTCGATCAGCTTCTCCTGTGCGACCTTGGCGCGGAAGTAGCCGTTCTCGGGCGTGCGGTCGGTGCCGACGATCGACAGCGCGACATGGTGCTTGACGCCGGCCGGCTTCTCCGCCGCCAGCAGGTTGCGGCCGGAGGTCTCGAAGAACTCCATCACCGCCTTGTTCTCGAACGACGGCGAATTGGCGAGGTCGATCACGACCGCCGCGCCGGCCAGCGCCTCTTTCAGCCCCTCGCCGGTGATCGCATTGATGCCGTTCTTCGGCGAGGCCGCGACGACGTCATGGCCGCGCTGGCGCAGGATGGCAACGGTCTTTGAGCCGATCAGTCCGGTACCGCCGATCACAACAATCTTCATGGTGAGACTCCTTGTCGGTGACGAGGTTTCTTGAGACGTGCTTGCCGGATTTTCCCGCAGCAATCGTCATGGGTACGTCGATCCGCAGTAACTTCGATGGTTGCCGCGCGCGCGGCCGACCACGGCAGCGAAGAGAAAGATTGGTGAGTGGCGCTACCTCCTCGGTCGATCGCTCGCACGCAACTACACTATAGCACGCCACGGCTTTTCTGATGTCGCGGAACCTGTCGTCTGATGCGCTGGCGGACTACGCTTGCTGAACCTTCTACCGTCGCGTAGACTAATGCGTGCGTTCCAGCCAGCGTGCTGGGGTACCGAAAGCTTCGGCCGCTGCCGGGATATCACCGCGGGCTCTCTTTCGTGCTGCAACGCAAATGCTGGGCATGACGTATAGCCCGCTGTGCACTCCTTGATTTGATTTCAGCAAACGCAGGAGGAGTCTATGCGGAATTTTATCACCTTTTTCGTTTCCAGCGTGGCAATCGTCGTTGCGGCGTCGACCGCCGTAGCGGGTGAGAAAGTGCTCGAGTTCAAGCTCGTCACCAAGCCTGTCGACGTCAAGGTCATCGAGGCAGCAAACGTCGAAGGGCAGACGGTCGTTTCCGGCAAGTTCTTTGGTGTCGCCGTCTTCAGTGATGGCCATATCGGGGTGAAGGAGTTCGTCCATTCAGGAGACATGCTGAAGGGCTCGGGCTCCTATTACGGTTACAGCACCTACACGTTCGAAGAAGGCGCGATCACGGCGCGCTACACCGGCGCGGTCAAAGACGGAAAGTCAAACGGCGAATATACGATCCTCTCGGGCACGGGCGCCTATGCGAATGCGACGGGCACAGGAACGATCGAAAGCGCGCCGAACCCGTTCAAGGGGGTCAATCTTCTGAACATCAAACTGGTCGTGAGAACGCCGGGGTCATAGCAGCGCAGCGTCCGCAGGATCACAGCAAGGACAGCTACGCCTCGCATGGCGTTGGCCCGGCCCGCATGGCCGGGCCAAAGCCATCAAGCGCGGCGCAAGACGGGTCGTCAGCATTGCGCCTCCAAGGCGACGCAGCCCGACAGCCCTCAAACGATCGAGAGAAGATCGGGCGCCTGGACCCGTTCGCCTTGCAGATGTCCGCACGCTTCAGGAAAATTCGTTCCAGCTGACGCGGCGCGCATCTAGGTCGCCGAGCTCGACCGGATCGTGGATGTTGCGCACGCTCTGGAAGCCAGAGCGCAGATAGATCAGCGGGTCGACCGTGGTCGCGGCGCGGACGTGCTGGACCTCGCCGATGAAGATCGAATGGGTCTTGGTCTCGAGCTCCTGCGCCAGCACGCAGTCGAACGCCGCGACGGCATCCTCCAGCACCGGGGCGCCGGTGGCGCCGGTGGTCCAGCGTCCAAACGCAAAACGGTCGTCGCCGTTGACGCCCTTCTGTCCGGAGAAAGTCAGTGCCAGCAGCGCGTGGTCCTCGTTCAGGAAGTTGATGACGAAATGGCGCTCCTCGCGGATGCGCTGATGCGCGCTGGCGTTACGGTTAACGCAGACCAGGACCGAGGGCGGATTGTCCGACAGCGAGCAGGCCGAGGTCACGGTCAGGCCGGTGCGCTGCCCCGTCTCGGAGCCGACCGTCACCAGCGCGACGGCGCCCGCGCAATGGCGCATCGCCTGCTTGAAACTCTGTGCGTCGACCGTCATGCCGCAAACCCTGTTTGAGCATGATCCTGCTCGAAAAGCCGCTTCGCACTTTGCGCCAACGCGGCCCTCCGGGTCCGGATCATGCTTAGGTAAAAAACACTCCGTTCAAGATATGCGAGGCGGGGTGCGAGGCAAGCCCCGCACCCCGCGCAGCTGTCATGCAGCCTTCTCGAACTCGGCGCCGAGATGCTTGAGCCGCGGCATCACCTCGTTCTTGAGCAGGTCCAGCGAGTGCCGCCAGGCCTCCGGCTTGTGCTTGTAGTCGAAGCCGAACACACAAAGGACGCCGAAGCCGCCGACCTCCCGGTAGATCTTCTCGATCTTCTCGGTGACCGTCGCGGGCGAGCCGACGATCCAATTCCGGCGCGCGCAATATTCGACAGTGACGTCGCTGTCGGGCACGTCGGGCGCGTGCTTCAGATAGTCCTTGAAGCCGAAATGGCCGAGCAGCGGCAGGAAGTACTCGCT
>NZ_LFIQ01000069.1:11498-19318 GCF_001189245.1 Bradyrhizobium pachyrhizi | reverse complement strand
GCCCATCATGTCGCCGGTCGACAGCTTCCACGCCTCCTCGTCGGTATCCGCCACGAACACCTCGCGCACCAGCCGCCAGTCCCTGCGGCTCGGCTTGCGGCCGGTCTTGGCGGCGCCAGCCTCGACCGAGTCCCAGTGGCTGCCGACATAGGCCGGGTTGAGGTTGAGGCTCATCGGGATGAAGCCGCGCTCGCCGGCGAGCTTCAAGGTGTCCGAATTCTTCGACAGGCCGGCGACGCCGATCGGCGGATGCGGGCCCTGCAACGGCTTGATGTGCGGCTTGAGGAAGTCGAACATCGTGTCCGGCTTGCTCACCGTCCAATACTTGCCCTTGTGCGTCCAGGGTCCCGGCTCGGACCACATCTTCAGGATGATCTCGAGCGCCTCGCGGGTCATGTCGCGGTTCTGGCCCGACATGCCGTCGACATTGAACATCGCCCAGTCGCTCGGCAGGCCCGAGGCCGCGACGCCGAAGTTGAGGCGCCCGTTCGAGAGATGATCGAGCATCGCAACGCGGTTCGCGAGCTCGGCGGGATGATGATACGGCAGCAGGAAGCCCCCGGGCCCGATGCGCAGATTCTTGGTCTGCAACAGCGCCTGCGCCACCAGCAGGTCAGGCGACGGATGCGGCTCCCAAGGTGCGGTGTGATGCTCGCCGATCCAGGCTTCCTGGTAGCCGAGCTCGTCGAGCCAGCGCAGCGTCTTCAGGTCCCAGTCGTGGCCCTCCTTCAATCCGCACTCCGGCGGGTGAGAGGGCATGGTGAAATAGCCAAGCTCCATGTGCGTTTCCTTCCTTCGCGTTGGGTTCGGTCATGCAATGCGTCTTGCCGCGCATTGCATGACGATCAGCAAGCGCTGTGCCAGCGGAGGAAGTCGCAGGGATGGGTGGGAACGGCCGAATTTCGGCCGGCTGCGGCCGATCGGCGGGTGCGAGAAGGCTGACGACGTCTCATCGTCGCGAGACGTGTCGCAACGGTGAGACGCGCCGGCAAGCATTCCCGCTGTTTACTCGGGCGGCCTCCGCACACACGGAAGCAGATACTCTCGCGGAGAATCCCCTCACTCGAATTCGAGCTTCGCTCGAATTCGACCTCTCCCCGCAAGCGGGGCGAGGTGAAGCGCACAGATTACCCCGCCGCGCGGCGCGGCTGGGCGTTGGTGTCGGGCTCGGAGGGTGGAGGAAGCTGCATCAGGATGGTCTGGCCCATCGAGGCGATCTCGATGCCCTCCTCCTGGAAGCGCCGCTTCATGCGGCGGTTGAACTCGCGTTGCACCGACCAGCGGCCGCCGTCGGTGCAGCGGATCTGGCCGACGATGGTCACCACGGAGCCGTCGACCTTGTCGACGCCCCACAATTCGAGATCGCCGCGGATCAGCGCGCGATACGCCGTCTCCTGGCGCATCTGGGCGACGATGTCTTTCAGCACCTCGCCGGCGCGGTCGGTGTCCTCCTTGTAGGACACGTTGACGCTGACCGCGGCATTGCCGGCGCCGCGGCTGGCATTGGTGATCGTGGTCACCGCGCTGAACGGCACCACGTGCACCGAACCGTCGCCGGCGCGCAGCCGCATGGTACGGATCGAGACGTTCTCGACCACGCCCGAGAGGCCCGACACCGTGACGTTGTCGCCGACCTGCACCGTGTTCTCGATCAAGAGGAACAGCCCGGTGATGAGGTCCTGCACCAGCTTCTGCGAACCGAAGCCGATCGCGATGCCGACGATGCCGGCGCCGGCGAGCAGCGGCGCGACATTGACGCCGATCTCGCTGAGCGCCGTGAGCCCGACCACCGCGACGATCATGCAGAACAGCGCGGTGCGCAGCATCGGCTGGAAGGTGCGCAGGCGCGCGGCGCGGGCGTAATGCCCCTCGCGCGACAGGGTGTCGATCTGCCGGTCCATCAGCGCATTGGCGACTTCCCAGATCACGGCCGCGGCCAGCGCGGCAATGCCGATCGTCACCAGCGCCGAGATCAGGCGGCTTCCGATCTGGCCGCCATAGAACCAGACGATGGCGTCGACGCCCCACACCTCGAGCAGCGCGACGAAGCCAATGAAGGCGATCACCGCCGTGACCACCTTGCGCAGCAACGGCAGATAGCGGTTGGCGCGGGTCTCGAGCCCCGGGAAGCGCTGGATCAGCTCCGGGCTGATGCGGAAGCCGCGATCGATCAGGCTCAGCACCACCATGGTGACGAGGCGGGTGACCAAGAGCACCGCGATGGTGCCGACGAAATATTGCAGCAGCAGCGAGTAGCCGTTGCGGATGTTGAGCGCCCACACCGCCCACAGCGCGAGGTCAAGCGCGATCGCCAGCACATGCCAGAGCGCCGCGAGCCGGTTGCGCGCCCGCGCCGCAAACCCGATGCGATCGGCCGGGGCGCGGATGACGTCGGCGACCTGCCGGCGGCACTGCAGGATGATGACGACAACGAACAGATGCACGACCAGCATCACGAGCCGGATCAGCGCGGCATAGCCGGCGCGATGCAGCCCGAGCAGCAGCGCGACATTGGCGAAGGCGATGCCCGAGACGCCGACGGCAACGATGCGCCGGGCCCAGATCTCGATATAGGCCGCGGTCTCGGCACGGACGCGGAACAGGCCGAAGGGACCCGCCAGCGCGCGCACCGCGCAGATCAGGACGCGCGAGAACACATAGGCGTTGACGACGGCAAGGATCACGAGCCGCGTGGTCGACTGATCGCCGATCTCGGTGCCGAGCAGCGCGGTGGCGATGCCGCCGAACACGACAACCGGCAGCAATTCGAGCAGCAGGCGGCCGAGCACGAAGGGCAGCCGGACCAGCGACTGCCAGGCCCGCGCCAGGCTGAGCCGGCGCCGCTGCAACTCGGGCGCCGGCGTGACGTCGGCAACCGACGACGGCGGATCGACGCTGGCGAGCGTCTGCACCGGCACGCGCGCGGTCTGCGGCAGCCGCGCTTCCAGGAACGCGACCGGCCGCTTGATCAGGCGGAACACCACCCATTCGGCGGCGAGCGCGCAGCCGAACACCAGCGCCAGCTTCCAGGCGATGTCGATCAGGAGGCCATAGGCGGCCGGATCGTTGGCGGTGCGCACGAACCAGTAATAGAACGCCGGGAAATGCGTCAGCGTGCGCGCGACGTCGGTGACCTCGCGCGACATCTCGCCGACCTGTTCCGACACCATCAGCAACAGCTGTGCGCCGAGGCTGTCGGCGGTGAGCGGGATCGGCGAATGCTGCTCGGGCGCAGGCGCCGGCTGCGCCGCCGCCTGCGGCGAGGCATTGGCGATGGCGCGCAGGGTGTTGATGATCTCGCCGCGCTTCTTGTCGTCCTGCAGCGTGTCGAGCGCACGTTTCGCCTGCTCAGGCGTCAGCGCGTCGCCGGTAGCGGGTTGCGGCGGCGCCGGCTTGGCGGCCGGCTGCGCAAGCGCGGGAGAGACGAACAAAGTGAAGACGAGAAGCAGCGCAAGGCGAAGTTTGTGCGACACGAGGGCCTCATAAAATAACTGCGCGACCGCAAACCCTTGGGAGGAATCTGCTCTCGCGCTCGCGCCATGTCGGATACTCCTTTTCGCCCCGATGGTGTGTCGGAAGTTTGCCGCTGTGACGGCCATCTCTTGGCATTTGCCGCAACACAATCGTCACAGGCGTTGAGCCGCGTTTACACTTCCAGTGCGCGTTCCCGGCCGATCGGCCCGCTACACGTCAGGGATGAAGCGGCAGAATCTTTCGCTTGACGCGCGGGAGCCACCGTGATGTTCTTATTTTGTTCTTTTTGTTCCCAATTGCGTTTCGAGGGTTTCATGCACGACGTGTTTAGTGACGACGGTCCGGTGCGGCTCTTCATTCACGACGACGATGAGACCCCGCTGGAATTCGTGCAGAATTTGTTGTGTACGGTGTTCGGGAAATCCGAGCAGGAAGCCATCGCCTCCGCTGCCTTGATCGAGGCCAAGGGCGCCATTCCGTGCGGTCCCTATCCGGGACCGGTGGCACGGGCAATCTTCAACTCGGCGAAGTGGCTGATCCGCTCCAACGGCCAGCCGTTGATGATCACCACCGAGTCCGCCGACGCCAGCCGCCCGTGCGATCTCTGCGAAGCCCCGAGGGCCGTGATGGAGATTCTGATCTCCGGTACGACTGCGTCGCTGTGCAGCGACTGCCTGCTCGCTGCACGCCGCAGCTCGGAAGAATTGCCGGGCGAGACGTTTCGGTCCGCTTACGTTGCGCTCGACTGGCATTTCGCCGGCGTGCCACGCAACCTGATCGTGACACGGGCGCGACAGTTTCCGGGCCACATGCGCGCCGACGTTCAGGTCGCGATCGACAAGCTGTTCACCGATCCGATCCACTTCTTCGGCATCCATGAAGAATATCGCTACGAGACGCTGGACTTCGCGGCGCTGATGAAGGCTGGCCGGAATGCACCGGCGATCGCGCCGCCGCAATATCGCGACGTCGATATCGGCGAGGCCGAGCCGGTGAAATGCCTCGCCAATGGACTATGGCTGTGCCGAACCGGCGAACTGCGCTACGCCGTGCTGCTGACGTTCCATCGCGAATATAATCACGAGCCGTCGCTGCGAATCGAGCTTGCGTTGCCCGCCGGGGCGACCGGCAATGCTTTCGTGCAGCGCACTTTCGCCGAACTAGAAGCCGCCGTACATGCGGCGCGATCCTATCGCGGCAAGATCCTGTCACTGGAGGATGGCGCCAATTATCGCGGACGTTCGCGTGGCTTGACCGTGCATCGCCTGCCGACGGTCGCTCGCGATGACGTGATCCTGCCGGACCGGACGCTGCGGCTGCTCGATCGCAACGTGCTCGGCTTTGTCGAAAGCCGCGATCTGCTGCGCGAGCTCGGCCAGTCGACCCGCAAGGGCATCCTGCTCTACGGCCCGCCCGGCACCGGCAAGACCCACACCATTCGCTATCTCGCCACCAACCTGCCGGATCACACCACGCTGATCATCACCGCCGAGCAGGTCGGGCTGCTCGGCGCCTATATGAACCTCGCGCGGCTGCTGCAGCCCACCATGGTCGTGATCGAGGACGTCGATCTGATCGCACGCGACCGCGAGGACATGGGCGGACCGTGCGAGGAATCACTGCTCAACAAGCTGCTCAACGAGATGGACGGCCTGAAGGAGGATTGCGACATCCTGTTCGTGCTGACCTCCAACCGTCCCGAAGAGTTGGAGAGCGCGCTGGCCGGCCGGCCCGGCCGCATCGACCAGGCGATCGAGGTGCCGCTGCCCGACGAGACCGGGCGCGGCAAGCTGATCCGGCTCTACGGCAAGGGCCTGCCGCTGGAGCAGCCCGTCATCGACGACGCCGTGCGACGCACCGAAGGCGTCAGCGCAGCCTTCATCAAGGAGCTGATGCGCCGTCTCGCCCAGGCCAGCATCGTCAGGGACGGTGGCCGCGAGGTCACCTCCTCCGACGTCGACGGCGCGGTGAACGAAATGCTGTTCGACGGCGGCCGGCTCAACGCCAAGCTGCTCGGCGGCGCGCAGGGGATGAGTGCCGGGTGATCGCCGATCAACCCGCAAGAGCAGCCGGCAGCAGCAACTCCCGCTCGCCAGCAACGACGCGGGCAAGCTCTTCCGACACGCGCGCGAGCACGCGGTCCCAGGCCTGCGGCTTGTCCTGGCGGAACAGTCGCATGGTCGGATACCACGGCGTGTCGGAGCGGTCGCGCAGCCAGCGCCAGTCGAGCGCATAGGGACACAACATCCAGACCGGGCGGCCAAGCGCGCCGGCGAGATGCGCCACCGAGGTGTCGACGGCGATGACGAGATCGAGCGCGCAGCAGGCTGCCGCGGTGTCGGCGAAATCGCCGAGCGTCGGCGCGAGGTCGATGATACCTGCGCCGAGGCCCCGCAGCACCGGATCATCGTCCGGCCGCGGCTCCTTCTGCAGGCTGTAGATCTGCACGCCTGATGTGACCAGCCGCGGCAGCACGGCGTCCGCCGGCAGCGAGCGCTGGCGGTCGCCGTTGTGCCTGGGATTGCCGGCCCAGACCACGCCGACCTTCAGCGCGGTCACGCCGGCGAGCGCCTCGCGCCAGCGCGCGAGCTTGCCGGCATCTGCCCGCAGATAAGATGTCGCTGCGGGAATGGTCTCGACGGTGGTGCGGAAGATCCGCGGCAAGCTCAGCAGCGGCAGTTGCAGATCGAACGGCGGCAGCGGCTCGCCGCGCGCGAACACCGCGACATCGGGCAGCATCGGCCGCAGCAGCGCGACCAGCGCCGGCTGCACCTGCAGAATGATCCGGCCGCCTCTGCCCGCCAGCATCGGCACGTAGCGGACGAAATTGATGGCGTCGCCGAGTCCATATTCGGCAAACAGCAGCAGCGTGCGTCCGGCAAGCGGCTCGCCCTGCCATTCCGGCTCGTCGAACACGGGATCGCCGTCGCTGAGCATCTTGGTCTTGCGGCGCCACCGATACTCCTCAAAGCCCTCCTCGAACTCGCCGTTCATCAGCAGGAAATGCGCGTGATTGTAGTGCGCCAGCGGCTGCTCGGGATCGAGCGCAATCGCCCGGCGCGAGGCCACCAGCGCCGCATCGATCTCGCCGGCATTGCGCAGCGCGACCGCGAGGTTGGCGTGGCCCTTGGCATAGAGCGGCTCGAGCTCGATGGCGCGCCGATGCGCGGCGACCGCGGCCTCGACCAGGTTCTGCGCCTCGAAGATGATCCCGAGATTGGTGTGCGCGGCGGCGTAGTCCGGCTTCATCGCCAGCGCGAGCTCGGCGCAGGCGATGGCGTCGTCGACCTGTCCGAGCTCGAACAGGCAGGCGCCGAGATTGTTGAGGATGACGTGATCGGACGGGTCGCGCGCCGAGACCTGGCGATAGATGCGGACAGCCTCCTCGCGCTCGCCCGCCTCGTGCAGCACCATCGCCAGCAGGCGCTGCGGCGCGATGTTGCCGGGATCGAGCGCGATCGCGCGGCGGTAGTGCAGGATTGCGTCCTCCAGAAAGCCCTGGCGATAGAGCGCCGCGCCAAGGCCGCAATGCAGCCCGACATTGTCGGGATCCGCGGCAAGTCCGCGGCGATAGGCCGTGGCGGCCGCCTCGTGCCTCTTCTGATCGGTCAGCACATTGCCGAGGTTGAGCCAAACGCCGCGGTAGACCGGATCGCGCGCGATCACCTCGCGATAGGCCTGTTCCGCCTCGACCGGCCGCTGCTGCCCGGCCAGCGCGACGGCGAGGTTGAATCGCGCCCGCGTCAGGCCGCCATCGAGCGCGATCGCGCGGCGGAACGCGGCCTCGGCCTCGTCGAAACGCGACAGATCGCACAATGCGACGCCGAGCTTGATGCGCAGGCCGGCGTCCTGCGGCCGCAGCGTCGCGCCGCGCTCGAACGCCGCCGCCGCGCCTTCGTGCTCGCCCTTCACGGCGAGCGCATCGCCGAGCGTGGCGAAGGCCGGCGCATGATCCGGATCGAGATTGAACACCCGGTTGAGCAGCAGCGCGCCTTCCGCAGCACGATCGGTCACGAAGGCGATGACGGCGGACAGATGCAGCGTCGGAACATGGTCGGGATGGGCGGTGAGGATGTCGCCGCACAGCGTGCCGGCCTCCGCCGCGCGGCCCGCGCAGTAATGCGCCACCGCATCCCGCAACATCCGATCCACCGCCACGCTGCCCACGATACCGCCCCTGCCAAAGTCCCCGATGCGGATTAAACGGGCGGCGGCGAGAAATCCGGCACGCGAAGTTCCGATTGAACGATCATGATCCGGGTCCGCGCCCCGACCTCTTCTCCTTCCCCCTGAAAGGGGGAAGGTCGGGATAGGGGTCCGGCCACGTGCACCGGTGCCCGCCGATA
>NZ_LFIQ01000069.1:8440-11488 GCF_001189245.1 Bradyrhizobium pachyrhizi | reverse complement strand
AAAGCGACCTCCCCTTTTCAAGGGGAGGCGACCACGAGCAATGATGCGCCCGCCATCGCCGCTCTTGACGTTTGCCGCATCATGTAACATATGCGGTTACATGATCCGCGATAGCCGCCTGTCCAGCGTCCTGCATGGCCTGCTCCACATGATCGGGGCCGGCGAGCCGGTGACGTCGGAGCAACTTGCACGGGCGATGGCCACCAACCCGGTGGTGGTGCGCCGTGTGATGGCGGGGCTGCGCGAGCAGGGTCTGGTGCATTCGGAGAAGGGCCATGGCGGCGGCTGGACCCTGGCGCGCGATCCCGCCGCCATCACGCTCGCGAACATCTACCGCGCGGTCGGCGCGCCGACGATCGTTGCGATGGGCCATCGCTCGGAAAATCCCGGCTGCCTGGTCGAACAGGCCGTCAACGACGCGCTCGGAGACACGTTTCGCGAGGTCGAGGCGCTGTTCCTGAAGCGGCTCGGCGCGGTGACGCTCGAAGCGCTCGCGAGGGATTTCAAGCGCCGGCTCGCCAAACACAAGCAAAGTCTCGAGGACCAGATTCATGCAGTCAAGTGAGCAGGCGAAACCTCTGCCGTACAACGATCCCGCGCATTGGGACAAAATGGTCGCCGCCTATGAGGCACAGTCGCAGCCGTTCACGACATTGTTCGCCGACGCTGCGGTCGCAACGCTTCCGATCGACCCGTCATCCAGGGTGATCGACGTCGCCACCGGCACGGGCGCCGCGGCGCTGGCCGCCGCCCGCACCGGAGCCGAGGTCACCGCGATCGATTTCTCCGCCGGCATGGTGGCGCGGGTCCGGGCGCATGGTGTGGCGAATATCGAGGCGCGACAGATGGACGGCCAGGCGCTCGATCTGCCGGATGCCGCGTTCGACGCGGCAGTGTCGGTGTTCGGCGTGATGCTGTTTCCGGACTGGCGCGCCGGCCTCTGCGAGATGGCGCGTGTGACGCGACCGGGCGGATCGGCGGCGATTGCGGTCTGGAAAAGCGCCGATGGCGCCGCCGTGCATCTCTTGCTCTCGCAGATCATCCGGCGGCTCTATCCCGACAAGGTCACGCCGATGCCGTGCACGGGCCTCGCCGAGCTCGCCGACCCCGGCCGCCTCGCCGCTGCGCTCATCGCCGCCGGCTTCTCCGATCCGGCGATTGCCGAGATCACCCACGACTTCAAACTCAATGTCGCCAATCCCGCCGACGTCGACAAATTGTTCGAGTTCATGCCGCATTGGAGCGGGCTCGATGCAGACCAGAGCGCCGCAGTCGCGCGCGCCTTCCGTGCCGAGATCGAGCGCAGGCGGGTCGGCGACAGCTTCGCGATTCCGTCGACCGCGCTGATCGCGACGGCCCGGCGGGCTTGACCGAAACAGCCGCGATCCGGCCATGCGAGGTCATGGCCGCCTAGCGCTTGTCGTCCTCCGGCTTTTCTTCATCATCGCTCGGCGGCTGCAGGCCGGGACTGTTGGCCCAGCGATCGAGCTCCTCGATGACCCGCCGGTGGCTCGGCCGTAGCGGCTCTACACCACCGGGCTCTTGTGACAATTTT
The DNA here is from genome assembly GCF_001189245.1 of Bradyrhizobium pachyrhizi. Lineage (GTDB taxonomy): Bacteria > Pseudomonadota > Alphaproteobacteria > Rhizobiales > Xanthobacteraceae > Bradyrhizobium > Bradyrhizobium pachyrhizi. Next base: position 9,933 of record NZ_LFIQ01000069.1, on the reverse strand, counting down.
CGGGGCAGCTTGACCTGATCTGGCATGGTGAGGCTCCAGAGCTGGGGGCTGTACGCAGTGGCATTCGCAGCGATTGCTACGCGCGCGACTTGAGGAGATCGCGGATCTCGGTGAGCAGCTCCTGATCCTTGGTCGGCTTCGGCGGCTCGGCCGGCGCCGCGGGCGCTTCGCGCTTGAGCTGGTTCATGAGGCGGACCACGATGAACAGCACGAAGGCGACGATCAGGAAGTTGAGCGTCAGGGTCAGGAAGTTGCCCCAGGCCAGCACCGCTCCCTGCTTCTTGGCATCGGCCAGGTTGGTCGCTGTCACCGACTTCGACAGCGCGGTGAAATAATTGGAGAAGTCGAGCCCGCCGCTGACCGCACCGATGATCGGCATGATGATATCGGCCACCATCGACGAGACGATCGCGCCGAATGCCGCGCCGATGATCACGCCGACGGCGAGATCGACGACGTTGCCCTTCATGGCGAATTCCCTGAATTCCTTCAGCATGTGATCTCCTGTTTTCCAAATCAATGCGGTGGCACGGCGCGGCGACTGGATCGCCGGCCGCTCCAAAGGGGCGAAGGATTATTTGCGATCGGCCGGCTTCGCGGGTGCCGCGACCGGCTGCGCAGGCGCGGCCTGCTGCCATGGCGCCGGCAGGATGACCCGGGCCGGCGGCGGGTTCTGCGCGGCGCGCTGCACATTCGCATTTTCCGGCCGCGGTTCGTCGCCGGAATTATCCGCGTGGGCGATGGCGACATGGATGCCGAGCGCCAGCGCGACGAATCCGAGTGCCGCGCCGACCAATGCGGCGGACCGCACCGCACCAGCGCGCGGCCTGTTCAGGATGGCAGGATGAGATGAGGTCATCGCAACTGCTCCTCACGCAATACACATCGTTCGGAGCCGCGCGGGCGCGAGCGCCGCGCGGCTCGAGGCGGCTCGTCAGGTCTTGATGTCGTCCGGCAGCTTGCCGCCATTGGCGGCGAGCTTGGCCATCACCTGCTGATGCAGCCAGACATTCATCGTGGCGGTGTTGCTGGTGTCGCCGGCGTAGTGCAGCTCCTTCGCGAGCTCCTTGCGCGCCGCAAGGCTGCTGTCGAGACCGAGCGCCTTCATCAGGTCGACGATCGAGCTGCGCCAGTCGAGCTTCTCGCCGGTCGCCGCAGCGGCCTTGTCGACGATCCCGGCGACGTCGACGGTTTGTGCCGCCGCCGTGCCGGGCGCGGCGGATGCAGAAGTCGACGCCGATGGCGCTGCGCCGGGCGCGGCCGTCGTCGTGCTCTCAGCGGTTTTGGCCTGGGCGCCGTGGCCGAAGATTGCACCCATGATGCTTCCAAAAATGCTCATGATCTCTCGCTCCGTGCGCCCGAGACACCGCTCGTCCCGTGGCTTTTTCCAGTGACGGGGCGGACGATAGGCAGGCCATTGGCCGAGCGGAAGATGACCATCGTCACTATCGGAGTGTGGGACGGCGTGGTGCTGTCGGCGAGGAAAGCGTGCG
>NZ_LFIQ01000069.1:0-8430 GCF_001189245.1 Bradyrhizobium pachyrhizi | reverse complement strand
GTCAGCCGTCCCGGCCCGATTCGCCAGCCCCGAGAAGTCGGGACGGCTGACACAGACATGCGTTCGGTATCGCGGGCTAGCGCTCAGGATCACCTCGCCCCGCGTGCGGGGAGAGGTCGCAACGCATCGTTAGATGCGTTGCGGGTGAGGGGGAGTCTCCGCAAACGCCGCTATCACCGCATTTGTGGAGACGGCCCCTCACCCCAACCCTCTGCCCGTAAGAACGGGGAGAGGGGGTGCAGCGTCATCGCGATCGCTATTCGAGCTAGAGCTGGCGGCGGCGGATGGTCTGGGCGAGTTCGACAAAGCTCTCGGCAATGCCGACGCCGGTCTTGGCGCTGACCGACTTGACGCTCGACTTCGCAAGCCCGGCAATCGCGCCCGCGCTGCCCGCGGCTTCCGGCAGGTCGATCTTGTTCAGCAGCGCCCGGTAGGGCCGGCCGGGGAAGCGCTCCTCGAAGCCGCGCACCAATTCGACCATGCGGGTCACCGTCTGCGGCCGCGTGACATCGGACACGATGATGGCGGCGGATGCGCCGGTGACATAGACCGTGTCGAAGATCTGCGTGCCGAAATCGCCGTCGGTGTCCCACAGCACGAGGCGCATCGGATCGCCGCCATCCGCCGGCGCCACGTCGTGGCTCAGGATCTCGACGCCCAGCGTCGATTTGTACTGGCCCTCGAACCGGTTGTAGATCAGCCGATAGAGGATCGACGTCTTGCCGACCCCCATATCGCCGAGCAGCATGACTTTCGCGGTGAGCATCAGCGGGCCACTTCGCCTCGATAGACCGTCTCGAACGCCACGCGGCGGTTGCCCCCGACGGTGGCGTCGAGCCGGTCGGTGATCGGCATCGTCGCCGCGCGGGAAACCAAAATCAGCCGTGACGGATCGACCCCCAGCGCGGTCAGCCTGCGCTGGACCTGCTCGGCCCGCTTGCGCGCCAGCGTCCGGTTGGTGCCTTCCGTGCCGCTCTGATCGGCATAGCCGACGATGCGCAGCCTGAGATCGTTGTTCGCCATTAGTCCGGCGAGCTCGCGCAGCTGCTGCTCGGCCTGGTCATTGTCGAGGAACTCGTCGGCATTGTTGACGAAGAAGATCGCGGTCGTGGCGATGAAGCGGTCGAGCCGCGCCGCCGGGCCGTCGGCGACGGCTTGCAGCTTCGAATACTGCTCGCCCAATTTGGCGTACTGCTCGCCGAGCTTGTCATATTGCTCGCTCAGGGCGGCATATTTCTCCTCGCCCGACTTCGCCTGCGCACCGATCGCCTCGCGCATCTGGTCGAGGCTCGCCTGCAGGCGCGTCAGGCTCTGCTGCAGGCCCGCGATGCCGGCCTGCGATGCCGCCATTTGCTCCGGTGCGGACACCAGACCGATGTGGTTGACGATCTTGTACGGTGCCGCGGCCGCAGCGAGCGCATCGATCAAGGGCGCGGTCTCCAGCTGGCTCGGCTCGATGCCTGAAACGGCCACACTTCGGCTGCCGTGATCGAAGTCGAGCCGCAGCGGGAACGAGGCCAGCAACGGCTGCTTTGCGGCGAGCTGTACCAGCGCCGCTTGGGTCCGCCGCTCCAACAGGCCGCGCGTCGCCGATGTCGCGGCAAGCCAGAGCAACAGCGCGGCCATTGCCGCGAGCAAGGCGAACAGGATCACCTTGCCGCGCCGGCTCGCGATCCGCCGTGGCGTATCGTCGGTCTCGATCGCGGCCGCCAGCGACGCCAGCATCGGCCCGTCGCAATCCGCGCCGCGGTCGATGCGCTCGATCGCATCGAAGAACAGCGAGTTGATCCTGGCGTTGTCGGCGGGCCGCAGCGGTCCCAGGCACTCCGCCGCCAGGATGAAGCGGGGCGAGGCGCGCAGCGCGAGCTGCCGTCCGCCGAAATCGAGCGTCTGCAGATTGCCTTCGCCGGCGAGCGCCTGCACCGAGAATTCCAGGATCGCCGCGACCATCGCGCTGAGCAGGTCGGCGCGTTCGTCGGCGGTCGCAGCGCGCTTCCAGTCTGCGATCAGGCGGCCATTGCCGCGTTCGATGATCAGGAGCCGGTTGATCTGCGGCGGCTGATCGGCGAGCACGAATTCGCTGATCGGGCGTCCCGTCACCAGCGACTTGACGCGGCCGACCCACAATTGCGCGGAGGTCAATGCATTGATGCGCTGCTCGAGCGAGGCAACCAGCTCCCTGAACGAATTCGCCACCGCGGCGCTGACCAGCCGGCCGACGATCGGATAGAGCGCCTCGATCATCTGCTCGCGCGAGTTCTTGATCTCGCTGCGGATCGCCGAGACCACGACCGGCGCAATCGCGCTGGCGAGCTCGCGCGGCCGGTTGACCTCGGCGCGCTCCAGCGCCTCGACCAGGATGCCCGCGGTTGCCGTCTCCAGGCGGTCGGCGTTGCCGACGTAGCGCTGCAGCGAGTCGAGATCGGCCTCCAGCGACGTCAGGCGCGTCGCCTCGGGCTGAAACAGCAATGTCTTGAGCTGCTCGATCTCGCGGTTCTGGCCGGCAGCAGCTGCCATGCTATTTGCCCGTGCGGCCGGATCCCAATCCGCTGATGACCGAGCCGAGCTGGGTGATCGCCGCGCCGACATCCTTCAGCGAGTCGAGCCGCTTCTGCTCGGTATCCCGCTCGAGGTCGGAGAGCCGCGCAGAAAGCGCGGTGAGTTCGTTGGTGAAGTCCGCCTGCATCTGCTTGAGCGATGCCTGCATCTCCTCGCGCAGACCCGAGAGGTTGGTCTCGAGCGAACGTTGCGCGCCGCCGAACAGCAGGTCGCGGACCTGATCGATCGCCGCCATGCCATGCGCCGCGGCGTCCGCGCCGTTGCCGGCTGCCGGAACATCCGTATCCTTGGTCTGGCGCTCGATACCCTTCATGGTCATTTCCCGCTTACTCATAGCTGCGCAATCCGGACCTGCCCTGTCAAAAAGCAAATCCGAAACAACCCTATAGCCAATTTTGCCGGCGCGGCCCAGAGAAAGGCGAGCAATCTCAGCCGGATCAACCGCTTGGTTGTGCGATCGCGGCCAATTATTTCTAGTAAGTTATTGCCTTTATTGCGAGTTCTGTACGGTTCTTGACCTGGCATTTCTCCAGAATCGTGCTGACATAGTTCTTCACGGTTCCTTCCGCCAAATGCAGCTGCTCGCCGATCTCGGTGTTGCTCTTGCCCTCGACGATCAGCGTAAGAATTTCATTCTCTCGCGCCGTCAGCCCGTCGCGAACCGGCAGCTTCGCCGAGACGCGCGGGCCGCGCAGCCGCTTGAACTCGTCGAGGATGCGCGCGGCGACGCCGGGCGAAAGCCCGGACTGGCCGTTGATGACCGCGCGGATCGTCGAGGCGATCTCCTCCATCCTGGCGTCCTTCAAGAGATACGCCTTGGCGCCTGCGCTCACCGCCTCGAAGATCAGGTCGTTGGTCTCGAACGTCGTCAGCACCACGATATGGGTCTGCGGCAATTCGCGGAGAATCCGCTGGGTCGCGGCGATGCCGTCGACCCGCGGCATCTGCAGATCCATCAAGATGACGTCCGGCCGATAGCGCCGCGCGAATTCGATGGCCTGCTCGCCATCGGCCGCGCCGGGAAGGATCTCGAAATCATCGTTCTGCTGGGCGAGCAGCGTCGCGATACCTTCCCTGATCAGCGTCTGATCCTCGGCGATCAGCACCCGTATCTTCTCAATTCTGCTCACGGGCTTTCCGTCATCCTCTCGAAAACGCGTTGCATGCGCGGCAACGAATTCAATCGGCCAGCACGCCGGCGGATACCGCCGGCGGCACCGCCACGGGGAGCGAGATCCGGACCAGCGTTCCCTGCCCGGGCGCGCTCTCCACCGCACAGCTGCCGCCGACAAGTTCAGCAAATTCGGCCATGCCAATCAATCCGAAATGTCCTGGCGTCGGGACCGCGGGATCGAAGCCGCGGCCGTCATCGCGGATCTCGACAATCAGCTTGCGGCCGACCGCGGCCGGTTCGTCGAAGGCGTGAAAGGAGACTCGGCGCGCCTGCGCGTGCGTCTGAACATTGCGCAGTGCCTCGCTGAGAATGCGCTGAACCGTCAAGCCGCAATCGCGCAGGCCGGGGCGCGCCGCTTCGTCGATCTGGATCGACACCCTGACGCCGCTGCGTGCGGCAAAGTCGCTCAGCAGCCCCTCGACATCGGGATCGAGCTTCAGGTCGTCGGGCGTGCGCAGGCGATCGATGGCTTCGCGGGCACGCGAAAGGCCGCTCGCGGCCGCATCTTCAGCTGTCGCAAGGCTGTCCGCCACACGAGCGGGATCGGCCGACAAATAATGCCGGATCAGCCGTATCTGGGTCAGCAGCGCCACGATCGAGTGCACCAGCGTATCGTGCAGATCGCGCGCCAGCCGCAGCCGCGTTCGCGCCAGCGAGGCAAAGCGCACCTCCGCGCTCGCCGCCTCGAGCTGCTGCTCCATCAGGCGCCGGGCGCGGCGCTCACTGCCGAGCAGCGTTTCGACCTGGCGGCCGGCAAAATCCGGCATGGCGATGACGAAGTAATGCGACCGCGCGCCGTTCCACAGCACGACCGCCGTCATCGGCTGCGTGATGTCAGGCGACGCGCCGCGCACACCGGCCAGCGCGATCATGTCCCGCTGGCCGCTGGCAAGCGCCGCCAACTCGGCTTCCATGCCGACCAGCAACACGCACTCGCAGCAGTCGACGCCGGTTGCGGGAAGCCACTCGACCAGCCGGCCGATCTTCCGCTGCATGCTTCGATCGGCGCCGATGACGGCGAGACCGATGACGTCGGCTTCTGCGGCCGCAAGCAAATCCGCGCTCAGATCGATCATGCGTTGCCCATCAGCTCAGCGAGCAGCCCACTCTGGCGTAAGCCGGCAGCGGTCGCAAACGAATATGACTTTCGTCACAACCGGTCCTGACCTTCGTCAGATGCCGCGGCTGCTCGAAATGCGGTTCTGTCTCAGGAATGAGCAACAGCGCAAGCCATGATGTGCCAAATGCCGGCGTCCATGGCGATGCCGGCCGGGCGCCGGGCCTCGCGGAAGGTCGCGCCAGTCGGCCGGAATGTGAGCTGACAATGAAGGGCGCACCACGCAAACCGTCGGGCATCGAGCTGCGCATGCTGGCGGAAGCAAACAAGCCTGCGCGGCGCCGGCGCCTGAGCGCAACCCAGAAGATGGCATTGCAGGAAGCGCTCGCCGGCCGCCTGCAGCTCTATCCGCGCGGATATGCCGCGAGCAAAACCGGACCGTTCCACTCCCGACGCGCCATTCTCGGACTGGTGCGCGCCGGCCTGATGAGCCTCAGCGCGACGGCCGCATAGCGCGCCGTGACCAGGCGCGCGCGCGAGATGTACGAGGCCGCGGCAAGCAGCGACGCTGCGCCCGAGTGAACGCGCCATTGCGCTGAGGCGCTCGAAGCCCTCACCATCCATTTCATTTCTCCGCCGAGGCTTGGCCGGAGTCACGCGCGCGCGGACGCTGTCACGGCCGCGCCGATTCCGGCTGCGAAGAGCGTCAGACCAGCCGGCTCGCTGCAGCGGGACACGTATGCAGATTAACTGCGAAGATAATCTTTACAGTTTACCTTCATATATGCTATCCGATCCGGCATGAGCAATGTACCGGTCCGCCCCGGCTCGGCGCGCACATCCGCGCTGGCCGAAGATCTTCGCCTGTTGATTGGAACGCTGAAGCGGCGGCTTCGCGAGCAGGGTCAGCGCGAGGACCTCCCGCCTTCCCAGGTCGCGGTGCTGCTTCGCCTCGAAAAGGACGGCCCCGCGACCGTGTCCAGCCTGGCGCGATCGGAGGGCATGCGTCCGCAGTCGATGAGCTCGGCGATTTCGGCGCTCGAGGCCGCGGGCCTGGTCCGCGGCGCGCCGGATCCGGACGACGGCCGGCAGACCATCATGTCGCTCACCGATAGCTGCCGCGAACGGCTGCGCACCGGCCGCGCGGCGCGGCAGGACTGGCTGTCGCGCACCATCGCCGCGCGGCTGTCGGCGCGGGAACAGGACGAACTCGCCGCCGCCGTCGGCTTGCTGAAGCGGCTGGTCGAGGATTGAGGCGGGCTGCGCCGCGACAGCTTGCGAGAAAGGTAACGACCATGGCCCTGACGACGCTCGATCCGATCACCGCATTGATCGTCATCGATCTACAAGGCGGCCTCATGAACTGGCCCTTCGCCCATCCGATCGGCGACATCGTGGCTCGCGCCACCGCGCTTGGCGCTGCGTTCCGACGGCGCGGTCTGCCGGTCGCGCTGGTCAATGTCGACGGCAGCTCGCCGGGACGAACCGAGCAGGCGCCGCGCCAAGGAAATCCATTCGGCGGCCCGCTTCCCGACGGATGGACCGATCTCATTCCGGAGCTCGACCGACAGCCCAGCGACATCGTCGTGACCAAGCGAACGCGAGGCGCATTTGCCAGCACCGACCTCGAAGGCCTGCTGAGAGCGCGCGGCGTCACGCAAGTCGTGATCGCCGGCGTCGCCACCGCCGGCGGCGTCGAATCGACGGCGAGACAGGCCTATGAAGCGGGCTTCAACGTCACGCTCGCGATCGACGCCATGACCGACGCGCGGCCGCACGCGCATGCCTACAGCATCGAACACGTGTTCCCGCGGCTCGGCGAGACCGGCTCGACGCAGGCGATCATCGATCTCGTTGAAAGGACCAACGCGCATGAACTGGCTTGACCTCGTCGCCTATTTCTTCGGCGGCGCCTTTCTCACCAATGCGATCCCCCACGTCGTCGCCGGCATGATGGGCGAAGCGTTCCAGAGCCCGTTCGCCAAGCCGCCCGGCGAAGGCCTGTCCTCGTCGACCGTCAACATCGTGTGGGGCTTCTTCAACCTCGCGGTTGGATATCTGCTGGTCTGCCGCGTCGGCGACTTCGGCTTGCGAACCACCAGCGACGTCGCAGCGCTCGGTCTCGGCGGTCTTCTGATCGGCCTGTTCCTGGCGCGGCGGTTCGGGCGGTTTCACGGCGGGAATGAACCTCAGAGAACATGAGACGCGTCTTTCGATCGCTTGCGAGCTTCAACTACCGGGTCTGGGCGGCCGGCGCGCTGGTGTCCAACATCGGCACCTGGATGCAGCGCGCGGCGCAGGACTGGCTGGTTCTCACCCAGCTGACAAATCACAGCGCGTCCGCCGTCGGCATCGTGATGGCGCTGCAATTCGGGCCACAACTATTGTTGATGCCGTGGACCGGCTTTGCCGCCGACCATTTCAACCAGCGCAAGCTGCTGATGGCGACCCAGGCGACGATGGGCGCGCTGGCACTCATCCTCGGCATTCTCACCGTCACCGGCCTGGTGCAGCTCTGGCACGTCTACACCTTCGCGTTCCTGTTCGGCTGCGCGGCGGCGCTCGATGCCCCGGTGCGGCAGACCTTCGTCGCCGAGCTGGTCAGCGATACCAATCTGTCGAATGCAATCGCGCTGAACTCGACCTCGTTCAACGCCGCGCGCATGATCGGCCCTGCCGTCGCCGGCCTCATTATCGCCTCCGTCGGTACCGGCTGGGCATTCCTGTTCAACGGCGCATCGTTCCTGGCGGTGCTGACCTCGCTGACCCTGCTGCGCACCTCCGAGCTGCGCCCGAACGCGCGCGCCCATCGCACCAAGGGTAGCGTAATGCAGGGCTTCCACTATGTCTGGTCCCGGCCCGATCTCAGGGCGACGCTGATCATGCTGTTCCTGATCGGGACCTTCGGACTGAACTTTCCGATCTTCATTTCCACCATGGCGGTTGGCGTGTTCCACACCGATGCGCGCGGCTTCGGCCTGCTGTCGTCGATGATGGCGCTCGGAACGATGTCGGGCGCGCTGCTGGCCGCGAGCCGCGAGGAGCCGCGCTTCGGCTCGCTGATGCTGGGCGCCGCGATCTTCGGGCTGGGCTGCACGCTCGCCGCGTTGGCGCCGAGCTATTGGCTGTTCGCCGCGGCGCTGGTCGTGATCGGCGTCGCCGCACTGACCGTCACCAACACCTCGAACGCGCTGATGCAGCTCTCGACCGAGCCCGCGATGCGCGGACGGGTGATGGCGCTGCGGCTCGGCGTTGCGCTCGGCGGCACGCCGATCGGCGCACCGATCGTCGGCTGGGTCGCCGATCACCTCGGCCCGCGCTGGGCACTCGGCGTCGGCGCCGCCGCCGGCTTGGCCGCGGCGATCGTCGCGATCGGCATGCTGTCCCGATCGGGCGGCGAAGCCGAGCGCCGCAGCCAGGAGGCGCGAAGGAGCGAGGTCAACCTGCCGCAGCAACGTTGATCATCGCTGACGCGAACCGTCTGATGTCGTCATTCCGGGGCGCGCAGCGAACCCGGAATCTCGAGATTCCGGGTTCGATGCTTCGCATCGCCCCGGAATGACGATACCGGACGAGCGCCTCCATGAGCCGGCTTTATGGAATCGCTGGTCTAGGCGGTGTGGACTCTAGGGATTCCCTT
>NZ_LFIQ01000068.1 GCF_001189245.1 Bradyrhizobium pachyrhizi | reverse complement strand
CCGGCATCGGCATGGGTCGAAAAATGGAGCCTTCGATGGACGTTTTATCGCATCTACGGGTCGTCGAGATCGGTAGCTCGGCGGCAACAAGCTATTGCGGGAGGTTGTTCGCGGATTTTGGCGCCGATGTTCGGAAGGTCGAGCCACCAACAGGCGATCCACTTCGCAATAGTGCGCCACTGACGCCCGGCAGCCAGAGCGCGTGGTTCGCATTTCTTAACTTCAACAAGTCAAGCATCATCATCGATGCCAGCGACCCGGATGCGACCGAACGCCTGACCGCACTGATCGAGGATTGCGATATTGTGGTCGATGGCCGCGAGGTCGATTCCGCGGATTGCCCGACCATTGATGTTGCCGGGATCCGGCAGCGGCGTCCCGGGTTCATCTACCTCGAAGGGAGCTGGTTCGGCCGTGAGGGCCCCTATGCGGGATTTGCCGCAACTGATTCGACCGTTCGCGCGCTTGCCGGCCTCATCAAGCTGGTTGGACCGATCGAGGGGCCGCCCTTGCACGCACCGGATTTCCAGACGGGTATCCTTGCCGGACTATGGGGCTTCATCGCCGCGGCTTCTTCGGCAGTTGCGCGGATGCAGGGCGGGACAGGACGGTCGTGGTCTCTTAACATTTTTGAATCGAGTCTCGCTCTTAGCGAGTATCACACGTTCGAGGCGTTTGCACGCGGTGACATGATGCGCCGGATTGGCATTAATCGTTTCTGGCCGACCTTTCCGGCGGGCATCTACGAAACAAAAAAGGGTTGGCTCGGCATCACGACAGGCAAGCCGGCACAATGGCGCGCGTTCTGCGACATGCTCGGCCTATCCGAACTGCGAGACGATCCAGCTCTGATCCTGAGCCCCGATCGTCTGCAACAGATGGAGCAGATCGAACGACAGTTCATGCCGAGGCTGAAGACGCGAACCGCGTTCGAGTGGTTTGCAGAGGGACTGAAGCGCAAGATCCCGATGGTGCCGGTGCCCGAAATATCCGATCTG
>NZ_LFIQ01000067.1:35684-58799 GCF_001189245.1 Bradyrhizobium pachyrhizi | reverse complement strand
CGGATTTCGCTGCGCTCCATCCGGGCTACGCAGCTCCGGGCTTCAATAATATTTGTGAAAGTGATGCACCGGCCCATGGCCGTGGCCGACGGCAAAACGATCGGCGGCGGCGATTGCTTCGGTGATCCAGGCCTTGGCGTTGCGCACGGAGGTCTCCATGCTCTCGCCCTTCGCGAGCCCTGCTGCGATTGCCGAGGACAACGAGCAGCCGGTGCCATGCGTATTGGCGGTCGCAATCCGCGGCGCAGCCAGCGCGATGCTGCGCTCGGCGTCGATCAGATAGTCGATGCTGTCGGCGCCGTGGCCGTGGCCGCCCTTGACCAGCACCGCACGACACCCCATCGCCAGCAATCGGTTGCCTTGTCGCTCGACGTCGGCCTCGCTTGAGGCGACCGGCTCGTTCAAGAGCGCCGCCGCTTCCGGCAGGTTCGGCGTGATCAGCGAGGCCAGCGGAAACAGCAGGGTCTTCAGCGCATCGACCGCCTCGGCGGCAAGCAGCCGATCGCCGGAGGTAGCGACCATCACCGGATCGAGCACGACATGGCGCGGCGCCCAGCGCCTCAGCCCATCGGCGATCGCTGCAATTGTCTCGGCCTGCGCCACCATGCCGATCTTGACCGCGCCGACCTCGAGGTCGGAGAACACCGCATCGATCTGTGCGGTGACGAATGGCGCGGGCACCGGATGGATGCCACTCACCCCGGTGGTGTTCTGCGCGGTCAGCGCCGTGATCGCGGAGGCGCCATAGACCCCGAGCGCCGCAAAGCTCTTGAGGTCGGCCTGGATGCCCGCCCCGCCCGAGGAGTCCGAGCCGGCAATGGTGAGCGCGACCGGCGTCATCTTGCAGCACCAGCGGTTGATACGAATGAGACCATCACGAACAAGACCATGGCCTGTCCTAGCCCGGCCGCCGATCGGCAGCAAGTTCGCCTGACTTTACCGCAAGTTGGCCTCGCCTTGACCCCTCGCCTCGCCCCCTTGCCTTGGCCGCCCGTTTTGGGCCTATAGTCGCGGAAATCCCCGGAGACGACTTTGATGGTTCCTTTCTTCGTCCAGATCAAATGCAAGCTCGGCCAGTCCTACACCGTCGCCAATGCACTGGCGGAGGCCGAGATTGCGTCCGAGATCTATTCCACCGCGGGCAACTACGACCTCCTGGTCAAGTTCTACGTCGACCACGACACCGACATCGGCCACTTCATCAACGAGAAGGTTCAGGTGATCCCGGGCATCCAGGACACCCTCACGATCATCACCTTCAAGGCGTTCGGCGCGAAGTAGGACGCGCCCGCGAGAGCATGATGAGATCAGGTCGAGCTTGAACGGCGTCGAAAGTTCACCTCTCCCTTGGGAGAGGTGAACCGAAACCGCGGCGAGCCGATTCAACCAAAACCCATCCCGCTTTACGACTCCTTCTCCTTCTTCACCGGCTTCGGCGGCCCCTCGACCGGCAGCAGCGACTTGATGTACTCGGCGATCGCGTCGCGGTCGGACGACGACAGTTGCGAGGTGTTGCGGATCACACGCACCATCGACCCACCGGCGGAGTCGCCGTCCGGCGTCTGGCCGCTCTCGAGGAAATAGGCGATATCCTTCACACTCCAGTCCGAGATCCCCCTCGGCGTGATGTTGGGCACCCAGCCTTCGCCCTCCGGATTCGGACCACCCGCGAAGCGCTGCGCGGTGACGATGCCGCCGAGGACATTCCGCGGGCTGTGGCACTCGGCGCAATGGCCGAAGCTGTTGACGAGATAGGCGCCGCGATACCAATGCGCCGAGCGGCTTGCATCCGCGATGAACGGCTTGCCGTTCATGAACAGGAATTTCCAGACGCCGACATTGCGCCTGACGTTGAACGGAAACGGCAAATCGTGGTCGCGCACCTTGCCGGCGACCGGCGGCAAGGTCTTCAGATAGGCGAACAGGTCGCGCACATCGCTGACCTTGGCGTGCTGATAGGACGGATACGGAAACGCCGGGAAATAGTGCGCGCCCGATGGCGAAGTACCTTTCATGACCGCGGTGACGAAATCGGCCTCGCTCCAGCGGCCGATGCCGTCGTTCGGGTCGGGCGAGATGTTCGGCGCATAGAAGGTGCCGAATGGCGAGGGGATCGCGAGCCCGCCGCCGAGCCGCGTGCGGTCGTCCTGCTTCGGCACGGCATGGCAGGAGGAACATCCCCCGGCATTGAACGTTGTGAGGCCGTTGGCCAGGTCAGGCTGATAGGCAGGCAGCGCGCCGGCGGCAACGGTCGCGGGGATCGTCAGCCACCAGAACACGCCAAAGCCGATTACGCCGGCCAGAATCGCCAGGAGGAAAATTCGTCGCAGCATTCACCGATCCGTCATTGGTCGCGTCAGTCCATGGACCAGTATGATGGCAACCAGTCGGACAAGCTCGCATCAAATTTGCCGCACCCACGATCATTTGGGGAATAAATCCGAAAAGCTGCTGTTTGAAGATTGCAACCATCCTGTGACGTCAAAGGGGAGAGAACCATGTCGAACAAGACCTTGCTTGCCACGCTGACGCTCGGCGCCGCGATCGCCCTCGCCGGTCCGGCCTTTGCCGAGAAGTTCACGGCGAAGCTGGACAGCAAGAGCGAAGTGCCGCCGAATACCAGCACCGCCACCGGCACCGCCGACATCGACTACGATGCCGCCAGCAAGAAGCTGAGCTGGAAGCTGACCTATTCCGGCCTCTCGGGTCCGGCCACCGCCGCGCATTTCCACGGCCCCGCCGAGGCCGGCAAGAATTCCGGTGTCGCGGTCGCCATCCCAAACGCGACGTCGAGCCCGGTCGAAGGCAGCGCAACATTGACCGACGCGCAGGCCGCCGATCTGCTCGCAGGCAAGTACTATGTCAACGTCCACACTGCGGCCAATCCGGGCGGTGAGATCCGCGGCCAAGTAACCAAATAGCAAGTGACGAAGTAATCCGTCACCAAGCAATCCTGACCAAGCAATCGTCGCGAACGCGCTCCAACAAGAAACGGCCGACACAAAAAAGGGCGGACGCCTCGAAGCGTCCGCCCTTTTCATTGATCGAACGACGATGAGCCGAACGGCGATCAGCCCTTCTTGAGGCGATAGGTCTCGTGGCAGCCGCCGCACTGCTTGAACAGCGGCGGCATTTCCGCCTTCAGCGTGTCGAGGTCCTTGACCTTGCCTTTGGTATCGGCGACGGCCTTGGCGAAGCTCGCGATGTGCTGCTCGAAGCCGGCCTTGTCTTCCCAGATCTTCGGCGCGGCGGAATAGTCGCCATCCGGCTTGAGGCCCTTGCTGCTTGCCGGGAACAGCGTCGGCAGCTTCTTGGCGGTGTCTTCGAACTTCACCAGCGCAGCATCGACCGCCGCCTGGTCGTAGGGCTTCTCGCCCTTGATCATTGCCGCGATCGCGCCCGCGTTCTTGCCGGTCTCCTTCATCTGGGCCTGGGTCTGCTTGACCTGATTCTGGTCGGCCACGACAGCACCAGCACTCAACGCAAGCATTGCAGCAACGACGACAATCCGCTTCATCGGCAAAACCCCTCAATTCCGCTCTGTCCCGGTCCGCGATCTGCAGCCGGCCTGGTTTGCAAAACACCGCAGGCGGAATCTTCATTCCGCCTGCGACAATTTATCAGAGATTATGGCGGCGCTGCGCCTCGCGGATCGCGATCCAGACCCGTTCCGGCGTGGCGGGCATGTCGATGTGGTCGATCTTGTACTCGCGATGTAGACCCTCGACGATCGCGTTGACGACCGCCGGGCACGAGCCGATCGCGCCGGCCTCGCCCGCGCCCTTCACGCCCATTGGGTTGGTCGTGCACGGCACGTTATTGGTCTCGAACACGAAGGACGGCCCGTCGGAGGCGCGCGGCAGCGCATAGTCCATGAAGGTGCCGGTGACGAGCTGACCGTCGGTCGGGCTGTACACCGCCTGCTCCATCAGCGCCTGCCCGATGCCCTGCATCGCGCCGCCGTGAACCTGGCCCGCCAGCATCAGCGGATTGAGCGTGACGCCGAAATCGTCGACGATGACGTAGCTGATGATCTTGATGATACCGGTGGCGGGATCGATCTCGACCTCGGCAAGATGGGTGCCGTTCGGATAGGTGCCGTCGGCGCTGGCGAAGGTCGCGCTGGCATTCATCTTCGACGTGTCGCCGCCGGGACGTTTGGCGAGATCGGCAAAGCTGATCGAGCGGTCGGTGCCGGCGATGCGGATGCGGCCGTCGGCGATTTCGAGATCGCCGGCGCCGGCCTCCAGCGCCTGCGCCGCGAGTTCCTTCAGCTTGTTGCCGAGATCATGCGTCGCCCGCTGCACGCTGACGCCGCCGGACGGAATCGATGCCGAGCCGCCGGTGCCGAGGCCGGTCGCGATCTTGTCGGTATCGCCCTGCAGCACGTGGACGCGCTCGGGCGGCACGCCGAACTGCTCGGCGACGATCTGCGCATAGGCGGTCTGGTGGCCCTGCCCGCTCGACTGCGTGCCGATCAGGACCGAGATATCGCCATTGGGATCGAGCGCCACATTGGCGGTCTCCTCGCCCATCGTGCCGCAAACCTCGACATAGCTCGCCATGCCGATGCCCCGCACCAGGCCCTCCTTCCTGGCGGCCTTGGCGCGCTTCGGAAACTCCTTCCAGTTGGCAATCTCCATCGCGCGCTTCATATGCGCGACGAAGTCGCCGGAGTCGTAGACCTTGCCGGTCGCTGTCGTGTAGGGCAGCGACTTCGGCGGAATGAAGTTCTTCCGCCGGATGGCGTCCGGCGTCATGCCGAGTTTTCGCGCGGCGGCATCGACCAGGCGCTCGATGACATAGGCGGCCTCCGGGCGGCCGGCGCCGCGATAGGCGTCGACCGGCACCGTGTTGGTGAACACGGTGCGGACCCGGCAGTGGAAGGCCTGGATGTCATAGAGGCCCGGCAGCATGCCGGCGCCGCCATGCGGGATGTAGGGCGCGAAGGTCGAGAGATAGGCGCCCATGTCGCCCATCAGGTCGACATCCATGCCGAGGAATTTGCCGTCCTCGGCGAGCGCCATCTTCGCGGTGGTGAGATTGTCGCGGCCCTGCGCGTCGCCCATGAAATGGTCGGAGCGCTCGGCCGTCCATTTGATGCTCTTCTTGAGCTTGCGCGCGGCGACCGAGATCAGCGCATATTCGCGATAGGGAAACAGCTTGGTGCCGAAGCCGCCGCCGACATCCGGGCAGATCACCCGCATGTTCTCCTTCGGCATCTTCAGGATCATGTCGCAGAGGATCTCGCGCAGGCGGTGGCTGCCCTGGCTGCCGATCGTCAGCGTCAGATGATCCTTCTTGGCGTCGTATTCGGCGACCGCGGCGCGCGTCTCCATGAAATTGGTGATGACGCGCGGATTGACGATGGTGATCTCGGCCACCGCATGTGCCTTGGCGAACGCGTCCTCGGCGGCCTTCTTGTCGCCGATCGAGACATCGAACAGCACATTGCCGGGCTTGTCCGGCCAGACCTGCGGCGCGTCCTTCTTCACCGCATTGACAAGGCCGACCGCCGCCGGCAGCGGCGTCCATTTGACGTCGATCGCCTCGATCGCGTCACGGGCATGATCGACGGTATCGGCGACCACGAAGGCCACCGCGTCGCCGACATGGCGCACCTCGTCCTTGGCGAGGATCGGATAAGGCGGCGCGGTGAACGGATCGGTTTCGAGGTTGAACAGGCACGGCAGGCCGCCGAGCTCGGCGACGTCGGCGGCGGTCAGGATCAGCGCCACGCCGGGCATGCCGCGGGCCCTGCCGGCATCGATCGTGTAGGTCGCGTGCGCATGCGGCGAGCGCAGCATCAGCGCGTGCAATGCGGGAGACGGTGCGACGTCGTCGGTGTAGCGGCCCTTGCCGCGAATCAGGGCGTCGTCCTCCTTGCGCCGCACACTTTGTCCGACGCCGAATTTGATGGGAGCTGCCATCGTCTCTCCAATTGCCTTGGTGTGTTTTGCGCATATTGGCGTGGTTGTCGGCGAAGCGCAAACCGCTTTCCGCCGCGCGCGGCGCTATCACACAGCGGCCTCCTATGTTTTTGATTTGACAGGTAAAACTATACGCGCCGGAGCGCGAACAGCCAGCCGCGGCCGAACAGAGTGAGGATCGAGAGGGCATAGACGAAGACGCCGACCGCAATCAGCAGCAGCAGGATCAGCTCGTCGCGAAAGATCTGCATCGGCGCGAACCACACATAGGCGAAATGCGAGGTCAGCCACAGCGCGACCGCGAGCAGGACGCCGCATAGCGCGAAAGTGCCGAAGGAGCGGATCAGCGCGCGATCGAGCGCGAGGTAGCCGCGGCGCACGGCAAACATCAGCACCAGCAGCAGATTGACCCAGGCCCCGATTGCGGTCGCGAGCGCGAGCCCGACCTGCGCCAGCGAGCCGACCAGCGCGATCTTCAGCGCGACGTTGACCGCGACCCCGGTCAGCGCCGCTTTCACCGGCGTTGCGGTGTCCTTGCGAGCGTAGAAGGTCGCGACCGCGCTGCGGATCATCACGAAGGGAATGAGCCCCACCGCATAGGCCGCGAGCGTGGCCCCGGCGCTTGCCGCATCGGCCTTGGAGAACGCGCCGCGGGCGAACATCGCGCGCATGATCGGATCGGCCACGGTCAGGAACGCCGCCACGAACGGCACCGAGAACAGCAGCGTGAAATCGAAGGCGCGGCGCTGCGCGGCCATCGCGCCGGCGTGGTCGTCGGCGCTCAGCCGCCGCGACATCTCCGGCAGCAGCACGGTGCCGATCGCGATCCCGATCACGCCGATCGGCAACTGATTGAGGCGGTCGGCATAATACAGCGCCGACAGCGCGCCTGCGGGGAGGAAGGTCGCGATGATGGTATCGGCGAACAGCGCCACCTGCGTGCCCATCGAGCCCAGCGTCGCTGGCCCCAGCGCGCGAAAGAAGCCGCGGACGTCCTCGTCGAGCTTCAGGGGCGCGAACCGCGGCAGGCCGCCATGGCGCGCGAGGTCGCCGGCGAGCAGGAAGAATTGCAGGAAGCCCGAGATCAGGACGCCCCAGGCCGCGGCATGACCCGCGCTCGGGAAGAACGCCGCGAGCGCCAGCGTCATCATCATGGCGAGGTTGAGGAAGATCGGCGCCGCGGCGGCGCTGGCGAAGCGATGCATCACGTTGAGCATGCCGCCATAGAGCGTCACCAGCGTGATCAGCAGCAGATAGGGAAAGGTGATCCGCGTCAGCTCGATCGCGAGCTTGCGCTGCGCCGCGTCCTCGGTGAAGCCCGGCGCGAGGATGCTCATCGCCTGCGGCATGAACGCCATCGCCAGCGCCAGCAGGATCACCTGCGAGGCGAACAGCAGCGTGAAGATGCGGTCGGCGAACAGCCGTGCCGACGCCTCGCCGCGCTCGCCATGGACGTGGGCGTAGGCCGGCACGAAGGCGGCGTTGAAGGCGCCTTCGGCGAAGATCGCGCGGAAATGATTGGGCAGCCGCAGCGCCACGAAGAAGGCGTCGGCAACCGGCCCGGCACCGAGGATCGCCGCGAGCATGATGTCGCGCGCGAACCCGGTGACCCGCGATAGCAGGGTATAGCCGCCGACGGTGAAGATGCGCCCAAGCATGCGCTGCTTCTAGCGCATGATTGCGGTCTGAAAAAGTTCCTGTCAGGCCGAAAGCGCGCTGCGCACAGCCGCGATGACGCGGTCCTGCGTCGCCTCGTCGAGATAGGGGTGCATCGGCAGGGCGATGACGTCCTTCGACAGCCGCTCGCTGACCGGCAGGCCGCCGTCGGCAACCGGATAGTGGCTGTAGGCCGTCTGCTGGTGCACCGATTTGGGATAGTAGATCATGGTCGGGACGCCCTGCGCCTTCAGGGCAGCCGCGAAGGTGTCGCGATCGATGCCGTCGGACAGACGGATGGTGTACTGCGCCCACACCGAGGTACAGCCCGGGGCAAGGCGCGGCACCGCGACGAGGTTGCCGAGCGCGCGCGAATAGCGCTCCGCCACCTTGTTGCGCGCCGCGATCTCGTCGTCGAAAATCTTCAGCTTCTCGAGCAGGATCGCCGCCTGCATGGTGTCGAGCCGCGCCGTGAGGCCGAGCCGCACATTGTCGTACTTGTCCGAGCCCTGGCCGTGCACGCGGATGCTGCGCAGCGTGCGCGCGAGTTCCTCGTCGTCGGTGAAGATCGCGCCGCCGTCGCCGAAGCAGCCGAGCGGCTTGGCCGGGAAGAAGCTGGTCCCGGTCGCGAGCCCGAAGGTGCCGAGCTTGCGATTCTTGTAGGTTGCGCCGAAGCCCTGCGCGGCGTCATCGAGCACGAACAGGCCCTCGGCCTCGGCGACCGCGCCGATCGCATCGTGATCGGCGCTCTGGCCGAACAGGTCGACCGGGATCAGGCAACCGGCTTCAGCCCGCGCGCGCGCGCCGTCGCGATGCCGCGCTTCAGCGAGTTGACGTCGATGTTGAAGGTCTCCTTATCGACATCGACGAAAACCGGCGTCGCTCCGGTCAGCGTCACGACCTCGCCGGTCGCACAGAAGGTGAAGGTCGGGCACAACACCGCATCGCCCGGCCCGACATTCTTCGCCATCAGGACCATCAGCAGTGCGTCGGTGCCGCTCGCACAGCTGACCACGTGCTTCGCGCCGCTATAGTCCGCCAGCGCCTTCTCCAGCGCGGTCACTTCGGGACCGTTGATGAACTGGCAATGGTCGAGCACGCGCGCGACCGCGTCATCGATCGACTTGCCGAGCCGCCGGCGCTGCGCGGCGATATCGATGAAGGGAATGGGCTCAAGCTGCATATGCTGGTTCATGGAAGCTCTTTGCACGTGTTAATGAATGACAATCAGCCGGCGATGCGGCGCGGTCCCTTGCGCATCGTCGAGGCGGCGGGCCGTGCGGGCGATTCCAGGCAGCGGATCGCGATCTCGAGGCTCGCCACGCCCTCGTCGCCGGACACGGCCGGCAGCTTGCCGCCGCGTACGGCATCGAGGAAGGCGATTAGTTCGGCGCGCAGCGGCTCGTCGTGACCGACCGGCAGATGACGCATCGAGTAGCTGCCGTCCGGCTTGAAGCCGAAACATTCGGTGACCTGACGCGTGAGCAGATCGCCCATCACATACTTGCCGCGGGTTGCGACCGTCACGTTGCGCGCCTTGAACGGCGTCAGCCAATTGGTGTTGATGTGGGCGAGCACGCCGGAAGCGGTACGGAATTGGAGCAGCGCGATGTCCTCGCGCTCGGCGACGGCGCTCGAAAGCTGCGGCTGCACCTCGACGATGTCGGACTCAGTGAACCAGCGGATCAGGTCGATGTCGTGCACGGCAAGATCGATCACAACGCCGACATTGGACATTCGCGGCGGGAACGGGCCGACCCGGGTGATACCGATCGACAGGATGTCCTCGCCCGAGATCGCCTGCTTGATCGCGGCGACCGCAGGATTGAAGCGCTCGACATGGCCGACCATCAGCGTGACGCCGGCCCGCTCGGCGGCCGCAACGATCTCGCGGCCCTCTTCGACCGTGGATGCGACCGGCTTCTCGACCAGGATGTGAATGTTGCGCGCGATGCAGGCGAGCGCGATCTCGTGATGCAGATGGGTGGGAGCTGCGATCGTCACCGCATCGATGCCCTCGGCGAACAGCTGATCGAGGCTTTCGAAGGCGCGGCAGCCGACCAGGTCGACGGCGCGCGTGCGATGTTCCGGCAGCGGATCGACGATGCCGATCAACAGCACCCCGGGCAGTCCGGCCAGCACGCGGGCATGGTTGCTGCCCATCACGCCGGCGCCGATCACGCCGACGCGCAATGCGCGGCCGATATCGGCCTTCGCGCCGGCTGCGGACACTTTTGCATTCATATCGTAGACCCCAAGTAACGTTCTGGCGGTTGTCCCGGCTTCTCAGGGAGCCATCCCGGCTCCGAGGGAATCAGCACCAAGGCCCCTCTGCCCGATCCGCGCCTTTGGCGCAAATCACGACCCGCTTCGTTGGCAGCCGCTTTAGCACGGCGTCACAAATGTGGCGAATGCCAACGGCGATATCCGGACACGTTTTGATTCAAAGAGTTACATCGCCCGCGACTCGATCTTGAGCGCGGGCCCCGTTCGCCTCAGGTGCGCCGATAGTCATCCTCGATGCGGATGATGTCGTCCTCGCCGAGATAGCTGCCGGTCTGCACCTCGATCAGCTCGAGCTGGATCTTGCCCGGGTTCTCCAGCCGGTGCACCGCGCCGATCGGGATGTAGATCGATTCGTTCTCGTGCACCGTCTTGATCAGCTCGTTGACGGTGACCTGCGCGGTGCCGCGCACCACGATCCAGTGCTCGGAGCGGTGATGGTGCTTCTGCAGGGACAGCCGTCCGCCCGGCTTGACGACGATGCGCTTGACCTGGTGGCGATCGCCATTGTCGACCGACTGATAGGAGCCCCAGGGGCGATGCACCTTGATGTGGTTCTCGGTCACCTCCGGCGCCGCCACTTTCAATTTCGCGACCAGCCGCTTCAGCCCGTTGGCGTCCTTCTGGCGTGACACCAGCACGGCGTCCTGGGTCGCGACCACGACGAGATCGTCGACGCCTTCGAGCGCAACCAGCGCGCGGTCGGTCGAGACGTTGCAATTGCGGGAGTCCTCGAACACCGCCTTGCCGCGCGCCGCGTTGCCGAGGCTGTCCTTGTCGGCGAGCTCCCAGACCTGGCGCCACGAGCCGATGTCTGACCAGCCGCACGCCACCGGCACCACCGCAGCATGCGATGTCTTCTCCATCACTGCGTAATCGATCGAGATCGCCTTCGCCGCGCCGAAGGCCTGCGCATCGAGCTTGACGAAGCCGAGATCGCGGGCCGCCGACGCAACCGACAGCTCCACCGAGGCCACGCTGTCCGAATCGACATTGCGGTACTCGTCGAGCAGCACGCTTGCGCGGAACATGAAGTTGCCGCTGTTCCAGAGATAACCTGCATCGATATAGCCCGCCGCCGTCGCGGCATCCGGCTTCTCGACGAACTTCGCCACCGCGCGCACCTCGCCGGCGACCACCTCACCCGGATTGATGTAGCCGTATTCGGTGGCCGGCCGCTCGGGCTTGACGCCGAACGTCACGATGCGGCCGGCGTCCGCAGCCACCAATCCGCCGCGGCACGCGGCGACGAAGGCCGCGGTGTCCCGCACCAGATGGTCGGCGGCCAGCGCCAGCACGATCGCTTCGCTGTCGCGGCTCTGCGCGAACGCCGCACCGGCCGCGATCGCCGGCCCCGAGTCGCGGCGCATCGGCTCCAGCAGCACGTCGGCCTCGCGGCCGATCTCGGCCAGCTGCTCCAGCACCATGAAGCGATAGGCCTCGTTGGTGATCACGATCGGACGCTCGAACAGGCCGGCGTCGGAGACCCGCAGCAGCGTCTCCTGGAAGGTCGAGCGGGCCCCGAACAGCGACAGGAACTGCTTCGGATGCACCTCGCGTGACGCCGGCCACAGCCGCGTGCCTGCGCCGCCGCACATGATCAGGGGAATAATTCGTCGATCCATCGATGCCTCAAGTCCTGTCGTGCAAGTCCTGTCGTATCCGCCTGCGGATGACACACCAAATCGGCCCGGGCCGTCGCGGCCGGCGGCCCTGTTGCCTCGGAAGCACTATCCAAGCAGTAGCACGCGCCCCCGCGCGTCTGGTCGGATTTTACCGGTAACGTAAACCCCCGGTGAGTGGCCGGCCGTCCCCCGTTCCGGCCTCTTTAGCCACCCCTTCGCGCCTGCCGCAATAGGGACCAGTACGGGTATTGCCAGATCGGCGCGGAAACCATACCAAGGCGACGAATTTGGGCGCGCGAAAGCGTTTTGCGCTGTTTTTGACACATTCTGAAACCTGGCAGCGCGAACGGAAATGCGCCGAATCCTGCTTTCGACCGTCAAGATCCTGATCTCGGCCGCGCTGCTCTATTTCTCGCTGCGCAAGGTCAATCTGTACGACCTTGCCTCCCGTATCCAGGTCGAGAGCCTGGGCTGGCTCGGCCTCGCGATCGCGGTCACGTTCCTGCAGATCTTCCTCGGGGTGTTGCGCTGGCGGGAGATCAGCGTGGAGTGCGGCGCCCCGCTGGAGACCGGCCAGGCCATGCGCTTCAACGTGATCGGCACCTTCTTCAACCAGACACTGCCGTCCTCGATCGGTGGCGACGCGGTCCGGCTTTGGCTCGTCGCGCGCGCCGGTGCGGGCTGGCGCGCAGCCACCTATTCCATTTTCGTCGACCGCGCGATCGGACTGATCGCCCTCGCCGTCGTCATCGCCGCCACCCTGCCCTGGAGCTATCGGCTGATTTCCGATTCCCACGGCTGGATGGCATTGCTGCTTCTCGACCTCGCTGCACTCGCGGCCGGATTTGGCTTCCTGCTGATCGGCGTGTTGCCATGGGCCTGGCTGAAGCAATGGTGGGCGACGCATCACATCCACGCCTGCGCCGTCATCGCGAACCGGGTGTTGTTCAGCCGCAAGCACGGATTGAGGGTCGCAACGCTCTCGATCGCCATTCACGTGGTGACCGTCGTGATCGCCTGGTGCGTGGTGAAATCGATCACCGCGCCCGTCACCTTCGGCGAGATCTTCCAGTTGTTGCCGCCGGTGATGCTGATCACGATGATGCCGATCTCGATCGCGGGCTGGGGCGTGCGCGAGGCCACGATGGCGCTGGCCTTCGGCTACGCCGGATTGATCGCCAATGAGGGCGTCAACATCTCGCTGTTGTTCGGCGCGGTATCGTTCGTGGTTGGCGTGTTTGGCGGCTTGGTGTGGATCCTGAGCCCGGAAAAGGCCGCCAAGGGCACCGAACCGATCGAAGTCCCGGGATCGCAATAGTCGGACCAGAATGAGCGCTTTCGAAATCCTCCTGTCATTGATCGCGGCGGTTCTGGCTGCGTCGATCTCGGCTGTCCTGATCCAGGCGACCCGGCCGCTGCTGCTGCGTGTGGCGCTGGCGAAGCCGAATGCGCGCTCGTCGCACCGTATTCCAACGCCGCAGGGTGCCGGCATCGCGGTCACGGCGGCGACGCTGCTGGCGGGCGGCATCGTCATCGTCCTGGCCGGATCGCAGGACCTGACAATTCCCTTCATCGTCTTCGCAGCCTGCCTGTTCATCGCAGTGGTGGGCTTTGCCGACGACATCCGCTCGCTGCCCGTCGTACCGCGGCTGCTGCTACAGGCCGCCGCCGTTGCGGCCGTGGTGTTTTCCGCGCCTGATGGTCTCAGGCTGGTTCCGGCCGGTCCGGTCTGGCTCGAACGCGGCCTGCTGCTGATCGCCGGCCTCTGGTTCGTGAACCTCGTCAACTTCATGGACGGGCTCGACCTGATGACCGCGGCCGAGGCCGTGCCGATCACCGTGGCGATCGCGCTGCTCGGCAGCTTCGGCTATCTCCCCGCAGCTCCCGCGCTGGTCGCGGCGGCGCTGTGCGGCGCGCTGCTCGGCTTCGCGCCGTTCAACCGACCGGTCGCAAGAATATTCCTGGGCGATGTCGGCAGCCTGCCGATCGGCCTGCTGCTCGGCTGGTGCCTGCTGGAGCTCGCCCTGCATCGACAGTTCGCCGCCGCGCTGCTGCTGCCGCTGTACTATTTGACGGACGCAACGGTCACGCTGTTTCGCCGCATGGCGCGGCGCGAACCTTTCTGGGCCGCGCATCGCTCGCACTTCTACCAGCGCGCGACCGACAACGGATTCACGGTGTGGCGCGTCGTCGGCGAGGTGTTTGCGCTCAACGCAGTGCTGGCGCTGCTCGCATTCGCCTCGGTCGCCCTCAATTCGCTCACTGCGGACATCGCACTGCTGCTGGCCGGCGCGCTCGCCGTCGCCTGGCAGCTGCGGCGGTTCTCGCGACCGCTCTGATCGCCTCAGCTGTCCGTTTGACGCAGCGCGCGCCGCAGCCCCTCGTCGAGGCTGATCGGCTGCTGCCATCCGGTGCCCGCGATCTTGGAAAGATCAAGCTCGAGCGAGGCGAACAGGCTGTCATAGGCTTCCCTGCGGCCGCTGATCCCGAGCGCAATCTTCAACAGCGGCGCCGGCAGCCAGAACAGACGCGGCGAGGTGTCCGCCGCCCGGGCCAGGCGCTCGACGAATTCCCGCGTCGAGACCTGCTCGCGGTCAGCCACCAGGAACACGTCGAAATCATCTCCCGGGTGCGACAAGCGGTGCAAGATGAACGACGCGAGGTTTTCCGCCGACACGAACGCGCGGCGATTCTTCACATAAGCGAGCGGTAGCGGCATGCGATTGATCACGGCACGCTTGAGCAACGCGAAATTTCCCTTCGCGCCGGCGCCGTAGATCAGCGGCGGCCTGATGACGGTCACCCTCATGCCGCTGCCCGGCACAATTTCCTTCAAGCCAACCTCGGCGGCCGCCTTCGAGTTTCCGTAGAGGCCGCGCGGTGTCAGGACGTCGTCCTCGCGAAACGGAGGACGCCCGTAATTGCTGCGCCCATGCACCAGGATCGTGCTGACGAAAATGAAATCGCGCACGCCGGCAGCGGCCGCGGAACGCGCCAGATGCAGCGTGCCCTCGATATTGACGTTGCGGTAGAGCTCGATCGCCTGTTCGTCGGACTGCTGGTGAACGCGGGCCGCAAGATGAACAACCGCGTCCACGCCATCGAGCGCCGCGCCCCAATTGGTGACCGGGCTGAGCGAGCCGATCGTCACGTCGTTGGCATCTTGCGGCGCCGTTCGCACCGCGCGTCGCACCGCCCAGCCGTTGCGCGCCAATACGGGCACCACATGGCGGCCGACAAAGCCGCTGGCGCCTGTGACCAGAACCGTCCGGCGACCATCATTCATACCGTCCGCTCCACATCGCGATTGGATAGCAGCTCCCGGACCAGCGCAGCGTAGCCCGCCAGCGCCCGCTCGGGACTGAAGGTCTGCGCGGTCGCGACCGCGCGCTCGGCCATCGCGGCGTCCTGTGATCGCGACGCCTGGCGAATGGCATCGGCGAGTTGATCGGGCCTTGCCGGCGTGACGACCCAGCCGAGCCGGTTTTCGCTGACTGTGAGCGCGGCCTCGGCCTCGGGCTCGGAGACGAGAATGACGGGACGGCCGGCCGCGAGCAGATTGTAGAACCGGCTCGGCACCGACACGCCGGCGACGTCCTTGCGATAGGGAATGAGCCAAACGTCCGCGCTGGAGAGCAGCGCATCGAGCTCGCTGTCCGCGACGCGCTCGACCAGCGTGACGTTGGCAAGCCGCGCGGCGGCCTGCAGCTCCTTGAGCCGCGCGAAGCCGATGCCCCATCCCGAGAGCAGGAAATGGATCTCGCCTTCGTCACGCAGCAGCCGCGCGGCCTGGAAGACGATGTCCGGATCGTGGGTGAAGCCGAGATTGCCGGACAGCCCGACGACGAAGCGGGCGGCGATGGCCTTGCGAAACGGATTGTCGGGGCTCACGGGACGGTTGCCGGGGGCGAGCGTGGCCCAGTTCGGGATGAACCTGATCTTGTCCTGTGTCATTCCGCCATATCGCAGCAGCAGCTTCTCGGCGTCGCGGCCGATCACGATGACAGCGTTCAGGGCCCGGAACATCAGCGCGTTGATCGCCCGCATCGCCCGCGCCACCAGCGAGGACGGCCGCAGCAGCCCGGCCATCACGAGCACGTCGGGAAACAGGTCGTGCAGGATCAGCGCCGACTTGGCCCCCTTCAACCTGGCCGCGGCGGCAACCGCATAGGGCAGCGCGAAGGGAGCGGTCACCGTCAGCGCCACGTCGCCCCGCTTCAGCCGCGACAACAGCGCAAAGAAGATCCGGCCGGTGAACAGCGCCTCGGCCAGCGCGCGCTTGATCAGCGCCGCCTTTCCCGGCAGCCAGTTCCTGATCTCGATGACGGCGGGCCGCCCGGGCGCCGGCGCCCGCGCCGAGCCCGGCATCCCGGAGATCACCATCACCTCCGACTCCTGCGCGATCCGTTCGGCGATCGCGGACATGATCGCGGCGGTCGTGCTGTGGTCCGGCGGATAGTGCTGGCTGACGACCACGACTTTTCGAGAACTACGCATCAATGGCTTTCGAAACGGTCCTGTCTCGGCGTCCGCAGAACGGCGCGGTCAGGCGGCATTCGATCCGAACTCGGGCACGGCGTCCTGAAGGACGGCGCGGATGGTCACACGGTCATCTCTCTCGATCGCATCCTCCAGCGCCGCGAGCCACTTGCGCAGCGTCGACATCGGAGGCTGGTTCGGCTTGGCCGCCATGACGCCGGCGACGCCGATTTCGAGCGTCGGCTCCTGGCTTGCGAACAGGATCTCGTTCAGCCGCTCGCCGGGACGGATGCCGCTGAACACGATCTCGACGTCGACGCCGGGTTGCAGGCCCGACAGACGGATCATCCGCTCGGCGAGATCGACGATCTTCACCGGTTGCCCCATTTCCAGCACATAGACCGAGACGTCGGGCCGCGCCGGCGTCACTGCGTGCGTCGCTGCGGTGATCACGAGATCGCAGGCCTCGCGGATCGTCATGAAGTAGCGAACCATGTCCGGATGGGTCACCGTGATCGGTCCGCCGGCCTCGATCTGCGCCTTGAATTTCGGCACCACCGATCCATTGGACGCCAGCACATTGCCGAACCGCACCGAGATCAGCCGCATGTGCGGCTTGCCCTTTGCCTCGGTCATCAGGTCATGGTCCAGCGCCTGGCAATACATCTCGGCGAAGCGCTTGGTCAGGCCCAGCATCGACACCGGCTCGATCGCCTTGTCGGTCGAGATCATCACCATTGCGCTCGCGCCCGCGGCATGCGCGGCGTCGGCCACGTTCACCGACCCGAAGATGTTGGTCTTGACCCCTTCGCTCCAGTCGCGCTCCAGGATCGGCACATGCTTGAGCGCCGCGGCGTGGAACACGATGTCGGGCTTGAACTCGCTCATCAGCCGCGTGATGCGCTCGCGATCCCGGATATCGGCGATCCGGCCCTCGATCTCGGGCCCGGAGTCGCGCGCGGACAGCGCCTCGGTGACCGCATAGAGCGCCGGCTCCGAGTTCTCCACGACCAGGAGGCGCGCGGCGCCGAAGGTCGCGACCCGTTCGCAGATTTCGGCGCCGATCGAGCCGCCGCCGCCGGTGACGATGACGGACTTGCCCCTCACCAGCGTCTCGAGCCGCGCGTAGTCGATCTTCTGGCTTGGGCGCAGCAGCAGGTCCTCGACGGCGACATTGGTCAGTCGCGGCGCGTCGCCGCCCTCCAGCGACGGCAGGCGACTGACCATCACGCCGAGCCGCCGGGCGCGCATCAGCACGCTCTCCGGATGCGCTTCGGGTTCGAAGGCCGACGGTGTCATGACCACGCGCTTGATCGGCCGCTGGCGGGTCTCGAAATCCCGAATCACGGCCTCGATGTCGTCGACGCCGCCGACCACGGGAATGTTGCGGATCATCTGGCCGCGGTCCGCGTCCGACGGCGAGAGCACGCCGACCGGCCAGAGCCGCTTGATGGCGCCATTCTCGATGCCACGCAGCACGACTTCGGCATCGGCCGTACGTCCGACCAGCAGCGCCGGCGCGGCGTTGTCGGATCGGGCATGCAGTCGCGTGCGTGAATAACGGAAATAGCGGTAGCCGAGGCGCAACGCGCTCAGCGCGAACACCTCGAGGAAGAAGAACAGGATGATCGTGACCCGGCCGAGGAACACCGGGCTTTGCGAATTCGTTCCGGTGAAGAAGTAGACGTAGTCCAGCACGACCAGTGCCAGCGTCAGCACGGCTGCGACCCGCAGGATGTTCAGCGCGTCCGGCAGCGAGGTGAAGCGCCATTTCGCCGTGGTCAGATTGGAGAAATAGCTGACGAAAACGCTGAACAGCACGAACCAGGGCAGAATGAGCAGCAGATGCGGGAGTCGATCGGTGAGAAGGCTGCCCTCGAAACGCAGATAGAAGCTCGCCAGCAACGCGAACGTCGTCGCGAGCGCGTCATGCACCAAAATCAGGAAATTGCGCAGGGTGAGTTGTGAAAGGCGCGTCATCTAACGGACGGGTTGCCGGCAACTGGGAGTTCGCGATGGGACATTGGCAGGCTGATAGCGTATCTGCAGAGCCCTTGCCAGCGATCATGGACGAGCAGGAGGTTCGGGTTCCATATCGGCCCGCAATTGCCCCTTCAACGCCATGCCGCCCGCAACTCCGACGCCCAGCACATACATCCAGCCCTCGTGAAAGTCGAAGATGTGTGAATTAAACAACGAACTAGAAATATTCTGTACCACGACGAGAAGCCCGATCCAGTTGACGAGACCGTCGCCGCGGAACAGCAAAAGGTGCAGGAGCCACATTGCGTACAGTATCGCTACACCCACAATGCCCCACTGCACGGCGACGTTCAACGTTTGATTGTGGGGGTTTCCGATCACTTCGCCGGAAGCCTGGGTCGCACCGCCCTTCGCGACGCGCTCGAACAGGCCCCGCGTCGCGCCGGTGCCATGGCCGATGACCGGGGCCTCGGCAAAGAAGCCAAGCGACTTGCGCCAGAATTCGAGCCGCAAGCCGAGCGAGGTCGGCTCGTTGCGCTGCATGTAGAGCTTGTAGTCGCGCTCGAACGACTCCGCCGTCGAGCGCAATTGCGGCGAGCCATACCACGCCACGACGGCTAACGCGGCGGCCGCGCAAAGGATCAGGACGATGCTGCGCCAGCGCAGATGGAGCAGCGCAAACACCGCGAACATAATCGGAACCGTCACCAATGCAGTCCGCGACACCACCACCATCGCCATGTTGGCGAACAGGCTGAGCGCAATCGCAATCAGCAACATGGCCGGCAGGATGCGTTTGGCCCGCAGCAGCGTCACGACCGGATAGGCCAGTGCGACCGCGCACAAGGTGAATTCCTGGCTCTGGTCGATGTAGTTCTTGACGAAGACTCCCTGCTCGCCCGGAGCGGGCGCCCGCAGCGCGAGGTGCGGATAGGCAAGCACCAGCCAGGACATCAGCATCAACAGCGTGCAGGAGACCAGGAAGGCGACGAACACCCAGGTCCCGCGGGCCGAGCGCTGAAAATGATAGAGCAGGACCGGCAGCACGAGGAGCTTTGCGGTCGGCCCGACCGCGTAGAATCGCAAGCCCCAGGCCGCGTCCGACCAGAGCGTGCCGACAAGCGCGAGGCAAAACAACGCGACCGGCGCCAGGCAGATCGGCCGCTTCAGCAGCGCCCAGAACGCCTTCAGATCGACCGTCGGCGCAATCGCGATCAGCAGCACCACGCCGAAGATGCCGACCAGCGAGGTCGACCACGGCAGCGACAGCGCAATCAGGACCGCGACTACATCGGTCGCGGTCTGCCAGCGCGCCGGATCGCGCCAGGCCGGACACGCCGCGGCGGCTGCCGGGGATGCCATGCTGGCGCTCACGCCTTGCCCTCACGGGCCCGCGCAACGAGCGACGTCGTGCTGTGGCCGGGCAGGATCTCGACCAGCACCACCTCGCCGCCGGCGGCTTCGACGATCTCGTGGCCGACCACCTGCTCGCGGGTATAGTCGCCGCCCTTGACCAGCACGCTCGGCCGCACCTGCGTGATCAGATTGATCGGCGTGTCCTCCTCGAAGATCGCGACGAGGTCGACGGCTTCCAACGCCGCCAGCACCTCGGCGCGGGCGCGCTCGTTCTGCACCGGACGTCCCTCGCCCTTCAGCCGCTTCACCGAGGCGTCGCTGTTCAGCCCGACGACGAGGCGATCACAGGCGCCGCGCGCGGCGGTCAGCACCTTGACGTGGCCGGGATGCAGGATGTCAAAGCAGCCATTGGTGAAGCCGATGCGCAGATCCTGCCTGCGCCACTCCTCGAGGCATGCATCGATGTCGCCGCCGGCCGGGACGATCTTCTCCTCGGCCGCCAGCGAAGCGTGCGGCAGGATCCTTCGGCGCAATTCGGCGGACTTGACGATCGCGGTACCGGTCTTGCCGACTGCTACCGCCGCCGCCGCGCTCGCGATCCGCAGCGCACCTTCCCAGTCGGCGCCGCCCGCCAGCGCCAGCGCCAGCGCCGCGGCAACGGTATCGCCGGCGCCGGAGACGTCGCGCACCTTGACCGGCAGCGCCGGCACATGGATCGACTCGCCGCCCCGCGTCACCAGCGTCATGCCGCGCTCGCCCTGCGTCACCAGCATCGCCTCGCAATCCGCGAGGTACATCGCATCGGGCGCGGCCTGCGCAATGCTGTCCTGGCTGTCGGCGCGGCTGCGGGTCGCCTCGGCGAATTCCTTTCGGTTCGGCGTCAGCACGGTCGCGCCGCGATAGATCGCGAGATTGGCGCTCTTGGGGTCGACGATGACGCGCTTTTTCGCCTGGCGCGCCGCGTCGATCACGTTGCGGATCACGCGCGCGGTGAGCACGCCCTTGGCGTAGTCCGACAGCAGCACGATGTCGGCCCGCGCAAGACGCGGCAGGATCGCATCGATCAGCTGCTGCTCGATGGCCGGTGCGGCCGGCGCGGCGAGCTCCCAGTCGGAGCGCAGCATGTGGGTCGAGAATTGCTCGGAGACGAAGCGCACCTTGCGCGTGGTCGGACGCGCGGCGTCGCGCAGCAGCACGGTCTCGATAGCGGGCTCCTTCGCCAGCGCTTCGGCCAGCACCGCGCCGGCAGCGTCCTCGCCGATCAGGCCGACGAAGATGCAGCGCCCGCCAAGCGCGGCGATGTTGCGCGCGACGTTGCCGGCGCCGCCGATATTGGTCTCGTTGCGCCTGACAGCGATCACCGGCGCCGGCGCCTCCGGCGAGATCCGCGACACCTCGCCATAGACGAACTCGTCGAGCATGAGGTCGCCGACGCAAAGCACGGTCTGGCCGGACATGGCACGCGAGATCGCTTCAAAATCGAACATCAGTCACCGTCATCCGCTCTAGCGATAGCGATCCGCGCGATCGAGAAAGCCCTTCACATAGGCCCCGACTGCGTCTTCCAGGCGAGTGAAACCGCCATTGTATCCGGCGCGTCCGAGACGATCGACGACGCTCTGGGTGAAGTACTGGTAACTGCCGCGAATCTGCTCGGGCATGTCGACATACTGGATGTTCAGCTCCAGCCCGAGCGCGCCATAGGCCGAGACGATCAGGTCCTTGAAGCTGCGCGCCTTGCCGGTACCGACATTGAACAGCCCGGAGACCCGCGGTGTCGCGATCAGCCACATCATCACCCGCACGACGTCGTCGACATAGATGAAGTCGCGGCGCTGATCCCCGTCGGCGATGCCCTCGCGATGCGACTTGAAGAGCTGCACGACGCGGCCCGCTTTGATGTCGTCGAAGCGCCGCGCGAGCACGCTCATCATCGGGCCCTTGTGATATTCATTGGGGCCGAACACGTTGAAGAATTTAAGCCCGGCCCATTGCGGCGGCAGAGGCGCGCCCTTCTCCGCGCGCTCGGCGACCGCAAGATCGAACAAGTTCTTGCTCCAGCCGTACAGGTTCATCGGCCGCAGCCGCTTCAGCGCCTCGACCGATGCGTCGTCGTCGAACCCCTGTTCGCCGTCGCCGTAGGTCGCGGCCGAGGAGGCATAGATGAACGGCGTGGCATTTACCGTGCACCAGTCGAGCAGCCGCATCGAGAGACGGAAATTGGTCTCGATCACCAGGTCGCCGTCGGTTGCCGTGGTCTCGGAAATGGCGCCGAGATGGATCACGGCGGTAAGCCGCCGCCCCTTCAGCCAGTCGCCAAGCTCGGCCGGCGGAACGACATCGGCAAGCTGGCGCTTGGCCAGGTTCCGCCACTTGCCGTCCTGCCCAAGCAGATCGCAGACCGCGACGTCGCTGCGCCCGGCGTCGTTCAACGCGGCCACGACGTTCGATCCGATAAAACCGGCGCCCCCGGTTACCAGAAACATGATGAAATCCCGCCAGATTCCTTTGCAGCCGTCAGCTTTGCCCCACTCCCGCGCCGCAGGCAACGACGGCTTTACCTCTCATCGCGAACCGGTTACCGACTTGGCCGCGCCCGATCGGCCTTGGCCTAGTTAGAAATGAATATTGATTCAATATCTGACATCGAAACACAGGATGCCGAGGATACCAGACCTATCCTCGTGGTACCCTATGTTTGGATCGGCGATTTCGTGCGCGGCCACACCGTGGTCAGGGTGCTCCGCAAGCGCTGGCCGAACCGGCCGATCGACCTTCTGACATCCAGGCTTTGCGCCCCTTTGGTCGATTATATGCCCGATGTTCGCGCCGGGATCGTGTCCGACCTGCCGCGCAGCCGGCTGGCGCTGGCCCAGCAGCAGGCCCTCGCGGCCGAGCTTCGCCGACGGAACTACGCCACCGCGCTGGTGCTGCCGCGGACCTGGAAGGCCGCTCTCGCGCCGGCGCTGGCGGGCATCCCGGAACGGGTCGGCTTCTTTGGCGAGGTGCGGTTCGGCCTCATCAACGCGATGCGATGGGGCGAAAAGCGGCAGCCCCGCTTCATCGACAAGAACGCGATCCTGGCGCTGCCCGACGGCACCGCCCGCCCGCCGGAATGGCCGGTGCCGCAGCTTCGGGTTCCCGCGGACGAAATCGAACGCTGGCGGCAGGCCAACGGCCTCGGCCGCGGTCCCGCCATCGCGCTCGGACCCGGCTCGGTCGGCGCCTCGAAACGCTGGACCTATTATCCGGAGGCCGCGCGCCTGTTCGCCGAACGCGGCTTCGACGTCTGGGTGGTCGGCGGCCCCGGCGAGAAGGCGCTGGCGCAGGAGATCACGGCAGCCGGCGGCGCGCGGGTCCGCGACCTCAGCGGCACCGATCTGCGCAACGGCATCGTTGCGATGGCCGCGGCCAGCGTCGCTGTGACCAACGACTCCGGCTTGATGCACATCGCCGCCGCAATCGGCACGCCGACCATGGGCATCTTCGGCCCGACCGATCCTTATCTCTGGGCGCCCCTCAACGGCCTCGCCGCGACCGTGCTGCAGACCAGGAGCAAGTTGTCGTGCCAGCCGTGCCAGCGCACGGTCTGCACCATGAACGACCATCGCTGCATGCGCGATATCGCCGCCGAAGAGGTCGTGGAGATTGCGCAGCGCGTGCTGGCTCAGGTCAGCGCGCGGTAGACCGCCGCGATCGCGTTTGCCTCGGCATCGAGGCTGAACTTATCCACAACTCGTTGCCGCGCCCGCGCGCCCATCGCCGCGGCCGATGCCGGATCGCGCATCAAGGGCTCCAGCGCG
>NZ_LFIQ01000067.1:16771-35674 GCF_001189245.1 Bradyrhizobium pachyrhizi | reverse complement strand
CGCCGTCCTCGACCACGAACTCGGCCGCGCCCGCGCGCGCCGCAACCAGCGCGGCGCCCGCCGACATCGCCTCGATCAGGGTCAGGCCGAAACCTTCATTGCGCGAGGTGAAGGCGTAGATCGTCAGCCGCTGGTACCAGCGCACGACGTCCTCGATCGGCAGTTCGCCCGTGATGATGATGCGCGATTGCAGGCCGGCGGCCTCGATCTTTCGCTTCAGCTCGTTGGCAAAGGCCAGCTGCTCCGGCACCACGGCGCCGACGATGACCGCGGTGAAATCGGGATAGCGCGGCAGCAGCCTGCACATCGCCTCGACGAACACGTCGCTGCCCTTCTGCGCGCGCACCCGCCCGAAGCAGCCGATCGCATCACGTCCCGGCAATCCGCTCTCGGCAAAGGCTGCCGCGCGATCGGCCGGCGGCGCATAACGATCGGTGTCGACGCCGTGCATCACCACGGTCGCGTCACGCTTCAGATAGGAGGCCGACAGCGGACTGGTGGCAATGATCGCATCCATGTTGCGGATCAGCCAGCGCGTCAGCCAGGTGTGATGGCGCTGCGCGGCCGAGGTGAAGATCAGTTTCAGCGGCCAGCCGAGCGCGCGCAGCACGAGCCCGACGATCATCTCGTCGTTGCGCCGCGCGTGCCAGATCAGCGGCGATGCGCGCCGCCACAGCCGCAGGAGATCGGCAAACCCCATCGCGTCGATGCCGTCGGGCCGATGCGAGCCGAGCCAGGCTGCGCGAAACATCTTTGCGAGCTTCGGCGCGACCATGCGGTTGGTCGCGGTGACACCCGAATAGCGTCGGTGCAGATTGGGCACGATGAGCTCGAGCTCGCCGGCAGGTGTGTTCTCGATCGGCACTCAAGTCTCCGTTTCGTGCCAGTTCCTATACGCAACATTAAGCATAGTGGCCAGTTCGGCCGCGGCGAAACCCCCTCTTCACCGCACTCCCGCTAGCATCACCGGTTAAAGAACATCGGGAGAGCTCTATCCATGACCGTGCTCGTGACCGGCGGCGCCGGCTATATCGGAAGTCACATGGTTCATGCGCTGGTCGATGCCGGCGAGAGCGTCGTCGTGATCGACAACCTTTCCACCGGCTTCTCCGCGTTCCTGCCCGAAGGCGTGCCGCTGTTCATCGGCGATGCCGGCGACGAGAACCTCGTCGAAGGCGTGATCGCGCAGCACGGCATCGACAGCATCATCCATTTCGCGGGCTCCGTCGTGGTGCCGGACTCGATGCGCGATCCGCTCGGCTACTACCGCAACAACACCATGACGACGCGCAGCCTGCTCAACGCGGCGGTGAAGGGCGGCGTCAGCCGCTTCATCTTCTCCTCGACCGCGGCCGTCTACGGCAACCCGGACCAGGTGCCGGTGCCGGAGATCGCACCGACCCGTCCGCTGTCGCCCTATGGCTCGTCGAAGCTGATGACCGAGATCATGCTGCACGACGTCGCGTCCGCTCATGGCATGAGCTACGTCGTGCTGCGCTACTTCAACGTCGCCGGCGCCGACCCGAAGGGCCGCGTCGGCCTTGCCACCATCGGCGCCACCCATCTGCTCAAGATCGCGGTCGAGGCCGCGACCGGCCAGCGCGCCAAGATCGACGTGTTCGGCACCGACTATCCGACCCAGGACGGCAGCTGCATCAGGGACTTCATCCATGTCAGCGACCTCGTCGAGGCGCATCGCTCGGCGCTGTCCTATCTGCGCGCCGGCGGGCAATCGGTGACGATGAATTGCGGTTATGGCCGCGGCTATTCCGTGCTCGAAACCATCGAGGCGGTGCGCCGGGTCTCGATGCGCAATTTCGCGGTCGCCTACGCCGCGCGCCGGCCCGGCGACATCATGACCATGGTGGCCGACACGACCCGGATCCGCTCGCTGCTCGACTGGACGCCGCGCTACGATGATCTCGAGACCATCGCGAGCCACGCACTGGCCTGGGAGGAGAAGCTGTTCCGGGAGCGCGCCGGCTCCGCGCGACAGGCGGAATCGGCCTAAAAAACAAACCGTTATCAAGCAGTTATTGTGCTTGAAAAAGCCCCGCCAAGCGGGCAAGGAGGTCCCGCAACCCTGACGGCCGGCGCTGCCCGCCGTCAATGGAACGCGGATGGCCCAGTTTCCAAAGAAAATTACCGACGATCCCTATGGCGCGGCGATCCTGATTCGCCGCCTGGTCATGGAACAAGGGATTACCTATTGGCGGCGCTATCTGACGGCGTTCGCGCTGATGGCCGTTGCGGCCGGCTCGACGGCCGGCGCCACGTACGTGCTCGGCCAGGTGATCAACCAGGCCTATGTCGACAAGAACATCCCCGGCATCGCCATGTTCGCCGGGATCACGGTAGTGCTGCTGTTCATCAAAGGCGTGGCGACATACGGCCACATGGTGATCCTGAACAAGATCTCCAACGCCATCCTCGCCAGCAACCAGCGGCAACTGTTCGCCAAGCTAATGAGCGAGAGCATCGGCTTCTTCTCGCAGCGGCACTCGTCGGAATTCCTGGCGCGGCTGACCGCCGGCGCCAAGTCGATCACCGACGTACTCAACATGCTGGTCAATGCGATCGGCCGCGACTTCCTGATGCTGATCAGCATGGTCGCCGTCATGGTCTGGCAGGACCCGCTGATGTCGTTCATCGGGCTTGTGGCGGTACCGCCGGCGATGCTGATGCTGCGCAGGCTGGTGAAGCGGATCAAGGGGCTCGCCTACAACCAGTTCACCGGCACCGCCGACATCATGGAGACGATGCAGGAATCGCTGCAGGGCATCCGCACCGTGAAGGCGTTCACGCTGGAAGGCACCATGCAGCAGCGGATCGACGAGCACATCGCAACCGTCGAGAGCAATGCCAACAAGATGGCGCGCGTCGCCAACCGCTCCAATCCGCTGATGGAAATGCTCGGCGGCTTCGCGGTCGCCGGCTGCCTGATGTATGGCGGCTACAGCGTGGTTGCGCTCGGTTCCACGCCGGGCCAGTTCTTCACGTTCCTGACCGCCTTCCTGATGGCGACCGAACCGGCCAAGCGGCTGGCGCGGCTCAACATCGACCTCAACAGCCAGCTGGTCGGCGCGCGGATGCTGCTCGAGGTGGTCGATAGCCCGGCGAGCGAGCAGACCGACGACGACAAGCCGGCGCTGAAACTGTCCGACGCGCGGATCGAACTGCGCGACGTCAGCTTCGCCTATCGGCCGGGCGAGCCGGTGCTGAACCGCATGAGCTTCGTGGCCGAGCCCGGCAAGGTGACCGCGCTGGTCGGCCCCTCCGGCGGCGGCAAATCGACCGTGCTGGCCTTGCTGCTTCGCTTCTACGAGACGCGCGAGGGCGACATCCTGATCGACGGACAGCCGATCTCGTCAGTGTCGCGCAAATCGCTGCGACAGCAGACCGCCTATGTCGGACAGGACGTCTATCTGTTCCGCGATACCATCCGCGCCAACATCGCCTTCGGCAAGCAGGGCGCCACCGAGCAAGAGATCGTCGACGCCGCCAAGGCCGCCTGCGCACACGACTTCATCATGAGCTTCCCGCTTGGCTACGACACGCCGGTCGGCGAGCACGGCACCCAGCTGTCCGGCGGGCAGCGCCAGCGCATCGCGGTCGCCCGCGCGCTGATCAAGAACGCGCCGATCATCCTGCTCGACGAGGCCACCGCCGCGCTCGACTCGGAGTCCGAGAAGCAGGTGCAGGAAGCGATCGAGCATCTCTGCCAGGGCCGCACCACGATCGTGATCGCGCACCGTCTGCACACCATCATGCATGCCGATGCGATCCTGGTGGTCGAGGGCGGCGAGATCGTCGAGCGCGGACGGCACGAGGAACTGCTGCGCCGCGGCGGCCGCTACGCCTCGTTCTTCCGCCTGCAGCACCACCACGACCCGTCGCCGCTGGCGCTGGCGCCGATCAGCGCCACCGGCTAGGGCCTGTCATCCCCTCGGGGCAATGCCTGCGCGCAGCACGCGCAGGACATTGCCGCCCATGACCTTGCGGATGTCGTCCTCCGAGAACCCGCGCGACATCAGCGCCTGGGTCACGGCGACGATCTCGCTGGCATCGAAGCCCGTCGTGGTCGAGCCGTCGAAATCGGAGCCGAGGCCGACATGGTCGATCCCGACCAGGTCGCGCACATGGGCGATCGCCCGCGCGACGTCCTTCGGATCGAGCGAGCAGACCGCGCCTTGCCAGAAACCGATGCCGACCACGCCGCCGGTCCGCGCGACACCCCGGACTTCGTCGTCGGTGAGGTTGCGGTTGACCTTGCACGTCGCCTGAACGCCGCCGTGGCTCGACACCACCGGGCGCGTCGCCATCGCCAGCACCTCGGCGACCGCCGCGTGGCTCGCATGCGCGAGGTCGACGATCATGCCCATCGCCTCCATCCGCTGCACCACCTGCCGGCCGAGCGGCGTCAGCCCGCCCCTTGCGACGCCGTGCATCGAGCCGGCGACATCATTGTCGAAGAAATGCGCGAGACCGGCCATTCTGAATCCGGCGCCGTAGAGCACGTCGAGATTGGCGATATTGCCCTCGATATCCTGCAAACCCTCGATCGACAGCATGCCGCCAACCACCGTCGCACCGCTCTTGCGGTCGGCGAGCAGGCGGTCGAGGTCGGCCGGGGTTGCGATCAGGCGCAGCCGCCCGGCGGAGTGTTCGGCGAAGCTCCGCAGTTTCTCGGCATGCCACAGCGAGCGCTGCAGCAACGAGAACCACGTCCGCGGCGGCTGCAGATCGATGATGGCGAGGTTCGTGATGGTGTCGGTATCGGCACCGTTGGCATCATAGTTCTGGCCCTTGGGCGACTTGGTGACCGACGAGAACACCTGTAGCGCGTAGTGCCCCTCGATCAGGCGCGGCAGATCGATATGGCCGCGATCGGATCGCGCGATCAGGTCGCGCTTCCACAACAGGCTGTCCGCATGCATGTCCGCCACGTCGAGCGTCGCCTGCAAGTCCCTTGCGGCGGGCGTGATATCCAGCGCCACGTGCTGGACCCTGTTCTGCGCCCGGTCGATCCGCTCCGGGACGACCGTGAAAAACCAAACGG
This sequence comes from Bradyrhizobium pachyrhizi, assembly GCF_001189245.1. Classification (GTDB taxonomy): domain Bacteria; phylum Pseudomonadota; class Alphaproteobacteria; order Rhizobiales; family Xanthobacteraceae; genus Bradyrhizobium; species Bradyrhizobium pachyrhizi. The sequence continues at coordinate 30,615 of NZ_LFIQ01000067.1, read as the reverse complement.
CGGCGATCAGGGCCACAACGATCAGCCCCAGGCCGATCGAAAGCCATTTCCTCATGGGCAGCACCGCCTTTGTCGACCAAAGGCGGTCGCGCTCGGCGGAAAACTGGCCTCACCTCTGCGCCGGATGCAGCCGCGGCCACTAGCCCTGAGCGGCGTAAGCGCGTAAATACCGCCCGCGCTCCCTCCTTCAACCCTCCGGGACCCGTTCATGAACGCCGCATCCACCGTCATTCCGCTTCCCCCGCAGCCCTCGCTTCCCGTCGTCGGCGAATCCGGCAGCTATCCGGTCCGCCGCATCTGGTGCGTTGGCCGCAACTATCTCGAGCATATCAGGGAGATGGGCAATGACGAGCGCGCGCCGCCGTTCTTCTTCGGCAAGCATGCCGACATGCTGGTGCCCGACGGCGCGACCATCCCCTATCCGCCGCTGACCAAGGACCTGCATCACGAGGTCGAGCTGGTGGTGGCGATGAAGAGCGGCGGGCTGAACATTCCCGCCGACAAGGCGCTCGAGCATGTCTACGGCTATGCCGTCGGCATCGACCTGACCCGCCGCGACCTGCAGATCGCCTCGCGCAAGAAGGAGCGGCCCTGGGAGATCGGCAAGTCGTTCGACTACTCCGCGCCCTGCTCGGCGATCCAGCCGGCCGCGAAGATCGGCCACCCGACCGCGGGCAAGATCTGGCTCACCGTCAACGGCAAGGAAGCCCAGAAAGGCGACCTCACCGAGCTGATCTGGAACGTGCCTGAGATCATCTGGCAGCTCTCGCAGCAGGTGAAGCTCGCCGCCGGCGACATCATCATGACCGGCACGCCCGCCGGCGTATCGCAGCTGCAGGTGGGCGACAAGCTCGAATGCGGTGTCGACGGCGTCGGCAAGCTCGCGGTGACGATCGGCAAGCCGGAATAACCGCCTCGGGAGACGAGGCAAGGCCCAAAGCCCCGGACCTCAGGTCCGGGGCTTTTTGCTGTGCGCGGTCAGCGCATCGTGCCGGGCATGCAGGGCGGCTCGGTGAAGGGAGCGGTCGCGAACGATCCAACCTTCGGCGCGCGCACGCAATCGGTGGTCTTGCTGCTGACCGTCGTTGTCGTCATCGAAGCATTGGCGCGCCGCACCGCAGCGTTGTTGCCGGCGGCGGACACCTGGGCCGAATAGGCGGCTGCCGCAATCAGCGCAAGCGCTGCGAGGGTCAATCTGGTCATGGGATTTCTCCGTACGGTGGGTGAAGCCGACCTAGCTCGGCTCCTGTGATCAAGGACCGCGAGTGCCCGGAAATTATTTCATCACGCGCGATCACCGCGCCGCGAGCGCCCGATCACATCGGATGGAGCGAGGAATACCGGAACGACCGAGGCACTCCATGTCATCAAGGCCGCGCGCAAACGCGGCGATGACGGCATGGAGACTTTCATGATCGATCTTCGACAACCCGGCGTACGACTGGGCTTGGCTGCGATTATGTCCGCGGCAATGGCGACCGCTTGCTTTGCACAGGCGGCGGCGGTCCAGCAGCCCCGCGCCTACGCGTCAAACGAAACCGCGAGCAGGCCGTGGTCGGCGCCGGTCGGCCATCGCCAGCCGCGCGCCGCCGATATTCCGGCGACGACATCGACATCGCAGCAGGTCATCGATCAGGAGGACGCGATCGTCGACCGCAAGATCAAGGGGATTTGCCGCGGCTGCTAGAGCATGATCCTGAAAAGCGCGAAGCGGTTTTCCGAGAAGACCATGCTCAAAGACGAAGAGCCACACCTCGGTCTCTCCGGCGGCGGAGCTTACTGCCTTTCGGCAGCCTGCGGCGTATCCGGGCCGAAATGCGTCTTCTCGTATTCGAGCCATAGCTCGAGCAGCGCCATGAACGCCACCACCGCGCCTGCGGCGATGGCAAAATGCATCGCGCGGGTATGCGCGAAGCCGAGCAGCCAGGGCGAGACGATCAGCCAGCACCCGACGACCAGGTTGATCCATTCTTCCCAGATCGAGAACGCGACGATCGCCGCCAGCGACATGATCGCGATCGCCGCGCCGCTGATCCTGAGATCGATCGCCGCGGTCGGATTGGCCTGCACGAACAGCCACGGCGCAGCAAGCAGGAAGATCGCGGCGACGAGGTTATAGAGATCGAGCGCCGATTCTTTTCGCCATTTCATCATCTGCTGCTCCATTGCTGCCTCAAGCCAGACGTTCGTGCGCGCCGGCCGCATTGATGTCCTTGCCGGTGAAGTCGGTCATCAGCGCGGTCGCGACCAGCGTGATGACGGCGCAGATGGCGATGTAGATCGCGATCGCGACCCACGAATGATAGGTGCCGAACAGCCACGCCGCGATCAGCGGCGCCGGACCGCCGGCGATGACGGATGCGAGCTGATAGCCGAGCGAGGCGCCGCTGTAGCGCAAGCGCCCGGTAAAGCTTTCGGCGATCAGCGCAGCCTGCGGCCCGTACTGCATATCGTGCGGAATGAGCGAGAGAATGATCGCGAGGAGGATGATCGACGCCGAGCCGGTATTGAGCATCGCGAAGTAGATGAAGCCGAAGATGCCGGTCACCAACGCGCCGATCATGTACATGTTCTTGCGGCCGATCTGGTCGGACAGGTGCCCGAACACCGGGATCGAGACAAACGACAGCACCGAGGCCGCGAGCACCGCAGTGAGCAGGAAATCGCGCGAGACGTGCAGCGTGCCGGTGCCGTAGGAGAACACGAAGGCGGTGAAGATGTAGAACGGCGCCTGCTCGGACATCCGCGCGAAGGCGGACAGCAGGATCTCCTTCGGATGGTCCCGGATCACCGTCAGCATCGGCGTGCGGTCGAGCTGACGCTCGGCCAGCAGCTTGCTGAACACAGGCGTTTCCAGAATGCCGAGCCGGATGTAGAGGCCGACGCCGACCAGGACGATGCTGAGCGCGAACGGAACGCGCCAGCCCCACGAAAGGAACTGGTCGCCCGACATCTGGCTGAAGGCCAGCACAGCGAGATTGGCGAGGAACAGCCCGCAGGGCACGCCGAATTGCGGCCATGACGCGATCAGGCCGCGGGAGCGATCGTTGCGCGCCCATTCCATCGACATCAGCACCGAGCCACCCCATTCGCCGCCGACGCCGACGCCCTGGATGAAGCGCAGCACGGTCAGGATCACCGCGCCCCAGATGCCGATGCTGGAATAGGTCGGCACCAATGCGACCGCAGCGGTGGCAAGGCCCATCAACAGCAGCGTCGCGATCAGCGTCGACTTGCGGCCGATTCGGTCGCCATAGTGCCCGAAGATCGCAGCCCCGATCGGCCGCGCGACGAAGCCGACCGCATAGATGGCGAAGGCTTCCAGCGTGCCGACCCAGGGATCGGAATGCGGAAAGAACAGTTTTGCGAAAACCAGGCCGGTGACGGTGCTGTAGAGAAAGAAGTCATACCACTCGATCGCGGTCCCGACGGTGGAGGCGATCACCGCACGGCGCATCTGCAGCTGATGCTCGGATGGTGTGAGCTGGTTGGCGTCGAGGCCGGGGGGTCGACGAAGCGTTGAGCCAAATGTTGCCATGGGGGTGTCTCCCTCGCAGGCCCCCGGACGGATATTGACTGTGGTTCGTTTGAGTACGAACGATAACGCGCCCCGGAAAGTTCCACCGGAACGGACCGTCGAGGCTTGAACTTTAGTCGGCCTTCAGTCGGCCATGGCGAGCGACAGATCGCAACGCGTCGAGGGCGTCGTCCGCCACCGCTCGCCCACCGGGGGACCATGCTTCGCAGATGGCTGCCGGATGCGCCCGGCAGTCGCCGCGCGGCTCCGTCAATCTGCCGCGCTTCGTTTCATGACAACCCGAGCGCCCGTCCGTCGCTGCGCGGATCATGCGCCCCGGTGATGCTTCCGTCAGCGTCGATCCGGATCGCACCCGGATGTCCCGCGAGCGGGCTCTGGGCTGGTATCGGACTTATCTCGTGGCCGCGCTCGGCGAGCGCCTTGAAGACCGCTTCACCGGCATCCTTCTCCAGCTTCAGGCTGTCGCGCGCATCGGAGAACGTTTTGCCGAGCAGGAAGCGCGGCCGCGCCAGCGCGGTGAGCGGATCCATGTTGTAGTCGATCAGCCTGGTCAGCACCGCCGCGAGCGTCTGCGGCTGGCCGTCGGCTCCCTGCGTGCCGTACAGCAGATGCGGCCGTCCGCCCTTGAGATAGATTCCCGGATTGAGCGTGTGGAACGGCCGCTTGCCCGGCTTGAGGCAGTTGGGGCTGGCCGGGTCGAGGTTGAACGACGCACCGCGGTTGTGCCAGATGATGCCGGTGTCGCCGGCCACCGTGCCGCTTCCCCAATCGTAGTAGACGGTTTGCAGCATGCTGACGCAATTGCCGTCCCGGTCGGTCGCGGCGAGATAAACCGTGTCGCCCTTCTGGAACACGTGAGGCCATGGCATCGCCCTCGCCACGTTAATCGCCTTCGCGCGCGCGTCGAGGTAGCTCGCCGAGAGCAGCTGATTGACCGGGACGTCGACGAATTCCGGATCGCCGATGTAGCGGCTGCGGTCGATGAAGGCCTGCTTCACCGCTTCGACCAGGAGGTGATAGTAGTCCACGCTCCCTTCCGGATATTTTGCGAGCTCGAAGCGGTCGAGGATGCCCATGATCTCGAGCGTCGTGAGACCCTGCGTCGGCGGGCGCAGCCCGAGCAGCTCGCCGCCGCGATAGCCGACGCGCAACGGCGTCTCGTCGCGAGCGCGGCAGCGCGCCAGATCGTCGGCGGTCAGCGGCGAGCCGATCTGCTTCAGTCCGGCCGCAATGCGCGCGGCGAGCTTTCCTTCATAGAAATCGCGCCCGCCATTCGCCGCCAGCATCTCCAGCGATTTCGCGAGCTCGGCCTGGACCAGCGGCTCGCCGATTTCAGGCATCCGGCCGGCGGGCATGAAGATGCGCTGGATGTCGGGCCAGTCCTTCAGGTTCTTCGCTTCCATGTCCTGCCAGAAGCGCTGCGACGGCGTGACCGGGAAGCCCTTGCCGGCGTATTCGATCGGGCGCTCGAACAGCGACGCCCAGCTCTGCTTTCCGGCCCAGGACTTGCGGCTGAAATCGAACGCCTGGTCCCAGACGTCGACGGTCGTGGCCGCGGTCAGCGCCGACCCCGGCCCCCGGATCGGGACCGAGCCGCTGTAGTTCGGCAGGTTGAGCGCGGCCTGACCTGCGCCGGACAGCGTCCGGACATTTCCCTTGCGGTCACTGATCACCATGAAGCTGTCGCCGCCGAGGCCGCTGAAATGCGGATAGGTCACGCACAGCGTGGCACCGATGGCAATGACCGCCTCGATCGCATTGCCGCCCTTGCGCAGCACCTCGAGTCCCGCCTGCGTGGCGAGCTCGTGCGGGCTCGTCACCATGCCGGTCTTCGATCGCGCCAGCGCGCCCGTGTTGTCGAGGGCCCAGAGCGGTCGCGGCGCCGCCGCGGCGACCGCCGTGAGCATGGACCCGACCAGCAACTCCCTGCGCGACATGCCAAGATTGGCCATTCGACTTCCCTCCCCGTTTCCTCGTTGTGTCGATGTTGTGCGATCGCGGGCTGCGGACACCGCGACGTCCAAATCCCCGAAGGACCGCCACTGGCATTTGGCATGCCAAGATTGAAGAAAATTCTTACTTCGGTCAAGCCCGTTGAGAAGGCGCAAGCGAGGTCGAGCCCACCCTCACCCGATCATGATGGTCATAAAATCGATGCGGGGCCGCGCGCGGCCCGGAGGATCGCGCCGCCGACGCGCCGAGCTCTAAGCCCGATCGCTGCGGCGGTACGGCACGTAGCGCGGCGTCCAGACCTTGGCGTGAATCCGCGCCTCGACCTGGTCGATCGGAACGTCCCTCGCCAATCCCTCCTTGTGCGCCTGCAGCGCGACCGCAAGCGCCACCGTCTGCGAGACCTCGCGCAACGCGCTGACCGGCGGCAGCAGATTGTGCTTCGGGTTGTCGCGCGCCGGCGAGACGCTGGCCAGCGCCTTGGCGGCCGCCATGAACATGCCGTCGCTGACCCGGCTGGCACCGACCGCGAGCGCGCCGACGCCGACACCCGGGAAGATGTACGAGTTGTTGGTCTGGTCGACCTTGAAGCGCGCGCCGTTGCGCATGATCGGCGGGAACGGGCTGCCGACGCCGATCAGCGCCCGCCCCTCGGTCCACGCCTCGATATCGACCGGCGTCGCCTCCTCGCGCGAGGTCGGGTTGGACAGCGGAAAGATTACCGGCCGCTTGTTGCATTCGGCCATCGCGCGGACGATCGGCTCGGAGAACGCGCCGGCCTGGCCGGAAACGCCGATCAGCACGGTCGGCCTGGCATTGCGCACGACGTCGAGCAGCGCGATCTTGTCGGGATGGCTGAGCTGCCAGCCTGCGATCGCCTGCCTGTCCTGCACGAACGGAAGCTGGAACGGGGCGAGCCCGCTCATACCCTCGAGCAGCAGCCCGTCGCGGTCGACCATGAAGAAGCGCTTCGCCGCCTCGCTCTCCGACAGGCCGGCATCGACCATCGCGGCGCGGATCAGGCTGGCGATGCCGCAGCCGGCCGAGCCTGCGCCGAGCACGGCGACGCGCTGCTCGGTGAGCGGCACGCCGGTGACGTTGATCGCGGAAAGCAAGGCGCCGGTCGCCACCGCCGCGGTGCCCTGAATGTCGTCATTGAAGGTCAGGAGCCGGTCGCGATAGCGCTCGAGCATGCGCGTCGCATTGTTCTTGGCGAAATCCTCCCACTGCAGCAGGACGCGCGGCCAGCGCTTCACCACCGCCGCGACGAACGCCTCAATGAAGTCGTCATAGGCCTGGCCGCGGACGCGCTCGTTGCGCCAGCCAACATAGAGCGGATCGGCCAGGCAATCGGGATTGTCGGTGCCGACGTCGAGCATGATCGGTAGCGTCGTTGCCGGATGCAGGCCACCGCAGCCGGTATAGAGCGCGAGCTTGCCGATCGGGATGCCCATGCCGCCGGCGCCCTGGTCGCCGAGGCCGAGGATGCGCTCGCCGTCGGTCACCACGATCGCCTCGACGTGATCGAAGCGCGGATGGGCGAAAATGCGGTCGATCCGGTGCTGATGCGGGATGCTGAGGAATAGCCCGCGCGGCTTGCGGAACAGCCGACTGAATTTTTGGCAGCCCTCGCCGACGGTCGGCGTGTAGACGATCGGCAACAGCTCTTCCAGGTTGCCGACCAGGAGCGCGTAGAACAGCGTCTCGTTGGTGTCCTGCAGCTCGCGCAGAAAGGCATAGCGCTCGATGTCGGTCTCAAAGCCGCGCAGCGCCTCGAGGCGGCGCGAGACCTGCTCGTCCAGCGTCAGGATATTGGGCGGCAACAGGCCGTGCAGGTCGAACGCCTCGCGCTCGGCCTCGGAGAACGCCGTGCCCTTGTTCAGCTGCGGATCGGCCAGCAGCTCGTAGCCGCTCAGCGCAGTGGTCGCAAAAGCTCCTGATGACTCCGACATGGCAAGATCCCCTCAATGCGAAACGCCAGAAGGGACGTTATCACGCCCATGTAACGGATCGGAGCGCGAAGGCGCGCCGCCGCGCAAAGTTGAACGGCCCCGACGCTGCGGCTGCACCTGCGGACCGACGCCAACATACCTTGGTATAGCCCGCCTGATTCCTTGTGATGGCCCGTGCTTACGCCCGTACAGTTGAGCGATGGCGAGAGATTTTTACATTCGCGTCTACTCCAACGTGATCAGGATCACTGCTCCGAGCCGTCAATCACAAGACTGTCACGCGTAGCAGGTGTCGACTGGAACGCGGGTTTCGAGGACCACTCAGATGATCGTCAACATTCAGAAGCTGAACGGCCTGTGGCACCTTATCGTCGGGTCGTGCAAGATCCGAACTCCGTTCCTGGAGACCCAGGACCGGGAGTGGGTCGTCGCCTACGCCAGGCGAATCTACCCCGGCGCCAAGGTTTTCGAGCGCGACTGACGCTGTTGCGCCTCACAGCTCTCGTCCCAGACAAAAAGCCCCGGAGCATGCTCCGGGGCTTTTGCTTTCAACGCGGCAACGCCGCTGCGATCAGTGCAGCGCCGACATCACGATCAGGCCGAGGATCAGCGCGGTCGCGGAATATTTGAGCGTGTAATACACGTTCCGATTCCACTCCTTGACTTTGCGGCTGGCGAGATGGACCTCGTAGAGCTTGCCGAACACCTTGTTCAGCGCGCCAACATGCTCGCCGTCGATGTTCTGGGTCGCCGACGCCTTGACGATGTTGTGGCTGACCCAGCGGTTCATCGCCGTCATGAAGCCGTACTTCATCGGGCGCTCGACGTCGCAGAACAGGATGATGCGGTTGACGTCGGTCTTGTTCTCGGCGCTGTGGATGAAGGTCTCGTCGAACATGAAGGCCTCGCCGTCGTGCCAGACGCATTCGACGCCGTCGACGAGGATGCGGCACTGGTTCGAGTTCGGCGTCACGAGGCCGAGGTGATAGCGCAGCGAGCCAGCGAAGGGATCGCGGTGCGCCCCGAGCTTGCCGCCCGGCGGCAGCATCGCGAACATCGCGCCATGCACGCTCGGGATCGAGTTGAGCAGCTCCACCGTCTTCGGACACAGCGTCCGCGCCGACGGCAGGAAGTCGTCGTACCATTTCAGATAGAAGCGCTTCCAGCCGCTTTTGAAGAAGGAGTAGAAGCCCCAGTCGTTGTTCTTGGCCGCGGCGCGGATGAAGCCTTCGTCGAACAGGCGCGTGGCCTCGTCGCGGATCGTCTCCCAATTTTCGGAGAGCTTCTTGAGTTCGGGAAACTGCTCAACCGGAATCACCGGCGTGTTGGGCACGGCGGAGCCGGCATACATCAGCACATTGTAGGGCGCGAGGTAGGTCGAGTGATCGCCGAGCTGGCGAGCGAAGCGCAACCGCTGCTTGCCGCGGAAGTGGATGTAGAGCGTAGAGGCCACCAGCACGTAGAGAATAACGAGCTGCGGCGCGAAGAGCTGTCTCAACATGATCCGTCTATGATCGCTGTCCGCCGACGCTCTTCATGCCCCGCCCCGGAGGAGCCTTGCCCTTCACGGGTGGCCCAGTCCGGGCGGCGAAAGGCGTCGGCGTCCGCGAAAATTCCCCTGTTTCATAGTGACTTGGCACTGCGGCGCGGTCTGGCAAATGAGCCGGAATCGTTGCCGCGGTGCCGTCCCGGACGAGCCATGTAAGCGTTCGCTCACCAAATGTGAAGTATCGCGCCGCACGGGCGCCAACTTTGTGACACTATTCACACATCTAATTCGCCATTGACAAACTGATTATACAATTCCTAATCCTGAGTGACCCGCCGAAGAGCGCGGACGCCCAAAGGGAGGAATGATGAGACAGTTTCTGGCGGCAGCCATTGTCGCGGCGATGACCACGGCCGCTCACGCCCAGGTTTCCGATGATGTCGTGCGCATCGGCGTGCTCACCGATCTGTCGAGCTGGGGCCGCGACAATTCGGGCCCGGGCTCGGTCGAGGCGGCCAAGATGGCGGTCGAGGAATTCGGCCCCACCGTGCTCGGCAAGCCGATCGAGATCATCTCGGCCGACCACCAGATGAAGACCGACGTCGGCGTGCAGATCGTGCGCGGCTGGTTCGACAACGGCAAGGTCGACGCCGTCGTCGACATTCCGAATTCCGGCATCGCGATCGCCGTGCACAACATGGTGCGCGAGCGCAACAAGATCGCGCTCTTGTCCGGTCCTGGCGCGAGCTCGCTGACCGACGAACTGTGCAGCCCCAACACGGTGCATTTCGCCTACGACACCTACGCGCTGTCCAAGGTGACGGCCTCGGCCGTGATCAAGGAAGGCGGCAAGTCCTGGTTCTTCGTCACCGCGGATTACGCCTTCGGCCAGCAGCTCGAGAAGGACGCGACGCGCTTCATCAACGAGATGGGCGGCAAGGTGCTCGGCAGCGTCAAGCATCCGACCAACACCGCCGACTTCTCCTCCTTTGCGCTGCAGGCGCAGAGCTCGAAGGCCGACGTGGTGGCGTTCGCCAATGCCGGCCAGGACACCGACAATTCGATCAAGCAGTCCGGCGAGTTCGGCCTCGTGCAGGGCGGCCAGAAGCTGGTCGGCCTCTTGATGTTCGATACCGACGTGCATGCGATCGGCCTCAACGCCGCGCAGGGCACCTACATGACGACGGCATCGTACTGGAACATGGACGAGAAGACGCGCGCCTGGTCGAAGAAGTTCTACGCCCGCGCCAATGTGATGCCGACCATGATCCAGACCGGCGTCTACGGCTCGGTGCTGCATTATCTCAAGGCGATCCAGGCCGCCGGCACCGACGATCCGAAAGCGGTGATGGCCAAGATGCGCGAGCTGCCGATCGAGGACACCTTCGTGCATGGCGGCAAGCTGCGCGAGGACGGCCGCGTGATCCGCGACATGTATCTGGCGAAGGTGAAGAAGCCTTCGGAATCCAAGGAGCCGTGGGATTATCTCGATATCGTCAAGACGGTGAAGGGCGAGGACGCCTATCGTCCGGTCTCCGAGTCGAAGTGTCCGCTGCTCAAGAAATAGGATCGATCGCGTGGCCAACGAAGAAGCTTATGATTGCGACGCGCTGGTCGTCGGCTCCGGCTGCGCCGGGCTGTCGGCGGCGGTCACCGCCGGCCATCACGGCCTCAAGGTCCTGGTGGTCGAAAAGGAGCCGCGGTTCGGCGGCACCACCGCGCGCTCCGGCGGCTGGCTGTGGATCCCCGGCACCTCGCTGGCCAAAGCCTGGGGCATCGAGGAGAGCCCCGATCAGGCCAAGACCTATCTGCGCCACGAGGCCGGCAACAGCTTTGACGCCGCCCGCGTCGATGCGTTCCTGACCGAGGGGCCGAAGGCGGTCGACTTCTTCACCACCAGCACCGCGGTGCGCTTCGACATGCCGCTGACCTTCCCGGACTATCATGCGGAAGCGCCAGGCGGCGCGCAGGGCGGCCGCTCAATGGTGACGCGGCCGTTCGACGCCCACGAGCTCGGCGACGCCCTCAAGAATCTCGGCAATCCCCTGCCCGAGCTCACCGTGTTCGGCATGATGCTCGGCTCCGGCAAGGAGATCGTGCATTTCATGCGCGCGACCCGGTCGCTGACCTCGGCGGCCTACGTAGCCAAGCGGCTGTCGAAACACGCCATCGATGTGATCCGCAACGGCCGCGGCATGACGCTGACCAACGGCAACGCGCTCGCCGGCCGGCTGGCGAAATCCGCCTTCGACCTCAAGATCCCGCTCTGGCTCAACTCGCCGGTACGCGAATTGATCGTCGAGAACGGCACGGTGCGCGGCGCGGTCGTCGTGCGTGAAGGGCGCGCGATCCGCGTCAACGCCAAGCGTGGCGTGGTGCTCGCCTGCGGCGGTTTTCCGCATGACGTCGCGCGACGACAGAAGATGTTCCCGCACGCCCCGACCGGAAAAGAGCATTATTCGCCGGGCCCGACCGGCAACACCGGCGATGGCCTGCGCCTTGCGGAATCCGCCGGCGGCCGCGTCGACGACTCGCTGCCGAACGCCGCGGCCTGGGTGCCGGTCTCGGTCACGACGCGTAAGGACGGCTCGAAAGGCGTGATGCCGCATTTCATCGATCGCGCCAAGCCGGGCGTGATCGCGGTGATGGCCGACGGCAGGCGCTTCGCCAACGAGGGCAATTCCTACCACGACTTCGTGCAGGCGATGATCAAGGCGGCGAAGCCCGGCGAGGAGATCGCGGCGCATCTCGTCTGCGATCACGAGACGCTGCGCAAATACGGCCTTGGCTGCGTGCCGCCGCGCCCGATGCCGCTCGGCCATCATCTGAAGACCGGCTATCTCAAGCGCGGCGCGACTCTGGCGGAGCTCGCCGCGCAGGCCGGCATCGACGCCAAGGCGCTCGAGGCGACCGTCGCGGAGTTCAACACCACCGCTGCGGAGGGCCGCGATCCCGCCTTCGGCAAGGGCTCGCGCGCCTATAACCGCTACCAGGGAGACGCGCTGCACGGACCCAATCCCTGCATCGCGCCGATCCAGCACGGGCCGTTTTACGCCATCAAGATGGTGATCGGCGACCTCGGGACCTATGCCGGCATCCGGACCGACGCCAATGCCCGCGCGCTCGACGCCGACGGCCAGCCGATTGCCGGCCTCTATGCCGCCGGCAACGACATGGCGAGCATCATGGGCGGCAACTATCCCGGTGCCGGCATCACGCTCGGGCCCGCGCTGACCTTCGGCTACATCGCGGGCAAGCACATTGCCGGCGTGGCGGCGGAAAGAAGCGCGGCATGAGCGCGATGGCGACCCTGCTCGCCGGCAAGCGCGCGCTGGTGACCGGCGCTGCGCACGGCAACGGTCGCGCCATCGCACTTGGCCTCGCGGCGCATGGCGCGGACGTTGTTGTGACCGACATCGATCGCGCCGGCGCCGAGCAGACCGCGGCCGACATTGGCCAGCGCGGCCGCGCGGCGTGGCCGTTCGAGCTCGATGTCACCGATGCGGCGGCGTGCTCTGCGCTGGCGCAGCGTGCGGCGCGTGAGGTCGGGCCGATCGCGATCCTGGTCAACAATGCCGGCATCATCATCCGTGAGGGCATCGACTCGCCCCGTGCAGGCGAGAATTGGCGGAGGGTGCTCGACGTCAACCTGACCGGCACGTTCAACGTCACCCACGCCTTCCTGCCGGCATTGCGCGAGACGCGCGGCGCGATCATCAATCTCGGCTCGATCGCGTCCTTCCTCGGCGTTGCCGATACGCTGGGCTATGCGCCGTCCAAGGGGGGCGTCAAGCTCCTCACCCAGGCGCTCGCCCGCGAGCTTGCCGCCGACGGCATTCGCGTCAATGCGATCGCGCCCGGCGTGATCGAAACGGCGATGACCGAAGCGACCCGCAACGACCCTGCCCGGCTCGCCGGATTTCTCGGCCGCACGCCGCTCGGCCGCGTCGGGCAGCCGGAGGAGCTGGTCGGCCCGGTGGTGTTCCTCGCATCGGAGCTGGCATCTTATGTGAACGGCGTGACCATGCCGGTCGACGGAGGGTTTCTCGCCGTATAAGCACATTGTGGGAGCTGGCAGGGCCACATGACGAGAGAGAGCCGCGGCATACAGTCGATCGAGGTCGGCGGAGAATTGCTCCGCGCGCTGGCCCGCAGCGGCGAACCGATGATGCTGCGCGATCTCGCGCGCGAAGCCGGCATGCCGCCGGCCAAGGCGCATCCCTATCTCGTCAGTTTTTCCCGCATCGGCCTGATCGAGCAGGACGAGACCACCGGCCGTTACGAGATCGGGGCGCTGGCGCTCGAGCTCGGCCTCATCAGCCTGCGCCGGCAGTCGGCGGTACGGATCGCAACGCCGCGGATCGCAGCGCTCGCCGACAGCATCAATCACGCGGTGTCGCTGTCGGTCTGGGGCACCCACGGCGCGACGGTGGTGCGGCTCGAGGAGCCGAGCCATCCGGTGCATATCGCGATGCGCGTCGGATCGGTGGTGGCGCTGCTCGAGACCGCGACCGGCCGCGCCTTCGCCGCCTTCATGCCGCCGAACGCGATCAGGACCGCGCTCGAGAGCGGCCTCGACCGCCTCGGCGTCGGCTACAATCCGAAACGTCCGCCGGCGGACGCGAAGACGGCCGAGATCCTCGCCGAGGTCCGCAGCCGCGGACTGGCGCGGGCGATCGGCGATCCGCTGCCCGGCGTCAACGCCTTCGCCGCGCCGGTGTTCGATCACGCCGGCCACGTCGCGCTGGTCATCACCGCGATGGGGCCGGAAGGCACCTTCGACGCCAGCTGGGACAGCGCGATCGCCGCCGCGCTGCGCGATTGTGCGGGCGAGATCTCATGGCAACTGGGGCACGGCACGGTGCGGGCGACCGAAAGACCGTGAGGTAAGCCCGCTCGTCCGGCTCCCTCCTCG
>NZ_LFIQ01000067.1:10137-16761 GCF_001189245.1 Bradyrhizobium pachyrhizi | reverse complement strand
TGCCACTGAGTTGCCCGACGGCGCAAGCCCGAAGCACAACTCGGTGTATGGTTTCCCCGTCTCACCCGATCGAGGGGCGCCTGCGCATCGTCACGGGTGTTGTGGTGAGATGCGGTGGACGCCGCGTGCGCGACCGACGAGTGCGCATGCATAACCACAAATGCTGATTGTTGAACGATGCTGGGACGATGAGTCCCGCTCCCAACACCCGCTGCGGCGTATGGGTCCCTGCTTTCGCAGGGACGACGACGGGTATTTGGCGACGTCAGAGAGTCGTTCCGCCGCGAAGACGGCCCATCTGTCACCCGCGTCACCCCAGCAAAAAGCCCCGGGCGATGCCGGGGCTCTTCACGTGATCGATCGCTGCGGGCGCGGATCAGTAGCGGTAGTGATCCGACTTGTACGGACCTTCCTGCTTGACGCCGATGTAGTCGGCCTGGTCCTTGCGCAGCTCGGTCAGCTTGACGCCGATCTTGGCGAGGTGCAGGCGGGCGACCTTCTCGTCCAGCGTCTTCGGCAACACGTAGACCTTCTTGGCGTACTTGCTGTCCTTGTTGTTGGCGAACAGCTCGATCTGCGCCAGCGTCTGGTTGGTGAAGGAGGCCGACATCACGAAGGACGGATGGCCCATCGCATTGCCGAGGTTCACCAGCCGGCCTTCCGACAGCATGATGATGCGGTGCTTGTCGGGGAATTCGATCTCGTCGACCTGCGGCTTGATGTTGGTCCACTTCAGATTGCGCAACGCGGCGATCTGAATCTCGTTGTCGAAGTGACCGATGTTGCAGACGATGGCGCGATCCTTCATCGCGCGCATGTGCTCGATGGTGATGATGTCCTTGTTGCCGGTGGCGGTGACGAAGATGTCGGCGCGCGGCGCCGCGTCTTCCATGGTCACGACCTCATAGCCTTCCATCGCCGCCTGCAGCGCGCAGATCGGATCGACCTCGGAGACCATGACGCGGCAGCCGGCCTGGCGCAGCGAGGCGGCCGAGCCCTTGCCGACATCGCCGAAGCCGGCAACCATCGCGACCTTGCCCGACAGCATCACGTCGGTGCCGCGGCGGATGCCGTCGACCAGCGACTCGCGGCAGCCATAAAGGTTGTCGAACTTCGACTTGGTGACGCTGTCGTTGACGTTGATCGCCGGGAACAGGAGCGTGCCCTTGTTGGCCATCTCGTACAGGCGATGCACGCCCGTGGTGGTCTCTTCCGAGACGCCCTTGATGTTCTTGGCGATCTCGGCGAACCAGCCCTTCGGCTTCTCCTTCAGGAGGCGCTTGACCAGCGCGTAGAAGATCTCCTCTTCCTCGGAGCCCGGCTTGTCGAGGAAGGCGGTGTCGCCCTGCTCGGCGCGGTAGCCGGCATGCACCAGCATGGTGGCGTCGCCACCGTCATCGAGGATCATGTTCGGCGTGCCGCCGCCGTGCCAGTCGAACAGCTTTGCGGTGTAGTCCCAGTACTCGGTCAGCGTCTCGCCCTTGACGGCGAACACCGGAATGCCGGCGGCGGCGATCGCAGCCGCGGCGTGATCCTGGGTCGAATAGATGTTGCAGGAGACCCAGCGGATGTCGGCGCCGAGCGCGGCCAGCGTCTCGATCAGCACCGCGGTCTGGATCGTCATGTGCAGCGAGCCCGCGATGCGCGCGCCCTTCAGCGGCTGCTTGGGGCCGAACTCCTCGCGGGTGGCCATCAGGCCGGGCATCTCGGTCTCGGCCAGCGAGATCTCCTTGCGGCCGAAATCGGCGAGCGAAATATCCTTGACGATGTAGTCGGTGAAGCCGGGCTTCGTGGGGGCGTTCATGTCTGTTTCCTAATCGGTGAATCCAGTGTGTCAGTAACAAAGCGAGCCGAACGCCTGCGGCGCGGCCTTCTCCCTCTCCCCGTTCTTACGGGGAGAGGGTCGGGGTGAGGGGCTCCATCCGCGCGTTGAGTTCGCGGAGAGTCCCCCTCACCCGCCGCTTCGCGGCGACCTCTCCCCGCAAGCGGGGCGAGGTAAGAGTATCAGAGCGCGCGCTTCAGCTGCTCGACGAGATCGGTCTTCTCCCAGGAGAAGCCGCCCTCATTGTCGGGCGTGCGGCCGAAATGACCGTAGGCCGAGGTGCGCGCGTAGATCGGGCGGTTGAGATCGAGATGGCTGCGGATGCCGCGCGGCGTCAGATCCATCGCCTTGGCCGCCGCCTTCTCGAGCTGATCCTCCGACACCTTACCGGTGCCGTGGGTGTCGATGTAGATCGACAGCGGACGCGCCACGCCGATCGCGTAGGCGAGCTGCAGCGTGCAGCGGTCGGCGAGACCGGCTGCGACGATGTTCTTGGCGACATAGCGCGCGGCATAGGCGGCCGAGCGGTCGACCTTGGTCGGATCCTTGCCGGAGAACGCGCCGCCGCCATGCGGAGCCGCGCCGCCATAGGTGTCGACGATGATCTTGCGGCCGGTCAGGCCAGAGTCGCCGTCGGGACCGCCGATGAAGAACTTGCCGGTCGGATTGATGTGCCAGATCGTCTTGTCGCTGATCCACTCCTTCGGCAGCGCCTCGCGGACATAGGGCTCGACGATGTCGCGGATCTGCTTGGACGACAGGTCCTCGATCAGATGCTGGTGCGAGACCACGATCTCGCGGACGCCGACCGGCTTGCCGTTCTCGTACTGCACCGTGACCTGGCTCTTGGAGTCCGGACCCAGCACCTTCTCGCGGCCGGAGTGGCGCGCTTCGGAGATCAGCCGCAGGATCTTGTGGGCGTAGAAGATCGGCGCCGGCATCAGGTCCGGCGTCTCGTTGGTGGCGTAACCGAACATGATGCCCTGGTCGCCGGCACCCTCTTCCTTGACCTCGCCCGGTTGCAGCGCGTCGACGCCCTGCGCGATGTCGGCCGACTGCGGATGCAGCAGGATCTCGATGTCGCAGTTCTTCCAGTGGAAGCCGTCCTGCTCGTAACCGATGTCCTTGATTGCAGAGCGAACCACGCTCTCGATGTGGTCGTTGGTGACCGAGCTCGGGCCGCGCGTTTCGCCGGCGATCACCACCTTGTTGGTGGTCGCGAGCGTCTCGCACGCCGCGCGGATCTGCCACGGGTCGATGCCCGCTTTCGGTCCCTCGCGATAGAACAGATCGACGATCTCATCCGAGATACGATCACAGACCTTGTCCGGATGGCCTTCCGAGACCGACTCGCTGGTGAACAGGTAAGACGCGCGCATCAAGCAAACCCCTTGTTAAGTCGAAGTCCGACGTTGGTTGGTGAATATGTCCCCGGCATGTCAGTCTCGTCGCCGCGAGATGACGTAGGATTCGTCGTAGAACCACAGCCCGTTGTGTTTGCGGAGAACTTCGCGCGTGGCCTCGAGAGCTCGTCCGTTTTCGGTCGTTTCGGTCAACCGCTCATCTTCGATCTGCGCGACATACACCGCCGCATTCCACGCAGCAAAGGCCGTCGAGGTTCCGATCGAGCCGGTTACCTCATTGGGCAGCGCTTCCATATCATATCGGAAGATCGAACGGTTATCGGCGTAGGCGTTGAAGTTCAGCTCGCGGCCGGCGGAGCCCAACTCGTATTTCACCGCGCGCAGTATCTCATGACGGCTGACGGCGAAAGGATTTTCTCCGGGCCAGACGGCTTGAATCATTTCAAGTCC
Organism: Bradyrhizobium pachyrhizi; assembly: GCF_001189245.1. GTDB lineage: Bacteria > Pseudomonadota > Alphaproteobacteria > Rhizobiales > Xanthobacteraceae > Bradyrhizobium > Bradyrhizobium pachyrhizi. Next base: position 13,125 of record NZ_LFIQ01000067.1, on the reverse strand, counting down.
GGGATCGCCGCCGTGGGAGTGGATTCCTATCAGCCGTCCGCCGCCGCGCAGCGCGCGGGCCAGCGGCGCGATGATCCGCTTGGCGCGGAAGTTCACCGAGGATTTGGCACGGTAGGGCTGCGAGGCGATCACAAGATCGAAATTGGCTTCGGTGCGGCCGGCCCGCGGAATGATGGAATCGAGCAGGAACCGGTGATCGTCCCGGTACAGGACCAGCGCCACCGGCCGCTCATAGATCGGCATCGCATTGCCGGGGCTGAGATTGGCGCGCCAGTTATGCTCCAGGAACGGACCGAGTTCGGCGATCTGGGCCTCGAACTCACCCGAGGACGCGCCCCGCAGCGCCACCTCGTGCCAGATCATGCTGGCGGCCGCCGCGGAGTTCTTGGGCGTCAGCCACGGCGCCTCGGCGTAATACATGTTGGTGAACACGAAGACGCTGGCCGGATGCTCGAACAGGCGGTCGGGGACCTTGTCGAGGGTCAGGCGGACGTCCTCGAGGCTCAGTTCCTTGCCGGCGACATAGAACGGCATATGTGGGAAGCGGCCATGCATGGCGCGCAAGACCCGCGCCAGCACCGTGCCGTCGCCCATCCCGGCATCGAACACCCGCAGCGCCGGCGGCCGCGGATGGATGGCGGCCAATTCCAGCGCAACCCGGTCGGCGATCACCCGCTTCTCGCTGCAGGTGTGGACGAACAGCAAATAGCGCTGGCGGTTCTCGAAGAACCGGAAATTGCCCCGTGGATCGCGCTTTTCCGGCGGCACCACGAGGCCGCGCGGCGGCGCCACGCCGCCCGGCGTCGAGGTCGCGATGAAGCCGTTGATGCGGTCGAGCGTATCGATGGTGATGCGCTTGCCCTCGCGCAGCCGGTACACCAGCTTGCCGTCATTGACGGCGCGGCGGCCGAACGTCGTCTCCGCCATGTCGGAGCGACGGCAGAAATCCGTGATCTGGCTGAGGATTTCGTCGTTCTTCATGGCGCCTTGGGTGGGCAACGGCGAGTGGGACAAGAGTGGGCAGAAATGATGACTGGCAGCGTCTTATCACCATTTTCCCACCAGTTGAACCCCCTCTGCTGCCCGATCACCAAACAGTCATGGACCGCCCCCTGGACCGGTCTCTTGGACCGCCCTGCCGTCATCGATCGCCATGACGGCCTTACCCCGGATGACCGATGCGCCGCCTGCTCCTGATCCCCGCCCTCCTTGCCGCTTTGCTCTCGTCGGCGCCCTGTTTCGCCCAGGCGCACTCCCAGCTCGGTCCGCTCTGCACGACCGAGACCACGCCGGCCGACCAGATGATCGACGCCTGCACCAAGATCATCGCGCTGAAGGTGTTTTCCGGCGAGAAGCTCGCGACCATCTATTTCTGGCGCGCGGTCGGCTGGAACAAGAAGGGCAACTACGCCCAGGTGATATCCGACGCCACCGAGGCGCTGCGCCTCAAGCCCAGCACCGCCGTCTACAATTTGCGCGGCTCAGCCTATTTCGACAAAGGCGAGTACGACATCGCGATCGCCGACTTCAACGATGCGCTGCGCATGGGGCCGCCGAGCGGCATCATCTTCCACAACCGCGGCAACGCCTATCGCAGCAAGGGCGACTATGCCAAGGCGATCGCCGACTATGACGCCGCGATCAAGGCCGCTCCGAAGTCAGCCTTCTCCTATCAGAACCGCGGCGCCTCGAAGCGTGCGCTCGGCGATCTCGACGGCGCGCTCGCCGACATCAACGAGGCGGTCAGGATCGACCCGTCGCTGCCGCAGCCGCTGATCAGCCGCGCCGTGATCTGGCGCGCCAAGGGCGAGATCGAGCGCGCGATTGCGGACACGTCGGAGGCCATCCGGCTCGCCAAAGCCAAGGCGCCCGTCAACATCATGACGCCGCCCGGCAGCGTGCTGATCTCGGCCTATACCCAGCGCGGCCTGAGCTATGAAGCGAAGGGTGATGCTGCGCATGCCAAGGAAGATTACGCCGCGGTGCTCGTAGGCGTGGCGTCCGATGCCGGCAGCAAGGCCAACCAGGCCACCGCGAAGGTGCGGCTCGCGCTGCTCAAGGAAGCCGACGCGGCACCGCGCAAGACCGCGGCGGCGCCGGCCGCCGAGAGCAGCCCGGCCGCGCCACCGGCCGCTTCCGTCAAGACACCGGCACCGGCGCCGCCCGCCGCGCGGCCCCGGCGGCAGCAACCGGCCGGCGCCTCGCGCTGGTGATCGGCAACGGCGCCTATGCGCATGTCAAGGCGCTGCCCAATCCGTCCAACGATGCGCGCGCCATCGCCAGGAGCCTGCGCGACATCGGCTTCACCGTCTCCGAGGGGCTCGATCTCGATCGCGACACGATGCAGAAGACGATCCACGATTTCCTGCGCGAGGCGGCGCGATCGCAGATCGCCGTGGTCTACTATGCCGGTCACGGCGTGCAGGTCGATGGCCGCAACTATCTCGTGCCGGTCGACATCGAGTTCAGGGCGGGCGCGCGCATGACCGACGCGATGGTCGACATGGACACCATCATGGCCGGGCTCGACGACCAGATCCGCACCAACATCCTGATCCTCGATGCCTGCCGCAACAATCCGATGGCGCCGCAGCTGGCCTCCGCAGGTCCAAGCCGCGGCATCGAAGCGGGCTCCGGCCTTGCCGCGCCCGCCTCGCTCGGATCGGGCTCGACGCTCGGCGCCGGCACGCTGATCGCGTTTGCGACCGCGCCGGGCCAGGTCGCCCTCGACCGCGAAGGCGCCAACAGCCCGTTCTCGGCGGCGCTGTCGCGCCATGTCGGCACGCCCGGCCTCGAGGTGCAGCAGATGCTGACCCGGGTCCGCGCCGAGGTCGTCGCCGCGACCAAGGGCAAGCAGGTGCCGTGGTCGAATTCGTCGCTGCTCGGCGAGGTCTATCTGGCGGAGCGGTGATGGTGCGACGGGACAGCGTCATTCCGGGGCGACGCGCAGCGTCGAACCTCAGGGGCGCAATTGCGCCCCGGGGAATT
>NZ_LFIQ01000067.1:0-10127 GCF_001189245.1 Bradyrhizobium pachyrhizi | reverse complement strand
GGTGCTCGCGCACCATCCCGGAATGACGCTAGCGCGTCACTTCCCCCACACCTCATTCGCGACCTCGACCGCGAGCCGCAGCTTGGCCCACTGTTCTTCCTCGGACAGGATGTTGCCTTCCTCGGTCGAGGCGAAGCCGCATTGCGGCGACACCGCGAGCTGCTCGATCGGGGCAAACTTGGATGCCTCTTCCAGCCGCCGCTTGATGTCGTCCTTCTTCTCGAGCTCGCCGAACTTCGAGGTGATGACGCCGACCACCACGACCTTGTTGCCCTTGGGCAGGAAGCGCAGCGGCTCGAAGCCACCTGCGCGGTCGGAATCATATTCGAGGAAATAGCCGTCGTAATTGGTGCCGGCGAGCAGCGTCTCGGCGACCGGCTCGTAGCCGCCGGAGGAGATCCAGGTCGAGCGGAAATTGCCGCGGCAGACATGGGTCGTGATCACCATGTCGGACGGACGGTCGGCGATCGCATAGTTGATGACGCGGGCGTAGATCTCCTGCAGGCCGTCCGGATTGTCGCCGCGGTCGCGCGACTTCTGCAATTCCTCCTGCGAGCACAGATAGGCCCACACCGTGTCGTCGAACTGCAAATAGCGGCAACCGGCGTCGTAGAACGCCTTAACCGCCTTGCGATAGGTCTTGCCGAGGTCCTGATAGAATTCCTCGAGGTCCGGATAGACCTCCTTCGAGATCAGCTTGCGGCCGCCGCGGAAATGCAGCACCGCCGGCGAGGGAATCGTCATCTTCGGCGTGACATGCGCCTGGTCGGCGTATTTCTTCAGGAACCTGAAGTGATCGAGCATCGGGTGATGATCGGAGAAATCCAGCTTGCCGATCACCCTGATGGCGTCGTGCCGGGTCTGCACGCCCGCGAACTGGATGCCCATGTCGGGATGGAACAGCTCGCAACCGGTCAGATGACTGAGGAAATCGAAGTGCCACCAGGAGCGGCGGAACTCGCCGTCGGTCGCAAGCTTCAGGCCGACCGAGGCTTGCTTGTGCACGACCTTCTCGATCTCCATGTCCTCGACCTTGCGCAGCTCGTCGGCGGAAATCTCGCCCTTCTCCAATCTGGCGCGGGCCTCCTTGATCTTCGGCGGCCGCAACAAGCTGCCGACCTCGTCGGCGCGGAACGGAGGCTTGGTTCGCTGCATGGTCAACTCCCGGACGTTTCTCATGTGCCTTCTAATGTGCCTTGGCCCCGGAGACGCCGAGGTAGCGCTCGAGGACGGAGGGATCGGCTTTCAGCGCGCTGCTTGCGGCATCGTGCACGATCGTGCCGCGTTCCAATATCACAACGCGGTCGGCGAGCCCCAGAATCTTTTGCGCGTTCTGCTCGACGATGATCGAGCAGATGCCGCCTGAGCGCGTGATGGTTCCGATCGCCTTTAACAATTCCTCAACGATGATCGGCGCGAGGCCTTCGGTCGGCTCGTCGAGCAGCAGCACTTTCGGATTCAGCGTCAGGGCGCGGCCGATCGCCAGCATCTGCTGCTCGCCACCGGACAGCTGGTTACCGAAATTGTGCCGCCGCTCCTGCAGCCGCGGAAACATCTCATAGACTCGCTCGACCGTCCACGGCCCGGGCTGCGCCACCGCGGTCATGTTCTCTTCCACCGTCAGCGAGCGGAAGATGTTGCGCTCCTGCGGCACCCAGCCGATCCCGGCGCGGGCGCGCTGGTCGGGCCGCATCGCCGTGATGTCGCGGCCTGCGAGCGCGACGCTGCCGCCGAAGCGCCTGACGATGCCGACGATCGAATTAATCAGCGTGGTCTTGCCGGTGCCGTTGCGGCCGAGCAGCGCGAGCACCTGGCCCTCCGCAAGCGCCAGCGACATGTCGGGCAACACCACCGCGTCGCCGTATCCGGCACGCAGGCCCTGGATGGAAAGAAGGTCAGGCATCGGCGGCCTCGCCGAGATAGACCGCCCTCACCTGCGGATCGCGCGCGACCTCGTCGGGCGCGCCCTCGGTGAGCAGGCCGCCATTGACCAGCACCGAGATGCGGTCGGCGAACGAGAACACCAGATCCATGTCGTGCTCGATCAGCAGCACGGTGACGTCGCGCGGCAATGCTGCGACCGCCGCCAGGATGTCGTGGCGCTCGCTCTCGGGCACACCGGCCGCGGGCTCGTCGAGCAGCAGCACCCGCGGCTTGGCGGCGATCGCGACCGCGATCTCGAGCAGGCGCTGCTTGCCATAGGGCAAGGTCGAGGTGAGCTCCGTCATCACGTCGAGCAGATGGAAGCGCGACAGGATCTCGGCGATCTCGGTGTTGACGTCGCTCCGCGTCCCCATCCGCCGCCACCAGTCGCCGCCGCGGCCCATCCGTTCGGAGACCGCAAGCCCGATGGTTTCGAGCGGGGTCAGGTCGGGATAGAGCTGATTGATCTGGAAGGTGCGCGACAGCCCGCGCAGCACCCGCTTGTGGACGGAAAGGCCGGTGATGTCGCTGCCTTCGAGCAGGATGCGCCCGCTGTTCGGCGTCAGCACGCCGGTCAGCTGATTGATGACAGTGGTCTTGCCCGCGCCGTTCGGCCCGATCAGCGCGTGGCGGGCCCCCTGCATCACCTTGAGCGAAAGATCGCGGGTGACGCGAAGGGCGCCGAAGGATTTTTCGAGGCCACGTGTTTCCAGTGCGATCGTCATGACGCGTCGCTCTCCGGCACGGCAACGGCGGCCTTGCGGCCGGCGAACTGGCGGATGATCAGGTTGGGCACGAACAGCACCCAGCGATGGATGCGCGCACGGCCGACCAGCACGATCACGACCAGCACGAGGCCGATCCAGAACAACCAGTATTGCGGGGTGATGCTCTGAAACAGCTCCTGCAGCATCTTGAACACGACGGCTCCGATCAGGCCGCCATAGAGATAGCCGGTGCCGCCGATCACGAGCACCAGCATCAGGTCGGCGGAGCGCTCGAAGGAAAACACGTCGAGCGAGGCGAGCGCCGTGGTCTGGGTGAACAGCGCGCCGGCGATCCCTGCATAGAATGCGGCGAGCGTATAGACCGCGATCAGGCGGCGGTTGACCGGCACGCCGATCGCGGCCGCGCGCAGCGGATTGTTCCGGATCGCACGCAGCGACAGGCCGAACGGCGAATGCACCACGCGTCGGGCGAGCAGGAACAGGATGAACAGCACGATCAGCGAGTAGAAGAACCCGGTCTTGCCAAACATGTCGAACGTGAACAGACCGAGAATCGGCTGCATCTCGATGCCCTGCAGCCCGTCGGTGCCGCCGGTGATGTTGGAGAAGCGCTCGGCGAGCGCTTCCAGCAGCAACGCGATGCCGAGCGTCACCATCAGCCGTGTCAGGTCGACGCCGCGGATGACCAGGAAGCTGGTCAGGAAGCCGAGCAGCGCAGCAACCAGACCGGCGGCGACCAGCGCAATGACGGGCTCGTTGATGATGCCGTGCAACGCCAGCAAGCCAGCCGAATAGGCGCCGACGCCGAAGAAGGCCGCGTGGCCGAGCGAAACGATGCCGGCGTAGCCGAGGATCAAGTCGAGCGACAGCGCAAACAGGCCGAGCCGTACGATGTCGGTCATGATCAGATAGCGCGACGGGAACAGGAAGGCGCAGGCGAGCGCCAGCGCCCAGAACGCGACCTCGCTGACCCGCCAGCGCGCGCTGGCCATCGCGTGAGTGGAAACGTCTGATAGCGCCGTCATGACCGCCTCACCGTGCCGCCGTACGGCCGAACAGGCCGTTCGGACGCCAGAGCAGGATCACGATCATGACAGTGTAGATCACGAACGGACCGAGCTTCGGCACGTAATACTTGCCGGCGACATCGGCGATGCCAAGCAGCAGTGATGCCAGGAACGGTCCGGTGATCGAAGAAGAGCCGCCGACGGTGACGACGATCAGGAAGTAGATCATGAACTTCAGCGGGAAATACGGATCGAGCCCGAGGATCTCCGCACTCAGCGCGCCGCCGAGGCCGGCGAGGCCGCAGCCGAACGCAAAGGTGAAGGCGAACACCTGCGGCACGTTGATGCCGAGCCCGATCGCGGCGCGCGGATCGTCGACCGCGGCGCGCAGCCGGCTGCCGAACCGCGTCTTCGCGAGGATCAGTTGCAGCGCCAGCGTGAGCAGGCCGCAGATCACAACGATCATCAGCCGGTAACGGCCGATGCCGACGCCGAACAGGTCGATCTGGCCTTCCAGCGCCGCCGGCAGCTTGATGAAGACCCGCGACGATCCCATGATGTAGTCGACCGCCGCGACCGACATGAACACCAGGCCGATCGAGAACAGCACCTGATCGAGATGGCTGCGGCTATAGAGATGGCGGTACAGCGTGCGCTCCAGCGCGATGCCGATCACCGCGCTACCGACAAAGGCGAGCGGCAGGCCTGCGAAGAACGGCCAGCCGGAATTATTCACCAGCACGGCACAGATATAGCCGCCGGCCATAGCGAAGGCGCCATGCGCGAGGTTGACGAAATTCATCAGCCCGAGCGTCACCGCAAGCCCGCAGGCGAGCACGAACAGCAGCATGCCGTAGGCGACGCCGTCGAACAGGCTGGTGAGGATAGAGGCCATGGAGTGACGGTAAACCTGATGGTGACTCGTCATTCCGGGACAGCACTTGCGCTGAACCCGGAATCGTCTTCAATTCTCTCGAGAACCCCCGATGCGCAATCGCGCATCTGAGGTTCGCGCTTTCGCGCGTCACTTCTTGGTCTTGCCGGAATCCTTGACGGCCTCGAAGGTCGCAAATTCGACATTGTAGAGCTCGCCGTCGACCTTCTCGACCTTGCGGATATAGATGTTCTGCACGATGTCGCGGGTTTCCGGATCGATCGAGATCGGGCCGCGCGGGCTCTCCCACTTCATGCCCTTCATCGCCTCGATCAGCTTGTCGCCGTCGGTCGCACCATTGGTCTTCTTCAGCGCCTCGTAGATCAGATGGATGCCGTCATAGCCGCTGACCGCCATGAAGCCGGGGCGGTTGCCGAACGCCTTCTTGTAGGCGGCGACGAAGTCCTTGTTCATCGCGGACGGATGCGCGGCCGAATAGAGATGCGCCGTCACCGCGCCGAGCGCGGCATCGCCCATGTTGTTGAGCAGATCGTCGTCCATGACGTCGCCGGGTCCGATCACCCTGATGCCGCTCTTGTCGAGCCCGCGCTCGGCATATTGCTTCATGAAGTTGCCGCCCTGCCCGGCCGGCACGAACACGAACATCGCATCGGGCTTGGCATCCTTCATGCGCTGCAGGAACGGCGCGAAGTCCGGATTGGCGAGCGGGACCTTGACCTCTTCGACGATCTCGCCGCCGCCGGCGGTGAAGTGCTGCTTGAAGAAGGTCAGCGCGTCGTTGCCGGGCGCGTAGTCGGAGGTCAGCGTCGCGACCTTCTTGATGCCGTTCTTCACCGCCCAGTCGCCGATGATGGTGGAGGACTGCGCCAGCGTGAAGCTGGTACGCACGATGTAGGGCGAACGCTCGGTGATGATGGAGGTGCCGGCCGCCATCACGACTTCCGGGATTTTGGCCTGCGTCGCCAGTGGCGCCGCGGCGAGCGCCGCGGGCGTCACGCCGAAGCCGGCGATGAAATTGACCTTGTCGTTGACGATCAGTTCCTGCGCGAGCCGCTTGGTGTTGTCCGGCACCGCGGCGTCGTCCTTCAGGATGATCTCGATCTTCTTGCCGGCGACGGTGTCGCCCTTCTGCTGCATGTAGAGCTTGATGGCGTTATCGATCTGCTTGCCGGTCGACGCCTGACCGCCGGTCATCGGCAGGATCAGCCCGATCTTGACGGCGTCGTCCGCCCACGCCGGCATGCTGGTGCACAACCCGGGAAGCACGGCCGAAGCGGCGCCCCACAGCAACATTTTGCGACGATTGAACATCGACGTCCCTCCCCCTTCCGCTGTTCTGCATCGAGCCTTGGTCCCCGGCTCTTGCCTTGTTCTAACCCAAGCATGTCACGGCCAAGCCGCAACGCGACAAGGCGTCTCCCCGTGCCCTCTGTCAATCGGACGATGGACGCGTGCCGCGCGCGACGCGATCGGGATTGGCTGCAGAGACCAAGTATCAGGATACCAACATCGCTCCACAAGACTCAATCCGTGAGAAGCGGTCTCGCGCATTCAAGACCGCCGCCGGCCTCGATTCATTTGTACGATCGTACAAACGCAGCGGCAATGTCAACAAACAAGCACAATTGCAGCCGAACGGTCGCGCCCGAGATCATCATCCATAAAGACCAGGGCTGTATCCTGCTTCCCATGCCAATCGTCTCGCGTCCCATCGCTGTCCTGACTGCCCTCGCGCTCGCGGCCGGCGCGCTCGGGGGATGCAGCTCCATGAACCAGAAGCTCTCGGCCGGCATGGCCGATACCATTCCATCCTGGGCCGGCGGCCTGCCGGCGGATGCGCCGCCGCGGCCGGGCACCCCCGAATACGACAAGTTCATGCAGGATCGGGAACGCAAGCGGCTGATGCCTGCGGCCCAGCGCGGTGACGAAGCGAAGCCGGCAACCGCACCGCAGGACGCGGCCCGCTGAGCGCACGGTCGGCCGGCCGCAGAGCGCGCATCGCCTTGTGCGGGCCGAGTGAAGCGCGGATCAGTCCACGAACACCACGGTCTTGCATCCGTTGAGGATGACGCGATCGGCGAGATGGTAGCGGATCGCGCGCGCCAGCACCCGGCGCTCGATGTCGCGCCCCTTGCGCACAAGATCCTCAGGCGTGTCGCGATGGCTGATGCGCTCGACGTCCTGGTCGATGATCGGCCCCTCGTCGAGATCGCTGGTGACGTAATGCGCCGTGGCGCCGATCAGCTTGACGCCGCGCTCATGGGCCTGGTGGTAGGGCTTGGCGCCCTTGAAGCCCGGCAGGAAGGAATGATGGATGTTGATGCAGCGGCCCGACAGCCGCGCCGACATCTCGTCCGACAAGATCTGCATGTAGCGGGCCAGCACCACGAGATCGGTCCTGGTGTCCTGGGCGAGCTTCCACACCGCGTCTTCCTGTTGCCGCTTGGTCTCCTTGGTCACCGGCAGATGATGGAACGGGATATCGCCGAAATCGAGCGAGCCGTAGGTCTCGCGCGGATGATTGGAGACGATCGCGGTCGGGATCATTTCGAGCTCGCCGGTTCGCCAGCGGTAGAGGATGTCGACCAGGCAGTGATCGGACTTCGACACCAGCAGCATCACCCGGCGGCGGCTGGCGCGGTCGCGCATCTGCCAGTCCATGCCGAAACGTTCGGCGATCGCGGCAAAGCCGGTCTGCAGCGCCGCGAGCTCGACCGCGAGGTCGGCCGCGGTGAACACCACGCGCATGAAGAACTTGCCGGTCTCCACGTCATCGAACTGCTGGGCGTCCAGGATGTTCTGGCCGTTATGGGCGAGAAACGTCGAGACCGCCGAGACGATCCCCGGACGGTCCGGACAGGACAGGGTCAAAACGAATTGATGGTCGGGCATGCCAATTGACCAAAGCTTGAGCAGACTGGTGGAACGGTCATTTTCGGCCCCCGTCTACACCGCAGGCGGCCTTGCGCCAATCCCGGCGCGGGGGTCAAATCGAACAAATGACGACAATGTTTGTTAGGGACCATCATGGCTGAACGGCTGAACGGCTACCGCATCCTGATCCTCGAAACGCGCGAGGAAGCGCAGTTTTCCCGCCTGCTCGCCGAGCAGGGCGCCGACGTGCTGCAATGCCCAGCCTTCACCATCCACGATGCGCCCGATCCGGCGCCGATCGAGGCCTGGATTCGCCGCGCCATCGAGCGGCCGCTCGACGACCTCGTGCTGATGACCGGTGAAGGCCTGCGGCGGCTGATGAAGGTCGTGCGCCGGCTCGGGGTCGAGGCGGAGTTTGTCGGCAGCCTCGCCAAGGCGCGCAAATTCGCCCGCGGCCCCAAGCCCGGCCGCGCGCTGCGCGAGATCGGCCTGGAGCCGCAAATGACGACCGAGAAGCCGACGTCGGAAGGCGTCGCCGAAATGCTGTCGAAGCTCGACCTGACCGGCCATCGGCTCGGGCTGCAGCTCTATCCGGACAAAGATCACGCCACCCTGATCGGGGCGATCAAGGCACAGGGCGCCGAGGTCGATACGGTGCTGCCCTATGTCTATGATGCACAAGCCGCCGACGCCAACATCGTCACCGCGATCGAGGAAATGGCGCAGGGGCGCATCGATGCGATCGCGCTGACCAATCTCGGCCAGGTCCGCCGCCTCATCGAGGTGGCACGGGCGCGCGGTTGCGAGGACAGGCTACGCCAGGGATTCGAGCGTACACCGATCGCTTCCGTCGGACCGGCGGTGTCGGACGAGCTCAAGTCCCACGGCCTGCGCACCGACATCTACCCGGCCGAAGACGCCTTCTTCATGCGGCCGCTGATATCGGCGATGGCGGCGGCGCTTTCAAAAAATCCGCCACGAGCGGCAGCGCGAAGCTAATCAACCTTGGCGCCGGCGAACTTGACCACCTTGCCCCATTTCTCGGTCTCGTCGGCCACCAGTCTGCCGAAGTCGGCAGCCGAGCCCGGCAGCATGATCGCGCCGATCTCGGTAAAGCGCGCCTTGGCCTTGGGATCGGCGAGGATTTCATTGACGGCCTTGTTGAGCCTGTCGACGATTTCAGGCGGCGTATTCTTCGGCGCCGCAAGGCCGTACCAAGCGCTCGCCTCGTAACCCGGCAGGAAGTCGGCAACCGGCGGCAGGTCCGGAAGCACGTCCGAACGGGTCGTGCTGGTGATCGCAAGTCCGCGCAGCTTGCCGGATTTGACGTGCTCGGCGCAGGTCGGAAGATTGTCGAACATCACCTGCATCACGCCGGACAGCATGTCGGTGAGCGCCGGCGCCCCGCCCCGGTAGGGCACGTGCTGCATGTTGATGCCGGTCAGCATCTTGAACAGTTCGCCCGACATGTGGATCGTCGAGCCGTTGCCCGAGGACGCCATGTTGAGCTTGCCGGGATTGGCCTTTGCATAGGCGATCAATTCGGGAATCGACTTGATTGGCAGCGAGGGGTGCACCACCACGACGTTGGGAAAGCGAATGATGCCCGCGATCGGCTCCATCTCGCGCATGAAGTCGAACGGCAGCTTCTGGTAGAGCGTCGCGTTGATCGCATTGGCCGGCGCGACCAGCAGCAGCGTGTAGCCGTCGGGCGCCGCGCGCAGCGCCTGCTCCGTGGCGATGTTGGTCCCGCCGCCCGGCCGGTTCTCGACAATGAAGGATTGCCCGAGCTTTTCCGACAGCCACTGTCCCATCAGGCGCGCCGTCAGGTCCGCCGAACCGCCGGGCGTATAGCCGATCACGAGGCGAACCGGCCGCGCCGGATAGGTCTCGGCAATTGCATTTCCAAATGTGAGCGGAAGCGCAGCCGTAGCGGCTGCAAGTTGCAGGAACTGGCGGCGTAGAACCTTCATGATGTCTCCTCCGACGCACTGGCGGCTCTTGCGGCACGCTTGGGCACGGGCATCCTAGCCGCGTGGCGTCGCCAAGCCGACAGATATTCTCAGTCAGAGGGCGGGAGGTTCACCGCGTCACTTCGTCTCGCGCAGATAGGCCTGGTACGCGAGGGCGATGCCATCCTCGAGCGAGGTGGTGACGCGCCAGCCGAGCCTCGCCAGCCGGCCGACGTCGAGCAGCTTGCGCGGCGTGCCGTCCGGACGCGACGTGTCGAAGCTGATCTCGCCGCCATAGCCGACGGCGGCCGCGACGACGCGCGCGAACTCGGCGATGGTGATGTCCTCGCCGGTGCCGATATTGACCAGTTCGGGCGAGGAATAGGTCTTCATCAGATAGACGCAGGCGTCGGCGAGATCGTCGACGTAGAGGAATTCGCGGCGCGGCGTGCCGGTGCCCCACACCGCGACGTTGCCCGCGCCCGAAACCTTGGCCTCGTGGAAGCGGCGGATCAGCGCGGCGACGACGTGGCTGTATTCGGGGTGATAATTGTCGCCGGGGCCGTAGAGATTGGTCGGCATCACGCTGATGAAATCGGCGCCGTACTGGCTGCGATAGGCCTCGGCCATCTTGATGCCGGCGATCTTGGCGATGGCATAGGGCTCGTTGGTCGGCTCCAGCGGGCCGGTCAGCATCGAATCCTCGCGCAGCGGCTGCGGCGCCAGGCGCGGATAGATGCAGGACGAG
>NZ_LFIQ01000066.1 GCF_001189245.1 Bradyrhizobium pachyrhizi | reverse complement strand
CGAGCCGGCCTCTTCATTGACATGCTCGACCGAGCCGCCGGGAACCATGATCTCGTAAGGCGACATCGAGGCGTCGCCCACGAACACCACCTTGTAGTCGTGCGGGTACTTGTGCAGCACGTCCCAGGTCGGCGTGCGATCGGTGAAGCGCCGCTTGTTCTGCTTCCAGACGCCTTCATAGAGGCAGTTGTGGAAGTAGAAATATTCCATGTGCTTGAATTCGCTCTTGGCGGCCGAGAACAGTTCCTCGACCTGCTCGATATGCGAATCCATCGA
>NZ_LFIQ01000065.1:122918-131627 GCF_001189245.1 Bradyrhizobium pachyrhizi | reverse complement strand
CCTGCCCGGGGTGCTGACCGGATGCGTACGTTCAGATTGAGGCCGGTTCGGTAGAAATGGACGATGCGTCCAACGGTCGGTTTCATGAAGAATGCTTTCAGAGAGCGATGTTACCGGGAACCGCCCGGCGCGGAGATCGTTGCCGACGGCGCCGCTGCGCTCGCCTTGAAGCCAGTCCAGAACGCCCACACGGCGCCGCTCACAATCGCACCGAGCACGCCGGCAATGATGACGTTGCGAACGTGGCGCATCCCGTAGTGGATGTTACGGAGCGTCGCGAACTGGTTTTGAACGGAGATTGGGTCTTTCGTGTCGAGCCCGAGCGTAAGAAACGTTTCTGAAACGGCCTCCTTGGCCGCCATCTTCGCAATCAGCGTGAGCTCGTTGTGCTGGGCCGGCGGCATTACCGAGCCCCATAGTTGCGGCGAACGTCGCTATACCAGCCGGGCACCGAGGCCAGCCGGGCTTGCAGCTCGATCGCGTAGGAAGTCGTCAGCTCGAGCATTGCCCGCGCGTCTTTGTCCTTGCAGCCAGCGACGCCGCGCCAGGGAAAGCGGCATTGCGTGTCGAGATACGGCACCGGCGGGGCTTTCGTGAGCTTATCGGGCGCCGGCGGCAGATCGCGCCGAACTTCCGGTGGCGGCGGGAGATCCTCGCGCGGCGCCGTCGCGCAGCCGGCCAAAAGGATCAAACTTGCAACGATCGTCAGCCTTAAGCTGCCCGATATATTCAACGTCGGCTGCATATTGTGCCTGTGCCCCTTCGGCGATTGCATCTGCGCGCGCGGCCTCATCAGCGCGTGCTTTGCGTGAATTTTCCAAGTCGGCGCGTTGCGTCGCGATCGTTGCCCGCAGGTTTTTTGCCTCTTCGCGCTCATCCGCGACGCGGAAGCCGATCAGGAAGGCCATGAGCAGCAGGACGATCACCGCGACCAGGCGAGCGGCCTTGACGTAGGGCGCGACGGCCGGGATGTACTGTGCGAACGGGAAATAGCCGACCGCGGCAGCGGCAATCAGCAAGAGCCCGTCGAGCCCGAGCGCGAAATATGACGTCGCAAAATCCCAGAAGGCGTCACCGAGCACGGATCAATCCTCCCGGAGACACCAGGGACGTTCGCCCCACATGGCATCGGTCCGGCGGTTGTAGAGGCCTTGCAGGAATTTGCCGTTCGCCGTGACGTATTTCGTCATGGCGTCACAGGCCTCTTTCACGCGGCCGGCATTGAGATCCCGCGCGATCGACGTCCCGCAGACCTTGCCGGGCCCGAGGTTCACCGCAAACGAGGCGATGGCCGCCTGACGGTGCGGCGGCATGGTCGGCAGCGACGGCACGCACACCACCACCTTGTCGGCGTAGCGCTCCGCGACGTGCGAAAGCTCGTCTTGGCATTGCTCCTTGGTGAAGGTCATCCCTTCCTTGAGCCACGGCCAATCGTAATTCGTGATCCCGCCGCAAACCGTGATCACGCCGGGCGGATCAAACGGCAGATGCTTCGCAACGAGGTTCATGCCCTCCCAATGCGAGACCAGGACGCCAGCCAGGGCGGCGCCGGCGACAGACAGCCCGACATGCTTTCGCGTAACCGCCATTACTGGGCCCCCGGTCGCTTGAGATAGACCGCAACGCCGTTGGCGACGGACAGCAGCACGCCGCCGACGATGTAGGATCCGGACGGAAGGGTTTCGGACAGGTGCGGCCAGATCAGCAGAAGACCGCCCACGGCGCTCCAGAACACGGCCTGTTCAATCGCGATCCGGCGGCCATGCCGGCGGCGATATGCGTTGATGTTGCTGATGAGCTTCACATGGCACCCGTTCCGAGAGGAAATTCCGTTCTCGGAAAGGGCTACCGCGGCGCCGTTAGTAGAATGTTCGGCGAGCTAAATGATGCGGATGATGTAATTGCAGCAGATTGTCGGCTGGACGTTCGGGTGAGAACCGCCGCCGCCCTGACTTGCGTTCGTGATCGTCATGTTGGTCTGGACCGTAACGGCATAATAAGACCCGTCACTTCCATTGTTCACCTGGATGCCCGCGATAGCGCCGCCTGAAGTGAAGCTCTGGAAGTTGCCGAAAAGGCGGCTCGGCAGGCTCATGGAGTGCGAGTGCCCCGGATCGTTCAGGGCGTTCGCGTGGGTGTGCGCCGGGATTTGCGCCGTCGACAGTGTGACGGTTTCGGTGCCACCGGCGCCGCCCATGACAGGCAAGTTTCCATTCAGACCCGCCGGCGATAGCCGCCCGACACCGCCATCGATCATCGCAGAGACGCGCCCCCGCCTATCTGGCAGGTTAAACGTGGTCGATCCGTCGCCCGCGCCGTGAGTTGTCCCCATAAGGCTAAAAAGCGCCGCGTAAGTGGTGCGCGAGATAGCCTGCCCGACCGGAAACGCGAAGCAGGAATTCGGAACAACGCTTCCCCAATAGTCCATACCGCCGGCCAGCGGGATATTGAACGGGTTTCCGAGGAAGCCGCGCAGATAGAACACCTGATCACTGTTGTTGTAGAGCGCCGCGCAAGGCGTTCCCTGAATGAGGACACCAGATAACAACTCTGTGCCGGGGATGGTCCGCACCGGCTTGGCGCCGAGAGCGTCAACGTTCAGCGTAACCGTGGCGCCATTCGTGATGTGCGGCGTAAAAGCAATAAGCTGCCCGTCAAGATGTGCGAAACTGTCGAAACCCTGATAGCTCGAGACCGCGTAGGCATTCGCGGTGCCCGTGGTGACGATCGCGCCGGCGATATCGTCGCGGTATTTCGCGAGGGCGGCCATCTGACCGCGGGCGCCGTCGTTCAAAGCGCTTGGCGCCATTCCCTCCGGAAACGGACAAGTGCTGTCAGCCGACCCATTCGCCGCCGCGGTCCGGCTCCACTTCCAAAACGTCATCTCAATATCCTCCAAATGGGGGAGGACTTTCACGCACGCGCGCTAGCGGTTTGTTCAAAATGAAAACGGCGGCTCGAAAGCCGCCGTCTCTGCGCTGGACTGCCGTGCCGCGGCACACCGTGCCCCGCCCGGACGTACCCCACCTCGCCTTGGCTGCCTAGCCAAACCGAACCCCGCCTCAACGTGGGTTGCCTTGCCTAGCCTGCCGTTCCGTGCCTACTCGGTTACGCTGCGGCCTGAATATCGGCCGGCGCCTGCACCGCTTCAAGCGCTCCGGCAATCATCTCCACCGATTTGACGCCGAACCCGGCGTAGATCAATGCCGCCTGGTAGCGGTTGAGCCACGATCGCAGCGCCACCGCTGCCTGATGGCAGTGCTCGGCCTGGTGAGCCGGGTCATTGGGATTGAAGCGGAAGTATCCGCCGCCGTCGCCACGGCCCGATGTCGGCGAGATCACAAGCGGAGCTTCCGTCGTGATCGTCACCGGCTTTGCGCGGCCTACTTCTTCGACTTCGAACTTGATGCGTAGATCTTTGACGAAGGCCCGAGCCTGCCACAGATTGTATTCGCGGGTCGCCTTATCTTGATCCCACTCGAACCAACCGTGAGCAGGATGGGTCTCACCGACGTCTTGAACCTCCTTGAGAAACAACGAGGGATCGTATTGCCCATTGTGTCGCCGCGAGAATTCCTCAACGATCTGTTGTCGCAAGTCTCTCGTAAAACGTGCCAATAAACTCTCCTGTTGATGTTGAACCGCTCTATCACCGGCCGTGGCCCGCCTTGCCTGACCGTACCCCGCCAATCCTGGCCTGCCGTGCCGAACGCTGCCTACGCAGCTCGCCGCTGCACCTCCGCGAAGAAGTGAGCCATCAAATCATCCGTATCGCGATCGGCGAATTCAGGGTCGGCGAGCGCGGCCTCTTGAGCGGCGCGGCCGTGGTTTTCAACGAGATCGTCCCACTCCGGATCGTCCTCGCCCTCAGCGAGCACGCGGAAAGATCCGAAAGCGCCCTTGCCCTTCTCCTGCCGGAAATCGCCGACCCCGATCAAGATACCGGCGTTGCAAAGCAGGCTCACGACGCCCTGCACGCTCAATTGTGGCGTGATGAAGTTGACCTCAACCTCAGCACCCCACTTTGGTAAATAGCACCGAGTACGGATGTCCGGCGTGCGAGCGATATCAGCCGAGCGAACGACGTCCATCCGAAGCTGCGGCGTGCCGTAGAGCGGCGCATGATCACCAGGCATAAATAAAAGCCGCTGCGCCGACGACTTGGTGAGGCCAGGTGTTTCGAGTGCCGCGGTCGCCATCGCGGCCTTTACCGCAACGACGCGCAGCCCAAGAACGGTCGGGCCACTCGGCAAGATCTCTGCGCTGTCGCGGAATTCAGTGAGCGGGTCGTGCTTAATTGCGGCGCGATCTGCCTTCCCCTTTTTCTGGCCGCCCACAAGCAATTGTTGCTTGGCTTTGTTGGCCATCCTGTTTTGGAACAAAGGCGTTGTGCCGATGATCCTAAGTTTGATCCGACCGCGCTTGAGCGGCTGAATAGTGACTTCTGCAGTTTCTACCTTCTTGACCAAGGTCATCTCCATCAGCGCTCGGTCCTGGCAGGCCCGAGCGCAAGGGTTCGCGTTAGCGAAACCGAGCGCTGATGAAGCTCTCGAATTTCGCGCTCATCATCCGCCCTGCCAGAGGCGGAGTTTCAAATCACGGTGAGATGTCTAGGCCTGCGTTTCCTAATCTGCGAAATGGCAACGCGGTGCATCCACAGGCCGCTAACAGAAATCAGGATTTTGCGAATGCCATTTTCGTTAGATCACCAGCGATCGACCCATGCGATGCCGCAATCACGGTTAGGCTCATCCAAAATCTGAGCGTTGGCGCATACTTTATTGGCCCCCTCGCCTGAATATCCGAGAAAGGAACGTCGCTACCCCCGCAACGAGAACGGCGCGATCTTGAGGCCGAACACGTTGGGACGAGGTGGCAAAATGTTTGCAACCTGCGGCACCGCCGTAAGCTGCGCGAGGTTGATCGCCGGCCCGGCCGATCCCGATCCCAGGATTTGGGCCGCGGGCGCCGACGGCGCTGGAGCAGCGGCAGCGCTCGAGCCGGCGGGCACAGCCGGCGCCGCCGCCGGGCTTAAGCCGGCGACCGCCGGCCCGGCCATCGACATGGGCGCCCCGGCTTTGCCGCCCATCTTCCGGTCCGCCCAGGCTGCAAGATCGCCTGCCGACATATTAGCGATGAACGGATTTGCGCTCACGACCTTGGCGCCAAGCACCGCGCCCGCCGGGGTTGACGGATCAGCGTTCAGTATCCCGACCGCGCCTTGTGGCCCGGCAAAATGCGCCAAGTACTGGGTGCCGGACGTCACCGGGAGGCCCGCGCGGCTCAGCGCGCCGGCATTGTCCGCGGCGTATGCTGCTGTCATTTCCCGGGACAGGGCCGGGTCTGACTTGAGGGCTAAAAGCTCGTCCCGAGATCCCGTGATATCCGGCCGATGCTTCGCCAGCATGTCGAGCCAGGTTGCGTCAATGAATTGCCCGGGCCCGGACGCCGATGAGTTCGCATTTTTCGCGTCAGCTTTGCCGCCGCTCTCCACCTGCACGATTTGATCAACAAGGCCCATAGGCCATTTGTCGCCCCTGCTTGCTAATCGTTTGCAAGTCGCCTCTGCAAACGGTTGCAACACACGTTTGCTGGAACGATCGGGTAAACTATGTATTGACTCGCCGCAGACTGTATCTTATAAACTACACATGCCGGCAATTCGAGAAACTGACGAATTCTCCAAATGGATCAGCATGTTACGTGACAGCGTAGCACGAGCAAAGATCCTCGTCAGGGTCCAAAGGCTGGCTAACGGTAACCCAGGAGACGTTAAGCCGGTCGGCGAAGGTATCAGCGAAATGCGGATCCATCACGGCGCCGGCTACAGAGTTTATTACGTCCAAAGGGGTGACGAGCTGATTGTTCTTCTTTGTGGCGGTGACAAGGATACGCAAGACACGGACATCGCCGAAGCAAAGAAGATCGCGAGCGAACTGGAGGATTGAGCAATGGCCAAGACTAGACCTTTCGATGCGGCTGAATATCTCGATAGCTCCGAGGCGATCGCCGCCTACCTGAGTGAAGCTTTCGCCACTCACGATGCCGGCTTCATCACAGAGGCAATCGGCACAGTTGCTCGCGCCCGCGGCATGTCCGCTCTTGCGAAGGAAACCGGACTATCCCGCGAAAACCTCTACAAGGCCCTTAGCTCCGAAGGACATCCGGAATTTAGCACAGTGATGAAAGTTCTAGGATCCTTTGGGGTTGAGCTTCATGCCGAACCTAAGGTCGCAAAGGTAGCGTGAACTAGAGCGATCAAAAGGGTTGATCGGCTCTCACGACTTACGTCGGCACGCCGCAAGGCTTCTAGCCGCGCGCCGTTGCCCCTCATTGCGGAGCTTGCGGCTAAGCATTAGCAGACAACCAATGATGCGGACCTACGATAATATTCTCTGCGAATGCGGCCACCAAGGTCGCATTCTGTGCAAAGAGAACGACGCGCCCTTTAGCAGCCTATGGGAGTCGTACAGCCTAGAGGGCTTTGAAGGCGGGACGGTAACGATCACGAACTACAAAGATATGCCGCAAGATCTAATAGCCGCTTTGAAACCGAAGTGCCCCAAGTGCGGGCAAACTGGTAAGGCGAGCTATATCAAGGCGACTTAAAGGCGGAAGCCTGGGGATACCGCTCTTAGGCCAGCACCGGACCGAACCGGTTCGAGGTCGGGTGGCTGATCGAGCGATACATTATGTTTTTGCAGGTAAGTATCTCATTTTGCTACATGCCTCATCACGTCACGCGCTCGATCGTGACCGCCAAAGCACTGACCCATTCCCACCACCTACGCGACGTTTGATGATAAAACGGCCCATCTCGCACAAATCTTCTGGATGCTAGGTTTGTCCAGCGCGACAGCCGATGGACAGTTGCGCAAGGCGTGGCATGATCATGGACTATGCCCCGCCCCCTCATTTTAGTTTGCATTGCCGCCTTTGCCGTCGCCATGGCCGGCGTCCGTTTCGTGGCCCATGGTATCCTCGAAAACTTCGGAACAGCAGGCTTGTTTGCTGTACTCGTCGTGATGCTGGGTGCCGCTTATTTGTACGATGGACGTCACCGCCGCCCTTGATTGGTCACCGGCAACGAACTCTGTGACAAAAGCCCGACGCCCTTCGCAAACCGCGGATCGACCGCGCGCCGCAGCTGATCACCGAAAAACAGCTCCGTCGCCTTGCGGGCCTGGTTGGCGTTCGCGACCTTGCTCAAGCCCTTGTCGACGCCGAACGCCACGGCCGCGCCGGGCAGGCCCGCGGTGTTGAAGCCGAGCAGCGGCAGCAGCGACGAGCGCGCACCGTTCGCGATCCGCGCCAGCATCGGCGCCGTTCCTGACGGGTTGGTGGTGCCCTTGACCGGGATCATCTGCTTGTAGACGGCCGCAAGCTGCTTCATCAGCGCGCGTTCCTGGTCGGTGAAAAGCACGCCGGCGAGCTGCGAGCCCGAGCCGTTCAGAAACTCATGCAGCCGTTGCGAGAGCGCCTGCGCCTCATAGGGGATTTTCCCCTCGCCGGCGTTCGTCAGCTTCTCCCACACGCCTTGCCGAAGCGCCGTCCAGCCTTCCGGCGAAAGCTGCTTTTTCAGCGCGGAAGCGATCAACGGCGCGTTGACGCCGTTTCCCTTGCCGGTCGCGCCCATCAGATCGTTGATGATCTTGTTCGAGGACGCCGGCGGCGCGCCGTCGGCGCCACTGTAGCGCCGCAGCGCCGCAGCCGCCGGGCCGGTTTCGGGCTCAATCTTCGCACTGTTCGCGCGCAGCCGTTCCGCATAGGCAGCGAGCGATTTCCGCTCACCAGCCGAAAACATCGTGTTAGCGAGCACACTGCTGTTTGAGCTGTGCAGAAAAGCGTCAATCCGTGCGGCAGCATCCGCCGGCTCGCCCTGCGTCAACTCGCGGAACGCCATCGTCTTGACGCGGCTCCAGCCTTCCGGCGAAAGCCTCTGTTTCAGCTCTTGCGCGGTCGCCGGCGCATTGACACCCGTTCCAGCCCCGTTCGCGCCCATCAGGTCGCGAAGGATCTTGTTCGCCGAAGGCGTCGGGCTCGCCTCACCCGGCACGGTCGAGCGCAGCCGATCGGCATAGCGCGCAAGGCTTGCGCGCTCGTCCGCGGCAAAAACGGTTTGCGCCAGGAGCCGCCCCTTGGTGCCGGTCAAGAACGCATCAATGCGGGCCGCGGCCTTTTCGGGCTCGCCGGCCATCAACTGCGCGAAAAGACCCTGCTTGTAGGTCGCGAACTCTTCGGAGTTGCGGCCGAAAATCCGCTCGATACGCTGCGCGATCTGCACCGGCATTTGCCCACCGGGCGCCGAGGCCGAGCCGTAGGCCAGATTTACGATAGTGTCCGGCGTGGCCCTGGTGTCGGAGAATTTCCCCAGAATTTTTTCAACGGCCGCGCCGACGTCATCACCGGCGCCGCGCTTGGCGAATTTCTGCTTGTAGTCGGCAAACGACGCCCGGGCTTCCCGCTGCATCTGGAGCACCGCCGGCCCATCACCCGAAAACTTGCCTTGGGCGACCATTTGCTCTACGCGCGCGTCGAACTGATCCATAATGTGCTCGAGCGCGTAGACGTCCGAGCCCGAACCGCCCGACATCATCGCGCGCCGCGCGTCGCCATAGATCCTCGAGAGCTGCTTTCGCACCTGTTCGACGTCGCGCATGGTGAACGGCGCGCCGGCTTGTTCCTGCGCCGGCGCCGCCGGCCGGTCGC
>NZ_LFIQ01000065.1:121658-122908 GCF_001189245.1 Bradyrhizobium pachyrhizi | reverse complement strand
AAAAGCGCGCTCTACCGCGTCGTCGGCGCTCGCGCCCTCATCGGCCATCAGCTTGACGGCGCGCTGCCTCACATCGCCGCCGAGCTCGCCATAGCCGGCGGCGTTCAGATCATCATCAATGCCGCGCATGTGCGCGTCGAATTCGTGCTGTTCGCGCTCAGAGCGCGCGGCAGCTTCCCGCTTGCCGATGTGGCCCTCGAAACCCTCCGGAAACCGCTTTTGACCGCGCATTTCGGCGTCGATCGCGTCGAGCAGATCCTTGACGGTCGACGTTCCGGCGTGGCTTCCGCGGAGATAGCCGGCCTCTTCCGCCGCCTCGCGCGCGTAGTCGAGCGGCCAACCGCCTTGCCGAACCAGTTTGCGGCGCCCGACGCCCTCGACGTTCACGGTGTGACCGTGGCCCCCGATCGCCTCCAGCTCCGCGTCAGGCCCCAAGCCGCCCTTTGACGCGATGAATTCGAGCAGGCTTTGCGCCTTCGGCGTAGCAGGAGCCGGCGCAGCCGCGGCTTTCTGCCGATCATAGGCCGCCGCGACCTCATCACCGAACTTCGCGCGAATATCCGCAACGTCGCGCGCGTGCTGCTCACCGAGATCGGCGCCGGTTGCCGCCGGCAATGGTCGACCAGGCCCCTGCGCGTTCAAACGCCTGTCAATGACGTCGATCGCCTGTTGAGCGCCCTTCGTGTTGAGATCGCCCGGGGCAATGTCGATGCCTTGCTCCCGCAAACCGGCCTCGACGTCGCGGCGAAAGCCAGCCGCAGAGCCAGGCGTGAACTCACCAGGAGCCGCAGCCGTGGCGTCATACTTCCCGCGGTAGTCCGCTTTGGCAGCATCACGAGCCGCGGCAAAACGATCCGAGAGGCTTCCCGCCGCGTCATAAGGCGCGAGCACATTCCGACTTCCCGTCAGCGATCGGGCCAGGTCGCCGCCTTCGTTCGCGACCGCCGCCCGGTTCGCGGTCTCAGCCGCTTGCCGCGCCTGTTCCTGCGAAAGCAATTCCGCGGCGATCCGCTCCGCCTGCTCATTGCTCGAGCCCGCGGGACCGAGCGCGCGCGCCAAGTCCTCGCCCTGTTGCGCCGGCGACATCGGGCCGGCGTGAACGCCAGCCGCCGCGGCTTGTCGCGCCTGCTCCTGGGCGATCAATTCGGCCGCGATCCGCTCTGCCGCCTCATTGGGTGCGGTTCGCGCCGCGGCGCCGGTCGGATCGAGGCCGGCGGCGATTTGGTCGCCTGCCTCAGTCACGCGCGCGT
>NZ_LFIQ01000065.1:93946-121648 GCF_001189245.1 Bradyrhizobium pachyrhizi | reverse complement strand
GCCGCCGGGCCGAAACGATCGGCGACGGCGGCAGCCACCTTGCCCACGCCTTTACCGACAGGTCCAGCGGCACCACCAACAAAGCCGCCAAGGACCGCCGCCGGCGCAATATCTTCGCCGCGCACCGCCGCATCAGCACCCGACAGAGCCGCGCCAGAGAGGGCACCATTCCTTGCCATTTGCCAAAGCGAGCCAGAGACACCGAAGGCCTTCGGCGCGGCAGAGATCGCCGGCGCGATCGAGGCGAGACCGCCGGCGAGCTGCGCGGCCGTGTCGACAACCGGATGTTCCGCAGCGAACTTCGCATCGGCGCCCTGCTGGTCGCGCAGCGAATGCGCGTAACGTTCCCGAAACGTTGCTTCCGGCAGTTGGTCCTTTTCATCAAAGAACCGATTGAGCAGCGGCGCGAGCGCAGCATTCGTCGCCGCGTCGAGCTTGTTCAGCGCGCCGCCGAGGATCGGAACGCCGGTTGCGGCCGAGCGCACCACGTTGTTAGCCGTAACGGGGGCCGCCGGCGGTTCGGCCGGCGCCGGCGCCGACACGCCGATTTGCTGCGCGATCTGCGCGACAGTGGCGTTTTGATCCTCCGGAGAGAGCTTCAAGAACGCATCGTCAACCGTCACCGACTTGTCGCCGATCGTCAGGTTAGCCATTTAGTTCACGCTCCAGTTGATCGCCTGACCGCCGACGTTGATTGAACCGCGCGCACCGCTGGAGCCCGGCGCCTTATAGCCAGGCCCCGCCGAATGCTGCATTTGCTGGATCGCTGCTTTGCGCATCGCGGCCTTTTGCTGCACCACCGCCGGCGCGTCGCCGGGTTGCGGGAACATTTCCTTTTCGTAGCGCTCGAACTCGCTCTTGCTGATCGCCGCGCCGCTTTCCTGCCGCAGCATGGCGGTGATGAACGCCGAGGCCGCGGTTTTGTACTTCTGGTAATCGGCCGATTGCAGATAGTTGCCGACCAACGGGACTTCGCCCGCGATCCGCTGTCCCGGGCTCAAGCCCTGATTTTGAAGGCCGCCGAGCACGCTTTCAGCCTGCGCCATGCGCGTTGCGAACGACGCGGCCTTGTTCTGGGCTTCCGTGGATTTGCCAGTCGCAGCGTCCGCTGAGGCGTGCGTTACCTGCTTGACGAACTCTTTACGATTGACACCCGGCGGGATCTGGATCGGCTTTCCGTCCGGCCCGGTGACGGTATCGCTCGCGCCGCCGGCAACGGCTGCGGAGCCACCATTCGGGATCGGCTTGAACGTGCCATCGTCCTGGTTGTAGAGCTGGAAAACCTTCCGGCCGTCCGCATCTTCGCTCGTTTGGACAACCTTCCACTTTTCTTTGCCGTAATACTGATCAATCAGCGCTTTCATGACCGCGGGATTGCCGAGCGCGGCGCGCACTTCCGGCAATGACACGCCCTTGGCGAGCAGCGCTTGACCGGTCGCGTTCAGCTTGCCTTGCGCGATCGCGGAAGGGTCGGTTTCCTGCCCGGTCACGAGCGCGCCGAGGCCGCCGGCGAGCGCGCCGATAGGCCCAGACGACAGATTGCCCAGGAAGCCGCGCGTTGCCTTCATGAGCCGATCGCCGGCACCGCCGCCAGCGCCGGCGAGCGAGAACGGCGCCGAAGCCGGCGCAGCCGAGGCAACAGAGACCGGCGCGCGCGCTGGAGCCGCCGGCGCGCTTTCGTCATCCTCCGCAGCCGCGGGAGCCGGTGCACCACCCCGAAATGCCGGCATCTGATAATTGCCGACGGGGATGTAATCGTCCGGCGCACGGTTTCGCGAGGACGCATCAGTGGGAGCCGCGGCCGCAACCGGCGCAGCCGCCGTCGGCGGCGCAACGAGCTGCGACGGATTGACGACGTTCGAGCCAGGCCCGGCGAAGCTGAAAGGCACCGCGCCCTTGCCGAAGCCATCGGCCGGCGCCGTCGGCGCCGCCGGCGTTTTCGGCGCGAACGGATCAACCGGAGGCGTCGGCAGCGCGAACGCGGAAGGGTCGACGCCGAGCGCGCCATAGCTCGCCGCATCGCCGGCCGCCGGCGCCTGCCCGGTCGCGACGGGCAGCTTGCCATAGAGCGGCGAAGGGTACAGCGCGGAAAAGGGCGACGCGCCCGACTGCCCCGTGAGAAGATCGAGAAGCCCCGGCATTCACTTAGCTCCCAAAAGAAATGTTGCCCTTCGGCCAAAGCGAGCCGATGCCGCTTGCGATCGTGGCGAACTGCTGCGCGCCCGACATCTGGCTTTCCGTGTTCGACGTGCCGGATTGCGTGCCGAATTGCGCGGCGATCGGCGCGATCGAGCCCAAGAGCGTGGTGAGCTGCGAGGCCGGAATACCGAACCGCTGCGCTTCCGCCGCAAGCGTCGCGTTCGCGCCCCAATTCTGGCTATCGAGCGCGGTTCCGGCGGTCCCTACACCGTTGGTGAAGTTCTGGTTCGCCGTCGCATTATTGGCGTTCAGAATGCCATAGGTGGTGTTGCCCGCGCCGTAGAGCGTATTCGCGGCGTTGAGCGCGTTGCTGACGTCGGTGTTGTACTGAGCGGCGATGACCGGCGCGACGCCCGAGGCGACGCCGCGCGCGAGCGCCTGAGTGTTGCCCGGCGAGCCGTCGCGGCCAGCCGCAGCCCACGCCCCGTTCGTCTGGTTCGTCACGTCCGTGGTGATCTGGTCGAGCTGCGCTTTCAGCGCGGGATTGTTGCCGATGTTGGCGCCGCTCGCGGTCTGCCCGACGATGCCGTTTTGCAGCATGCCGAGGTTCGACTTGATCGCAGCATCATTGTTCGTCGCGCCGCCGCCGTTGAGCAGGCCGAGCGTCCCGGACGTCATCGACGACGCAAACGGGTTGTTGTTCGCGTTCGCCTCAATGGTGTTGAGCGCGCCGGTCTGCGCCGCCGTGGTGCTGCCGGCTGACGGGACCAAGTTCGACAGGCCGCCCAGGAGGCCGGTCAACGCGCCCGACGCCGGATCATACGGCGCCAGCGACTGCGATTGCGTGGTTTTTGAGGTCGACGTACCGCCCATCAGAGCACCTTTTCCAAGACGATATTCGAGACGTGGTAATCCTTCAGGACGCGCGCCCAGCCGGCGCGGCCCATGAGGCGCATGCGCTTGGCGCCTTCCGCCCTCGCCCAATCCTCGATTTGCGAAAGCAGCGGCACCCAATGATCCCGGTTTTCGCCACCGAGCGCGGTAATCAGGCAGACCAAATGCCGATCAGTCCGCATCAGGAGCGTGATCGCCGCGGCCTCGATTTTCTCGCCGTCACAGGCCAACCAGAGCAGCCCATCGCCCTCGATCACGTCGCGGGCAATGTCGCTGGTGTGACTGAGATCGGTTCGAAGCACGGCGCGCCCAAGCATCGCCTCGACGCGCGGCCAGATTTCACGGACGCGCTGCGGCGGGACGCAGATCAGATCAGCCAAGGCAGACATAGAAAAATGTTCGGTCCGTTTGAGCGTTGTTCGCGTGTGAAATCGTGAAAGACTGCTTCGAAACGGTCCCCACGAACGTCCCCGACAATGCCGCCGCGGCGTTAGCAGTTCGTGGGAAGAGGAAAACCGCGCTGCCAGGCGCGCAGTTGATCGCAGACACCACCGTGGACGTCGCCCCCGCGGCGAGCGTGACAGAGCCCGTAGCGTTCGAGCGGCCCGCGGCGAGCTGTTGCAGCGAGATCGCGTATTGCGATAGGTCTTTTTCGTCGGTCGACGGCAGAAAAACGCTCATCGCTTGCCCTTCGCGGCCAGGTCGACTGGCTCAACCCCGTTGATGAAGGT
Organism: Bradyrhizobium pachyrhizi; assembly: GCF_001189245.1. GTDB lineage: Bacteria > Pseudomonadota > Alphaproteobacteria > Rhizobiales > Xanthobacteraceae > Bradyrhizobium > Bradyrhizobium pachyrhizi. Next base: position 117,884 of record NZ_LFIQ01000065.1, on the reverse strand, counting down.
CCAAACCGTGCCGGCGGGGATCCGGCAGCGGAAGCGGCTGTAACGAGTGTCAACGAGCATGTTGCAGATGCCCGTCACGGCATTGACCAGGCGCTCAACGCCGGCCTGCACCGCGGATTGCAGATTTTCGCGACGCGACGCCGATCCGTAGACCGCTGGCGCGTCCGACACCGGCCGGAAACCGATCTTGAGTTTGACGCGGCGCCCATCCGTGCCCTGTTCGGCGGTCTCAAGCGTCGCCTCGAGGTTCGGACCGCGAAAGAAGCTGGCCTTGTGATCGGTCGAGAACGCCGCCAGCTCCGGAACGATGACCGTCGACAGGCTGTCAAAGGATTGCGTAATCGCGTCCAGGTTCGAGCCGATCAGCGTGTCAACAGCCTCGAGGGTGATGCCGGGCTGCGCCATCTTGAACAGGTACTCACCCGAGATCCGCAACGGCGTGAATTTGTCCAACACCTGGTCGTAGCAAAGCGCCTTGTCGAACTGGTTCACCACGCCGTTGACCGACTTGTAAGCCCAGATGATGCGCGAGCTGCGCGGATCGGACAGGCCTTGAAAAAGTTGGGGATTGGTCGCGTCGAGATCGGTCGAGAAGGTGCGGTCGACGCGCTCGCGGCCGATCGGAACCGGCACCCCGCCAGGGTCGATCCGGTGAAACCCTTTCAGCGAGTAAAAGAAGATGCTCGAGCCAGAGCGCACCAGGCTTGACGGTCCATAGATGCCGAGCCCCTCGGAGATCTTCTGGATTTGGAACACGCGCGGATCGCCGGGCAGGTAGATCATGCGCCGGATGATGTTGTCTTGGAAGATGACGCCGGTTTCGCCGCCGGCGATGCCGCGGCAAAAGCCGCCGTCCGCCAAATCCTGTTCGTCGCTCGAGTTGATGCCCGCGGTCCAGGAATTCGGACCGTTGACGTCATTCAGGCCGGACCATTTGACGCGGTTCGGATTGGAGAGCAGCCCGTTGAGCACCACAAACCGGCCCACGACGTCGATATAGCGCGCCTGCGGCGGGTTGCCGGCAAGGTTCGCGAAGGCGGCCGAACTCGAAATGTCGAAAACCTGCGGCGTGACGTTCGCTTGAACCGCAATCACCAGATTGTTGAATTGGACGAACTGCCAATTATCGTTCGCCGCGATCGCCGCATAGGGTCCGCCGCCGAGCGACACCTTGGAAAAAGCATACGTCGTGTTGTCCATCCGCCAGAGATCGCCGGCGGTGGCAGCAAACACGACAACCGAGCCGTCCGTTTTATAGGCGGCGAAAGCGCCGCGGCATTGCTCGCCGAGCGCCTGGGAGATCGACGTAAGGCTAGGATAGGGCCCATAGCCGTCGCCGCGCGGCACCACGTTGAGCACGTTGCGGCCGGTCTGCGCCTCATAGTCGCTGAGATCGGGCTTGTACTCTCCGAACGGGATCAAGGGCATCAGAAATCGGTCCCCCGGATCTTGCCCGTCGACATGCGCGCCGACGTCTCATAGTCGAGCTTGCCCTTGTACGCCGGGATTTGGAGCTGCATGCGCTGCATGCCGTCCGTGTCCTCGATGACGTTGGTGTAGAGCAGCAACTTCGCATGGGCGCGGATGAGCTGTTCCGCGTCATTCGTCCATGCGTTGCTGTCCTCGTCCGCCGAGAGGGACGCCAGGCGGTAATGCATGTGCGGCCGGATCGTGTAGACCGCGATCGGGATAGGCCACAGCATGATTTGGCCGTCGATGTAGGTAAAGACGTTCGGCTTGCCCGGCCCCGTGTTGTTGCCCTGCAACCACTCGAATTCGTCCGGCTCGAGCCGCTCGAGATCGTAGGTCGACACCGTGTCGCGCAAGAACAGGTGATCAATCCGGATGATGTTGGGGATTTCGGCGAGATCGTCGCCGGTATAGGCGGACTGGAGCGCGACAGTCGGAAACGTCTTGGAGCGCGTGACGTTGAAATAAAAGCGATCAGTTTCGTAGTTTTTGACCGCGTCGCCGATTGCGTCCTTGATTTGGCTTCCCAGATCGTCGCGCGTCAGATCGCCCGCGATCCTGGTTTGGAGGTCCAAATAGCTCGCCATAGTCCACCGCCGGGCGCTGATAGATGACAGGAGGCGGAAGCGGCGCAGGCTCGTTTAGAACCCGCGTCGCCCCCGCAATGTGAAGCCAGGCGTCCACGGCCTACAGGTCGTTGTCCGGAACGTACTTGATGATGACGATGGCCTTGCCGGCCGTCGCCGCGGCGCCGGTCTGGGTGAACTGCGCGAAAACCTGAGTGTCCGCTGCCAGCGGGACGAGCATCGCGCCGGTCGGCTTGATGTTCTGGGTCAGGCCCGTTGCGCTTTCGGTCACGTCAGCGCCAGCCACAATGTCGGCGTTCGCGCCGGCCGCCGAACCGACCGTGAGAACGTTGGTGGTCGCCGCGTTGAACGCCGTCACGATATTCACATCCGTGCCGATGATGACGGCGCCAGCCGGCAGAACCTGCTTGCCGACGCCGGCGGCAATACCTGCATCGTTGAAATTGACCGCGATGCGCAGGTAGTGGACGAGCTGGAGAGCGTTTTTGCGGGCCGTGGTGCCGCGAGTACCGGTAGCCATAGGATTTTGCCCTTTCCGAGAGCGTTGAAGATGATGGGACGAGAACCGAGGCCGCGCCGGTTAAGGCGCGGCCGTCAGGCCTTAGTTGCTGTGCTTCACCGCGTAGGTGGGGACGACGATCGTTCCGAAGTCCTGGGCGTTGTAGACGGACTTCTTGATGCCCCAGACGGTCTGGGCAGAAACGCCGAGCTCGCGCTCGTAATCGAACAGCTCTTCCACCCACTTGAAGTGGGAGCCCTTCGCGAACTCCTTGCCGAAGCCCACAACGCCGGCCTGCGCACCGCAGAACACCGCCCGGCGAACGCTGGCCTGCGCGGCGCCGGCATTGGAGATGCCGACCGGCAGACGGGTCCACTCATGCAGGATGACGTCCCGATATTCGCCGATCGCGTCGGTATAGATCGCCGAATTCGAGCCAGCGCCACCCGCGAGCGCGGCCTTCTGGATGTCGAGCCACTGGCCGGCGCCGCTGTCCGTGCGGAGGTCCACCACCTGGTAGCTGTGCAGGAACATCACGTACTTTTTCTTGCCGTTGACCATGATGGGCCGGATCATCGGCGAGCGGGTCTTGGCAAGCTCAACGCAATATTCGATGTACTTGAGCTTCATGGTCGCGGTGTTGTCGCCGTTCACCGTCGCGTCGTCGGTCGCCGCGTTGGCGCGCACGAAGTTGGTCGGCGCGGTAATCGCGTTGTTGCCCGAATAGCGGGGATCCACGACCAGCGTATTGCCGGCCAGATGGTTCGCCATGCAGACGTCAAGGCGATCGGAATACCAGTCGGTGAGACCGTCCTTGCCTTCGCTGCGCATGCTGAACGGCACGCGCTGGGCGTCGATCGTGTTCTTGTTGCGAACACGGACGGCGTGCGCCAGCTCGTTGATGCGGAACTTGTCGTTGTAGGTCGAAAGCGCCTCTTCGTTGCCCTGGAGCGTCTGGCCTTCGGTGGTGCCGTCGCCCTGAAGCTGGACGCGCAGGCCGATGGTCAGCTCATCGCCGGCGCCCTTCTCGAATTCGGTCTTGACCTGGATCATGTTCGAGGAAGCCTCGCCCATGAACTTGCCGAAATAGGTTTGCTTGAGCGCTTCCGCGTTGAGCTTCTTCGCCCAAAGCTTGTTGGAAAGCGTGTCGTTCAGGCCGTAGGAAGTCGTAGACATTTCGATGCCTCGATAAAGGGGTTAATCTCGGTGCTGGGTGACCGCGAACCGCCGCGATCGAGCGCAACACCGAGATTTCCCGCCTTCGGTGGAGGCGTGGCGCGATGACGGGCGCCACTCGAAAACGGATTGAGGCTCCGCGGGCCTTACTCAAGTCGACTAGCGGCAGGCTCCGGTAATTCTATTAGGACCGGCCCCTGAAAATGTACGGATCAGCGCGAACGCCGCCGCCGCTAGTTACTCAACCACCAAACAGTCGCTTCGCCTTGGCCGGGTTCTTGTCGCACCAGGCCTCGAACTCCGCGGCCGGCATTGCAATGAGGGCTTCCGCGGTCATATCCGCGTCGCCAGCGCTGCCGCCGGTGCTGGACAGGCTCTTATTGGCGGCCTGCCCTCGCTCGATTGCGTCGAGCTTTTCGGCGCCCTTGCCCTTAGAGGGATCGGCCGCCGCCATCTTGTACCCGCGCTGCTTCGCAAGCGCGTAGATCATTTCCGCCGGGCTCTTGTTCTTGGCGAAGGCCATTTCAGCAATGGCGGTTTCGTCCGCGATAAGAGCCTGATGCAGAGCCTCCGGAGTGTCGTATCCGATCGCCTGCAACTCGGCTGCACGCGACTGTAGGAGGAAGTCATAAGCGGTTCGATAATCCGCATTCGCCTTCTGAAACGTTTCCGCATCGTTGCGGTAACGGTTGACGAATTCGGTCTGAGCCGTCGCGGTCTCCCGGGCCTGCTTTTCGGCCGCCGCCTGGTCATCAAGCCGCTTCTGCATCTGGGCGACCGTCTCGCCCACATGCTTCACGGCGCCGAAAATGTCCTCTTCCGGCGTCGGCGGCGCGGCTGGCTGCTCGGTGCCGGGATCGGCGCCCGCCAGCTTGAGCCGTTCGATGATGGAAAACTTGCCGGTGAATTCGGCTATCTGCCTCTGTGCGTCGGCAAGCTGCGTCGCGAGATCCTTGCGGGCCTTCTTTTCCTCGAGGAACGTTGCCAGCGGTACATGCTGGTTGCCCTTGCCCTCGCCGCCCTGGTTGTCGCCCGTGGCGCCGGGCTTGTCCGTACCAGCGCCGGCCGCAGCACCATCACCAGCACCGCCAGCGTCACCGCCTGCCCCGCCGCCAGTCTCATCCGTGGGAATTCCCTTCTCGCCGCCGCTTTCGAAGAACGCCTGTTCGTCAGCCGTCAGTGTCGGACCACCGCCGCTGGCGCCGCCCTCGATCCCTTCAAAGTTCATGTTGTCGCTTTCTGGCGGTGCTGCCGCCGCAGGAAACACGGAAACGCCGTGCGCGCGGATCAAGCGTTAACCGCCGCCGGAAAGTGGAAAGTAAGTCCGGTCGATGCTATGATTTGCGGATGGACAACATCCCCGCCGATTGGTTCGTCGATCACGACGGCCAAGCCCTCATTCTGGACCCCGCTAAGGTCGATCGCCTGATATCGGCGGCAAAGCTCTGCTACGAGGAAATGCGCCACACCGTGGCGCCGCGCGACAGCTTCACCGACGCCCTCGACGCGCTCGATGCTGCGCTTTACCCGTCAGCAAGCGAGAAGTAACAAAGCCTCTTCATCCCGCCGCTTTTTCTGTGCAGCGGCGGCTTGCGCCTGGGCCGCCATGCGCTCGCGCTCGACCGCGCGCATATCCACCGCCGGCGCTGGCGGCGCGACCAGCGGCCTCCCGATCGGCTGGAAACGCGGTCGCGACCGGCGGTCGATCGGCACACCCGGATTGCGCGTGATCCGCTGGAGCTGGCGCGCACGCTCCATTTCCTCGAGGTAATGGCCGATGCCGCCCTGTTGGAAATCGTAGTCAAAGCCGGTGCGGCTCAACACCGCATCGTTGCCCGACCAGGTGAACGCGCCGGGCTCAATTCGCTCAACGATCGGGTCAAGGATGTTGAAGCCGGTCAGCATGAAGGCGCCCGGCCCAGCCGCCAAGGCCGGATTGAGCGCCGCCGCCTTCAACGAGAGCGCAAAGGCCCCGGCGCTCGCCGCCTCGGTGATCCGGCCGCCCGCGGCCACGCCGGCCAGGACATATCCGCCGACCGTGGCAGCCTCGAGCAGCTTGAACGACACCGCGACGCCAGCGAGCGCGAAACTGCCAGTCGCCGCCGGCATGCTAATGTTGACCGGACTGGCTTGCCGGATTTGTCCGAGGGCAAGCCGGCCGATCGCGTCAAAGCCGAGCAACGACATTCGCTAGAGCGCCCCGGCCGCCGTAAAAAGCGCGTCGATTTGATCGGACGTCAGAGAGAGCGCCGCGCCGACCGTGGAAATCATGGGATCATCGCGCCGGATTTCGGTCGCATATTCCCAGGTAATTTTCGTGGCGCCGCCGGCCGCATCCACGGCAGCGTCGACCTGATCGAGAAGGCCGGCGGCGAGAAGCGCAAGGCGCGCTTGCCGAGGCGTCACGGCGACCACCGGATGAGCATCAATCGGCACGACGGAGGCCGGCGGAGCCGTGTAGACACCGCCGATCAGCGTTCCGCCGACGGCGTATTCGCCGGTTGCGATCGAGCAGCCATCCGGTGGAGACCACGCGGCGCCGTCCTCCAGAACAACGGCGTTGATGATGTTGCCGCTTGCGTCGACTACAAACGTCGTCATTTCGTGCAGAACTCCGTTACAACGACGATGCCAGGCGCCCCGGCGCCGCCCGCGGTGCTGGTAGACGAGAAACTTGACATGCCGCCCGAGCCGCCGCCGCCGAAGCCGCCGGACGCAACGCCCGCTGAAAAGCTCGTACTCACGGCGACCGTTTGCACGCCGCCGCCTCCGAACTGGCTGACGCCGCCCATTCCCGACGGCACGACGAAACCGGCATTCGTTCCCGACTGGTAGGCGCCATAGCCGCCACTCGCGCCGGGCAGCGTGACGTCACCGGTACCGGCCACACCGCCAGCACCACCCGAGCCGAATGCGGCGCTCGACCCGAAATTTCCGCCGGTCCCACCTTTGCCGATGCAAAGAGAGCCCACAGACGTATCTCCGCCGTTCCCGCCGGTGTTGCCAGTGGCGCCCGTGCCGCCGGCGCCGATCGTGACCGTCTTGGAAGCCCCGATATCAGCCGCGGTCGCGATCTTGCGTGCATACGAGCCCGCCCCACCGCCGCCGCCGCTCACCAGGAAGCTGGAGTTTGAAGCGGAGCCACCGCCAGCACCGCCGCCGCCCATGCACTCGATGACGCAATAAATCATCCCGGCAGACGGGGTGTAGGTACCGCTTGCCGTGAACTTCTGGACCTTGACGGTGCGGACAAAGACGAGATCTTCCGCGAGCGCGACCACAGCGACTTGCGGCGCGGCCGAGAAGTTGATTTTCGCCGTGGTACCAGCTGAATTGAAGAGCACCGTCGTTCGGGACAGTGTTTCAACGCCGGGGGTGTACGTGCCGAAACCAACCTCCCATTGCGACAGGTCTGCGCTTTCGGCGCGATAGCTATAGGTTGCGCCGTTGACGCCGCCAGCCGAATTCATGGCCTGATAGCCGGTTACGGCCGCCGCGACCGACCAGTCACCCGTACCGCCAGCGGATGCCGTGAACCTGCAGACGTCTAGGAAAGAGCTTGCCATCAGGTGAGCGTGAACACGCCGTTGGTGGTGTCGAGCTGGACGGTAAAGCTGTTGCCGGCGGTCAAATTGACCTCAGCGCCATAGTCCCACCAGCCGACAAGCGGCCCGGTCCCGGGCGTCGAGTTGTAGAGCGCCGCATAGCGGAATTGCGCGATCGCGGCCGGGTTGGCCGTGAAAACTACCGGCTGCAAGACGAACTTCCAGACGCCCGCAGTCTGCGAAAAAGACACGAACGTTGCGGCTGCGCCGCCGGCCGTGTAGCCGTTGCCCGCCGCGATTTCCGTCAAGTTCGCCTTCACCGTGTTGGTTGCGACCGGCGCGACGTCGGTAAGCAGGATCTTGAAGGCGTCGGCGCTCAGATTGTGGACCTTGTTGCCAAGGTCGCCCATGAAGATGTTGAACTTGTTGAAAGCGGCCATTTAGTTGGTCCCTACGGGTGCGATGCCGACGATTTCGCCGGTCTGCGGATCGCGGATCAGCTTTTTCGGCGTGTTGAGCGCGGTCGCGAGCGTGTTCATGTCGCGCCGCATTTCCTGCATGAAGCCGAGGACGAGCGCGGCGAGATCGCCGCCACCGCCGCCCGAGCCAGGCACCGGCGCGCCGTCCGGCCCGGTCGCGGTCGGCGCCGTCATGGCCTTCAAAAGCGCGTCGCTCTGTGCCTTCTCTCGCTCGAGGGCGATCGAGGCGGCCGTTTCCTCGCGCATGTTCTGGATTTTGGCGTCCGAGGCGGCCTTGTCGTTGGCGATCTTCGCCGCGGCCTTGTCGTTCTCGAGCTTCAAATCGGCGTCGCGCTTCTGTTGCTCCGGATCGGGCTGCGACTGCGCTTCCTTGATGCTGTCTCCGATCGCCTTTTGCGCCGAGGTCGGCAGCGGAGAATACTTGAGCAGCGCGAGCCAGGTTGCCGGCGGCAGCATCTTGCCGATGACGGGCAAGAGCTGCTGCAGGATGGCCCACGTGGCTTCCTTCTGGTTCGCCGACGTCGGGCTTTCGTCAACGATCACGTCATATTGCGTGCTGTTGTTGAAAACCTGCTGGCGGATCAGCGGCACGTACTGCGCGTTTTCCTCGCCCTCGATCTTGATGAGGCGGCCGTCCGAAAGGTAATGCTCGATCAGGTACAGCATGAGCCGGCCCTGCGCCTTCCGATAGCGTCGGAGGCTGTCAAACAGCGGTTGCAGGATGGTCAGCGCCGATTGCTTGCGCTGGAGATCCAGACTTGCCGCCTGCCCGGCCGCGCTCTGCATCCCCAGAATTTCGACGTTCACGCCCGAAACGTCACGCAGCGACGTAACGGCGTATTGCATCAGTTCGAACGACGATTGCGGGAATTGCGAGGTCGGCTTCTGGACGAATTTCGGGCTCGCGCCCAGCGCGCCGGGCTTGAGGAACGTCACCGTGTCCTGTTTCGCCCAGGACGCCTCACCGTCCGCGTCATTGTCGAAGAACTGCCCGCGCTCGACCGCAACACCGCCCTTCGCGGTGGTGTTCATGATGTGCATGGTTTGCGACATCCACTTATTCGACCAGCGCGCCGGGTCTTTCATGGCGCGAACCAAGCCGAAGAAGGTGTTTTTGTTCCGGTCCCGCTTGCCGGTCATGCACTGGAACGAGAAATGGCCCTCGCAGGGCGCGTCGCCGATCTCGAGCAGCACCGAGCCGAGATAGGCTTGCCGATAGACCTTGCGCGTCGACTTGGTGAAGCGCAGCGAGCCGCCGGCGAGCTTCGCCTTCGCGCTCAAGCCCTCGAATTCGTCCTTGTCCAGCGTCAGGATTTTTTCGCCGGTCGGGTCGGTCGGATCCAGGACCAGGTAGACCGGTACGCGCTCCCACCACTGCGCGCGAACCAGCGTCACGCCGTCGTCGCTGTCCTCGCCCTCGCCGAGATTGTCCTTGTCGTAGAACCGATTGTCGTTTTCGTGCGGCTTGCCCTCGTCCTTGGCGCCGACGTCATCGATCCAGGAGGCGTGGTAGTCGCTATCCTCGAACGGCCGATCGGGATCACCAGGGCAAAGCGCGCGCGCCTCATCGAGCGGCACGCCGCGGCGGATGTGGAAAACCCGGCGCATGTCGCGCAGGTTTCGCTTCGACGCGCCGCTATCCCACACCATTTCGAGCGGGTCGCGCCGCTCAATCTTGGGATCGCCCTCCGGGTTGTCCTCATAGTCGAGCATGGTTTCGGTCCAGCCCATGCCGCAAACGACCATGTCGCGGAAAGCGTCGCTTTCCTCGTCCTCAGCGTCGCACTGTTGCCGAAACCACTTCGCCGCCGACGTCAGCAGCTCGTTGACTTGAACGTCACCTTCCGAGCGCGGCAAGAACTGGACTTCCTGCCTGTTGCCGACCTCTTGGCCGGCGACGCTATCGACCACCGGCCCGACGCGGTTGAAAATGACGATGGGGCGCTTGGCGTCCTGCAAAATCTGCTTGTCATCTTCCGTCAGCTGCTCGCCGGCCTCAAAGTCGAAATCCTCGCGGGCTTCCGTGCGCCAGGCCGTCTGCCCCTTGCTGTTGAAGTCGCGCTTGCACCACTTCTGGAGCTTCCCGAAAATCTGTTCGGCATCGGTCGGCGCCTCGCGCTCGCCCTCATCGCCCTGCCCGTAGCCGCCCGCGTCGTTCAGCATCAAAAATCATCCGATTGGATTGATCTTCGGTGCTACCACCCGGCAGGAAATGAATATTCAGGGGCCGGACTTGCTAACTTGCGCAAAATCGCAAACTGACCGCCCATGCTTGACTAAACGCTTTGCCAGGAGCCGCCGCCCGAGCTGCGCCGGCTTCCGTAGCGCTCCCGCGGCAGCGGTGCGCCGGCCGGCTGGTCATAGTGAATGCACATCAGGCCGAAGCCATCCGCAGCGTGCGAGGACCAATCGTGCTCCGGTCCGAGCCCGATGTTTCGGTCATCGTTCGACTTCTTTTCGTGGTACCAGCCGAGCGCATCGCGGCCCGGTTCAGTGGTCTCCGCGTTGAAGAATATGCGCGGGAAGAGCCGCCGGCCGGTCTCAATGCGAGCCATGGCCGCGCCGGCGCCCTGGTTCGGGATCACCAGCACGTCAAAGCCGGCCTCCCGGATCGCGCTCTCATAGGACGTGGCGAATACCTTGTCCCCGTGCGCGCCGTCATGCGGCAGGATCACCCAGGCGTTGCCGTAGCCGCGCGAGCGCATCCAGTCGATATGCACCGATAGCGGCTGTCCCTGCGCCTCGTAATAGTCCAGGACGTTGATTTTCTGCCCGACGAATTGGGCAATCCAGATGGACACCGCGTCGGCGCGCGCGCCCGTGCCGCCGATGTCGAAATAGGCCCGCGTCTGCATGAGCGGATCGCGCGGGACAAACGTAACCCTGCCCTGCTCTTTCGCCTGCGCAAGCGCCTTGGCGTAGTATGCGCCCTCGACCGCAGTCCGAAACCCACCCTCCCAGATCCAATCATATTGATCCGGCCGCTTTTCGAGATCGTTCAACCGCTTCCGGTTCAGCGTCGACGGGAAGAACGGATTGTCCCGCCAGTTCAGCTCAACAATCTTGGACTGCGGCGGCGGATCGGCCCGCCAGCGCAGATGTGTTGCGCTCTTCTTGCGCTCCGGGTTCCAGGTGACCCAGACTTCGGCGCCCTCTTCGCGCACGGTCGCGTCAAGCTTGGTCCATGCGACATCCGAAACCGGTTCGGCCTCATCGACCCACGCAAGCCGGATCCGCGCTTTCGACTTCACGCTGTCGAGATTGTGCCGCAGGCCGATGAAAGCGAAATTGATCCGCCGGCATTTGGTCCGGATGTAGGTTTCGCCGACGTCGTAGGCATCAGCGAGCCATGGCAGGCTGTTAATCGCGCCCTTGACCTCTTCGAACGAGCTATCAGCCAGCGAATTCATGAACTCGCGACCACACACCACAACGCCGTCTTTACCCTCTCGCGCACAACGGAGGCCGTGAACGGCCGCCATCGTGGCGAAAGAGCGCGTTTTTGCGGAGCCTCGCCCGCCGTGAGAGCCACGATACATGGCCTCCCCGGTGAACACCGGGACGAGCTTGGGAGGCAGGAGGATTTGAGCCGCGGTCATGCCAAGCCGAGCAAATGCCGGACGAACTGCACGCCGAGCAGCGCAAACCACCCGGAGAGGACGGCCAGGTAAGCGAGCGCTATTCGGTCATCGTGCGTCATGGAACGACTATGAAACGCTACCGGAAACGTTTCGTCAGACGCGCACGTGACGGATATCGCCTGACAGCGTGGTGACGCTTCCGCCGACCGGCCCGCAGTCGACATCGCCGGACATCGTTTGAACCAGTCCGCCAACCGCCCCCGACACGCTCACATCGCCCGATAGCGTGGAAACGCTCCCGACGTCGCCCGCCACCGAAATGAGGTTGCATGCGTCCGCCTCGAGGCGGTCGACGTTGCCCGAAACCTCAATCCGGATGTCCTTTGCGTCCGGCGTCACGTCCTTGCCGTCGACAAAGACGTGATTGCTGGTGACGGTGATAGTTCGGCCTCCGACGATCGAGAGCCCGTTAATCCTGATAGAATTCATGCGACCTCAGCCCTCCGCACCGGCCAGGACGGCATTGACATCCGGCTCTTTCAATTCGCGGATGCGCTTGTCCAAGATCCACACCAGATCCTCGCCCATCCCCACGCTTGGCTGAGGAAGCAACCGCAGGACAGCCGCGATATTGTCGTAGGCGTCGGCTTTCGGCCGCAAACGCTCGATCGTCGCCCGCAGCGTGGCGATTTCGTGCTTGCAGCGGTTCATCATTTCGACCGCTTCGGCGTTGGTCATGTCCTTCAAGGTTCAGCCCTCCACACAGGCCAGCGCAGCGAGGCCGAGCAGCAGGCCGGCCCAGCCGTGATCGGTGACGAAGGCGAGCGCCGAGCCGACGGCGAACGAGAGGGCAACGGCATTCGAGCTAACACGAGCGAGAAAAGGCATAGGATCTCCAGTTTTGCAGGGTTGAAAATGCCAACTTGCGAAATTTCGCAGGTTGACGGTTTAGGGAGCGAAGCCGAGCGCGGCGAAGAAACCGCCCTCGTAGAGCAGCCAGAGCGAGAGCGCTGGACCGATGAACACATAGGCGAAATCGTACTTGCCGCGGCGGTTCTCTCCGAAGAGAGCGAGACCGATGCCAAAGCCGATCGCCATGAGGGTTAGGAAAGTGATTTGCGGCCACATGGGCGCGGCTCCTGGTTAGGGTTGAGGTTCAGTCACAAACGGCCCAGAGGAAAAGCGCGGTACACGCCAATCCAGGGCAATCGTAGATGAGGCACAGGCAGGCCATCGCCAGGAGCGGCATCACACACCCTCCAGACAGGCCGCGCGCGCGCCAGGCGACGGCATCGGCGCCGGCCGCGGCGAAGCGACAGGAGCGCACGCCGGCGGCGGCTCGCGGCCTTCCATCATGGCGCGGAGCTTGGCCTTGTCGGCGCGGGTGAGAGACCAGCCGCCGGCCCCCCATTCGGTGTGCACGGTGATGCCGACCTTCTCGAGCGCGGCCCGCACCTTCACCATTTGCACGTCGATCAGCTTCATTTCGGGCTTGTCGCACTCAGGCCGAGCGCCAAAGAGCACGGTGAACATGGCCTCACGGCCGGCGACGGCCCGCTTGAGCATGAAACCGATCATTTCGCATTGCTGCGGCGTGGCATCGAGCACCGTCAACAGCCGCGAAACGTCGTCGTTGCCGACGCCTAGCAGCGCCTCAAGCTCTTGTACGCGGTCGACCAACTGTTGTTCGGTTTGGCTCATCTATTCCCCGTGTCTCCCCAATGTGCTGCCGGAAACTGCCGGCTCAGATCAGACGTAGTTGCCGGACTTGCGCATTTCGGCGCGATCACGGCGCGGCGCCGGCGGCGACGGCGCGTCCGGATATTCGCAGCGCTCCTCAGCCATCGGCGCCGGCTCCGGCGGAGGCTCGACCAGAACCACGTTGACGGAAGCGACCGGCGGGACGAGCTGCCCCTTCATGAAGTCCAGCGCCTCCCCGATCGCGGTGCAGGCGAACAGCGGCCCGCAATAGCTGTTCATACCGGCGTTCGATCCGCGGCCCTCGAACACCACAAAGCCGCCCTGCGGCATCTTCTCGATCGTCAGGCACAGATACCCGCTCATGCCTGCCCCCGGAACGTTGCGATGCCCTGCGCGAGCGCGATCCGGGACGAGCTGTTGCGCACGTCGCGAAAGCCGAGATCGGCCAGAAACCACAGCCAATCGGCTTGGACCGGCCGGCGCCGATCCACGATGCAAGGCGGTTCGATGAAGCGCGGTAGAAAGGTCATGCAATCTCCCTTGTTTTGACGTCGACGGTGCTGCACTCAGCGTGAAAATGGGCGCTCGCCGCCGACCAGGACGCCCATTGAATTGGCCTCATCTCGCCGTGCACGAAAACGGCATAGAATTCGTTGTCGACGCGCGCCGGCGACGTCGAGATACGTACAAAGGCGACACCGTGGAGGGGTTTTGCGCTCATCGCAGGCAGTTCCCACAAGCAAAGCTCACATCCGCGCCGGGGATCGTCGGACCTTCCGCCGCAGCGTCGATCATGGCCCGCACGCCGGCGGCATCAGCGCCGTAGCGGCGAACCACGCCGATGAATTCCTCGATGTCATGCCCTCGCATGCAGTAGGACGGCCCGTTCCGCGTGAACTTCGGAACGCCGAACTCGTCCTTTTCCTGCCCGCAGTGGGACAGCTCATGCTCGACCAGCGCGCAAAACGTCGCGTCGTTCGCCTGGTCGGCATAGGGAGCGAACAGCGTCACCAGGAAATCAGGGATCGCACCGAACCATTCGGTAAGCTGCTGCTCGAGCTTCCCCTTGGCCCATTTGTCCGAGCCGCCGGCGCCGCAGAGCTGCGCTTGACCGACGATCGCCCGCCCATGCTTCCCGTTCGGTACCGATGTCCAAAGCACACCGATGCGAGCGCCCTGCAAATGGGCATGCTCCGGGTTTTCGAGCGTCGACCCCTCATCAATGAAGGTTTCGAAGATCCAGCGTTCGACGTCAGGCGCAGGCACGAAAGCCGCCCCATCGCTGATGACGTCGAGCAAATGCGCTGGAGCCCGAGGCCGCGTCATTCAGACACCCCGCCATCAGGGAACGCCGCAGCGACCAGCTCAATCCGGCTCACGGTCTCGAACGGCCCATCCTCGCCGTTCTCAATGGCAACGGCCGGCTTGCCGTCGAGACGATCGGCAATGAACGATGCAGCGGCCAGGTCGCCAGCCTCAGCCCGCTTGATGACCTTCCGGGCAATGGCTCGCAGTCCGCGGCTGTCCTGATCGCTGACAGCGGCCAGTTCGACGCGCAGCGCATCGGCGAAAGGCTTCTCCTTCTTCCGCCCGCCGGGGTTGCCTGATTTGCCCTTTTCGAAAGCCATTGTTCTCAACCGTTAAGAGATTGTTGCGCCGTCCCAATCCGGGACGATCACTGACCGCCGTTGGTGTACTGGCCCATGATCGATTTGAACTCGTCGGTTTGAGCCGCGATCGTGCTGGCGAACGCTCCGACGCCCGCTGCAACGGTCTGACGTTGGTCCGCCAGGTTGGAGCGTAGGATTTCGAGCTGCGCCGCGTGGATGTCGGCCATGAGCCTGACGTGCTCGTCCATCAGGGCTTTGACGGTTTGACCAACGGAGGCGGGATTGCTCGCGCTCATGGCGGATTGTTCCTGTGGTGCGGCCGGCGAAACGACCGGCGCGGGTTTGTCGGGGATGAGCGAGACCGGCGGGAGCTTGATCGCGTTCCGGATCGCGGTTTCGATTTCATGGTCTGAGGCCGAGGCGTCGACCGCCGCGGTATAAGCACCCCACGAAAGCAGGATGCGACCAGCTTCAACGCGCATCGTCAGCGCTTCGATGCCGGGGACATCGCTCATGCGGGAACGGAGATCTGCTACGGACATGCAGTGTAGAGAGCGGCTGATTTGCTTAATTCCGGAAACGAAAAGTGAGTGGTTTTTAGAAATCTCGGGATAACTTCCCGGGCGCAGATGCGGAGACCGCGTCGCTTCGCGCGTAACGTCGACATGCCAACGCTCGCTAAGGAGTAATGGAGGCGGACAGCTCAGAATTGAGCCGCCCGACAACCCCCAGACGCATGAAACGTTTCGCGAAACGTTTCAGTTCGCATGCGCGCCCACTCGGCGGCTAGCGAGCCACAAGTTCATGTAAAACATGAGTTGCGATCGATCCATTGCGGGCGCCACCTCTCCACCCTCGCATCGCGACTGATTTCTGTGGGCGCACTGTGGATGCGCATCGGATGGCGCTTTGAGAATTAACGGTGGCGGTCCTACAGACCATTCAGAAAATGAATTCCCTTGGCCAAAGGGAAGTGGTCGCGAAAACTCAAGCCTTCGTTGGGCCCCGGTTTCGCGAATAGCGAAGCACCGCGACCTGTGCCTTGGCCGGCCGGGCGCCCAACGGAGATGACATTGGAAAAAGCCGAACAGATCAGCCCCTACCGGGCCAGCTTAGAAGCGCGCAAGCAGCAGCGCGATGACGAACTCTGGTTCGTCGCCGAAATCTTCATGCAGGCGTTTCGTGATGATGAGATCAACCGCACTCGCCTCGCGAGCATCCGCTCCTTCTTGGAGCGGCTAAACGTCCAGGACGTTCAAGAAGCGATGGAAGCAGCAACCGGCAAGATGCCATGGAGCCGAGACAGGGCTTTTCGCTACTTCTGCGGCATCTGCTGGAACAAGGTAAAGCAGTCCGGCGTCCAGGCCGGCGGCGGCGTTGAGGGGGCGCTAGCGTGAGCCAACCTTGGTTTCCCTTCTACGTCGGTGACTACGTTCGTGACACGGCCCGGCTGACCACCGAGGGCCACGGGGCATATTTGCTCCTGATGCTCGACTATTGGGCGAACGGTGCACCGCCGGATGATGATGAAACCTTGTCTAGCATTGCTAGGCTTCCGCTAGAAGCGTGGCTCAAGCTACGGCCTAAGATTGCTCCGTTCTTCGATGTGGCCGATGACAAGTGGTCGCACGGTCGGATCGAGAAAGAGCTGGCTATAGCGGACGAAAAGCATCGAAAGCGGGTGGAAGCCGGCAAGGCTGGTGGGGAAGCAAAGGCAAAGAACAAGCGAAGCCCTAGCATTGCTACAAGCAATGCTGACGAATTGCTCTGCCAACCACAGCCACACCCACAATCATCTGAGAAAGATATCTCTCGTCCGATTTCTGATCGGGCGAGGCCCGAGCCGTCTCGCTTCGATGAATTCTGGCAGGCCTACCCTCGGCGGGACGGTCCAAACCCGCGCAAGCCGGCGGAAACCAAATTCAACGCGCTGGTGAAAACCGGGCTTGATCCGCAAATGTTGATCGACGCGGCAAAGAAGCTCGCAACCGACGAGCTGGCGCGCGGCAATATCGGGACGCGGTTCATCCCGCAGGCCTGCACCTGGCTCAATCAACAGCGTTGGTCGGATCATGCGGCCGTTGCGTTTATCGCGGATGCGGCTGGCGTCGACGCTGGCGAATTGCAGCTCGAAAGCGCGGTGAAGTTCTACGCGCGGACGCGGGTGTGGTCGCGACATGCTGGACCGGAGCCGGGCCTTACCGGCTGTCGCGCGTCGGCGGAATTGCTCGCGAAGTATGGATTGGCGATCGACGGTCGGCGGCTTGAGGTAGTCGCCGCGTAACGTGACTAAACACATCGGAATATGGAGATTTTTCTTTAGTGGGACGTACTCGAACCATTGAGCCAAGCGATAGCGCTGCGACCGGGGACACCCCGGAATGAGTCGCCCTGCCACCCTCCTGCCCGGCGTTTATCCCCCGCGGCAGCCCGCCGCGATGGCGGCCGGCTATTGCGGCGAGGTCTCAGTTGAGGCTTTCTTGCGCGAGGTGAAGGCGGGAACCTACCCGGCGCCCGCGATCAAAAGAGGACGGCGCCAGATATGGCTGACGGCGGAGTTGGACCGGGCGATCACCCGGACGGACCAGCCTTGCGCAAGCGAAACCGCGGCGGACGTCGAGGCGGATCTGTGAGCCTCATCCGCCCGGTGCCCCGCTTCGTCCTGACGAAAGCGGTCAACGGCAAAACCCGCTACTACTGGACCCTCCCGACGGTCTACCGCAAGCTCGGCTGCACGCTGCACCGCGAGCACGAAACCGCGCTTGGCGACGATTACACGGTCGCCTGCGGCGCCGATGGCAAGGGAGGCCGCGCCGCCACTTTGAACGGCCTGTTCGATGACTGGGACCGCATGCGCCTAGGCGAGCCGCCCAAGCCCAAAGTCGAGCTGCGCGCCGGCACGGTTGACTGGCTGTTCAAGACCTACAAGAGCTCGAACGACTGGCAGAAGCGGGTTTCTGCCCGCACCGCCCCGGACTACGAGATCACCATGGACTTGGTCGCCAACACCATCGGCAAGTCCGGAATCCGGGTCGGCGATCGCATGATCACATCGATCACGCCCGTGGTCGCCGACAAGCTCTACGACAGGATCCTCACGACGCCGGTCCGCAAGGGCAAGGCCGAGCGGCCGCGCACCGCCCAGAAGGTGGTGGTGCTGTGCCGCCGCGCCTGGCGCGTGGTGCACCGGCTGCACCCCGGGCTGTTCATTCAGGGGCCGCAGGCGGCCGACGAGGCGCCGGTCTGGAACCCCTGGGAAGGCGTCGCCATGCGCCGGCGCCAGTACGCCACCAAGCCCGCGGCGACGCGCGAGGAGGTCTACGCCTTCGCCTGGGGCGCGATCGAGGCCGGCCAGGTGCAACCTGCCGCGGCTGCCGTGATCTGCTTCGAGTGGCTGCAGCGCCCGGAGAACGTGCTGGCGGGCTATGTGACGTGGACCGGGTACCGCGGCAAGGATCACCCTAACCAGATCCGGATCGAGCACCACAAGACCGGCAAGATGGTGCTGCACCCGCTCGAGGCCGTCATCGACGAGAAACGGGTGCTGTTCTACGAGGAGGCCGAGGAGGTCTTGAGCCACCTGCCGAAGCTCGGGACCGGGCTGATCATGAAGCCCGGCCGGACCGAGAAGCACGTCGCGCAGGTCTGGGACATCCACACTATGGCCCGCCACGTCCGCAAGCTGCGCGAGCTGCTCGGCCTGCCGTCGACCTTCACGCTGGATGCCTGCCGGCATGGCGGCATGACCGAGCTCGAGGAAGCCGAGCTGACCGACGGCCAGGGCCGCGCCCTCTCCGGCCACACGTCGAAAGCCTACGAGGGCTACGCGAAGCGGACCGAGAAACGCGCGCTGGCGGCAACCCAGAAGCGCTACGCCCACGTGCTGGCACAGCAGGATGCAGCGGAGACGCCGGCGCCGATCGAGCCGACGGCGAAGGGCGCCGCGCTATGAAGGACATCCAGCGGGTCTGGGAAGCGCTGGAGCGATTGCCTGACGTTATCCGATCTCTGTTGCCATGGGATGTGGGGCAATCGCAGCTACTGCTGTGGGGCAGCGCGGCCATCTACGTCGTCGGCATACTCTTGCTGGCCCAAGCGTTCGGATGGTTCTGCGGCTGGCTGGTCCGGCTATTTATTCAGCCGCGCAATTAGCGGCCCCGCACCGTCGTCCAGTTCTGAATCTCGAAAATAATCCAGCAGGATCAACGAGGCGAAAACGCGAAGTTTTCAGAACTAGGCGTTGAAAATGCTCGCAAACCCATCTGCTTTGCAGACCGTTGCGTAACCACTCCGCCACGTGGCCCCTTGCGGCGGACTTCATATACGGCCTCTCTCCGATAGGCAACCGAGCCGGAAGGTAAGGTGCCCCTTGTTTGAGCAAGATCCTTCCGGAAGACCGCTTCGCGCTTTTCCGGATCAGGCTCTAGCGCCGGCGCCTCCGGAAATCCCGCTTCTTCGGTTTGGGCGCCAATTCCGGCAGTTTGGCCTGCACTTCCCGGAACCTCGCCAGCATCCGCTCGAAACTGCCTGACAACGTTGCGGCAATATCCGGCCGCTTCTCCAGCCCCGCCAGCAGGATCGCGGCCGCCTCGATGGTGGACAGGCCGTCGCGGCGCGGTTCCCGCCGCAGTCTGCCGTAGAGCGAGGGCCGTTTCGGCCCGAGAATCACCCGTTGGCACTTCAGCATCCAGGCATTGCGCCACCACAGCGCCTTGGCCTGGCTCCAGGTGCCGTCGAGCAGCACGATGCCCTCGATGTCGGCCAGGATGGCGCGCTGATGCGGCTCCAGTTCGCCCTTGCGGTTGATCGCGACGATCTCGGCATCGGTCTCGAGGTCCTCGACCTTGGCGGAGCCGAGATAGAGCACCGCCCAGCGCGACGGATCGGGCACCGGCCGGCCCAGTGCCTTGGCAAGGCTCGGCCAGGACAGCCCGATCCGGACCACGGCGTTCTCGAAATGCCGCGCCAGCAGTCGCGCGGTGCCCAGCGCCCTGTCCTGCTCTTGCGGATGGATCAGGATCAGGAGCTGGACGCGGCTCTCGATCGGCGTGACGCTGTCGCAGATGCACAGCGGCAACGGCTTGCCGCAATGCGCGCACTCCTCGATCTCGGCGACGATATCGGTTTTTGCTTCGGTCGGTTCGGACATCGCTCCGCTATACGCTTGCAATCGTGCAATTCAAACTATTCCGCGGGTGCGTGCACGCCTGACGGCTCGCGGCGCTGGCGCAACCGGTCGATCAAGAGATAGATCACCGGTGTCGTGTAGAGCGTCAGGATCTGCGACACGAACAGGCCGCCGATGATGGTGATGCCGAGCGGCCGGCGCAGCTCGGTGCCCGGGCCGGTTGCGATGACCAGCGGAACGCCGGCGAACAGCGCGGCCATCGTCGTCATCAGGATGGGACGGAAGCGCGCCCGGCAGGCCTCGAAGATCGCGTCCCGCGACGACAGGCCCTGATGCCGCTCGGCCTCGAGCGCGAAGTCGACCATCATGATGCCGTTCTTCTTGACGATGCCGATCAACAGGATGATGCCGACGAAGGCGATCACGGTCAGCGGCGTGTTGGTCACCTGCAAGGCGAGCAAGGCGCCGAGGCCGGCCGACGGCAGTGTCGAGATGATGGTGATCGGATGCGCCAGGCTCTCATAGAGCACACCGAGCACGATATACATCGCGACCAGCGCGCCGAGGATCAGCAGCGGCTGCCGCCCGCTGGTCTTGTTGAAATCGCCGGCATTGCCGTCGAAGCTGCCGCGAATGCCCTCGGGCATGTGCAGCTCGTTGACCGCCTGCTGGATGTTCGTCGTCGCGACCTCCAGCGGCACGTCCGGCAGCAGGTTGAACGACACCGTGGTCGAGGGGAAGCCGCCGGAGTGATAGACCGCGAGCGCCGACAATCCACGCTGGTAGTGCACCAGCGCCGACAGCGGCACCTGCACGTCGTTGGCGCCGGCAACGTAGATGCGCTCGAGGTTCGACGGATCGCTCTGGAATTTGGGATCGATCTCGAGCACCACCACGTACTGGTTGCGCTGGGTGTAGATGTAAGAGATCTGCCGCTGCGAGAAGGCGTTGTTGAGCGCGTTGTCGATGTCCTGCACGCGGACGCCGAGGCTGGAGGCGGTCTTGCGGTCGATCACGAGGTTGAGCTGCAGGCCGCCGGGATCGCGGTCGGAGGATACGTCCGTGATGCCCTCCACCGTCTCCATGCGCTTGGCCACGATCGGCGCCCATTTCTGCAACAGCTCGAGGTCGGTCGAGGCGAGCGTGTACTGGTAGTCGGAATCGCTCTGCCGGCCGCCGGTGCGGATGTCCTGGGCGGCGAACATGAACAGGCGGATGCCCGGCACCATGAACAGGTTGCGGCGCAGCCGGTCGATCACCTGTGCGGTCGACATCCCGCCCCGCTCCTCCGGCGGCTTCAGGCTGATGAACATGGTGCCGCGGTTGGAGGTGGCGCCGCCCGGGCCGCCGCCGGAGCCCACCGACGAGCCGATGCCGGCGACCGCGGGGTCGGCCATCACGATGTCGGCGAGCCGCTGCTGCAGCTGAAGCATCGCCTGGAACGAGATATCCGCCGACGCCCGGGTCGAGCCGATCACGAAGCCGCTGTCGTCGGTCGGGAAATAACCCTTCGGCGTCTTGATGTAGAGCGTCACCGTCAGCGCGACGGTGGCGAAGAACACCACCAGGGTCAGGAAGGGATAGCCGAGCACGATCCGCAGCGTCGCTGCATAGAACGCCACGACACGTGACAGCGTGCCCTCGATGACGCGATCGTACCAGGTGGCATGATCCGAGGTCGCCTCCCTGATGTAATGCGCGCAGATCATCGGCGTGATGGTCAGCGACACCACGGTCGAGACCGCGATCGCGAACACCAGCGTCAGCGAGAATTCGCGCAGCAGCCGCCCGACGATGCCATCCATGAAGATCAGCGGCGTGAAGGCCGCGATCAGCGACAGCGAGATCGACAGCACCGTGAAGCCGATCTGCTTGGCGCCTTCGACCGCGGCCGGATATGGCGCCATGCCCTGCTCGAGATTGCGGTACATGTTCTCGATCATCACGATGGCGTCGTCGACCACGAAGCCGACGGAGATCGCCAGCGCCATCAGCGACAGATTGTCGATCGAGAAGCCGGCGAGCCACATTCCGGCGCAGGTGCCGGCCAGCGCCAGCGGCACCGAGACGCCGGCGGCGATCGTCGGCACCACCCGGCGCAGAAACACGAACACCACGATCATCACAAGCACGGCGGTCGCCAGCAGCGTGAACTGCATGTCCTCGACGCTGGCGCGGATCGTTCCGGTGCGATCGACCAGGGTGGAGATCTCGACGCCCGCCGGAATCCATTTCTTCAGTTCCGGCAGCATCTTGCGAACGCCGTCGACGGTGTCGATGACGTTGGCGTCGCCCTGCTTGGTGATCTGGATCAGTACCGCCGGCTGCTTGTTGAACCAGGCGATCGAGCGCGAGTTGCGCACGGAATCCTCGACCTCGGCGACGTCGGCGAGGCGGACGTAATTGCCGTTCGAGCTCTTGATGACGATGTCGCGGAATTCGGCGGCGGTGCGCATCTGCTTGTTGATCGAGAGCGTCTCGCTCAGCCGGCCGCCATTGAAGATGCCGACCGGCCCCAGCGGGTTGGCATTGATGATCGCGAGCCGGACGTCGTCGGTCGCTATCCCGGCGTTCGCCAGCGACACCGGGTTGAGCGCGATGCGCACCGCCGGCTGGTCGGCGCCGCTGACGGTCACCTCGCCCACTCCCGGCACCTGCGAGATGCGCTGCGCCAGCACCGTGTCGGCGACGTCGTACATCGCGCTGGTCGAGATCGTCTTCGAGGTCAGCGCCAGCACGAATACCGGCGACGCGGCCGGATTGGCCTTGCGGAACTTGGGCAGCGACGGCAGGTCGCTCGGCAAATCGGCGAGCGAGGCGTTGATCGCGGCCTGCACGTCGCGCGCGGCGCGGTCGATATTGCGGCCGATCGAGAACTGCACCTGGATGCTGGTGGTGCCGAGCGAGCTCGTCGAGGTGATCTGGTCGACGCCCGAAATGGTGCCGAGCTTGCGCTCCAGCGGTGCGGCGACGGTCGCGGCCATCACCGAGGGATCGGCTCCCGGCCTGGACGCCGACACCCGAATGGTCGGGAAATCGACATTCGGAACCGACGACACCGGCAGGAACTGGTAGGCGACGATCCCGACCAGGAACAGCCCGATCGCAAGCAGTGTGGTGCCCACCGGCCTGCGGATGAAGGGCTCCGAGATCGAGATCACTGCATGCCCTCGGTGGCGCCCGCGATCGGCGGGCCGCTGGGACCTGGCTCCGGCACGGCCCGCTCGATCCGGCGGTTGAGGCGGTCGAGCGCCAGATAGATCACCGGCGTGGTGTAGAGCGTCAGCAGCTGGCTCAGCAGCAGGCCGCCGATGATCGAGATACCGAGCGGGAAGCGCAGTTCGGCGCCGGTACCGCTTTCGATCGCGAGCGGCAGCGCGCCGAACAGCGCCGCCAGCGTCGTCATCATGATCGGGCGGAAACGCAACAGGCAGGCCTGCACGATCGCGTCATAGGACGACATGCCCTGGTGACGCTCGGCCTCCAGCGCGAAGTCGATCATCATGATCGCGTTCTTCTTGACGATACCCATCAAGAGGATGATGCCGATCAGGCCGATCACCGAGAGATCCTGCCCGCACAGCATCAAGGCGAGGATGGCGCCAACGCCGGCCGAGGGCAGCGTCGAAAGGATGGTGATCGGATGGATATAGCTTTCATAGAGCACGCCGAGCACGATGTAGATCGTGATGATCGCCGCCAGGATCAGCCAGGGCTGGCCGGCGAGCGAGCGCGAGAATTCGGCGGCGTCGCCGGAATAGATCCCGACGATGCTGCCGGGCATTCCGATCCTGCTCTCGATCGCTTTCACGGCCGCGACCGCGTCGCCCAGCGCCTCGCCCGGCGCCAGGTTGAAGCTGAGCGAGACCGACGGGAATTGCGCCTGGTGCGAGATCGCGAGCGGCGCCGTGGTCCGGACCAGCGTCGCCACCGCCGACAGCGGCACCTGCGCGCCGTTGGCGCCGGGCAGATAGAGCTTGTCGAGAATCGACGGGTCGCGCTGATACATCGGCAGCGCTTCGAGCACGACGCGGTACTGGTTGGCCTGGCCGTAGATCGTCGAAATCTGCCGCTGCGCGAAGGCATCGTTCAGCGTGTCGGTGACGCCCTGCAGACTGACGCCGAGCTGGCCGGCGCGCTGGCGGTTGACGTCGAGCGCCGC
>NZ_LFIQ01000065.1:78503-93936 GCF_001189245.1 Bradyrhizobium pachyrhizi | reverse complement strand
CCTGCGCCTCCGAGGAGACATCGCGGAAGATCGGGTCGCGCCGCATCTCGGCGACGAGCCTTTGCGCCCATTGCGAGACCTCGGCGGCGTCGGTCGCGGTCAGCGTGTACTGGTATTGCGAGCGGCTGGACTGGGTCGAGATCTGCACGTCCTGCACCGGCTGAAAGTACACCGTCATGCCGGGCACCGTCGCGATCTTCTCCTTCAGCCGCTCGATCACCTTGACGACGCCCTCGCGCCGCTGGTCGAGCGGCTTCAGCGTCATTACCAGACGGCCGACATTGGTGGTCGGATTGACCGAGCCCGAGCCGATCACCGAGACAACGCCAACCACATCAGGATCGGCCTTGATGATGTTTGAGACCGCGCTCTGCCGCCGCTGCATCTCGGCGAACGAGACGTCGGGCCCGGCCTCGGTCACCGCCGTGATCGACGAGGTGTCCTGCAGCGGCAGAAAACCCTTCGGTGCCAGCACATACATGATCAGCGTCAGCGCGATGGTCGCGAACGTCACCAGCAGCGTCGCGCGCTGGCGCCGCAGCACCCAGAGCAGCGTCCGATGGTAGAACTCCACCATGCGGTCGATGAAGCGGCTGACCGCGGCGAGGCCCGGGACCGCCATCTCCTCATGGATGTTCTTGAGCAGCCGCGAGCACATCATCGGCGTCAGCGTCAGCGAGACGATCGCCGAGGTCACGACCGCGATCGTCAGGGTGAGCGCGAATTCGCGGAACATGCGGCCAACCAGGCCGGACATGAACAGCAGCGGGATGAACACCGCGATGAGCGACACCGTCAGCGAGATCACGGTGAAGCCGATCTCGCTGGCCCCCTTCAGCGAGGCCTCCATCACCGTCTCGCCGTCTTCTATGTGGCGGACGATGTTCTCGATCATGACGATGGCGTCGTCGACCACAAACCCGGTTCCGATGGTCAGCGCCATCAGCGACAGATTGTCGAGGCTGAAGCCGGCGAAATACATGACACCGAAGCTCGTGATCAGCGACAGCGGCAGCGCGACGCCGGCAATCAGGGTCGCGCGCAGCGACCGCAGGAACAAGAGCACCACCAGGGTCACCAGCACCACGCTCAGGATCAGCGTGAACTGCACGTCGCGGACCGAGGCGCGGATCGTCACGGTGCGGTCGGAGACGATGGTCAACTTGACGCCGGCCGGGACCGACCGCTGCAGCCGCGGGATTTCGCCGCGGATCTGCTTGACGACGTCGATGACGTTGGCGCCAGGCTGACGCTGGATATCGATGATGACTGCCGGCGTGCCCTGATACCAGCCGCCGGTGCGGTCGTTCTCCAGCCCGTCGACGATCTGGGCGACGTCGCCGATCGTGACCGGCGAGCCGTTGCGATAGGCGATGATGATCGGCCGGTAGGCGTCGGCGGCGGCGATCTGGTCGTTGGCGGCGATGGTGTAGGATTGCTGGGCGCCGTCGAGCGAACCCTTCGGCCCCGACACGTTGGCGCCGGCGATCGCGTTGCGCAGATCCTCCATCGCGATGCCATAGGCCGCGAGCCGGGCCAGATCGGCCTGGACGCGCACCGCCGGCTTCAATCCGCCGAGGATCGAGACCCGGCCGACGCCGGAAATCTGGCTCAGCCGTTGGCCCAGGATGGTGTCGGCGAGATCGCTCATCGCCCGCAGCGAGATCGTGTCCGAGGTCAGCGCCAGCGTCATCACCGGCGCGTCCGCCGGGTTCACCTTGGCGTAGACAGGCGGATACGGCAGCGCCTTCGGCAAAATGCCGGCGGCAGCGTTGATCGCGGCCTGCACATCCTGCGTGGCGCCATCAATGTCGCGGTTGAGGTCGAACTGCAGCGATATCTGGCTGACGCCGAACGAGCTCGTCGAGTTCATTGACGACAGTGACGGGATCTGCCCGAGCTGCCGCTCCAGCGGCGCCGTGATCAGCGAGGCCACCACGTCGGGGCTCGCGCCGGGCAATTGCGTCGTCACCTGCACGGTCGGGAAGTCGACCTGCGGCAGCGCCGAGACCGGCAGCGCCCAGTAGCCGAGCGCGCCGCCGATCATCAGCGCGATGCCGAGCAGCGAGGTGGCGATCGGCCGGCGGATGAACGGTTCGGAGACGCTCATGGCTGCGTGCTCGCTGTTAGATGATCGGACATTACGAAGTCAGGATGCCGGTCATGGCTGCGCCTTCGGCGCGCCGCCCGACTGTTCGCCCCCTGCTGCCGGCGCGGGCGCCGGTCCGGACTGCCCCTTCTGATCGCCTTCGCTGTGCTCGTGCCGGCCGCGATGCTCGCCGTCCTTGCCCTGCCAGTCTTTCTTACCGTCCTTGCCTTGACCTTCGCCTTGCGCCCCGCGCTTGCCGTCAGGATTGCGGCTGCGCTTGCGCGGCGCGAGATCGGCGGCCGGCGGCCCGTCGTCCTTGCCGACCACGACCTTCGCGCCATCGGCGAGATTGGCAAAGCCGGTTGTCACGACGCGGTCCGACGTGGTCAGGCCGCTGGCGATGACGGCTTCATGCTCGTTCTGCTGGGTGACCGTGACCGGCTTGGCGGTGACGATGTCGCCCTCGCCGATCACGTAGCTGAAGGTGCCGGCCGGACCGCGCTGCACCGCCGAGGTCGGCACCACGATCGCCTGCGGCAGGGTCTCGACCTTGAGCCGCACATTGACGAACTGGCCCGGCCAGAGCTGGTAGCTGGCGTTGGGCAATTCGGCCTTCAGCTTCAGCGTGCCGGTGGTCGGATCGACCTGGTTGTCGATGCCGGTCAGCTTGCCGGTATCGATCACGGTGACGCCGTCATTGCCGAACACGTCCACCGCAAGCTGGCCCTTCGCGGCTGCGGCGTTGACCCGCATGATCTGCTGCTGCGGCAGGCTGAACCACACCGCGATCGGCTGCAGCTGGGTCAGGATCACGAGCCCGGTGGTGTCGGAGGCGTGGATGATGTTGCCCTGGTCGACCTGACGCAGGCCGGCGCGACCTGTGATCGGCGCGACGATCTTGGTGTAGCCGAGCGTGGCGCGTGCATTGTCGATCTGGGCCTGATCAGCCTTGATGATGGCCTCCTGCTGCGCGACCAGCGCACGCTGCGTGTCGGCCTGCTGCTTGGAGCCAGCATTGGTGGCGGCGAGTTGCTCATAGCGGGCGAGATCGATTTTTTGGTTGGCGAGCAGCGCTTCGTCCTTGGCCTTCGTGGCCACCGCCTGGTCGTACTGCGCCTGATAGATCGCAGGATCAATCTCGCCCAGCACGTCGCCCTTCTTGACGTCCTGGCCTTCGACGAAATTCACCTTGAGCAGCTTGCCATCGACCTGCGAGCGCACGATGACCGTGTTGAGCGCCCTCACCGAGCCTACGCCGTCGAGGTAAACCGGCACGTCCTGCACATGCGGCGTCGCCGCGAGCACCGGCACCGGCAGATCGGGCCGCGCGCCTGCACCACGCCCGCCGCCGCCATTTTGCTTGGGCTGGAAGGCGAGCCAGCCGAGATAGCCGAGGCCGCCCAGGATCACGAGCGTGACGAGCAAGGACACCATGCGCCCAAGCAGGCGCGAGAGGAGGCTCCGCTTGCGCGGCGCCTTGCTTTTCTCCTCGTCCGTCGAGTCGGGCTTAAAGAGCATCGACCGGTCTTTCCATCTTCGGTTCCCAGCCGCCCCCTAATGCCTGATATAGGCTCACGATCGCCGATAGCCGGGCCAGTTGGGCCTGCGAATAGGCATCTTCCGCCTGGAACAGGGTCAGCTGCGTGTTTAGCACAGTTACGATATCGGCGGTGCCGGCCTTGAGCTGCTGCTCGGCGAGGTCGAAGGCGCGCCGCGACGACGACAGCACGTCGCGCTGCAGCTGCAGCCGGCGCGTGGTCTCGCGGATCGCGACCAGCGCATTGTCGACGTCGGTGAACGACTGCACCACCGTCTTGCGGTAGGTCTGCAGCAACTCGTCCTGCCTGGCCTTGGTGTATTCGAAATTGCCGAGGATCCGGCCGCCGTCGAAGATCGGCTGGGTCATGCTGCCGACCAGGTTGAAGAAGGCGGCATGCGGCTGGAACAGCGAGACCAGCGCCTGGCTCTGGTAGCCGCCCGTTCCGGTCAGCTGGATGCTCGGGAAGAACTGCGCCCGCGCGCTGCCGACATTGGCGGTGGCGGATGCAAGCTGTGCCTCCTGCCGGCGGATATCGGGACGCTGGGTCAGCAATTCAGACGGCAGGCCCGGCGTGACGCGCGGGATCGCAACGGCGTTGAGCGAGCCGCCGGAGACGCGCACGCTTTCCGGCGGCCGCGACACCAGCACCGCCAGCGCGTTGATACTCTGGTCGAGCGTCTGCCGCAGCGGCGGCACCAGCGCGCGCTGGTTGGCGAGCACGCTCTCCTGCTGCGCGACGTCGAGATCGGAGCCGGTGCCGGCCTTGAAGCGCTCCTTGATCGCATTGAGGATGCGCTCGGCGCTGGCGATGTTGCGCTGCGCGGTGCGCAGGCGGTCCTGCGTCGCCAGCACGGTGAAATAAGCATTGGCGACGCTCGCCAGCGTGGTCAGCGCCACCACCTCACGGTCGAACCGGTTGGCAACGGCGGTCTCCTCCGCCGCCTGCGCGGCGTCGCGGTTCTGGCCCCAGAAGTCGAGCTGATAGCTGGCGCTCAGCGAGGCGTTGTAGTTCACCACCTCGCGCCCGCCGTTGGTGAGGCCGCTGGCGCTGGAGCCGGAGGTGCGCGAGTAGGTTTCCGATCCGTTGAGGTTGAGGGTCGGCAGCAGCGCCGCGCCGGCCTGCCGCGCCAGCGCGTCGGCCTGGCGGAAGCGTGCAACCGCAGCTGCGATGTCGAGGTTGACGGTCTGCGCCTCCTCCATCAGCTGCGTCAGCTCCTTGGAGCGGAAGCCCCGCCACCAATCGAGCGTCGGAAGCGCGTCGCCCGGCCGGCCGAGACGCGCGGCCTTGTAGCCCTGAGGCACGTCGAGCGCGGAATCCGGGATGTCCTGGGTCAGAATGCAGCCGGCAGAGCCGGCGACCAGGCCGAGCGCAACAAGCGAGCGTGCCGCGAGCCGGCGCGCGCGGACGGCGAGGCCGAACCGGCCTCCAGGCACCATCACGGACACGGGCTGGGTCACACCCGTTCTCCGCCGAAGCCAGACTTCGCCCGTGGCGCACGAATGCCGCGTTCAGCGATGGTCTGGGTGACGTTCACGGGGGTATGCTTCAAATGGAACCTGCCTGTCCCATTCTACCCTTGGGACAATGGGGCGGACAGCCCCGTCACGATTGCGCGGCGTCGCATCGCAAGCGATTCGTGGCTACCTTGAATGCCGACTTTTCCCTATTTTTTACGGCATTTCCGCGCATTTCGGCCCCGTGCCGGAAGTCACGATTCTTACAAAGATTTCATGGGGATTTCTCGGCTCCTGTTGCATTGAATCCGCAAGATGTGCCGGCGCGACGCCAGACTCGCGCCACCGCCCACTGCGCCGTCAGGTCTTGATTGGCCGAGAGCGCGCAACTCGTGCGAAACCGCCGACCACAGGATGATTCTACTGGCCGACCCGACCGCCGCAAAACTGCGTTCTCCCCACGCCCGTGACATCCGCGCGTGCGAGGTCAAGCGTGTTGAACCGGTCTTTTGCCGCAGTGCAAAAGCCCTTCCCTTTTTCGATCAGCACACTAGGTTCGCCAAGCAAGACACAGCCCGGCAAAGAAATTCCCCGACATGATATTCAACAAAGACGTCATCGAAGCGATCGGCAACACCCCGCTCATCAAGCTGAAACGCGCGTCCGAACTGACCGGCTGCACCATTCTCGGCAAGGCCGAATTCATGAATCCGGGCCAGTCGGTGAAGGATCGCGCCGGCAAATGGATGATCCTGGAGGCCGAGAGGCGCGGCACGCTGAAGCCCGGCGGGCTCGTGGTCGAGTCGACCGCGGGCAATACCGGGATCGGGCTTGCTGTCGTGGCGAGTGCGCGCGGCTACCGCACCCTGATCGTCATTCCGGAGACGCAGAGCCAGGAAAAGAAGGACATGCTGCGGCTGTGCGGCGCCGAGCTGGTCGAGGCGCCGGCGCTGCCCTTCGCCAATCCGAACAACTACCAGCATCTCGGCAGGCGGCTCGCCGAGCAACTGCGCAAGACCGAACCGAACGGCGTGCTGTTCGCCGACCAGTGGAACAATCTCGACAATCCCAAGGCGCATTACGACTCGACCGGACCGGAAATCTGGCAGCAGACCGACGGCAAGGTCGACGGCTTCATCTGCTCGGTCGGCACCGGCGGCACGCTTGCCGGCGTCAGCCGCTACCTGAAGGAAAAGAACCCGGCCATCGTCACCGCCTGCGCCGATCCGCACGGCTTCGGGATGTATGAACTGTTCAAGAATGGGCAGGTCAAATCAACGCCGGGCGATTCGATCACGGAAGGCATCGGGCTCGGACGCGTCACGCCGGTGGTCGAGACTGCGAAGGTCGACACCGCGTTCCTGATCTCCGATGAGGAAGCCGTGACCATCATCTATGAGCTTTTGGAGCACGAAGGCCTGTGCCTCGGCGGCTCGACCGGCGTTAACATCGCAGGCGCGATCCAGCTCGCCAAGCAGCTCGGCCGCGGCAAGACCATCGTCACCATCCTCTGCGACTCCGGCAACCGCTATCAGTCCAAGCTGTTCAACCCGGCCTTCATGCGCTCGAAGAACCTGCCGGTCCCGGAATGGCTGGAAAAGCGCAGCAAGATCGAGCTGCCGCTGGTCTAGGAAGCCAATAGCCAATGGTGAGTAGCGAATAGCGAGAAGCTCGATTCGCTACTCCCTACTCGCTCATCTCAGGATTTGACTTAGGAACAGCTTCGACCGCGCGTGCTGCGGGTTGGCGAAGAATTCCTGCGGCGTGTTCGATTCGATGATCTGGCCCGCGTCCATGAAGACGACGCGGTTGGCGACCTCGCGGGCAAAGCCCATTTCGTGGGTCACGACCAGCATAGTCATGCCCTCCTTGGCAAGATCGACCATGGTGTCGAGCACCTCCTTGACCATCTCCGGGTCGAGCGCCGAGGTCGGCTCGTCGAACAGCATCACCTTCGGGTTCATGGTCAGCGCGCGGGCGATCGCAACGCGCTGCTGCTGACCGCCCGACATCTGGCCGGGAAACTTGTTGGCCTGATGCGGGATCTTGACCCGCTCGAGGAACTTCATCGCGGTGGCCTCGGCATCCTTCTTCGGGATGTTGCGCACCCAGATCGGCGCCAGCGTGCAATTGTCGAGCACGGTGAGATGCGGGAACAGGTTGAAGCTCTGGAACACCATGCCGACCTCGCGGCGGACTTCGTCGACACGGCGAAGGTTCGGGCCGAGGTCGATGCCGTCGACCACGATCTCGCCCTCCTGGAATTCCTCCAGCGCGTTGATGCAGCGGATCAGGGTCGACTTGCCCGAACCGGACGGGCCGCAGATCACGATGCGCTCGCCCTTGCCGACCTCCAGGTTGATGTCGCGCAGCACATGGAAGTCGCCGTACCATTTGTTGAGAGCGGAAATGCTGACGATCGGGGTTGTGGACATGGTGACCTTGTTCAGTGGCGGCGGTGAGCGTTGAGCCGGTTTTCGACGAACAGCGAGTAGCGCGACATTCCAAAGCAGAACACGAAATAGATCATTCCAGCGAAGGCGAAGCCGGTAAAGGCCGTAGTCGGCGTCGACCAGGTCGGATCGGAGAACGTCGCATGCAACGACCCCAAGAGGTCGAACAGCGCGACGATCGAGACCAGCGAGGTGTCCTTGAACAGCGCGATGAAGCTGTTGACGAGCCCCGGAATGACGTGGCGCAGCGCCTGCGGCATCACGATCAGCGACGCGGTCTTCCACCAGGACAGGCCGAGCGCGCTCGCCGCCTCGCCCTGCCCGCGCGGGATTGCGGCAAGGCCGCCGCGCACCACCTCGGCCTGGTAGGCGCCGGCAAACAGCGCAATGCCGATCAGCGCACGGACCAGCCCGTCGACGTTGAAGTTGCCCGGCAGGAACAGCGGCAGCATGTAGGTAGCGAAGAACAGCACCGTGATCAGCGGCACGCCACGCCAGAACTCGATGAAGGCGATCGAGAATATCCGGATCAGCGGAATGGTCGAGCGGCGGCCCAGCGCCAGCGCGATCCCGATCGGCATCGAGGTGACGATGCCGGTGACAGACACCACCAGCGTCACCAGGAGGCCGCCCCACAGCCTGGTGTCGACGATGGGCAGTCCGCCGCGGTCGAGCCCCATCAGCTTGATCACGATCGCGATGCCGGCAAAGCTCGCCAGGCTCCCGAGCAGCGCGCGTTGTCCGGTTCGCATGCCGCCGCCGAGGAAAAACAGGATCGGCGAGACGATCGCCGTGGTCAGCAGGAAGTCGAACCACAGCGGCTGGCTCGACATCTGAAGCTGCTCGCGCAGCCAGGTCACGGGAAAGATCAGCCAGCCGATCAGGCTGCCGACGAGCACGATGATGTTGCCGACCGCCCACAGCAGCGGCCCGATCGCCGAACTCCGGCTGAGATTGACCAGCGCCTGACCGGCATTGACGACGCTGTCGTCGAACAGCTGCAACAGGCTCGCGACCCAGCTGACGCCGAAACCGGCTAGTCCGCCGCCGCGCAGCAGGAAGAAGGCGACCGCCGGGAACGCGAAGAACAGGCTCGCATTCAGGCCCTTCGCCGGCAGGCGCGGAATAAGGAGTGGCAGCAACAGGACGGCCGCGAGGACGAAGGTCAGGTTGACGCGCCAGCGCTCGGCTTCCGGATAGAAGCCATAGATCAGCTGGGTGAGCTTGGCCTGGATATAGGGCCAGCAGGCGCCGACCTGACGGCCGGCAGTCTCGGCGAGGCATGCATTGCGGTCCTTGCCGCTCCAGACCGCATCGACCAGCAGGAACTTGAACGCGGGAACGATCGTGTACCAGAGCAGCCCCAGCGCCACGACCGTCAGCAGGATATTGGTCGGCGAATTCAACAGCCGCGTGCGGATGAAACCGACGAGGCCGGTGGTCTTCACCGGCGCCCGGCGCTCAGGCACCAGGTCCTGCCGGACAAAGGATGACGCGATGGCGTCGGTCATGCCCCAAGGCTCCGGTTGATGCGCCAGCCATAGACACTCATGATCGCGCTGGTGACCAGCGAGATCAGGAGGTACACGCCCATGGTGATGGCGATGATCTCGATCGCCTGGCCGGTCTGGCTCAGCGTCGTTCCGGCAAATACCGAGACCAGGTCGGGATAGCCGATCGCGACCGCCAGCGACGAATTCTTGGTCAGGTTGAGGTACTGGTTGGTCAGCGGCGGAACGATGACGCGCATCGCCTGCGGCACGACGATCAGCCGCAAGGTGGTGCCGCGCGACAGGCCGAGCGACGAGCCGGCTTCCATCTGTCCCTTATGGACCGACAGAATACCGGCGCGGACGATCTCGGCGATGAAGGCCGCCGTATAGGTCGACAGCGCAACCACCAGCGCAACCAGCTCCGGAATCACCCGCGCGCCGCCGGCGAAGTTGAAGCCCTTGAGTTGCGGCAACTCGAAGGTCACCGGCAGCCCGAACACCAGCATCGTCACCAGCGGTAAACCAGTCAGCAGGCCGAGCACATAGGGCCAGATCCGGATCGCCTGCCCGCGTTGAAACAGCGCCCGCCTTGCGTAGCCGCGCAGCGCCAGCGCGCCTGCGATGGCGATCGCGTGCGCGATCAGAAACGGATCAAGCCCGGCCTCGCCGATCGGCCGCGGGATCACCAGCCCGCGATTGGAGAGGAAGAAGGCGTTGAACAGCGAGATGCTCTGGCGCGGCCCCGGCAGCGCCGCGAGCACCGCGAGGTACCAGAATAACAGCTGGAACAGCAGCGGCAGATTGCGGACGATCTCGACATAGATCTCGCCGAACCGCGCCAGCAGCCAGTTCGGCGACAGCCGGCACAGCGCAATGATGAAGCCAATGATGGTGGCGAAGACGATGCCAATGCCCGCAACCAGCAGCGTGTTGAGCAGGCCGACGAAGAACACCCGCGTGTAGGTGTCCGACCCCGAATACGGGATCAGGTTCAGGCTGACATCAAAGCCCGCATTGTTTTTGAGAAACCCGAACCCGGAGGCAATGCGCTGCGTCTCCAGGTTGGCGCGGGCATTGGCCACGATCTCATAGGCGACCCAGGCCAACACCGCCGCGAACACGATCTGCACGGCAAGGCCAGTCCAGCCGGACTGGCCGCCGAGCGCGCGCTTCAGGCGGAAGATGAACTGCGGCGGTGGTTTTCGGGGCTCGGTCGTCATCGCCGCAGCCGCCTCGTCACCGATCAGCGGATCGGAGGCGCGTACTGGATGCCGCCCTTGTTCCAGAGATTGTTGAGCCCGCGTGCGATCTGCAGCTTCGATCCGGCGCCGACGTTGCGGTCGTACATCTCGCCGTAATTGCCGACGGCCTTGATGATGCGGGAGAACCAGTCCTTGGTCAGGCCGAGTTGCTCACCGAGATTGCCGTCGGTGCCGAACGCGCGCTTGAGGTCGGGCTTGTCCGACTTGGCCATCTCGTCGACGTTCTTCTGGGTGACGCCGAGTTCCTCGGCATTGATCTGGGCGAACAGCGCCCACTTCACGATGTCGAACCACTGGTCGTCGCCATGGCGAACCATCGGGCCGAGCGGCTCCTTGGAGATGATCTCGGGCAGCACGACGTGGTCGGCCGGGTTGGCGAGCTTCAGCCGCTGCGCATAGAGCTGGGACACGTCGGAGGTGAACACGTCGCAACGGCCGGTCTCGTAGGCCTTCACGGTCTCGTCGGCGCCGGCGAACGCGATCACCTCGTACTTCATGTTGTTGCCCTTGAAGTAGTCGGCGAGGTTCTGCTCGGTCGTGGTGCCGGTCTGCACGCAGACCGACGCGCTGTTCAGCTCCAGCGCCGAGTTCACCTTGAGCGACTTCTTCACCAGGAAGCCCTGCCCGTCATAATAGGTCACGCCGGTGAAGTTGGCGCCGAGCGAGGTATCGCGCGACAGCGTCCAGGTGGTATTGCGCGACAGCACATCGATCTCGCCCGACTGCAGCGCGGTGAAGCGGTCCTTGGCCGACAGCGGCACGAACTTGACCTTGGACGGATCGTCGAAGATCGCCGCCGCGATGCCACGACAGATGTCGACGTCGATGCCGGTCCAGTTCCCCTTGTCGTCCGGCGACGAGAAGCCCGGCAGGCCGCCGCTGACGCCGCAGGACAGCTGGCCTCGGTCCTTGACCGTCTTGAGGGTTTGGGCCGAGGCGGCCTGGACCGACAGGGCGGCGGCAGCGGCAAGGGTGACAGCCAGGGATACGCGTTTCATGGGCGGGGCCTTTCAGGGTCGTCCGGTGGACGTTTGCATTGTGATCGCCTCGCGTTCACGGGCCATCCCAATGATCCCTTGCAGCAAAAATGCCGATTTGACCGGCAGTTTGACCTGCAGACCGGTCAGGCAACGGATCGTAGGTCGCGGCAGGCCCCTCAACGTGCGGCGACTGGTAGTTGCGCCGCATCACATAGCGACTGACGAGCCGGGTCAAGGGGTTGACGCATGTCTTCTACCTCTTGTTAGTAACACCTCCCGGCCCGGCCCCGTCTTCGCGGTACGGCTGCGGCAAAAAGTCTAAAGTTCAACGGCAGCGCTCCATGACCTCCTCCGACGGCTCCACGCCCTCCCACCCGCAACAGGCCGCCACCCGCCTGGTCACGGCCGGCCGCGACACCAAGGCCCAGAAGGGCTTTGTCAATCCGCCGGTGTTTCACGGCTCGACCGTGCTCTATCCGACCGCGGAGGACCTGCACGCCCATCGCGCCGAATTTACCTATGGCCGCCACGGCAGCCCGACCACACGGGCGCTGCAGGACGTGCTGATGGCGCTGGAAGGCCCGCAATGCGCTGGCGTCGGCCTTGCCCCGTCGGGACTGGCGTCGATCAGCACCACGCTGCTCGCCGTGCTCAAAACCGGCGATCACCTTCTGGTGTGCGACAATGCCTATCGGCCGACCCGCAATTTCTGCGACAACATGCTCAAGCGCTACGGCATCGAGACCAGCTATTTCGACCCGCTGATCGGCGCCGGCATCGAGACGCTATTCAAGCCGAACACCCGCGCCGTGCTGATCGAAGCGCCCGGCTCGCAGACGTTCGAGATGCCGGACGTGCGGGCGATATCGGCCGTGGCGCACGCCCGCGGCGCGCTCATGATCGACGACAACACCTGGGCGACGCCGCTCTATCACCGCTCGCTCGAACAGGGCGTCGACATCAGCATGCAGGCCGGCACCAAATATATCGGCGGCCACTCCGACATCATGTTCGGCACCATCGCAGCCAATGCGAAAGCCTGGCCGTTGATTCAGGAGGCGATCCGCCTGCTCGGCGTCTGCGCCGGCCCCGACGACGTCTATCTCGCGCTGCGCGGGGTTCGCACGCTATCGGTGCGGCTTGCGCAGCACCACCGCTCCGGGCTCGAGATCGCGCGCTGGCTCGGCGCGCGGCCCGAGGTCGATCGCGTGCTGCACCCTGCCCTCGACACCGATCCCGGGCACGCGATCTGGAAACGCGACTTCACCGGCGCCTCCGGGCTGTTCAGCATCGTGCTGAAGCCGGTGCCGCAGACCGCGGTCGATGCAATGCTGAACGCGCTCACCCTGTTCGGCATGGGCTTTTCCTGGGGCGGATTCGAAAGCCTCGCCATCCCGTTCGACTGCAGCGACTATCGCACCGCGACCAAATGGTCGCCGGGCGGGCCGACGCTGCGGCTGCATATCGGGCTCGAGAATCTCGACGACCTCAAGGCCGATCTCGACCGTGGATTTGCGGCGCTGAAGGCCGCGCTCTGATCCTCGCGCCCTGCCACGTTAGGCGACATTAACCACGCTCCACCGGCGCTGACGCCGCGTTGCGACCAACGTCGTACGCCTTAAGCACGCACGATCTCCGGGATTCTGCGGAGATGCAACCGCGCCGATAACCCGCCGTTCACCATCCCCACCAATCCCTTAATTGTCCGGACCTTCCATCAAGTTCCCTTATACTTTTGCGGCCGTAGTGATGCCTCGGGAAGGGCTGTCAGTGCCGCAAGGACGCGATTGCCCTATGTGAAGGGCATTCAGACAATCGCATGAAAACGGCACGCATCGTGGTCCTCGGCATCGCCGGCGTCGCAGGCCTCGCGGCCATGTATCTCGCGAGCGTCGGCGATCGCAAACCGGCGCCGATCGCGCCGCCCGTCGCGCAACTGCCGACCGTCGAAGTGCTGGTCGCAAAGTCCGACATCGGGCTCGGTCAATCGGTCAAGGCCGAAGACATCCAGTGGCAGCGCTGGCCGGCTGAAACTGCAAGCAGCGCGTTCATCCGTCACGACGCCAACGCCAACGCCATAAACGACGTTATCGGTTCGATCGCACGCGCACCCTTCATCGTCGGCGAACCGATCCGCGAGCAAAAGCTGGTCAAGGCCAATGGAAGCGGCTTCATGGCCGCGATCCTGCCCTCCGGCATGCGCGCGATCTCCACCGAAATCTCGCCGGAGACCGGCGCCGGCGGCTTCATTCTGCCGAACGATCGCGTCGATGTGATCCTGTCGCGTCGCGACAAGAATCTCGATCAGCAAGGCGGCCGCGATATCGTCACCACTGAAATCCTGCTGTCCAACGTCCGCGTGCTGGCGATCGACCAGGCGCCGAAGGAGAAGGACGGCAACAACTCCCTCGTCGGCAAGACCGTGACCCTCGAGCTCAAGCCCGAGCAGGCCGAGACGCTGGCGCGCGCCCGGCAGAGCGGCACGCTGGCGCTGGCGCTGCGCAGCATCGCCGACGTCAACGAGCAGACCGACGAGACCAGAGACCATGCCCCGAAGCGGGGCGAGAGCATCAAGGTGGTGCGCTTCGGCATCCCGAGCTCTCTGACGACACAGAAGTGATGGGGGCTTCGATATGACGACGGGTGCGAAACAATTGGCGACGTCGACCACGCTGGTCCGCGCGCTGTCATTGTCGGCGATCACCGCGCTGATGCTGATCCCTGCCCTTGCCAGCGCGACCGATCCCGACAAGAACGCGGATGTGGCGGTGACCAGCAGCATCGCCGCCAAGACGCGCTCCGTCTCGCTCGGCGTTGGCAAGTCGGTCGTGGTCGATCTGCCGCGCGAGGCCAAGGACGTTCTGGTCGCCGATCCCAAGATCGCCAACGCCGTGATCCGTTCGGCGCAGCGCGCCTATATCATCGGCGCGGCGGTCGGTCAGACCAACGTGGTGTTCTTCGACGCCGACGGCAACCAAGTCGCCTCTTACGACATCGCGATCAAGCGCGACCTCAACGGCATGCGCGCCGCGCTGAAGCAGATGCTGCCCGGCGTGCAGATCGAGGGCGTCGGCGACAGCGTCGTCCTGACCGGCACGGTGGCAAGCCCGGTCGAGGCCCAGCAGGCCGGCGACATCGCCGCCAAACTGGTCGGCAGCGCCGACAAGGTCGTCAATTCCATCGTGGTCCGCGGCCGCGACCAGGTGATGCTGAAAGTCACCGTCGCCGAAGTCCGCCGGGACGTCGTCAAGCAGCTCGGCGTCGACCTCAGCGCCAATATGAACTACGGCACCGCCGCGGTGGTCTTCAACAACGCCAACGCCTTCACCGCCAATAACGGTGCGCTCGCCCCCAACAACGGGCTGACGGGCGCAGCCCTGAACAAGCTCGGCGTGCCGACCGTCACCGCGACGCTGCGCGCGATGGAGAGCGCGGGCGTGGTGAAGACGCTGGCCGAGCCCAACCTCACCGCGATCTCCGGCGAGTCGGCGACCTTCATTTCGGGCGGCGAGTTTCCGATTCCGACCGGCGTCACCTGCCAGACGACGACGTCGGGCACGATCGGCAATTGCGTTCAGACCGTCAGCTTCAAGAAATTCGGCATCTCGCTCAACTTCACGCCGGTGGTGCTGACCGAGGGACGGATCAGCCTGAAGGTGATGACCGAGGTCTCCGAAGTCTCGATGGAAAACGCCCTGACCGGCGGCCAGAACGGCACGACCATTCCCTCGATCAAGACCCGCCGCGCCGATACCACGCTGGAGGTGCCCTCCGGCGGTTCGATCGCGATGGCCGGCTTGATCCAGGAGCAGACCAAGCAGGCCATCAACGGCATGCCCGGCGTCGATCAGATCCCGATCCTCGGCCAGCTCTTCAGGAGCCAGGACTTCGTCAACAACGAGACCGAGCTCATGGTCATCGTGACGCCCTACGTGGTGCGCGCCGTGGCGCAGAAGGAGCTGTCCCGTCCCGACGACGGATTTGCCCCGGCGTCCGACGCGCAGTCGGCCCTGCTGGCGCGCGTCAATCGCATCTACGGCGTCGCCGCCCGCAGCGAGCCGATCGGCGCCACGCCAGTCAATTTCGGCTTCATCATCGACTGAGGCGCGGACCTGAAGGGTTGGGGGATCCTATGATGACACGCAACACACAAGCTGGTCG
>NZ_LFIQ01000065.1:67237-78493 GCF_001189245.1 Bradyrhizobium pachyrhizi | reverse complement strand
GCGCGCACCTGGCGCCGCGAAGGCACCGGCGCGATTGCGATCGACGTGCCGGCCGACAGCTCGAACGCGCGCTCGGCACAGGCGGTATATCAGGAGATCCGCGGCCTGCTGGCGTCGATGGGCGTGCCCGCCCATGCCATCACCAAGCGCCCCTATCATCTCGACGATCCGCGCGCGCTTCCGACCATTCGGCTGAGCTATCCGAAGATGGCCGCGGTCGCCGGTCCCTGCGGAGTGTGGCCGAGCGACCTTGGTCCCTCGATCTACAATCCGAGCTACAACGAGAACAAGCAGTACGACAATTTCGGCTGCGCCACGCAGCGTAACCTTGCCGCGATGGTCGCCAATCCGTCCGACCTCGAACAGCCGCGCACCGAGACCGCAGCCTACACGCCGCGCCGTACGATCGCGTTCGATAAATACCGCAAGGGTGAGTCGACCGCGACCGCCTACCCCGAAGCCGAGAAAGCCAAGCTGAGCGACGCCGCGAAATGACCGAACAACAAGACGAGCCGCAGCACGCGAACGATTACATCGCGCCGGCGCCGCGGATTTCCGTGCAGGCCTTCTGCGCCAGCGTCGCGACCGCCGCGAACGCACGCGCGGCTGCCGACGACCGCCGGCTCGCCAAGGCTCATCTCTCGGTCCATATGGGCGGCATCGCCGCGGCGATCGACGCCTACCACAAGGCGCCGACGCCCAACGTCATCATGCTCGAGACCGAGCCGGATCATGATTTCCTGGCCGGTCTCGACGAACTCGCCACGGTCTGCGACCCCGGCACCCGCGTCGTGGTGCTCGGCACGGCCGGCGAGATAGCGCCGTATCGCGAACTGGTCCGGCGCGGCGTCAACGACTACGTCATCGGGCCGGTCAAGGTGCTCGACATCGTGCGCTCGATCTGCAGCCTGTTCTCGGCCTCCGAAGCGGTCTCGGTCGGCCGCCTGATCGCGGTCGCGGGCGCCAAGGGCGGCGTCGGCGCCTCGACCATTGCCCACAATGTCGCCTGGACCATCGCGCGCGACCTCGGGCTGGATTCGGTCGTCGTCGATCTCGACCTCGCCTTCGGTACCGCCGGGCTGGACTACAATCAGGATCCGGTGCAGGGCATCGCCAACGCCGTGTTCTCGCCCGAGCGTCCGGACTCTGCCTTCATGGAACGCCTGCTCGCAAAGTGCGGCGATCATCTTAGCCTGCTGGCAGCGCCGGCCACCCTCGACCAGGTCTACGATTTCGGCGCCGAGGCGTTCGATGCCATCTTCGATACGATGCGCATGACGACGTCCTGCATCGTGCTCGACGTGCCGCATCAATGGACCGCCTGGACCAAACGCGTGCTGGTCGGTGCCGACGATATCCTGATCGTGGCCGAGCCCGACCTCGCCAACATGCGCAACACCAAGAACATGATGAACCTGTTGAGGACCGCGCGTCCGAACGACCGTCCGCCGCTCTACTGCCTGAACCAGGTCGGCATGTCGAAGCGACCCGAGATCGAGGTCAAGGATTTCGCCAAGACGATCGAGAGCCAGCCGATCGCGGCGATCCCGTTCGACTGCAGGCTGTTCGGTGAAGCCGCCAACAACGGTCAGATGATCGCGGAAGTCTCCGCGCGTCACCGCACCACAAGGACTTTCCTGCAGATCGCGCAGCGCCTCACCGGCCGCCCCGACCTCGCGGAAGCCCGCGAGTCGTTCCTGTCGCCGATCCTCAAGAAGCTGCAGTCGCGCCGAAACGACGGGCGCCGGGCCGCCGGCTAGCGTCCCGCCTGAAAGCGCCCTAGTCGCGTCGACTGGCTGCGACCGGGATCTTCTCGGCGTCGGTGCGGCTCGCATCCCGGCGCGCCAACAGCCGCTTCAGCGCGGCGACGTTGGCTGAGCCCTGCTCCGGCGGCAAATCGGCCTTCATGATGGTTTCCGCTTCGGACTGGCGGCCCTGCAAGCCAACCACGACGGCGAGATTGGTTCGCACCCGCATGTCGCCGGGGGCGCGCTCCCGGGCACGGCGCAGCGTCTCTTCGGCCTTCGGCAGGTCCTTCGACAGCAGATAGGACAGCCCGATATTGGAGAGCACTGACGGATCGTCAGGCACGATCTTCAGCGCACTCGCATAATACTGCCGCGCCTCGTCGTGGCGATCGAGCTGGTCGAGCACGGCGCCCTGCGCCGACAGGATACGCCAGTCCGGATCTTCCGGGGTATGCGCGCGCCCGAGCACGTCGAATGCCTGCTGGAAATTGCCGTTGTCGGCGAGCGCCCGTCCGTAGCCCGCGAGCAGCGCCTTGTTGCTGGGCTGCGCCAGCACCGCCTGCTCCATCACGGCGACCGCCTGGGCCCGCTGGCCAGTGGCGCGCAGCGCACGGGCATATTTCAGCGCGGCATCGGTGTCTTTCGGGTTGGCGCGGACACGCTCGTGGTAGGTCGCGATGTCGCGCCGCGGATCGGCCGGGGCCGGCGTGGCTTCCGCCGTCTCGCCCAATGAGCCGGTGATGTCCGACGGGCCGGAGGTTTGACAGGCGGACAACCCGATCAGCAGGATCACGGCAGATACCGTGCCCGCGAGACGGCGCGCGCGGCCTGAGGGTCGGGGTAAATTCTCAAACATTAAGCGAGACTCGGAACGGCGAAGGTTCCGGGATGCTCACAGCTTAACCCTAAGGTCCGGTTAAGGATGCCATCATGTCGCCGTCATCCGGCCCAGATGCGCTGCCGGACGCCTGGCGAGAAAGCAGCCAAATGGCTGGTTCAGTCGACGAACTGGGCGCCGAACTCGTGCCCGATTTGCCAGGCCAGCCGGCACTGACGCGGACTGCCGGTCGACAGGATGATGGTGAATTCCGGCGGGATCTCCAGATATTCGGCGATCACCTTGACGCCGCCGGCCGAAATATC
This sequence comes from Bradyrhizobium pachyrhizi, assembly GCF_001189245.1. Taxonomy (GTDB): domain Bacteria; phylum Pseudomonadota; class Alphaproteobacteria; order Rhizobiales; family Xanthobacteraceae; genus Bradyrhizobium; species Bradyrhizobium pachyrhizi. The sequence goes on along the minus strand of NZ_LFIQ01000065.1, from coordinate 75,602 downwards.
GGTGATCATGCAGTCGCGTGGCAGCGACCCTGTGCCCAGCTGAATTTTGGCGACGCTCCGGCACGGGCGGCGTTCGCTCTTGCGGCGATTCATAAACATTCTGATCCCCAAGCCTTTCTGGGCAACTTCCTAGCCTACCGTCATAGCCGGGAAAGATTGGAAACTGCCTAGCGGAACCCATCGTAATTGAGCGGTCGCATTCGAGATTCGTTTACCGGGGGCGCCCTCGCCCAGCCCCGCGAGCTTGGATATCAAAAATAGAATAGTTGAGCTATTTGTCCTGCAGGGCGCATCACGCACCTTCGATCAGGCCGCCCCACTCGATAGCGTGCGTTGCTACCGTCCTGTTCGCATGAGAACAAAAAGGGGTTGATCGCCAGTCGATAGACGATACCTATATCGTTTCGACTCGAATTCGCCGGGATGCCAGGAAGCATGGGAAGCATTGTTCTGCTCGATCTGATGGGGGGCGTGGCGCTCCTGCTGTGGGGCCTGCACATGGTCCATAGCGGGATTCTGCGCGCCTTCGGGCCGGACTTGCGGCTGCTGCTCGCCCGGGCGCTGCGCAATCGCTTTACCGCCCTTGGCGCCGGTCTCGGCCTGACCGCCCTGCTCCAAAGCTCGACCGCGACTGCCCTGATCACCAGTTCCTTCGCCGCCGAAGAGATCGTCAGCCTGGTGCCGGCGCTCGCGATCATGCTCGGCGCCAATATCGGCACCACGCTGATCGTGCAGGTGCTGTCGTTCAACGTCGCCGCCATCGCGCCGGTACTGTTCATTGTCGGCCTCGTCGCGTTCCGCAGCGGGCCGCGCTCCCGGATCAAGGATCTCGGCCGCGTCTCGATCGGCCTCGGCCTGATGCTGCTGGCGCTGCACATCCTGCTCGATACGATGGCGCCCGCCGAGAATGCTCCGGGCGTGCGCGTGTTCCTGGGCGCGATCACCGGCGATCCCGTGCTCTGCATCCTGATCGGCGCCGTCGTCACCTGGCTGGTCCATTCCAGTGTCGCCAGCGTGCTGCTGGTGATGTCGCTGGCCTTTTCCCAGTTCATCTCGCCCTATGCTGCATTTGCGCTGGTGCTCGGCGCCAACCTCGGCAGTGCCATCAATCCGTTGCTGGAGGGCGCGCGGCGCGACAATCCGGCGAGCTACCGGCTGCCGGTCGGCAACCTCGTCAACCGCGTCGTCGGCATCCTGCTGGTGGCGCCGTTCCTGCGCCCGATCACCGAGATCATCTACGCCTGGCAGCCCGATCTCGCCAAGGCGACTGCGCTGTTCCACATCGCCTTCAACGTTGCAACCGCGCTGCTGTTCATCGGCGTGCTCGACCACATGGCGCGGCTGCTCGAGCGTCTGCTGCCGAAGCGAGCGCAGGAGACCGATCCATCACGGCCGCGCTACCTCGACGAGAGCGCGCTGGAGACGCCTTCACTGGCGCTGGCCGATGCGGCGCGCGAGGTGCTGCATATGGGCGATCACACCGAGGCCATGCTGCGCAAGGTGATGGCGGCGATGCTGACCAACGATCGCGCCCTGGTCGACCAGGTGTCGAAGATGGACAACACCGTCGACCGGCTGAACGAGGCGATCAAGCTTTACGTCACGAAACTCACCCGCGGCAGCCTGGACGAGCGCGAGGGCCAGCGCGCGATGGAGATCGTCGCGTTCGCGATCAATCTCGAACATATCGGCGACATCATCGACAAGAACCTGAGCGAGCTCGCGACCAAGAAGATCAAGCATCGCCTGCAATTCTCCAGCGAAGGCGCGGAGGAATTGTCGGCGTTCCACAAGCGCACGATCGACTCGCTGCGGATCGCGTTCGGCGTGTTCATGTCGGGCGATGCCAACGAGGCGCGCAAGCTGCTCACCGAGAAGGCGGCGCTGCGCGCGGCCGAATTGGCCGCCGTCGAGCGTCATCTGGAGCGCCTCCGCGAAGGCCGGCCCGAAACCATCGAGACCACTTCGCTGCATCTCGACGTGCTGCGCGACCTTCGCCGCATCCATTCGCACATCTGCTCGGTCGCCTATCCCGTGCTCGATGCCGCCGGCGAAACAGCCGCCGACCGCGAGAGCACCATGGAAGCGACCGAGGTTGCGGCGCCCGTGCCTTCGAGCTCTCCGGGTTCCTGATTCCGGCAAGGCCCGCCGCGGCGGCATGGCGTGATGCGATCTGTGCTCGCTACGTCGGCGGCCGATGTTCGGAGCCGGAACGCCGCTGTGGAAGCGCAGAGACCGCAGCGAGTTGGTTGATGCTGTCACGCTGGCGATCGAACGCCCCGAGCAGATCCCCTTGCAGCAGCCGGCCGCCTGACAGCTTCATCCGAAGCGGATCGACGTTGCGGCCGTTGATCCGCACCTCGTAATAGAGGTGCGGTCCGGTCGAGAGCCCGGTCGATCCGACGAAGGCGATCGTCTCACCCTGACGGACGCGGTCTCCGATCTTCAGCCCGGGCGGGAAGCTCGCGACGTGGGCATAGGTCGTCTCATAGCCGCGGTCGTGCCGCACGCGGATATATTTCCCGTACCCCCGTTCGAACCCTTCGGTCTCGACGACGCCGGCGCCCGCGGCCGCGATGGGCGAACCATAGGGCGCCGCATAATCGACGCCCGCATGGAAGCGGCGGTCGCCAAGGATCGGATGAATCCGCCAACCGAAGCCGTCGCCGAGGCGCCCGGTCACGACCGGCTTGCGCAACAGGAATTTGGTGATGGACTGGCCGGTCTCATCATAGAAATCGGAGCTGCCATCGTCCGGCGCCGTGAAGCGATAGTACCGGCGGGTCTGTCCGCCCGCCGTCAAATCGATGAAGACCAACTCCGGCTGACCGATGTCGTTCGATGCATAGATGATCTCGGCCACATCGGCGTCGCCGAGCGGCTCGTCGAGATCGAAATCGCGACCACAGAGCCGCATCAGTTCAGCAACGATCCCCTGATCGACGTGGTTGGAGCGCGCAAGCGCGTTGAGGCCGTCACGGAGCGTTTCGCCCGGAACGGAATGCGTATCGATCGACTCACGCAGCGGGCTGTAGCTCCGCGAGGCGACGTCGGGCTGTTCCGGTACGATCGGCTGGTATTGGCCGCGATCGGTGCGACCGACGGCAGACACATTGGAGCCGGCCCGTTCGATCGACACCGTCGCGACATGGCCGCGCGGCGAACCGGCATCTCCGCCTTGTTCGATGACCGTGATTTTCTCGCCACCGGACAGCGTCTCTTGAGCGCCGGGCGACGGGAAAGCGGCAAGGATCGCCGGCGCATCCTCCGCTGCCGCCGCCAGCGCCCGCAGAATGGCGGACAGCGTGTCGCCGCTTCTCGCGATAATGACATGTCGCCGGTGACGCGATGACGAAGGCGACTTCGGAAGGTTGGTGACGTTGACAGCCTCACCTATCGGAGCCGGCGGATGCGGCACGTCCTCACCATCAGCATAGGCGCTGGTGCCGCCCGGCAGTGGGCGCCGCGATGGACCTGTCCGTATGATGGCTGGCAGTTCCGACAGCAGGTCGCGTTGCGAGCCCGCTCGCGCGTCGTCCTTTTCGTCTCCCCGCGCTTCCTGGTGTGGTTCGAGATCGATCTCCGCGAGCCGCGCCGACACGCGGGTAAATCGACGGACCGCGCCGGCATCGCTCAGCTGCTCAATCTTGAGCGCAGCGGAATTGCCCTGCGAGCCGAGCCTCCGGTCGAGACGATCGCCGCGCCGCACCTCGTCAACCACCTGCCCTGCGAAGCGCGGAAGTGACACGACCGGCGCGCTTGCGAATCGCGCGTGATCGCCAAACGTCCCGCGAAGCGCGCCGGCAAGAAGAGCGACGGCGGCGGATCCGATCAGAATCGTCCCCGCCATCCAGCGGAGGCTGACGGCGCGCCGGTCAGGCAATTTGCGCTCGCCTGTCAGCGGCGGCTCGTCAAGCGACGGAATATCAGGGATGCTCGATAGATAACCACCCGCCCTCGTCGCTTCGTCACGGCTGGTCATCAACGCCCCTCATCCCCTGGGGCACGGTCTCGAGATGCCGCCACGCCCACGGCAAGCCGTAGATGCCATGCGGCTTGGGGCGAATGTTTGACCTTGGTTCAGATTCGGTCGCAATTGATGCCGGGCTGAGCCCTATGCTGGAATCTATCGAGATTGCCGAACAAGGCCCGGCATACCGCTCGCCGCTCCGACGATGACGGCAGTCAGCTATCGAGCGTTTTCGACCCGCGGCCGCGGTTCTTCACGATCAGCATGATGTTGCGGATGTAGATCAGCGTGGCGAGACCCTGCCCGATGATGATGACGGGCTCGCGCTTGGCAAGCCCGTAGATCAGCGTCATCAGGCCGCCGCCCATCGAAAAGAACCAGAACGCCATCGGCACCACGCTCTGGCCGGCGCGTTCGCTGGAGATCCACTGCACGAGGAAGCGCGCGGTGAAGAACAATTGCGCGATCAGGCCGAACGCCAGCCAGAAGTCGAACTTGGCGATGAACACGTCGTAGAGATAGGCGCTCAACGCCTGACCGTACTGAATCAGCATCACTTCACCTCGGTCACGCCCGGCACGCCAGTGACACCGGGCACTTCAGCGACCACTTCAGTGACGACCGGCGTCGGCTTCTTGCGGCGGATCAGCCACCACACGCCGGCGAGATCCATGATCCCGATCCAGAGTCGGTCGAAAAATCCATAATTCGACACGCCGGAATGGCGCGGCCGATCGACGACATCGACATAGGCAATCGCCAGCCCCTCGCGGCGGACCAGTGCCGGAAGAAAACGATGCAGCCCGTCGAAATAAGGCATCGCCAGAAACACCTCGCGCGGAAACGCCTTCAGGCCGCATCCGGTATCGCGGGTGCCGTCGCGCAGGATGATGCCGCGCACCGCGTTGGCGATGCGCGATTGCAGCTTCTTGAAGCCGGTATCCTTGCGCCCGACGCGCTGGCCCGCGGCGAGGCCGACGCGGCCGTTGCCGCTCTCGACAGCCGCGATCAGGTCCGGCAGGAAGGCGGGATTGTTCTGCCCGTCACCGTCGAGCGTCGCCACGATCGCGCCGCGCGCGGCGCGCACGCCGCTGCGCACGGCCGCCGACTGGCCCGACGAGACCGCGTGGCGGAGCTGCCGGAGATTGGGCCGCCGGGCCATGACCGCGCTCAGCCGCTCGCCGGTGGCATCGGTCGAGCCGTCATTGACGTAGACGATCTCGTAGGCCCAACGTCCGTCGAGCGCGGCCGCGATCTCGGCGATCAACGGCGCTATATTGTCCGCCTCGTTGCGCACAGGCACGACGATGGAAACGGCGACCGGAATCTGGTCGGGAGCAGGCAAATCGGCACTCGTGGTTGGTGTTGTCGGCGATGGAACCAGCCCGATCCGGCCATCGGGCGACCGCTTTTATGGGGCGAAGGCGCTCCTCGCAACCCTTTTGAGACGCCCGTCCGACGGTCCTGACAGCGCCACCACAGTGCCGTCGCGATGAATGGCAAAACCAAGGCGGCGGGCGGCGAACCAGTAGCGCACGACCATTGCGCCGATCACCCCGACCAGCGCGCCGGCCATCACGTCGCTCGGATGATGCGCCAGCAGCACGAGCCGGGTTGCGGCGATGACCAGCGCATAGATCAGCATCGCGAACCGCGCGCCCGGCCACACCGCGGACACGGCAAAGGCCAACGCGAACGCGGTGATCGAATGTCCCGACGGAAAGCTCGAATAGGCCTCGGTGCCGGCGAAATGCTGGAAGTTGAAGGCATTGGCCTTGCCGCCGACAAAGGGCCGCCCGCGGCCGACGATCCACTTGATCAATTCACCGACAGCGACCGAGAGCACAACCGACAGAAACAGGTATTGCAGCCTCGTCCCGAAGCCAAGCAAGGTGGCGCGCGGCACGCCGCGCAGCGCAGGCGCCGCCAGCGCGACCGCGATCAGCAGCAGGCCAAGCGCGCACAGCACATACTCGTCCTTGCCGAAATCGGTGAGCGTCCTTACCCACCACAGACCAGGCGTGCCGCGTGGCGGCATCAGACTTATCTCGGTGACATCGAACGCATACATCAGCGTGATGATCACGGCGCCGACAATGACGACGAGCAAAAGTCCGTGGCGCGCGGAACGGCGCGCCGCCTCGGCGCGGCGCGAATGCGACGGCGCCCGCACGAGTTGGGCAAAGGACAGCCAAACCAGCGTCAGCAATCGTCCGAAATAGTTGGCGGATTCCGGGGTGGCTGGCAGCGCCGGCATGTCATTCCGTCCCTTCGGAACGGAAGATCGCGATCGAGACCGCCTTGCCCTGCGAGATGTTGTAGCCCTCGACGCGCACCGGTGCGTTGTAGCGCAGGCCGATCGCCTCGGCGCGCTGCACGAAGGCACGCTCCGAGCGCTGTTCGACCAGCGCGAAGCGGCAGGAGCCCTGCCCGAGGAAATCCGCGGCGCCCGATCCGTCGGTGAGCAGCGTCGAGGTATCGGTCATGAACACGAGGCTCGGCTCGTGGAAGCCGGCGGCTGCCGCCTTCGGGCCGACGCAGGTCACGTTGCGCAAGGCGCGTGCGACCTCCTGGCTCGGAAATACGGTGGTGAGCCGCGGCAGCACCACGCCATAGGTACCGGCTGCCATCAGCGCCGCGGCAATCACCGCATTGAGCAGCGAGCGCTCGGCGCGGCTGTCCTCGAACAACCACCACGCGATCAGGCCGAACACCATCGCGACGGCGAACAACGGCCAGGCCGGAAACACCGGCTGATGGATCGCCTTGATCGCGCCGACGATCACCAGCACCGCGCCGAATGCGGGAATCGCGAACCACCAGGCGGCGCCCCGCAACAGCCAGGGCGAGCGCGACAGCACGCGCCGCTCCAGCGCGCCGACGGTCAGGATCGCGATCGCCGGGTAGAGCGGCAGCACGTAATGCGGCAGCTTGGTCAGCACCGCCTCGAACACGATCCAGGACGGGATTAGCCAGGCCAGCAGGAACTGCGCACCGGGCTCGCGCCGCGCCCGCCAAACCGCAGGCGCCGCCATGCCGGCCAGCGGCGCACCGGGCCAGAACGTGATCCAGAACAGCAGCAGATAGATTCCAGGCGGCGCGCCATGGGATTCCTGTGCACCGAGCTTGCTCAGCATGTCGCCGCCGACCGAGTCGGCAAAGAAGGTCTCGCCGGCGCGCAGGAAGATCAGCACGAACCACGGCAGCACCAGCACGAGGGTCCACGTCAGGCCCCAGACTGGGCGCATGCGCCAGAACCAGGCCGCCGACCGATCGAGAATCGCAAGCCCGGCCATGGCAAGGCCGACGAACATCAGGATCAGCGGCCCCTTGAGCAGGATGCCGACCGCCAGCGCCGTCCAGAAGACCGCGGGCGGGCCCCATGACGGATGCGCAGGATCCTCGCCGCGCTGCCACGACAGATAGACTCGCGCCATCGCGCCCATCGCCGCGGTGACTGTCAGCAGCAGCATCGCGTCGGTCTTGGCGAGCCGCGCTTCGACCCCGAGCAGCACGCAGCTTGCCATCATCAAGGCGGCCAGCACCGCCCCCTGCCGCGTCACGAAGGCAAGCGCCGTCCAATAGGTCAGCAAAACAGCGCCGATGGCGCCGATCAGGGACGGCAGGCGGTACACCCAGATGCGGACCTGGGCGCGCGGCACCCCGAGCGCGGAGACGGTCTTCAGCACCGCCGCCTGCAGCCAGTAGATGCCGACCGGTTTCTTGTAACGGACGTCGTCCTGGAAGCGGATGTCGACGAAATCACCGCTCTCGACCATCTGCTTGGTCGCCTGGGCAAAGCGGACCTCGTCACGGTCGATCGGCGGGATGGTGAAAAAGCCCGGCAGGAACAGCACCAGGCAGGTCAGCGTCAGGAACAGGATCGAACGCCATTGGCTGGCCGTTGCGAACTCGAACGCCATGAACAGCCTGCGGCTCGAATGCGCAGGTTTTACAGACTGTTGCCCTGCTCCGAAGCGCCGGGGTTGGAGGCCATCCACCATGGGTTTCGCATACGATGAAACCGCACCGCAAACAACCGTGCTGTTCCGCTTTCCGACCGTGCCGCTCCGCTTTCCCGTGCGATCATTGCACGCGGATCACAACGGTATCCGCGGCCCCCGTGGCGTCGATCACGGTGAGCCGCGCAAAGCCCGGCCCGGGCGGCTCGATCAGGCGCTGCCGCCGGCTGTCGATGTCCCCGGCTGAGACACCATTCACGAGCACCGTCAGCGGCAGCACCCCGCCGGCGACCTTGACCGGCAGCGCGGCGTTGCGGCCGTCCTCGGATTGATCGACGTCGATGCGCGAGCCGTTCAGCGGAAACTGGATGTGCGGGGCCTGGTCGTTGCCGCTACGGACCAGTTCGCCGAGCGGCCGGAACCGGCGCAGCGG
>NZ_LFIQ01000065.1:56715-67227 GCF_001189245.1 Bradyrhizobium pachyrhizi | reverse complement strand
TGCCGCCGGGATCTTGCCGGTGCGCGCAAAGGCGTCGAACAGGATCGGCGCCGCGGCGGTGCGGCCGACCAGACCCGGCACCGGCGCGCCGTCGGGACGGCCGACCCAGACGCCGATCGTGATGCGGCCGTCGAACCCGACCGACCAGGCATCGCGATAGCCGTAGCTGGTGCCGGTCTTGAACGCGATCCGGTTGTGCACGCCGTTCTCCGGCGGCGGCGTGCCGAGCAGGACGTTGCCGACCTGCCAGGCCGCGGCCTGATCCATCAGCCGCATCGTGTCGCGGCCGTCATTCTCCTGCATGATCTCGCGCAACGGCTTGGTGGCGCCAAGCCGCGCCAGGCCGGAATAGAGCTGAGCGAGATCCTGCAGCGTGATGCCGACACCGCCGAGACCCATCGCAAGGCCCGGCGCCTCGTCCTTCGGCAGCACGAGACTGGTGCCGGCCTGCTTCAGCCGTGACGACAACCGGCTGGCACCGACCCGGTCGAGCAGCACAATCGCCGGCACGTTCAACGACAATTGCAGCGCCTTGCGGATCGGCACCGTGCCCTGGAATGTCATGTCGAAATTTTCCGGCGCGTAGGTGCCGAAGCGGATCGGCCGGTCCTCGATCAGGCTGTCGGGATGAACAAAGCCATCCTCGAAGGCAAGCCCATAGATGAACGGCTTCAAGGTCGAGCCCGGCGAGCGCACCGCGCGCGTCATGTCGACCTGCCCGGCCCGCCGCTCGTCGAAATAATCCGCCGAGCCGACGCGCGCGAGCACGTCGCCCGTCTCATTGTCGACCACGACGATCGCAACCGAGACATCAGGCCCCTGCGCAATGGCGCGGTCGCGCGCCAGCGCCTCCAGGTTTCGTTGCAGCGTGGCGTCGAGCGTCAGCTTGATGATGGGCGCATCCTTCATCGTCGCAATCGCCTGATCGGACGAATGCGGCGCCAGGATCGGAATCTGCTTGCGCATCTTCGGCACCGCCGTCGCCGTGGCCTGCGCGGCATCGTCCTTCGACACCACGCCATCCTCCACCATGCGTTCGAGCACGCGGTCGCGCGCGGCGTGGGCGGCGTCCGGGTAACGATCGAGCCGCCGCCGCTCCGGCGATTGCGGCAGCGCCACCAGCAGCGCGGCTTCGGCGAGCGACAGCCGCTTCGGCTCCTTGCCGAAATAGGCGATCGAGGCGGCGCGGATGCCTTCGAGATTGCCGCCGAACGGCGCCAGCGCAAGATAGAGATCGAGGATCTGGTCTTTCGAGAGCTGCCGCTCCAGTTCGACCGCGCGCACCATCTGCCGCAGCTTTGCGTAGACCGAGCGCTGGTGGCGCGGCTCGATCAGCCGCGCCAGCTGCATCGTGATCGTCGAACCGCCCGAGACGATATGGCCGCTGGTGAGAAGCTGGAATGCGGCGCGCGACAGCGCCAGCGGATCGATGCCGTGATGCTCATAGAAGCGCTTGTCCTCGTAGGCGAACAGGAGCTTCAGATAGGTGGGATCGACTGACGTCTTCGCGTCAACCGGCAGCCGCCAGCGCCCGTCCGCCATCGCATAGGCGCGGAGCAGCTTGCCGTTGCGATCGATCACCGTGGTCGAGACCTGCTGCGCCTTGTCGAGCGGCAGCGGCCCGAGCGACACGACCCAGGCGGCGAAGGCGCCGGTTGCGACCATTACAATGGCGACGAAGCAGGCTACGACGCGTAGAACGAGCCCTTTGGTGCGCCCGTCATGGCCGGGCTCGACCCGGCCATCCACGTCTTCCTCGCGCGCGGCAAACGTGGATCCCCGGGTCAAACTCGGGGATGACGAGGAGAGATGTGAGCGCCGGTCCTTGCCCATTCCACGATCACTCATTTCGCCGGCTTCACCTCAACCGCGCCGGTTCCGCTGCGGCCGTAGCGCGAGGGATTGTACATGTCCTCGACATAGGCCTGCGGCAGCACATATTTGCCCGGCGACACCGCGCGCACGACATAGGCGACCGTGAACACCGACTTGTCGTTGGCACCCCGGTCGATCGCCGCAGTGAAGCGGTCATCGCGGAACTCGGTGTTCTTCGGCTCGACGCCGTCCTCGATCCACTCGAGCGTGCCGGAATCCCCCGATGACACCAGGTTCGGGTTGTCGATCTCGAGTCCGGCCGGCAGATAGTCGGCCACCATGATGTGACCGAACTCCGGTTTGGCTTCCGTCACCTTCAGGACAACCGCGAAGCGGTCATTCTGTTTCGCCTTGGTGACATCGGCCGGCTTGCCGTCGAGCGTGAAATAGCCGCGCTCGATCTTGAAGCCGTTGGAGGCCGCCGGCTCCGGCGTGACCGGCGAGCCCGACACCGAGATCACCGCCTGCACCGGCGCGTCGCCGGTGTTGGTGATCCTGAGTGGCTGGCCGGTCATCTCCTCGGCCTTGTAGCTGCGATAGACCGCGGTCTTGACCGGCTGGCCGTTGATATCGAGCGCCAGCGTCTCCTTGGCGAGCGCGCGCGCCGCCAGCACCATCCACGCATTTTCCTGCGTCGAGGTGTAGGGCGACAGTCCCCGCGCCGCCTCGACCCGCAGCACGGCCTGCGTCAGCGTGGTGCGTGGCGCATTGCCTTCGCCGGCGAGCGAGACCAGCGCCGCAGCGTCGCGCAATGCCGAGCCGTAGTCGACCCGGCCGAACTCGATCACGGGTTTCGGGTTCAGCGCATCGAGCGCGGCACCATAGACCCGCTCGGCCCTCGCCTTGTCGCCGACCAGCGCCAGCGCCGCCGCAAGCTGGGCCTTGGAGATCGGAGTCGCCAGGTTGTTCAGCTTGGTGTCGGCGAGATAGCGCAGATCGCCGATCGGTGCCGCGCCGTTGCGCGCAAGCACGTAGAGACCGTAGGCCAGATCGCGGCCGCCGTCCTTCTCCGGCTCGTTGGCATTGACCACCGAGTTCCTGACGCGGTCGAGCGCGCTCTTGAACAGCACGTCCGGCACCGCAAAGCCCTTTTCGCGGGCCCGGGTCAGGAAGTCAGTCACGTAAGCATCGAGCCAGGCGTCGTCGCCGCCCGCGGACCAGAGACCGAACGAGCCGTTGGACCCCTGTCGAGCGAGGAGCCGCTCGATCGCGTCGCGGATGCGCTGGTCGACCGCGGTGTCCATCGCAAGATGGGCACCGGCGGCGAGGTCGTTGACATAGAGCAGCGGCAGCGCGCGGCTCGTGATCTGCTCGGAGCAGCCATAGGGGTAGCGGTCGAGCGCCTTCAGAATGCTCGCGGCATCGAGCGCGGTCGACAGGCTCGCCGAGACCGAAACGCTGCCGGTGCCCGGCACGAGATCGGAGAACATGTCCGAGGTCAGCGTCAGGCTTTCCCCCTTTGCCAGGGTGCGGATCGAGCGGCGCGCCAGGACTTGCGTTGCCGGCTTGACGTCGAGCGCATAATGCCGCGCCAGCGTCAGCCCGTTCGGCCCGGAGATGTCGACGTCGAACTCGGCACGTCCGGCGCCGCCGGCCTCGAGACCCAGCGACAGCGAGGAGCGCTGCTTGGCGGCGAGCTTCACGGTCGTGGTCGAATTACCCGAAGCCTTGATCGGGCCGCTCGCCTTGACGCTGATGGCATAGTTGCCGGCTGCACCTTCGACGTTGTCGATATCCATGCTGATGGTGCCCTTGTCACCGGTCAGCAGGAAGCGCGGCAATGTCGCGGTCACCACCACGGGATCGCGCACGATCACGTCGACATTGGCGCGGCCGACCTTGGTTGCGCTCCACGCCACCGCCATCACCCGCGCGGTGCCGGCAAATTCCGGGATGTCGAAGCTCACCTCGACAGTCCCGTCAGGCCCGACCGTGACGATGCCGGAATAGAGCGCGAGCGGCTTCTGCGTTGGCGGCGAGCCCTGCAGCTCGGCGCCGGCGGAGTCGCCGCCGCTGCGGATCTGGCCGCGGGTGCCCTGCATGCCGTCGATCAGCTGGCCGTAGAGGTCGCGGATCTCGGCGGTCAGGCGGCGCTGGCCGAGATAGTAGTCGTCCGGCGCCGGCGGCTTGTAATTGGTCAAATTGAGAATGCCGACATCGACCGCGGCCAGCACCACCTTGGCGTCCTCGCCGGGATTGAGCCCGCCGAGCTTGACCGGGATCTTCAGCGTCGAGCCCGGCCGTACCAACGCGGGCGGCGACAGTTCGACGGCGAGCGTGCGCGCCTTCTTGTCGATGCCGAACCATTTCAGTCCGATCGCGCGGCCGGGCATGCGCCCTGCGGCGACATCGAGCGGACGACGCAGCGTCGTCATGACATAGGCGCCGGTGCCCCAATCCTTGCCGACGGGGAGCTTGACCTGCCGGGTGCCCTCCGTGACGTCGACGCTTTGGGTGGTCAGCAGGCGGTCGCCAAGCACATAGACCGTCAGCTTGCCTGACGTGCGCGCATTGACCGACACGGTCATGGTGTCGCCCGAGGCATATTCAGGCTTGTCGATCGAGGTTTCCAATAGATCGGGCGTGTCGGCGCTGCCGTCGGAGTACCAGCCGACGTCGAATTGCACCGAGGTGACGGGACCGTCGGCATCGGTCGATTTCACGTCGAGCCGGTAGCGACCGGGCTGCGGCTGGAAGGTCAGGCGCATCGGCTTGTCGGCGGCGAGGTTGACGTCGCCATCGGCAACGCGGCGGGTCGACTTGACCGGCTCATACTGCCAGGACGAGTTCTGCCGGTACCATTGGTAACGCGACTCCAGCTTCAACAGCTCGTAGCGCAGCCCGTTGCGCGGCAGCTGCTTGCCGTCCGGTGCGACGAACACGACGTCGAACTCGGCCTTGTCGCCCTCGGCCACACTCTTGTCGCCGAACAGCGGTTTGACGCCGATCAGCGAGGCGCTAGGCGCCACCGGCAGCACGATCTTGCGCTCCACCGAGCGGCCGCCGGTCTCGGCCATGCGGATGTAGATCTGGGCCTCCTGCGGCCGGGTCGACGTCGGCACCTTCTCGAGCTTCACCGGGAAGGTCGCCGCGCCGTTGGCATCGGCCTCCGGCAGGTCCTCGATCGGGGTCCGTTCGTTGCTCGCGGTCTGCTCGTCGTCGACGCCGAACTGATAGCCGGCATAATCGGGCCGGCCGTTCGCCGCGGGCGCCACCAGCATGTCGCCCTCGAGCTGCAGGCCCGAGGCAGGCGCGCCGTAGAGGAAATGGCCGGAGATCTGAAGTTCCACTGGAACTTCAGCCTTGATCACCTTCTCCTTGCTGGTCAGATCGAATTCGACCCGTTCGGGGATGTAATCCTCGACCATGAAGGTGGTCTCGCCGACCGACGAGCCCTTCGGGTCGGTAAAGACGCGGGCGCGCCAGGTGCCGGTCGGCACAGCCGAATTGAGCGCCACCGCCAGCATCCGGCCGCCGGCGCCCTGGTCGGGCAGCACGGCGCGGCGGAATTCGACGCCGTCGGGGCGCTCGATCACCATGGTCAGCGGCGTCCCGGTCAGGGCGTTGCCCTGCCCGTCGCGCAGAAGCGCGGTCAGATAGACGGTCTCGTTGGAGCGGTAGACGCCACGCTCGGCGTAGACGAAGGCGTCCGCGCCGGCCGGGATCGCCCGGCCTGCGACGCCGCGGTCGGTGAGGTCGAACGCGTTGGTCTTCAGACTCAGGAAGGCGTAGTCGGCCTTCTCACCCATGACAGTCAGCAGCGCCGGCGACAACCCGCCCTCGCCGCGGGCCAGGCCTTGCTCGAAGAGCACGTGGCCGGCCGCATCGGTCTTGCGGGTCGCCAGGATCTCGTTGTTGCGGGCGACCAGCTTCACGTCGGCGTTGGCGACCGGTTCGGTCGAAGCCAGCGAGTTGACGAAGACGTGGATACCGTCATTGCCGGAGAAGGCCGACAGGCCCATGTCCGAGACGATGAACCATTGCGTCGCCAGCGTGCCGTCGTCGTCGGTGCCCGGCCCCTTGGCCGCGGCGGTCATGACATAGACGCCGGGTTGCAGGTCGCCGAGCGCCTGGTCGACCGGAAACGCCGTGACGACGTCCTGATTCAGCGTGGTCGCTGTCGCAAGCTCGCCGGACCACACCTTGACGCCGCGCTGGTCGCCGAGATCGGAGAGCTGGTAGCGGCTCAGCGTGCTCTGGAAGTCGCTGTCGATCACCGTGTTGATCAGGTTGCGGTCGCCGATCCGGAAGACGTCGACCTTGACCGCCGGCGTGTTGATGCTGACCACCGGGATACCGCGCTGTCCGGTCCGCGGCAGCACATAGGCCCGCCCGGTGAACCGCACGAACGGCTTGCGGTCGCGAACATAGATGTTGAACTCGGCCGATTTCGGCAGGGTCTCCTTGACGGTCGACGGCAGGCCGGCGCGCAGATTGATGTTGTAGCGCTCGCCATGCTTCAGCCCGTCCACGCAGAGCTGCTGGCCTTCCGCCGACAAGGCCGGCTTGTCGGTGCCGGCGAGCGCCAGATACGGCGCGAAGTCGACGCGCTTGGCGAGTTCCTCCGAGAACTGGAAGCAGGCCCGCGGCGACGCGGCGTCGGAATCGACGGTGTAATCGAGCAGCCGGAAACCGTGCTCGTCGCGCATCTTCTCGTAATGGCCGCGGACATCGGCGACCTCGCGCATGTCGAGCGACAGCCGCAAGCTGTCCAGCGCCGGGCGCCACAGCTTGCGTTCGGCGAGCGCTTTGCCGAGCACGGCCAGCGCGTCAGCCTCCTCGCCCGCATTGCCGGCGCGCTGATAGGCGATGTAAGCGGCAGTGGAGGCGCGCTCCATCAGGAACGTCTGTTCGCTTGAGCTCGCCGACCGGATCTGGAAGATCGTCCTCGCGAGCCGCAGCCAGTTGGCGCCGTCCTCTGGCGTGGTCGCCGCGACCTGGCCGAGGATCTGCAGCCCGCCACGGAAATCATTGCGCTTGAACGCGGCGTCAGCGTCGGTGCGCAGGGTCGCGGCCGATTTGTTGACCGCGCCGGCCTCGCTCTTGATCTGGGCTTCCAGCTTGATCGCGGAATCGGCGAGATCGTCGCGCTTGAAGGCCTTGTCCGCGGCCTGGGCGCTCACCAGGGCGAACGCCAGCGTGGCGCATATCGTGGCGGCACGAACCAATCCGATCATGATGGAGCTCCTGAAAGCCCCGCGGTCGCACGCCGCGTTGGGGCCAAAAGTGCGCGAAAAGGTGACGGAGTGAAGGCACGGACATGAACGGACGAAAAACGTCGCAGATCGCATTGCCGACATTCCTTTGACCAGCCCCGACGGCAGCATCGTGCGGCTCGGCGGGCTGGACAGGCCAACGCAGGACGGGCGCCCTGCTCGCCTTTGTCGTTCGACCACAAAAATCGGTTCGGACGGACTTGGCGGAAAGGCGGATTTTTCATAATGGCGGTGCTACAAGGCCGCCACGGTCCCGTAGCTCAACTGGATAGAGTAGCGGATTTCTACTCCGCGGGTTGCAGGTTCGAATCCTGCCGGGATCGCCACCCTCCCTCCTCGATGAAACCATTTTCCGCAAGCCGCGAAGCCGGCCGGAAACAAACCCGGCGTAGTGTCCCGGCATTGGACCAAGGGGATTAGGTCATGTGGGATTTCATCAACGAATTGTATCGGGATTTCTGCCTGGCTCGCCTGCAGGAGATGCGGAAGCTCGAGCATCATATCTGAGCGGGCGGAGCATCGGTGGCGATCAGCCGTTCTCGCGCCGCGGCTTGGATCACACGGACAATCGGACCTTCGCCAGCACACACGCAGCCAACACCAATCCATCGCGGGCCCCCAAGTCCCCGTATGATTACGGGGGCGCTCGAACCTTGGCGCCGGTTTTGCAGACACAAACATGACTGGGATTGCGGGCCCAGATTCGAACAGGCGCCGCCGGGACAATGCATTTCGAGCCCGGCGGCGTAATTTTTCGGGACAGGCTCACCGCCGTGATCCGAACGGCTTGGCGTCAGCGCCGGGACCGGTCCTTTGCCTCGCCCCGTTACTCTCCTGCCTGGAAATCAAGCACGCTCGTTCGACGGCGATAGATACACAATCGAGGTGTCAGCCGGCACGGCGATGAAAAAGGGATCGCCGTTGCTTGATCGTCGTCTTCCTGGCCGATCGCTCGCGAACGTCGACCGTCGGCAGCAATCAAACCCATCTCTAAGGCTCTCTTAACCACAAACGAAGGCCGCTCGCGGGGAATGGGCCGATTGCGCGCCGATCCGCGTTGTCCGGCACCATGCGTATGACATGCCGTTCGATCGCCTCTGCTGTGTGTGGTGCGGCGGTTCTCGCTGCGCCGCTCGCAGCCGCCAATGCGCAGCAGGTGCAGGCCGGAACGCTTGAGTGTCGCGGCGGACCCGATACCGGGTTCGTCGTGGGTCCGGTGACCAACCTCAATTGCGTGCTGCACGTCGATAGCACGCCGGACGGTCGTTATGTCGCAGCCATCCGCAACCTCGGTGTTTTGATCGGAGATCAAGAAGTCGCCATGACCTGGAAGGTGATGGCGCCGGTGCCGTGGCTTGGCAGCGACGATCTCGCCGGCGGCTACGCCCATGCCGAGGGCGCCGGCGTCAACGTTCTCGCCGGCGGCACGAATACGCCGATCACGCTGCATCCGTTGAACGAGCAGAACGTCCCCTCAACGCCGCCCCTGAAAATCGAGAACCTCGAGATTCGGCCGGTGGACCGCTGACCCTGGGCGCAGCCAAGCCATGGCCCGCGCGGTCGCCAGAATGCACAACGCCGTCCGCTTGAAATACATGCGAACGGCGCTGGCCCTAGCCCCAGGAAGGTGATGCAAAATCCTGACAGCTCCAAGTGTGCACACTTTGTGCCAGCGGCGCATGTCCCAAATTGGCTATCACGCGGCATGGCCCAAATGGGCCATTTGGAAACACAGAAACAAAGGTAGGTTAGGCACCGAGGCGCCGGCGACGGTGCCTCACGACCAAAGTGTCTACTTGGCCTCAGCGTGGCCCACGCGCTGAGGCCTTTCTTTTTCGATGTTCGCCGTGTGCCGTGAAATCACTCGCCGTTTTTATCATTCAGCGCACGAAACGATTCCGTAGTTCTCCGTGCGTGAACAAAGTTCCGGCCGCGATTGAGGGACTGATCGCTTTCCGTTCGTGCGATTGCAGGTTCCACTTGCCCGTGAGCGCCGGCAGCGCGCTTCGCAATTTCTTAATCCAAGAATGCCTCGCTAGAAGATCGTGAGTGCGCGCGTCGGTCGTCGATATTTTTCAGGACCGCGATGGACGATTCCGAGATCGACTTTTTCTTCGATGAGGATTCGCGCGACCAAAACATCAAGCGAGCGATGAGGACGCACAGCGCGCAGCGATCACGCCGCGAGAGTTTCACTTTGGTTTGCTCGGCCGATGCGCCATTCCCATATACACTCCACCGGCCTTCAATTCCGCCAGCATATGGTCGATCCGCTTGCGCCGTGTTGCAGTTCGCACGCTGCGGCCGATCCAGTGCAGATAGTCGTTGCGCCGATACGGCGGGCGCGCCTTGAACGACTGCATCAGTCCGCTCGCATCGAGCTCGCGGCGGATGCTTTCCGGCATCGCCGCGCGCGGTCGCTTCAGCGTCACGACGCCCTCCGATCGCCGGATCAGGACCGCCGCTTGGCTTCGACGTAACGCTTGAAATTGTCCAGGATCGCCTGCCAACCGCCGCGCTGCTGCTCGACCGAATGGGTATCCTCGCTGTCGAAGCTGACCTGCACCTTGACGCCGCCGGTCTCCGGCGTGAACGCGACCTGCGCGCTGCGATCGCCGAACGAATATTCGAGCAGACGGAGCTCCTCGACCCTGGTGTAGGTGCCGGCGAAATCGAACCCCATGCTGCCGTCCTTGGCTTCCATCCGCGACGAGAAGGCGCCGCCGGTGCGCAGGTCGACGGTCGCGGCGGTCGTGTGCCAATCGTCGGAAGCCGCGTTCCACTGCTTGATGTCGTCGGGCGTCGTGTAGGCGCGCCAGACATCCGCGATCGGCGCGGCAACGGTCGTTTCGACGGCAATCCTCATATCTATTCCCTCGTTGCGATGGGGTGAAGCTGACGCGCCTCCCGGGCGGCGCCGGACCGCGGCCATTCTATTAGGGCCATCGACGCCTTCGTCAAATGGCAACGCCCGGGCCGCCGGGAACATGAGGAGATCCGGGATGCCATTCAACCAACCAAATGGTGCGTGGTCGTCACAAGAATTTCGTCAGGAATGACCGTGTATGGAAGACGGGTCCAATGCCCGGAGAGCGCGTCATGCGGAACCTGAACACCGTCCTGAGCAAGCTGAACGACCGCCTGCTGCGGCTGGAGGGCGAATTGTTCGTGCTGCGATCGATCGCGCGCGTCGCCCTCACCGCGGGCGACGAGTCCGCCGTCCGCACCCGCAAGCTGCTCGAAGGCGCAAGGCTCGCGCTCTCGGACGAAGCCGAACGTCCGCTGGACGCCGCGACCGGGAAATACGTCGCGGCCGCGATCGCCATGGTCGAAGAACTGCTCGAGAATCCGCGCGAGGCGGCCCCGCTGTTCAGGGTGATCGACGGCGGCAGGCGGGACGATTAGCGCACTTGCTTTGGGT
>NZ_LFIQ01000065.1:50237-56699 GCF_001189245.1 Bradyrhizobium pachyrhizi | reverse complement strand
TTCAACCTAATCTCATCGCGCTTTAGCCGGCGTCCGCCACGGCCCTGTCATAAGCCTCGATCGTCACCCTTGCCCTGACGGCAATTTCCGCGGCCGTCATGCCCGGCTTGTAGAGGCTGCTGCCGAGACCGAAGGCGCGAATGCCCGCCTTCACATACTCGGCGAAATTCTGGTCCGAGACGCCGCCGACCGCGGCGATCATCACATCCGGCGGCAGCACGGCGCGGATCGCGGTGATGCCGGCGGCACCGAGCACGCTGGCCGGAAAGAATTTCAGGCTCGACGCCCCCGCGCGCACGGCGAGCAGCGCTTCCGTCGGCGAGAACACGCCGGGCATCGTGATCATCGCGTGGTCCCGCGCACGCGCCAGCACCTCGACATCGACATTCGGCGACACCATGAGGCGGCCGCCGACGTCGTGCAGGCGATCGACGTCTGCTGCGGTCAGCACCGTGCCGGCGCCGATCAGAACATCGGCCGGCGCGCGCTTCGCCGCGATCTCGATCGAGCGGAACGGCTCGGGCGAGTTCAGCGGAATCTCGATCGCGGTCATGCCGGCGTCGAGCAGCGCGCTGACGACGCCCAGCACCTCGTCCGGCTTGACGCCGCGCAGGATCGCGACCAGCGGCCGCTTCATCGGCGGAAACGGAATACTCATGCGTTGATCCCTCACTTCTTCCAGATCGTCGCCGCCGCGCCGGCGAGGCCTCGGCGAACCGCCTCCTCCGCGTCCACGGCATCGAGCGGAATCGAAAGGGCTTCGAGCGCCATCTGATAGAGCCGCTGCAACCGGCCCGAGGCAATCAGCGTAACCGGCGCTCCCTGCTCCCGCTCCGCAAGGCCGGCCGCGAGCTCAACGCCGATCAGCGTGCCCGAGATCGTCTCGCGCGCGGCCTGTGCGCTGCCGCCGAACAGCAGCTGCCGCGACCGCACGCGAAACAGCAGATTGGCCGATAGCGCCGGAGCCGCGAATGCCGCCGCGACAGCCGCGCGGAACGCATCGCCATCAACCGCTTCCTCGGCGCCGACGACGGCATGCGACAGGATGGTGTCGCGCGCCACCGCGCTGAACAACTCTCCGGTCATGAAGGTCGCAAAGCGCTCGACCGTTCCGCCGCGGACCTTCACCCATTTGGAATGCGTTCCCGGCATGCAGACGAGAGCCTCGCCTGGCGCGTTCAAGCCGAGCGCACCCAGCAGCTGGGTCTCCTCGCCGCGCATGACGTCGGGCGCGGCGGCATCGCGCTGCGCGATCCCAGGCAGGATAAGGATCTCGCGCGCCTGCCCGCTGACCACGACGGCGCCGTTGAGGATGTCCGTCAGATGCGCCGGCGTATCGATATAGCCGGCCTCGACCCAGCCCTGCCGCGCGCCGGCCATGCCGCAGATCACGACCGGCAAATCGGCCGCCGCGCCCAGCGCATCGAGATGCGATTGTAGCACCGGCGCAAAGCCGGTCCTGGCGGCCGTGGTCATGCCTTCATCGCTGCGGCGCTCACCGAGCACCTTGCCACTGGCGCTCATCAGCCAGAGCCGGAAGCTGCTGGTGCCCCAGTCGACCGCGACATAGGAAAGCCCGCTCATCGCGCCCCGTTCCACGCTCTCAGTGTCCGGCGCGCCGACGGCGCCGCTGCCCAGACGCGATAAAGGCGATCATCGCGCCACGCAAGGCGGCCCGCTGACGTGACGCCACGAGGCCTCGCCGGCATCAGGTGCGCGGATCAATCACCGCGCGCCCTTCAGCGTGCAGGAGGTCGTGCAGGTGGTCACGTTGCCGCGGTCACATTTGATGCAGGCGTTGACGCACTGATCCATGACCTTGGGATTGTACTGACTGTAAAGATTGGCCGCACAGCTGTTGGTCGATCCCGTAACCTCCGGGTCGGACCAGCAACCGGACAGTAAAAATGCTGCGGCACTCAAAATGGCGACCTTGCGCATAAGGCCTCCTGCCACGCCGTATCCAAGTAACGTTGCAAGTAACCTTGATGGGTTAGGTTAAATTCCGGTTTCAATTGCGGCCTTATTCGGAAGCAGTATTGCTTATCCACCGGACATTTCCCCAAGGTCCGGGCCCACACCGGCAAGGCCGTCAGGCGACCCCGCCTGGCGGCTTTGTTGCCCAGCAATGCACAAGGAAACCAACAAGATGGCCCGAAAGCCGCGGTGGTCGTTCAAGGAGGACCGACGACTGATGGAACTGGCACGCTCCTCGAAGTCGCTGGAGGAGGTCGTGAAGGCGACCGGCCGCTCGCCGGAGCGGATCAAGAAGATGGCCATGCGCCTCGGCCTGTCGATCAAGCCGCGCGGTACCACCAAGAAATGACTTGAAATACGGCGCTAGAGTTCTGGCGGACAGTCGTCCTTCGCCCGCACCGGGATCGCCTTGACCTCGCCCTCCGGCTTGGCCTCAGCCTCGCGTTCCGCCTCGGTCCCCCGGGTGCAGGTGGTCAGCACGAAGGCAACCCGGCTGCATTGCCATTCCGGCCCGAGCGCCGCATTGGACACCGGCTCGGGCGACGCCAGCGTCAGGGATAGATACGCCACCAAAACGGCACCCGCCGCGCCTGCGGCAGCCAGCGCCGCGCCCTTTCCGGACCACAGCTTGGACATCATGGCCTTGGTTCCCGCCGATCTCCAGGAGTCGAGGCAGCCCGCCCGTCCGCGTGTGATCGGAATCACAACCGGGATCAAACAGTTCAGCCCGAGTCTTTGGGCTTGATGTGGGATCGATATTGCACTGCCGCAAGACGGCGTCAGCGCGCCGGCTCGATCACATTACAGTTGGTCCGGCCCGACATCAGGCAGTCCTGCATCTTGCTCGCCGCCGTCAGGTCATGCGCGAGCCAGAGGCCGACCGCGAGCATGACCGCTGCGACCAGCAGTCCGATCAGCGCGCCCCTTCTGCTGCCTCCGTCGTCGGATTCGCTCATGCGAGCTTCAGTTCCCGATTGCCACGGTCCGCATCATGACCCTTTGCACGGTTGCGTGCGATCAATTCTGCAACAGTCGCACAACGAAATGCACGGCCGCGGCGGTCGGCACCGCAATTCCGTTGCGAGCCAGGGGCGACTCGCGAAAAACTACTCGCTGAAGTGGAGCGCGTGTGCGGGGCGTGCCGATGAGCGAACAAGAAGCGACGACGTACGACTATCAGCGTTACAGGCAGTTGCTCTCGGAGGCTGTCGATGAGAGCAGCAGGCAGCGGCTGATCAGCCTGCTGATCGCCGAAAAGGCGCGCGACAGGCTGGAAGCCCAGCGCGCCTCGGACCGGAGCGCGATGACCGCCGAGACGGTCGCCAAGGTCCTGGGTAACGGACGACGCGAGCACCTCCAGCGCGGCTGAACTTTTCAACAGCCCTTGGTGACCAGCCACTCACCACGCGCCCGCGGAGCGCGAACGATGGCCGCTTGACGCTGGCTCATATCTCCCTTGCTCCACAGCCCTCCGTTCGCCACTGGCAATTTCGTCGCCATTCACTTATTGAAACGCCGAACCAACCCCATCCATCACCCGAACAGAAAGCAGCAAGGCTTCCTCTATGAGTGGCTTCAAGGAACCGGGTTTTGCCGACCGCCAGAAAGCGGCCCTGCAGGCGCGGCAAAACCTCCTCAACAAGTTTCGCGCCCAGCCGGGAGCCGACGATCCCGCTGTGAAGGCACGTGCCGAGGAGCGCGCGGCGATCGCCGACCGCCGCGCCAAGGCCAAGGAATCCCGTGAGGCCGAAAAGGCCGAGCAGAAGCGCCGCGAGGAAGAGGCCGCAGCCGCCGAGGCCGCGCGCATTGCGCGCGAGAAGGAAGAGGAAGCCGCCCGCGAGGAGGCGCTGCTCGCCGAGCAGAAGGCCAAGCGCGATGCCCGCTACGCGGCACGCAAGGAGCGCGGCAAGAAGAAGCGCTAAGGCGCAACCAGGCCCGCCAGAGCGGCGGGCCTGCGGACAGCGGGCGATGACGGCAGTCAGTTCTTCTTCATGCCGTCGTCTTTCTTCATCATCGCGCCGCCGTCCTTCTTCATGGCGTCGTCCTTCTTCATCATGCCACCGTCCTTCTTCATGGCATCCTTGGACATCGAGTCTTCCTTCTTCATCGCGTCATCCTTGCCCATCTTGTCCTGAGCGAAGGCGGCGGGCGCCAGCGCCAGGCTGAACGAGAGCAGCGCGGCGGAAAGGCCGAGGCGGGTCTTGGTGGTCATGGTGATGATCCCTTGTGTGGTCGAATGTGAGCGCGACGACTTGCCGCTCTCTACCCGACGCACTTGCGCCGGCCGTCGTTACCTCCAATAACAAATTCTTGAAGCGGCGCGGCGCGGTCCCCAACGGATGGTCGCGCGACGGTTGAATAGCCACGGGCCGGCGCGCGGCTGTGTGCGCCGCAGCAACGGCAAGGCTTGAACGTCAGGACTTGAACGTCAGGACTTGCAGCCGCGTATCGGCTCGCACTATCAGGGCGCCTCGAACTATCAGACTAGAGAATATTCACGCGAAGACCGGCTAAGCTAAAGCTCCGCGCCGGCCTAACAGCCACTCAAGAAGCTCTCAGGGGAGAACAATGCTCACACGCCGCCACGTCCTCGCTTCCGCCCTCGCCGCACCCGCCGTCCTGCGGATGGGCATCGGGACCGCGCATGCCGCGACCACGCTGAAGATCTCGCACCAGTTCCCCGGCGGCACCATCGACAAGGGCGACTTCCGCGACCGGCTGTGCAGGATGTTCGCGGCCGAGGTCGCCAAGCGCTCGGGCGGCGAGCTGACCGCCGAGGTCTACCCGAACTCGTCGCTGATCAAGACCAACGCGCAGTTCTCGGCGATGCGCAAGGGGGCGCTCGACCTCAGCCTGTATCCGATGCCCTATGCCGGCGGCGAATTGCCGGAGACCAATATCGGCCTGATGCCTGGCCTCGTCACCACCTACGATCAGGGCCTGCGCTGGAAAAAGGAGCCGGTCGGCAAGGCGCTGACCGACTTCCTCGCCGACAAGGGCATTCTGCTGATCTCCTGGGTCTGGCAGGCCGGCGGCGTCGCCAGCCGCTCCAAGGCGATCGTGGCGCCTGAAGATGCCAAGGGCCTCAAGGTGCGCGGCGGCTCGCGCGAGATGGACATGGTGCTGCAGACCGCCGGCGCCGCCGTGCTGTCGGTGCCGTCGAACGAGCTCTACGCCGCGATGCAGACCGGCGCCTGCGACGCCGGCATCACCTCCTCCACCAGCCTGATCTCGTTCCGCCTCGAGGAGGTCGCGAAATCGCTGACCTCGGGCGCCGGCGCCTCCTACTGGTTCATGCTGGAGCCGCTGATGATGTCGAAGGCGATCTTCGACAAGCTGCCGAAAAACCAGCAGGACATCATCCTCGCCGTCGGCACCGAGCTCGAGGCATTCGGCCGCAAGGGGGCGCAGGACGACGATACCGAAGTCGCCAAGGTCTACGAGAAGGCCGGCGCCAAGGTCAGCGCGCTCGATGCAACCATCGTCGGCAAATGGCGCGACATCGCGCGCGACACCGCGTGGAAGGACTATGGCGCCAAGACCGCCACCGCCGCCAACCTGCTGAAGCTCGCAAGCGACGTCGCCGCATGATGCATGGTCCGGTCACGGATCAGGCCGAAACCGCAAGCAGCGCCGCGGGCAACACGCCCGTGGCCTTGCTTGGGCGCGCGCTGTCGATCTGCAATAACATCATCGTGGTGTTCGCTTCGCTCGCCCTGGTCGCGGCCTGCGTGATCCTGAGCTACAGCGTGCTCGGCCGCGCCCTGTTCCACAGCCCGAACTACTGGCAGGACGAGGCGGCCGTCTTCCTCCTGGTCGGCGCCACCTTCATGACCTCGGCCTATGTGCAGAGCCAGCGCGGCCATGTCAGCATCGAGGCGTTCGTCGGGCTGCTCTCGGCGCGCGCCAACGCCATCAGGCTGTGGCTGGTCGATGTCGCGAGCTTCGCGTTCTGCGCCTTCTTCGCCTGGAAGTCCTGGACCCTGGCGCATGAAGCCTATGTCGACGGCCAGGTGTCCAACTCGATGTGGTCGCCGCCGCTCGCCATCCCCTACGTGCTGATGGCGTTGGGCATGACGCTGCTCTGCGTGCAGATCCTCCTGCAAATCATCATTCCGTTGACGGGTGGCGCGCGCCGATGACCGTGTTTGGTATTGGTATCTCCTACGGACTTGCCACCCTGTTTGCGATGTTCTCCGGCATGCCGATCGCGTTCGCGCTCGGTGCCGTCGCGGTCGTGTTCATGGCGATCTACATGCCGGCCGCCTCGCTCGATACGGTGACCCAGAACGTCTACGAGGAGA
Source organism: Bradyrhizobium pachyrhizi (assembly GCF_001189245.1). Taxonomy (GTDB): domain Bacteria; phylum Pseudomonadota; class Alphaproteobacteria; order Rhizobiales; family Xanthobacteraceae; genus Bradyrhizobium; species Bradyrhizobium pachyrhizi. Next base: position 50,418 of record NZ_LFIQ01000065.1, on the reverse strand, counting down.
TGGCCTCGATCACGCTGCTGTCGATCCCGCTGTTCATCCTGAAGGGCGCGGCGATCGGCAAATCGCGCGCCGGCCAGGATCTCTATTCGGCGCTGCACGCCTGGCTGCACCGCGTGCCCGGCGGCCTCGGCGTCGCCAATGTGTTCGCCTGCGCCCTGTTCGCGGCGATGGCCGGCTCCTC
>NZ_LFIQ01000065.1:17566-50227 GCF_001189245.1 Bradyrhizobium pachyrhizi | reverse complement strand
GAGATGCGCAAGCGCGGCTATTCCGGCGGCTTTGCCGCGGGGATCATCGCCGCCGGCGGCACGCTCGGCATCCTGCTGCCGCCCTCGATCACGATGATCCTGTTCGCCGTCGCAGCCGAGAAATCGCTGGGACGGCTGTTTCTCGCCGGCATCGGCCCCGGCCTGCTGCTGGTGACGCTGTTCGGCCTCTACGCCGTGTTCCGCTTCCGCAAGGAATACGCCATGGCCCGCGCCGTCTATGACGCGACCGGCAAGGATGCGGCGATCCTGCAGCATGACGAATTCACCATGGCCGAGCGCTTCAGCGCGCTGCCGCGCGTGATCCCGTTCGTGCTGCTGCTGACCGGCGTGATGATCGCGCTGTACGGCGGCTACGCCACGCCATCGGAAACCGCCGGCCTCGGCGGCCTCCTGGCGCTCGGCTTGATCGCCGTGATCTACAGCGTGTGGACGCCCAGCGACTTGTCGCCGATCCTGAAATCGACCATCCGCGAGTCCACCATGCTGATGCTGATCATCGGCATGTCACTGCTCTATTCCTATGTGATGAGCTATCTGCACATCTCGCAGTCGGCGGCGGAAGCGATCGTCGCCATGCACCTGCCGCGCTGGGAGCTATTATTTTCGATCCTCGTGATGGTAATCGTGCTCGGCTTCTTCCTGCCGCCGGTCTCGATCATCCTGATGACCGCGCCGATCATCCTGCCGCCGCTGCGCGCGGCCCAGTTCGACATCATCTGGTTCGGCGTCGTCATGACCATCGTGATGGAGATGGGCCTGATCCATCCGCCGGTCGGCCTCAATATCTTCGTGATCCGCAACGTCGCGCCCGACATCCCCTTGAGCGAGGTGATCTGGGGCACGCTGCCATTCGTGCTGCTGATGATGTTCGCCGTGCTGTTGCTCTGCTTCTTTCCGGAGATCTCGACCTGGCTGCCGAATCTGATCATGGGGCCGGACGGCGGGCGCTAGACCGTTTTCGCGCAGAGGGGACGCGGCAAGACCGGAGTTTCAGGCGGCCTCCTGCTCGCGTTCCGCGAGCGCCTTCTCGATCCGGCGGACCAGCACCGCCGTCGGATGCCCCTCGCGCTGCAGCCGGCGCAGTTCGTTCCACAGCCTGATGATTTCGCGGTCTCGCTCGGCGTCCATGGCGGCACTCCCCCGGAGCGCGCCAGTATGAACGAAACAAGAACGAAATTCAAGACACCGAGATGCCGTCAAGGCGCGGTCGCTCGTGCAGGGACCAGCACGACGCGGCACGATTGGTTCCTTCATGAAAATGGCCAAGGCAATTCGCAAGCAGGCGCAGACCGCGGAGCGGGTTGCATTGACGACGGCCGACGCAATGGTCGCCAACCAGATGCGCTCTCTCGCCCGCGCCTTCAGGAGCCAGGCCGATATTCTGAGGAAGAAAGAGAAGAAAAAGAAGAGGTGAGGCGCGCCTGCGGTCGGGTCAGGGACAGCCATCACCCGGCGTGTCGACCTCGACCACATCGATCCGCGACGTGGACCTGCCCTTGCGCAGCTCTTCGTAGGACGTCTCCGCGCTCAGGCAGAACAGCGTCCTGCGGTCCGCGCCACCGAGCGCGCAGGCAAGCGCGCGGCGGCCGGACACCGTGATGCGCTCGCGCTCCACGCCGGTGCGATCGATCCGCACAAAAGCATCTTCCGTGAAAGACGCGACCCAGGTCGCCCCATTGGCATCAAGGCAGATGCCGTCGGGATCGTTGATGCTGCCGAAGCGCCCGCGCAGGCTCAGCCCGCCGTCCGGCGCGACGTCGTATTCGGCGAGACCTGCGCCGTCCATTTCGGCAACGACGAGCCGACGATGGTCGGATGAGACGGCAATGCCGTTGGGAAATCGCAAGCCTTCCGCGACGGCGCGCGCACGGCCGTCGAGCGTCACGAGGACAATGCGGCCGACGGCACCGCGGCGCTCCGGCGGCGGCAGGTTGAAGCCGAGATCGCCGACATAGGCGCGTCCCTGCCCGTCGACGATCATGTCGTCGATCGTGCCGGTCGCGACCTCGGAGAGATCGGCATGCAGCGACAGCGCTCCATCGGAAAACCGCAGCAGCCGCTTCCTGAACATCGTCAGCACAACGATGTCGCCATCAGGCAGTACGCCGAGCCCGCACGGCGTGTCGTCGGTCAGCGCAGCATGCTCCTGCAACTCGCCCGACGGGCTGATGCTCAGAAGCGTCCGCGCCATGCAATCGACGAACCAGAGCCGCCCGAGATGCCAGCGCGGGCCTTCGAAATAGCGGCCGCCGTCGAGGATGGTTCTGAGGCGAGCCGTCATGGCGAACCGGCCGGCGAAAAGTGATGTGGCAGTGACATCGGCAGCCCCACGCTTGCTCGCTATGACGATACAACTCACGCGGAACCGGTCAAAGCACAGTGCGGCCTGTCCGTCTTTACCCGTGAAAATCCCGGTTCCCGCGGGTTCCACACGCCATATTCCATATTTCGCCGCGTTTTCCCTGTTGAGTTGCAGCTGCATTAAGACTCGAGAATCGAGGGTAGTGATAATCTGCGGCGGTTGTGCCGCCGTAAGACGCGTTCTGTTGTGCCTCATGGTTTCTCAGGGGGGACCAGGGAATGAACCGTTGCCTACGTCCGCTGGCGTGCTTCGCCACCGCCGCCGCGCTCGCGCTGCTTCCGGTCCAGGCGACCGCCAAGCCGCATCATCAGCACCAGGCCAAGAGCGGCCACGGGGACAAGAAGGCGCATGGCGCCAAGGCCGCGCGCGAGAGTGCCTCCGGCAAGCGGCGGCACGCCAGACATGGCGCCGATAAACGAAAATCCGCAAAGGCCAAATCCGCTCCTTCCAAATCCGCTGAGAAGGCGCCCGAGCCGGAGAAATCCGCCGGGCCGCAATTGTCGGGCGATCTCGCCACGATCAGGGACGCGATCCTTGCCGCGCGCAGAGGCAGGACCAGCGACGCGACCGATATCCAGGCCAGAATCACCGACCCGGTCGGGCGAAAACTCGTCGAGTGGTATCTGCTGCGCCACTCGGAATCGAGTGCGCCATTCAGCCGCTACGCGGCATTCGTGACGGCCAATCCGGATTGGCCGAGCGTCACGCTGCTGCGCAAGCGCGCCGAAGCGCGGATCTGGCAGGAGCGCAGCGATCCGGCCACGGTGCACGGCTTCACCCTCGATCAGCCGATCAGCGCAAAGGGCAAGTTCGCGCTCGCCCGCACGCTGCTGGCCGAAGGCGACCGCGACGGCGCCACCCGGCTGGTGCGCGAAGCCTGGCGCTCGGAGGAACTGTCCGATCGCACCGAGAGCGACGCCTATGATGCCTTCAAGGACCTGCTGACGCGGGACGACCATCGCGCGCGCATGGACAAGCGGATCGGCGCCAAGGATCTCGCCGGCGCGAAGCGCGCGGCACAGCGGCTCGGCAGCGACGATCTGGCGATCGTGAAAGCCTGCGGCGCGGTCCGCGGACAATCCAGCAAGGCAGAGGGCACACTCAACGATGTGCCGGCCGAGGCCCGCCGCGATCTCGGCTACACGCTGTGCCGAATTCAGTGGCTGCTCGCGAAGAACAAGGTCGACGAAGCCGCGCGCGTGACGATCGCGGCTGAGCCCGAGACGATGGCGCAGCAGGACACCGACCAGTGGTGGCGCGAGCGCCGCATCCTCTCCCGCAAGCTGCTCGACCAGGGCGAGTACCAGGCCGCCTATGACGTGATCCGGCCCGCGGCGGCGCCGGACAATCCTTATTACCGCTCCGACATGCACTTCATGCGCGGCTGGATCGCGCTGCGTTATCTCAACGACGCCAAGACCGCCGCGGCGCACTTCGCGCATATCGACGAGGGCCAGACCAACCCGACCGTGCTGGCGCGCGCCGCCTATTGGCGTGGTCGCGCCGCCGAGGCACTCGGCAATTCCGCGGCGATGCGGGCCGACTACCAAGCCGCCGCGCGCTACCCGACGGCCTATTACGGTCAGCTCGCGCTGGCCAGGCTCGGCCGTGATGGTGGCGTCGAGCTGCGCGCGCCCTCGCCGGCGGCCAGCGCCGGCAGCATGGCGGCCGACGAGCGGGTCCGCGCCGCCGATATGCTCTATGCGATCGGCGAGCCCGACGTCGTGCTCTATTTCGTAGCCGACCTCGCCGAGGAAAGCACCGATGTCGGAATGCTCGAGGCGCTCGGCGAGCTGACCGGCCGCCGCAACGATGCCCGCGCCATGCTGCAGATCGGCAAGATCGCACTCGCGCGCGGCTTTGCCTTCGACCATTACGCCTTCCCGGTGATCGGCATTCCCAAGCACACGCCGATCGCGCCCGATATCGGGCGCAGCATGACCTACTCGATCGCGCGGACCGAAAGCGCATTCGACCAGCGCGACAAGTCGGCGGCCAACGCCGTCGGCCTGATGCAGGTGACGCCGGAAGCCGGTCGTGACACCGCCAAGCGCTTCGGCGTCAGCTATGACTGGAGCCGGATGGTGTCCGATCCCGTCTACAACACCCAGATGGGCGCAGCCGAGCTCAGCGCTTTGCTGTCGGAATATCGCAACTGCCACATCATGACCTTTGCCGGCTACAACGCCGGCCGCGGCCGCGTCCGCGACTGGATCAAGGCCTATGGCGACCCGCGCGATCCCAAGGTCGATCCGGTCGACTGGGTGGAGCGGATCCCGATCTCCGAGACGCGCAACTACGTCCAGCGCGTGATGGAGAATTTCGCGGTCTACCAGGTGCGGTTCGAGGATGCCGACACGGCAGTGGCCAAGAACGGCGAGCGCGTCGTGACGCAGGAGAGCAACGCGGCGCCGGCTGAGGCAATGCCGTCGCAGTAAGACGCTGTCGTCCCGGCGAAGGCCGGGACCCATAGCCACCGCGTTTGATTGTGATCGGGAACGTGGCCCCAGCGTCGCGCCGCAACCGACATTTGGGGTAATGGGTCCCGGCCTTCGCCGGGACGACGTTGCGCCTTCAATCCACCTTCACATTCGCCGCCTTGATCATCGGCCACCATTTGGCGATTTCCGCCTTCTGCCAGGTGCCGAGTGCATCCGGTGTGAGCTGATCCTTCGGCGGCATCTGCAAGCCCAAATTCTCGAGCTGCTTCTGCACGGCCGGATCGGCCATCGCCTCGACCGCAGCGGCGTTGAGCCTAGCCACGATTTCCTTCGGGGTACCCTTTGGCACCCAGAGGCCGGACCACAGCGTCATGTGGAAGCCCGGCAGGCCGGCCTCGTCGACCGTCGGGACGTCGGGCGCATTCGCGACCCGCTTGGAATCGGTGACCGCATAGGCGCGGATATTGCCGGCGCGGACCTGGTTGATCGAGTTCGAGGTCTGGTCGACGATGATGTCGATCTGACCGGCGACGAGGTCGTTCAGCGCCGGGCCGGTGCCGCGATACGGCACATACTGCAGCTTGATGCCGGAGACGTTCTCGAAATAGAGCCCGGCGATATGGCTGCCGCTGCCGGCGCCGGCTGTGCCCGCGGTTGGCGGCGCCGGCCGCGACTTCAGCCACTCGAGCAATTCCTTCAGCGACTTCGCCGGCACGGCGTTCTTGCTGACGATGATCATCGGGTTGCTCGGCAGCAGCACCACCGGCACGAGATCGGTGACGAGGTCGTAGCCGAGCTTGTAGATCGCGCCATTCGCGACATGGGTGCCGAGATGGCCGAACGAGATGGTGTAGCCGTCGGGCGCCGAGCGCACCGCACGGCCGACGCCGATCGAGCCGCCCGCACCGGTCACGTTCTCGATCAGCAACACCTCGCCCAGCGACTGCTTCATGCGCTCGCCGAGGATGCGTGCCATCGCATCCGAGGGGCCGCCGGCAGCAAACGGCACCACGATGGTGATCGGGCGCGCGGGATAGGTTTCCGCGGAAGCGGTCCCCGTTAACGCCAACATCGCCAACACGGCCAGAACCAGCTTCCGCATCACGCTCTCCCTCAATTTTCTTGTTTCCAATTATTTTTGAAGGGCCACCTTTCGACAAGATGGCCCTTCGGATGAGGCGTCAGAACTGCGAGAAGTCGATCGGCTTGTGCCGGTCGAGCGTGCGGGTGATCGGCGGCAGCGGATATTTCAGGCCGCTGGCGCAGTTGAACAGCATCACGCGGTCCGTCTTGCTGACGCGGCCGTCGGCGAGGCTCTCCTTGTAGGCGGCATAGGTCGCGGCGCCCTCGGGGCACAGCAACAGACCCTCCTCGCGCGCGACCTCGTTGAGGGCGGCGCTGATCTTGTCGTCGTCGACGGCGATCGCAAAGCCCTTGCTCTCGCGCACCGCGCGCAGGATGAGGAAGTCGCCGATCGCCTGGGGCACGCGGATGCCCGAGGCGATGGTGTGGGCGTCCTCCCAGCGCGCGGCGTGCTCGGTGCCGGCCTCATAGGCCCGCACCATCGGCGCGCAGCCGGAGGCCTGCACCGCGACCATGCGCGGGCGCTTGCTTCCGATGAAGCCGATCTTCTCGAGCTCGTCGAACGCCTTCCACATGCCGATCAGGCCGGTGCCGCCGCCGGTCGGATAGAAGATCACGTCGGGCACGTCCCAGCCGAGCTGCTCGGCGAGTTCGAGCCCCATCGTCTTCTTGCCCTCGATCCGGTACGGCTCCTTCAGGGTCGAGGTGTCGAACCAGCCGACCTTCGCCTTGCCCTCGCCGACGATCTTGCCGCAGTCGTCGATATAGCCGTTGACACGATAGACGGTGGCGCCCTGCAGCTCGATCTCGCTGACATTCACCTCCGGCGTGTCCGCCGGGCAGAAGATCGTGGTCTTGATGCCGCAGGAGGTCGCGTAGGCCGCCAGCGCCGCGCCGGCATTACCGTTGGTCGGCATCGCCATGTGCTTGATGCCGAGCGCCTTGCCCATCGACACCGCCATCACCAGGCCACGTGCCTTGAACGAGCCGGTCGGCAGCCGCCCCTCGTCTTTGACGATGATCTCGCCGCCGCCAAGCTTTGCGCCGAGCCGCGGCAGCCGGATCAGCGGCGTCGTGACCTCGCCGAGGCTGACGATATCCTTGCATTTGCGCACCGGCAGCAGCTCGCGGTAGCGCCACAGATCGGCGGGCCGCTCGGCCAGCGCATCCTTGGTGAGCGCCTTCTTCACCCCGGCGAGATCATAGCGCACCAGCAGCGGCTTGCCGGCCTTGGAGAGGTTGTGCACCTGGTCCGCGGGATAGTGATCGCCCTCCATCGCGCATTCGAGATGGGTGACAAAGGTCGGACGTTCGATGGTGAGGTTGTCGTTGTCTTTCACTGGCTCTGTTCTTTCTCAGGCTTCTTGCGTCAACGGCTCTTTCCGCTCGTCATCGCCGGGCTTGACCCGGCGATCCATCTGCAAAAAAGCTTTCGCTTGATGGATGCGCGGGTCAAGTCCGCGCATGACGAGCTGAATTCGGCCACTCAGATATTCAGCACGCGCCCATAGGCGTCGAGCACCGCTTCCTTCATCATTTCCGACAAGGTCGGATGCGGGAATACGGTGTGCATCAGTTCTTCTTCCGTGGTCTCCAGATTCATCGCCACCACATAGCCCTGGATCAGCTCGGTGACTTCGGCGCCGATCATGTGGGCGCCGAGCAGCTGGCCGGTCTTCTTGTCGAACACCACCTTGACGAGGCCCTGGTCCTCGCCGAGCGCAATCGCCTTGCCGTTGCCGACGAACGGGAAGCGGCCGACGCGGATCTCGCGGCCGCCTTCCTTGGCCTTGGCTTCAGTCAAACCGACCGAGGCGACCTGCGGATTGCAATAGGTGCAGCCCGGGATCATCAGTTTGTCCATCGGATGCGGATGCAGGCCCTTGATCGCTTCGATGCAGATCACGCCCTCATGCTCGGCCTTGTGCGCGAGCATCGGCGGCCCCGCGACGTCGCCGATGGCGTAGATGCCGGGGACGTTGGTCTTGCCGAGGCCGTCGATCACGATGCAGCCGCGGTCGGTTTTGACGCCAAGCTTCTCCAGCCCGAGATTCTCGATATTGCCGACTACCCCGACCGCCGAGATCACCCGCTCGAACTCGACCGCCTGCGGCTTCTCCTTGCCGTCGTCGATGGTCGCGACCACGCTATCGGCCTTCTTCTCGAGTTTTGTCACCTCGGTCGAGGTGAGAATCTTGATACCCATCTTCTCGAAGCGTTTGCGCGCAAGACCGGCGATCTCCGCGTCCTCGACCGGCAGGATCTGCGGCAGCACCTCGACCACGGTGACGTCGGCGCCCATGGTGTGGAAGAACGAGGCGAACTCGATGCCGATCGCGCCGGAGCCGACCACCAGCAGCGATTTCGGCATCCGCTCCGGCACCATCGCCTCGAAATAGGTCCAGATCAGCTTCTTGTCGGGCTCGAGCCCGGGCAGCACGCGCGGCCGCGCGCCGGTCGCGATGATGATGTGCTTGGCCTGATAGGTGCCCTCGCCGCTGGCGCCCTTCGGCGCCTCGGCCGCCGACTTCTTCACCGTGATCTTGCCGGGCGCGTCGATCGTGGCCTCGCCCCAGATCACCGTGACCTTGTTCTTCTTCATCAGGAAGCCGACGCCGTCATTGAGGCGCTTCGAGACGCCGCGCGAGCGCTGCACCACGGCCTTCGGATCGAACGAGACGTTGTCGGCAGACAGCCCGTAATCCTTGGCGTGCTGCATGTAGTGATAGATCTCGGCGGAGCGCAGCAGCGCCTTGGTCGGGATGCAGCCCCAGTTCAGGCAGATGCCGCCGAGATAGGATTTCTCGACGATCGCGGTCTTGAAACCGAGCTGCGCCGCGCGGATCGCGGTCACGTAGCCGCCGGGGCCGGAGCCGATGATGATGACGTCAAAGGATGTGTCGGCCATGGCGGCTCCCGTTCAACTCAACGTGTGACGCCGCGGGCGCGGCTTCTTGCGATCAATGACCTGACCAGCCATTCGAGCCCGATCACCAGGGCCATGATGGCCAGGGCCGTCAGCACGATCGGCTGGGCGATGTTCCGCGCCAGCTGTTCGCCGGCGAAGAACGCTGAGTGCAGAAAATCGAACCCGACCGGATTGCAGACCAGCGCGGCCGACAGCAACAGCGAGATCCAGGGCCAGCGCGTGCGAGCCGTGCCGGCCATTCATCCGTACTCCCGCCATACCGCACCGAGGAACACGGACCACGCCAGCGCCAGCACCGCGGCGCCGATCATCATGATCCTGAACTGGACCGTCGATATCAGGTCGCGGTTGACCGCGACAAGCAACGCGACGGCGACGGCGGCGAGCAGGACGTACGGACCGACGATCGCGTACATGGCGGATGCCCGTCACACCATCATCATCACGGGGTTTTCGATCAGCTGCTTGAAGGCGCCGATCAGTTCGGCGCCGAGCGCGCCGTCGATCGCGCGGTGATCGCATGACAAGGTCACGCTCATCATGTGCGCGATCTCGATCTTGCCGCCGCGCACCACCGGACGTTCCTCCGAGGTGCCGACCGCGAGGATCGAGGCATGCGGCGGGTTGATCACGGCGGTGAAGTGGTTGATGCCGTACATGCCGAGGTTGGAGACCGCGGTGGTGCCGCCCTGATATTCCTCCGGCTTCAGCTTGCGGGCGCGGGCGCGGGCGGCGAAATCCTTCATCTCGTTGGAAATGGTCGAGAGCGTCTTGGTCTCGGCCTTGCGGATGATCGGCGTGATCAGGCCGCCCGGCATCGCCACCGCGACGCCGACGTCGGAATGCTTGTGCTTGAGCATGCCGCCTTCGGTCCAGCTGACGTTGCAGTTCGGAATCTTCTGCAGCGCGACCGCCATCGCCTTGATGACGAAGTCGTTGACCGAGATCTTGTAGAGCGGCTTCTTCTCCTTGTCCTTCGGCGCTGCGGCGTTGATCTCCTCGCGCGCGGCGAGCAGCTTGCCGATGTCGCAGTCGATGGTGAGGTAGAAGTGCGGGACGTTCTGCACCGAGGCGGTGAGACGCTGCGCGATGGTGCGGCGCATGCCGTCATGCGGCACCACTTCGTAGGAGCCCGGCTCGAACAGCGCGAGGATCTGCTTGTCCGACATCGACGGCGCGATGCTCGATCCCGCGGCGGGCGCGGCCGCCGGCGCCTTCAGGCCCTTGCCGGACTTGGCCTCGTCGACGTCGCGCGCGATGACGCGGCCATGCGGGCCGGTGCCGGTGATGCGGGCGAGATCGATGCCGGCTTCCTTTGCCAGCCGGCGCGCCAGAGGCGATGAGAACACGCGGGCGTGGCCGTTCGCTTGCGCGGCCGGTGCAGCGGCCTGCGGCACCGCTGCGGGCGCTGCGGCCGGCGGCTTCGGCGCCGCCGCCGGTGCGGGAGCCGCCGCAGGCGCGGCCTGTGCGGCGGGCTTCGGCGCTTCGGCGGGTTTCGCCGCCGGTGCGGCGCCCGCTCCGGCGCTGGCCGCCGCCTTCACATCCTCGCCGTCGCCGGCCATGACCGCGATGACGTCGTTGACCGGCACGTCCTGGGTGCCCTCGGGCACCAGGATCTTGGCGATCGTGCCTTCGTCGACCGCCTCGACTTCCATCGTCGCCTTGTCGGTCTCGATCTCCGCGATCACGTCACCGGACTTGACCTTGTCGCCCTCTTTCTTGAGCCACTTGGCGAGGTTGCCCTTTTCCATCGTCGGCGACAGCGCGGGCATGAGAATATTGATCGGCATTGTCAGTGACCTTGTTGCGACCGCGGTTTGGTTTGGCCCATGTCGGTCGGCCGGGCGATTTCGGCTTCGAACATCTCGACGATGCGCGCGAGCGCCTCGTCCTCGGTGTATTCGCTCTCGCGCGCATAGGCGCGCGCGGCATGGCGGGCGATGTCGACCAGCATCAACCCCCACATGTCCGGCTCCTCGAAAGCGCGCTGGAATGCGATCGACAGGCCGCCGTCGACGACGAAGGCGCGCAGCACCTCGATGGCGTCGTCGCGGCCCATCACGTCAGGCGGCAGCGGCTGCTCCTTGGGACCGGCCATCGGCGTTACCGGTAGGATACGGCCTTGGCGGCGGCGACCACCTCGGCGACGGAGGGCAGAGCGAGCTTTTCGAGGTTGGCGGCATAGGGCATCGGCACGTCCTTGCCGGAGACGCGCGCCACCGGCGCGTCGAGATAATCGAAGGCGTGCTCCATGATGCGCGCAGCGACCTCGGAGCCGACGCCGCTTTGCTGCCAGCCCTCCTCCACCGTCACCGCGCGGCCGGTCTTCTTCACCGAGTTGATGATGGTCTCGGTGTCCATCGGACGGATGGTGCGGAGATCGACCACCTCGGCCTCGATGCCTTCCTTGGCGAGTTCGTCGGCGGCCTTCAGCGCATAGGACATGCCCATCGCCCAGGAGACGATGGTGACGTCCTTGCCGGCGCGGGCAATCCGCGCCTTGCCGATCGGCACCACGAAATCAGCCAGCTTCGGCACCTCGCCGGTGTGGCCGTACAGCACCTCGTTCTCGAGGAAGATCACCGGATTGGGATCGCGGATCGCGGCCTTGAGCAGGCCCTTGTAATCGGCGGCCGAATACGGCGCGATCACCTTGAGGCCCGGGATCTGCGAGTACCACGCCGCGTAGTCCTGACTGTGCTGCGCGGCGACGCGCGCGGCGGCGCCGTTCGGGCCGCGGAACACGATCGAGCATCCCATCTGGCCGCCGGACATATAGAGCGTCTTGGCGGCGGAGTTGATGATCTGGTCGATCGCCTGCATGGCGAAGTTGAAGGTCATGAACTCGACGATCGGCTTCAAGCCCGCCATCGCCGCGCCGACGCCGACGCCGGCAAAGCCGTGCTCGGTGATCGGCGTGTCGATCACGCGGCGGGCGCCGAATTCCTGCAACAGCCCCTGCGTCACCTTGTAGGCGCCCTGATATTCCGCGACCTCCTCGCCCATGATGAAGACGTCGCCGTCGCGGCGCATCTCTTCGGCCATCGCATCGCGCAGCGCCTCGCGAATGGTCTGCGTGACCATCTCGGTCCCCGCAGGGATTTCCGGATCTGGCAGCGGCTCGGTCGCGGGCGCGGCCGGCGCCTTCGCCGCGGGCTGCGGCGCTTCCGCCTTGGCTTCGGCAGGCGCGGCCTCCGCGGCCTTCGGCTGCGGCACTGGTGCCGCCGGCGCCTTGGCGAGGTCGGCGGCGCTTTCGCCGTCGGCGAGAATGGTGGCGATCGGCGTGTTCACCGCAACGTCGGCGGTGCCTTCCGGAATCAGGATCTTGCCGAGCGTGCCCTCGTCGGTTGCCTCGACCTCCATCGTCGCCTTGTCGGTCTCGATCTCGGCGATGACGTCACCGGACTTGATGGTCTCGCCTTCCTTTTTCAGCCATTTGGCGAGGTTGCCCTTCTCCATGGTGGGCGACAGCGCAGGCATCAGCACTTGAATGGGCATATCGGCTCCCGAAATCGGTCTTGAAATTCGTCTGCGCGGGTGGGGTCAGCGGTAGATGTCGGTGTAGAGCTCGGCCGGATCCGGCTCCGGATCGTGCTGCGCGAAGTCGGCGGCCTCGTTGACGATCTCGCGCACCTCGGCGTCGATCGCCTTCAGGTCCTGCTCGCTGGCGCCTGCGGCCAGCAAGCGGTTGCGCACCTGCTCGATCGGGTCCTGGTCGTGACGCACCTTCTCGACCTCCTCGCGCGTGCGGTACTTCGCCGGATCGGACATCGAGTGGCCGCGGTAGCGGTAGGTCTGCATCTCCAAAATCATCGGGCCGTTGCCGCCGCGGCACCAGGCCACGGCCTCATCGGCGGCGGCCTTGACCGCGCGCACGTCCATGCCGTCGACCTGCTTGCCCGGAATGTTGAAGGAGGCGCCGCGCTTGGAGAAATCCTGCTGGGCCGATGCGCGCGACACCGAGGTGCCCATCGCATAGCGGTTGTTCTCGATCACGTAGATCACCGGCAGCTTCCACAGCTCCGCCATGTTGAAGCTTTCGTAGACCTGGCCCTGGTTGGCCGCGCCGTCGCCGAAATAGGTCACGCTGACGTTATCGTTGCCGCGATAGCGGTTGGCGAACGCAAGGCCGGTGCCGAGCGACACCTGCGCGCCCACGATTCCGTGACCGCCGTAAAAGTGCTTCTCCTTGCTGAACATGTGCATGGAGCCGCCCTTGCCGCGGGAATAGCCGCCGCGGCGTCCGGTCAATTCGGCCATCACGCCCCTGGCTTCCATGTCGCAGGCCAGCATGTGGCCGTGGTCCCGGTAGCCGGTTATGACCTCGTCACCCGGCTTCAGCGCCATCTGCATGCCGACCACGACCGCTTCCTGGCCGATATAGAGATGGCAGAAACCGCCGATCGCACCCATGCCGTAGAGTTGACCGGCCTTCTCCTCGAAGCGCCGGATCAGGAGCATGTCCCGCAGTGCCTTGAGCTCCTGCTCCTTGGTGAATTCGGGGGGAGAGCCGGCCTTCTCCTGCCCTGATTCTTTTGCGACGCTTTTCTTGGGTGCGGCCATGGCAATTCCGGGTGAGAGAAGTCGGAGAACCCTCTCTAACCCAACTCAAATCGCCTTGGAAGGATTGCGTTCGCCCGATGGAATTTTGCTATGCCGCACTGCAGCGCAGCGCGACATTTTTGTGATAGCGCGCGAATGATTTTGAAATTTGAGAACGCGTCGTCAGTTACTTGATCCGAACGAGATCACGCGGATTGGCGTAGTCGAGCTGGAAGCGCGCACGCTCGTCCAGCATGTCGGGATCGACCCGGTCCGACCGCAACAGCGACACCCGCTGCTCGCCCTCGGCCCGCTCCTTCTTCAACCGCGCCAGCTCGGAGGTCAGCGCGATAATCTCCTGATCGAGCTCCTGCCGCGCGTTCAAGCCGTATTTGCCGGTGTAGGCGTTGACACCGAAATAGCCGACCATCAGCGCCGCCAGCGTATAGAGGGCGAGCCCGGTCAGAATCGATTTGAGGCGTGTGCGGGAAACCATGGCCGCGAGCATGCGGCCATGGGGTTAACGAACGCTGAACCAGGGCGTTCTCGAGCGAAGTGGATACCGGCTCGCGTGAAGAAAACGCGTCAAAACAAGTTCAGAGGCCCGTTCCGATTCAATCGGAACAGGGCTCTTGCTCAGCGGTTCTGCTTTTCGATAAAGGCCGCGAAGGCGTCGAGATACTGCTGCAGCACGCCCTTGAGCGACTCCTTGGTCAGTTCGCCGTTGTCGTCGAAGGCATCGCCGACGCCGTTGAGATAGGCTTCCGGCTGACCGAGGATCGGGCCGGAAATGCCCGGCAGGATGTTCTGCAGGTGCTTCACCGCGCTGACGCCGCCGAGCGGTCCGGGCGAATTGCCGATGATGCCGATCGGCTTGCCGATGAACGAGCTCTTGCCGTAGGGCCGCGAGGCGACGTCGATGGCGTTCTTCAGCACGCCCGGGATCGAGCGGTTGTATTCGGGGGTCACGAACAGCACGCCGTTCGACTTCTGCAGCTTCTCGCGGAAGGCAAGCCAGTCCGCCGGCGGCGCGGCCTCGAGGTCCTGGTTGAAGAAGGAAATTTCCTGAAGCGTCGTCACATCGAGCTTCAGCGACGCCGGTGCAAGCTTGGCCAGCGCATTGGCGATCTTGAGCGAGAAGCTCTGTTTGCGGATGCTGCCGACGATGGTGACGATGTTATAGGCCATAGCAAATTCCCCTCGGGTTGCGCGTGAAACTGGTGGGCCTCACCTACCGGCGCACCAAGAAAGATGCAAGTGCATGGACCGTCCAATTCCGGAAACGCAGCGTTTCGCCGAATTGGTCTATGCAAAGCAAAAAGAGCCGCCCCGATCGGGACGGCCCTTGGGCTTCGATCCTCAGCCCTTGTTCGGGTTGATCAGGAATTTCTCGCCGGTCGCGCGCTTGTTGTAGACGGCGATGTTGTCGAGCTGCAGGGTCTCCTGCAACGACACCACCTTGGTGTAGTGGCTGGCGAAAGTCGTCTTCAACTCGGCCACCACGCGCTGGCGCAGCTTGTTGCCGGCCTCCGGACCGATCTTCATCAGGAACGGGAACAGCAGCCAGCCGCCGACGCCCCAGGCCATGCCGAAGCCACGCGGCAGTTCGATCGAGCGGGTGTCGAGGCTGCCATAGACATAGACCTGCTTGTGCACATTCGAGCCGTAGCGGCTGTAGGCCTTGGCGGTCTTGTTGATCGCGGTCTCCATCGCGACCAGGATCTGGCCCGCGAGCTTGCCGCCGCCGATCGCATCGAAGGCGATGGTCGCGCCGGTCTCGACCAGCGCGCCGGTGAGCTTGTCCATGAAATCGGGCGCGGAGGAATCGACGACATGCTTGGCGCCGATCTTGTGCAGGATGTCGGCCTGCTCCTTGTTGCGCACGATATTGACGAGGCCGATGCCGTCCTTGAGGCAGATCTTGTTGAGCATCTGGCCGAGGTTGGACGCTGCCGCCGTGTGCACCAGCGCCTTGTGCCCCTCGCGCCGCATCGTCTCGGTCATGCCAAGCGCGGTCAGCGGATTGACGAAGCAGGACGCGCCTTCCGCCGGCGTGGTGCCGTCGGGCAGCGGCAGGCATTCGTTGACGCGCAGCGTGCGGTATTGCGCGTACATCGCGCCACCGATCATCGCGACCGTGCGGCCCATCAGCGCTTTGGCCGCATCCGATGAACCGGTCCTGATCACGACGCCGGCACCTTCATTGCCGACCGGCATGGACTCGTCGAGCCGCGCGGCAAGGCCCGGCAATGCCGCTTCCGGCACGCGCGCGGTCACCACGGGCAATTCCTTGCTGCCGGAGACCTTGGCGGCCGACATGTCGGCCGGGCCGATCAAAAGACCGAGATCGGACGGATTGATCGGGGTCGCCTCGACCCGGACCACGACCTCGTCGGGGCCGGGCTCGGGGGTCGGGACATTGACCAGCGATATCTCGAGTTCGCCATTCTTCTTGAGCAGCGAACGCAGTTGCAGACCGCTCTTGCCGTCGCTCATCCCGACCTCCCGTTTTGCGTGTGTTGTGTCCCGATCAAGTTGGGGCGTTACGCCAAGGCCTTCAAGGCCGCCCTGCCCGCGTATTTCGCCTGCGTGCCGAGCTGCTGCTCGATGCGCAGCAGCTGGTTGTACTTGGCGGTGCGGTCGGAGCGCGCCAGCGAGCCGGTCTTGATCTGCCCGCAATTGGTGGCGACCGCGAGATCGGCGATCGTGGAGTCCTCGGTCTCGCCGGAGCGGTGCGACATCACGGCGGTGTAGCCGGCCTTGTAGGCCATCTCGATCGCCGCAAGCGTCTCGGTCAGCGTGCCGATCTGATTGACCTTGACCAGGATCGAATTGGCGCGGCCGTGCTTGATGCCGTCGGCAAGCCGGGTGACGTTGGTGACGAACAAATCGTCGCCGACCAGCTGGCACTTCTTGCCGATCGCATCCGTCAGCTCTTTCCAGCCATCCATGTCGTCCTCCGACATGCCGTCCTCGATGGTGACGATCGGATAGCGGCCGACGAGATCGGCGAGATACTTCACCTGCTCGGAACGCGAACGGGTCTTGTTCTCGCCACCATAGACGTAGGAGCCTTCCTTGAAGAATTCGGTGGAGGCGCAGTCGAGGCCGAGCACGACGTCGTCGCCCGCCTTGTAGCCGGCCTTGCCGATCGCGTTCATGACGAACTCGAGCGCGGCGTCGGCCGACGGCAGGTTCGGCGCGAAGCCGCCCTCGTCGCCGACATTGGTGTTGTGGCCGGCCTTCTTCAGTTCGCCGCGCAGAGTGTGGAAGATTTCCGAACCGCAACGCAGCGCCTCGGCGAACGACGTGGCGCCGACCGGCAGGATCATGAATTCCTGGAAGTCGATCGGGTTGTCGGCATGCACGCCGCCATTGATGATGTTCATCATCGGCACCGGCAGCGTCCGCGCCGAGGTGCCGCCGACATAACGATACAACGGCATGTCGAAGGATTCGGCGGCGGCCTTGGCGCAGGCCAGCGAGACGCCGAGGATGGCGTTGGCCCCGAGCCGGCCCTTGTTCGGCGTGCCATCGAGCTCGATCATGATCTGGTCGATCGCGACCTGTTCCTCGACGGCCTGGTCGCTAAGCGCCTCGAAGATCTCGCCGTTGATGGCGGCGACCGCCTTCTCGACTCCCTTGCCGAGATAACGCGACTTGTCGCCATCACGCAGTTCCACCGCCTCATGCGCGCCGGTGGATGCTCCCGACGGCACCGCCGCGCGACCGATTGACCCATCCTCCAGCACCACATCGACCTCGACCGTGGGGTTGCCGCGGCTATCAAGGATTTCGCGGCCGATGATGTCGACGATGTCAGTCATGACGTGCTCTTTCTCGATATGGGGTGGGCTTGATGGGCCGCGTCATACACGGCGCGCAAGCAAATGTGAACGGTCCGCCTGCACGGCCCATCTGACGATGCAATGTGGTGGGTTTATGCTACTCAGGAGTTACCTGCGCGTGCTGGCCCATTGTTTCATGAAGCCGGGATAACGCAATGAATCGCCGCCAGTTTCTTGCCTCGACGACTGCCGCAATTTTGGCCATCACCGCCCGGCCGCTGGTCGCGTCGGCACAGGATGGTCCGTTCCGGACAAGATATTTCAGCCTGGACCAGGGCACCGGCCCTCACGACGTCACGCCCGCCCCGGATGGCAGCGTGTGGTTCACCGGCCAGCGCAACGGAACGCTGGGGCGGCTGAACCCGCGCGACGGCTCGTTCAGGTTGGTCGACCTCGGGAAGCGCGCCTCCCCGCACGGCGTCACGATCGGCCCCGACGGCGCGCCCTGGGTGACCGAGGGCGGGCAGAATGCGATCGCCCGCGTCGACCCCGGCGATCACAAGGTGACGCTATTCCCGCTGCCCGACAAAGCCGCCTACGCCAATCTCAACACCGGAGTGTTCGACAAGCGCGGCACCTACTGGTTCACCGGCCTGTCCGGCTTCTACGGCCGGCTCGATCCGAAGTCCGGCGAACTGAAGGTATTCGAGGCGCCCCGCGGCGTCGGGCCCTACGGCATCACCGTCACGCCGGACGGCGACATCTGGTACGCCTCGCTCGCCGGCAGCCACATCGCCCGTATCGACCTTGCGACCGGCAATGCCAGCGTGGTCCAGCCGCCAACACCGCACCAGGGGGCCCGGCGGGTCTGGTCGGACTCCCGGGGGCGGATCTGGGTCAGCGAATGGAACAGCGGCAACGTGTCCGTGCACGATCCCGCCGACGGCTCCTGGAAAGCCTGGAAACTGCCGGGCAAGAGCCCGCGCAGCTATGCCGTCTATGTCGATGACAAGGACAAGGTCTGGCTCACCGACTTCTCGGCCAATGCCATCGTGCGGTTCGATCCGGTGAGCGAAAACTTCAACGCGTTCCCGAGCGATCGGCCGGGCGCGAATGTCCGGCAGCTTGACGGCCGGCCTGGCGAGATCTGGGGTTGCGAGTCCGGCCAGGATCGCCTGGTCCTGATCCAGACGGCCGCGCCCGCGTAGCACACCCTGTCCCCGCGCGCGGACGGTTGACGAACCGGCCGGCTTGCGTCCATTTCGGCCTCCCATAAGGATGAGGCCCATGGCGAAGAAAACCCTGCAACTCGGTCGTGCCGTCGCATGGCCGGACAGTCCGGACAAGGCGGTGCTCGACCGCGTCCCCAATCCGCAAGGAGGGACCGACTACCTGGTTCGCTTCGCCATCCCGGAATTCACCTCGGTTTGCCCGATCACCGGCCAACCGGATTTCGCCCATTTGGTGATCGACTACGTGCCCGGCCGGTGGCTGCTGGAATCCAAATCGCTGAAACTCTACGCCGCAAGCTTCCGCAATCACGGCGCGTTCCACGAGGATTGCACGGTCACGATCGGCAAGCGTATTGCCGGCGAGATCAAGCCGAAATGGCTGCGCATCGGCGGCTACTGGTATCCGCGCGGCGGCATCCCGATCGACGTGTTCTTCCAGACCGGACGATTGCCGAAAGGCGTCTGGGTTCCCGATCAGGGCGTCGCGACGTATCGCGGCAGGGGTTAGGTTGGGCGCTACCCCCACCCTCGCATCGAATTAGTCGGGCAGGACGCCGTCTTTCTTAGATGCGTCATTTGGAGAAACGAAGAAGCTGCGCATTGAACCAAAGCCCCTAACCTCAACCGCCTGGCGCTCTTCGAACTTAAAGAAATCTCTCACCCGCCAATACGTCGCTTCAGATATGTGCACGCGGTTCGGCTCGCTAAGCGATTCAAGCCGACTCGCCAGGTTTACAGTGCGTCCCCAATAGTCGTAGGTCATCTTGTGGCGCCCAATCACGCCACCAATCGTAGATCCAGTATGGATCCCAACTCGAATTTGCAACGGATAGCCGGTCTTTTCTGCGACGCGCCTCACGATATCAATCGTATGCAAGGCGAATTCGACCATCGCCTTCGCATGGTTCACCGAGCTGGCTGATTTCCCGGCAATGGCCATGTAGGCGTCACCGATTGTCTTGACCTTCTCGACTCCATATTTGTCAGCGGCTTCGTCGAATTCGGTAAAGATCATGTCCAGGATTTCGAGGACGTGCTTGGGGGCAAGATGCTCCGTCAGAGTGGTGAATCCAACCAGGTCCGAAAAGAGGAGTGTAACTTCACCAAACGCTTCAGCACTCCTATCGGCCTGATCAGCTACAAAATTCAGGGGGATGTAGGAGGACAAGAAATTAGAGAGCTTATTGCGCTCCTTCTCCTGCAGAATGTGCCGGGCAAACTCCTCACGCGCGAAGCGCTCGCGCCCATAACTTGTGAAGATGAGGATCAGAAAAATAAGAGTCAGGTTGAAAATGTAAGAAGAAACTTCGGCGAACTCGATTTTCGTGAATGCGGAAACACCGCCTCCGTAGACAAGAATGATTATCGCGCCAACAGCACAAGACCAACCGACACTTATCGGAAACAAGCCAATACAGAAGACAAGGATCAACGCGAAATTGAGCGCGCTCGAACCTGAGGACAGATAATAGGGACTTCCCTCGCCGTACTCGAGAAGCTGTTTGATCGCAAGCAAGCTTGCCGCGGCGACGAAAAAAAGCAGGCAAAGATTTGGCCAGCGCCGAAAGGCAGGCGTAAATGTTAGAGCGAAAAAGCCCAGCAAGATAGGGATGGCTACCATGAACCGGAAGCGCGTCAGTTCGACCGAGTTGGTATTCGTGGCCGAATCCCAGACGCCGAATGCGCCCCAGAGCAGTGCACTAAAAGCTATTGCATTTGCGGTGAATCGGGCGGTCCGCGCCTGACGATCGCGCTGATATTCAAGCTCAAACGCACCATCATCGAACCGCAAATCGAGCCAAACGGCTGCTTGAGCGAAACGACCAGCGATAAAACTCGCCATATTCCCTCGCAATATCAATAAAAGCCTACAAAATTGTTTCTCCGATATTCCGAATGCGCCCTGGCAGGCAATCGTCAACAATGTCCAACGCCTTGGAACTATGACGCAAGCGGCTCAGCACAACAAGCCTGGGATCAAGTTAGCTATCGGGCAAATGCCGTCGATATTGGCGGGCTCGCGATTTCCACTTCGCTCCAGAAACCGCCCGATCCAGAGGATTCGCTAAGACTCGACGTCCGGTCGCGCCGCGGCATCCGCCGGCCGGGTCTGCTTCAGAAATCTCGCGCAGATGAAGCCGAGCACCACCATCACGGCGGCGGCCGAGACCAGCGTCGCGGTCTTGCCGACGTGTTGCAGCCCGAAGCCATAGGCGATCGGGCCGACGGTCTGGCCCATGAAGAAGAAGAACGAGTGCAGCGACAGCGCGGTGGCGCGCGCCTCGACCGACAGCTCACTGGCGAACACCTGCAGGCAGCCGTGGATCATGTAGAAGCCGAGGCCCATCACCAGGAGGCCCGCCATCTGCAGCTTCCAGTGCGGTCCGAAGGCGACGCCGACCAATTGAATCGCGACCAGCGTTGCGCCGACGACCATCATGCCCCGCACCCCGATCCACGGCAGCAGGCGCGACACCGTCAGCGTGTAGAGCAATCCGCCGATCGCAAAGCCCGCGATCACGATGCCGGCGATCGACAGCGAGGTCTCACCGAGCTCGAACAGGAACGAGGCGATGAAGGGAAACAGCCCGAGCACGCAGCAGCCTTCGATGAAGACCGCCGAGTAGCAGATGCGGGCGTTCGGATTGGTGAAGATGGTGCGATAGCCGTGGCGAAGCGCCTTCAGGCTGGTGCGCGGCGGACGGTTCAGCGCGGCGCCGCGGAAGCCGGCCGCGACCGCCAGTGCGACGATGATCACGAGGCCGCCGAGCACCGCGAGCACGCCGCGCCAGCCGAGAAAGTCGCCGATCAGGCCGGAGGCCGTGGCGCCAAGCAGATTGCCGGTCATCGACCCCGCGAGCGTTCGCCCGATCGCGAGCTGCCGCTTGTCCGGACCGACCAGATCGCTGGTCAGCGACAGCGCCACCGGAAACACGCCGCCCGAGCCGATGCCGGCGAGGATGCGGGTCACGAACAGCATCGGGAATGAGGTCGAGAGCGCACCGAGGATGTTGGCGACGCCGAGCAGTCCGAGGCAGATCGTCATCAGCCGCGCCTTGCCGAACAGATCGGCGGCGGCGCCGATCGCCGGCTGCACCGCGGCAAAGGTGAAGGCGAACACCGCGGCGAAGCTCGCGGCGGTCGCGATGCTGACGCCGAAATCATCCGCGACATGCGGCAGCACCGGATCGAGCGCGCGCACCGACAGGCTCGCGGCGAAGGTCGCCAGCGTGATCACGTTGAGGGCCGGCGGCATGCCGCTGGTTGCGGTCATGTCGTTGTCCGCCGGTCAGGCTGCCGTCTTCGCCAGCGCGTCGAACTGCATCAGCCGCTTGACGAGGGACTCGAATTCACGGAGCGGCACCATGTTGGGGCCGTCGGACGGCGCGTGGTCCGGATCGGGGTGAGTCTCGATGAACACGCCGGCGACGCCGACCGCGACCGCGGCCCGCGCCAGCACCGGCACGAATTCGCGCTCGCCGCCCGACGAGGTGCCCTTGCCGCCCGGCTGCTGCACCGAATGGGTGGCGTCGAAGATCACTGGCGCGCCGGTGGTGCGCGACAGGATCGGCAGCGCGCGCATGTCCGAGACCAGCGTGTTGTAGCCGAACGACGCGCCACGCTCGGTGACCAGCACATTGGCGTTGCCGGCGCCGGTGATCTTGCTGACCACATTGGCCATGTCCCACGGCGCCAGGAACTGGCCCTTCTTGACATTGACGACCTTGCCGGTCGCGGCCGCGGCCAGCAAGAGATCGGTCTGCCGGCACAGGAAGGCCGGGATCTGCAGCACATCGACCGCCTGCGCCACTTCGGCGCACTGGGTCGCCTCATGCACGTCGGTGAGCACAGGCAGCCCGAGCGAAGACCGGATCTCGGCGAAGATCGGCAGCGCCTGCGCCAATCCGATGCCGCGTGCCGCCGTCGCGCTGGTGCGGTTCGCCTTGTCGAACGAGGTCTTGTACACCAGACCGATCTTGAGCCTGGCCGCGATCTCCTTCAGCGCGGACGCCACTTCAAGCGCATGCGCGCGGCTCTCGAGCTGGCAGGGGCCGGCGATGATCGAAATGGGCAAGGCATTGCCGAATTTGGCCGATCCGACGGCAACGATCGGCGCGGCGCCTTGCGCGGAAACCTGATTGGTCAAAATGCTGCATCCTTTTGCCGGCGACCATGCAGTCCCGGGCGGGACGGATCAAGCCATCCCGCACGATGAGGGGGTTGCGCTGACGCCGTGGGTGCGCCGTGCTAACACAATCCCGCCCAAACAGCGCCTATAAACTGGCGCGGAACAGATTCCCATGAGGAAGACATGCGCATCCCGCTGATGATCGGAGCCGTCGCCGCCCTGTCGGTGATGTCGGGCCTCGCTTATGGCCAGTCCAGCAGCCAGCCCGGGGTCGTCACCAGCGGAGCCACCGGCGTCACCGTCAATGGCAAGCCGGCGGCGCGCAGCGGCGATACCACCAGCAATGGCGGCCCGCTCGTCGAGGGCGTGCCCAATGTCCTGATCAACGGCAAGCCGGCGGTGGTCATGGGCGATCGCACGCATTGCGGCGGCAAGACGACCTCCGGCAGCCACGGCGTCTTCATCAACGGCAAGCCGATGGTGACCCAGGGCGATCAGACCTCGGGCTGCCCGCAATAACTGTCCGGTGATCGGGCGCGACGAGGCCTCGTCATCGCGCCCCTAAGCGGCACCCGCGTCACTTGACCGACGAAAACGCCGTCGGCACCAGAAGCTGGTTTTCGATGGTGAGAACGATCTGGCCGTCCTCCTCGGTCTTGGCGCGCGCGGCGATCCATTCCGGATCGGTCTGGAACGCGGTCCATTTCTTCTCGCGCTCGGCGAGCGACTCCCAGGCCAGCAGATAGGTCAGATCCTGGTTGGATTCCCCGACCAGCGTCGTGAAGAAGCCGGCCTGCCTGATGCCGTGCTTGTCCCAGAGCTTCAGCGTGATGGTCTCGAAGCGCTTGAGCAGCGCCGGCAGCCGTCCCGGCAGGCAGCGATAGACGCGGGTCTCGTAGATCATTGGCAGTCCTCCCAGATTCGTGTGCGGGCGGTTATAGCCAGCGCCTTCCGGACTGTCTTGAGGGGGTGACAACATGGCACCCCTGCTCGCGACAGGCGGCCATTTCCGCAATGTTGTTGCAATGTTACTTGCCGTAAAACCTGCCTTCAGGAGCTGGACCCACAAGGACATGCGGATACTGCTGGTTGAGGACGAGGCCGAAATGGCGGCGGCGCTGTCGCAGGCGCTGAAGGGCTACGACATGGTGGTCGACCACGTGCCGAACCTTGCCGAGGCCGAGGAAGCGATCTGTGCCGACGTGCATGGCGCGGTCCTGCTCGACCGCCAGCTTCCGGACGGCGACGGCCTCACGCTGATCCCGAAGCTGCGCGCCAAGGCCGACGGCGTCCCGATCATCGTGCTGACCGCGCGCGGCGATCTCACCGACCGCATCACCGGCCTCGACAGCGGCGCCGACGACTATCTGGCCAAGCCGTTCGCGGTCGAGGAGCTGATGGCGCGGCTGCGCGCCGTGCTGCGCCGTCCGGCCGGCCTGCAGCTCGAGATCATCAGGGCCGGCCGCGTGGCGTTCGATTGCAGCCATCGCGAGGCCAGTGTCGACGGCCGTCCGCTCGACCTGCCGCGGCGCGAGCTGCTGGTGCTGGAGACGCTGCTGCGCCGCATGGGCCGCACCGTGCTGCGCGCGACGCTGGAGGAAGCCGTCTACAATTTCGAGGACGAGATCCAGTCCAACGCGCTCGATGCGCACGTCTCGCGTCTCAGGCGCAAGCTTGCCGACGCCAACACCGGCGTCGAGATCCACAGCATCCGCGGCGTCGGCTATCTCTTGAAGCAAACGTCATGAGCGAACAGGCCGAGCACTATTGCCTGCGCTCGCAACTGAGCTGGCGGCTGGTGACGCTACAGGCGCTGCTGCTTGCCATGCTGATCGTTTGCCTGATCAGCGCATTGTGTGCCACCGGCTTCCTGATCGTTCCGCGCGATGAGGATCATGTCATTTCCATCGTGCAGGGCGCGGTCGCACGCGATGGCAAAGGCGACCTGATCTTGCGCCCGACGGCCGAACTGCAAAAGCTTCGTGACGACACGCCCGACCTCTGGTTCCTGGTGCGCGACCGGCAAGGCCGTTCGCTGACGGAAGGCGCGGTGCCGCCGGAATTTGCCAGGATTGGTGACGCACTCGACCAGATCAGCCAGGCGCGACTCGGCTGGCAGATGTTCGAGGATGATCCGCGCAAGCCGCCGGCGCGGCTGAAGCGCGTCAATTCCGACGCCGGCCCCGTGCAGGTGCTCACAGCGACGCAAGGGCCAATGTCGAGCGTCAAGACCGCGCTCGCCACGACGCTGGCATTCCTCGCCATTGCCCTGCCCGGCCTTTTCCTGATGGCATGCGCCACCTTCATCGCGACGCCGATGGTGGTGAAGCGCGCCTTCGCCGGTCTCGATACCACCGCCGACGAAGCGCGCCGGATCGATTTCCGCCAGCGCGGCAGCCGGCTGTCGGCGGACCATCTGCCGCTCGAGGTGGCGCCGCTGGTGACCGCCATCAACGATGCGCTGACGCGGCTCGACGACGGCTATTCCCGACACCAGCGCTTCGTCGCCGACGCGGCGCATGAATTGCGCACACCGATCGCGATCCTCAACACGCGGCTGGAGTCGCTGCCGCCAGGCCCGGAGAAAACCCGCCTGCTCGAGGACTCGGCGCGGCTTGCGACATTGGCCGAGCAACTGCTCGACATCCAGCGCTTCGATCAGTGCCGCAATCCGTTCGTCCGCGTCGATCTCGTCGCGGTCGCACGCAATGTCGCGGCCGACCTCGCGCCGCTCGCGATCGCGGCCGGCTACGAGCTGTCGCTCGATACCGCAATCGATCGGGTCGAAACCTTGGGCGACCGCGCCGCGCTGGAGCGCGCGCTCACCAATCTGGTGCAGAACGCCATCCAGCATGGCGGCCGCCGCGGCACCATCACCGTCCATGTCGGCAGCGCCGCCACGATCGACGTATCGGATGAAGGCGACGGCATTCCCCAGGATCAGCGCACCCGGATCTTCGACCCGTTCTATCGGCTCGCGCCGCTCGATCGCGGCGCCGGCCTCGGCCTCAACATGGTGCGCGAGATCGCAAGGCTGCACGGCGGTCACGTCTCCGTGCTCGAAGGCCCGAAGGGCGGCGCGTGCTTCCGCCTCACATTACCGCCGGCGCCGTTCGCGTCGTGATCCCAGAGCGTTTTCGAGCGAAGTGGGCACCGGTTCGCGTGAAGGAAACGCGTCGAAGCTAGAGTCGAGAGCCCTGTTCCGATCCAATTGGAACGGGGCTCTCGCGCAATGTTGTCGCAATGCAGCTCCTGCAAACAAGGCATCACGCTTCGCATCTGAGTCGAAGTGCCGCGACACTTTGCTGGGAATCCCAATGTCACATGATCTGCTGTCTTTCTTCACGGCGTGGATGGCGGCCCCGGGCCGCGTCGGCGCCATCGCGCCGTCGGGCGCCGCGCTCGCCGAACTGATCACGCGCGACATCAGCGCCAACACCGGTCCGGTGCTCGAGCTCGGTCCAGGCACCGGTGCCTTCACCTATCAGCTGCTGAAGCGCGGTGTGCAGCAGCAGGATCTCACGCTGATCGAATATGGTTCTGATTTCATGCGGCTGTTGCAGCTCCGTTTCCCCGGTGCGCGCGTGCTGTGGATGGACGCGGCGCGCCTCGCCTCGGAGCGGCTCTATGAGGGCGCGCCGGTCGGCGCCGTCGTCAGCGGACTGCCGCTGCTCAACATGTCGCCGCGCAAGGTCATCTCGATCGTCGGCGGCGCGTTCAGCTATCTGCGTCCCGGCGGCGCGTTCTATCAATTCACCTACGGCATGCGCTGCCCGGTGCGGCGGCCGATCCTCGACCGGCTCGGCCTGCGCGCCACACTGGTCGACCGCGCCATCCTCAACGTGCCGCCGGCCGCGGTCTACCGGCTGACGCGACGCCCGCAATACAAGCTGATGACGCGCGACGGCACGCCGGCGGCTGGTGTTTCACCGATCAAGAAAGAACGCCGGGCCAGCGAGGACTGCGCCGTGTAACGGCGCAGCTGACAGCCGCTTGGTTAGACCAGCCGGCTCTGCTTCGCTGCCGCCTCGATGAACGACGCGAAGAGGGGATGCGGTTCAAAGGGCCGCGACTTCAGCTCGGGATGGAACTGGACGCCGATGAACCAGGGATGGTCCTCGTACTCCACGATCTCCGGCAGCACGCCGTCGGGTGACATGCCGGAGAAGCGCAGGCCGTGCTGCTCGAGGCGGTCCTTGTAGGCGGTGTTGACCTCGTAGCGATGGCGGTGCCGCTCGGAGATCTCGGTCGCGCCGCCATAGACCTGCGAGACGCGGCTGCCGCGGTTGAGCGCCGCGGGATAGGCCCCGAGCCGCATCGTGCCGCCGAGATCGCCGCTCTGCGAGCGCTTCTCGAGCTCGTTGCCGCGCAGCCATTCGGTCATCAGGCCGACCAGCGGCTCCTTGGTCGGGCCGAACTCGGTCGAGTTGGCGTCCTCGATGCCGACCAGATTGCGCGCCGCCTCGATCACCGCCATCTGCATGCCGAAGCAGATGCCGAAATACGGCACGTCACGCTCGCGCGCGAACTGCGCCGCGCGGATCTTGCCCTCGGCGCCGCGCTGGCCGAAACCGCCGGGCACCAGGATGCCGTTGACGTGCTCGAGGAACGGCGCCGGGTCCTCGTTCTCGAACACCTCGCTCTCGATCCAGTCGAGATTGACCTTCACCTTGTTGGCGATGCCGCCGTGCGAGAGCGCCTCGATCAGCGATTTGTAGGCGTCCTTCATGCCGGTGTACTTGCCGACGATGGCGATCGTCACCGCGCCTTCCGGATTGCGGACGCGCTCGTTGATGACGTTCCAGCTCTGCAGCGCCGGCGGAATCTTCGCGGTGATGCCGAACGCGGCCAGCACCTCGTCGTCGAGGCCGGCGGCGTGATAGGCCTCCGGCACGGCGTAGATGTTGTCGACGTCGCGCGCCTCGATCACCGCGCTCTCGCGCACGTTGCAGAACAGGCCGAGCTTGCGCCGCTCCTCCTTGGGGATCTCGCGGTCGGTGCGGCACAGCAGGATGTCCGGCTGGATGCCGATCGAGCGCAGCTCCTTCACCGAGTGCTGCGTCGGCTTTGTCTTGAGTTCGCCGGCACTTGGAATGTACGGCAGAAGCGTCAGGTGAATGTAGACCGCGTGATCGCGCGGCAGCTCGTTCTTGAGCTGGCGGATCGCCTCGAAGAACGGCAGGCCCTCGATGTCGCCGACGGTGCCGCCGATCTCGACCAGCACGAAATCGAACTCGTCGTTACCCGACAGCACGAATTCCTTGATCGCGTTGGTGACGTGCGGGACCACCTGGATGGTGGCGCCGAGATAATCGCCGCGGCGCTCCTTGGTGATGATGTCCTGGTAGATTCGCCCGGTCGTGATGTTGTCGGCCTTGGTGGCCGGACGACCGGTGAAACGCTCGTAATGGCCGAGATCGAGATCGGTCTCGGCGCCGTCGTCGGTCACGAACACTTCGCCGTGCTGATACGGCGACATCGTTCCGGGATCGAGGTTGAGATAGGGATCGAGCTTGCGAAGGCGGACTTTGTAGCCCCTGGCCTGCAGCAAAGCGCCGAGCGCCGCTGAAGCCAGACCCTTGCCGAGCGAGGAGACCACGCCGCCGGTGATGAATATGTACCGCGCCATGGGACTTTACCTTTAATCCGACTCCGGCGATTCGCAAAACGAATCGGCTGTTCCCGGCAAACAATTCGCCGGGCTGTGGGTTGCATCAAACTGGAAGCGATTTCAAAGCATTGATGGGGGTTTCTGATGCAGGATGCCAGCGGGGCATCCTGCATGGCCACCCTGCTTTATTGCGACCGTGGCGCCTGCGGGCCGCTCGGGGCCTGCTGCCCCTGCTGCTCGTCGGCCTTCTTCAGCGAATCGAGGATGCCACCCGAGGTCGGCGCGTTCATCGGCGTGCCGCCGGCCGGCTGCGTCTGCGCCGGTGCGCCGGTGCCGACGATCGAGCTCGGCTTGCGGTCGTAGCCCGCGTACCAGGACAGGAACAGGCTGGTGATGAAGAAGCCCACCGCGAGGATCGCCGTGGTCCGCGTCAGCAAATTGGCGGTGCCGCGGCTCGACATGAAGCCGGCGCCGCCACCCATGCCAAGGCCACCGCCTTCGGATTTCTGCAACAGCACGGCGCCGATCATGACGGCGACAATCATGAGGTGAACAATGATAACGACAGTCTGCATCGCAAGCCTTCCGTCACAAGCCGCCAAGCGGCCAGACAAACGGCGCTATCGGCTTTACGGTTTTCGTGAAGTCGCGCCCTGTTACACGATTGCACCGGGCATTGTCACCCCCGAGATAGTCGCACTGTCGGTGATCACAAGCAGCGCCGATCGCGGCCCGGCCAGGCCTTGCCGGGAATTGGTAATTTCTACTATAGTAGACAAATGGATACTTTGGTAGACGACCTGAGCCAACGCCTGGCGCAGCGGATCAGGCTCGAGCGCGATGGCCGGGGGTGGTCGTTGGCCGATCTCGCCGAACGCGCCGGCGTCTCGAAGGCCACGATCAGCAAGATCGAGCGCGCCGAGGTCAGCCCCACCGCGGTCGTGCTGGTGCGCCTCGCCTCGGCGTTCGATCTTACCCTGGCCGGCCTGATGTTGCGCGCCGAAGGCCAGGGCGAACGGCTGTCGCGCGCCGCCGCGCAACCGGTCTGGCGCGATCCGGAAACCGGCTATCTGCGCCGCCAAGTGTTCAGCCGTCCCGACCATCCGGTCGAGCTGGTGAGGGTCGAGCTGCCGCCGAAGCAGACCGTGACCCTGCCCGCCTCCTCCTACGCGCATATCCGCCAACTGGTCTGGGTGCTCAGCGGCAGCCTCGTCATCACCGAAGGCGGCGCACGCCACGTGCTCGCCGCCGGCGATTGCCTCGGATTCGGACCGCCGGCGGAGACGACCTTCGCCAACGAGACCAACGCCTCCTGCACCTATGTGGTCACCCTGGCCCGGAGCTGATGCATGTCGCACTTTGCCATCAAGCCGCTCGAGGATGCGCCTGGAATTCGCAGCGCGCTTGGCGAGCTGTTGGTCGAGACCGTCGCCGGCGGCGGCTCGGTGAGCTTCATGCATCCGCTGTCGCCGGATGACGCCGATGCATTCTGGCAGGACTCGCTCGGCGCCGCCGCGCGCGGCGAGCGCATTGTGCTCGGCGCATTCACCGGCAGTGATCTGATCGGCACCGTGACGCTGCTGCTCAAACTGCCGCCGAACCAGCCGCATCGGGCGGAAATTGCAAAAATGATGACGCGCGTCGCCCACCGCCATCGCGGCGTCGCGACGGAATTGATGCGTGCGGCCGAGCAGCTTGCGATCGCGCACGGCCGCACACTGCTGGTGCTCGACACCGCCGAAGAGGATGGCGCTGCGCCACTCTATGAAAGACTGGGATTTCAGCTCACCGGCATCATCCCGGACTACGCGCTGAAGCCGCATGGCGGCCTCACCGGGACGATGATCTACTGGAAGCGGATCGGCGCGGCGGAGGTCTAGCCCGAACCGTCATCGCGAAGAGCGAAGCGACGAAGCAATCCATAGTTCTGCAGATGCGGAGCCATGGATTGCTTCGCTTCGCGCGCAGTGACGTGGATAGAACGCCGACCGCCTAACACCCCGCGGCGATCGCGAGGAAGTCCGACGCCTTCAGGCTGGCGCCCCCGACCAGTGCGCCGTTGACATTGGCCACGGCCATCAGCTCGGCCGCGTTCGACGGCTTGACCGAGCCGCCGTAGAGGATCCTGATCCTGTTGCCCTCGTCCTTGAAGCGATCGGTCAGCTGACCTCGGATAAACCTGTGAACTTCCTCGACATCCTTGGCCGTCGGGGTCAGGCCGGTGCCGATCGCCCAGACCGGCTCATAGGCCACCACCAGGTTGGCCGCGGTCGAGCCGTCGGGCAGCGAGCCCGCAAGCTGGGTGCCGC
This sequence comes from Bradyrhizobium pachyrhizi, assembly GCF_001189245.1. Taxonomy (GTDB): domain Bacteria; phylum Pseudomonadota; class Alphaproteobacteria; order Rhizobiales; family Xanthobacteraceae; genus Bradyrhizobium; species Bradyrhizobium pachyrhizi. Next base: position 19,780 of record NZ_LFIQ01000065.1, on the reverse strand, counting down.
AGACATCGAGCGTCTTGCCGGCGTCGCGCTGCTCGCGTGTCTCGCCGATGCAGACGATCGCGGTCAGCCCGGCGCGCCACACGGCCTCCGCCTTCTGCCGAATCAAGGCGTCGGTCTCGCCGTGGTCGGCGCGCCGCTCGGAATGGCCGACGATGATCGCGACCGCGCCGAGATCCCTGAACATCTCCGCCGAGAGATCGCCGGTGTGGGCACCCGATGCCTTGGGATGGCAATCCTGGGCGCCGACCGCGACCTTCGAGCCGCGCGCCTTGTCGGCAAAGGCCCCGACCAGCGTCGCCGGCGGACAGACCAGGAGATCGGCCTTTCCGGCGACATCGCCGGCGCCCGCCAGCATCGCGTCGAACTCGACAAAAGAGGATTTCAGGCCGTTCATTTTCCAGTTGCCGGCGATCAGCGGCCGGATGGCGTCGGTCATGTCGGATTTCCCATCGTTCAAGCGTGTCCCTGCGCTACCAGAGCCGGGCGGCGACTTCCAGAGCGCGGCTTCGCGCACACCGTGCGACGCTTCCACCCGCGCGGCCAAGGTTGCGGGGGCGCTTCGGCCACTTTATGATGGGTTTTCAATCCGGTGACGCCCTGCTGCGGGACAAAAGCCTCGACTTTCAGCTCCCCATTGGGCACGACCCGGTTCCCCTCCTGTAAAACAAGTTGGACCCATGCTTCGAGGAATGCGGAAAGCCTCATCAAACTGGCTCGGCAAGACGATTATGGCCGTGGTGATGGGCGTTTTGATCGTCAGTTTCGGAATTTGGGGCATTGCCGACATTTTCAAGGGGTTTGGCCAGTCGACCTTCGCCAAGGTGGGCGGGACCGAGATTTCGGCCGAGCAGTTCCGCCAAATCTATACCGACCGCCTGCAGCAGCTAGGCCGCCAGTTCGGCCGTCCGCTGACGCCGGACCAGGCGCGCGCCTTCGGCATCGACCGCCAGGTGCTGCAGCAGACGCTTGCGGAAGCCGCGATGGACGAGGAAGCGCGCCGCATGGGCCTCAATGTATCCGACGCCGAGGTGCTGCGCGCGATCTACAACGATCCGAACTTCAAGGGCCTCAACAACCAGTTCGACCCACAGCGTTTCCAGGCCGTGATCCGCAACTATGGCTATACCGAAGGCCGCTACATCGCCGAGCAGCGCCGCGTTGGCCTCAGGCGGCAGATCGCCGGCACCATCTCGTCCGGGATCGAGCCGCCGAAATCGCTGGTCGAGGCGCTGACCCGGTTCCAGAACGAGCAGCGTTCGATCGACTACATCACGCTCGGCGCCGCGCAGGCCGGCACCATCGATCCGCCCTCGCCCGAGGCGCTCGCCGCCTATTTCGAGGACCACAAGGCCCAGTTCCGCGCGCCCGAATACCGCAAGATCTCCTTCGTCGCCATCACGCTTGAGGAGATCGGCAAGTGGGAAACGGTGTCGGACGAGGACGCCAGGAAGATCTTCGAGGAGCGCAAGGACCGGCTCAGCACGCCGGAGAAGCGCGAGGTCTCGCAGATCGTGTTTCCGGACGCCGGCGAGGCGCAGGCCGCGCGCGGGCGGATCGCGTCGGGCACGTCGTTCGACGACATCGCCAAGGAGCGCAACCTCAATCTGGCCGACGTCAATCTCGGCCTGGTCGCGAAGTCGGCGATCCTCGATCCGGCTGTCGCCGATGCCGCCTTCTCCCTGCCCGCCGGCGAAGTCAGCCAGCCGGTGCAGGGCCGCTTCGGCGTCGCGCTGGTCAAGGTCGGCAAGGTCGAGCCCGGCGCGACCCCGAGCTATGAGAGCCTCGCCCAGCAGGTGAAGAACGAGATCGCCTCCGAGCGCGCCCGCACCAAGGTCGCCGACCTGCGCGACAAGATGGAAGACGAGCGCGGCGGCGGCGCCAGCGTCGTCGAAGCCGCACAGAAGCTGAAGCTGACGCCCGTCACCATCGACGCGGTCGATCGCTCCGGGCGGCTGCCGAACGGCCAGGTCGCGACCAACATCCCGCGCGGTCTCGATGTGGTATCGCAGGCCTTCAGCAGCGACGTCGGCGTCGACAACGACCCGATCCAGTTCAACGGCGGCTATGTCTGGTACGACGTGCTCGGCATCACGCCGTCGCGTGAGCGCAGCCTCGACGAGGTTCGCGATCAGGTCGAGGCCAAGTGGCGCGAAGACCAGATCTCCACCAAGCTGCGCGCCAAGGCGACCGAGATCGTCCAGAAGCTCGACAGCG
>NZ_LFIQ01000065.1:12211-17556 GCF_001189245.1 Bradyrhizobium pachyrhizi | reverse complement strand
CCGCCGCGAATTTCAACCGCGAGGCCTCGCTGCCTGCCGTGCCGGCCGGCGTGATTGCGGCGGCATTCCGGACCGCCAAGGACGGCGACGGACAGACCTCCGTCGCCGGCGGCAGCCAGTGGGTGGTCTTCCGCGTCACCAACGTGACGGTGCCGCCGGTGGACTTCGCGTCGGACGCGGCCAAGCAGCTCACCGAGGCGCTGCGGCGGTCGCTCAGCGACGAGCAGGTCGCGCAATATGTCACAAAGATCGAGTCCGATATCGGTGTGACCATCAACCAGGCAGCCTTCGCACAGGTGACAGGCGCAAATAATTGAGCATGATCGGGACATCGCGACGACGCGCTGCACGCCGATCAAGCTCCAACAACAGACCCTGAGCCAGCGAATGGACGACCTGAAATCGATCATCGGAAAAGTCGCCACCGGCGCCACGCTGACGCGTGAAGAGGCGGCGTCCGCCTTCGACAGCATGATGTCGGGCGAAGCCACGCCCTCGCAGATGGGCGGCCTGTTGATGGCGCTGCGGGTGCGCGGCGAGACCGTCGAGGAGATCACGGGCGCCGTCACCGCGATGCGCGGCAAGATGCTGCCGGTCACGGCGCCGGCGGAGGCCGTCGACATCGTCGGCACCGGAGGCGACGGCTCCGGCTCGGTCAACGTCTCGACCTGCGCGGCCTTCATCGTGGCCGGCGCCGGCGTGCCCGTGGCGAAGCACGGCAACCGCGCATTGTCGTCGCGCTCGGGCGCCGCCGACGTGCTGGCCTCGCTCGGCGTCAAGCTCGATTTGACGCCCGAACAAGTCGGGCGCTGCGTCAAGGAAGCCGGCATCGGCTTCATGTTCGCGCCCGCGCATCATCCGGCGATGAAGAATGTCGGTCCGACTCGGGTCGAGCTCGCCACCCGCACCATCTTCAACCTGCTCGGCCCGCTGTCGAATCCCGCCGGCGTCAAGCGGCAGATGGTCGGCGTGTTCTCGCGGCAATGGGTGCAGCCGCTGGCGCAGGTGCTGAAGAACCTCGGCTCGGACAAGGTTTGGGTCGTGCACGGCTCCGATGGCCTCGACGAGATCACCCTCACCGGCCCGACCTTCGTTGCGACGCTCGAGAACGGCGAGATCAGGACATCAGAGGTGACGCCCGAGGATGCCGGCCTTGGCCGCGTCGGCGGCGAGGCGCTGAAGGGTGGTGACGCAGATGCCAATGCGATCGCGCTCTCCAGCGTGCTGCAGGGCAAGCCGAGCGCCTATCGCGACGTCGCCCTGCTCAACGCCGCCGCCGCGCTGATCGTGGCCGGCCGCGCCAAGGACCTCAAGGAAGGCGTCGCGATCGGCGCACAGTCGCTCGACAGCGGCGCTGCCGCCGCGCGGCTGAAGCATCTGGTCGCGGTTTCGAACGGTTAAGCAAGGCGTTAAGCGATGTCCGACATCCTGACCAAGATCGAGGCCTACAAGCGCGAGGAGATATCAGCCGCGAAGCGCGCCCATCCGCTCGCCGAGGTCGAGACGCAGGCGAAATCGGCCTCGGCCCCGCGCGGCTTCGTCCGCGCCCTCAAGGACAAGCATGCGCGCGGCGACTACGCGCTGATCGCGGAAGTGAAGAAGGCTTCGCCCTCGAAGGGCTTGATCCGGGCCGATTTCGATCCGCCCGTGCTCGCGAAAGCCTATGAGGCCGGCGGCGCGGCGTGCCTGTCGGTGCTGACCGACGCGCCCTCGTTCCAGGGCCATCTCGACTTCATGGTCGCTGCCCGCGCGGCGACCAGCCTGCCGGTGCTGCGCAAGGATTTCATGTTTGACACCTACCAGGTCGCCGAAGCGCGGGCCCACGGCGCCGACTGCATCCTGATCATCATGGCCGCGCTCGACGACGCGGCGGCCGGGGAGATCGAGGACGCCGCGCTCGGCTACGGCATGGACGTGCTGGTCGAGATCCACGACCGCGCCGAGCTTGACCGTGCCTTGAAACTTCGCTCGCCGATGATCGGCGTCAACAACCGCAATCTGCGCACCTTCGAGACCACGCTCGCGACCAGCGAGGCGCTGGCGCCGCTGATCCCGCCCGACCGCCTGATGGTCGGCGAGAGCGGCATCTTCACGCCGGACGATCTCGCCCGGCTCGAACGGGTCGGGATGTCGACCTTCCTGGTCGGTGAAAGCCTGATGCGCCAGCAGGACGTCACCGCGGCCACCCGCGCCTTGCTGACGCGGCAGGCCGCCACGCGCGCCACCGCAACGCGCTGACGCAATGGCGCGGAACAGCAAGGGCAAGACCAAGGCCGAGCCGTCCGGCTCCGGCACCGCCCTCACCCATATCGACGCCAAGGGCGAGGCGCGGATGGTCGACGTCTCGGCCAAGCCCGCGACCGAGCGGACCGCGGTCGCCGAAGGCCGCGTCGTGATGAGCAAGGCGACGCTTGCGCTGATCGAGACCGGCCAGGCCAAGAAGGGCGACGTGCTGGCGACGGCGCGCATCGCCGGCATTATGGCGGCGAAGCGGACGTCGGAATTGATCCCGCTCTGCCATCCACTGGCGCTGACCAAGGTCACGATCGACATCACACCCGACCGCAAGCTGCCCGGCTGCATCGTCCGCGCCAGCGTCAAGGTGACGGGGCCGACCGGTGTCGAAATGGAGGCGCTGACCGCAGTCTCGGTCGCATGCCTGACGATCTACGACATGGTCAAGGCGGTCGACCGCGGCATCCGCATCGAGGGCATCCACCTCGTCGAGAAGATCGGCGGCAAGTCCGGGCACTATCGCGCCGGCGCTTGATCGCCGGTGCGCAAGCCACGGCCTGTCGCAAATCTCCGCAAGGCTTCATTAACCAATCTCGCTAACCCGCGCTCCATTTCGATTGGATACGACTTTCGCGGGCCGGGGGTGCACGAGACCTACTTCCGGGTGAAACACCTGGAAGCGATTGCGGCAAATGACTCCAAACGGCAGCGCCACGTTCAACATCAAATCGGTGATCGGCAGCGGTCCGATCCGCTGGCTGATCCTCGGCGGCGCCGTGCTGATGGCCGCGATCGCGATCGGCGCCACGCTGATGGCGGAGAATTTCCGCGATCGCGCGCTGCACAACAGCGAGCGAGAGCTCGAGAACACCGTGCTGCTGCTGGCGCGGCATTTCGACCAGCAGCTCGACGATCTCGAGGTCGTCCAGCGCGACCTGATCGCGTTCATGCGCGACAATGCAATCGCGACGCCGGAAAATTACAAGCGCCGGATGTCGGCCGCCGACATCCACGCGATGCTCAAATCCAAGATGGACGCGCTGTCCAATGTCGGCAGCCTCAACGTGTTCGACGCCGATGGCGTTCTGATCAACAGCTCGGGCGCCTGGCCGCTGCCGCAGGCCAGCATTGCCGACCGCCCCTACTTCCAGATCTTCAAGTCGAGCCCCTATTCGCCCGACATGCAGGTCGCGCCGGTGGTCAGCCGCATCACCGGAAACTGGACCACCGTCATCGTCCGTAAGGTCACCGGTCCGCACGGCGAATTCCTCGGCGTGGTCGGCCGCGGCATCGAGCCGGCGGCCTTCGAGAAGTTCTTCTCCACGGTGGCGCTCGGCGATGGCGCCGCGATCTCGATGCATCATCGCGACGGCACGCTGCTGGCGCGCTATCCCCATGTCGAGGAGCTGATCGGGAGGAATTTCCGCAACGGTCCGGTCAATCAGCAGCAGGTGTTCGAGCTGCCGCAGAGCACGACGCGGCTCGCCAGCCCGGTCGACGGCAAGGACCGTCTGGTGTCGTCGCGGGCACTGACCAAATTCCCGATCGTCGTCGTCGCGACGAGCACCACGGAGGCGGCGCTCGCCAACTGGCGCGAGCAGACCGGCATCCTGATCGCGGTGACCAGCATCTCGGTGCTGGCGATCGCGATCCTGCTGACGCTGGTGGTGCGCAAGCTGGTGCAGCAGCATCGCGCCCAGCAGCAGCGCCTGACGCTGGAGAAGCTGCGGCTCGACACCGCCGTCAACAACATGACGCAGGGCCTGTTGCTGTTCGATGCCGCGCAGTGCCTGGTGATCTGCAACAGGCGCTATATCGAGATGTACGGGTTGTCGGCCGACATCATCAGGCCCGGCTGCAGCTTCCGCGACGTCATCGTGCATCGTCACCGGACCGGCTCGTTCCAGGGCGACGTCGAGCGCTACGTCAATCTCGTGCTGCGCGACGTCGGCATCCGCAACACCATGGTGATCACGACGCCCGACGGGCGCTCGATCCAGGTCGTCAACGAGCCGCTGGCCGACGGCGGCTGGCTTGCGACCCACGAGGACGTCACCGAGCGCCGCCGCGCCGAGGAGCGCATCACGCATCTCGCCCACTACGATGCTCTCACCGACCTGCCGAACCGCGCGCTGTTCCACGAGGAGATCAGGCGCGAGCTGCCGCATGTCACGCCCGACAGCCAGCTTGCCGTGCTCTATATCGACATCGACGAATTCAAGGGCGTCAACGACTCGCTCGGCCACATGGTCGGCGACGAGCTTCTCAAGTCCGTGGCGCGGACGTTGAGCGGCGTGATCGGCGAAGGCGATTTCGTCGCCCGCCTCGGCGGCGACGAGTTCGCGATCGTGCAGACCGGGGTGAAGAGCGAGGCGGAGGTCGCCGACCTCGTCGCGCGCATCTACGAGGTGATCCGCGCGCCCTATCAATGCCTCGGCCACCAGGTCACGACCGACGCCAGCATCGGCATCGCGCTGGCACCGAAGGACGGCACCGATCTCGACCAGATCATGAAGAACGCCGATCTTGCGATGTATGCGGCGAAGTCGGCCGGCCGGCGCGTCTTCCGCTTCTTCGAGCCGGCGATGGATGCCGACGCCCGTGCCCGCCGCGAGCTCGAGATGGAATTGCGGCAGACGATCGCCGCCGGCTCCGGCCTCGAAGTGCATTACCAGCCCTGCGTCGACCTGCGCAGCAACGAGATCACCGGCTGCGAAGCGCTAGTGCGCTGGCGCCATCCGCAGCGCGGCATGATCTCGCCGGCCGAATTCGTGCCGATTGCGGAAGAGACCGGTCTGATCAACCAGCTCGGCGAGTGGGTACTGATGACGGCCTGCAAGGAAGCCGTGAACTGGCCCGACCACGTCAGGCTCGCCGTCAACGTCTCGCCGGTGCAGTTCCGCAGCGGCACGCTGGCGCTCAAGGTGATCGCGGCGCTTGCAGCGTCGGGGCTGTCTGCGAGCCGACTCGAGCTCGAGATCACCGAGGCGGTGCTGATCCGCGACGACGAGACGGCGCTGGCCGCGCTGCACCAGCTGCGCGCCATCGGCATCAGGATCGCGCTCGATGATTTCGGCACCGGCTATTCGTCGCTGAGCTATTTGAAGCGG
>NZ_LFIQ01000065.1:4971-12201 GCF_001189245.1 Bradyrhizobium pachyrhizi | reverse complement strand
GCATGGGGTTGTTTTCGATATTTTGGCAGCACGCGCCTGCGACGGCGCCCGGATGGAGCCAACAGGTCGCACGAACGCGCGCCCGATGACAGGCCCCGCGCAATCCGGGGACCTTGCAAACGCGCAGACAGCTCCCGGATTTCGCTTCGCTCCATCCGGGCTACATGTGTCGGGTTCTAGTTCGGCACCGGCCGCTTCTGCGCGGCCTTGGTGTCGGCGTTCTTAGCGTCGGCGTTGACGGTGACCCCGCGCAGCTGGTTGAACGCCGCGGCGAGCGCCTTGTCGTTCTTCTCGTCCGGCGGGACATAGGACTGCGAGCCGGTCTGCTCGGCGCCCTCGGCCGCGAGATGGCCGCGCATCGAGGCCTCGCCCTTGATCTCCGACCGGGTCTTGAACTCGTCCGGCACATCCTGCAGCACCTCGATGTCGGGCTTGATGCCGAGTGCCTGGATCGAATGGCCCGACGGCGTGAAATAGCGCGCCGTGGTCAGCGCCAGCGCGCCATTGCCGGTGCCGAGCGGAATGATGGTCTGCACCGAACCCTTGCCGAACGAGCGGGTGCCGATCAGGGTTGCGCGCTTGTGGTCGTGCAGCGCGCCGGCGACGATCTCGGAGGCCGAGGCCGAGCCGCCGTTGATCAGCACAACGAGCGGCTTGCCCTTGGTCATGTCGCCGCCATGCGCGGTGAAGCGCTGGGTTTCCTCGGGATTGCGGCCGCGGGTCGAGACCACCTCGCCGCGCTGCATCAAGGTCGAGGTCACCGAGACCGCCTGGTCGAGCAGGCCGCCGGGATTGTTGCGGAGGTCGACGACGTAGCCGGTGAGCTTGTCCTGCGGGACCTGCTTCTGGATATCTCCGATCGCCTTGCGCAGCCCTTCGGTGGTCTGCTCGTTGAACGAGCTGATCCTGATATAGCCGATGTCGCTGCCCTCGACGTGATACTTCACCGGACGGACGCGGATGATCTCGCGCGTAATCGAGACCTCGATCGGCTTGTCGGCGTCCTTGCGGATGATCTTCAGCCGGATCGAGCTGTTGGGCGCGCCCTTCATCTTGTTGACGGCCTGGTCGAGCGTCATGCCCTGGATCTGGTCATCGTCGATCGAGGTGATCACGTCGCCCGACATGATGCCGGCGCGCGAGGCCGGCGTGTCGTCGATCGGCGCCACCACCTTGACGAAGCCGTCCTCCATGGTGACCTCGATGCCGAGCCCGCCGAACTCGCCATGCGTGGTCTCCTGCATCTCCGCCCAGCCCTTCTCGTTCATGTAGCGGGAGTGCGGGTCGAGTGAGGAGATCATGCCGTTGATCGCGCCCTCGACGAGCTTGGAGTCCTCGGGCTTCTCGACGTAGTCGGTCTTGACCTTCTCGAACACCTCGCCGAACAGGTTGAGCTGCGAATAGGTGTTGCTGTTGTCGGAATGCGCGGCGGCGTTGGCGACGGCGAAGAGATGCGCGCCCTGCGGCGAGGCCACGAGCAGGGTGAGACACGCGCCCGCGACCGTCCCGAGCAAGAAGCCAACATGTTTGCGCATTATCCGTGATCCCTTCGCTAACGGCCGGCAACGTTTCGCAACATTCGGCCCCACCCCGACGCGGGGCACCACACAACGGCTTTTTGGTCGGATCAAGGCCGCCCCGTCACCGGACCATTACGGTCCTGTCACGGTGCCCGGATCGGCCTCTTGTCAGCTCCCTGTCAGCCTTTCGTCGGCCTTTGGCCCACTCTCCCGCAACCCGTTCTGCCAGGTCGACGGCTGGGTGCCGAATCCGCGCTTGGCCCGCGTGCCCAGCCAATAGCCGAACTGCGGAGGAACGTTGCGGAACGGCCCCTCGACGCCGAGCTTGAGCGCGGCGTCCATCGGCCAGTTCGGGTTATTGAGGATTTCCCGGCCGACCGCGATCAAATCTGCTTGTCTATCACGCAGGATTTGTTCGGCCTGGTCCCCGTGGATGATCAGGCCGACCGCCATCGTCATGATATCGGCATGGGCGCGGACATATTCCGCGAGCGGCACCTGATAGCTGTATTTGATCTCCTTGCCCAGGATCGGCGCCATCTCGCTGATTCCACCAGATGAGCAGTCGATCACGTCGACGCCCTTCGCTTTCAGGATCCTGGCGAGCCGCGCGCTCTGCTCCGGGCCCCAGCCGGCGTTGTCCTCGACCGACAGCCGCACGAACAGCGGCTTGTGATCCGGCCAGTGAACCCGCACCGCCTCGGTGACCTCGATCAGGAAGCGCATCCGGTTGGCTTCCGAGCCGCCATATTCGTCGCTGCGCTGGTTGGCGCGCCCGGAGAGGAATTCGTGCACGAGATAGCCATGGGCGCCGTGCAGTTCCAGCACCTCGAACCCTGCCGCATGGGCGCGCCGTGCCGCATGCCCCCAGGCTGCGACGAGGTCCTTCACCTCATGCGTGTCCAGCGCGCGCGGCACCGGCCAGCGCTCGCTATGGGCGATCGCGCTCGGCGCCACCGGCGTCCAGGCATCCCAATCCTCGATCTCGGCGGTGCGCTCGAGCGGACGATCGCCCTCCCAGGGCCGGCTCGCACGGGCCTTCCGGCCGGAATGGCCGAGCTGGATGCCGGCGACCGCGTTCTGCTGCTTGATGAAGCCAACCAGGCGACTCAGCGGCGCGATGAACTTGTCGTCCCAGATGCCGAGATCGCCGATCGTGCCGCAGCCGCGCCGCTCGACCTTGGTCGATTCGACGATCACGAGACCGGCGCCGCCGGCGGCGAACTTGCCCGCATTCATCAGATGCCAGTCGGTCGGAAAGCCCTTCTCGGCGGAATATTGATGCATCGGCGGCACCACGATGCGGTTCTTCAGCGTGACGCCGCGGATGGTCATTGGCGAAAACAGCAGCTTGTCGGACATCGCTTCCTCATTATGCGTCGTTACCCGGCGCGCGGGACCGATCTTGTGTTTGGCGCGGACGATATACGCACCGCGCGATGGCCGATAGAGGCACGCGGGCGGCCACTCAAACGGGATCGCTGTAGCGGGCCGCGGCACCTTCGCGATGCCTGTTCCCTCGCGGCGATTTTTCGCGCGCACAGGAAATGATGATCGCGAAGCGTGTTGTCCCCCGGTGACCCAGAGGAGGGACACTCATGAGGACCCGCACAATCGCACTGCTCATCGCCGGTGCCATGGCAACCGGCCCGATACTGGCGCAACACGCGGTTGCCCAGAACCTGCAAAACGAGGCCGACAAGGGCGCCAAGACCCGCAACTCCGGTGAATCCGGCTATGTCGGCGATCAGGACAGGCCCGGCGCGGCCGCAACGCCTCCGGGGCGCCCCGACACGGCCGCCGGTTCCCCAAACGCCACGACGTCTCCGAGCGCTCAAAGTTCCGGAACCGGGATCGCCGGCGCGCCCGGCAACAAGAGCGGGCCGCCCGCCAAGCAGGGCACGGTCGGTTCGAACTCGCAGAACCTGCATGTCCAGGAACAGGATCCGTCGAACATCAAGGGACAGCCCGGCAACAAGAGCGGCCCGCCGGCAAAGCGCTAGTTTAGGCTGCGCGCCATGCTGACCAGGCGGCCGTGAACCGGAAGGCGCCGGCAAAGCTCGCTTGGTTTGCTCGGCGCCGGTTCGACACGCGCCGTTGATCGAAAGTGCTCCGATCTATTGTGCGGCCTTCCGGCTCGCGGAGAGGTCGGTCGGGCAATTTGCCCCGCATTCAATCGATTTCTTCTGGTCGGCAACGCGCCACACCAGCAACGCGACCAGGACAATGATGGTGACGGTGAGCTTGGCCAATGCGTCGTGGTTCAATGTCGGCTCCGCAGAACAATCGGCATAACGAAAAATCAGCTGCAAGCAGAAATGTGACCCCGGCGTCCTCGAAGGCCGAATGCTGGGACGTCCACCAGGCCCGCATTCGATTCGGGCCGGCCGACGTCATGATGGTACGGTCTTGGCGCGGTCTGCAAGCTTCTCAGTCTGCATGGCAGCATGGCACGGCCGGCCGCAGCCGGTTGGAACATTGTCATCGGTGTGCGGTTCAGTGGCTGTCCTCTGATTCATTGCCCCAGAGGCACACACCACCTCCTACGGCCCCAGCCGTCACGCTGGGGCCGTAAATCATTGGAGTTGCACGCGGGGACTGCTGCGCGGGGTGAGCGCAGCGGCTTCCGAGAACCACAATCGATTTGCACGGGCGCGCCCGCAACGCGGCTACTTGCCGACCTCGTACACGTCGGGATCGAAGCTCGAGTTCGGATGGGCGAACGCGTGGCGCAGCGCCGGCGACATCGGGACGTTGTAATTGATACCTTTCGGCGGGGTCGGCGCTTCCAGCCATTTCGTGTACATGACCTCGATCTCGGGGCTCTTGTAGAGTTCCGCCGTGGCGCGGTCGGCAAGCGCCTTGAACGGGGTGTCCTCCCTGCGCAGCATGATGCCGAACGGCTCTGCCTTCGAGAACGCCTCCTCGCTGATCATGTAGAGCGAAGGCTGCTTCGACCGCGCGATCGCAACCGCAAGCTGGACATCGTCGAGCGCGTAGGCCTGGGCGCGATCGGTCTCCAGCATCAGGAACGCCTCGGCCTGGTCCTTGGCCGGGAGAACGTTGATGCCGAGCTTGCGTTCGGTGTTGACCTTGATGAGCTGCGTGAGGTTCACCGAACCCGCAACGGCGGTGACGGACTTGCCCTTGAGGTCGTCGATCGTGTTGATCCCTGCGGATTTCTTGGCGGCAAATCGTGTCGCGCTGAGGAAGTGCGTGTTGGTGAAGGTCACCTGCTTCTGACGGTCCGCGCTGTTGGTGGTCGCCGAGCAATGCAAGTCGATCGTGCCGTTGACCATCAGGGGAATGCGGTTCGACGAGGTCACCGGGAGGTAGTCGACGGCGATGTCGGATACGCCGAGCTCCTTCTTCACGGCATCGACGATCTTCAGGCAGATGTCGAGCGCAAAGCCGATCGGCCGCTGATTGTCGTCGAGATAGCTGAAGGGAACGGAAGCCTCCTGAAAGCCGAGCGTGACCTTCTTCGTCTCCTTGATCTTCTGCAGCGTGCCCGACAGCTCCTCGGCCGCCGCGGGGCTTGCGGCGAGCGTGAGGGCGAAGAAGATGGCGGGCAAACGCATCGGCGGCTCCTGTGCGGTGATCAGGCGGCGGTGATAGCGCACGCATGAGCCGGGAGCCAGATGACGGTGTATCTAGCAGCTATCGCACTTTGCTATGGTCCGCCTGCCAAAGTCGCAGCCGCGAAGCATCCCTAGCGCTGCGTCCCACCCTCGAGCAGGCGATCGCCGACCAGGCGGACCGCGCCACGGGTCCAGGAATAATCGGCGCCCATCCGCAGGCCGCTGTCGCCGCGTGAGAGGACCGCGCCGCTGCGGGCGTCGCGCAGCTGGAAGCCGATCGTGTATTCGGTCCGGCTGACCCGCCTGATCACGCCGATCAGCGATTGATCAGCGCCGAGCTTTTGCGCGATCGCCGCCTCGCAGCCGTCACAGTCGCGCAGCGCACGCGCCTTGACGGGCTCTGCGGTCGCGCCGCCGGTATCGACCAGGTGGTAGCGGCCCGACTGCGCAAGCCGGTCGCGCACGCCCTTGGTCACATCCGCGAGGTAAGCCGCATCGGCGTCGGCAAGGCCGGACGCGGTTGCCGCGGAGGTGTTCTCAAGCTCGAATTCGAACACCGCAAGCCCGATCGGCGCCGCAGTGGCGGACTGCGCCGGCGGAAGCACGCCCGCGAGAACGCCGCGCACCTCGCGCGACACGAACATCCGCGCATGGTCCCATGCCTCGTCATTGTCGCCGCGAAACGTGTAGAGCTTTTCGTACAGCACGCGGCTCCCTTCAACATCGATGACCGCCACCTTGGCCCACTGCACCAGCGTGCTCATCTTCTGCACGCCGCCGACCACCTTGATCCGGGCCTCGCCTGCGGGCGCCGCTGCGGGCACCAGGCGATAGCGCGGCTCCGCGGCGACGTCGGCGCGCAGCGCGCGCATGAACGCGTCGAGCCGCTTCTGGTGCGCGACAGTCTGATCGATGACCTCGCCCGAGGTGTCGACATAGCTGAAATCGTCGATGCTGACGCCAAGCGGGGATGCCACCGCCGTGCCGACTTCGGCGCGCAGAGGACAGGGTCCGGCCAGAAGGCCGATCAACGCGAGGGCGTGCACGACAAGACGGTATTGACGCATAGTCTGGGCCTTTCGGATGCGGGCGCGGGCGGGTCGGTCGCATCCTGGGCCAATAGGCCTCCGCGCCGCAGCGGAGTGCCTCCCGCCCGGTGCCGGGAAAATTTCACGACGATGGTCCGCGCCCAAAGAACGCCTATGGCAGCGCTTCTCGGCGCCTCCGTTCTGCCGTTTAATGTGCGTGGCGGCCCTGCCCGCGATCGCGCGCCGAAGCCCGCCTTCGATCTTGAGGATACGCCAATGTGGAATTGGTCCGGAAGCGATCTGAAACTGCGGCTGACGTTGCGCGTGGCGATCGTCTCGACGCTCTGCTTTGCCGTCATCTCCGGCTATTTCCTGATCGAGGCCGACCGCTCGGTGCGCGGGCGGATCGCGGCCGTTGCCGATGTCGCCGCCAAGACGCTGGAGCTGCAGCAGAGCAAGATCCAGTGGCTGAACAATGCGCGCTCCGAATTTCCCGATCTCGACAGCGTTGCCGCCTCGGTCATGACGCCGGGACTGTGCCTCGCCTTTCGCAGCAATAGCGGCGAGATCAGCCAACGCTTCTGCGGCGGCGCGCAGACTGACACGGCCGCGCCGCCGCTGGCCTTCGCGGCGCTCTATCGCCGCCTGTTCGATCCCGGACGCGAGGCGGTACGGCAGGTCGTTTCGCGCGGCAACGCCATCGGCGAGGCCGTGGCCTGGATTGATCCGGCGGTGCCGACCGCCGAGGCCTGGCACGATGCCGGCCGGCTGATGGCGGTGTTCATGATCGCACTGCCGCTGCTCTGCGCCCTGGTCTATGCGGCGCTGGCGCGGGCGCTGCGTCCGACGCGGCAGATCCGCGACGGGCTCGAGCGGATCGCCGCAGGCGATCTCGCCGCGCGCCTGCCGCCGTTCGATCTCGCCGAACTGTCGGCGATCGGCGACGTCTTCAACCAGCTCGCCGAGCGCCTCGCCGCCGCGCTTTCCGACCGCAACGCGCTGACGCAGAAGCTGATCCTGGTGCAGGACGAGGAGCGCCGCCACCTCGCGCGCGAGCTGCATGACGAGTTCGGGCAGTCGCTGGCCGCCATCCGCGCGCTC
>NZ_LFIQ01000065.1:0-4961 GCF_001189245.1 Bradyrhizobium pachyrhizi | reverse complement strand
CTGCTCGCCGAATGCGACGGCATCGGGCGGACCGCGACCGACATGATGGAGACGTTACGCGGCGCCCTCTTCCGGCTCCGCCCGCCCGATGTCGACGAACTCGGACTTGCGGCCAGCCTCGAGGGCCTGGTCGCCGGCTGGAACGGCCGCAGCCGCGGACAGCCGCGGTTCGAGATCACCATATCGGGATCGTTCGAGCGCCTCGCCGCCTCCGTCAGCGCCAATCTCTACCGCATCGTGCAGGAGGCGCTCACCAACGCCGCCAAGCATGCCGGCGCCACGCGCGTGATGCTGCGGCTTGAGATGCGCGAGCCGCCGCCCGGCGGCGGCGACGGCACGATCGTGCTCGCGATCGACGATGACGGCCAGCCCGGCGATCCCGATCCCAAAGGCGATCCCCAGCTCAGGTCCGGCCTCGGCCTGCTCGGCATGCGCGAACGGGTCGCCGCGCTGGGCGGGCGGCTCAGTTTCGAGACCGGACAGCCCAGCGGCTCCTCGCTCCGCGTCATCGTTCCCGTCGCCGCCAGCCGAGAAGCCGCACAGGTGGAGCGCGCGGCATGAGCCACGCGGCGCGAACCATCATGCTGGTCGACGACCACGCCGTCGTGCGGGAGG
Organism: Bradyrhizobium pachyrhizi; assembly: GCF_001189245.1. Classification (GTDB taxonomy): domain Bacteria; phylum Pseudomonadota; class Alphaproteobacteria; order Rhizobiales; family Xanthobacteraceae; genus Bradyrhizobium; species Bradyrhizobium pachyrhizi. The sequence continues at coordinate 4,346 of NZ_LFIQ01000065.1, read as the reverse complement.
GCTACCGGGCGATGCTGCAGAAACAGCCGGGCCTCTGCGTCGTCGCCGAAGCCTCCGACGGCGTCGAGGCCTACCGCCTCTACAAGGAGACCGGGCCCGACCTCGTCATCATGGACCTGTCGATGCCCGGCATCGGCGGCATCGAGGCCATCCGCCGCCTGCGGCAGTGGGACAGGCGCGCAAAAATCCTGGTGTTCACCATGCATCAGAACGCGGCCTTTGCAGTGCAGGCGATCCGCGCCGGCGCGAGCGGCTATGTCACCAAGACCAGCCCGCCGGAGACGCTGGTGCACGCCGTGATGGATGCGCTGTCGGGCAAGATCGCGATCAGCCCGGATATCGACCACGAGCTCGCGCTCAGCCACCTTGCCGGCGAGACCAAGGCGGCCGACCTCCTGACCGCGCGGGAATTCGAGGTGCTGCGGATGCTGCTCGCGGAAAACACCACCGAGGAGATCGCCGAGGCGCTGCACCTCAGCCCCAAGACGGTCGCGAACCTGCATTCCCTGATCAAGGACAAGCTCGGCGTCGGCACCGATATCGAGCTGGTCCGCCTCGCGCTGCGGCAAGGCATCCTCACGCAGATCGATCTCGGCGAACGCTGAGCCCGCGGTGGCACCAGCCAGGCCGCGTACTGGCAAATCGAGCCGCATCTGCCTTCGGGCAAACCGAACATCGAGCCGGCATCGTCGAATGGCCGAGTCTAGAGAAAATCGCGTAACAGACGTCCAGGACAGCCTCGATGCTGGCTCGTCTGGGACATAGTCCAGAACCTGGACTACCTTGGTGGCCCTCGTGATGCTAAAGTTCTCGTCATGAAAGGCTATGGATCATTTTGCCCCGTAGCCAAAGCTGCGGAAATTCTCACGGAGCGGTGGACCCCGCTCCTGCTCCGCGAACTGTTGCTGGGGTCCCACCACTTCAACCAGCTTCGCCGCGGCATCCCGCAGATGTCGCCGACCCTCCTCTCCAAGCGCCTGCAAACGCTAGAAGAAGCCGGGCTAATCTCACGCAGATCAGGCGATAACGGGCATTGGGAGTACCATCCAACCCAGGCAGCCAGGGAAGCCAGGCCAATTATCGATGCAATGGGCTATTGGGGCCACAAATGGGCTCGCAGCCAGCTCACACCCAACGAACTTCACGCGGGCCGGCTCATGTGGAATATGCGCCGTTCGTTCGATCTAAGGCACATTCCATGCGACTTCGTTCTGTACATCGAGATTGCGGACGCTCGGCCGAAGCGCTGGTGGTTTGTTGTGAAGAAGGAGGAAGCCGATCTTTGCTGGGATGACCCCGGCTTCGAGGTCGATATCAGCCTCTATGCGAGTCTGCTGACGCTCGTGCAGATTTTCGTAGACGAGATGCCGCTGCTACGGGCGCGTGAGCTCGGCAAAATCGAGATCGACGGTCCCAGGCATCTTGTGAACAGCATGCGGACTTGGTTCCCACGCAGCAAATATGCCGATGAGGCGCCGGCGGCCGCAGATCGAGTCTCAGCCAGTTGAGGATATCCAGTCCACTTTCTGGACTAGTGGTTCTGCTTGCCTCGGCTATAGCGTTTGCGAATGCGCTCCCGCGCTAAGCATCTCAGCTAAAGGAGGCAAAGATGAGCCGCCCTTCTCTTCTTTCATGCACCCTGTTGTTGATCTTTACTTGTACTTGCGTCAGTCCCGCAGGGGCAGCCCCACCTGCCGACGAATTTTCCTCGGCGGCTGCCAAATGGGATGCCGCCATCAACAACGCAGACTTCGATGCCCTGTTACCGTTGTATGCCGCTGACGCCAGATTGATGCCGCCTGGTGCGCAGCCAGTCACCGGCCCTTTGGCAATCCGTAATTTCTTTGCCGGGCGGGGAAGAAGCGTCAGAGATCACAAGGTTGAGCTGCTCGATGTGTTGCCCATGGGAAACTACGCCTACACCACCTCGCATTTCACGGCCACCCTAGTAGTAAATGAGAAGGCGGCGCCAATTTCTGGCAGCACCGTGAGACTGCTTGAACGCCAACCCGACGGGCAGTGGAAGATAAAGTCTCATATCTTCGTCAAGGAATAGATTCGCGGGTGCCACAGCCACACGGTCAGCCACCCCGCAAGCCTGACGGGCCGCAAGTGACGGATGGTCATGCACCTTATTGGCCCTCAGCCGAAGACGGCATTGATCATCGGGACATCGGTTCATTGGGTAAGCCGGACGTCCCTCGGTTTGGTCGCCATTGCCGTGGCTGTCGCCAGATGTTCGATCTCGCCCAACGCTGGGCCCGCGATCAACCCTTGCGAGCCCGCCGGGGATTGGATAGCCTTCTGCTCGCGATGAGCTTCGCAGGCTCATTCGCCCCTCGCGCGACTGGCGAGCTTACGTGGAATTGACCACGGTGAAGCGCGAAGGGTTCCAACGCCGTTCGCCTGGGCAACCCGTTCAGCTGATGATCCAGCGTCTTGGGGAGCCCGGACCATGCCGTCATTCCGCAATGAACTCCATCTCAACGATTTGGAAGTTGCCCTTGCGCTCGAGGGCGAAGAGCGCCGCCAGCAAGACGGCGTCGAGCTGATTCCGTCGGAGAACTACACCTATCCCGAGGTTCTCGAGCTACTGGGATCGGTGTTCACCAACAAGTATTCCGAGGGCTATCCGGGACGCCGCTATTACGGCGGCCAGGAATTTACCGACCAGATAGAGAACCTTGCCCGACAGCGCGCTTGCGCGCTGTTCCGCGCCGAGCATGCCAACGTTCAGCCTCTGTCCGGATCGCCAATGAACCAGGCCGTGTATCTCGGCCTGCTGCAGCCCGGCGATACGATCTTGGCGATGGACCTGTCACACGGCGGCCATCTCACCCATGGCGCACCGGTGTCGCATATGGGGCGGCTCTTCAACTTCGCCCGCTACAAGACGCAGCCGTCAAACGGCGGCGCCATCGATTTCGATGAGCTCCGCGCCATGGCCCGGAACGTCCGCCCGAAGCTGGTGCTGTGCGGCTACAGCTCTTATCCGCGCGATCTGGATTATGCGTCCTTCAAGAGCATCGCCGATGAGGTGGGTGCACTGACCATGGCCGACGTCAGCCATTACGGCGGCCTGATCGCCGGCAACGCCTTGCGTAATCCGCTCGATGCGGGTTTCGACGTGATGACGACGACATCGCACAAGACGCTTCGCGGGCCGCGTGGCGGCATCGTTCTTTGTCGCCGGGAGTTCGCCGGCAAGATCGACGCGTCGGTATTCCCGGGATTGCAGGGAGGTCCGCACATGAACGTTGTGGCCGGAACCGCGGTCACGCTGAAGAAGGCTTCGACGTCCGATTTTCACGCCTATGCAAGGCTGGTCATGCGCAACGCGAAGGTCCTGGCCGAAGCGTTGATGGAACGCGGCATGACGTTGATCACCGGCGGAACCGACAATCACATGATGGTCGTGGATACCGTGGCCAGCGTCGGCGTGGACGGCAGCGCGGCCGAGAACATCCTCGACGCCGTCGGGATCACCGCAAACAAGCAGATCATTCCCGACGATCCGCGTCCGCCGCTCAAGCCGAGCGGCGTTCGCCTCGGAACGCCGGCGGCGACCACGCGCGGCATGGGCGAGCCCGAAATGCGCCTGATCGCCGAACTCATTGCGGAGTCCCTCCGGTCGAAGGGAGATGCATCGGTCGTCAAGCGATTGAGGTCGAACAGCGTCGAGATGTGCCGCGCTTTCCCCGTTCCGGGGATCGCGCCGCCCTCATAGGCGGCCGACCCGCGTTCCGTTCGTCGCGTCACTCGGCAGGTCGTGAAGGTTCCCCGGGGGAAGGACCGGAACGGAAATCGATGCTGTTCGTTGGACCGCATGATCTCGAAGACGGAGCGTCCAACGCCGTGACCCGGAAAACCTTGCAAGCACGCTCGGAACAGGCGCTCGTCGTCATCATTCTCAGCACCGGTGCGCTGATCGGTTACCTCGGCCTGGCGCTGTCCAGGATGTGAGAGCTACGCCCCCGGCAGGCACCAAGCCGCCGGCAGGCATCAAGCCGCCGGCGGGCATCAAGCCGCCGGCGGGCATCCAGGCATCAAGTCGCTTGGTGGCTTGAAAACTTGCGCGCGTGCCCCGACGTGGCAAGCCTCCACAGCAAAAATAGAGGATGCAACGAAGAGCAAAGCTCGGACAAATCATGTCGCGAGAATGCGGATGTTTGACGCACAAGCGACAACACACTCGCCGTCGTCCCGGCGAAGGCCGGGACCCATTACCCCAAATCTCAATTGTTGCGCGACGCTGGGGCCACGATCCTGTTCCTGATCCAATGCGGTGGTTATTGGTCCCGGCCCCCGTGCGCAATTGCGCACTAGGTGGTGTTGACACTTATCGC
>NZ_LFIQ01000064.1:42004-44210 GCF_001189245.1 Bradyrhizobium pachyrhizi | reverse complement strand
AACAGTTGCCGGCTTTCGCCGGGACGACACCGAATTTGTGGCTACACTACTCCGCCGCCATCTGCCGCGGCGCGGGCGGCGGGTTGGCGAGGTCGGCGGCGAGTTGCGCGTAGCGAACCTTCGCTTCCTTGATCGCCTTGTCCTTCACCGGGCCGTAGCCGCGGATACGGTCAGGCAACGCCAGCAGTTCGACCGCGACGTCGTGATTGAGCGGCGACAGCAGGTTCAGCACCGTCGCGACATCCTTCTCGTAGCCCGCGATCAGATCGCGCTCCAGCTTGCGGTCGGCGTTGTAGCCGAAGATGTCGAGCGGCGTGCCGCGCAGGAAGCGGAATCTCGCCAGCACCCTGAAGGCCGACATCATCCACGAGCCGAACGCGCGCTTCTTCGGACGGCCCTGTGCGTCGAGCCCGCCGCCGAGGATCGGCGGCGCCAGATTGAAATTGAACTTGAACTCGCCCTCGAACTGATCGCGCAGCTGCTTCTCGAAGCGGCCATCGGTGAACAGCCTCGCCACCTCATACTCGTCCTTGTAGGCGAGCAGCTTTGCGTAGTTGATCGCGACCGCGCGCGGCAGCGCCTCGCCATAGCCGCCCTTGGCGGCGGCGTCGCGCACCTGGTCGACCAGCTTGCGATAGCGCCTTGCCAGACGCGCATTCTGGTAGTCGGTCAGGAACGCCATGCGATGGGTGATGATCTCGTCCAGCGACGTCGCATCCAGCGATTTCGGTGGCGCGATCTCGTCGTCGCCCTTCATCATCCCGCTCAGCCGCGCCGGATCGGCGGCGGCCAGGCGCCCGAGCTGGAACGCCTGGGTGTTCATCTTGATCGAGACACCGTTGACCTCGATCGCCTGCAGGATCGCCTCCGCCGACAGCGGCAGCAGCCCGCGCTGATAGGCAAAGCCCAGCATCATGATGTTGGTGGCGATGGAGTCGCCGAGCAGCGCTTCGGCCGGCTTGGTGAAGTCGAAGAAGGCGGAGTCCTTGCGCAGTTCGGTCTCCAGCACGCTGTTGACCTTGCGGCTCTGGAAGTTGAAGTCGCGGTTCAGGATGAAGTCCGCGGTCGGGATCACGTGGCTGTTGATGATGCCGACGGTGCGGCTCGCATCGCACAGCGTGATGGTGTCCTTCGACGCCGCCACGACCTCGTCGGCCGCGAGCACCAGATCGGCCGTTCCGGTCACGATGCGCGAGCAGGTCACGTCGGCGGTGTGCTCGGAGAGCCGGACGTGGCTCAGCACCGCGCCGCCCTTCTGCGCGAGGCCCGACATGTCGAGGATCATCGAGGCCTTGCCCTCGATATGCGCGGCCATGCCGAGCAGCGCGCCGATCGTCAGCACGCCGGTGCCGCCGACACCGCCGACCGCGACGTTGTAGGGCCGGTCGAGCGCGGGCTTGGAGGCCGGCTCCGGCAGATTATCGATGCTGCCGAGCTCGGGCGGCGCGCGCCGCCTGAGCTTGCCGCCGTCGACCGTGACGAAGGACGGGCAAAAACCCTTCACGCAGGAATAGTCCTTGTTGCAGGTCGACTGGTTGATGGTGCGCTTGCGTCCGAGCTCCGTCTCCAGCGGCTCGACCGAGATGCAGTTCGACTGCACCGAGCAGTCGCCGCAGCCTTCGCAGACCGCTGGATTGATCAGCACGCGGCGCTGCGGATCCTCCATCAGGCCGCGCTTGCGGCGGCGGCGCTTTTCGGCGGCGCAGGTCTGCACGAACACGATCGCCGAGGTGCCCTTGTACTCGCGGCACATCTTCATGACGTTCTCGAGCTCGTCGCGGTGGTACAGCTTGACGCCGGGCGCGATGGTGTCGGCCGGATAGGAATCCGGGTTCTCCGAGACCAAATAGATCTCGCGAATGCCTTCGGCATGGAGCTGGAAGGTGATCTGCTGCGGCGACAGATCGCCGTCATGGCGCTGGCCGCCGGTCATCGCGACCGCATCGTTGTAGAGGATCTTGTAGGTGATGTTGGCCTTGGAGGCGACCGCCTGGCGGATTGCGAGAATGCCCGAGTGGAAATAGGTGCCGTCGCCGAGATTGGCGAAGATGTGGTTCTCGTTGGTGAACGGCGCGATGCCGACCCACGGCACGCCCTCGCCGCCCATATGGGTGAAGGTCTCGGTTGACCGGTTCATCCACAGTGCCATGAAGTGGCAGCCGATGCCGGCCAGCGCGCGGCTGCCTTCGGGCACCTTGGTCGAGGT
>NZ_LFIQ01000064.1:40132-41994 GCF_001189245.1 Bradyrhizobium pachyrhizi | reverse complement strand
CGGGCAGCCCGAGCAGAAATACGGCGTGCGGCTAACGGGCGCGGTCGCCTGCATCTGCGTCGACTGACGGCCGTTGAACCAGTCGGCCTTTGCGCGCAGCATCTCGGCGATTTCAGGATTGAGATTAAGTCGAAGCAGCCGTTCGGTGAGCGAGCTGGCAAGCGAGGCAACGCTGAGCTCGGCGGCGAAGGTCAGGAAGCGCTTGTCGTGATCGTCCATCTTGCCGACGATGCGCGGGCGCACGTCGTCGCGCCAGTTGAACAGCTCCTGCTTGACCTGGTTCTCGACGATCTCGCGGCGCTCCTCGACGATGAAGATCTCCTCGAGGCCGACCGCGAAATTGCGCACGCCTTCCGGCTCCAGCGGCCAGGGCATGCCGATCTTGTAGAGGCGGATGCCGATCTTGGCGGCGATCTCGGGCGTGATGCCGAGCTCGCGCAGCGCCTGGCGGATGTCCTCGTAGCTCTTGCCCGAGGCCATGATGCCGTAGCGCGCGTTCGGCGAATCCATGGTGACGCGATTGACCTTGTTGGCGCGGGCGAAGGCGATCGCGGCAAAGCCCTTGTAGTCCTGTAGCCTTCGGTCCTGCTCGAAGCGGTCGTCGGGCCAGCGGATGTTGAGGCCGCCCGGCGGCAGCTCGAAATCGGTCGGAATGATGAACGGCGTCATCTCGTCGGTGAGGTCGATCTCGGCGGTCGTCTCGACCGTCTCGGTGATCACCTTCATGCCGACCCAGCAGCCGGAGTAGCGCGACATCGCGATACCCAGGAGGCCCATCTCGATCATTTCGTGGATGCTGGAGGGGTAGAGGTAGGGCATCAGCGCGGAGATGAAGGCGTGGTCGGACTGATGCGGGACGGTGGAGGATTTCGCGCCATGGTCGTCGCCGGCAAGGCAGAGCACGCCGCCATGCTTGGCGGAGCCGGCCGCATTGCCGTGGCGGAACACGTCGCCGCAGCGGTCGACGCCGGGGCCCTTGCCGTACCAGATGCCGACCGCGCCATCATATTTGGCGCCCGGCGACAGGGCGAGCTGCTGCGAGCCCCAGATCGCGGTGGCCGCGAGGTCCTCGTTCACGCCAGGCTGGAATTTGATGTTGTACTGCTCAAGATGCTTGCGGGCGGCGAACAGCTGCTGGTCGTAGCCGCCGAGGGGGGAACCGCGATAGCCGGAAATGAAGCCTGCCGTGTTGAGACCCGCGGCGCGGTCGCGCCTGATCTGCGCCATGGGCAGACGGACCAGCGCCTGGATGCCGGTCATGAAGACGTGGCCGGTGCCCTGGGTGTATTTCTGGTCGAGGCTGATAGGCCCTTGGTTGATTCCCATTTAGCCCTCTTTTCGCTGGTCGCGACGACTGCTTTTTAGCTAGTCATCCGAGCTTGTTAGAACCAGTCTATGTCGGATTTTCCGGCCCGCGCAGCACAATTCTGGGCGACCCGGCCCGTCGCTCAAAAATCGCAATTTCGTGCCGGGAATATTGCGGGGCCGTTTCGGTTTCTGTCGCAGGACAGGCCCGCGGCGAAATGGCGTAACGCGTCTTGTGGACCGGAAGGTGATCGGATGCGGCGACGATTTCGAACGACGGGTGCGATTCTGGTCGCCGCGCTGTTGTGCGGTGCGCTCGCGACCCGAGAATGTGCCGCCGCGCCGACCGACGACGTCATCGCCCGCGGCAAGGCGCTCACGATCGCCGGCGACTGTGCCAGCTGCCACACGGCCGATCCGGCAAAGCCCTTCGCCGGGGGCAAGCGGATCGACACGCCGTTCGGTGCGGTGTTCTCGCCGAACCTCACCCCCGACCGCGATACCGGAATCGGCGGCTGGAGCGACGACGATTTCCTGCGCGCGCTGCGGACCGGCGT
>NZ_LFIQ01000064.1:37255-40122 GCF_001189245.1 Bradyrhizobium pachyrhizi | reverse complement strand
CGGCGCGCATTATTATCCCGCCTTCCCCTACCCCAATTTCACGAAGCTGATCCGCGACGACATCCTGGCGATCCGTGCCTATCTCGCGACGCTGGCGCCGGTCAGCAACAAGGCGCCGCCGCCGGAGCTGCCTTGGCCGTTGAACTACCGCGTGCTGATGCGGGCGTGGAACGCACTGTTCCTCACGCCGGGCATCATCCAGCCGGATCAGGGCAAGGGTGCGGAATGGAATCGCGGACGCTATCTCGTCGAGGCCCTCGCCCATTGCGGCGCCTGCCACACGCCCAAGAACGCCTTCGGCGCCGACCGGCGCGACCAGGCGCTCAGTGGCGGCAGGGTGCAAGGCATGTTCGCGCCAAGGCTCGACGGCGCCGCACGCAGCGGGCTGAAATCATGGAGCGTGGCTGACATCACCGAATATCTGCAGAGCGGCCGCAACGGGCACAGCCATGCCGGCCCCCTGATGTCCGAGGTGGTGCTCAATTCGACCTCGAAGATGCGCGACGCCGACGTGCGCGCGATCGCGGTCTATCTGAAGAGCCTGCCTGCCGGCGCGCCGGAGCCGGAGGTCACCCCGCCCTCGCCGGCGCAGATGAGCGATGGCGAACGGATCTACCGCGCGGCCTGCATCGCCTGCCATGAACTCGACGGCTCCGGCGCGCCGCGGATCTATCCGCCGCTGCCCGGCAACGCCAATCTGCAATCGGCCAATCCGACAAGCACGCTGCGCATCATCCTCGACGGCGCACAGACCGTGACCACGCCGCGCGCCCCGAACGGCGGCTCGATGCCGGCCTATCCCAAGCTCACCGACCAGGAGGTCGCGGACGTTGCGACCTACATCCGCAACGCCTGGGGCAACGCGGCGCCGGCCGTCACCGCGGACGAGGTCGCTAAGGCGCGGACGGCGAAATAATCGTTCAGCGTTCCTCGTCGCTGAACACGAATTTCGGCATCTCCCATCGGTAGCGGATCGCAAGCATGCGGAACGTCAGCCCGAGTGCGAAGGTCAGCGCGGTCCAGAGCTGGGCGTTCACCTGCAGCCCGGAGCCGGTCACATAGAACAGTCCGGTCACCACGGAGACGCTGGCGTAGAGCTCGCTGCGAAACAACAGCGGCACCTCGTTGCAGAGGATGTCGCGCAGCACGCCGCCGGCGCAGCCGGTGATCATGCCGGCGACGATCACGATCGGCAGCGGGACGTCGACTTGCGAGGCCACATCGCAGCCGGCCATGGTGAACACCACGAGTCCGATCGCATCGAGCACCAGGAATGCGAGGTTGAGCCGGTGCACCAGCCGCGCCAGCAGAATGGTGGCGAAGGCGCCGGCCGCCGCGACCGCAAGATAGATCGGATGCGCGACCCAGAGCAGCGGATAATGCCCCAGCAGCACGTCGCGGATGGTGCCGCCGCCGAGCGCGGTGATCGCGCCGAGCATGCAGACGCCGGCCCAATCCATGCTGCGCCTGCCGGCCGCCAGCGCCGCCGTCATCGACTGCGCCGCAACCGCAATGAAGGAGAGCACGTGCAGCACCGAATCGGTGGGCGGCATGGTCCACATTGAAAAGGCCTCAAGAAACAGGTTGGAACCCGAGGAATCGGCGGTTCCTGCATGAACAGGTTGCAACATTGGCGCGGAACATCCTCGCGCGCCAGCCATTGTCCCCTGCGTTTAGCTTTGAGGTGCTAACGGAGGAACTTTGCAATGGCCCATCAACCTGACGATCCGTATCGCGCCAACCTGACCGAGGACGAAATGCGCCGTCAGGCGCGCTTCAACAGCCTGGACAACGAGCTGCAGCCGGATCCGGAACTCCAGGAGGGACCGGCCAGCACCACCAAGATCGCGATGTTCGCCGTCGCGGTGGCCGTGGTGCTCGGTGCGTTGTTCTACGGCTTGAACAATACGTCGGTGCATGAGGCGGGCACCACGCCGTCAGCGCAGACCGCACAGCAGCAGCCGGCCAATCCGGCCGCGCCGCCTCCGGGCATGCGCGACGTGACGCCGAAGCCGAACAGCCAGCCCGGCACGACCACGGGCGCGGCACCGGCACAGCCGGCCTCGCCGTCGGCCAACAAGCCGACCGGACAGGAAATCGACCGCTCGGCGGCGCCGTCCGACTCGACCGGCGACAAGAGCAAGTAATCCGCTCGCTATCGTGAGCGACGAAGCAGCGGGCCCCAGCGGCCCGCTGCTTTTTTTGCGTGTGAGTCTACTTGAACATCTTGTTGAGCTCGCCGCCGGGATAGCCGTTGGCGAATTCGGTGAAGGTGCCCTTCTCGGCCATCTCCTTGGCCGCCTTCATCACACCGGTCCAGGCCATCCGCGCCAGCGCTCCGCCGACGCTGATCCGTCGCACGCCGAGATCGGCGACCGCTTGCAGCGTCAGCTCCGACGCACCGCCGATCAACAGATTGACCGGCTTTGGCGCCACCGCCTTCACGACCGCGGAAATCTCCTCCTTGGTCGCGATGCCCGGCGAATAAAGGACGTCCGCTCCTGCTTCCGAATAGGCCTGCAGCCGTTCGATCACCAGATTGAGGTCCTTCTTGCCCCACAAGAATGCCTCACAGCGGCCGGTGAGCAACACACCGCTGTTGTCGGCATCGATGGCCTTGCGCGCCGCCTTGATGCGCTCGACCGCAAGCTTGTGCTCGAACAGCGGGTTGGCGGCGTCTCCGGTGGAATCCTCGATCGAAAGCCCGGCGACGCCGGTCTTGACGCCGCGCGCGACATTGGCGGCGACCTTGTCGGGCTCAACCGCGAAGCCGCCCTCGAAATCCGCATTGACGGGAATATCGACCGCCGCACACAGCGCAGTCAGGTGGTCGCAGACGTCGTCGACGGTGACGCGATTGTCGGCCT
>NZ_LFIQ01000064.1:25832-37245 GCF_001189245.1 Bradyrhizobium pachyrhizi | reverse complement strand
GGCAAAGCCCGCGCTGGTCGACGCCAGCGCCTTGAAGCCGAGATGCTGCAAGGCTCGGGCGCTGCCGACATCGAACGGATTCGGAATGATGAAGCAGCCGCTCTCATGCAGCTTCTCGAAGGCGGCGCGTTTGTCAGCAGTTGGCAGTGGCATTGGTCGCTCCCTGGAGTCATTGGCCGCGCACAGATAGGCACCCACGCATCCGCCCGCTAGTGCGGCTCATGCGCCGCGCGGCTGTCCTTCGGGGCCTGATCGCGTTCGTTCAGGCCGTAATCACGGATCACGCTCGCCACCCGCAAGCGATAGTTCTCGAAAATCCGCGCGCGGCCCTTGGCCTGGGTACGGCGATGTTCGATCGTGTTGCGCCAGGCTTCCACCGCAGCCTCGTCGCGAAAGAATGACAGCGACACGAACTTGCCCTTCTCGGTAATGCTCTCGAACCGCTCGACCGAGATGAAGCCGTCGATCTCCTGCAGGATCGGCTTCAGCTCGGCGGCGAGGTCGAAATAGAGATCCCGTTGCTCAGGCTTCGGCCAGACTTCGAAGATCACTGCGATCATGGGCGCCTCCCGCACATTGCCGTTGTGGCCCTACTATACCTCGACCTTGCGGAGAAATGTCCGTTCCTCGGCGAGGATGAAGCGGTTTTCTTCCGCGAAGTTGAAGTTCGCCACGCCCTCCTTGTCCTGGCGAAGCCGCGCGCGATAGGCCTCATAGGCGGCAAGGCTGTCGAACGAGATCAGCGCAAAGGCGATGTTGTTGGTTCCCTCATGCGGCATCCAGTAGCCGATGAGGTCGCCGCCGCAGCGCGGGATGATCGAGAGCCAGTTTCTCGAATACTCCTCGAACATCGCGCGCTTGAACGGATCGAGCTGGTAGCGGATGAAGACGGTGACGGTCATTGATGGCCTCCGGTCATGTTTCCGTTATTGCGAGCGTCAGCGAAGCAATCCTCGCAACGACGGCACGGTGAATAATAGCGGCTTGTCCGACCTCGATGCTTCGGCTATCATCGAACTATGAAAGCAGGACCCGACATCTCCCGGATCGCCGCTCTGGTCGGCGATCCCGCGCGCTGCAACATGCTGACCGCGCTGATGACCGGCCGCGCGCTGACCGCGAGTGAGCTGGCGCAAGAGGCCGGCATCACGCCGCAGACGGCGAGCTCGCATCTTTCCAAGCTCGAGGCCGGCGGGCTGATCGAGCCCGAGAAGCAGGGCCGCCACCGCTACTACCGCCTCTCCGACCCCGACGTCGCCGACGTGCTCGAAGGCCTGCAGGGCATTGCCGCCCGCGCCGGCCATATGCGGGTGCGCACCGGGCCGAAGGATCCGGCGCTGCGCCGGGCCCGCATCTGCTACGACCATCTCGCCGGCGATCTCGGCGTGCAGATGCTCGACAGCATGAAGCGGCAGAAGCTGGTCCGCCAGAGCAAGCAGGCGATCGAGCTCACCGGCGAAGGCAGGCGCTTCATGGCCGAGGAGCTGCAGATCGACGCCGATGCGCTGACGCATCCGCGCCGGCCGGTGTGCAAGGCTTGCCTCGACTGGAGCGAGCGGCGGCATCATCTCGCTGGCACGCTGGGCGCTGCCATGATGGACCGCTTCACGGAACTGAAATGGGCCGCTCGCGACGCGACGCCGGGCAGCCGCGTGGTCAATTTTTCGCGCAACGGCGAGAAGCGATTCGCCGCGCTGTTCGGCACGGACCAATAGCGGCGCGCCTTCGGGCAAGCGTCGGTGAACCGCCGGTCTCGCTTGCCTCGCCTTCCGATGTATTTTCGTACGCTCGCCATCAGCGCGCGGCTGCCCGCGTCCACGAAATATTTCGAAGTGATGCTGAGCCGGCTTGCGGCGCGCTGACGCAGCTGTGAGCTGCAACATTCATGTCGCATTCAGGCCGCAACATTATGGTCGGCGACATCGGGCACGCCTTCTGCAATGATCCGGCCGGGCGAATCGGTAGACGAAAGTTTGTTGCGGTGCCGCAGCGCGGCCCAAATAAAAAAAGGAGAAGACATGAAGTATCTTTTTGCTGCAGCAGTTCTGGTGACGACCGCATTCGCCGGCATCAGCGCCGCTGATGCAGCCGGTGGCTGCGGCCCCGGCTGGCACCGTGGCCCCTATGGCGGCTGCGTCAGGAATCGCGGCGTCGTCGTCGCACCGGGCGCCGTTGTCGTGCGCCCGCCGGTCGTGGTCGAGCGCCCCGTCGTGGTGGCGCCGCGTGTCCGCGCCTGCCCCTACGGCTTTGTCTGGCGCTACGGCCGTTGCCGCCCGATCTGATCGCGGCAGATTGCGAACTAACAAAACCCCGCCTGGCGCGGGGTTTTTCTTTTCATCATGGAGTCGATATCACCAGCGGCGCCAGTGATGACGGCGCCAATGGTGGCGGCGCCAGCCCCAATGCCTGCGGTGCCAGTGCCGGTGACGCCAACCCCAGTGGCGATGATGCCAGCGTACTTGCTCGGGCTTCATGCGGCCGACCTCCTCGCCCGTGGTGACGGCGGGATGCGCATCGCCAGCCGCTGGTGCGCGTGCATCCTGGTTGAGGGGAAGCGGCGCGAGCGGCGCCGCCTGCGCCGCCGCTGCGAAGGTGACGGCTCCGGCGGCGACACCGAAGGCCATCTTCAGAAAATCCCGGCGTTCCATGAGCGTTTCCCTTTGTTGCTGGGTTGGACCAACTGCAGCGGCGAGTTTTTGCCTCGCGAGCTGAACGCTCGCTGAACTGCGCGTTCACGTTCATGGAACTCGAGGGTTCTCGAGGTCGTGACGTCACGCAGCCATCATGCCGCCGTCGCCTCCTCCGCCAGCACCAGGAGATCGCGCGTGCGCGTCACCTCCGGCCAGTCACGGTTGAAGTCGGCGACCAGCCGCTTCATGTCCGCGCTGTTCACCGCGCGCTCGAGCGCCTTCTCGTCGGCGAACTGATAGGTCGCCTGGTGCAGCGAGGGATCGCTCAGGCTCCAGCATCGCCAGGCGCGCTCGGCGCCGAACGATTTCATCGCGTCCGGCAGATGCTCGCGCGAATACCAGGCGTCGAAGGCGGGACGCCTGGCGGCATCCGTGACAGTGGCGCGGACGACGAAATAGGCTGCGGGCATTGGTTCCTCCATGGTTTCATTTCGCACAGGCGGCCGGCATATGCTCCGTGATATGTCGGCTTGCTGACAATGCCTGATCAGGGGGATCACCTATGCTTGCCCGTCTCCGCACCGCCCTGCTCTCGTTCCTGCTCGCCCTCGGCGCCGCGCTGCCGGCTGCCGCCGGGGAGATCGCGCTGCTGCGCGAGGCGCAGCTCGGGCCGCGCCCGTTCTATCTGGTCGACAAGATGAAGGACGGGCCCCTGAAGCAGCAACTCAGCCAATGCACCGGGCCGTTCCACAAGACGGATTTTTCGATCGGCCATCGCGGCGCAGCGCTGCAATTTCCCGAGCATAGCCGCGAATCCTATCTCGCCGCCGCGCGGATGGGCGCCGGCGTGATCGAATGCGACGTCACCTTCACGCGGGATCGCCAGCTGGTGTGCCGGCACTCGCAATGCGACCTGCACACCACGACCAACATCCTGACGGTGCCGGACCTCGCGGCAAAATGCACGCAACCCTTCAGCCCGGCCGATCCGGCCGCCGGCAGGAGGGCCTCGGCGAAGTGCTGCACCAGCGACATCACGCTCGCCGAATTCAAGCGGCTCACCGCGAAAATGGACGGCTTCAATCCAGATGCGAGGACGCCGGAGGAGTACCAGAACGGCACGCCGCGCTGGCGCACGGAGCTCTACGCCAGTTCCGGCACGCTGATGAGCCATGACGAGAGCATCGCCTTGATCAGGAGTCTCGGCGCAAAATTCACGCCCGAGCTGAAGGCACCGGAAGTGGCGATGCCGTTCGACGGCGACTACACCCAGGAGACATATGCGACCCAGATGCTCGCCGCCTACAAGGCCGCCGGCATTCCGCCGAGCGACGTGTTCCCGCAGAGCTTCAGCCTCAAGGACATCCTCTATTGGGTGAAGACCGAACCCGATTTTGCCAGCCAGGCGCTCTATCTCGAGGACCGCTACGAGAAAGCAGGGCTCGATCCGAACCGGCCGGAGACCTGGAAGCCGTCGATGCAGGAATTGAAGGCCTCCGGCGTCGCGATTTTGGGGCCGCCGATCTTCGCGATGCTGGCGCTGAACGACAAGGGCGAGATCGTCCCGTCGGCTTACGCCAGGGCGGCGAAGGCCGCCGGCCTCGATCTGATCGGCTGGTCGCTGGAGCGCGACGGGCCGCTCAACCGAGGCGGTGCGTTCTACCACAAGTCGGTGAAGGCTGCGATCGACCGGGACGGCGACACGCTGACCGTGCTCGACGTGCTGGCAAGGCAGGTCGGCGTCCGCGCGATGTTCTCCGACTGGCCGGCGACAACAACGTTCTATGCGAACTGCATGGGAATGAAGTGAGCACACCGTAGCGCGGGTTGGGCGCGACCGTATCCCGCGCTTCGCGCCCGCCGCGCGCACCCGTCATGCCCATTCCGACCGTTTCATGGATCGTCGAACAGGACTAGCATCGCTGAACAACATCCCAGGGAGGCCGCCATGAAGCCAGGACAACCGGTCAAGGACGCCAGCCATCTCTACGAAGTCGAGCGCCGCGCCGAGCACGCCGCCCGCCCCGGCTTCCGCATCATGGAGCTGCAACTCTCGCCGACCCAGAAGGTGCCGTGGCACACCCACAGCAACATCTCCGACACCTTCTACGTGCTGGAGGGCCAGATGCGGCTGTTCCTGCAGGAGCCGAAGGAGGAAGTGAACCTGAAGGTCGGCGAAGTCTACGCCGTCCGCCCGACCCGCCCTCACCTCGTCACCAACGCCGGCACGACGTCGCTGACGTTCCTGATCCTGCAAGGCGTCGGGGAGTACGACTACGTGCCGCTAGCGTCGAAGTAGGAGCGTGCAGTGCTCTCTCCGCTCGTCGTCCCTGCGAAAGCAGGGACCCATAACCACAGTTTTGCATTGTTGCGGCAAGCTGTAGCCCCAGCACGGTACAATCACGACCAACTGTGGTTATGGGTCCGGGTCGCGCTCCGCTTGCCCGGGACGACGTCGGTGAGATTCCGATTCACAACTCAAACAGCCTGTACGGTGTCATCACCCGCGTATGCGCATGCGGGTGATTCAGTATTCCAGAGACGCCGGTGCTTGAGCCGAGAAACCGCGGCGTACTGGATCGCCCGGTCCCGTCTTCGCCAAGGCTTCGACGAGGCCATGCATCCCTTTCACGCCGAAGCTTGAGCGGAGGCGGCGAACCTGGCGATGACGGTGCGGGTTCCTCACACACGATCGTCGTCCTGGCGAAAGCCAGGACCCATAACCACCGCATTTGATGATGAACGGGATCGCAGCCCCAGCGTCGCGCAACAATTCAGATTTGGGGCAATGGGTCCTGGCTTTCGCCGAGACGACACTGAGTTTGCGGCGCCGCTTTGCGCGCCCGCCGCGCCTCACATCAGCTTCAGCGGCGCGTCGTGAACCAGGCGCAGGTCGATGTTGCCGATCAGGCGCGCGCGGCGCGCCTCGGCGGTGCTGATCGCGGCCTCGGTCTGCCGCAACGTGCTGACATTCGAGCCGAGCGACACGATACCGCCGAGCACCAGCGCGATCGACCCGAGTGCCGCAGTCTGACCGGCGCCCAGCAGCCCGAGCAGCGCGACGGCCAGCAACGCGAACCCGCCTGCGATCGCGACCTTCGACCCGAGAATGATCCGCCGGGAGCGCTCGGCGCTCTCGGCAAGCTCCTCGATCTGCGCCTCGATCTCGGAGATCTCGTCGGTCGGCTCGTCTTCGGTCATCAAGTTCGAACCTGTAGGGCGGGTCAGGCGGAAGCCGCAACCCGCCACGGATCGTGCGGAGCGAAGATGGTGGGTTACGCTTGTGCTAACCCACCCTATGCTCTCCTCACAACGGCAGATTGTCGTGCTTCTTCGCGGGGATTTCCACCTTCTTGTCCTTCAGCATCGCCAGCGCCCGTGCGATCCGCCGCCTGGTCGAATGCGGCATGATGACGTCGTCGATGTAGCCGCGCTCGGCGGCGATAAAGGGGGACAGGAAGCGGTCTTCGTATTCCTTGGTGCGCGCGGCGATCTTGTCGGGGTCGCCGATGTCAGAGCGGAAGATGATCTCCACCGCGCCCTTGGCGCCCATCACGGCGATCTGGGCGGTCGGCCAGGCGTAGTTCATGTCGGCGCCGATCTCCTTCGAGGCCATGACGTCGAAGGCGCCGCCATACGCCTTGCGGGTGATGATGGTGACGAGCGGCACCGTGCACTGCGAATAGGCGAACAGCAGTTTCGCACCGTGCTTGATCAGGCCGCCATATTCTTGGCTCGTACCCGGCAGGAAGCCCGGCACGTCGACGAAGGTGACGATCGGGATGTTGAAGGCATCGCAGAACCGCACGAAGCGCGCGGCCTTGCGTGAGGCGTCGCTGTCGAGCACGCCGGCCAGCACCATCGGCTGGTTGGCGACGAAGCCGACGGTGCGGCCGGCGATGCGGCCGAAGCCGGTGACGATGTTTTTCGCGAAGGTCTCAGAGATCTCGAAGAAGTCGCCCTCGTCGACGACCTTCAGGATCAGCTCCTTCATGTCGTAGGGCTTGTTCGGATTGTCGGGGATCAGCGTGTCGAGCGACATGTCGACCCGGCCGATATCGTCGAAGCTCGGCCACTCCGGCACGCCGTCGGTGTTGTTCGAGGGCAGGAAGTCGATCAGGCGGCGCATCTGCAGCAGCGCGTCGACGTCGTTCTCGAACGCGCCGTCGGCGATCGAGGAGCGCGTGGCATGCACCGAGGCGCCGCCGAGCTCCTCGGCGGTCACCACCTCGTTGGTGACGGTCTTCACCACGTCGGGGCCGGTGACGAACATGTAGCTGGTGTTCTTCACCATGAAGATAAAGTCGGTCATCGCGGGCGAATAGACGTCGCCGCCGGCACAGGGGCCCATGATGACGGAGATCTGCGGGATCACGCCTGACGCGATGACGTTGCGGCGGAATACATAGGAATAACCCGCCAGCGCCGCGACGCCCTCCTGGATGCGCGCGCCGCCGGCGTCATAGAGGCCGATGATCGGCGCCCTCGCCTTCATCGCCATGTCCTGCAGTTTCGTGATCTTCAGCGCGTGGGTCTCGGAGAGCGAGCCGCCGAACACCGTAAAATCCTTGGCGAAGACAAACGTCTTGCGGCCGTTGACCGTGCCCCAGCCGGTGACGACGCCGTCGCCGGGAATCCTGGTCTTCTCCATACCGAACTCGATCGAGCGGTGCTCGACGAACATGTCGAATTCCTCGAACGAGCCCTTGTCCAGCAGGAGCTCGATCCGCTCGCGGGCGGTCAGCTTGCCGCGGGCGTGCTGCGCCTCGATGCGCTTTTCGCCGCCGCCCAGCTTGGCGCCGGCGCGCCGCTCTTCGAGGGTATCGAGGATATCTTTCATTTGTTTCCGCCCGTGTTAGCTACAGTCCGCGTCCCGGCGCGAGCCGAGGTTCGGAAATGGCTTAGCACGGCCATTTCGGAACCGGAAAGGCGGTTGTGGCCGGGTTCGGGCGCAAAAAACGGTAGGATTTTCCGATATCTGGGGAGATGGCGATGACCGACACGAACACGGCCACGGTCGAGACCGGCGCACCGACCGGCGGGGTGCGCACCCTGCTCCGGCTGGAGGGCCTGGTGCTGTTCCTCGGCATGACCGTGCTCTATGCCCAATGGGAGGGCTCGTGGCTGGTCTATGTCCTGCTGTTCCTGGTGCCGGATTTGAGCTTTGCCGCCTATCTCGCCGGACCGCGGGTCGGCGCCATCGTCTACAACGCCGCCCACAGCTATCTGGCGCCGGTGGCGCTGATGACGCTGGGCTTTGCCGCCGCGGCGCCGCTGGTGCTGTCGATCGCGATGATCTGGCTCGCCCATATCGGGATCGACCGCGCGCTCGGCTACGGGCTGAAATATTCCAAGGGCTTCGGCTTCACCCATCTCGGGCGGATCGGGAAAGCGCGGGAGCTCGCCTAGCGCCCGCTTCCTGAGCGTCACGCACGGCCGGTCAAATTGACAGCGTGCGCGTCCATTGCTGTAGTCGCGGCCAATCAAGACAACATCGGGGGAATCGATGCTGACAGACTGGCGCCTCGCCGCGACCGCGATCCTGTTCTGCTGCGCCGTGCTGTTCACCTGCATCGAGACCAGCGCGCAGCAGATTCCGAAGGAGATCGCGGCGCGCACCGAGATCTACGGCATCCCCTCGCTGACGATCTCCGACCAGCAATTTTTGAACGGCGACAGCAACGGCAAGGCGGTCACCGTCGGCGGCGAATTCCGTATCGCGCAAGGCAGCGGCCGGCTGCCGGTCGTGGTCCTGATGCACGGCTCGAGCGGCGTCGGCGCCGGGATGGACGGCTGGGTGCGCCACTTCAACGGCATGGGCATCTCGACCTTCGTGATCGACGGCTTCTCCGGCCGCGGCCTCACCGCGACCGGGCCGAACCAGGCCCTGCTCGGCCGGCTCAACCTGATCGTCGACATCTACCATTCGCTGGAGATCCTCGCGAAGCATCCGCGGGTCGACCCCGAGCGCATCGTGCTGATGGGATTTTCGCGCGGCGGCCAGGCCACGCTCTATGCCAGCCTCGACCGCTTCAACAAGCTCTGGAACAAGTCCGGCGTGCAGTTCGCGGCCTACATCCCGTTCTATCCGGACTGCTCGACCGGCTATCTGACCGACACCGAGGTCGCGGCGCGGCCGATCCGGATCTTTCACGGCACGCCCGACGACTATAACCCGGTGGCGAGCTGCAAGGCCTATGCCGCCCGCTTGCAGGAGGCCAGGCGCGACGTGGTGCTGACCGAATATCCTGACTCCGCGCACGGCTTCGATGCCGGCCTGATCGGCAACAACACGGTGGTGGAGGCAACGGGATCGCAGACCGTGCGCCATTGCACCATCAGGGAAGGCGAAGGCGGCGTGCTGATGAATGCATCGACCCAGGCGCCGTTCAGCTACAAGGACGCCTGCGTCGAGCTCGGCCCGCATGTCGGCGGCAACCCGACCACCGCGCTCGAGGCCCGCAAGGCAGTTAGCGATTTCCTGCAGGCGCTGTTCAAGCTGAGCTGACAGACGCGGGTGTTCCAGTGATGCTTTACACTGCCGTCATTGCGAGGAGCGATAGCGACGAAGCAATCCATTTCTCCGATTGCAGAGCGATGGATTGCTTCGCTTCGCTCGCAATGACGTGGATGGAGCAATGTGTGCCCCTCTGAAGAACAGTTAAGCGAAGCGGCGCGCGAACACCACGCAGACCACGACCGCCAGGGTCGCCGCGATCATCGACCACGGCACCTGCTCGTGCAGCAACAGGCCGGCCAGCGCGAGGCCGAAGAACGGCTGCAGCAGCTGCAATTGGCCGACGCTGGCGATGCCGCCGATCGCAAGGCCGCGATACCAGAACACGAAGCCGACCAGCATGCTGAAGATCGAGACATAGGCGAGCCCGAGCCAGGCCGGCGCACCGATGCCCTGCCAGCTCGGCGGCAGCGTCATGATCGTCATCAGGAGCACCACCGGCGCCGACAGCACCAGCGCCCAGGAGATCACCTGCCAGCCCCCGAGCCGCCGCGACAGCGCCGCGCCTTCGGCATAGCCGAGGCCGCAGACGATAATCGCCGCGACCATCAGGAGGTCGCCGGTCAGGGACGCCGATCCGTCGCTCGACAGGGCGAACGCGCCGACCGTCGCGCTGCCGACGCAGGAGAACAGCCAGAACAGCGGCTGCGGCCGCTCGCCGCCGCGCAGCACGCCGAACACGGCGGTCGACAGCGGCAGCAGCCCGATGAACACAATCGAATGCGCCGAGGTGATGTGCTGGAGCGCGAGCGCGGTGAGCAGAGGAAAGCCGATCACGACGCCGAGGGCGACGATGGTCAGCGACACCAGGTCCTTGCGCTGCGGCCAGGGCTGCCGCAGCACCGCCAGCAGCGCGGCGCCGAGCAGCGCCGCGATCGCCGCCCGCGCCGAAGTCAAAAACAGCGGCGAGAACCCGGCCACGGCCACGCGGGTCGCCGGCAGCGAGCCGCTGAAGATAATCACGCCGAGCAGGCCGCTGCCCCAGCCGTCGATCGAAGCCTTGTCCATCGTACCTCACTTCCGAACGCCGACCATAGCCGGCGGAGGCTCGCCAAGGCAGCTACAGATCAGTACAATACTGCAAAACTGTATGGACAAAGGTAGGCATACACTTGCAACAGCAATCCGATGCGCCGCAATCCAACGCAGCGAAGGCCACGCGGACCACGGACGTGATGAACGCGATCCGCGCCAAGGTGGCGAGCCGTGCGCTGGTCGCCGACGACCGCCTGCCCTCGATCCGCGGCCTGGCCGCGACCATGGGCGTGTCGCCCTCCACCGTCGTCGAGGCCTATGACCGGCTGGCGGCCGAGGGCCTGATCCGCGCCCGGCCCGGCTCCGGCTTCTATGTCTCGTCCGCGGCGCTGCCGCCGCTCGCGCTCGCCAAGGACCAGCCGCAGCGCGACCGCGCGGTGGATCCGTTCTGGGTGTCGCGGCAATCGCTCGATGCCGAGACCGGCGCGCTCAAACCCGGCTGCGGCTGGCTGCCCGCCGAGTGGATGCCTACCGAAGCGCTGCGGCGCGCGTTGCGCGGCCTGGCGCGGGCCGACGATGCCGTGCTCTCCGACTATGGCGCGACGCGCGGCTCGCTCACGCTGCGCCGGATCCTGATGGCACGGTTTGCCGACGAGGGCCTCGAGGTGCCGCCCGAGCAGCTCTTGCTGACCGCGTCCGGCACGCAGGCGATCGATCTCGTCTGCCGCTTCCTGCTGCGGCCGGGCGACACCGTGCTGGTCGACGATCCCTGCTACTTCAATTTTCGCGCGCTGCTGCGCGCGCATCAGGTTCGCATCGTCAGCGTGCCCTACACGGCATCGGGCCCCGATATCGCGAGCTTCGAGGCGACGCTTGCCGCCGAGCGGCCGCGGCTTTATGTCACCAATTCGGCGCTGCATAATCCGACCGGTGCAACGCTGTCGCCGCAGACCGCGCACCGCGTGCTGAATGCCGCGACAGCCCATGATCTCACCATCGTCGAGGACGACATCTTTGCGGACTTCGAGCCGGAGCCTTCGGCGCGGCTCGCCGCACTCGATGGCCTGAGCCGCGTGATCCGGATCGGCAGCTTCTCCAAGACGCTGTCGGCATCGGTGCGCTGCGGCTTCGTCGCCGCGCGGGCGGACTGGATCGAGGATCTCGTCGACCTCCAGGTCGCGACCGGTTTCGGCGGTCCCAGCGCGGTCGCGACCGAGATCATCGCCGGCGTGCTGTCGAGCGGTTTCTATCGCAAGCATGTCGAGGAGCTGCGCCGGCGCCTTGCCCGCGC
>NZ_LFIQ01000064.1:7158-25822 GCF_001189245.1 Bradyrhizobium pachyrhizi | reverse complement strand
CGCGGCGGCTTCTATCTGTGGTGCCATCTGCCCGACGGGTGCGACTCGGCCGACGTGGCGCGGCTGGCGCTCGCGGACAATGTCGTGCTGGCGCCGGGGAATGTGTTCAGCGCCTCGCAGACGGCCGCCGCCTTCATGCGCTTCAACGTCGCGCAATGCCGCGACCCGAAACTGATGCCGACCTTGCAGCGGGCGATCGGGCGCTGAGGCATGATGAGATCGAACTGGGGCGGCGGCGGTACTTCACCGCTCCCTTGGGAGAGGCGAACCGAACCCGCGACCAAACCGATTGAGTCCAAACCATCGCGCGCTAGCCAGCAGCGGCGCCCTACTTCTCACCCACCTTGAACGGCTCCTCCTTGCCCGGCGGCACTGTCTCCTCAGCCATCGCCAGGATCATCGCCACCATCACGTAATTGCCGGCGACCGCGGTGAGGTCGACGATCTGCTGATCGTTGAAAATCTTCCTGGCACGCGCATAGGTCTCGTCGGAGACCTTCTTGGTCGTGGTCAGTTCGGTGACGAAGTCGTACACCACCGCCTCGTCGTCGGCCATCTTCGATGGGCGGTTGCCGGCCTTCAGCTCGGCGATGACGTCGGGCGGCAGACCGGCCTTGGCGGCGAGCGGCGCGTGCGCGAACCACTCGACCTGCGAGCGCCACTGCCGGCCGATGATCAGGATCGCGAACTCGTTCAGCCTGGTCGGCACCGAGGTCTGCCAGCGCAAATAGTAGAACAGATCGTAGAGGCGTTGGCCGAGCACCGGGCTCCGGATCATCGGATTGTAGGGACCGCCGATGCCGACGCTCGAGACCTTCATGATCTGCTCGCCGAGCGGTTTTTGCAGGTCGCTGAGCTGCTCCATCGTGAGCTGCGGGAAGCGCGGCTCCTTGCTGGTGGCCGGCACCGAAAACACGGTTGCTGCGAGCCAGCCGCCGGCCGCAGCCAGCGTGAGCGACGAGAGCCAGACTGTTGCTGAATGCATGATTCCTCCGCTTTGATTTATCGGAGGATGCTAGTCGAGCCGCACAGCGTCGACCAGCCGCGGTGCGCGCAGGTCAGCTCGTCACAGCGCGACGATATCGGTGAGGCATTGCTGCGAGACGCTCATCCGCGCATCGATCTGCGCCTGCGTCTTGCAGTCCATGTTCATCGCGAACACGGTGATGTCGGTGCCCTTCTCGGCCCAGCCGACCAGCCAGCCGAGCGAGCCGTGCTCCTTGTCGGTCAAGCCGGTCTTGGCGCGAATGACGGCGGCGCCGACCTTCGTCACCGGGAGAATGTCGCACACCAGCTGCTGGCTGCGCTTGCCGACCGGCAGCACGCCGCGGCGCAGCCGGTCGAGGAAATCGATCTGCTGCACCGGATCGATCCGCAAATTGCCGGTCACCCAGAACTGGTCGATGCCGCCGCCGATGTCGCGGTTGCCGTAGTCGATGATGTCGAGATATTTCTTCATCCGCTCCTCGCCGATGCGGCGGGCGATCTCCTGGAACACCGGAAAGGCCGACACCGCGAGCGCGGAGCGCAGCGTGTGATCCTTGTTCCAGGCTTCGATGCTGCGGGTCGTCCCGTCCCACTTGAAGACGTCCTTGTCGGGATCCTGCACCACGCCGGTCTCGAGCGCGATCAGCGCGTTCGGAATCTTGAAGGTCGAGGCCGGCAATTTGCCCTCGCCCGAGCGGACCTTGTCGCTGGCGATGATCAGATAGTCCTCGACCTTGTAGCCGACGAAGGTGCCCTCGGTACCGAGCTCGAAGAAGCGCTTTTGCAGCTCCTCGCGAAACTCGCTGCGCTGATAGGACACGTTGGCGAAGCTGCGCGACGGCAGGATCGCGGCGGCAGCAAGCAGACCGAGCGCATGACGGCGATGGATCACGACAAGTCCTGGGCAGGTTCGCGTTGACGACGATGGTGGATGCCATCGTGGTAAAAGGATGGCAAGAAGACTCACTTGTTTGTCGCGTTTTCTTCACGCGAACCGGTGCCCGCTTCGCTCGAAAACGCGATCGCTACCGCGCCCGGCCCGACATTCGCAGGACGAACACCAGCACCTCGGCGACGGCCTTGTAGAGCTCGGCCGGAATCTCGTCGCCGAGCTCGACATTGGAGAGCGCGCCGGCCAAGACCTCGTTCTCCTCGATCGGGATGTCGTTGGCCTTGGCGACCTCGATGATCTTGGCGCCGATCGCGCCCTTGCCTCTCGCCACCACGCGCGGCGCGCCGGCGTGGTCGTAATGCAGCGCGATCGCGAGCTGGTTGTTGGCCTCGCTCATGATGCGCGGTCCAGGAAATGGCCGGCGCGCGCGGGCGCAGGTTGCGGCGGGCTGCCGTCGCGGATCTCGATATCGCCGGGCGTGAGCTCGGCCCTGGTCAGCGCCTGGCTCAGCTCGGAGGCGCCGGCGCGCAGTTGCGCGGCGGTCGAGGGCCGCTCGGCCCACATCCGCACCGAAGTGCGCTCGCCGTTCAGCGAGACCAGCGCGTGCACCGGCCCGGCGGGCTCGACATCGAGCGTGAAGCGCGCGCGCCACACCCGCTTGGCGGCTTCGACCGCGCTGCCGCCGCCATCGCGGGAAATCTCGAACTGCGCCATCGCCGTGCCCTGCTGGGTCAGGAACGGAATCTCGAAATTCCAGCGCGGCACCATGGCGTCGAGCTGCGGGCGCGACGCGTCGCCGCGGTCCGGCAGCGAGGCGACCTGCAGCAGCGTCTGCCGCGCCAGGGCGGCGTCGGTGTTTTCCAGCAGGCGATGCGCGGCCGTCGCGAGCGGCGTGTTTGGGGCGATCGACGCCTCCGCGACGGCCTGGGCCGACGGCAACGCGCCGTGAAATGGCGGCGGCGGCGTATTGCCGCGTACCGGCACCTCGCTTGGCAGCATCTCCCTCGGCGCGGCGCCCTGCCGCGCGGGGTTGCCGACTTCGTGCAGCGCTTCCTGAATGAGATTGATCGCGCCGCCGGAGGACGGGCCGGCATCGAGCGCATCCGCGAGCGCGCCTGCGAGCCCTGTGGCGCCGCGGCTGACATCCTCGGCGACCGGCAGGCGGGCCTGCGGCAGCAGGATCTCCTGAACGTCGAGGTCTTGCGTGCCTGATGGCACGAGGCTCGGCGCCGTCGCGGCGCTGGCCAGCGCCGGTTGCTGGAGCGATGTGGTGGACGGCGGCCTGCCGGCATCACCGGCGCTGAGCGAGGTCAGCGCCTGGCGCAGCACGATCAGTGCGGCCTTCAGATCGGGCGCGCTGCCGCTCGCGGGCGTAATGCCCGCCGCCAGCATCGCCTCGAACAGCAGGCCGGACTTCTGCAAGCCGGCCTTGACCGCATCGCCGCTCAAATTCTCGTCGAGGCCGGTCTGCTGCGCCAGCACCTGCGCGATCGCGGCCTGCAGCTTCGGCGGCAGATTGGTGGGAGCGACCGCGGCAAGATTGGCGAACAGCGGCGCCTGGCTGCCCTGCACTGCCGCCGCAGTCTGCGCCGCCGCGGTGATGGTGACGCGCTCCAGCGGCGTCAATACAGGCTTCGGTGCCGTGGCGATCGGCTGGGCGGCAGCGGCAGCGTTGGCCGCTGCCGGCGACAGCCGTACGGCGTCGCCGGTGTCCGGGCCCGGCCCGACCAGCTGCAGGCGGATGCCGTCATTGGTCTGCGACACCGCAAGCTGCAGGTTCTGGCCCTGCTGCAGCGGCACTTCGGTCTGGACGTCGATCGACAGGCTCGCGATGGCGATCCGCACCAGATCGGCGGACAGCACCTTCAGCACCTGCGCATTGACGACGCTGCCGGCCTCCAGCGTGAGGTCCGGCGCAACGCTGTCCGCCTCCTTCGAGGCGAGCACTGGCAGCACGGGATTGATGGCGATTGCCATGTCGGAGGTCTCGGCCAGGCGCGAGGAACGAGCCGCAGGCTAGCCCGGCGCCGTAAACCCCTCGTTAACCGGCCGCCGGCGCCACCTCCCTGAGCACGCCGGCGGCGGCCTTGAAATCGAGCTGGCGGGCGGCGCGGCGGGCGGCGACTTCCTCGTCGACGCCCCATTTCTCGATGTTCCAGTCCTCGTCGACATGGGCCGCGGCCCAGACCTGGTCCTCGTCGCGGATACCGTGCGCCAGCGCCAGCGCCAGCAGCGCCGAGCCGGTCAGCGTCGTCACCACATGGAGTGCCGCGACCGACCATGGGTCAGTCGGGAACGCCGCCCGCGCCGCCTTGATCGCAGGCTCGGGCTGGCCGACATGCATCACCCCCTCGGCCATCACGAAATGGGCGCCGAGCGCGTCGGCGGCCCAGAACAGGATCGGATCCCAGTGCTGGGCCTCGCGCGCCACCAGCGTCTCTGGATGGCCGGCGCGGTAGAACAAGAGGTCGCTGCCGAGGAACTTGGCCGCATCGTCGGCGACCTCGTCGACGCGATCAATCACCCCCTCGATCACGCTGTTGGCAAGGCGCGTCAGCGGCATGGTCATGGGATCGATGGTCTCGCCCTGCGCATTCCATTCCGCCGCCACCGCGTCCGCAATGGGCCGCGTGGGCACCGCGATCGGCTTGCCGGACGGAGAGCGGATCGGCTTGCCGTCGAGCGTGATCGAAAATTCGCCGTCGGCCTCGGCGACGCCGGCGCTGGTGTAGAACCGCTTGCGCTGGGGCGTGCGAATGTGGCGCCGCACCGCCTCCTGCGGATCGAACGGAGATTGTTCTGGGACATCGTCGAAAAGGTCGCGCATCGCGCCGGGTAGCTTTCGTTCAAAGGGATTTCCCTGCAAGATATGTCAGGGGCAACGGCAAATAAAGCTGATGGGACGCGGCAAATTCCTTGCGGGTTTTTCGCTGGTTGCGGCGGTTTTCGCCGCCGCCACGGCCTGTGCCGGGTTCCGTTCGCCGGAATCCCTGATCCGCAACGTCTACGCCTATTATGGGCGAGGCAGCGCCGAATATTCCAACGGCCTGCCGCGTGACGAGGAAACCGCTCGCCGATTCTTCGATCCCACCCTGCGCGGTGCCTGGACCGCGCTGCACGATGCGCCCTACGATTTTCTGGTGCAGAGCCCGACCTGGCGGCTCGGCCCGATCTCGATCGCAATCCCGCGCCGGCAGTTCGACAGGACCGACGTAACGGTGACATTCGACAATGAAGGCCGCGCCGTCACGCTCAACTTCATCGTCGTCAACGGTCCCGACGGCTGGGTGATTTCGGATGTCGAGAGCCCGCACGATTCCTTGCGGATGTTTCTGACGCAGTTTCGGCGGTAGGAGACTGCCCTTGCCGTTCCGGCGACCGCTGCTCCACCGGCCAAGGTCGGCAGCCATATCGGCTTTAACGCTGCCGCTTGGCCCGCCTTGTGATCATGTCCGCCTACCTGTTCCGGTCACCACCAAGAAGATTCTTGTAAACCTTCCCATCTTTCATGATGACCAGGAAGTTCTTCGCCGGATCTTCGATCAGCTTGATGTTGTCGATCGGATTGCCTTCGACCAGCAGAAGGTCGGCGAGCGCACCTTCCTCCACCACGCCCAGCTTGCCCGAATATGGATTGCGAAGCCCGGACAAAGCGAGCAATTCGGCATTCGTCGATGTCGCCATGATGAGCGCTTCAGCCGGCGTGTACCATCGCGTGAGGGCTGTCAGCATGGCGCCTTGCCGGTCAGCGAGCGCTTTCGAGAACAAGACGTCGGTACCGAAGGCCGTCTTCAACTTGTACTTCTTGGCAAAGCCGTAGACCCTGTCGGTGCCGGCAACGACCTGCCGCATCTTGTCCTGCTCCGCAGGTCCAAGAGCACTCGCGCCCGACAGATCGAGGAAGGGCTGGGTGCTCAGCCAAATCCCCTTCTCGGCCATCAGGCGGGCCGACGCGTCGTCCATCAAATGACCATGCTCGATGCATTTGACTCCCGCTGCGATCGATCGCTGGATCGCGACCGGCGTGTAGGCGTGTACGGCGACATAGGTACCCCAGTTCTCGGCAGCATCTACCGCGGCACGCAACTCCGGTTCAGTGAACGTGGACACATCGAGCGGACTGAACGGCGACGCCACGCCGCCGCCCGCCGTGAGCTTGACCTGTGTAGCCCCTTGCATGAGCTGCTCGCGCACGCGCACGCGAACTTCGTCCGGGCTGTCCGCGACCATGGCGCCGCCTATCCTCTCCATGCGGCTGAGCATGCCGCCGATCGTTCTGGGCAGATCGGACAGCTGCCGGAAGTCGCCATGGCCGCCGGTGATGGTGATCATGGCACCGGATGGGTAGATGCGGGGACCGGCGACGAGACCTTCGTCGATCGCGCGCTTGAGGGAAAAGGCCGGCCCGCCCATGTCGCGAATGGTGGTGAAGCCGCGCATGAGCGTGGCCGTTGCCTCGGCGGCCGCAAGAAGATTGGTGTAACCAACGTCGCTCGCCATCACGGCCGCCGGCGTCGGGCGTACCAGCAATGCATGCCAGTGCGCGTCGATCAGCCCGGGCATCAGCACCCGTCCGTCGCCGGCAATCAGCTGAGCCTCGGCCGCGATCGCCGCAGTCGAAATCTTCTCGATCTTGTTGTTCCGGATCAGCACATTGGACGGCCCGGACAGCGCGCCATTCCTGCCATCGAAAATTCGCACGTTCTGGAACAGCACGCCGCCATCCTGCTGGGCTTGCGCCGGCAGCAAGGCGACGAGGCTCATCACAATCGACGCAACCAGCGCCGAAACTCTGACGCCCTTCCGCAAACCTGACATGTCCACTCTCCCCCGATGGCGCATCGCGCGAGACCGTCACTGATCTCGCGTGGAGCCGACTTGATTTCAGACGATTAATGAGAGTTCTGCCGCTCCCTGACAATCGATGGCCTATTGAGCCGCTCTGGCGGCAGGCTGCAAAGCATAGCTCAGCCATCCGATGCCATGAGACAGCAGATCGATCCCCAGCAGCAGCCCGAGCACCCACAGCCCGGTTGCCGGAAATCCCGTCAGAATGACGAGGCCGGCCAGAACGCCAAACAGCCCGGATGCCAGCATGATCCAGCCGGACTGCTGCCAATGGCCGATGCCGATCAGCATGCGCACAATCCCGGAGACTAAAAGCATGAGACCGAGGGCATAGGTCAGGAGCAGCGCGCTCGTCACCGGTTGGCTGAGCAGAACGATTCCGCAGGCAAGGTAGAGCACCCCCAGCAGAAGCTGCCACACGAACCCGCCCCAGCCCTTGGTCCAGAAGGCGTGCAGGATTTCGAACCCGCCGGCAACGATGGCCGTCCAGCCGATAAAGATGGCGCTGATCACGGTGAAAAGCACGACATCTCCCAGGACCAGAAGGCCCGCGGCGATCATGACGAGGCCCAGCAGAACGCAGACCCATAAAGGCGGGCCAGGCAGGCCGCGGAGCATCGTGGAACTGTTCTCATAGGTAGCCATGTCGTCCTCCTTGATCCCAGGCAGCCATGGACGGCCGCGGCAACCGGGCCACTCGAACTGCCGGAGCTTGTGCCTGCTCTCACCAGCGCCATCCACAACGGCGGCGACCTCTGTGCCACCAACAGACCCAGCGGCGCCGGCGATGCCGGCGGCGGCGCGGTGGCGGAGGACGCGGGCGCGGTGGTGGTCGGGCGACGGCCATATGAAGCGGCCGCTCCGGATCATCCGTCTTCGTGACGAGGGCATCTTCGGGGACGAGTGGCAGCGCCTTGGCCGCCTGCGTCAGCAAGCCGGTTCCGAGACCAACGGCTGCGACGCCGCCGAGCATTCTCCGGAGCACGATCCGACGATCGAGTTCATCCATATCTGGCACCTCGTTATTGCAGAGACCTTCTTGCCCGGCGGCGGCCAACATACGATCAGGCCGATCGCTGGCCCTCGCCGGTCGCTCCGTCGTCCGGTATTTCGCCTGGCCGATAATTCGGCAGCCGTCCTGCGGGAATGATCGCAAGCAGTGCGAGGCCGGCCATGATCAGCAATCCGATCTTCAAAGCGCGCAGGCGCGCTTCGGT
This sequence comes from Bradyrhizobium pachyrhizi, assembly GCF_001189245.1. Taxonomy (GTDB): domain Bacteria; phylum Pseudomonadota; class Alphaproteobacteria; order Rhizobiales; family Xanthobacteraceae; genus Bradyrhizobium; species Bradyrhizobium pachyrhizi. The sequence continues at coordinate 17,878 of NZ_LFIQ01000064.1, read as the reverse complement.
ATTGACCCGGACGGCTTCCTCGACCTGCTGCGGCGTACCGCTGGTGCCTTCGAGCACGCTGCGCAGCCGGTCATTGCTGACGAAGGTGATGTTGCCGAGATCAACCTGGCTCTGAAGCTCCTTGGTCAGCACCGGACTGGCCGCAATCCTGCCGAGCGCGATCGTGCTCAGAAGACCGACCAGAAGAGCTCCGGCGACCGCGGTACCGACTGCAGCCGCCAGATTCTGTGTGGTTCCGCGCAACGATCCGACGTCCCCGGCCAACGCCTTGGGTGAGGCCGTGACCAGAACGTTGAACAGCAATGTCACCAGCGAGCCCTGGCCGATACCGAACAGCACCAGTCCAACGAGAACGGGAATCTCGCTCCAGTCGTTGCGCACGACGAACGCGAGCCACAGCAACGCGACAGTGCAGAGGCCAAAGCCGAAGCGTCCGATCCGGCGGGGCGTCAGTTTGTCGTAGAGATTGACGATCATCATCGCCGAGAGAAAAACGGTCAGATTGAAGGGCATCATCGCGATCGCCGTCGCAATTGGCGAACGTCCCTGCACAATCTGGATGTAGAGCGGGACCGTGAAGTTCAGCGCTGCCTCGAGCGCCACGACCGCGAACAGCGCGTAGACGGCGCACCTCTCCTCCGGTGAATCGATCACCTCCAACGCCAGCAAAGGCGTCCTCCCCGCGGCCTGCTGGCGATGAGTCCACATCAGGAATGCCTGCCCGAGCACAATGCCAAGCACGATCAGGACCGGTGCCGGCGAGACGCCCAGCAATTCGAATGGCGCGTTAGGGGTCGCCAGGATCACGCCCCAACTGTTCAGATTATTGAATCCGAAGCTGATGAAGATGATCGCGCTCGCGGCAAGAGCGACGCCGATCAGGTCGATCTGGACATCCGGGCGACCGCGGTCCGGCCGCAGGCGGAAACTCAGAGCGAAAGCGATCGCCGAGGCAACGATGAGAATTCCAAACGCGGGGCGCCAGCCGATATAGGTGCCAAGCAACCCGCCGACGACAAATGCCAGCACGCCGGCGGCAGCCCGCGCCGAGCCCAACGCGCCAAGGGCCGTCGCCTGCTGGCGTCCGCCATAATTCTCGGCAATCAGCGCGACGAGCGAGGGCACGATCACCGCGCCCGCGGCGCCGCAAAGCGCCTGAGCGGAAATCATGACGGAGGCCGTGGGGCTGAACGTCATCGCAATCTGCGCTATCAGGAAAAGCACGACCGCAGCACGAAATACCTGCACCGCCCCGAACCTTTGGGCGAGCTTGGCGCCAAGCATCACGAACCCGGCGACAAGCATCGAGTACGCCACGATTCCGGTCGCGACGGTGGTCGGCGGCACGCCGAAGCTGGCCACCATTCCCCCCATCGCAACCGGCAACGACGCGACGTTGAACGACATGATCATCTGACCGAACGCAATTGCGACCATGGGCACCCATGATGCGCGCTCCTCCTGATGAATGTCGCCGATCGAGATTGCTTGCGTTGCCATCGCGTCCTCCAACCTGCCCGACGTTGCGATCGATCGGGCCACAGCTCGACCGATCTTCAGTGCCTCTTGTTCACTCGTCCGGTTGGGACACGAACAGATCCATGCCCAGTCTTTGCGACAGGAACTTCGCGGCGAGCTGCCCTCGCACGCTGTTGCCGGCCGCATCCAGTGGCGGCCCGAAAGTGCCGAAACCACCCTTTCCCGGAGACACCGCGACGATGCCTCCACCAATGCCGCTTTTGCCGGGCAGGCCGATGTCATACAGCCAATCCCCCGACGTTTCATACAGCCCCGCCGTAACCATGACGGCCAATGCATAGTGGCACACGGCCGCATCGACCACCCGCTGCCGGGTCACCGGATTCACGCCACCATCGGCGAGCGTCGCGCCCATCACGGCCAGATCCCTGGCGCTCACATTCAGCGAACACTGCCGGGTGTAGAGATCGGTCGCCTGCCTGGCGTCGCAGTAGATCCGGTCGTAGCTTTCCAGCAACCGCGCGATGCTTCGATTGCGAAAGTTGGTCTTGGATGCCGATGCGTAGACTTCCTCGTTGAGCGAAAGTTTGCGACCCGCGAAGCGCGACAAGCCGTCATGAATGAACCGCCATTGCTCGTCAGCGCTCGAGCCCGGCACGAGGCTTGTGGTCGCGATCGCGCCTGCGTTCACCATGGGGTTGGTGCGCCCGGCTCCATGCTCGATCGCCGCCAGTGAATTGAACGGCAGCCCGGTCGCGTTCGCGCCCAGTTTTGCACGAGCCTCTTCAGGGCCGATGGCCTCGCACACCAATGCGAATACGAATGGCTTCGATACACTCATGATCGAGAATTCGTATTCGATATCGCCCGCGCCGTAGACACGTCCGCTGGTACCGGCCACGCAGACGCCGAACAGTTCACTCGGCACCCTGGCCAGGGCCGGATAAACCTGCGAATTGGTCCCTTCGCTGTTCGACTTGAAGCGCTGATGCGCTTGAGACACGAGCTCCTGCACCATCTCGGGTTCGGGCAAGTGCCCGGTCGAGATGTAGGGCCGCTCCGCTTGTTCCGCGATCGAAGGCGGCCACATTGGCTGTCCTTCCGGATTTGGACCCTATGGCTTCAGGTCTTCTAGTCGGCAACCAGAAGTAGGCTCCCAAAAAGCCACGGAGTCAACGATCCACCTGCACAGCCTTTGCAACACTTGCGTTGGTGCAGACCACTTTACGACAAATGCGCTGAACGCATTGCGTGTCGCGGAATTGCAGCGCCGTTGTGCGATACGACACTCGATTGAGTCATGCGACGTTTCGGCGCGGCTAGGTAAGCAAGGTTGCCCAATCGCCCGCGGCGCAATTGAATCAAAAGCGAAGTCATCATGGCAGCAACGAGCGATTTCCATCATTGGCACGCGAGAGTACGATCGTCGTGTGCGGATGTGAGCCCGCCGCTTGTCCAAGCAACACCGGCCCGCGGCGACGGTGGAATGACCGCATCACTTACAGAGTGAGGTTGATCATGGTGGCGCGCGCAAGCGACGGACAGCTTCTGTTGGTAAAGAAGCTTGGTGGGCTTATTGCTATCGTTGTTGGCTGCTTGCTGACAGCGGTTGGTGTGACATTCGAATCGACAAGCACGATTGTCGTCGGTGTCCTGCTTCTTGTGCTCGGTGCGGCCCTGCTCACGCTCAAGATCATGAGACGAAATCAAAGCGGTCCGTTTGGATAGCCAGACAGATTCGCACGGTCGACGGCCTCGAACCGGATCGCCGCGCCTCCGCCGGTCGATGCCGCTTGTCCGTTCGACAACGTGCTCGCCGGCGCGGCGGCAATTCCGTCCGTGCGTCAACAAGGCTTGTCTAGCAGACCACGCCCCGCCCTAATCGCGGTGGTTGGCGCAGGATCGCGAATAGGCGGCACGCTCGGCCTGGTTCAGGCCCGCGGCGGCGGCCTCGTCGAGGCACCGGCTGACGCGGTCGCCGAACGAGCTGCGCGGCCGCGAACGCAGGCTCGGCTGCGTCGGCGCGTCCATCCTGGGGATAGCCGGCACCTCGATCCGCGGCGGCGGCGGCGGTTGGGGGACCGGCGGATCCCACGTCGAGCGGCCGGGCGCAAGGATTTGCGCGCTCGCCGCGCCCATGGCCCAGAGCAGAATGCCGGCAGCAATCAGGGATCGCTTCATAGCCTATATGTCGTGACGCCGCAGCAACGGTTCAAGTGAACGCACCATGCGTCAATACTGCCCCCGCGATGCGAGTTCCCCGCCCTCGTCACGGCTTCTGGTAGATCACGTGACCGGCACGGATGGTGCTGCTCACCTTCGCAAGATTGCCGACGTCGCCGAGCGGATCGCCGTCGAGCACCACGAGATCGGCGTCGAAGCCCTGCTCCACCCGTCCCTTCTTCGCGGCCTTGAAGAACCGCGCCGGATTGGTCGTCAACGAGGCCAGCACCTGCCGCCCCGACAACACGCGGTGCATCAACTGAAATTCCTGCGTGGTGTCGTACAGCGTGGTGAAACCGACATCGGTGCCGAACAGCACCGTGCCGCCATTTTCCGAAAATTGCTTGAGCTGGTTGACGGTCGAAGCCACCAGACGATTGGTGACGTTCGGATCGAGCACCACGGTGGTGAATAGCGACAGTGTGGGAACGAGCGCAGTCCCCTGTGCCTTGAACCGCGCCAGCTGATCCGCGGTGTAGCCGGGTTCGCCGGGTGTGGTGTGCGCGAGCACATCGACGCCGGACTCGATCACCGTCTCGACACCGACCTTGTTCTGCGGATGCGCGAACACCGGTCTGCCCTGCGCATGCGCGACGTCGACGGCGGCCTTGGCGATTGCAGGGTCCATGTTGACGACGGGCTTGTCCCCCATGAACGCGCCGGTGAACAGCTTGATACCGTCCTCACCCATGCCGAGCCAATCGCGCGCCCATTGCGTGGCCTCCTCCGGCGTCGCGACTTCAGGAAGCTGCACTTCGCGCGGGATGTAGACGGGGTGCCCGCCCTTCGGGAAGATGTTGCCTGCGAGCAAGATGTTGGGGCCGGCGACTTCGCCCGCGGCGATGCGCTTGCGCAGCGGCAACGTGTCGCTCGGATCGGAGCCGAGATCCCAGACCGTGGTAAAACCCCAGCGCGTCAGCATCTCCTGCATGTGCTGCGTCAGCGCCGCGGGCGGCGCAGCGCCGGCGTTGCGCCAGACTTTCTGCGTGAAATGGACATGGCTGTTCCAGAAGCCGGCGACGATGGTCTTGCCGCTGCAATCGATCACGCGGGCATCCGGCGGCGCCTGGATGTCGCCGGACTTGCCGACCGCGCTGATGACGCCGTCGGTCATCACGATCACCGCATCCGGCAGCGCTTCCGCATCGGCCGATGCGTAAAGCGTGCCGCCGCGGAGCACGATGGTCTCGGCCTGCGCCGTCACCGAGGCGATAGCTGAGCCAATCAGGAAAAGCGTGACGCGCAGCCAGGTGCCGACCATGGAGAGTCTCCGTTGCAGGCCGGCAAAGGCCGGCGCGCGAAGATAGCCGCAAGGCGCGGAGCCGCTTGATCGTTGTTGCTGTCCGCGACGGATATTGGAGGCCGCGCCCCGCCCGTCACTCCTCGGGCGCGTTCTCGATCGGGTCGAAGCGGTCGGCCTCGAGCCCGAGCAGATTCCAGGATTGCAGCATGTGCGGCGGCAGCGGCGCGGTGGCATCGATCACGCCGCCCCTCGGGTGCGGAATCACGATGCGGCGGGCGAGCAGATGCAGCCGGTTCTGCAGGCCGCCGGGCAGCTGCCAGTTCTCCTTGTTGAAGTATTTCGGATCGCCGACGATGGCGTGATCGATATGCGCCATGTGGGCGCGCAATTGATGGGTGCGGCCGGTCACCGGCTTGAGCGAGACCCAGGCGAGCTTGGTCGCCGAGGTCTCGACCACGGCATAATATGTCACGGCGTGGCTCGCGCCCTCGTCACCATGCTCGGCGATCCGCATGATGCTGTCCTCCTCGCTCTCCTCCTTGGCGAGATAGGTCGAGATGCGCCCCTGCTTCGGCTTCGGTACACCGGCGACCAGCGCCCAGTAGATCTTGCGCGCGGAGCGATGGCGGAATGCGCCGGTGAGATGCGTGGCAGCGAAACGCGTCTTGGCAACCAGAAGGCAGCCCGAGGTCTCGCGGTCGAGCCGGTGCACCAGCCGCGGCTTCTGCCCCTTGGCGTCGCGCATCACCTCGAGCATCTGGTCGACATGGCGCGTCATGCCGGAGCCGCCCTGCACGGCGAGACCGGCCGGCTTGTTCAGCACCAGCACGTCGTCGTCCTCGTACAGCGTCATGTCCTTCAGCGCCTGCAGTGTCTTCGCCTCGGCCTCGGAGAGCGTGCCGGCCGTCTTCGGCGTATCAAGCCGCAACGGCGGGATCCGGACGCTCTGGCCCTCCTCGAGCCGGTCCTTGGAATCGGCGCGCTTGCCGTTGACCCTGAGTTCGCCCTTCCGGACGATGCGCTGGATGTGGGAGAACGACAGGCCCGGAAAGCGTGCCTCGAGGAAGCGGTCGACGCGCATGCCGTTCTCGTCGGCGGTGACGACAACAGTCTGAACCTTGGTCGGCAATGGCTGTTCGGCCGCGGCAGTCTTCGACATGACGGGCTCAGCCCGCTCCTGCCGGTCGCGGCGCGGCTCGGCAAAGCGCGGCGGCTTTCCGGCCGCACGATGCGCGAACGGACGCTCACCGGACTTACGCTCACTAGACTTGCGCTCACCGAGCTTGCGATCGTCCGGCTTGCGGCCGCGCTGCGCCGATCCGCTCTTGCCACGATCCTCACCACGATCCTTGCCACGATCGCCGACGCGGTCCCGGTCGCGGCCCTTGTCGCGCCCTTTGGCGCGGTCGCCCGGCGATGTGGTTCTCTTGATACGGCGGCTCATGGTGATTTTTCGGCTCCAGACCTGCATTGTGCCTAGCGCAAATGCCGCGAATCGTCACGGCGAAATCGGTGTGAATCCGATGCAAGATCGGCCATGTTCGGCCGCATACGGCAATCGACGGGGACCCTGGAATGAGGCTGGCGATATCGGCTTTGGCGGCGGCCCTGATGCTCACGGACCCTGCGCTCGCCCAGCAAAGCCCGATGCCCGAAGCCGCGATGCCGGAAGATCTGGCCTGGAAGCTCTTGGAACTCGGCCGCGTCATCGACCCGCCCAAGACCGCCGCACTCTACGCGCCGCTGCAACAGAAGGAGCCCTATCAGGGCGTCAAGGTCGAGCGCGACCTCAAATACGGCCCCGCCGACCGCCATCTGCTCGACGTGTTCACGCCGGAGACGGCGGCGCCCGCACGACCCGTGCTGATCTACATCCATGGCGGCGGCCTCATTGCGGGCAACAAGCGCGCGCCCGGCAGCCCGTTCTACGACAACATCATGCTGTGGGCGGTGAAGAACGGCTTCGTCGGCGTCAATGCCACCTATCGCTTGGCGCCGGCCTTTCCATGGCCGGCAGGCGCGGAGGACATGGGTGCGCTCGTGCAGTGGGTTGCGGAAAACATCGCCTCCCGCGGCGGCGAGCCCGGGCGCATCTTCCTGATGGGCCAGTCGGCCGGCGCGATCCATGTCGCGAGCTATGTCTCGCATCCAGAATTTCACAAGGTGAAGGGCGGCGGCCTTGCCGGCGCGATCATGGTGTCGGGCATCTATGATCTGACGGCCTCGCCGGCCGGCGACGCCGAGCTCGCCTATTACGGCTCCGACCCCTCGCGCTATGCCGAGCGCTCCTCGCTGCAAGGCCTGGTCGGAAGCCCGATCCCGTTCCTGATCACCGCGGCCGAGCTCGACCCGCCGCGCTTCGTCGAGCAGTTCGAGCTCATGAAGCAGGCCAGCTGCAAGCGGCCAAGCGGCTGCGCGCGCAGCTTCATGCTGCCGCAGCACAGCCACATGTCGGAGGTCTATGCCATCAACACGCCGGACACGCGGCTGACGGACGAGATCCTGGAATTCGCAAAGAGCGTGAAGTGACGCGCCAGAGCAATACGAAGTTATGGGCTGTTGCAGCGCGCGCTGCCAAAATATCGAAAACAACCCCATGCAAAGCAGCCGGCGGCGGCCGGCGTTGCATCAAGCAACTTGACACGTCGGGCAACTCAGGGATACTCTTCTAATATTCCGAAATTATACAAGTGTTGCTCGCCCAAATCTCTTGCTCTAGCTCCCGCCCCGTTCCTTGCGCAGCCGCTGCCAGTAATCCAGCCGCTTGCGGATCTCGCGCTCGAAGCCGCGGTCGGGTGGATCGTAGAAGGTCTGGCGACCCAGCGCTTCCGGGAAATAGTCCTGGCCGGAGAACGCGTCGGGCGCGTCGTGATCATATTGATAGCCGGAGCCGTACCCCTCCGACTTCATCAGCTTGGTCGGCGAATTCAAAATGTGCTTCGGCGGCAGCAGCGAGCCGCCCTGCTTCGCGGTCTGCATCGCGGCACCAAACGCGGTGTAGACCGCGTTCGATTTGGGCGCGGTGGCGAGATAGACCACGGCCTGCGCGATCGCGAGCTCACCCTCCGGCGAGCCGAGGAAGTCGTAGGCATCCTTGGCGGCGTTGCAGACCGCCAGCGCCTGCGGATCGGCAAGGCCGATGTCCTCGACCGCCATGCGCACCACGCGCCGCGCCAGGAACAGCGGATCCTCGCCGGCATCGAACATGCGCGCGAGATAATACAGCGCCGCGTCCGGATCGGAACCGCGCACCGACTTGTGCAGCGCCGAGATCAGATTGTAATGGCCGTCGGCCGACTTGTCGTAGATCGGCGCGCGGCGCTGCAGGATGACCTGCAGCTGCTCGGCGTTGAACACCTCGCCCTTGCGGGCGGCGCGCCAGACCTCTTCGGCCAATGTCAGCGAGGCGCGGCCGTCACCATCGGCCATCCGTACCAGCACGGCGCGCGCCTCCGCATCGAGCGGCAGCTGCTTGCCCTCGATCTTCTCGGCATTGGCAAACAGTTTCTCGATTGCCGCCGTATCGAGCGAGTGAAACACCAGCACGCGGGCGCGCGACAAAAGCGCCGCGTTGAGCTCGAAGGACGGATTCTCCGTGGTGGCGCCGACCAGCACCACGGTGCCGTCCTCCATCACGGGCAGGAAGGAATCTTGCTGCGCGCGGTTGAAACGGTGCACCTCGTCGACGAACAGCAGCGTGCCCTTGCCGGTCTCGCGGCGGGTACGCGCGGCATCGAACGCCTTCTTGAGATCGGCGACGCCGGAGAACACCGCGGAGATCTGCTCGAAATGCAGCTCGGTGGCATCGGCCAGAAGCCGCGCCACGGTGGTCTTCCCGGTGCCGGGCGGCCCCCAGAACACCAGCGAGCCCAGCGTGCGCGTCTCCAGCATCCGCGTCAACGCGCCGTCGGGGCCGAGGATGTGATCCTGGCCGACGACATCGGCCAGCGTGCGCGGACGCAGCCGGTCCGGCAGCGGGTGCGGCGCGTCCTGCTCCATCCCCGCCGCAGCGAAGAGATTGCTGGCTTCGTGCGGTCGCTTTGGGCTCATCCGCCGAGCGTCACGTTGATCTGCTGGCCGCCGCGCACCAGCGTGATGCGCCAGACCCGCGTCCCCGTTTTCGAGGCCTTCTCGAGGTCGCTGGTCCGCGCAATCTTCTCGTTGTTGACCGCGAGGATGATGTCGCCCTTCTGGAAGCCGACATTGGCGGCGGTGCCGTCATCGGCCAGCTCGGTCACCACGACGCCCTCGGCGCCCGCGTCGAGATGCAGCTCATCGGCCAGCGCCGGCGAGATATTGGCGACCCTGGCGCCCTGGAACGGCGAGCGCGCAGTCAGCACGATCTCGTCGCGATTGGTATCGGGCGCGGTCTCCAGCGGCACGGTAAGCTTCACCGGCTTGCCGGCGCGCTGCACCTCGATCTCCGCGTTGCCGCCGAGCGGACGGGTCGCGAAGCGGTAGTCGAACGCGTTGGGATCGTCGATCGGCGTGCCGTCGATCCCGATGATCAGGTCGGAGAGCTTGAGCCCGGCCTTCGCCGCCGGGCTGTTCGGCGCGACATTGGCGACCAGCGCGCCGCTCGGCAGCTTCAGTCCCAGCGTCTCCGCGATCTCAGGCGTCACCGCCTGCAGCCGCGCGCCGAGCCATGGCCGCTTCACCGCCTTGCCGCCGCTCTTGGCGGAGGCCACCACCACGCGCACCATGTTGGCGGGAATCGCAAAGCCGATGCCCTGCGAGCCGCCGGAGCGCGAGAAGATCGCGGTGTTGATGCCGGCGAGCCGGCCGGTCATGTCGACCAGCGCGCCGCCAGAATTGCCGGGATTGATCGCCGCGTCGGTCTGAATGAAGAATTGATAATCCGTGATCCCGACTTGAGTGCGCGCCAGGGCCGAAATGATGCCGTGGGTCACGGTCTGGCCGACGCCGAATGGATTGCCGATCGCCAGCACGACGTCACCGACCTGAAGCTGGTCGGAGTTGGCGAAGTCGAGCGTTGCGAATTTTTCCTTGTTGGTGTTCTTCAGCCGCAGCACCGCAAGGTCGGTGCGGCTGTCCTTCAGCACGATCTCGGCCTCGTATTCGCGCTTGTCGGCGAGCGAGACCTTCACCTGGTCGGCGCCCTCGATCACGTGATTGTTTGTGACCACGAGGCCGGAGCCGTCGACCATCACGCCGGAGCCGAGCGAGCGCTGCATCTGCTCGGGCTGCTGTCCCGGCACGCCGAAGAAGCGGCGAAAAATCGGATCGTCCAGAAAGGGATTGCGGTTCTGCACGGTCTTGGCGGCGTAGACATTGACCACCGCCGGCTGCACCCGCTGCACGATCGGCGCATAGGACAATTGCAGCTCGGCCTGCGAGGACGGCACGCGGCGGTCCTGGGCCGCGGCTGCGGAAAGATTCGCCATGAAGGCCAACGTGCACAGAGCGGATACGGCAGCAAAGCGGACAGGTCGGAGCATTCTCACCTCTCGTGGAAACGCCGGAATATAGGCGTGTTCGCCGGGCAATTGAAGGGCGCCCGGCCGGATAACTGGCCCCCCGCCGGACCGGTGCACAACCCGCGGCAGCCGCGTTGAAGCGCGCCGCCAAGCTTCTATGATGGCTGTCATCTCACTGCGCCGCTCCGCTTGTTGCCTGCGGACCACAAGCGGAACTGCGATGCCCGGAAGCACTGTCGTGCGTCAGTCACGATACGCTCCTAGGACCGTTCAGTGAGTGGGGACTTCAAACACAACAGGGGTGCACGATGAGTGCGACAAAAGTTGGTGCAATCGC
>NZ_LFIQ01000064.1:0-7148 GCF_001189245.1 Bradyrhizobium pachyrhizi | reverse complement strand
CCGGCCTATTCACAATCGGCCGGAGGCGGCAGCGATGCGGAGATCGCGCTGCTGAAGCAGCAGCTGAAGATGCTCGAACAGAAGCTCGACAGACTGCAGAAGCAGACCAACGCCAATACCGCAACCGCCGCCAGCGCAAATGCCAATGCGAAGGCGGCGGATGCCAAGGCCGCGCGGGTGGCGAGCGCCAACGCCGCGATCCCGGTGAAAGGCCCGGTCGCGCCGTCCGGCGTCGTGGTGACGATGCCGAACAACCGGCCGACGATCTGCACCGCGGACGAACAGAACTGCGTTGCGATCACGAGTCGCGTGCATTGGGATGTCGGCGGCTACGACTATCGTCCGAACACCGCAGGCACCTCGCCGCAGAAGCTCGACAGCGGCGAGAACGTCCGCCGCGCGCGCATCGGCATCGTCGGCAAATTCTTCGGCGACTGGAATTACTCGCTGATCTACGATTTCGGCGGCTCGTCCGACGGCTTCGGCGGCGCGGCGCCGGGATCGCTGCCCGGCGGCGGCACCTCGGGCATCGAGAATGCGTATCTCAGCTACACCGGCTTCAAGCCGTTCGGCGGCAAGATGGCGATCGAAGGCGGCATCATGGACGTGCCGTGGACGCTCGACGAAGCGACCAGCTCCAACGACATCCTGTTCATGGAGCGCGCCTCGGTCGGCATCATCGCCCAGAACATCGCCGCCGGTGACTTCCGTTCGGCCGCCGGCACCCGCTGGTGGAACGACCAGTTCTGGATCGGCGGCTATGTCACCGGACCAACGTCGGGCGCCATCCACTCCGCATCCTCCGCCTCGCCGGCCGGCACGTCCGAGCAGTATGGCGGCGTCATCCGCGTCGCCGGCAATCCGATCAGCGGCAAGAACTATTCGGTACACATCGGCGCCGATGCGGAATGGCTGGTGCAGCCGCCGCGCAACCAGCTCACGCAGGCGCAGACGCTCACGCTCAGCGACCGGCCCGAGCTGCGCATCGATCCGACCACGCTGATCTCGACCGGTGCGATCGCCAACGTCTCCGGCGCGCAGGTCTACGGCGTCGAGGCGGCAGCGACCTATGGCCCGTTCATCGCGCAGGGCGAATATTACTGGTTCAATGTCGACCGCTCGGCGAACACGGGGCTGCCGCCATTCGGCGCGCCGAGCCTGAAATTCGACGGCGGTTACGCGCAGGTCGGCTACGTGCTGACCGGCGAGAACCACGCCTACAACCCGGCGACAGCCTCCTACAGCGGTATCAAGCCGCATGATCCGTTCTCGCTCGCCGGCGGCGGCTGGGGCGCCTGGGAAATCGCCGGCCGCGTCAGCACGATGGACCTCAACGATCAGATCGCGCAGGCGGTCGGCATCGCGGGCGGACGGCAGACCGTCTACACCGCCGCGCTGAACTGGTACGTCAACAACAACGTCCGCTTCATGCTGAACTATCTGCACGGCGATATCGCCAAGCAGGCCTCGGCGACCTCGGCTGCGGACGTCGGCTCGAAGTTCGACGCGGTCGCGCTGCGCACACAGGTTGCGTTCTGAGCTGATCGGAGCGGCCGTCAAGACCAACGGCCGGGAGCGACACCGCTCCCGGCCGTTACGCGCCGCCGAAATATCGAAAACAACCCATGCAAAGGAGCCGGCGGCAAAAGAACTTCGTCGTCCCGGACAAGCGCAGCGAAGCGGAGCGCAGATCCGGGACCCATAACCACAGGATCTGGTTTGACGAAGACTCGTGGTCGCTCGCCCGCGCCGCAACCGCTCCCTGGGGTTATGGGTCCCGGCCTACGCCGGGACGACACCGAACTTTTCATTTGCGAGTGACCTGCCCCTCGGCGCGTGGCCGGCCTGATTCAATTCAAACTTGAGCTACGCCGCGCGCTTCTTCTTCACGACGACCTCGGGCGCCGGTGCGCAGGACAGCCGCTCCTGATGGCCCTCGCCCCAGGCTTTCAGAATATCGATCACGGGGCGCAGGCTCTCGCCGAGTTCGGAAAGCGTGTATTCGACGCGTGGCGGCACCTCAGCATAGACCTTGCGGATCACGAGGCCATCGTCCTCGAGCGCGCGCAGCTGCTTGGTCAGCATGCGCTGGGTGATGCCGGGCATCCGCCGCCGCAACTCGCCGAAGCGCTGGGTGCCGGCCTGCAAGTGGTAGAGGATCACGCCCTTCCATTTGCCGTCGATCAGGTCGAGCGCCGCCTCGACCGCGCAGCCCGGCCGGCGCGCGAAATTCTGCCGTTTCATCCAGTATTTTCCCAATAGTATACAAACAGGGACTAGTTCCCTGTTTTTACAGTACTTGCCAAATGGACGCCAGCGCGACAGTTAATCCGCAGGCAATCGCCCACCACGGAGACCAGGCATGAAGGCCGTCGGATACCAAAAATCGCTGCCGATCGAGGCGGCGGATTCGCTCGTCGATTTCGAGATCGCCAAGCCCGAGCCGAAGGGGCGCGACATCCGCGTCGCGGTGAAGGCCATCTCGGCCAATCCGGTCGACTACAAGGTGCGTAAGCGCGCGGCGCCGACCGACGGCGGATACAAGATCCTCGGCTTCGACGCGGCCGGCGTGGTCGACGCGGTCGGGCCCGACGTCTCGCTCTTCAAGCCCGGCGACGAGGTGTTTTACGCGGGCTCGATCCTGCGCCAGGGCACCAATTCGGAATTTCATCTGGTCGATGAACGCATCGTCGGCAACAAGCCGGCGTCGCTGTCCTTCGCGCAGGCCGCCGCCCTGCCCCTGACTTCGATCACCGCGTGGGAGCTGCTGTTCGACCGGCTCGGCGCGGTGCCGGGCAAGAGCCTCGATCCGCGCACGCTTCTGATCACCGGCGGCGCCGGCGGTGTCGGCTCGATCCTGATCCAGCTTGCGCGCCGCCTCACCGGGCTGACCGTGGTCGCGACCGCGACGCGGCCGGAGTCGCAAAAGTGGTGCCGCGATCTCGGCGCCCATGCGGTGATCGATCACTCGCAGCCGATGAAGGAGCAGATCGAGAGTTTGAGGCTGCCGCCGGTCGGCCTCGTCGCCAGCCTCACCTTCACCGACCAGCACTACAAGTCGATCGCCGACTTCATCGCGCCGCAGGGCAAGTTCGGCCTGATCGACGATCCACCGGAATTCAACGTCGCTGCGTTCAAGGGCAAGGCGGTGTCGGTGCACTGGGAATCGATGTTCACGCGCTCCTCGTTCCAGACGCCCGACATGATCGCGCAGCATCATCTGCTCAACGATGTCGCCGACCTGATCGACAAGGGCGTGCTGCGCACCACGCTCGACCAGACCTTCGGTACCATCAACGCCGCCAACCTCAAGCGCGCCCACGCTTTGCTGGAAAGCGGCAAGTCACGCGGCAAGATCGTGCTCGAGGGCTGGTAAAGGCTCCTCACGTCTGCTTCCTCATGCCCGGGCAACATCCCGGGCATGATATCCCCACAGGCCCGGGGAGTGGCTTTGCCAAAGCCACGGCATCGCCTGTATGATTTGCGTAACGATCACCCCGTCCTCAATCCGGCCGCGCAGGACGCGGCCGGAGCGGTGGTGACGCCTACGGGGATGGGAGGAAACCGATGAGTTTGCTCACGGCCGATCCGTCGCGGATCGATCCGGAGTGGATGACGCGGGCGCTGCGCGAAGCCGGTCTGATCGATCGGGTCAGAGTCGTCGATCTCGCCTGCAAGCCGGTCGGCAACGGCCTCGTCGGCGACAGTTATCGATTTCGTCTGACCTATGACGGTGACGAGCCGAACGCTCCCTTGAGCGTCGTCGGCAAATTCCCTGCTGCAGATCCCGACAGCCGCCGCTCCGGCTCCGCGCACACGCTTTACGTCCGCGAGGTCGCGTTCTATCGCGAACTGGCCGCCACCGTCGCCATTCACACGCCCCGGCCGATTATTGCCGAAATCGATCCGGCGACCGACGACTTCACGCTGATCCTGGAAGACCTCGCGCCCGCACGTCCGGGCGATCAACTCGCCGGATGCTCGATCGCCGACAGCCAGATGGCCATGACCGAGGCCGCGGCGTTGCATGCGCCGCGATGGAATGACCCGAGCCTCGATGCGGTGCAATGCTTCGTGGTGGCCGCAAGCCGGCGCAGAGACCTTCGCGCGGTGCTGCCCGGCATCATCGGTCACTACAAGGAGCGATATCGCGGCGTGATCGAGCCGGAATTCCTTGATCTGATCGACCGGCTTCCGGACGCCCTATTGCGCTATCAGTCCGATCGGTCGGCGCTGCGAACCTTGCAGCATGCGGACTTCCGGCTCGACAACATGCTGTTCGATGTGCGCGGCAACACCCGGCCGATGGCGACGCTGGACTGGCAGACGCTGACAGTGGGCCCGGGAATCGTCGACGTCGCCTATTTCCTCTCGGCCGGCATCGATCCATCCGAACGGCGGCTTCATGAGGCCGAGCTGGTGCGGCTCTATCACTCGGAACTGATCCGGCGCGGCGTGCGGGACTATGACTGGGATCGTTGCTGGCGGGATTATCGGCGCTACACGCTGCACGGCATCATGATGGGCGTCGTCTCCGCGCTCAGCGTCCAGCGCTCCGAGCGAGGCGACGCGCTGTTCCTGAAAATGACCCGCGGCGCCTGCGCGCAAGCGCTGGACCACGACAGTTTTTCATACTGGCAGGACTAACGCGCTTTCGAGCGAAGTGGATACAACGCGTCAGGCATCGAAAGGAATCGGCGTGCTCAACAAACTGGACGATTTCCCCATCCACCAGACGCCGGAGCCGATCGCGGTTCCCTCGACCAGCGACCGCAATGTCTATGACCGGACCTGGTTCAACGGCTACACCGCCGACGGCGCGTATTATTTCGGGATCGGCATTGCGATCTACCCGCACCGCAAGATCCTCGATTGCGCCTTCAGCGTCGTGGAACGCGGCGGACGGCAGCACTGCTTTTACGGCTCGCGGCGGGCTCCGATCGAGCGCACCGAGATGCAGGTCGGTCCGTTCAGGCTCGAAGTGCTCGAGCCGATGCTGCGGACCCGGGTGGTGCTCGACGACAATGCGACGGGCCTCGCCTGCGACCTGACCTTCTCCGCGCGCACCGCCGCGATCCAGGAAGCGCGCCAGACGCTTTGGTCGGGCGACCGCCGCGCGATGGATTCGACCCGGTTCGACCAGTTCGGCCGCTGGAGCGGCGTCATCAACCACCCGGATGGCGGGATCAAGGTCGACGATCGCACATGCTACGGCACCAAGGATCGCTCCTGGGGCGTGCGCAATGTCGGCGAACGCGACGTCGGAGGCGCGCCGATGCCGCCGCCGAGCGTGTTCTTCCTCTGGGCGCCGCTGGTCTGGGACGACCACATCTCGCACGCGATCTTCTTCGACGGGACGCAGGGCGAGGCGCTGGTCCGCGAGGGCATTACCGCGCCGCTCTACCGAAGCGAGGCCGAGATCCCCGGCGTGGTCGACGGCCTCGACCGCCGCATGGCGACCGCGCGGCATCGCGTCAAATACGTGCCGAACACCCGGCTCGCGCAGTCGGCTGAAATCGACCTCGTCGATATCGACGGCCACACCACGACCATCGCGCTCGACCCGATCCTCAAATTCCAGATGAAGGGCCTCGGCTACGGCCATCCGCAGTGGGGCCAGGGCATGTGGAAGGGCGAGCTCGAGATCGGCGGCGAGTCGTTCGATCCATCGACGCTCGACCCGCTGGCCCGCGAGAATGTGCACGTGCAGCAGGTGGTTCGCGCCCGCCAGGGCGGCCAGACCGGAATTGGCGTGCTGGAGCAGATTTGCTTCGGTCCCTACCGTCCCGCAGGCTTCAGCGAATTCCTGGACGGCGCGAAGGGATAGCTAGAGCATGATCCGGAAAAGTGCGAAGCGGTTTTCCGAAAAGATCATGCTCAAACAAGGAGCTAAAGCGCGACGACGATTCAACCTAATCTCATCGCGCTTTAGATCGGCGGCACGCCCTCGACGAACAGCAGGCGTCGCTCCAGCGCGGTTGCGCGCAGCTTCAACGCCTCGGCGTATTCCGGTGACGCGTACCATTCGCGCAGGCGCGCCATGGTCGAAAATTCGACGATGACGATCGCGTTCGGTGGTGGACCGCCCTCCACCACCTCGACTGTGCCGCCGCGCACGACGTAGCGCCCGCCATATTGTGCGATGGTGTTCGCCGCCAGCGTGCGATAGGCCTCGAACGCCGCGGCGTCCCGCATCTCGACCTCGGAGATCACATAGGCCGGCATGCGGCGTCATGCGATGGTGTTGACGATGCCGCCTTCGGCGCGCAGCGCGGCGCCGTTGGTCGCCGAGGCCTGCTTGGAGCAGACATAGACCACGAGGTTGGCGATCTCCTCGGTGCTGGCGAAGCGCTGCAGCAGCGAGGTCGGCCGGTGCTGCTTGACGAAGTTGGAGGCCGCCTCCTCGACCGACTGGCCGTTCTGCTTGGCGAGATCCTTGACGAAGGTCTCGACGCCTTCGGACATGGTCGGTCCGGGCAGCACCGAGTTGACGGTCACGGCGGTGCCTTTGGTGAGCTCGGCGAGGCCGCGCGCGATCGCAAGCTGCGCGGTCTTGGTCATGCCGTAGTGAATCATCTCGGTCGGAATGTTGAGGCCGGACTCCGAGGAGATGAAGACGATGCGGCCCCAGTTGCGCTTCAGCATGCCCTGCATGTAGCCGCGCGACAGCCGCACGCCCGACATCACGTTGACCTCGTAGAAGCGGCTCCAGTCCTCGTCGGGAATGTCAAAGAACGGCTTCGGCTCGAAGATGCCGGCATTGTTGACGAGGATGTCGACCTCGGGCAGCGCCGCGAGCAGCGCCTTGCAGCCCTCTGCTGTCGAGACATCAGCGGCGATGCCGCGGACCTTCGCGTCGGGCACCGCTTTGGCGATCGCCGTAATCGCGGCATCGACCTTGGCCTGACCGCGGCCGTTGACCACGACCTCGGCGCCGGTCTCGGCGAGGCCCTTGGCGATGGCGTTGCCGATGCCCGCGGTCGAGCCGGTCACCAGCGCAGTCTTTCCGGAAAGGTCGATTTTCATCTGTCATCTCCATTGATGTCGACGGACATATCGGGCGCTGCATGCAGCGCCGCAATTGCATCTCACCGACGCGTGAGGAAGTAGAACACGCCTCGTCGTCCTGGCGAAAGCCAGGAGGTAGA
>NZ_LFIQ01000063.1 GCF_001189245.1 Bradyrhizobium pachyrhizi | reverse complement strand
GACCTTTAGGTTCCGCGCCAGCCAACCGAAACCCATAAAATCAAAGCGAAAGAGGATCGATGAAGGTTCTTGTGCCGGTAAAGCGGGTCGTCGACTACAACGTCAAGGTCCGCGTCAAGAGTGACGGGACGGGCGTGGAGCTCGCCAACGTCAAGATGTCGATGAACCCGTTCGACGAAATCGCCGTCGAGGAAGCGCTGCGGCTGAAGGAAGCCGGCAAGGCGACCGAAGTGGTGGTGGTGTCGATCGGACCCGCGCAGGCCTCCGAGACCATTCGCACCGGACTTGCGATGGGCGCCGACCGCGGCATCCTGGTCAAGGCCGAAGGCAATGTCGAACCGCTCGCGGTTGCCAAGATCCTGAAGGCGGTGGTCGAGGCGGAGCAGCCCGGCCTCGTCATTCTCGGCAAGCAGGCGATCGACGATGACAGCAACCAGACCGGCCAGATGCTGGCCGCGCTGCTCGGCTGGTCGCAGGCGACCTTCGCCTCCAAGCTCGAGGTCGAAGGATCCGACTTCAAGGTCACCCGCGAAGTCGACGGCGGCCTGCAGACCATCAAGCTCAAGGGCCCGGCGATCGTCACCACTGACCTCCGCCTCAACGAGCCGCGCTATGCATCGCTGCCCAACATCATGAAGGCGAAGAAGAAGCCGATCGACGACAAGAGCGTCACTGACTACGGGGTCGATGTGACGCCGCGCCTGGAAGTGCTGAAGACTGCGGAACCGGCAGGCCGCAAGGCGGGCGTCAAGGTCAAGGACGTCGCCGAACTCGTGAACAAGCTCAAGACCGAAGCCGGGGTTCTCTGATGACGACGCTGTTGATTGCCGAACACGACCACGAGACCCTGAAGGACTCGACCAACAAGGCGCTGACCGCGGCGAGCCAGCTCGGCGGCGACGTCCATGTGCTGGTTGCCGGTGGCGGCCAGGGCACCAAGGCGGCGGCGGA
>NZ_LFIQ01000062.1 GCF_001189245.1 Bradyrhizobium pachyrhizi | reverse complement strand
AGGCGCGGCACGCGCCCCGACCGACCGGCACGCCGAAACCCAAGCCATGCCAATGGCTTGCGGTTCGACCGGCGAGCCCCTTTTATCTCGCCTTCCTAATCGGGCGTTCAAAGTCAACTCATTCCTACGCTTTTCTTCGACTTCTCGCAGAATAAGCATCGCTGCTTCCCTCCATCTACGACGCACAAACGTCACCACACCGCGTTGCAGTGGCATTCACTAGGCGGGGTCCATGCGTTCCTTCGCGTTCAGCACTTCGGCCGTCGCATGCTCTTCATCAGGTTCGTAAACAGGGCTGTCCAAGCAGTTTTGCGCTCTCGTCCCCGAAGGGCGGCAGCAGGCAAGAGATAGCGGACATTCCCCGTTTCGCGGCCCCGCCAGGGGACGCTCACCGCGCGCGCGGATCTCTAATTTCGTTCCTCCTCAACACATGCTGGGCGTATCCCCAGCGCCTTCTAGGCTCGTCTGTGCAGCGGCTACTGCGCCGGCTTTAAGCGCAGCCGCTGCGTGATCTTGGCACCGAATCCGACGTGGAAATCGGTCTCGCTGACCCACATCCGGTGCAGAATGCATGCGAGCTTCCGTGCGACCGCGGCAATCGCGCACAGCATGCTCGACCGCCTGGCGATCCGCAGGCCCCATGCCCGCAATGCGGACCATTTCCTGACCCGCAGCAGCAGGCTAGCGGCCGCCTCACACAGCGCCTCGCGCACGGCGATATCGCCCTGTTTGCTGATATGACCATCAAAATCGATCGACGTCCCAGACTGGTGGCGCTTCGGCGTCAAGCCAAAATGGGCGCCCACCGTGCGTGATCGGGTAAAGCGATGAGGGTCATCAACACCAACTTTGAAGGACAAGGCGACGACCGGACCGACGCCCGGAACCGTCATCAGACGTCGACAAACAGGATCATGCTGGATCACCTGCAGGAGCACGCGATGTAGCCGATCGTAGCCCTCGAGGAGAGCGCGGCGCACGTCCAGCATGACCTGGACAGACATCACAAAGATCGGATCGCTGTGCTCGATCAGCTCGCGGATACGAGCCTCAAAGGTCCCTCGGGCAACCGCTCCGACGAGCAATCCATAGGCCCGCAGTGCACCGCGAACATGGTTCTCGAGGTCGACCAATTTGCGCTTGAGCAGCTTCCGGTTGGTCAGCAATGTGCGCATTTTTTGCATGTCGATGTTCTTGACATGGACAGCGCGGTACCAGCCCAACCGCATCATCTGCGCGATGCCGCGCGCATCGTTTCGGTCGGTTTTATTGCGCATCGTCGACAGCGAAACGCGCATATGGCGTGCTTCCACGACAATGATCGGAAGCCCGGCTGCCTGTAATTCACGATACAGCCAAATACCTAGCGATGACGCCTCGACCCCCACCCTATCGAGGCGATCCGCGCAGCCCTCCAAAGCGGAGCGGATCGCCTCTGGCTCCGTGTTGACCTTGACTTCGCGGACCGTGAGACCCTCGCTATCGACGATGCAAACGCTGGTTTCTTCTAGACCGACGTCCAATCCAACATAGAGTTTCATCGGAGCTCTCCCTTGTGGCAACGACGATCTAAGTCGTCGCACCAGGCTCCGGATTCGGCCACGACCGTCTTATCCCCGTGCACCGGTATCTCGAAGCCCGATTTGAAGAGCCGTC
>NZ_LFIQ01000061.1 GCF_001189245.1 Bradyrhizobium pachyrhizi | reverse complement strand
AGATTGCGGTTCAGCACGCGGACGCACGTGGCCTCTTTGATGGCTTGATCTGGCCGAGGACCGGCTTCGCCTCGATCGTCTGAGCCGCAACGCCGTTGATGCGACTTTCTTCCCCTGGGCTGCGCCCATTCCTCGCGAGGCAAGAAAGTCGCCACAACGGCGTCCTCCGCTGCGCTCCGGCCCGCGAGGGGTGCGTCCCCGATCGTCCTCGGCCTTTAGATCGCCATCGAGGCCGCGGTGGTCGCGGGCTCGAAACACAACAGGAGAAGTGACATGGCTAACATCGGTTCTTTCAAGAAAGTCGGCAACGATTTCCAGGGCGAGATTGTCACCCTGAGCCTGCAAGCCAAGGGCGTCCGCATCGTCGCCGAGACCAACCGCTCCAACGACAACGCTCCGAGCCACCGCATCTATGTGGGCCGGGCCGAGATCGGCGCAGCCTGGTCGAAGCG
>NZ_LFIQ01000060.1 GCF_001189245.1 Bradyrhizobium pachyrhizi | reverse complement strand
GGCGTCGGCGACATCCAGATGTTCGGCGCGCGCGACTATTCGATGCGGCTGTGGCTCGATCCCGACCGGATCGCCAATCTCGGCCTGACCTCGGCCGAGGTGCTGGCGGCGATCCGGGCGCAGAACCTGCAGATCGCCGGCGGCCAGATCGCCGAGCCGCCGATCGCCGATCGCGCCTTCCAGCCGAACCTCGTCTTCACTGGCCGCCTCAAGGACATCAGGCAGTTCGAGGACATCGTGGTGAAGGCCGGCTCCGACGGCCGCACGGTGCGGCTGCGCGACGTCGCTCGCGTCGAGCTCGGTGCGCTGTCCTATGCTACTAGCAGCCGCATACTGCGCAAGTCGGCGGTCGCAATGGTGGTGACGCAACGGCCCGGATCGAACGCGCTCGCCAC
>NZ_LFIQ01000059.1:41183-119489 GCF_001189245.1 Bradyrhizobium pachyrhizi | reverse complement strand
ATGGTGCCGGTGCCCGAAATATCCGATCTGTTCTAATCTGATCCAAAGAATTTACGACGCGATCAACTACCAGCGCTAGTAATTGAGTTAGCTATCAGAAGCGTGTCACCTATGAACCGGCTCAAACGTCTAAAGGAGCTTGGTATGCAGCATCAACTGCAGTCTGTTGTCGCCGAAGGCCTGGCTCGATGCGCTGGCTCGCAGAGTGCGGAAATGCTGCGCGTTCAGATCTGCTCCAACCCCGATCTCTCGTTTCTCATGGAAGCTCATGAAGGGCGCGCCAGGGAGAAGCGCGCTGGTTTTAAGGCGCTCTGGGCATCGAACCTGTCAACTGCCTGCTCTCTGGCCCACCAACTCGTCGACCTTGTCGAGCGCATAGTAGACCGGATTGAAATACCCGTGCTCGTCGATGGCAATAGTGGTGTCGGGAATTTCGAGAAGGTGCAGCTACTCGTGCGCAAACTCCATCATTCGCGATATTGGGTAGGGTTCGGCGTTGCCCCCAGTTGGCGCGTCTCGAACTCCGGAAAAGATGGGCGATTGGTCCCGACGCAGCTTCGGACATCAATGGATTTAAAGGTTTATGGCGTTAATGCCCGGCTGCCGGCATCAGCAAGCGTCCATAACGAGCAATTCAACCGGTCGGTTGGGGAGCCCGTCGGCCCGCTATGGCCGAGCAAGCTTTATGCTGGCACCCTTAGTCGGCTTTTTGAGGAAATTGGCTCAGCGTTAGATATCCTGTGGCTCTCACTGAAACGATCTACGCGGCGGAAGTCACACTTAGCATCGCATCAATCGATGATTCCTGCGACTAGTATCAAATAGAGGCTGAAGCAGTTAACTCTTATGGTTTGCTTCAGATACATAGAAACCATCGGCGCGACGCACAAGCTGAACGCGGCGTGCGAGGATAGTCCCATTCAAACGGAGATACAGCATGCGGCGCGGTGATGAAATGAAGCTCGGACTGTTCCTCCGTCAGGCGGGACATCACGAAGGTGCATGGCTCGATCCCAGCGTGCCAGCGAATGGCGGAGTTGATATCGACTATTATGCTCATCTGGCAGAACTTGCTGAAGGTGCGGCATTTCACTTCGTATTTCTCGCCGATAACCTCAGCGTAACGGAACGGGACCACGCACACATGGCTCGTGTAAGCCGAAACGATGCATTCGAGCCGATCACCCTGTTATCGGCGCTTTCATCGAGAACAGGACAAATTGGCCTTGTCGCGACAGCGACGACGACGTACCACCAGCCTTATCATCTTGCACGCATGCTTGCATCGCTTGATCATCTGTCGCGGGGACGTGCGGCCTGGAACATTGTCACATCGATATCTAAGTTCGAAGCACAAAATTTTGACGAAGAGGAACTTCCAGATCATGACGCGCGCTATGTTCGTGCGAGAGAATTCGTAGAAGTTATCAAGGGTCTTTGGGATTCGTGGGAAGACGACGCTTTCATTCGCGACAAGCAAAGTGGAATTTTCGCTGACACCACGAAGATGCATTTGCTTAACCACCGAGGAGCCTACTTCTCCGTCAGAGGTCCACTGAACATTGCAAGACCGCGGCAGGGCTATCCCGTATTGGTCCAGGCTGGCGCATCCGATGCCGGAATACAGTTCGCCGCAGAACTCGCCGAGGTCGTGTTCAGCGCCGCTCCTTTTTTGGAGCACGCTAAACGACATTACGCAATTCTCAAAGAGAAAGCGCGCGCACTTGGGCGGGAGGATGATCAGGTGCTAGTCATGCCGGGCATTATCCCGATCGTAGGGAGGACCAAGCAAGAAGCGTCTGAGAAGCTTCAAAGACTACAATCGTATACCCACATGGACGTGCAACTTGGATTGGCCGATCTTGCGCTGGGGTTTGTCACCGACTTGCGTTCAATGGATCTCGACTCATTAGTTCCTGAGACGTTACCGCAGACGAATTTCATGCAGAGTCGTCAAAAAGTGCTACTTGACCTAGCCGCGCGCCAGAGGTTCACCTGGAAACAGCTGATCCGCTCGGTATCAGACAGCCGCGGTCATCTAATGGTTGTTGGAACACCGGACGAAATTGCCGATGTCATGGTGGATAGATTTGATCAACGCGCGGCTGACGGATTCAACGTATTGCCGGTGAGCTTTCCCGGCGAACTCAAGGATTTTATTGAACTCGTCGTACCCGAATTGCGTCGACGAGGCAAATTCAGATTGAGATACTCTGGACAAACATTGAGAGAGAACCTCGGCCTCAAGCGGCCGCTGAATCGGTTCACGCAGTTAAGCGGTGAGCGTTCCTCCGTGAGCAAGTGCTCGAGCCGTTGAGCGGGATTGGGCTCTGAAGAGGTCGAAAGCTCGGACCATGCCATTGGCGCTGCATTTGAGGAGAGAAGGCAGCGGCCGCCTCCTGTCTGAGAGGAGTCTCAACCGATAGACAGGAACTCTTCCGATGGCCAAGTGAGCGCTCTCTGCCGACTCCTAATCGACGGCATTACGGTCAGCAGCTGGTCCCGCCGACGGAACGATCATATCTTGTAGCCGATATTGTGGCCGATTGCCCGACATTTTGGGCTTGGAGGATGTGCTCGCGTTCGCGCGCGTCGCTTACTCAGAAACCGACCCGGTGAAACAAGCCGCTTCTGCTGCGCTTACTCTCTGCGGCCGTTGCCTGGTTGGCACGGGCGGCAAGGCAGCGCAGCCGTGAATGAATGCGTCGCGCGAATGACGCGTGGTGCGTGTCTTGCGTGGGAGAAGTATCCTTCTTTAACACGAGACAGATCAGTGTTGCGCGCATCGCCCAATCCCGGTTGACCAAGGGGTAAAAGGATCGACTTCTGACTCGCTATAGAAGTATCGCTCCGGCGAGGGCCGCCTTGCGCGGTGCGATGGAGGGTGAAGACATAGGCGTATGACTGACCATACGCCTAATTCGAAGGTCTCCCGGCTGGAAGTTGTCTCGACGGGCGCTCGACGCCGTTGGACATTGGAAGAAAAGCAGCGGATCGTTGCCGAGAGCTATGGCGGGCCACGATTGGTGTCAGTGACGGCTCGGCGCAACGGATTGTCTGCGAGCCAATTGTTCACGTGGCGCCGGTTGGCGCGCGAGGATCGGCTGAGCGGGGATGCCGCGCCGGCGCTTATTCCTGTGGAGATCGCCTTTACGCCGGCTCCGGCCTCGACGCGCACACCGCAGCCGCCGTCGTCGCCTCCTGCGCAGCGCGCAACAGTTGGAATAATTGAGATTGAGCTTAGCGGCGGCTGTCGCGTTCGCGTTGACCGCAATGTTGACGCCGCGGCACTGCAGCGGGTGCTTGAGCTTCTGAGGCGGCAATGATCCCGATCCCGAGCGGCATCAGGGTCTGGATCGCCACCGGCCACACCGACATGCGCCGCGGGATGCAAAGTCTGGCCCTGACGGTTCAGGAGAGCTTGAAGCGCGATGCTCATGCCGGCGACCTCTATATCTTCCGGGGGCGCCGCGGCGATCTGGTCGAGATTTTTATGGCATGACGGGTTAGGCATGTCGCTCTATGCCAAACGCCTGGACCGCGGCAAGTTCATCTGGCCCTCAGCATCCGCTGGTGCGGTGTCAATCTCGGCGGCGCAGATGGCCTATATGCTGGAAGGAATTGACTGGAGGAATCCACAACTAAGCTGGAGGCCGCAGAGCGCAGGTTGAAAAGAAATCTGCGGTTGCTGGCATTTTGGGGAGTCACAACGCGCTCGATATGTGATTCACTGCGTTGCATGGATGCTGATCGTGACGCTGTTCCGGATGACATTGCGGCTCTGAAAGAGGCGTTGGCGGTCGAGCGCGCGAGGGCGCCAGAGGTTGTAGCGGAGCTCGCGGTCGCCCGCGCGAAGGCCTCGGAAGACGGCGCGCTGATCGCCCAGCAGAAGCTGCGGATTGCCAAGCTTGAGCGTCAGATCTACGGACAACGGTCAGAGCGGTCATCGCGACTGATCGACCAATTGGCGCTGACATTCGAAGAGCTGGAAGCTGATGCCACAGAGAACGAGCTGGCGGCGGAACGAGCTGTCGCGAGGACGACGACGGTACGCGGATTTATACGCAAGCGCGCCGAGCGCCAGACGTTCCCCGAGCGTCTCCCACGCGAGCGGGTGGTGATCGATCCGCCGACGGTTTGTGGCTGCTGTGGCGGCGCGCGGCTGCGCAAGCTGGGCGAAGACGTGACCCGGACCCTGGAGGCGATCCCGCGCCAATGGAAGGTGGTCGAAACGGTGCGCGAAAAGTTCACCTGCCGGGATTGCGAGAAAATCAGCCAAGCGCCGGCGCCGTTCCATGTGATTGCGCGGGGGCGGGCGGGACCGAGCTTGCTCGCGATGATTCTGTACGAGAAGTTCGGCCAGCATCAGCCGTTGAACCGTCCCTCTGGGATGAGCCCGCCGGAAGCCTGATGACCGGGCGGGCGGCGACCGGCGTTGAGGGGGCGTGAAGCGGATGCAGGCGCTGTCGCGGAACTGCAGGAACCAGTCGCTCCGATGGAAAGGGAGAAGCACAAGCGGAGAAGACCGCGAGGCGAGATTACCGACGCGGAGCACTGGGACGGACCGATCCGTATTAGCAACGAAGGCTCGTAATGGGGCCCGAGCGAAGGGATCGGATCAGGTGGGCTGGCCATCGTCGCAACTGACAACAGAAGGACGACGGTGAACCAGCCGAGCAAACCGTTCAACATCGACAAGAGAAAGGTGTACGAAGCATATCTGCAGGTGCGGTCCAATGGTGGCGCAGCCGGCGTTGACGGAGTGACGATTGAGCAGTTCGAGTCCGACTTGAAGAGCAATCTCTACAAGGTTTGGAATCGAATGAGCTCAGGCGCTTACTTCCCGCCGCCTGTTCGCGCCGTGTCCATTCCGAAGAAGAGTGGAGGCCAAAGGATCCTCGGGGTACCCACTGTGGCAGACCGCGTGGCACAGACGGTTGTCAAACAACTGATTGAGCCGGCTCTCGACGCAATCTTTCTGATGGATTCTTACGGCTACCGACCCGGTAAATCGGCTCTCGATGCCGTAGGCGTGACGCGACAGCGGTGCTGGAAGTACGATTGGGTTCTGGAGTTCGACATCAAGGGACTGTTCGACAATATCGACCACGAGCTTCTGCTGCGGGTTGTCCGGAAACATGTGACGTGCGCATGGGCGTTGCTCTACATCGAACGATGGCTGACAGCGCCGATGGTGCAAGAGGATGGAACAGTGATCGAGCGAAGCCGCGCAACCCCACAAGGGGGCGTTGTGAGCCCGATCCTCGCCAACCTCTTCATGCACTACGCATCTGACCTCTGGATGGCGCGGACGTTCCCCGCCCTGAGGTGGTGTCGGTATGCGGATGACGGGTTGGTACACTGTCGGAATGAGATGGAGGCGCAAAGCGTTCGCGAAGCGCTCCAGGCTCGCCTGGCGGAGTGCCGCCTGGAATTGCATAATACGAAGACGAGGATCGTCTATTGCAAGGATGATCGGCGCCGAGGTAAGAGCGAGACGGTCATGTTTGACTTTCTCGGTTATTGCTTCCGGCCACGATCGGTCCTGGGGCCGCATTCGCAGAAGATGTTCTGTGGGTTCACCCCAGCGGTCAGCAAACCAGCGCTGAACGCAATGCGGGCGACGATCCGAGGCTTGAAACTTCGCAGGCGAACCGAGGTGACGCTGGACGATATTGCTCGCGAGCTAAACCCGATGGTTAGGGGGTGGATCGCTTATTATGGGCAATACGCCCGCTCAGCGCTTTATCCGCTGGCGCGCTACATCAACCAGACGTTAGCTATTTGGTTGAAGCGAAAGTACAAGCGCTCCATCACCGTTTAGGACGCGCGCGTCTCTTCCTAGAGAAGATCGCGCGTGAGAACCGCAGGCTCTTTGTGCATTGGCAACTCGGCGATGGCGGCAAGCTTGCCTGATGGGAGCCGGGTGAGGCGAGAGTCTCACGCCCGGTTCTGCGAGAGGCTGGAGGTGAAATCCCTCCGGCCTACTCACCCCACCGTGCCTGTGCTGGCCTTGGGCAAGTGCGATGTCGCTCGATGCTGGGTCTATGTGAAGGACGACCGCCCCTTCGGCGGCTCAGATCCGCCGGCGGCGATGTTTTATTACTCGCGCGATCGAGGTGGTGAGCATCCGCAGGCGCATCTGGCCAACTACACCGGGATCCTCCAGGCCGACGCCTTCGGCGGATACATCAAGCTCTACGAGCCCGCGCGAAGTCCTGGGCTTATCAGGGAGGCGGCCTGTTGGGTCCATGCCCGGCGCCCGTTCTTCGCCATGGCGGATCTTGAGGAGAACGCGCGGCGCAAAGCGGCTGGAAAGAAGGAGGTCGTCATCTCGCCCGTCGCCATGGAGATCGTGCGCCGAATCGACGCTCTGTTCGAGATCGAGCGCTCTATCAATGGCCAAAACGCCGACCAATGAAAGGTCGTTCGCCAGGCGCAGAGCGCGTCGCTCGTCGCCGATCTGGAAGCCTATATGCGCGAGCAGTGCGCCAAGCTCTCCCGCGGTCACGATCTGGCCAAGGCCATGAACTACATGTTCAAGCGCTGGGCCTCGTTCACACGCTTCCTCGACGATGGCCGCGTCTGCCTCTCGAACAATACCGCCGAAAGAGCGCTGCGCGGCATCGCATTGGGCAGAAAGTCGTGGTTGTTCTGTGGGTCCGACCGTGGAGGTCGCCGAGCCGCGGCCATGTATAGCCTCATCGTCTCTGCCAAGATGAACGACGTTGACCCTCTGGCCTGGCTCGCCGATGTACTCGCTCGCATCGCCACCCACCCCGCCCACAGGCTTGATGAGCTGCTGCCCTGGAACTGGAAGACTGCGCAACAGCAAGGCCTTGCGGCGCAGGCGGCTTGATGGGGCACGTCAACAAAGTCAGCCACGTGTTCACTCTCAGCCATGTCGCTGAGATGCTCGGTGAAGACGAGGAATGGCTGTTCGAGGTCGCCGAAGAAATGGACACCGAGGATGGCCAGCTATGGGTCGTCGGCGTCGGTGAAGACGGCGTGATGGCGTTCACCAATGACGGGATCGAGAACCTCAAAGAGCTGATCGCAATCCACAAGGACACCCCCAGCATCATCGAAAAACGACGCCAAGCGCTCGCTGCGATGATGAAGCCGAAGACCGAGGAGTCCGACGAGATCTAACCGCTAACCGGACAGATCAGCGCGCCTGCGGCCTACAGCGCATGGTTACCTATAGAAAGGACTATCGCGGGGAAATTGGAAAACCCGCGGAGCCCATCGAACGGCCTCGAAAAAAGTATTCAGAACTCCTTCCGGCATTTTGTTCGAGGGTGAATCCCCGCGGACTAGCCGGTCAACGAATATCAGATGCTGGATGTTGAGATCGACGTCCATGTCCTCGCTGCGGGTGATAATCACACATCCAAGCTGGATGGTCGCGCGAGCGAAATCATAACCTTGACGATCTGCTCAGCCCCTGGACGCGCAGCAAAGCTCATCTGCTCGCGCTCTGAATTGCGCCAACGCATCAGGCCGCCACTTGCCTCGTGCCGGCGATCTGCGGATTGGCGGAAATATCGAGCTCGAGTTACTCGGCACCTTGACGATTGCTTCTAGATGATGGCCATCCTCGACTGGTGCGTATCTGGTTGTCACGCCGATTATTGCCAAAAGAAACGATCCACGTTGTAGGATTTTGAACAAAAGAGTGTTAGCAAGCTCCATAATTATAAATCTTTCCATAGACCTTGGAAGGGTATGCGCCTGAGTCGGCGCCTTTCAAATCCGTATCGTACCTATTTCAAAGGTGTCAGCCTGCAGTTCAATGTCAGCGGTTTGATTGAGGCTGGTGACTCGAGTGTCGCGGCGCCGTTCACGAGATTTACAGTATTCCTGTACAGCACGAGCGTCCTGATCGTGCACGCGATGCGGCTTTCTGGGAACGGCGAGACCATCATCGATCAGCTTCCTTGAGGCTGGGAGTCCCCCTACCATTTCTGGAGTGAACCGCAAGATCGCTTTACATATTCGCTCGATCGTTCATCTTAGGAATTATGAGGCGGCAGATTTAAGCATCGTTTAAGCGTCAGGGCAGCGACGTTATCGTCCTCAGGGAGCATCTATCCATCCGCACGGTCTTCGTGACCGGGTGATATTGACTGATGTGCCTATAGGGTCGTGCACTAACCAGCTCCGCTCAAGCGTTGGGGAAACAGATCGCACATGGCAATCAATTACGAACAACTGATGGTCATGAAGAGTCTTGGCCAGAAGTTCAGCTACGACGATCGCGAGGTGATGCTCTACGCCTATGGCATCGGCATGGGCGCCGATCCCATTGACGAGGAAGAGCTTGCGTTCGTCAATGAGGCTGCGGCGACCCCACGGCCTTTAAAGGTGGTGCCGACCTTTGCTTCTGTTGCCGCCTGGGGCGCTGAGCCGGGTGACGTGGGCGAGATGAATCTCACCCGCGCCATGGTGCTGGACGGCGAGCGCGATATCACCTTTCACAAGCCGCTCCCGACCGCCGCGCATATCACGGCGGACTCCTCCGTGCTTGCCGTTTACGACAAGGGCAAGGACAAAGGTGCAGTCATCCACCTTCAGACCGTAGTGAAGAGCAGAGACGGCGAACAACTAGCGACAGTAATGGCATCGTGGTTTGCTCGCGGCGATGGCGGCTTTGGCGGACCGTCCGATGGTCAGCCCGCGGCACATCAGGTGCCGAGCCGCGCGCCCGACAGAGTAGTTGACATTTCCACGCGCCCCGACCAGGGGTTGGTCTACCGGCTCTGCGGTGACCGCAACCCTCTGCATTCCGATCCGGAATACGCCAGGCGTGCCGGATTTCGCAGGCCGATCCTACACGGGCTATGCACCTACGGAATAACCTGCCGCGGCGTTTTGCAAACCTATGCTGATTACGATCCGAGTGCTTTCAAGCGGCATGCGGCGCGGTTTTCCTCGGCGGTCTATCCTGGTGAAACCGTGACGCTGGAGATGTGGAAGGATGGCCGTGTGATCTCATTCGAAGCCAAAGTGAAGGCACGCGGCGTCACAGTGATCAAGAACGGCATGACGGTGCTCGGGTGATCCTCGGGTGTCGTCCTGCTCGGGCCTAGTCCACGTGCATCCAAGACTTGCTTTCCGCGAGGAGACGACATGGATGGCGGGACAGGCCTAGACGTGATGGTGGAATAGGTAACTCGTAATCGGAGGATAGTATGGGACTACTTGACGGCAAGGTGGCGCTGATCACCGGCGCGGGCGGCGGCCTAGGCGAGGCCTACGCAAAATTGTTCGCGCGCGAGGGAGCCGCGGTCGCGGTCAATGATCTCGGTGGGCCGCGCGACGGGTCCGGCGCCGACAAAACGATGGCGGAGAGGGTGGTCGCAGAGATCAAGGCCGAAGGTGGCCGGGCGCTCGCCAATGGCGCCGATATCTCCACCACGGACGGCGGACGATCGCTGTTTGAGGATGCGATCAAGCATTTCGGCCGCGCCGATATCCTAGTCAACAATGCCGGCATCCTGCGTGACCAGAGCTTCGCCAAATCCAATGAAGCGGATTGGGACAAGGTCATCAAAGTACATCTCAAGGGTACCTTCTGCGCCACGCTCCCCGTGTTCCGCTGGATGCGCGACAATGGCGGCGGTGTTATTGTCAATACCTCGTCGGGCTCGGGCCTCAGGGGCAATTTCGGCCAATCTAATTACGGCGCTGCCAAGGCTGGCATCTGGGGTTTGTCTAACGTGCTCGCGATCGAGGGGCGCAAGTACAACATTCGCGTCTGGACGTTCGCCCCATCCGCTCTGACCAGAATGACTGCAGGACATCCTGAGTTTGCATCCGACCTTTTGTCTCCTGACGAGACTGCGCAGGCCGTGCTGTACATGGTCAGCGATCTGTCCGACGGCCAAACGGGCAGGGTGCTCCACTTGTCCCGTTGGGATGGCGTGCGCGAGATGCGCATGATGGGAATGAAAGGCTGGAAGCCGCCCCATACCGGCCTGAAGGCGCACGATTTCCTGGAGCACGCGCGGGAGATCTTTTTCCCGGAGGAGAACATCGAGTAGACGTCGAGGGTGTGATGGGCCGTCGTTTCGATTTCACGCTTCGCGTGCGCCGAATGACGGTTCAGATTGCACATCCATTCGACAAAGCTCACCAACGGCGGAGGCATCTTTGCGATCGGGCGGACGTCGATTCATGACGATGCGCTAGCGGCCGTGTTCCCGGCTTCGCCAGCTGCAAGGCGCTGGCAGCGCCGAGGTTGGCTAGGTTGAACTGTGCGCCTTCGAGAAGGGAGTGTGGTGTCAGAAATTCCAACGGTGCCGGCAGCTTAACGCCAGAGCATGTAGCCAGATGATCCCGTTCTTCGCCTTCCCGCCGACCATCTGCCATATGATCTACACGCCCAATGCCATCGAGAGCAGCCACGCGCAACTGCTTCCGGTGCTAGCCTAACGCACGGCAAAGAACGGAATAGGTGGTCCCCCACTGGTGGGCTTAAAGACAACCTTGACCTTTCGGCCAATCGACAGCGTGGCAGGATCACCATCGACCACATTGCCCAGCATGATCGGCCCCTCGCTCAGCGCCACATAAGCGAGTACGTACGGCTCCTTCCGCATCCTGTTCACAGAAAAAGAGTGGATCTCGCCCTCGCCGGGCGACTCCCGCCAGTCGAGAGCGGTCGACAGGCAATACGGGCAAACACCTCGCGGATACCAGTGGGTTCTTTGACATTGGCGGCACCACGGTAGCACGAAGAGACCTGCAGCGGTCGCATCCCAAAACGGCTTGGTCTCTGGACTGTTCTCAATAAACTCTGTGCCAGCCATCGGACTACTCCCGTTCAAAGATGAGGGTGACGCTGCTATGGCGGGTGCCCAGCAACATGCCGGTCCCGTGCGCCAGCGCCAGCGTGCAATCCTTCACCTGGACAGCTGGATGCGCCTCGCCTCGCAGCTGACGGACGGCTTCGATCACCTTGGTGATTCCGCCTCGGCGCGCCGGGTGGCTGCTGCACAGGCCGCCACCATCGGTATTGAAAGGCAAGCGGCCGATACCAGAGATCAGGTTGCCGTCGGCAACCAAACGGCCGCCCATTCCCTTTTCGCAGAACCCGAGATCCTCCAGCGCAATGAGCACGGTGATCGTAAAACTGTCGTAGATCGAGGCGTAGCGAACATCGCTTGGCTCTACGCCAGCCTCGGCGAAGGCGATGGCGCCCGACTGCCTGGCCGCCGAAGCAGTAAGTTCGACAGCGCCGGCGAACTGTCCCTGAACGGCCTCGCCCGCCCCGATCACCTTCACCCGCGGACGCTTGAGGCTCTTAGCGATCTCCGGGCGCGTCACCACAACAGCGCCGCCGCCGTCCGAGGTAACGCAACAGTCCAACCGGTGCAGGGGGTCGGAAACCATGGGAGACGACAGCACATCTTCAACGGTGACCACCTTCCTGAGCATGGCGTGTGGGTTGTACTGCGCATGATGCGAAGCGGCGACTTTGATCCAGGCCAGTTGCTCGCTAGTAGTCCCGTACTCGTGCATGTGGCGACGTGCGCACATCGCGTAGATATCCACTGTAGTGTGCCGAACCGGCATCTCCCACATCATATCCGGCTGAGTGGGATTCAGCTCGGGAGCGATCCATCCGCTGTGGGGTCGCCCTGCCAAGGTGATCAAAGCCACGTTGCATTTGCCCCCCGCGATAGCTTGGGCGGCGTGAGCGATGTGCAGCAAGGGTGCCGAACCGCCGATGTCGGTCGAGTCACAGTGGCGCACCTTTAGATTCAAGAAGTCGATCATGGTGAGTGGGCCAAGGCCAGGCGCATCGCCCGCGCAAAAGTAGGCGTCGACGTCGTCTTTTGTCAATCCAGCATCGGCGAGCGCACCGGCGGCGCATTCCGCATGAAGCCGTACGACCGATTTGTCTGGGGCTTTTCGTGCAGGATGTTCCCACGCACCAACTATGTAGGCGTTTTTGTCGCGATGCATCGGCTTGCTCTCCTCGAGCCTCCATCGTGGTCGATTTTTCTATTAGCGTGTGGCGAGCAGCTCGAACGACGAATCATTGGTCTGCTTGGCGTAGAAAGCGAGCCGGTCGGCTATATAATTGAGGTCGACTTGGTCGACCCAATTCATCGGACAACCGCGATAGCTCGACGAGCAAAAGGCATAGAGCCAGGCCACGTCGATGTCGGCGGGCCGCGATCTCCGCTTCAAGAATCCAGGACGTCATCTTGATCATCGAATACTTCATACGCTTGAGCATCTCCTCGTCTCTCAACCATGCGTCGCTTGCGCTCAAGTCACGTCAGAACCTGTCGATCAGCTTCTCGACATCCTAGTCGAGCGATGGCGTGTGGGAGCTACCTTTCATATCTGTATAGCTATTGCCGCGCTTTTGACCGAAGCGGCCTGCTTCGTACAGCGCATCCGGAGTTTCCGATTTGATGCAGCCCTCCGTTCTCCTTTTCTCTATCCCAGCCGCCGTCCAGGGCGGAGATTCTCCATTCCAAGTGGTCCCATCAGCAGTACGACGCTGAACTTCCCCGCCGCCCGCGGTGTTCAATTCCTTGACAGCTTCAATCAGCGGAACAAGGACCGGAACAATTGAGCGACTTGAGCCCTTGTCGTCCGCTTGAGAAAGACCCTTTCCAACATATCGTGCGATCAAGCCAATTTGCTCACGCATGGGTCTTATAGAGAGTAACGACCACTAATCTGAAACAGCTTGCCGCAGTCCCGACCCAATAATCGGTTCCGTAAAAGTCGCCTGGTAGGTAGGGCGTGCTTTGCGTAGTACGTGCTGCACCACATAACGGTTCACTCGATGCAATCATGCCTGCCTCTGTACACGTCGCCTTAATCTGCCCAGGGCTCCCTGCTCAAAGGCGAAGCCAGCCGAAGCGGCGACGACGCAACAGCAGAGATGCGTTACTGCACATACCGTGTGCGATAACGTCTGGGCGCCGAGATGGCGGGCCAATGATTGACCCGACGCCCACAGATCGTTCAAAAGTTGCGTCGGCGATAACCTATCATGAGCTTCCATGAGGAGGAGGGAGCGCGGTTGCAACATACCAGAGAAGTCAACGTCTCCGCGAGCGAGGAGTCGGCGAATCGATCCGGGCCGTTGGCGAGAACGGTTTGTGATTGATGTTGCTTGCCAATCTTCCTACAGGCCGCCCTAAACATTAGTTAGACTGGCTCTCTCAAGGTCAATTACTAACGCTGGTAGTTGACTGGGACGCAAAGTCTGGCATCCGGTTCGCTGCCCCTTATAATTGCGGCGCTCTTGTCTCGAACCGGTAATCGATCTTGATCGTGAAGAATACGGCAAAAGGGAAAGAAGGTCCCCTACCAATTCTGGAGAAGTGCGCTTGGTAGGAGAAGGCCCGCATCTGGGCAATGACGCGATCAAGTGTCTTTAATGACTAGTGTCGTATTTGCGACATATGTCAGCTCGCGAAACGCGCGTTTGAGCAGATAGCCTTCAGAAAGCGAGCTCTCGCAGTTGGCACGAAGCTTGAATAGGGATGCCATCCAGTATCGCATGCTCTAGGACTCGCAGTGACGACTTCTAAGATTATCGACTCTCAGTTCACGTATGCGTCGTCGCGGGAGAATTTGGCTGCCCCGATGCTGTTCGCGCTCGCGCACGGGTATGCCGCCGTGATCGACTAGGCTGGTATCCGGCTCGCTCCGGCACTCATTGCGCGGTGCCGGTAATTGACCGGTTTTCGGCGGGGGCTACCTGCAGCGTTCGCTTCACACTTAATCCACGGCAAGAGAGGGACGCGCAGACGGAATCGCTCGGCACGGCTAAGGAACTGATCCCATCAGTGGCCGAACGGGCCTGATCCAGGCGCTCGAAAGCAGGCTCAAACAGAATGCATGCGTTCGCCGCGAGGGGAAACTGCCCAAGACCAGGCGTGAGTCCGCATCCGCAAGCCATCGCGAATTCAGAGCGGCGAAAGGATACTCTTAGTGAAACAAGCCAAGCCAAGCCGGGCAGCGGCTTCACGGCAGGAACTGACGAGATCGGCGGCTGGTCATCGCTTCGCTGTCGACCTAAGCGAAACCGCGAAACTGGCGTTGCCAATATTGCTGACGCAGGCTGGTCAGACCGCGATGATGACAACTGATCTTGTCTTCATCGGACGCATCGGTGCTGAAGCGCTCGCAGCGGCAGCGCTGGCCAGCAGGCTCTATCTCGTTAGCTTTACCTTCAGCTTGGGACTGCTCGGGGCGATTGTACCATTGGCGGCACAGGCCTTTACGGCGAATAATCTCGCCTTGGCACGGCGCGCGTTGCGCATGGGATTGTGGGCGGCGCTGATGCTATCGTTGCCGATCATCGCGTTTGTGCTGCACGGAGAGCAAACCCTGCTCGCTTTTGGCCAGGCGCCCGACGCGGCGCGGCTCGCCCAGCAGTATCTGTTTGGACTAGCCTGGGGCGTGGCTCCGGCGTTGTCGTTTCTGGCCATTCGCAGTTTCATGTGCGCGGTCAATCGGCCGCAGCCGGCTTTGTGGATCACGCTCGCGGCTATCCCTGTCAACGCACTGCTGGTTTATCTCTTGGTCTATGGGAAGTTCGGGCTGCCGCGACTGGAGCTGTTCGGGGCTGGCCTTGCGACTACCCTGGTGAACTGTGCGACGCTCTTGGCCGGTTTATGTTTCGCCGCAATGCATCGCCGTTTCCGTGACTACCATGTGCTTGCACATCTCTGGCGCTTCGATTGGGAGTTGATGCGGCAGCTGATCGTGATTGGGATGCCGATCTCAATAGCCTCTTTGATGGGGTACGGGCTACTGTCGGCCGCCACGCTCCTAGCGGGCTTGATGAGCACCAACGTACTCGCTGCCCATCAGATCGCGGTTCAGGTCTCCACTATCTTGTTTATGATCCCTTTCGGCATCAGCATAGCGGCAGCCGCTCGCGTTGGCCATGCGGTCGGCCGCAACGACGGTCCCGGCATCCAGCGGGCAGGTCTGGTCGCGATCCTGTTCGGTGTCGTGATCACTGCAATGCTGACGCTTGCGGTGATAGCGACGCGATTTGAGATAGCCGAGTTGTTCCTAGGCAAATCGGCGGTCAATGCCGACGCGACAATCGGACTTGCTGCAAAGCTTCTTTTGGTCGGAGCGGGCTTCTTCATCACTGATGCCGCGCAGAGCATTGCGGCGGGTAGCCTGGGCGGACTGAAGGACACGCGGGTGCCACTTCTGTTTGCCGGCATCGCTTACTGGCTGATCGGATTCTCCCTCAGCTACGTGCTCAGCTTGAAGATTGGTCTTGGCGCCATTGGTATCTGGATTGGCTTATCGATTGGGAAAGCCGTCTACGCGGCGCTCCTGGTTGTACGTTTCCAGCTGCTAGCAATCAGGCTGGCTCGTGACACCTGACCGCATAAGCTACTCACTGCAGCTCCGCTTAGTAGAGTTAAGATTGCCATTCCTTAAGCGATCTCACTTAGGCGCTTACCCTGCCTTTCATAACGAAGCGAGCCGTCCATTCCGAAAGGCAGCGATGTTATTGGGTAGTCTCATCCACGAGATCAAGACAACCTTCTCACATGTATCAATTCGCCAGATCTCGTTGGGCCCGCTCCAATCAAGCGAGGTTACATCTGGAATCACGGCGATCGTCAGCGCGGTGCTGTGTAGACTTAGGGCGTCGGTGCTTTGGCAGCTCGCGTCAGGCGAAACTTGCATTCAGCATCATCGAGTGGTGCCCGATGAAATCTCGGCTTCGCCGGCAATAATTCATCGAAATCAGATACCAAAAGTTGGTCTCATGGACCACTCACTGGGTAGAACCCTGGCTACTATAAGGCACACACCGCGAGACGAGAGTGCCGGATTTTCGCAGCTGGCATGGTACTTGCTGGGCATCATTCGATAAGACGAGGCATATCCATGAAAGTTGGCGCTGTTACCTGCCTCTGTCAAAGAAACCGCAAACTTGGAGAATGCCATCATGAGTGAAATGGCTTTGATCGATAACATCATTCCGCGCGCAGACGTCGTCAAATGCGCAGTGCGTATCGGCGCTGAAATCAGAAATATCAGGCTGTCCGGCGATCTGCCGGATCAAACGATCGTTGCGATAAAAGGATTACTGCTTGAGCACAAGGTCATCTTCTTCCGGGACCAGGGTCATCTCGATGATGCCAAGCAGGAGCACTTTGCTCGTCGTTTAGGAAAGCTATCGCCGCATCCGATACGGGGTGTGTCGATCCTCGAGCTTGACGCCACCCGCGGCGGGAGCCGGGCCGATATGTGGCACGCTGATTTGACCTTCCTTCATGCTTATCCCAAGATTTGTGTGCTCCGAGGCGTTGTGATCCCGCCATTCGGCGGCGACACGGTCTGGTCGAACGCCGCGACCGCTTATCTCGACCTGCCGCCGCCGCTGCAACGGCTTGCTGACGAGCTCTGGGCCGTTCACACCAACGCTTACGACTTCGAAGGCCTAGTGCCTCGCGCCAGGGAAGTCGATAGAAAGGAGTTTAACGACGTCCTTACCAGAACGATCTTTGAGACCGAGCACCCCGTCGTGCGCATACACCCCGAGACCGGTGAGCGCACCCTGTTGCTCAGCGACATCGTGCAGCGCTTTGTTGGTATCCCAAAATATGCGGGCCAGCAGGTGTTTGCCATGTTGCAGTCTTATATCGCCGCGCCCGAAAACACTGTGCGCTGGAACTGGAAGGGGGGCGATGTAGCAATTTGGGATAACCGAGCCACGCAACATTATGCGATCTATGATTATGGCGATCAGCCTCGCATCGTTCGTCGCGCCACGATCGATGGT
This sequence comes from Bradyrhizobium pachyrhizi, assembly GCF_001189245.1. Taxonomy (GTDB): domain Bacteria; phylum Pseudomonadota; class Alphaproteobacteria; order Rhizobiales; family Xanthobacteraceae; genus Bradyrhizobium; species Bradyrhizobium pachyrhizi. The sequence continues at coordinate 102,691 of NZ_LFIQ01000059.1, read as the reverse complement.
GATGTGCCCGTCAGCGTCGACGGTCGGCGCAGCGTAACGCGCGTCAAGGCCACCAAACAGCAGAACGCGAATGTCTACTAGACTAGAGCTGCCTACGGATACGTGGAATCGGAACGTAGTTGCCGTAAAGGCGGCCGCTTGTTATCCAAAAACGCAGGCTGGCCGGCGGCCAGCGTGAGCTGGACCGCGCCTCTTCTTTTCCAATAACCGCGCGAGCGTACGTTAGTGGCGGTGGCTGGCGGCAAAAGCTGCCTGTCGCAGCGGAGCTTGGCATTGGGGCGTTCTCGGTGGGCTACGTCTCGCCGCGCCTGCAGATCGTGGCGCCTGCTCTGCATGATCTCACCGATGAGGGCCGCGCTCCAGGCTGGCATGCTCGCGCGCCATCAGTAGGGGCTCGCTGTCGATGATCATTTGGTCGTTTGCTCGGGATTTTGATCCTTAGCTTGCTTCTCCTTAGCGCGATGGAAAGGGGACAATGCTGCCGGAGAAAGCGGCTTAGATCGTTCTACTTTTTGGACGAAAGTGGAACGCGTGTTCTGCACGTGACATACAGATCATTCGTCCGTCAAGCATGGAATGCGATGGGTTTGAGGACAAGCTAGGACGCCTACAACACTCCTCGCAAGCGCGCGAACTGGTGGCCGACCAAGTAGCGTATCTGGTGCCAAGCTTCTCCTAACAGGCTGTCGAAGAAGTAGCGGAGCGTTTCGTATCGTGATTCTTTAGGACCAGGATTTAACCGGGGGGCGCGATGCGGGGGAGTGACGAACGGTCCCGCTCGCTTTTCAGTTATGTGGACCTGGAGGCTCGAGTTCGCGTTGACCACCCGCTACGGGTGATCCGAGACTTGGCGAATGCGGCGATGGGCGACCTTTCTGGGGAGTTCGGCAAGCTCTATACGGACTTCGGTCGTCCCTCGATGGAAGAGACCTGAAAAAATTGGGTGTAAGACGTGCATTGGGGCTATGCCTGCCTAGTGGCCTCTCTTAGAGGGCCGCTTCAGGAACTCGTCAGGCTCAACCTCGAGCTTGTCGGCAAGACGACCTATTATCTTTATGCTGACGTAGTACGCGCCCTTTTCAAGCTGGCTCAAATAGCCCCGGCTTATCTTGGCCTTGAAGGCAAGCTCGTCTTGCGACCATCTCCTCGCATTGCGCAGGCGGCGCAAATTGGTGGCGAATATTTCCCGCAAGTCCATGCGGGAAAGGATGCCGCTTGCTCAATATACGACACCTCGATATACTTGACAAAATGCCATCTCATGCACGTTGTGAACGGAAACTGCTCCAATCTGGTGCGCATGCGTAAGGTTATCCGGACCCCACCACTTGATCGTCGCTGATCCTGCTCTGGCTAGTTCAGCGCCTATGGCGAGCGGCATCTGGTGACGTATTGGCGGTCCTGGCGCGGAAGCCAAGGGAAAGAGGTTGCTCGGATCGTGCTCTACATCGATCCTGATCGCGCGTCAGCTCGTGAACCGTTCGTAATGCGGGGTAAAATGGATGGCCTCCCGAGATTAACGCGACTTGCTTCGCGGCGCCGCGACCAAATAGGAAAAATTGGCCACTTAGATTTCGAAATTGAGAACTAAGTTCACACCAGCCGGCTGGGCCGCGAAGGCAATCATCGATGAGCGAGCACGCACGACTTTGTCCGCCAAAGCGCACGCGGCCATCTCTTCCGTGAGGCGCAAAGGAAGCAGACGCTAATTGGATGGCGAGGCTGCTGCTGATCTCTCCGAACGATATGGACTGTAACCAAATGCTGTGTGTGCATCAAGAACATGCAGGAAAAAGTACGATGCCAAGTGCCGACTGGAGATCAGAGAGCACATACTATGAGATCAGGAAAGCTGAAGCAGCGGACATAGCTTGGGAGTGGCTACGCCGGGATCGCGAGTATCCACAAGATTTTGGGGCCTTGGTCCGCAGCGAACAATCCAGCGCGACGTCGGATCACTTCCGACGGAAGTGGGGGCTGACGTTTTCCAGCTGATCCGCAAAAGACGTTCGACAAGCAAGCCATTTTCTGGGCGCCTGAGGGCGCTGTCGACCGTGTTGCCCGTCCACGCCGCCGTCTGTTCGATGGCGTCCAAAGGGTACGACTTGAATTTCAGCAAGCTGGCGGGCAGCGAGCTTCGTCATGCGACGCAAGACGGATGGCATGCCATCGTGCCGCTCGGAGGAGCGAAGCATCGCCTTTGGCTAAAAGATCTTCCCCCCGGCGGCTCATTGGTTGCCGTGGACCTGCCTCTCGAGCGCTATTTCGACATTCGTGTGCAGGCAGCACGCAGATTTTGATTGGCGTTCGAACATCGCGCCATCGGACCGAATCTACGCAGCCGGATCATCCGCCTGATCCGGAAGGGGGCTGCGTCTCATCCGGGGCGGCTATCGCGTATTGCTCCGTCGCAAGGGCAACGAGAAGTACGACGCTTCCTGAGCTCCTCACCAATCCTCGTCGTGCTGAAGTTTCGGCCAGTTTGGATGCGGGCTAGCATCGGAATGCCATGGCCAAATTCACCGGTTCGGGGTCTCCAAGCAGAGCAGTTCGGGCCAGGAAAGCAGGAACCTGAGGGATCCCGTTGTGACCATATGAACGGCGGCTCGCAGGATAGAGTGAATATCATGTCGGCGCGCGACCTCGACAACACTGACCATAGGCGTCAAGCTCTCCATTGGCGGTTGACCGTAGTGACCCGAGCACGTTCGATCAGAACCATCGCGGGGACCGCTGGAAATCTCTTAGAGCAGCTTTCAAAGGTTACGGAAGAGACCAGAAAATGGATTAGGGTAAGACGTGTATTGGGCTGTGCCTACCTAGCGGCCGCTCTTTGCGGGCCGTTTGAGGAACTCAGCAGGCTCAACCTCGAGCTTCTCGGCAAGTTGACCTATGATTTTGATACTGACGTAGTGCTCGCCCTTTTCGAGCAGGCTTAAATAGCCCCGGCTTATCTTGGCCTCGAAGGCAAGCTCGTCTTGGGACCATCCTTTCGCATTGCGCAGACGGCGCAAGTTGGTGGCGAATATCTCCCGCAAGTCCATGCGGGAAAGGATGCCGCTTGCTCGATATACTGCACCTCGATATACTTGACAAAATGACGTCTCACGCTCGTTGTGAACCGGAACTGCGTCGCTCTGCTGCGCGCGCATAAGAATCGTCCGGACCCCACCACTGAACCGTCGCTGATCCTGGTTCGATAGTTCAGTGCCGTTGCGCCGTGGCGCGTCGCATCTGGTGACCTGCCGGCGACTTCTCGATCCGGAAGCCGCCGACGCCGACTGGAAAGAGGTTGATCGAAACGTGCTGCATATCGATCCAGATCTCGGCCAGTGCGCGCTCGCGAACCGTTCGTCATCCATTTGGCGGCCGCAAAATGCATGGCTAACCGGAATTTCCGCGGCTTTCTTCAGGGCGGCGCGACCAAACAGCAAACTTTCTCACGTGGAGTCCGAAATCGAGAACAATGTTCTCGCCAACCGACCGAACCGAGCAGCCATCATTGAGGCAACAGGTGCGTCAGCCAAACCACACACGTCGATTTCTACTTGGGCAACGAGCGAGCAAGGGCTTGCAGGACGCAAATCTGCTCATCGCGCTCCAAGCGATTATGGACGCGGTCAAATCGACACCGGCGCAGTTCGGAACGAGCGAAATCGAGACAAGCGACGGAACGAGGCCCCAGATATCCGATGGCCGCCTCCAATTGATGTTTCTGCGGGGAAACATTTTGTAGGCTGCGGCAATCAATCCGGTACCAAGATGCCGTGAAGCGAGCTACCGTCGCTCAGATTTCTTTAGAGTTTTTCAGTTTGCTAGGAGTTCCAGGCAGTGTCGGCCGATCCTAAGATCGCAGATGTGGCGCCCAGCGCGCCTGAGCTTACGCCATATGATGAGCAGCACGTCGTTACCTATCTGCGCCTTCTCGATGCACAGGCGGATAATGCAGATTGGCGCGAAGTCGCGCGCATTGTGCTCGGTGTTGATCCGGTCCTTGAGCAGGATCGCGCGCGTCGTGCTTTCGACACTCACTTGGCTCGCGCCAAATGGATGGCGCGTCACGGCTATCGTCATCTCCTGCGACGCGGTTGGCCGAAGAGTGAATAGGCGACGCACTTGAAGCGGACGTGATTTCGATCGAGCTCTGATCGCAAAAATTGATCGTTCCATCGACGGATCAGATCAATATTGAACAATTGCATTGGCACAACCAGAAATCGTCACAATCGTGGGGCTGCAATTCCTTGCATGAACGTGCGGGGAAGAAAAGTACGATGGCAGCCGCTGACTGGAGATCAAAGCAAGCGTATCCTGACGCCAAGACGGTAGAAACGGAGGACATTGCCTGGGAATGTCTGCGTCGCGACCTCGAGTATGAAAGAGATTATCAGGTCCTGACCAGCAGCGAACGATCCGACGCGACGACGGACCGCTTCCGAAGGAAGTGGGGGCTTTCGTTTCGCCCCAGATCCGCGAACGGCGTTCGACAAACAGGCCATTTTCTGGGCGCCCGAAGCGTTGTCGACCGTGTTGCCCGTCCACCCAGCTATCGGTTTGAGGTCGTCCAGACGGTACAAGTTGGATCTCGGCAAACTAACGGGCAGCGAGCTTCGTCGGGCGCCAGATGGATGGCATGCCATCGTGCCGCTCGGAGGCGCGAAGCACCGCCTCTGGCTGAGAGAACTGCCATCGAGACGCTCAGTGATTGTCGTCGATCTCCCGCTCGACCGCGATTTCGACATTCGTTCGCAGGCGGCACAGCGCTTTTGGCGAGCGCTCGAACAGCGCCCCCTCGGCCCTTCCCCACGTGCTCTGCCGATCCAGACCAAGCATCGGCTTATCCTTGCACTGCGTGCCGCAGATGGATGGCTGCAAGGAAACAGCTATCGCGAAATCGCGGCAGGCCTGTTCGGCGCGCATCGCATTCCCGATCGAGGATGGAAAACAAGCGATGTTCGCAGCCGGATCATTCGCCTGGTCAAGAAGGGGCTGCGTCTCATCCGTGGCGGTTATCGCGCATTGCTCCGTCACAAGCGCAAAGGCAAGTACGATAAGTCCTAAGCTCTTGGCTGATCGGTTCGTTGCAGCCGCGGCCCCGACAATGCCGCCTCGCAGGTAAGCTCGTGAGGCATCATTGCGCGCGGTTTCCTTTGGGCATTACTTCGGCTCGATTTCGCGACCGCGGAAGGGCTATCGAGCAATGTAAAGTAAAGAGGCCGGCTGGATGGAACCATTCGCCCTCGAACGATCAGCTTCGGCCACGTTGAGCTGCGGTGTCCGTGCCTATTCATATGATTTGTGGTATCGCCTGATGGGATGTTAGGCGGCTTCCGCAATTGCTGCCTTTTTACAGAGCCGAGCGACCCAGCGGCAGAAGGCGCGAGCGATTTCGGGATTGTCACTGCGATCGACCGCATAGGCCCGATATTGCATACCGCTTGGCGCGCGGGATCCTGGTATCACGTGCAGTGCTCCCGCGCGCACGAGATCACCGACAATGATTTCAGGCGCAACCAGGAGGCATTTTCCGGTCATGACGGCCGGCAGGGCAAGGTAATTGTGATCGTATCGTGCCCCCGACTTTATATCTCTTGCGGTCAGGTTCATCGCCCTCAGCCATGTGGGCATTATGTCAGGCCGCGATGTGATGTTCAGAAGTGGCATTGAACGCGCAATCGACAGCGTTTTCCCCGCGACGTGACCTGGAGAGCCGACGCATACGAGGGTCTCATTGTAGATTTCCCAATCGTCGGCCGGTTCAATGACGGAAAGATCTCGGGTAATCAAGATGTCGAAATTGTCGGAAGATGTCGGCGGAGACAATGAACTGATCACGTCCACGATCACGCCGTCCATCTCCGCCGAGAACGCCTGGAGATTAGGAATGAGGAAGGAATAAGCGAAAGTCGAAAGCGACGTGCGCACCACAATCCGGTTGGCGTCCGATCGGTTCCGGCGTCGCATTCTCTTGGCGGTGAAACACACTGTATCAAGGGGTTCGGAAACGGTATTCGCGAACAGCCGTCCAAATTGAGTCAATTCACTTCGTCGGCCTCGCCGTTCCACGAGATCTGTGCCGAGATACTCCTGCAACACAGCCAAATAGCGGCTGACCGAGCTCTGGGTTATTCCCAATGCGTTGGCCGCACGCGTTACGCTTCCTTCTCTCGCAATGGTCACAAATGCACGGACCGCGTTGAGGGGCACCTCATCGTATTCGGCAGCCATCTTCTGCTCCGGTAGCTCTTGGACTGTTGGCTACTTGCCGCGGCAGGCCGTTGCCAAGCATGGATGCTGTATCACATTATTCGATGCGTACGTCAGGATTGCCGCTTATCAAGCGGGTTTCGCGCGCAAAATCCGCAATTTTGGTGCGTTTCGTACGGTTTGGCGCGCAATTTTTCTAGGTACTAATTCGCGCGGTGCGATCACCGTCCTCGCGTCGGACGTGCGCGACTTGCTAGAGTGATAGGCCGCTGCTCAGACTTTCCTAACGGCGTGAGGATGGCGTCTGAGCGGGTGTCGAGCGCTATAGGTATAGTTTCAACGTCTTGTTCGTTGCGAAGAGGTCAGCGGGGGAAGCAAGCTCCGGCTACCTTGACCTCATCCATCCTTTGAAGTTTGAAGATTTCCTCGAGCGGTAGAGTGTCCTTGCCCACGTATTGGACCCCGCCGTCTGCTACGATCCGGCGGAGGGTCTCCTGTACGGCAGTGGCAAAAGCCCGGATGCGGTAGTTACCGTATTTCATTCATTTGGACGTTGCGCAGCGCCTTGAGCCGCTCGGCGTTAAAATCCAGGTAGGCGTCGGCACGATGACCAGCGGCGTCGATTCCGTCCAAGCACGTGCAAAGCTTGCGACCTCGCAAAGATCCGTTTTTTCGAATGGATCAGTATCATGTCCGCGCTAGCCTCTACATAGGCTTGCGCGCCGACGCAGTGCTTCTGGTTCGTCGAGTCCTGCTATCACGGCTTCGGTGCCGGCAATCATGAGAAAGTCCGGGTCCCGTTTCACAACGGCCGCCTCGATCTTCCCTTGGAATTCCTCAATCCGCAACAATTCCTGACGTCCATCGGCAACAAGGCGGGGGCCCGAGCAGGCCCTGCGGATCGAGACCCGCCATTTATTGCAGACTTTGGCGCAACAAGTTGGTCTCGAAGGCCAGACTGGAGCCCGTTTGAGAAGCCATGGAGCGGTTTAGATACAAGAGCAGTCCGTTCCTCGCTGAATAGTTCGAGGCGAGCACGGGACAAGCCAACGCATGAGGTCGCTGCTTCCCTAAGGACAGGAGACGGCGTGATTGTGGGACGCGGCCTGGCTCCTTGCGGTGAGTTGGTCACAAGCTGCAAGTAATGCATCCGCATATTGGTCGGCCGCCTGCCGCACCCATTGTTCGTTGACCACACCAAGCCACGCCATGAGCGCCACGAAATCTATGCTGGTCGCGGCCCAGACTTCAGGTCTTTGCGCTGAGGAGGCAGCCCAGATTGCGGCTGTCGTGAATTGAGTCGTCTGCGCATAGATCGCAAGAATGGAAGCGCCGGCAGCGAGGCCGCAGACCGATAATACCAATCGGGCGCATACCGAGAAGATTACGCCGGAATCCGTATTGGGCATTTTCCTTATCTATGAGTGGAAAGCCCTTGCGGGTCCTTTCCTTTAGCCAGATCACCGCAGAGTCATAGGCACCATCAGCCTTCGCCGGATTTGCCTTTTCGTCGTCAGGCGTAGGTGCCTGCCAATGGGGAACGCTCCGCCTCAGAAAGTCATGATATCGCATCAATGTTAGAGGATCTAAAGGACCCGCATGTCGAAGCTTGAGGGTCGTCGGCCATCCATCCCACTGTTTAAGTAGGCCCACCTCGATGTTCTTGCCACGGGTGCGTGCCCACGATCCTAGTGCGTAAAGTAGCCCGCAAGATACCGCGATCGTAAGAAGAGCCGTTCCAACATTGGAAAGAAGGAGCTGCGGGAACCAAGCTAAGACAGTCATCAATGGCGGGAAAACCATCAGCAGGCCGGGAAATAACCTGGCCTGCCGGGCATAATTGTCGAACAGATCTGTGATCGTTACCAATCTCAGTCTTCCTGTTCCTCTGGATATGGCAGGCACTCGGCAGGGCTATAATCGTCCCGGTCTGGTGCGTTCACCGAAGTTCGTTTGTTCGAGCCCTCGGTTGAGATGACGTGGGCTCCACGATGATGCATAGCTCGGACAACGGATTTGCGGGGATGGTCCTCATCGGCCTTGGCCGAGCTAATAATTGCGCTGAAGGTCGTTTTGCCGTCCTGCACCGCTTTCCTTTCACCCAGGATCTTGTCTAGCAATTCGGTCGTAACGTTGTGGCGACCGCCATGGTGCGGAACTTGAAACCGATTGATGCCAGGCAATACCAGTCCGCCAAGGGCGCGTAATCGATGACCTCCTGAAGGCCGCCGCGCCCGGTATCTGCGGTCAGTAAGATTTTGCTCTTGTTTAGGTAAGCATATTGGACAACGCTCATCTCGTTTTCGTTGCTTGTCTCACCTGCGGGAAAATATTCGTCGCCCCAAGCCGCCTTAACAAGCGCAGCGGCTTCTTTCATTACACGCACAACAGCGTCGCGCGCGGTTTCGAGGAGACCCTTTTCCTCCGGCGTCTTCTCTGACGAAACAACGAGGTCTAGATAGCGTGAGCGTGTCGGGGCCATGACCTGAAAAGCGCCAACCATAGCTCCCTGAAAGGGCTCGCAGATTTTAATCTTCCTGCGAAGAGCAATATCTTTGAGGGCCGCTAGATTTGAGTACGCTTCCCTTAGCGCTTTCTCCAGTCCTTCGACTGTTTTATAGCGCTTGAACCGGGGGAGAAGTTCCGCCGCATAGGTCCATGGTCGCAACATCCAAAGCGCGCCGACTTCAAAATCTTCCAGAACCCGCTGCAAACCTCCGGCGTGATCGCCGTCGTTGTGTGTTGCGACGACGTGGTCGATTCGTTTCGGATTGCCATAGTACTTGTTTATGAAGTTGACGACTTTCTCTCCAGTTGATTGATAGCCGCCATCAACGACATGAATGAAAGTCTGACCGTTCAACTCATAGCGGACGCAAATCGCGTCGCCGCTGCTTTTCGCTTCAACGTCCAGAAAATCGATCTCAAAATAATCGGCCAATATTCTTGCTCCCTAGGCTGGTCTGAGTGTCAGGCAATCTGAGGTCATTATGGTGAAATGCACTTGCAGTGATAGAGTGCGAGCTTGTACATCTTTGGTGGTCCCCATTGACAAAAGATCGCCGACGACATGCCGAGCGCACAGAGGTGTCGCGCGTGAGTAGTTGCGGACTCGAGTCGGAATTGGGAATTCTGGCCGGAGTTTGTTGCGCTTCGGCTCTTTATCGCCCGTACGATCGTTCGTTATCTCGATTCTCCTTTCACCACGGCGCCGCGACCTGAGTCCTCTTGCCAGGTGAGGCAATCCGGCGGTGTGTGTCAGGTCTTCCATCCTTCTTCCTTGGCGCAAGGGGCAATGCCGAAAATCCAAATGAGGGTATGCTTCGGGCGCTCAGCTTGCGCCCCGCATGGCGCGCCGCGAAGCGTTCAGCGAAGGAAGCGAGCTTCAGCCGCCCTAACCTCGTGTATCTTCTGAAGTCTGAAAATCTCGTCCACTGGCAGAATGTCCTTATGGACGTTCTGGACTCCGCCGTCGACGATAATCCGGCGGAATGTCTCCTGCATGCAAGTTGCCGCAGCTCGGATGCCGTAGTTGCCGTAGATCATCATGCGGATATTGCCGAGCGCTTTGACGCGCTTCGCATCGAGATCCGGGTAGGCATTCGGCACAATGACCAGCGGCACCGATCCGGTCCAGGCGCGCGAAAAGCTTTCGATCTCAGAAGTATCTTTCTTTTTCGAATGGATCAGGATCATGTCGGCGCCAGCCTCTACATAGGCTTGCGCTCTACGCAGAGCTTCAGCTTCGCCGAGTCCTGCAATTAAGGCTTCAGTGCGGGCAATGATGAGAAAGTCCGGGTCCCGTCTTGCCGTAACGGCGGCCTCGGTTTTCCCTTGGAACTCTTCAATCCGCAACAATTCCTGACGTCCATCGGCAACAAGGCTCGTCACCTTCGGAAAAGTCTTGTCCTCGATGACAACGGCGCTAGCGCCGGCGCGTTCGTACTCGCCGATCGCATGGATCACGTTGATCGCATTGCCGTAGCCCGTATCGATGTCGGCGACAATTGGCAATCTCGTGCGTCCCGCGATCGCCCGCAGCATGTCGAGATGCTGCGTCATCGAGATCAGGCTCATGTCCGGCAGGCCGTAAAGTGCCGACAGCTCGAATCCGGAGGCCCATAGGCCATCAAATCCGGCTTCTTCTGCGAGAACTGCAGAAAGCGGGCTATGCGCGGCCATGACGTGGACGAGGCCAGTCTCGGCCATGCAGGTGCGCAGGCGCTTGGCAGGAAACACGGGAGATCCTTCAGGACAGGGTGGCGCAGGCAGCGATGATGCGGTCGCAGGCGCGGGTGAGGTCCGCGAGCGACGAAGCGTAGGAAATACGGATGTACGGCGAAGCCATGAAGCCGCTGCCGGGTACGACGGCCACGGCGAACGCATCGAGCAAATACATCGCGAAATCGGTGTCGGTTTCGATCAGCTTGCGATCCGGTGTGCGCTTGCCGATAACGCCTGCGCAGGAAGGGAAAACGTAGAAGGCGCCGTCCGGCACTCGGCACGAAAGTCCCTTGGCCTGGTTGAGCTTGGCGACCACAAGATCGCGACGCTGCAGGAAGGCGCCTGCAAATTCATCGATATGCTTCCGCCCGCCGGACAGCGCCTCGATCGCGGCATATTGCGAGATCGAGCTGGTGTGTGAAGAGGTCTGGCCTTGGATCAGGTTCATGGCCTTGATCAGTGGCAGAGGCCCTGCGCCATAACCGACGCGCCAGCCGGTCATTGCGTCGGCCTTGGATACACCGTTGACCGTCAATGTGCGGTCGTAGAGGTCCGGTGCTATGGCTGCCATTGTGGCGAAGTCGACGTTGTAGGTGAGTTTTTCATAGATATCGTCAGACAGCACGTGGACATGGGCATGGCGGCGCAGCACGGCGGCGAGCGCCAGCAGCTCGCTTCGGCTGTAAACCGCTCCGGTCGGATTGGAGGGCGAGTTCAGCATCAGCCACTTCGTGCGAGGCGTGATCGCCGCTTCCAATGCCTCAGGACGCAGCTTGAATCCATGGCATTGATCGCAGTCGACCAGGACCGGCTTGCCGCCGGCGAGCGCCACCATATCGGGATAGGAGACCCAGCACGGCGTCGGGATCACCACCTCGTCGCCTGCATCGAGGCTGGCGAAGAGAGCGTTGAAAATGACCTGCTTGGCACCACAACCAACCGTGATCTGGTCGATCCCGTAAGCGAGCTCGTGATCGCGGTCCAGGCTCTTCTGGATCGCCTCGCGCAGCGGCTTGATGCCGGCAACCGGGGTGTATTTCGTCTTTCCGTCGTGGATTGCCTGGATCGCCGCGTCGCGGATCGCGGTCGGCGTCTCGAAATCCGGCTCACCCTGACTGAGCGTGATCACATCGAAACCCCGGTCGCGCAGCTCGGCCGCGCGCGCCGTCATGGCCTTGGTTTCAGAGGGGCGGACAAGTCTGAGCCGTTCTGCAATGAGAGACAAAATGGAGCACCTGCGGATTTCGACACGAATTCTCGACGGCTTCTACTCGCTCCCGAAGCGGCCAACAAACTGACGATCGCGTTTGTTGAACGAAATGATCGCAAGTTGCGATGCCTCGCATGGTGCCGCCAGGGCGACGGCCGCAGGCGCGCGTCATCCGGCAGAAGACGTGCAAGGCTGGTCGGTCTCTATTGAAGCGGCGCGGCACGTGGAATCCTCCAGCCAGGAGAAAACGAGCAGGGGGAACCGGCGAGACGCGGCGCGTCGGGTTCGGTGGCCAAACTGCGCTGGTCCCACACGCGATCGGCGCTGAGGCTCGGTGGAGCGCGCGGCAGGTTCTGTTTCCCGAGCGATCTCTAAGCGGGCCGCCAAGTCTTGAGCGTTCGCTTGGAGCTCTGGAGACCCTCGCGCCATCGCAAATAGCTTGGCTTTGCATCGAATTATTCGATCGGTGTCATCCAGCTGTAGCACGATGGGTCTTGAAGCTCAGCCTACGTTTGAAGGGGATAGACGATCTCCTCGTCGCGCTTGCGCGAAGAGTTTCATGCCAGTGAGGACATACGCCGTGGCATCGGTTTCGATCGAAAGCATTAGGAAGGACTACGGCCAGACTCCTGTCCTGCGCAGCGTTTCACTGTCGATAGCCGACGGTGAGTTCCTGACGCTGCTGGGGCCGTCGGGCTGTGGGAAATCAACGCTGCTACGAATCCTCGCGGGACTTGAGGTGCAGGACGCCGGCTCGGTCCGGATCGGCGATCTTGTTGTGGACGGACTGCGGCCAAAGCGGCGGGATATCGCGATGGTGTTCCAGTCCTATGCGCTCTATCCCCACATGAACGTTGCGTCGAACATGGCCTTGCCGTTGCGAATGCGCCGGCTCTCAGCCTTACAGAGGCTTCCTGTTCTCGGTCGTCTGCTGCCAAGACTCGCGCAGATCACTGCGGACATCGATGTCGAAGTCTCCCGTACCGCCAAGTCCCTCGGCATAGGTCATCTGTTGTCGCGCAAACCGGGGCAGCTCTCGGGTGGCCAGCGCCAGCGTGTCGCGGTCGGTCGGGCGATGGTGCGCCATCCGGCTGTCTTCCTGATGGACGAGCCGCTATCGAACCTCGACGCCAAACTGCGCGTGCAGATGCGCGCCGAGATCAAGGAACTGCACCAGCGGCTCGGGGTCACCTTCGTCTATGTCACGCATGACCAGGCCGAAGCTATGACCCTGTCGGACCGGGTAGCGGTAATGCTCGACGGCGAGTTGCCGCAGATTGCTCCGCCGCAAGATATCTATGCAGATCCCGACTATCGGCGGGTCGCCGAATTCATCGGTTCACCCAAGATCAACATGTTCGACGGCGTGGTGCGCGAACGCGGCCTCATCGACGTGGCCGGCTCAACGCTCACGATCGAAGCCGATGCACTCACAGGTACGCCGCTCTCGCTCGGCATTCGTCCGGAGGCGTTTTATCTCGCTGACCGCGGCGGGCAGGGGACGTTGACGGGTTCGGTGCGAATGATCGAGCATATGGGGTCAGATCTCTTCGTTCATCTTGACCTGGCCGGCATCGACCAGCCGTTGATCGCAAGGCTGCTTGCCGAGCGGGCGCCCCATATTGTGCCCGGCCAGACCTTGCATGTTGGCGCGAGAGCGGACCGCATTCTTCTGTTCACGCGGGACGGGCGACGGTTACGGCGGGAAGGGGATTCTCCTAAGGGTTGCGTCACCCCGTTGCGGGAGGTCGTGGGATGAGTGGACCTCTTGCTCTATCCGAGGCTTCGGACAAGCGATCCATGCCGATCGAAGTGCCGTTGCAAGCCATTCCGCTGGCTCGCAGGCGCGCCCTTGCGGAAGCGCTGGCGGCCTTGGCGCTGGCTGGGCCCGCAGTATTCTTTCTGCTTGTCCTGTTCTTCCTGCCGGTTGCTGCCGTCTTCGTCATCGCGTTGACCGACTGGCGGTTTGGGGCGAACTCTCTTTCTTTTGTCGGCCTTTCGAACTTCCGCGAGGTCTTCGCGGACGCGGGTTTCAGGGCCTCGCTCGTCAATACCGTCGTCTACGCCTTGATCGTCGTGCCCGGAACCGTCATCCTCGGTCTTCTGATCGCGCTCGTCATCGAAAGCGGACGGTCCTGCCGCGGCTTCTATCGCGCCGTCCATTTCTTGCCCTTCATGGCGACGCTCACCGCGATGGCGATCGCCTGGGAAGCGCTGCTGCATCCAACAATTGGTCTCGTCAACCAGGCGCTTGCCGCGATCGGATTGCCGACCGCCAACTGGCTGCGTGATGAGAATATGGCTCTTCCAATCCTCGCCGTGATCGGCATCTGGCAGAATCTCGGTTACGCAATGGTGTTGTTTCTCGCGGGCCTGAAGCGCATCCCGCAGGAGCTATACAATGCCGCCGATGTCGACGGCGCCGACCTTTGGATTGATCGGTTGCGCACTGTCACCCTGCCGATGCTTGGACCGGTCACGATGTTCGTTGTCATCGTCGTGGCGTTACGGGCATTCGAGGCCTTTGACACAGTAAAGGTGCTAACTCAAGGCGGGCCGAGCCACGCCTCCGAAGTTCTGCTCTACACGCTCTACCGCGAGAGCTTCGAGTATCTGCGCACGGGATATGGCGCTGCCGTCGCGGTCGTATTTCTCGCCATCGTGGTGACGCTTACCCTCGTTCAGGTCCGCTTCATGGACACTAAGGTGCACTACCAATGAACGGCGCTATTTCCTCGAACCGCTTGTCGCTGTCAGCAGCCCTCGTTCGACACGCGGTGCTGCTCATGACCGGAACGCTCATTCTCTTGCCCTTCGTGTGGATGGTCTCGCTGTCGATCAAGCCGCCGGGGGAGATCTTTCGGGCGTCCTTCTCCCTCTGGCCCGCTCAATTATATGCTGGCGAGAACTATACCAAAGCGCTGAGCGAGACATCACTGCTGCGCTATATGGGCAATGGTGTCCTCGTCTGTGCAATGATTCTGCTGTCGCAAATCCTCGTTTGCGCGCCTTGTGCCTATGCGCTGGCGAAACTTCGCTTTCCTGGACGCGGCCTTCTCTTCGGCCTGGTGTTGGTGGGACTGCTGCTACCGCACCAAGTGCTAGCGCTACCGCTCTTTGCTCTGGGTCATCAGCTCGGCATCCTCAATACCTACGCGGCGCTGATCTTTCCTTATATTGTCTCGCCCTTTGGTATCTTTCTGTTTCGGCAGTTCTTCAAGACCATTCCAGATGACGTCGTGCATGCCGCGCGGCTCGACGGACTTTCTGAGCTCGCCATCGTCTGGAGGATCATGCTGCCGATGGCGCTGCCGGCCGTCATCGCCTTCTCCATCTTCTCGGTTGTCAGCCATTGGAACGATCTGTTCTGGCCGCTCATTGCGGTGCGCGACCAGTCCCTGATGCCGCCCCCGCTCGGCATCATGGCGTTCAAGAACGAAGAGGCTGGCAACGACTATGGGCCCCTCATGGCCGCCTCTACGCTCGTCGTGTTGCCCCTCGTCATCGCCTTCCTTGCCGCACAGAAATGGTTTGTTGAAGGGATGACCGGAGGAGCGGTGAAGTAGCGCTGGGAGATCCTTATGGCTTTGACACGCAGAGATATTCTTGTTGCCGGCACGACCGCAATCGGCATCGGGGTTTTGCGCTCGTCGCGCGCCGCCACCTCTAAGCTGACATTGAAGATCAGCACCCCAATCGGCACCTATCAGAAAATGCTCGGTGAACTCGGCAGCCGGTTTACCTCTGCCAATCCCGAGATCGTTATAGAGTTCGTAGCCAAAGGCGAAAACTGGGATCCCTTGCTCCAGACCACGCTGCGGGACGGTTTGATCAGCGATCTTCCTGACGGCACATGGCAGTCACTGACCTACGCGCCATTGCTCGCGCGGCGCGGCTACGCCCAGCCTCTTGATTCCGTTGCTGGCGGAAGCGCGGCCTTCGCCGAGCTCGGCCTGTCAAGCGCGCTCATGGAGGCCGTATCTGCCGGTGGAGGCGTCCGCGCCATGCCATTCGGCACGACGGTTCCCGTCGTTTACTACAACATGGACCTCCTGAACCGGGTTGGGTACGCCTCGCCCATCCCGCCTTCGACCTGGGAGGACATCATCGCGCTCGGCATGAAGGTCGCAGCCCTCGACCGAACAATTAGTGGTGGCTTCGTCGAATACGACGCCTCCAACGCCTGGATGTTTCAGAATCTCATCGCCACGTTTGGCGGACGAATGTTGAAGTCCGATTTGAGCGAAATCGCCTTTGATACAGCTGAAGGCTTAAGAGCGTTGGAGGCCGTGTGGCGCTTCGGAGAGGCGAGCACTGTCAATATGACGCGCGAACAGGCGCGCCAAGCGTTCAACGCCGGCACCTGCGGCATCCTCATTCGTTCGGCAAGCGGTATCACATCTGTCGCCAAGGCAGCCAACGGGCGGTTCGAGCTGAAGGTCGGCCAGCTGCCAGTTCCCGCCGCCGGGGGCCGGCTGGTCGGCGCTGCCCATGGCTTCATGATGTTTACCAAGGACTGGGAGCGGCAGAAGGCGCTGTGGGCATTCTTGCGCTTCGCTGCCGGGCTGGACGGCCAGATGATCCTTGCCCGGCAGACTGGCTATCTGCCCGTCAACCTGATGGCGCTTAAGGATCCGGCATTCCGGAACCAGTACCTCGCTATCAATCCCTATCACAGGGGGATCCTTGATCAATTGGCAATCACCACAGATCAGGTCTCGTTCTCGAGCGACAACGCGGTCAAGATCACCGACATGATGACTGAGCTGATGAGACAGGTGCTTGTGCATCGGACGCAACCAAAGGCGGCGCTCGCCTCGATGGCCGAGCAGACCCGCAAATTGCTCAACACCTAAGCTCGCTTACTTGCCCGCAAGATAGACCCAGGACTTCTGGGCTTTTCGATCATCCGCCGTCCTCTTCAACATAACGGACATCTTCGCAGCGAGTCCAAGCATCTTTAACGGGAGGCATACGCCGCGTCGTTCGTCGCGACTTACAGAGTTTGAAGCAAACCTACATCGGCGCACCAGTTCTGCTGACCGCCTCATTCCTTCTCACGTCAATCGACGTGAAGCGACCTACCCAGGAGAGAAAAATGCCTAAAATATTGAGTGAAGCGCAGGTTGAACAATATCGTTCCCAAGGGTTCGTGTGTCCGGTTGACGCTCTTTCGGCTGAGGAGGCCAGTGAGTTCTTGGCACGCATGGAAGACCTCGAAAGTCGGGAGCCAAATCTACGGGCGCGATCAAAGATAAAGCCCCATCTTTTGATGATGTGGCTCAATGATCTTATGAGGAACTCGAATATTCTGGATGCGGTCGAAGACGTTCTTGGGCTGGACATCATGGCATGGCAACCGGTCACTTTGATAAGAAGCCACGCGATCCGAGCTTTGTAAGCTGGCATCAGGATGGGACGTATTGGGGGCTTTCGGAGCCAAGCGTTGTGACGGCTTGGATCGCACTAACGCCGAGTAATCGCAACAACGGGTGCATGCGCGTCATTCCGGGCAGCCATCACCAGGGGCAATTGCCGCACAGAGACACCGACGACAAAAACAATCTGCTCAGTCGTGGGCAGGATGTCGAGGTCAAGGTCGACGAAGCTGACGCCGTCGATCTCGAGCTTCGGCCCGGCCAAATATCCCTTCATCACACGATGCTCATTCACGGTTCAAAGCCGAACTTCTCCGACACGCGCCGTCTAGGGATTACCATTAGATATGTGGCCGCGCATGTCAGCCAGACCAGTGGGTTTAAAGATAGTGCGACCCTGGTTCGTGGAACCGACAAGCATCGGAATTTTGTCGCCGAGCCACGTCCGAGCCGCGACTTTGATCCGGATGCTGTTGCATTCTATGAGGCGATGGTTGCCGAAAGTCGCAGGCGGAAGGATGCAATCGCCGCTCACCACCAGAGCCGGCAGGAACGGCTCAAATCAGAAAGCAGGCTCTGAGCCCGACCTCGACGGCTTCGCTCATCAACGCGAGGGCGGCCGCATCACCTAAGCGTCGCCCTGGCGCATCTGCTAGGCAATGCGTTCGAGCGCACTGCGGTCAAGCGCCGGGCAGGATCGCCGTGTTCCGACTTCTGCTTCGTCAAGAGGCTGGAGAAAGGCTGGCTAGCGTTGGGCGGACAAAATGGTCGCTGAATACCGGCCTATCCGACGAAGGGGGTCCGTATCTCAGCTCGAGAGCGCCAAACAGCGTCGACATTGCCAATCCCGAGCTATTGCTCAGCCGAACAACCGGGTTACCGCCTTGTCGCAAAAGTCACCTCGGTAACGTGCGGTTGACGCAGCAGACCGTCCTGCGCGTAGTGCTCAAATAGTTCGGTCAGCTTTTTGGTGACGGCTTGTTGACCGACCATCACAGCCGATCGTTGAATGAGGCTGGAAGAGAAACTCAGTGCGAGGAAATGTGGAAGGGGCGTATCAAAATCCCATTCCCATTGCCGTACCGTCACGTCCTGGAATCTGAGATCGGTGTCGAGCTCGCTGTAGAAATCAATCGTTGAGTACGTCCCAGCTGCTGTGGTGAAAGTACCCCTGCGGTACTCCGGAATGCACTGTTCAACGAAATCGTGATATTCTGAAAGTGCGGGACTGTCCGAGTACCGATGCCGATTGTGGACAAGCGCCAAGAGCCCGCCCGGACGCAATATGCGCGCAACTTCATTGTAGAACGCGTGCCTGTCAAAGCGATGGGCCGCTGTCGCCGTCGCGACGGCCGAGACTCATCCGTCCGGAAAAGGTAACCGCTCGGCTGGTGAATTGCGGAATTTGACGTTCAGTTCGCGAGGCGTTGATTGAATAGCAACTTGAATCATGTCGGCGTTCGGCTCGATGCCGATAATGGAGCGCCGACCTTGGGCCGCTGCGGCAAGTACCCTTGTAAAAATTCCTGTGCCACTTCCCACATCCACAATATCGCTGTCCAGGCGACGGTGAAGAGTGTGATCCACGATGACCTTTGCGACCTCGCCGGGATAGCCTGGCCGATAAAGATCATAATTCCTTCCCTCGCCGGCGAACTCCGACCATGGCGTTTCAAAATTGGGAAAGGTTGTTGCCATGGCAATGTTCGCCAAACTGAAACGTTGTGGCTGCTTTCATGAATTCTCCGATGGCCGACACGCCATCGTCGGGACGTTGCTCGCGCCCCCGAATTCCTGTCCAAATCTTGTGAAGAGAGCGGCGATGGCAAAGCGGCCGCCTCCGGAAAACAACAATTCCTCGCTCTCTTTGAACTTCCGCCGCCAAGCGTCACGAGGGCGACGTCGTTTGCGATGTGAGGTGCAGTCGAACGAATTTGTCATCGAAGCCCTGCATGGTTGATGCCTGGGGGCCAGCAGCACAGCTGCCGCGAGGATGAGAAGCCGGGACGTTATCTGGATACAGCGCGTGCCAGCTGATGGTCTGTTCCATAAAAGGGAGAGGGCGCAATGTTGACCGCCCCTTGGGTGACACGGTCTTGTCACTTCGATCAAATGCCAGCGTTGGTAGTTGACGGCGCGCGAATTGTTGCCTTTCGTTGTTTGATTTCGCTGGGGACGCGACTGAGCCCAAATGTCAGACCACACTTGGTTGCCGCAATTTGAGGCATTTGCGCGTTCGTCGGTCCATGCAACCGCTTACTGGAATCCTGCGGTGCTGGTAGCCGGCATGCCAGGGGCGTATTGGAAGCCGGTGACAGACAGCGCTTGCGTTTGCGCGCCTTGTAACTTCGAGCATCGCGATGCATTGGCGCAGCAATGCGGCACGTCAGCTGGCTAGGCGTGCTTCGCTCTGAATTGGATTGTAACGGATTTCTGACGTTGCTTGTGTCGCGTTCCACCCGCGACCATTCGTAACGCGGCCAATTTCTTAAATAGAGGCGCCCGGTCGGATGAGGTCGACTTTCATGCGTCATCCATCATCAAACACGACCGTAACGATCGCACTATTCGATGAGTGGCCGTCAAACGATTATTTTGCAGTGCTACCCGTGGGTCCGACGGGGTCTAACAAAGGACAGGGACAATGACATTTTCCGATGCGCGCTCAGCCTTACATCGAACGATCGAACGGGCTGTACTCGGTTCAACGGCTGGCCTAATTGCGTTGAGTGCGGCACAGGCTGCCGATATTCCCGTAAAGGCCAAAGAGATCCAGTATGTGAAGGCATGCTCGCTATACGGTTCCGGATTCTACTACGTGCCCGGCTCTGATACCTGCATCAAACTCGGTAGCTTCACCCGCGCCGACACGGTGCTGAACAGCTCGAGCTTTGTGATGACACCTGTCTCGGGTCCCGCCGGTGCCAATAATCGGCTGAGCGGTACTTATACCGGTCGTGCCCGCATCGACTTCACCATCGATACGCGCACAGCGACTGACTACGGCTTGGTCCGCACCTTCTTCGAAACGACTCTCAACTGGGCATCGGGCAGCTACACTGGTGCTGGAAACGGCTCTACGGTCTACCAGTCCCTCGGCGGTACTGCGGCGCCGGCCAATGCGGCCGTTGGCAATGTTGGCTATGGTTCGGTCGGCGTCTATTTCGCGTTCATTCAATTTGCTGGATTCACCATAGGAAAGGCAGTCTCGCAGTACAGCTCGCCTTGGGTGCAATATCCAGCCGGCAACTTCGACGGCCTTGCGGGCAGCGGCGGAAATAATACAGGCGTCAACCAGTTTACCTATACCGCCGACTTTGGTCAGGGCTTGATGGCGACGGTTTCGATGCAGGACCCGACTGCCTACTATCAGAGGAACATCTGGAACACGAGTTATGCATCGGCTGCGGGCGTTGTGACAGGCGTTTATGGCTCGCCGAGTTTCGCTGGCACCCGGGCGCCAGATGTCGTCGGCATGACGCGTCTTGACCAGGCCTGGGGTCTCTTCCAGGCTTCGGTCGCAGCACACAATAATCACGCTGCCTACTACGGTGCCGACGAAACGTCTGGACACGCCTCCGATAAGTGGGGATGGGCTGGTCAGCTGGCCTTGTCGATCAAGAATATTCCGACCGGCGTCGGTGATACCATCAACTTGCAAGCTGCCTATGCCAAAGGCGCAATCAACTTTGGTATCAATGAAAACATTCCAGCCTCGTGGGCGATGTACGGCAATTCTGCGAGAGCTGACGCGTATCAGAGCATGGGCCTCGCAGGCATCGCGGATGCCATCTACTCCGGAACGACGGCAGCAACGGGTACAGCTCTTCAGCTGACCACGACGTATGGCTTCAACGGAGGTTATACCCACAACTGGAATCCGTACTGGAACACTGGCTTTTACGGCGGGTGGGCCGCTGTCCGCTACACAGACGCAGCCAAGGCGCAGATCTGCGGCAGCTCTGGCATGGCTGCACTTGGCCTGACCGGTGTCTGCAATCCCGATTTCAACATCGCAGGCGTCGGTACAATCACGCGCTGGTCGCCTGTCACGAACCTGACGTTCTCGGCTGAGCTCGACGCCACTTTTCTCGATCAGAAGTACTCTGGCACAATTAGGGCGCCGGCAGTCGCAGGTGTCGGCAAGCCAGCTACTGTGTATGAGCTCAAGAACCAGAGCGCGCTGGTCGGGCTTCTACGCGTTCAGCGCAATTGGTGAAGTCCCGTCAGACAATAGGAGAAAGGGAATTCTGTCGTAAAGCCCGGCGCGCCGATCAACCAGGCTGCGGCCTGACCCCGGAGCCTCTTGCGGTACATTTCCCTCTCTGACCTGGGCCACTCCTTCAGAGTGGCCCTTTTTGAGCACCATGTGCGGTGATCACTTGAACTAATTTGCCTATTTTTCTCTATTTTTACGTAGGTGCAACAACCTTCAAAAAAGCTCCGGAAGGTTGCTGCCGCACCCGCATTGTCAAACGTCGAGCCACGGTGATCCATCACGCCGCTCTGCTTTAAGAATGCTGGTCCTCAGTTTGTGGGCGCGCACCAATTATCCGACATGACAAGGATTCCTGGCGGCCGTGAGTTCTTTACCTCCGATCTCACGCATTCTGCGGTGGGTTGGAGAACCAAGCGGCTGACGATGTTTGGGTTGAAGATGATTGGTATGAGAAAAATCCATCAGAGCAGGTAGGCTACAAAACTGAGCTTAGAACGCAATGATCGCGATTTGGCCCGCAGACCAATATTGCAGGCTCGCCTAATCATCCGACAGCGCGGTCAGCCTGAACCTCCAGCAACGGCGTCTCAAGGCTCGGTATTTCCGGCATAGCCTTGCCGGCGATCGCCTGAAGGTCGCCCACCATGCCGACCGTTGATTCAATGACGGACAGGATCTGCGTCTCGCGCTTTGCCCACTGCCGACTGATGAACTTGCGTTCCTTATCGAGGTCCTCGCGCATGTCGGTGAACTTCTCGACGACGGCGTCGACGCGTTGGCGGAATTTTATCCCGGTCAAATAGTGGTAGACCTGCTCCATCTTGGTTTGCTGGCCCTGCTGCACCAGGCGGGAGTTTGTGACGTCGATAAGTCCCTGGCGGAGCGCAACTGCCACAGCAACAGCGCAGCGGGGGTGGGCAACCCATACCCCGTCGATTAGATCGAACTGCTCTACGTGCTTCGGCAGCGCCTGCGAGATGATGAGCGCTACGTCTGCGCCACAACGGCGCTGGTCGTCGCGTAGCTTCGCAAGCCAGCCATCGCTCCATGCCTTGGTCCGCTTGGATTCCCAAAGGATGATGCCGGCGGGCTGACCGATTGTGCCGTTCACCTGCTGCATGACGTCGGCGCCGAGTTCACCTTTGCCGATCGGCTCGATCACGTCGGTCGGAAAACGCCCGCGAAGCAATTCTTCGAGCTCGAGCTCAAGAACCTCGCCCTGGGCCTGCTGGGAGCCTTGCTCTGCCTTGCGCTTCAGCTCCTCGATTGTACGCGTCATCGACTCGATCGTCTGATCCTTCTCTGCCACGCGCAAACGCGCGGCCTCGTCCGCCTCTTGCCTCGCCTTGATCTGGATCTCGCCGACGGAGGCCTGCACGCGTTTCTCGATCGTCAGGTCGAGTTCACGCTTCTCGGTCTCCAGCGCACGCTCCTTTCGCAACAGTTCGGCCTGCACCCGCTGGGCCTCGGCGAGCTTGGCATTGTTGGCCTCCAACATCGCCCGAAGTTCCCTGGCTTCGGCATCCTTGGCCTGCAGTTCGGCCGCCGCGGCCTCACGTGCCTTCTTGGACTCCGTTGCCACCAGTTGGCCCCGCGCCGCCGCCAGGCGCTTGGCGACCTGGTCCTCGATCTGCTCACGGTCTTTGGCCAGCTGCTCGCGCTCGGCGCGCAAGAGGTCGATCTTCCTGGTGACCTCCGCATCCTTGGCGGCCAGTTGCGCCTGAAAGCGCTGACGGGTCTCTGCGAGAAGGGGGGCTGCGAGAGATTCAGTCAGGCGGATCTCATGATTGCAGTTGGGGCAATGCAAGGTGGGCTCGTGCGTGGCGCCAGTCGGGGCCGCTTTGAAACTCATGATTTACGCCTGTCGATTAATAGGATGCGGATTGAACATCATCTGGCTGCGGTTGCGAGACAGCGCGCGTCTGCTATCCACATGAAGGCTTCGTCGCGCGGCCGTTTTCCCCTGAAACCACGGCTCATTTTGGTGCCGCTACCGCATCTTGGCGAGGAGAAGGCCGCTTGCCTTCGAATAGACGCGGCGCTTTTGGATCGGGTCGACGGCCGGCCTGGCGTCCTGCTATTCGGGAGGTATCTTGTCGGCGGGGCCAATCGGCGGCGGATGCGGGCACGCGTCCCCGGATCGCGGTCTCCGTGGCCAACTTGTCCAATTTGTCCATCTGCTTAGGGTGGCATGCGCCCAGCTCGCGGGTCTATTCGGCCTGTCGCCAACAGGAACATATAGAGAACATGGGAGTCGAGCGAATTTTGGGCCGAATTCGAAAGCCTATCTTGGCAACCCTGAGATCGCGTCATGTTATGGCTTTTTGCGGAAACCCTAATTATAGATAGGAAATTGTCCGTCAGGTTGGGTTTTTATGAAGCGCAGCGATCTCAGCCATACGATCCGGGAGACCCTAAAGCGGCTGCCGCCGCCGTACGATTCCCACTACGGAATCGTGCCGCCGGCACCTCCGGAGGGCGGTATCTTCGCCCCTGGGGCCACAAAAGCCTTGGAGGCCGCTCAAGCGGCATTCGGCAAGGTCGATGCCATCGCCGCCCAGATGAAGGACCTCTACATCGTCAGCCGCGTGCTGACCAGACGCGAGGCGGTCAGTTCCTCTTGGATCGAGGGTACGCAGAGCACTCTCGACGAACTTCTCTTCGTTGAGGAGACGGGCGACGATGGCGCCAGGGACGAAGCGCGTCAGGTGAGAAACTACGCCGTGGCGCTCGATGGATTCATTCCGCTTGCGGCGAAGGACGGGTACGGCGTCTTCACGATGGATCTGATCAAGGATCTCCACCGAGCCGTGATGAAGGACGATCCGGACTACAAGGACGTTCCCGGCGACCTCCGCACGCGCGTAGTGTGGATTGGCGGAAACAAGGACATTGCATATTCGACCTTGAACCCTCCGCCTCCTACGGAGGTTCACGAC
Source organism: Bradyrhizobium pachyrhizi (assembly GCF_001189245.1). Taxonomy (GTDB): domain Bacteria; phylum Pseudomonadota; class Alphaproteobacteria; order Rhizobiales; family Xanthobacteraceae; genus Bradyrhizobium; species Bradyrhizobium pachyrhizi. The sequence goes on along the minus strand of NZ_LFIQ01000059.1, from coordinate 78,514 downwards.
TGCCTCGCTCAAACCGTTGACTTTCTGCGGAACGAGGGAATGCAGCAGATGACTCAAGGATTCATCACGCGCATGGCGATTGCGCACACTCATTTCGAGGCGGTGCATCCCTTCCGCGACGGCAACGGCCGCGTCGGCCGTCTCCTCCTTCCACTGATGATGGCGGCCGAGAAGCACGTCCCGTTGTACCTCTCTCCCTATATCGAGAGCAAAAAGGATACATACTATGCTTCGCTCAAGGATGCCCAACAGCGGTTGGATTGGCAGCCGATCATCACCTTCATGGCTGACGCCGTAACCGGCACGGTCGAAGAACTCATTCGGACGCGTGAGGCGTTGTCCGAATTATCCGATTTGTGGAGGAGGCGCCGCAAATTCCGCAAGGGATCCGCGGCCGCGCGCGCGCTCGAGGAGCTTCACAACTATCCGGTCGTGACGGCCAAAAGGCTCGGCGAACTTCTGGACATCAGTCCTCCGCAGGTCCACCAAGCGATCGCTCAACTGGACGAGGCAGGAATTCTGGAAGAACGTACCGGTTACTCGCGCAACCGCGTGTATGCCGCTACCGAAGCGCTCGGCATCATCAACCGTCCGTTCGGCGAAGAGCCTGTCCTTCCCGATCAGGTGGATCCGGAAGAGCCCGGTCCCAGGGGACCGTGACCGGTATTGGATTGGTATACCCGAAGTCGCGCTTCCGAGCCTGCTACCCAGTGAACCGCGCATCTTATGATGGCAATATCGGCACCATGGTGATGCCGGCATTCATGTGCCGATCTTCGGCAGGGCCAGCAGCAGTAGCAGTAGCAGCAGCAACGACTGAAGTTTTGTTCGCCGCCGCCGACGATGCCAGCGCGCTGGGAGTAGTCCTATTTGACCTCACCAACAGTCTAAACGAATCGTCCATAAAGAAAGGAAGCACTCTGGCGAGAGGGAAATTTCGTCCGGGGGAGGCACCTGCGGGTAATTTTCCCGCAAAGCCACTGCGTTTTCTCAGAACAAACGAGAGTCGGCTTGTGAGCAAACTTTGGACCATCAGGATTTGAGTTTCGGGCCTCTGGTCGTCGTGGAGGCGCCGGATCAGCCGGCTTGATCTGTGCGAGACGAAATCCGGGCGGAACGGCCCTGCCGGCTCAGCCGTCAGCTACCGAACACGAATTCCACCCGGCTGGCGGCATAGGCGGTCTGACCGAAAGAAATCAGACGCTCTTCGGCGTCGACATTTATGACGTCGGTCTGCAGCACGTGCTCCGTCGTTGGGATCTTCAGCCGCTCGACCTCAATGGTCGTCGGCGGTCGCGATCGCATGCGAACAGATTTGCGGTGGTAGTCGGTCACGCCAAGCTTCTTCAGCACCGCCGACGTGGACAAGACGGCATCGGCGCCCCGCGCCGCCTTTTCGAAAGCCCGACCGATGTTGGGGAGCAACCTCTCGGGGAAGTAGCTTGGTCCATAGCTGATCGGCACACCATCAGCCTCACTCAAGGTTGTCACTACGACCACACGCTCACGATCACGGAGCCCAAGTGCAGCGCACACCGCAGCCGAGGCGTCGGCTTGCTCGATCGAAATCAGCTTGCGGGATGGCTTCTTTCGGTTCTCAAGAATGTTTTCCTCGAAGTACTTCCTGTTCTCGAAGTGATAGTTGATTGGGGCGTGGGAAACGAATGTCCCGCGGCCCTGCTCCATGCTGACGACGCCCTCGTTTTCGAGGTGCGACAGAGCGCGCAGCACGGTCAGGCGATTGACGCCAAATCTGGTTGCGATCGCCGGCGCTGAAGGCAGCCGCCCTCCCGGCGCCAGGGCGCCGCGGTTGATGTCGTCGACTATGGAATCCACGATCCGCCGCCACATGCTGATTCCTTCCACCGTCCGTTTCACCATGTGCTGATGTGGTCCTCCCAGATAACGCCGAATTTACCAGGCAACGCCCCTCGATTGGCACGATTCGCTCGATCATTTGCGTTCGCCCATAAGGCTTGGGTGCGAGCCAAGCTCGAGTGTGGTCTCGGCGATTGCCTTAAGACCGACGGCAAGCTCATCACGCGTTTCCGGAGACCCGAAGCAGACCCGCGCAGCGTCGGGCACCGGACCGCCGTCAGTGACAAAAGGGCCCGCGTCGCCGGCGAGCACGCCGCGGGCCTTGATCTGAGCGTGGAATGCCTCGCGCTGCCCCCTTGGCAGCTTCAGCCACCCGTGGATCGCGCCAGGCGGAGAGGCGAAGTCGAGGCCAGCAAGTGCAGAGATGGCCATGGTGTGGCGCCCGGCCGCCTCCGCGCGGACTGCCTCGAGCAGCCGACTAGCCATGCCGCTTTCCATCCAGTGTGAGACCACTGCAGCCGTGATCGGTGCCGCCATCCAGAAGGTGGAGCGTACCCCAGGCCAAAAGGCCCGCTTGGCCTCAGTGCCCGAAGGGGCTGCCACATAGGCGAACCGCAGGCCCACGGTGAAGCTCTTGCCGAGTCCCAGGATATACCAGCTGATGTCCGGCGCGAGCGCACTCATCGGCGGCGGCGCGTCGGCAGGCAAAGCGCTGTAGATGTCGTCCTCCACGATCGCAACGCGATAGCGTCGAGCGATCTCGATGATCTCTTGCCGGCGGGAGAGCGGCATGACGACCGTCGTTGGATTCTGCAGGGTGGCCAAGCAATACAAGGCTTTGGGGCTCAGCCGGCGGCAGGCCTCGTCAAGTGCGGCGGGGATCATACCGTCCACGTCGCAGGCCACGGATGCGGTGCGGAATCCATACTGCCGGGCGATGGCGGGGACCGCGGGATAGGTAAGTGGCTCGGTAAGCAGGTTCTCGCCGGGGCGCATGATCGCGGGATAAATCATGTTCATTGCGCTGAGCGTGCCGTTGGTGAGCACAACCCGCTCCTCAGATGGCGCCTTGCCTAAGCGGCGAGCCAGCCATTGGCCGCCTTGGATGCGATCTCTTTCTGTCCCCATGAAACGATGGGTGCGCGTCAGGGCCGTGAAGTCCGTCTCAACGAGAAGGTCGGTCAGCACCGTCCGGAACGCTTGATTGGTTTCTGGAACGGGTGGCGGAAGGTTGCGGCTGAGATCGGCGACGACAGTCATGCGGACTCCAGGGTTTCGATGAAATTCGGACATTCAGCCTAGCTGATAATGATCTATATCACTAGACCTTTTGGAAGGCCCCTATAATCTGGGAGTAGACAGGGGAACGGCAGGCATGGCGGCAGCACAAAGACGAATGGGGTCGGAAATTCGGGAGCCATGCCCCAAAAGGCGCGTGAACCGCCGCCGGCGCCTCGGATGGGACGCGCCAAGCCAGCACGAGTTCGATTTCGATACCCCACGCCGTGCTCGCGCCATCGACGTCGCGGCGCTCCAGCGCGCGGGAAGCGTGGCTCAAGAGCGAGATCGTCCCATCGAGGATTTTTCTGCCCGCGGCAAATAAACCGGCAACGCGGATCGAGGCCGGCTTCCTCGGCCGATCTATCAATATTCCTTAGGAGAGAACATGAGCCTGCCTGCGCCATACGCATCGCTGAACGGAAGGATCGTGTCCTGGCCGGAGGCCACAATGCATATCTTCAGCCCGGCTGCGAAATACGGCCTCGGAGTTTTTGAGGGGGTGCGGGCCTACTGGAGCGAGCAGCAGGGCCGTCTCCTCCTGTTCCGGATGGAGGACCACCTGCGGCGCCTGGCCTACAGTCACAAGGCTGTACGCTTCGACACCCCCTTCACGGCCGAGGAGCTGACAAAGCAGACCGCAGATCTGCTCAAGGCCTGCGGGTACCGCGAGAGCACCCACATCCGGATCATGAGTTACCTGGACGGTCAGGGAGACATGACAGTGACGGGGCCGATCGGCACCGCTATCACGGCGCTGGCTCGGCCGGTACCCAGTGCGGTGATCGACGGTGTCCAGGCCCAGGTGAGCTCTTGGGTGCGGATTCCCGACCGGGCCATGCCAGCCCGCATCAAGGCTAACGCCAACTACCACAACTCGCGATTGGCTCACATGCAGGCCCTTGCAGACGGCTACCAGCAGGCCCTGCTGCTAAACGAGCAGGGCAATTTGGCCGAGGCCCCCACGTCAACGCCTTTCATCGTCCGCAATGGCGTAGTGGTGACGCCGCCGCTCTGCGAAGACGTGCTTGAAAGTATCACCCGCGATACCATCCTCAAGCTCGCGCGCGAAAGCCTCGGCCTGCCGATGGAGCAGCGGGTTGTTAACCGCTCCGAACTTTATGCGGCCGATGAGGCCTTCCTGGTGGGGACGGGAGCGGAAGTGACGCCGATTCTCGGCATCGACCGCCTCCCAGTGGGCGACGGGAAGGCCGGGCCTGTGGTGAGAGCATTACAAGCAGCCTACTTCGATCTTGTCCACGGGCGCACAAATCTCTGGCTCAATTGGCTCACGCCCGTGGATGTTTAATATGGCGCCATCCGTCGTGCCTGTACGCGCAAGACGCCGACCGCCCAAGGGCGCTGTCACTTATCAGAGCTCGATTTGGGCTAAACAAAACGCTTCGTCACAGTGCGGCTTGAGATCGACCGAAGTGTCGATCGCATCGCTGCAAGCGTGCCGCTGGAAACTTCTGACAAATGTGAGACGGCGGAGAGCTCTGTCTCGTCTGGACGGCTGCGACGAGCACAAACATAACGCGTGCCCAACATCGTCACCTTGTTCCAAAGCGTTGACCGAGATCGCTATCGGCGCTCGTCCCTCACATTCCCAACCCGCTACGTCAAAGTTCGACATTCCGGGGCTTGTTCAAATTCTCAGAGGCTTGCAATCTCAATACCCTCGTGCCCAAACATCGACCGCCGTTCAAGGGATCTTTCCGGGCCGTTTAGGGCTCGTCTGAATACGTGATCAAAAGACCGGAGTCCGCCATGAGGGATACGCGCCATCTTTGCCGCTAACAACGGCCCGGTAAATCTCGATCAGCTGTTGCGTTACCGCTCCAGGTCGACCGTTCCCCACAGGTATACGGTCTACAGACGTCACCGGCACAATTTCAGCGCCGGTGCCGCAGTGGAACACTTCCTCGGCGAGAATCAGTTCAGTCCGATCGACATCGCGCTCGGCCGTCTTTAGCCCGAGGTATCTGCCTGCCAATTCGATGACGGTCTGGCGCGTAATCGACTCCAAAATGTCGTTGGTCCCGCTCGGCGTAACCAGTTGACCCTCGCGGACGATGAAGATGCACATCGCTGGGGCCTCGGCCAGCTTTCCTCTTGAATTGAGCAGGAAAGCGACATCGTAACCGTCCCGCTGGGCCTGCATGGTTGCCAATCGAGCGTTATGATAGTTTGCGTTGCACTTGATGCGCGCGGGCATCACATTGTCGGGCATGCGCATCCAGGAGCTAATCTGAGCAGAAGCGCCTTTGATGGATTGCTGCGCGGACTGCCGTGGGAGCGCCGTGATCGCGGTTCCTATGGGTCCCGTTGCTCCTATCTCGCCAGGTCCGTCGATGAAAGCCATCATCCGGATATGCACGGTTGCACGAAACGCATTTGCGCGACACAAGCCAACGACGGCCTTTGTCAACTCTTCCCGCGATGGCCCCTGATCGAACCGCATCGCCTTTTGCGAGAACGCAAACCGATCAAGGTGCTCTGCGAGACGAAAGAGGTACATTTGCTGCGCCTCTTCATTCCAATAGCCGCGTATTCCTTCGAAAATACCTATGCCATACTTTGCCACCGGTGCGAATACATGCACCTTGGCATCGTTCCAGCGAACGATTTGGCCGTTGAGATATGCAAATTGTGCCGTCGAATCCATCTTTGCCCATAACGAATAAGAAGCTGCCGAGACTTGATTCGCCCCGTGAGCGAGCTGGCTACCGCCGTGCCATCGGCGATCGTGCGGCGAGCGCGGTCAGCAACTTCGCCATTTTATCCGCCGGAGTCTCGTGAACTGCGACGATGCGCATAGTTAAGGCGCTCCTTGGTTCTGCGAAGCTTGCGTCTCTATGCCTCGTGCTCGGACCGGTCTAATCGAAAGGCCTCAATGCGAGGACGGTCGAAGCGACTATGGCGAAGACGGTGATCGCGGCATACATGGCCGGGCTCGGCGATGGCACCCGGATAGATGAAACATGCAGTCCGGCAAGTACGAGAAAGATGCTGAGCGTTAGAGTTACGAATAGGTCACTTGGAAACAGCGGTCGAACAACAAAAACAGCTGCCATTATCGGAACATCATACGATAGCGGAACCCCCAGGAAACGCCCATCGGCTGACTTGCCGAAGTTCACAAAGTAGCTGAGCCTGATTGCCCCTGCTGTGAGCAAGGCGGTTGCAGTTATCAAGGCAAGAATGGAGGAGCGGCTGAGCTGGATTACAATTGCGGCGGGCAAAACGGCTCCGTAAATAATGTCAGCGAACCCGTCGAGGCTCTTTCCCATCTTTGCAACATCTGGATGGCGATGCCTTGTGCGAGCTGCCACGATCCCGTCCAGGTGATCGCATAGGACGGCCCAAAGGGCTGCGGCTATCGACAGCTCAAGACGACCTGAAAGAGCAAGAAACAGACTGGCGGACGAAAAAAGAAGGCCCCCGGTTGTTATGGCATTCGCTGGATCCCAGAGATATTTGAGCATTGGACTTCACCGTCTTCGAGTCGTGCTTTGGCGCTGCGCTCCTCTGAAAATGCGCTCTGCGATGTGCAGATCTTCAGGAGTGTCGATTTCATACCACCTGAGGTGATCGCATCGCGCCGTTGCCAGCTGCAGGCCACGCAGTTCAACAAGATAAGAAAGAAGCTCCTCTGTGTAGGCCTGGGTCACTCCGGACCCGATGATCTCGTCCAGCGCTGGAACGATCGTCGCCTGGAGAGTCGGTGCCGAAAATCGTAACAGGTTCATTGTCTTGAAAAGCCTTGGCCCATTCGTGGCCAGGTTCGCCCCGCTTTGCTTCATGCGGAACTCCGAGATGAGGCCGCTATCCGACAACAGAACTGCCGACCCTTCCATCAATTCATCGAAGGGAGCGATTGCAGCCACGTTGCTCGCCTGGCTGAGCAGCAGATAACGTAGCGCATCCTCCTCGAAGAAGACGTCGCCCTCGAGGAGAAAGCAGTCCCCGGAAAGCAGCGCGTCGCGCGCGAGCCAGAGCGAATAGGCGCTGCCGGTACGGTCGAAGGCCTGCGAATCCACATAGTTGATCCCAAGCGTACCGAAGCGGCGACCGCACGCGTATTGAATAGCATCCTTGCGGTAACCGACCACGAGCGTCACCTCTTCGACGCCAACGGCTTCCAAGTTGCGCAGAGCATTGTGGAGGATCGGCATGCCGTTGACCTCGACCAAGGGCTTCGGCCGTAGATCCGTCAGCGGTCGAAGGCGAGAGCCGACGCCGGCGGCGAGGATCACGGCTTTCTTGGGTGCATTGATAGCCATTTGAGCCGCTTCATTGTCGGGGGATATCTCGTCTTTGTTCCAAGCCGTCGCGAATTCGACACGCAATATCCGGGCCGTCCGAGCTAGAGACGACAATGGACGCTGGCAAACCCGGCCATGAGCGCTCTCCGTCGATTAAGATACTGCAGGAACTCGCGAGTGCGGCGTGACGCCTAGGGAGATCTTTCAGAGGACCCCGCATTCAACAGGGACGAAATATCGTCCCTATCGGCCGGTTCAGTGCGCTCGTAGATCTCAGTAGGTTGTTCCGCCAGGTGAGGGGATCGGCGCGGGGCATCGCAGCGGTGCAGTGGTCAGCCTGGTAAGAACTTTCGTGCCGTTTGGTGCTGTTTCCAGCACGAGTACTGTTAAAAAGCACCTCGCCGGAAAGTGAAGCGGAATGCTGTCGTGGAGCAGATGGTTGCATGGCGGCCGGAGCATGTACACGAATGCGGGAATGAGGCTATTGCCGGGTGTCTCTAGAATGCAGATATCGCGCTTCCGCCTCGGCGAGTTCGTTGTACTTGAACAGTTCGAAGAGCTCGTCGAGCGTTGCGATATTGGGCTCAATGCTCACAGGGCTTTCCTCAGCGAAGATGCGACCGCAGACCTGCCGCATTGCCGCTATTGCTGCTCGCACGGAGTGGTTGGCCCAGATCACTGTAGAAATCCGGGCTTTGCGATAGGCGGAGACCGGCGTCCGATAGTATTTCGTTGGAACAATCACCACCGGCAGCCTGTTTTGCCAGGCGCGCATGAACGCGAGGATTTCGTCGGCTGCGGTCCTGCGCGAATGAATCAGGATCGCATCGGCCCCGGCATCGGCGTAAGCGTGTGCGCGCGAAATTGCGTCGTCCATTCCTTGCCCGGCGATTAATGCCTCGATGCGGGCCACGAGGATGAGATCGTCCGCGACCGTGTCCTTTACGGCGCGCAAGCGGCCCGAGAATTCATCGATGTCGGCGAGGGGATGCCGATCACCAACAAATGAATTCGTCTTCGGAAAACAGCTGTCTTCCAGCGCGACACCCGCAGCGCCACGCTGACGGAGTTTGCGCGCCACCAGGCGAGCGTTATTGAAGTTGCCGAAGCCGCCATCTCCGTCGACCAGAACCGGAAGTTGGCTGGTCTCCACAATCCGCTCGACGACGTCGACAAGCTGATTCCATGATGCCTCGTTGGCGTCGCGGTAGCCGAGAGAGGAGGCTATCGACAGACCAGATGCCCACAGGCCCTTGAAACCTGCGCGCTCAGCGATCGCGGCGGAGAGGCCGTCATGCGCTTCCATGAGGAATGAGAGTTCGCTGCTGCAGCAGACCTGGGCGCGCATCAATTCGGCAAATGAGCAATCCGCGGATTGAGCAGAGCCTTTGGCGAGGACAGATGGTGCTTGTTCTTGCATGCCGCTTCCTTGTGCGCCTGACCTGCCGACGTTCGTCAATGAAGGTGACACGCCCCTGTCATCTCGATCAATCAAGAGCCTTGGTAGCTTGACTTGAACTCAAATTGCTGGGTCTCGCCGCCGCCGTGCGGAAAGAACTCGGATTAAGCCAGACGATCACAAGATGCCCGCTCGAGCGACGCTGATCTTGCAATCCTTTCCGCGGTCTGGAGGCTCTGCGGTTGCGCGACGGTTCGGTTTATCTTTATCGCGCCATCTTCGGTTGATCAGGCGTTCGGATAGCAACGAGGGGTCAAGTCGCCGTCAAAGCCAGGTAGGGGAAGCCCAATTCGCCAGCATAGAGTCTCGTAACAGTAGCAACAGTATGATCGCTGGGCAGGACGCGCCGGCTGGCGTGATCGGCTACGCAGGGGGCCGCCGAAGAGTGAAGATGAAAGCGTCTGCAACAGATCAGAGTCCGTTCCAATCGAAAAAGTCGATCGTTTCATCGCGCGAATGCGCCAAACACTGGATCACAGCGAGAGCACAACCATAAATCGTCACAAGGTTGCAGTTTCCTTTGTGTGCATTTAATTGTGCAGGGAAAAAGTTGCGATGCTAGGTGCGGACTGGAGATCAGAGAACTCGTACCATGAGATCAAGACGGCCGAAGCGGTTGACATAGCCTGGGAGTGGCTACGCCGCGATCGCGAGTATCAAAAAGACTACAGGACTCTGGTCAGCAGCAAACAATCCAGCGCGACGGACGCCTTCCGAAGGAAGTGGGGACTGACGTTTCCCGGCTGATCCACAGAAGGCGTTCGTCGACCAAGCTGTTTTCTGGGCACCTGAGGCACTGTCGACCGTCCTAACCGTCCGCCAGGCGACCTGCTCGACAGATTCCAAAACCTATGAACTTGATTTCGGCAATCTGGTGGGCCACGACCTTCGTGAGGCTCCAGATGGATGGCATGCTATCGTGCCACTCGGCGGAGTAAGGCATCGTCTTTGGCTGAGAGAACTCGTACCCAGCGGCTCGTTGGTTGCCCTCGACCTGCCGCTAGATCGCAACTTCGACATCCGTTTGCGCGCAGCTCATCGATTGTGGCTAGCGCTCGAACAGCGCCCGGTCGGACCGCCCCCTCTTGCTCAATCGATTGCGAGCCGGCACCGTCATAGCTTCGCTCTGCGTGGCGTGGACGGATGGCTGGAAGGGAACAGCTATCGTGAGATCGCGCAAGGCCTGTTTGGAATGAACCGCATTCCGGGTCGAGGCTGGAAGACACACGATCTGCGTAGCCGGACCATTCGTCTGGTCCAGATGGGACTGCGTCTCATGCGGGGTGGCTATCGTGACTTGCTCCGGCGCAAGGGCAAAGATAAGGACGACATCTCCTGAGCTCTTTGCTGATCGGCTAACGCTGCGGACCAGGTCGGTGCGAGGTTAGTAGGTGCGCGGTTGCGAGGGGCGATATCATAGAGGTGATCGAGATGTCGGTTGGTACGAAGGGGCAGTCCGACAGAGAACTTAAGGTCGTGCGTCGTGGCCGTTAGTCGCCGAACGTTCGCCGCTGCCGGATTGTCTACCCTCCTGTGCGGATACGCGCAGATGCAGCGGGGGCGAACCGCGCCGGCCAGAAGCCCCGTGGTCGCCGGCTATGTCGCCCCGTGGAAGGCCCGGCCAGGCGGTCCAAGCATCAAGACGATCCCGGCTCGCGAGCTGACCCATTTGATGTATGCGTTCGGTACCGTTTCTGCGGACGGACTGGCCGAACTTGCGGATCGCTGCGCCGACGCAGGAGCCTGCGACGGAGCCTCGCCCTCGAATCCGTTCGGCGGCAATTTCGCACAGCTCGCCGAATTGAAGCGGAATAGTCCGGAGCTTCGGATCCTGATTTCACTGGGCGGATGGAGCGGATCGAAATATTTCTCGGCCGCCGCTGCCACGCCGCTCTCGCGCGCGCGCTTCGCGCAATCTGTCATCGAGGCGTTCTTTCGGCCGTATCCTGCTCTGTTCGATGGTGTGGACGTCGATTGGGAGTTTCCCGTCTCGGGAGGACGCGCAGGAAATCTCGCACGCCCCGAGGACCGTACAAATTTCACGCTCCTGATCGCCGAACTCCGCCGCAAGCTCACCGCCTTTTCCGCACAGGGGCGCAGGGAGCTGGAGCTCACCATTGCCGTTTCGGCCGCGCCCGACAAGATTGTCAATCTAGAGGCGGCCGCTCTGGCCCGGCTGGTCGACCGGATCCATCTGATGGCCTATGACTATCACGCGGGCTCGGCCTTTGCCGGCTTCAATGCTCCGCTGTTCGCCAGCGCAGGCGATCCGGATCCCGATCTGAATGTCGACGCAAGTGTGAATGCCTTGATCCGGGCCGGTGTGCCGCCGGGCAGGATCACGCTCGGAGTAGCCTTCTATGGCCGGGCTGTTGCCGACATTCCGCAGGAGCACAGCGGGCTCTTTCAAAAGGGGGCGGCGGAGAGCGGGGAGTGGGGAGGGAGCGACGGCATCGATTATCGAGAGCTTGTTGCCCGGCGACCGCAAGAGCAGGGCTTTCGCCGGTATTGGAGCGAGGAGGCCCAGGTACCGTGGCTCTATGACGCCAAACGGCGCATATGGATCAGCTACGACGATCCGCTCTCCATCGCACGCAAGGCGAAGTACGCGCGCGAGCGTAAACTTGCCGGGATCATGATCTGGGACCTGTTTGCCGACGACGGTTCGCTACTCGCGGCTCTCCACGTCCCTCCCGGGCGAACATCCGAATAGGATCGTGGCCATCGCGTCGCGTCAAAACACGTCAGATGCGGACTACGGTGCTGTCAGATCAGAGCCACGTCGGTTGAAGCCGGCAATGTCGGAAATCTGACAATTCGGTGGCGACGTTCCAGGGGCATGCTGGCGGCCATGCATGTCTTCTGTCGGGATGTGACGTACGCAGCGGATTGCGGGTTGTGACCTTGCGCGGCGAGGTTGTAGATCCCGGCGGGTCGCGACAGGCGGATCAGATGGCGGAACAAGTAGCATTAGGCAGCTCGTTTCTCTTCCTCGAAAGTCAGGAGTGCGCGGAGGCGCACTTCGCCGGCGGCAGACTAAAATGAGGTCTGCGAGACTGCCAAAAACAACTTGCATCTCACGTGGCGTGAGCTTGTAGGTTTGAGGCCATGACGAAACGACACGCGGCGTCAATGAATCATCGACAAGTCACGAGCTTCACGCTTCTCTTCAAGAGATCCTGTACTTCGGCGCACTAGGCGTGAGGGCACCATCTCGATGCGTCGGTCGCGTTCTCTTCGAAGAATCGCGCCACATCGCTCCAGCGCGTTGGAAGCCCGGCGCGCTTCTGTCATGCGGGTAATACGCTTCCGTCTCCCGCCTGCCGGACTGCTCGCATGCAGCGTCCCAGGGGCGCACGCGCGAATTCGAGTAGCGTCGCATGACGAGAGTGCGAATTTTCTAATGCGCGACTGCAAAGGAGTGGCTGTGACATCCTACAATTTTCTCTTCGCCTCGTGGGGCACGTTGGGAAATCTCAGTCCGCTGCTTACAGCGGCTCGACGATTGCGCCGGCACGGTCATCATGTCCGGGTGATCGCCGATCCGGCCATGCGGTCAGAAGTCGAGGCCGGTGATTTCGAATTCGTGACATGGCGCCGCGGCCCGAAGGGGGAGGCCGCGGACCCAACGGATGTCTCGGACTTGCGAGATCGCATGCGCAGGGTCGTGTTTGAGCCTTGCTCTGCCTATGCGGCCGATATTCGCGACGAGATTGCCCGCGTGTCAACAGATGCGGTCCTCGGTCTCGACCTCCTGTTTGGCGCGGCGGTCGGGGCGCAGGCATCTGGCGTGCCTTTCGCGTTTCTCTCGCCGCACGTCAGCATTCGGATTCTTCCCGGAATGCCGCCTGCGACTTCCGGGCTGGGGCAACCGAAAACGCCAAAGGAGCGCGCCGAGGTCGAGGCAGCCTCTGCTGCGCTCGCTGCGGCGATGAACGCGTCCCTTCCTGTCCTCAATAGAGCCCGCGTCGATTTCGGCCTGCCTGTTCTTCCAGACGCCATGGACCTGTTCGACCAGGCTGATCGAGTTCTGTTGGCAATCAGCCAGGCCTTCGATTTCAAGGCAGACGCTCTTCCGGGCAGCTTCCGCTATATCGGACCCTTGCTCGATGTGCCGGACTGGTCCAGGTCGTGGCAGGCTCCCTGGTCCGCGGGACTCGATCGTCCCCGCGCGCTGATCGCCTGCAGCACGGGAGCGCAGGGCCAGCGAGACTTGTTCCAACGCGTCATCAATGCCGTCGGCGCCATGGATATCGAAGCTGTTTTCACCGCAGGTCCGAATCTGGACATAGCCGGTTTTCATGCTCCGAAGAACGTCCATCTGGTTTGCGGCGCGCCCCACGACACCGTTATGAAGGATGTTTCTCTTGTCATATCTCAGGGAGGCCACGGGACGGTCACCCGTTCAATCATCAATGCTTTGCCGCAACTCATTCTGCCAATGGGACGAGACCAATCGGCGAACGCTGCAAGGGTCGAAGCAAAGGGCGTAGGGCTTCGATTGCCACCGACAGCATCCGAACCGGAGATAGCGACAGCGACAAAGCAGCTGATCGAAGGATCGCAATTCAAGGTCGCAGCCCGAAAGCTCGGCGAAGTTATCAAAGCCGATATCGATACATCGCCTCTTGTCCAGGAGATGGAGATCCTTGCCGCGATCGGACGACGGCGACGAAGCCGCTCGTGACGAACTGCATCCCGGTCCCGATCCGGCGATCTCGAGGGCGGGTGCCCGGTCGAATGCATTGTCTCCCTGACGAAATAGCTCAAAGCTGCGATGGCGCCAGCCCTGACACAGATCACGAGAAATAAAGCCGTGCGCATTCATCCCAATTCGTTCGCCTTCACCCTGTTGCCTCGTCTTCTGGCGTCGTTCGTTCGGCCGGACATCTCGTCCAGCTCGCTTGAATGCCAACCAAGTTAAGGAGGAAAGACCGTGATTTCCTGTGGCACATTGCAGCCCGTCTTGTTGTGTCGCGACGGCGTACGTTTGGCACATGTTGAGGTCGGACCTGCAGCCCCGCAAACCCCTCCGCTGCTCCTTATCAATGGCTGGACCGGCGACCACGGCATCTTCACGCCGCAGATCGCCCATTTTGCTCAAAGCCGTCGTGTCGTGGCCGTCAATATTCGCGGCCACGGCGCCAGCGATGCACCCGAGCAGGAGTACACCATCGCAGGATTTGCTGACGATATCGCTTGGCAATGCGCTCAGCTGGAATTGCTCAAGCCGGTTGTGATCGGCCACAGCATGGGAGGCCGGATCGCGCTCGAACTGTGCGGCCGCTATCCTGACCTGGCCTCAGGCGTGGTCATGATCGACACAATCGTCATGCCGTCTCCGATCTTGCGCGAATCTCGCGAGCTTACAAGGCTACTGGAAGGCATTGGCGGACCCGACTATCTAGCGGTCTCAAAGGCGAACGCGTGGGAGATGGGCTGCGATTTTGACGATCCCACCCGGCGAAAGATGATCTACGAGACCTATGTGCTTCCGTCTTGCGAAAAAACGCCACAGCATGTGGCCTATTCGATGATAAGGAACGCAACCTTGAATTATGATCCCGTCCCTGCAGCAGAAGCCTGCCGGATTCCCATGGCCTATATTTCCGCAGATGTTCCGCTTGTGAACGTGACGCGCGACCTGGATCGTCTGCAGGAGATCTGTCCACAGCTGGTAATAGCGAAGACAATGCTCGCCGGACATTTCAACACAATCGAGGTTGCCGACCAGGTCAATGCCATGCTGGATCGCTTCTTGGCCGTCGGCCTCCGCCGGACTAGATGTAGAAGCCTTAAATAGACGTCGGAAATATCGAGTTGACTGTGATCGCGTGCAAGATTGATGGCTAAGGCGAATTGATCCTGTTGGGTTCGCCTTTCCGATGTGGACGACTCCCGTCGCCGAGGGTGCTTTCGAGATCGCGTTCCTTCCAATATTTCGTGGGAGCTGAAATGCCGTTTTGATCTCGAACTGAGATCGGGGCTCTGTGAGATGAGGCGCGCGTTGTTTATGTTTTCCAAAAACGCATGCGTCGAACCTCAAGGATCCCTTGCTGCCGGCGGCACCCTTTATTGGTCTCAGCCGGAATCAAGATGCTGCATCGGACCTGGCTTCCTTGATCTTGGTGATCCGGTGCAGAGCAGCGATCCGTATCGACTCCGTCAGTTCCGACGGAAAGTTCTTCGGAAGCTTTTCAAGAACCCGGGCGAAAGCCGGCTCGAAACTTTCTACCAGAGACTCGAAAATTGCACGGACGACGGTAGCTCCGACACCGGAAATTTCGGCCGTCTGGATGAAGTGGCGAGGCTGAATTTCGCTCATTCTATAGTGACGGCTTTTGCCGACAGACATCGCGAGCTTGAACGCCTTGGGTTGAATCTGCTTTGCATCCAGGCTCGGTTGGGCGGCGAGCACGTCATACAGGGGAGCGAGGCGGAAGCGCCCGCCGGGGCTTAGAAACACACTGAAGTTCTTGGCGTGACCGTCCGTTGCTCCAACAAGCCAGAACGCGATGGCTGCGCGCATGAATGTCGCCAGATCCTCGGCCGGCGCGTCGCTGCCCTTGAGTAGCTCCAGAATCTCTTTCATCCCCGGGCCGCCTTCCGAGTGGTATTTCCTCGAGGGCGGGACCGACAGAGACTGGCAAACATCTTCTTGGGGAAGGCGCAGCAAGCGCCCGTCGCCTGTCCAGCGGCGATCAAATCGCTCGATGATGAGCGTTCGGCGTCCCCCGAAGTCACCGATCTCCGCGTTGGCAGTTGGCACGCCGAGGCCGGACAGCAGTTTCAGGCAGAAATATTCGTTCTCAACGCTGTTGCACAGGTCTATGCCGTTTGGCAGCTGGCCAATTTGCGGCTTAAGAATGTGCGTGGTCGCGGCAGTGCCGACCGGCTTGTACCATTTGCCATCGCGGCGAAGTAAGGCGGTTTTCTCCTGCGCGCCCGCAATCGAAATTCTGAATTCCTCATCCTCGCCAACCCCCAGCGGAGCGGCGGCGAGGTTCTGGATGATCTTGCCAATATCGGCGTTACTGATCGGTTTCCCATCGACCTTCCCGGCCGGACCTGGATCAATCCCTTCAGGCAGAAACTGGAGCGCGCCAACGCAATCATGCCCGAGCGCGGTCAGCATGCTATAGGCATCGATTCCAGTCGCCCCAACACGTTCGGCCACGCGTCTGCGGATCTGTTCGCTATCGGGGAGCAGATTGTCGAATACGTTGATGACCGGCGCGCCGATGTAGCGGTCCTCCCGAAGGGGCAGCGATAGAGAAATCGGAAAAGTGGCTTTCCAGGCCAGCCATTGCGGATCGTACCGGAAATCGATTGCTCCGCTTGACTCCCGCCGAAGCGTGCCGACCAACCGTCCGTTGACGAACACATGCAAGGGAGCGTTTGTTCTCGGACGGGCCATCAGAAGACGCTTTCAATGTCGGCAGCGCTCGCCTTGCTGCGCGGGCGGATGACCAACTCGAGATCAAGGGCCGCCAGGGTTTCCATCAGGGTGCGCAACTGGATTGCAGGCGCGCCCCCCTCCAGGCGGGAAACTGTTCCCTGGCGCAGGTGCATGCGCTTGCCCAGATCGGACTGCGTCAGTCCGGCCTGTTTGCGAGCCCGGCGTAATATGGCTCCCAGCTGCTTTTCCGTGCGGGCAATATCCTGGGTCATATCCAACCTCCAGTAAGAATATACTTTATCGCGTATATTTTGTCAATATACGCGATCTCGGATATTTAGGCTCTATACGCAAACCCGTATGGCAAAAGAATATACGCGATCGCGAGTATGAATCCGTTCAGGGTCCGGAATCAGCGCAATTACCTCAACAATTTGCTGATCGCGAGGATTGCGCGTTCGGCAAGCCGGGTACTCTGGAGCGGGCGTGAGGTTCATATCCTTGATCTGGAAGCTGCGATCCGGATCGAGCACACGGGTTCGGTAGCGATGCCTCAGATCGCCGCTGTTCCATGCGAGAACAAGGTCAAGGGCCAGGGCTGCCGCCGACATCGATGCCGAGACCGGGAACGGTGAGAGGCCGTCTCCGCAGGCAGGATTGCGTTGCAGCTCGTTGCCGGAGTCTGGACGCAGGACCCTATAGCGCGGTTCGCTGGCAAGCTTGGGCTTTTGGCACTTGAAGCACCCGTGCTCCGGTCCATCGCAGAGCAAAGCCTGGGTCACACCGCCGTTGCCGACGATCCAGGCGTGAAGAACCGGCGGAAAGTTCGGTCGCCGCGAGAGGGCATGATGATTCAAGGCAATGGAGAATGGTTCTTCACCCGTTGCGTCGATGATCAGGTCGCCTGACAACGACGCCAGGATCGCGGTCGCGTCCAGAGGACGGCTTTCGATTGCGAGGTGCGGAAGCTGTCCGCGAATGTACTCGGCACAACCGTCCGCTTTGTTCCGGCCAAGAAAGGAGATCCCGAGAATATGCCGCCCGAGATTGGCCGGCGATAATCTATCGGAGTCGATCAGGGTGAGGCATCCTCCCAGCGAACCGGCGCCGCTTTGCGCGA
Organism: Bradyrhizobium pachyrhizi; assembly: GCF_001189245.1. Taxonomy (GTDB): domain Bacteria; phylum Pseudomonadota; class Alphaproteobacteria; order Rhizobiales; family Xanthobacteraceae; genus Bradyrhizobium; species Bradyrhizobium pachyrhizi. The sequence continues at coordinate 61,172 of NZ_LFIQ01000059.1, read as the reverse complement.
GATTGTAGGCCGAGAAATCCACCGATGGTCCCGCAGCCGATCAGAATAATGTTCTTTCCGGCGAGGCTCGGCTCAGTGCCAAGATTGCGCTGGAAGAGAAAGCGTTCATCGATTGGAGAGCCCAGATGGCGTTCGACACATCCTCGGTATGGTCGAGCAGGATCTTCGGCAGAGCCGACTTCCGGGATTTCATCAATTCGGGACGATCAAAGCGTTTGGGGATCTGGATCTCGGCGAGACAGATGGCATTGGGTGCGCAGATTGCGATCCAACGCGTCAGACCGGTGCCCAGCCCCAGCGCGGGCTCCAATTCGCTTGCGACGCCAATCCGGTCGAGGAATGCGGCCAGGGCTCGAAGATTGCGGGGCAGGACTCCGCCCCCATCTGCGCCCAGATCGAAAGCTACCCGCACGATCCGGCAAGGTGCAGTTTCCGGAGTAGCCTTGGTGCCGCGATTAGCCGCATGAAGCGCCTTGAGGGAAGGGGCGAGGCCCTCCTTCTGCGCCAGCACCAGCTTGTCGTTGGCCGTCCGTGACAGCCCGAAAGAATATCTCACCCTCGCCTTGAAAACCCTCTGGCAGATCCACCAGGATTAAAGGGCCGGCAGCCCAGTACTGGCTGAATTCGTCGACGTAGTCGAGATCGGAACGGCCACGAAGCCCATCGCCCAGAACCTTCTCCGCCAGCTTCAGACATTGCAGAACGGTCCCCCCGGGGTCGTACCGATCGAACACCATGGCATTTCTTGCGACATAGCAGATCATGTCGTCTGGCCTGAGCAAATGCGGCGTTCGCTTACCTTCCGCTTTGCCGCGCGAGAGCAGTTTGATGACCGGGGGATCGACGAAATCTAGGTCAGGCACCTCGATCGACACCTCGGCCTCCAGACCATGCCGGTCGATCCGGCCGACGTAGTATGGATGCGCGCTCTGGCTCCAATTCTTCTTGAAGCCCTCCTGTCTCAGCGCCGCATCGATTGCTCGGAGGCCCTCCTGCTCATCCACTGGTCGACCGCCCCACAGACGGCGCCGGCGAGATGATGGCCGGTGCAGCTACGACAGCCGCAGCCGCAGCGGCGTGAGCTTTGACGAGATCAGGACGATTGGGAATTCGCTCGCCGAAGATGGCTTTCAGATGGTCCACGGCGATTTCTGACAAGTAGCAATGGTTGATCGCGTCATCCAGCTGCTCGTGCATCGCGTTGGCAGTCTTGATGGCCTGCTGGCGTTGCTCGCGGGTCCACGGGCGAGCCGAGCGAGATACACGAGGTCGTTTGCGACGCCGCCCAATATCTCGCGACGCTCGAATTTCCAACGGCCACGCCGAAGACCATGAAAGCGGAGCGTACTTTCTGGGAAAAGGCTACCGCGATCTATGTTTTTTGCGTTCAAGGCAAATTGAAAGGCGAGCGTTTTGCTCGCCACTGGTACGATCTTGTCCGATTGGACGATGCCGGAATTGCAGAGAAGGCGCTGAAAGACCGGAAGCTTGCTGCGGTTGTCGCGGAGCACAACTCCTGGTTTTTCTCGGATAAGGATGCCGCAGGCTTGGTCATCGACTATCGCGCAACCGTCGGTGGTGCATTGAAGCTCGTCCCTGAGGGAGGAGACGCGAGACGTCCTAGAGCAAGATTACAAGCACATGGTGGACGACGGGCTTTTGCTCGACACACCAGACAAGTTCGATGGGTTGATGCAGCGCTGTGCGGACATTGAAACGCGAGCCAACAAGCCGTCCTGGACAACCGCCCAGCATCGGCAGGGCGCTAAGGCGAATCCCGATCCGCGGACGAAATCACGTTAACAACTTCGAATTCGTATCTGCGGTAGGAGATGCTGACCTCGTGTGTCGGTCTGCGATCGATGCCCGGATTTTAAGGCGCTTTGCGAATTCCAATCGTCTGAGGGGCTCGTTCAGATACGCTTCGAGCTCCGAGGCCGCTGACCGGCGACTCTGGAAGGTCTTCTGGAAGATCCCTCTGGACATGCTGCCACCTTGCCCAGGCTCACGTTGAACAGGATCTGGCCGTCAAAAAAGTCCTCGAAATCCCTGAGAGCGACGATCGGGACACCTCGGAACGAAAAGCCATTCACAAAAGTCTTTTCAGTCAAGGCAAAGGAAATCAGCCTTTCGACGTCGGCCGGCCAACCCACAGCGAAGGCAAAAGGCCGGGTCTTGCCTTCAAATCCGACATGCCAGCGCCTCATCCGCCACAATCGCGCGCGGGGATGGTGAACCGATGCGGCTATTTAGCTTGGTGTCCGGTCAGCTTCCCGAAAGCTGGGCCTGCCAACCTGGCGAAGTGGAGATATCTCGGGGCTGATCTGCGAACTGCATCAATCGGAAACATCGTCAAACGGAGTTACGTAATGGTTCGAATCCATGACACTCTCGACGCGGCAACATCAGGTCCCGGCGGTACATCACAGGCCGCTCAGCAAGATGAGACCATAGGCCACGCGGCCTTTGACCTGCACCTGCATGAGATACCGCTGGAGCAGCAAGCCGCTGGAGGTCCTTCTGATCCGAATGTGTTCGACGAGGTGGAGGATCGCTTCGATGCGCTCAACCAGCAACCCGATTTGAAGCTTGTCATCATTTCGAACCGCATTGCACCCTTCGACCCCAATAAACCCCAGACCGGCGGACTCGCCGCGGCCCTCGAGCCGGTCGTGGAACGTTCTGGCGCGGTCTGGGTGGGCTCTTCGGAGAACCGCGGCGACGGGACCGAGCGACCCCTGCCACTCGTCGAGACTGGTGCAGGCCATGTCGCCAGGCTCGATCTGCCAGCCGCGAACTATCCTGGCTACTATCGAGGTTTTTCGAATTCGACGCTATGGCCAGCATTGCACTCCCTGCCGGACCGGATGTCGGGCTCGCAAGAGGATTATGCCAGCTATCGAGAGGTCAACGACTTTATTGCGCGTGCGGCCTTCGACGTACGAGATAGGGACGCATTTTGGGTGCATGATTATCATTTGCTCCCCCTCGGGGCCACTCTGGATGAGCTCGGCATTGAGCGGCCAACCGGCTTTTTCCTCCATACGCCGTGGCCGACGCCCGATATGATAGAGCGCGTGCCCAATCATCTTGAACTGATGAAGTCGATGCTGAAGTACGATCTGCTCGGCTTTCAGACGAACTTCGATCTGAACAATTTCGTGGCTTGTCTGCGAACCCATTTTGGGTTGGAGAGCAAGGATGGCGTCGTGACGACGGAGCGCGGCCAGACGCGACTTCAAAAGTTCCCAATCGGTATCGATCCCAAGCAGTTCGCGGATTATCTTGCGGCGGACCTCTCGCCCGCAGAGCAAGAAAGAATCTCCTCGCTGTTGCAAAGCTTCGAGGGCGCCAAGCTTGCAATCGGCGTAGACCGGCTCGACTACACGAAGGGTATCGACAAACGGGTCGAGGCATTTAATCAGGTTTTGGCCACCGAGCCGCCGCGCAGCATCTCGCTGTTGCAGATCGCCCCGTCATCACGCGCTGACGTCGAAGAATATCAAAGATACAAGGACGACGTGGAGAACGCGATCAACCACGTCAATAACCAGCATGGCACAGACGAATGGAGGCCGATCCACTACAAGAACGAATCGTTCAGCCAGGCTGCACTCGCGCGTCTTTACCGTGCTGCCCATGTTGGCGTCGTGACACCGTTGCGCGACGGCATGAATCTGGTAGCGAAAGAGTATGTTGCTGCACAAGACCCGAAGGATCCCGGCGTTCTGGTATTATCGAAGTTTGCCGGCGCGGCTGAAGATTTCAATGAGGCGCTGCTGGTGGATCCAAATCACCCCGAAGAGATCGCACGCGCTATTTCGAAGGCGGCCAACATGCCGCTCGACGAGCGCATTGAGCGCTGGCAGTCGATGATGCACAAGCTTAAATCCTACACCATTCACAAATGGTCGGCGGACTATGTCCAGGAGCTGGACAAAAGCCGCGTCACGGTTCCGGCTGATCAGTTCCACTATCTCGGTCTTGGCTGGACCAACGAGGCTCAAATGCCCCTGTACTGGAACTATGCCGAGGCTCTCACTGCCTACAACGAGATCGACCCCGCGGATGCCGCTTTAAAGGAGGCTGCCTCCGCAGACGTGAAGTCGGCCTTTGAGGCGCTTTCGGCCCCACTGAAGCATACGCAGGACAGACTCTGGGATCTGACGGCGCCGACAGGCTTCGCTCGATAATCGTCGCGGGCAAGAGCTCGGTGCCGGCGAGGAGTGACCGGGCGAAAAGCATGGCACGGCGGATTGCACGTCTCTGTAGCAGGATAGAGCAATAATCCAGCTCTTTGGCGCTGACGCGGTTCTTGCGGGCCGCGCAGGCCCGGGTGATGACCGGGGACGTTAATGAGCTGCGTCAAGCCAGCATGCGACTGGTCCATGACCAGAACGGGAGCGATACAGCCAACTTCTTGCTGCTAATTGTAAACGACGCTGATGCGAGTGGCGGCGCCACGGGGTGGCGTGATGCTATCCGTTGATCGTTCCGCGCCGGAAATGGGCGCTTGCCTATGGACCGCAACAGCGCTGTTGCGGAACAGTTCGAAGCCAGGCTTGCACTCGCCTTCAGCCAGCCCGCATGGCCCGGCTAGCAGCGGGCATTCTCGATTGAAAATCTCGCGCCTATGACGTCCTTTCGCGTGGTACGCCTTCGATGAAGGACCACGGGCTCGTCCCGCCGGTCGATTCAGGATCTTTCGAGCCTGACCCCAGCTCCCTAAAAGGCTGCTGATGACAGCTTCGTTGCGCCATCTTGTCTCAAGATAGAACCTGATCTGGCGCTTGAACCTGTTGTTGACTGTAGGCGCGCCCCAACACGCGTTGCTACGTAGGCCCGCAACTGCTGCTTCTGCCCTCGAGGAACGGGGTGGTCGGTGCGTTTTGCGTGTTTCGGTAAAGGCGGAGCCCGTCCAACTCGACAGATACCTGCGGTCACGAATCGGAAATCACCATGTACGCCGCCCTTGACCTGATCGCGATCTGGCTGCCGATCAACGTGCTGTTCCGTATCTTGATGACCGCCATCGATCAATCTGACCGATAACGCCAGCTGCGACGAATCTACTCATATGCAGATAGCATTGGCGGGCGGTGCATCGTTGTGCCCCTTCTTGACCACTGAAGATCGAAAATACTGGCGGCGTCTGACATTCGATCCCGCCGACGCGCCGTTGGTGTCTGCTTCGCAACCAATGTCGGCAACCGGACATGGTCGTGCAGCCCTGAACGGCTGAAACTTGCAATTCTTTAGCCGGCACGCAGTTTGCAGTGAATGGATCACCAGATGGCATAAGCCGCGCTGTGTCATAGGTTGCGTGCTTACGCTTCTCCTCGACAGGCCTGCGAGCGCGGCCGTTCGACCTCAGCCGGAGAAGTCCATGAATACATCATTCCTTTCCGCCGCGCTGCTTTCGATTGCCTGCTTCACCCCCACGGCGCTTTCACAGGAGCGATCGGCTCCGGTGCCGGCTGACGATCCATTTCTCTGGCTCGAGGAGATCGAAGGAAAGGGCGCATTGGCATGGGCCCGTGCCGAGAACGAGAAGACACTCGGGGTACTCCAGGCTGATCCCCGCTATCGGGTCTTCTACGAACAGGCGCTCTCTATCTTGCAGGCCAAGGATCGAATTCCATATGTCTCCCTGGGACGTCACGGGTTGGAGAATTTTTGGAAAGATGAGGATCATGTGCGCGGCATCTGGCGGCGCACCACGCCTGAGAGCTATCGTCGCCTAGAGCCACGGTGGGAAACCATCCTTGACGTGGACGCCTTGGCGGTTGCCGAGAACAAGAACTGGATCTTTCAAGGCGCCAGCTGCCTTCCGCCTGAAGAGCGCCTCTGCCTGATCAGCCTTTCCGACGGCGGCAAGGATGCCGCATCCATGCGCGAGTTCGACCGCGAGGCAAAGAGCTTCGTTGCGAACGGCTTTTATCTTCCAGAGAGCAAGCAGAGCGTCAGCTGGGTCGATCGTGACACACTCCTTGTTGCAGGCGACTGGGGCGAGGGCTCTTTGACGCAGGCCGGCTACCCCTTTGTTGTTAAGGAGCTCAAACGCGCTCAGCCGTTCAGCGAGGCGCGCGAGGTCTTTCGCGGCGAGCCGAACGACGTTCGGGCGATGCCCCTGGTACTTCGAGACAGTGAAGGTCGTGTTCATGCGACGGGGGCCATTCGCGCGATCGGGTTTTTCGAGCATGAGTACGTGCTCTTCCGCCCCGATGGGGTCGTCAAACTCAATCTGCCGAAGAAAGCGGAGATCGTAGGCCTCGTGAATCATCGCCTGCTTGTGAAACTTGACGAGGAGTGGACGGCCTCGGGTGATGTCAGCTTCAGTGCCGGATCGCTGATTTCGTATGACCTGACCGAATGGAAACAGGATCCACTGAACGCCAAAGCCTCGCTTGTCTTCAAGCCTAGGCCTCGTCAGGCCCTGAGCGGGCTAAGCTTCACAAAGAACCTGTTGATCCTGACGATCCTGGATAACGTTCAAAGCAAAGCGTTCGTTTACAAGTACGATCAGGGAGCCTGGTCGGCGACGCCGATCCAGCTGCCGGAACATACCAATGTCAGCGTGACAGCCGCTTCCGACGAGGCGGACCAGGCCATGTTCGCCGTCTCAAGCTATCTCAGGCCAACGTCAGTCTGGTATTTTGATGCCGAAACTCAAAAACTCGAGGAATTGAAGACGACACCTACTGCGTTTGATGCGTCCAAGCATGTCGTAGAGCAGTTCGAAGCGACTTCGCGTGATCGCACGTCAATTCCCTATTCCTTGGTGCTACCGAAGAACGCAAGATTTGACGGCGCCATTCCGACCCTTCTTTATGGCTATGGCGGGTTCCAGGCTTCGCTTCTGCCCTCTTATCTAGGCCCTGTGGGCCGGCTCTGGCTCGAACAGGGTAATGCCTATGTCGTTGCAAATCTGCGAGGGGGCGGCGAGTTTGGCCCGCAATGGCATCAAGCGGCCCAAGGCGCAACGAAGCAGACGACGTGGGATGATTTCATCGCCGTTGCCGAGGACCTGATCCGCCGCAAGATCACAAGTCCGCGCCGGCTCGGAGTCATTGGCGGCAGCCAGGGCGGGCTACTCGTTGGCACCGCAATCACCCAACGTCCCGAGCTCTTCAACGCGGCGATCATTCAGGTACCGCTGTTTGACATGCTTCGATACACCAAATTGGGCGCCGGCGCCTCCTGGATCGGCGAGTACGGCGATCCCGCTTTTCCCGACCAGCGCGCGTGGATCGAAGGCTACTCGCCTTATCAGAAACTGGTGCCGGGCAAGCCATACCCGGCGCCTTTAATTCTTACCTCCACCAAGGACGACCGTGTGCATCCCGCGCACGGCCGCAAGGCTGCAGCAAAGCTCGCCGCCCTGGGCCAGCCTTACTTCTACTACGAGAACATCGATGGGGGGCACAGCGCGTCGGCCAATCTCATCGAAATGGCGCGTCGACTGGCCCTTGAATACACCTATGCATCGAGGCGGCTTTGTTCTGAATAAAATCGCCGCACGGGCTGATGAACCGGGCTCCACCATTCATGATTTCGACGTCACCACGTCCGTCAGCTGAATCATCGAGGCGAGATCCCAGGCGATTAACAGAGCCACGCAATCGACGGACAAGATGCCACAGATTTCAAGGGGAACTGGACGAATTCCCACATACGCTGGAGGTGTTCGAACGCAAGCCCGCAATTTCCAGTTCGTCATGCAATATGGCTGGCCAGGCCGCTGCCCATGAAGGGTCGACGTTTTGCTGAGCCAAATTGACCCATGAGTTGGCGTTCTAAATCTCAAGCTCCGTTCAGGCTTTCTGGAGAAATCGCGCAGCGATCGACCCTGCATCGAATGATATGGAATCTAATTGTGCCTCAGGGATACCGGATCTCAAGTGGTTATGTGCCAGATCGATAGGTCGACCGGCTGGGGCAGGGAGCCAGGCCGTTGAGTTCGCCGTGACAGGCAGATCCGAAAGAAGTCTCAGTCGTGGGCGGTCCCGGCAGTCAGCGACGGCGGTTGTCGAAGCTGCAGAAAATCGGCGCACACTGCAGGGCCCCACAACAGCTATCCCAGTGAGAGGCAGGAAAGAAAGATGCGCAAGCTACCGATCCTGAAAAGCCTCCATCTGTTTGAGGCGGTCAGCGAGTTTCCAAGCTTCTCCAGGGCAGCCGAGCGACTGAATATGACGACCGGCGCGGTAAGCTACCAGATGCGCCTGCTTGAGGATTGGTTCGGCAGGAGACTATTCGTGCGCCATAGTTCGGGCGTGCGACTGACATCCGACGGCGAACAGCTCAAGCGCAACTGTGCAAACGCGTTCACCATGCTCGAGAAGGGATGCTACGAGCTACGAAGGCGCCATGCAGGACGTTCTGTGGTGGTCGGATGCTCAACCACATTTTTGTCGCACGGCCTGTTGCCCCGTATCGGTCGGTTCCGCAAACTCTATCCGGACATTGACCTTGTTTTTGAAACCGGAGCCGATCTTGACGCGCTCGCTGTTGGCGCGTTGGACGTATTGTTTGTCGCCGGCCCACTGAAGCGGCCGCTTCCCGTCCGCGAGGCTCACGCTTCAAATGAGATGATTGGCCCAGTCTGTGCGCCATCTACGCTCGAGGCGATCAAAAGCCCGGAAGATATTCTGTCTATCTCTCTGTTGCACGAGGCCGATAGGCTGGACGCCTGGAGCGAATGGGCCAGCGCAGCTGCAATATGCTTACAAGCATCGCGCAAGGTCGTGTTTGACACATTTTCCTTGGCTTTGGAGGCGGCAAAAAGTGGGCTGGGAGCCGCCATATGCTCGCAAATTCTGGTCAGAAGCAACCTTGAGAAGGGAGAGCTCGTAGCTCCATTCGGCTTCGTGCCGGTCAATCGCTCAATCTACATGTTTGTCAACGGGCAAGCCCGCAATAGCGCGGCTGTCAAACAGTTTGAGCGCTGGGCGCTGTCAGAAATACTGGACCGGGATCATCAGCGGTTGCCGTTCGCAGCCCCAACCCGGCAGGTCAAGCAAGCCGCTCAATCGAAGCTTCCCGATCGGCCCCTGCTGGCGTCAAGTCGTTGATGACCATCATGGACCTACCAGCTGCGGACTGTTCGACGGTAAGGCGCAGGAAATCCGTGGCGCGCAGCCAGAAGATCAAGGATTGCAAACACATCGTCGACATAGGCGAGCCCATTCGCGTACTTCGCATCCACTGGTAAAGGCCTTTCCTTCTCCAAAATCAGAACGGGCGCGGATTGATGATCCTGCCCAAGCCTCTCGATGAGCGCGGCTCGTGGTCTCGCCCAGGAAATCCGACGAACATCAAGCCTCGCAGCGCGGCTTGGAAACGCCGACAGCAACCCGTCCAACAGCAAGCATTGCCAACAATAGAATTGCCGTCCCGGCAAGGCCGGCTCCTCAAAAGGGCGTTCTAACAAGAACAGCTGATCCCAAGGCATGGTGTGGATCCTTGATCTAGCGATCGGCAGGACATGAAGCTCAAGAATCCCTTGATCTGACCACCGCGAAGGTCGCAACGGCGAAGGCAACAAATGCGCTCGCCGCACATAAAAGAACGATCGTGCCGAGAGCAAGCCAATCACCTAGAAGCGACAAGGCAATGCCATTTCCCGCAACGCCGCTATAGGTGCAGCATTGAAATAACCCAGAAAGGCGACCGGCCCGATCCGGAGCCACTGAGGACACCATGTGCGCGTGAGCGGCAGCCGCAAATATCTGGCCGAAACCAAGCATTGCGCTGCTGGACACGATGACCAAAGTCAGGCTGGCATCGAGTGACATCATTGCAAGGCATGCCGCGAGCAGCATTGCAGCCCCGGCGATGGTCGGCAAGGCGCCCAGCCGGTCGTAAATCGGCTTGACGGCTAGGGCCCCCAGCAAGGCAAAAACGCCGTTCGTCATGACGATCGTCAACAGAACGCTTTTGTCGAGAACCCCGTCAGCTGTGGCATGGATCGCAGGATAGACATTGATGATGCCGGCGCCGAGGTTGAGCAGAAAAACAGCCAAGAATGCGGGATAGAGGGGTGCCAAGTCCAGGACGGTTCCGGAAGGCCGCGCCTCAAGAACGGCTGGCGTCCTTCTGAACTGCTGCTTGATGCCAAGGAGCACAATCAAGGACAGGATGATCGCCGATATGTTGAAGGCCAAAACGCCAGGCAAGTGCAATTGATCGGATAGCATGGCACCTGCAAACACTCCCAAGAGATAGGTGAGCCAGTCGATATTGGCGATATTGCGTAGCACCGAGATCATGCCGTCTTCCGATGTAATACGACGGAAGAAAGCAACCTCTGCAGACAAATAGACGGGCTGGACCAGGCTCAGGACGGCCATTGCGGCATAGCTCTGAAAGGAATCGGCTCCGTCGCTGCCGAAGATGGCGAGCAGCGCGCATATGCGAACAGCATTGACGATCATCATGGCGGAGATCGGATCGCCCCTGTCGACCAACGGCGACAGGAAGAGGCTGCCAAGCATGATCGGCGCAAAAGTGACCGCAATGCCGAGGCCCGCGGCGCTCATGCCGGATTGCAGAAGGCCGATCAGGATGCCGATACGGAACGCCCATCCGCCGATCTGAATGATCAAATGCGAGAGGTAGACGAACTGCCGTGTGCTTGACCCGCTCATTGTTGACTCAACTCATCGAGGATCATCGGATCGCTTGACGCGGAAGGACAGGTGGATGGCACTGGTTTTGTGACGCGACAGCGGTGCGACGAGCCCGCAAGCCACGACGAACGTTCTCGCAATATGACGGCTTGGCAAAAGGCATCTTATTTACCTATATACCTCCCTTTACCTCATGTGGCGTTCGGCCATTCGCGACTATGCCGGCCAAGGCGCTTGCTTTGCCGGTCAGCCCGAGTTGCGGCGCTTGCCGCAACAGCATCCGCTAAACCCCGCCGGGCTTGGAGGTGCAGCACCCATCTCCTTAGCGATCCTGTCTCACGCCGCTCGGGCTCGATGGCAAGAGTGCTATGAGCCGCTAGCTCACGTCGCCTTCGTGGAAGATGCAGAAGCTCGGTCCCGCCGCGAAGCCAGGTCAGCTTGCAGGCTTTTCTCGATCTGCTCCCGGGTGAGGAGGTAGTCTGGATCTCCCCCGATCTCGACAGCCACAGTCGCGTGGTTCAGTGAAATATCTGGCCGGCCCTCGTTGAAGTACTCGATGGCGAGATTGTTGTGGGTGAGCGCATGCCGTGGGTTGAGTTCAAGGGCTCGAACATAGTGCGCGATGCTCTCGTTCGCCTTGCCAAGCTCGGAATAGGCAAGGCCGATATTGCTCTGCAGATCTGGGTTTTTGGAATTGATCTCAGCCGCCGCCAGATAGGACTCCAGAGCAGCGTTCGGCCTATCTTGCCGCAACAAGATGTTGCCCTTCTCGAAGAGAGCTCGCCATTCGTTTGGCTTGATGACAAGTGTCCTGTCGAGATCGGCGAGCGCCCCTGCGGCATCTCCCATTCTGTTGCGAAGTGCGGCCCTGTTCAGGTGAGCCTCATAATAGGGTGGGCAAAGTTCAATGGCACGCGCATAGGCCTCCAAAGCCTCAGCTTCCCTCCCAGCCACTTTCGAAAGCAGATTTCCTAGGTCGTTGTGATACTCTCCATAGTAGGGATCATAGGAAATTGCCTCACGCAACTGCTTCTCAGCCCGAGAAAGTTCGTCAATGAGTTCATAGACCTGACTAGTGTTGTAGATCAGAATTGATTGATGAAGCTTGAAGCGCTCGTCGCCATACGCCTTGAGCATCTTGCCAAGGCCTTCCGCGCAAAGGGCGAGGGCTTCGTCGTACTTCTGCTGTTTGGCCTTGATGTAAGCATAGGCGTTCTCTGCGAACACCTTGATGTAGTCGTACTTGTCGTGCTCCCTGAAATCCCGCTCGATGGTCTCCAGGTTCCGTAACGCGTATCCTTCGGCCAGCGTGAGGTTGACCGGCTGCTGATAGCGTCCATACGTCATTGATTGGGCATAGAGAACCGTTGGCGTGTATCGGCTCTTTGGGAAGGTTTTGTAGAATTCGTCCAGATAGGGAACCGACACCCGCCCGCAGCCGAGTGAGTACAGCACAAAAGCCGCGTTGATGAAGGCGGCATTCACGTTACCATCCCCGGAGCCGTAGGTGCGAAGCACAGGATCGGCGAAAATTTCCCCGAAATAGCCAAACCAAAGATCGTACAGGCCAATGCTCTGGAGGATCTGACTTGGTTCTGCAAGCAGCTCCAGACGCTTGTACTTGTCCCGTACCGAGAGCGCATGAATCATCACGAGAGGCGCCTTGCCCGCTAGATAGCGCTCCAGGCATGCGTGGTGCAGCTGCTCGTGCAGATGATCTGCGGTCGCCGGCTCGAAGGTTGCATAGTTTCGCTGCGCGATCAGGTCGGGCGTGGTGCAATCGGATTCAATGTAAGATTTGAGAAGGCTATGCCGTTCTCCGGTGTTGAGGCTGGCCAGATAGAGATCCACGGTCGCGGTCGGGTCGAGATAGCCGACGACTGGTAATCCTGCCGCTGCGCATTTGCTCAAAGCCTCCGCAATCAACGGATTGCCGCCGCTTGCCTCATAGATCTGCCGATACTTCTCCGCGGCGAGATCCGGATCAAAGGTTGATCCCAGCTCTTGCGAGCTATATCTGCCGAAATGAACCTCGCTGGCGTCCGGGAAATAGAGGCGTTGTTCATAATCGATCAGAACGAAGCGAAACAGCCGCGCATCGTCGTCCAGCCTGACGAGCAGCTTGATCAGGTTCTTGGCCGAGCCGGACAGGGCCGCCGCCCGATCGATAACGATAATGTGACGCTCGTTGAGCTGTTGGGCGCAGTTGATCAGGAATTCGGCTAGTCCGACCAGGAGCTTGTTTTGATATTCATGATGATAGAACCGGGTACGCTCCTCCTTGCTCGAGGTATTCGTGAGATCCTTCGGCACGGTAAAGGCGTCGCTGTTTAGGAGGGGGAATAGCCGCTTCAAGGATTGTTGTGCCGCCTCAACCAGTTTGGGCCTAGTTTCTTTGGCCCACCTTAGTTCGGAGTCAATGAGCGCTTGCAGCCCGGCAAGATAGCCGCCGGTCCGCCAGTCGCCGTCAGTGATAGAGAAGTTAGAATTGGAGCTCGCGAGTGCCGATTTGATCGTTGGCACCGGTGCCATGCCCGCTTCCGTCTTCAAAATCGTAATCGGACTGAGCTCGACGGATGCTGATATGGCTGAAAGCACGCGCTGCTGGATCAGATCAACCATTTTACTCTCCCGAACTGTCACAAAAGAGGGTGGTCGAAACGACCACCCTCCGATGCCGCTATGCTCTCATCAGGTAGATGCATCCAAGGCATCCGTCGTGCCAACCTAGAGCGTACCCGTGTACGGAGTGGTGGTGCGGATCGTGGTCTTGATCTCAGCGATCTTCTTTTTCATCACATGTTCCTTTCCTTCTCTGGCACGCCAGACCCAAGCGAAATCGCGGCCAGTCGTGCAGGACAAGAATAGTAAATTGCTGCAGCAATCCGCAGCGAGATTCCTTGGCCGTCGCTGTCAAAAAGATTGAACGCGCGGCTCGGATTGGCTGCCCGTTCCGTTTGCGATGCGTTCAGGTAGCGATCTCGCTCTCGGCTGCCTTAGGCCGGGGCCTAAGGATGAACCTCGTCGCAAGGAGTGTCGCGAGGATAGGCACCTTGTGCGCTCCGCTGCTGCACCTGAACCTCCTGGTGGCTGGCTGATGACAGCCTTGAACTGGTGCATGTATCCGTTGTGAGGCTGCCAGTGACGGCAGCGTGTTGCTCTGAGCCGGGCTTTCATCGGGTACTTGCGCCGCAAGCTCCCTTCGCAGAGGGAGCAAATTGGCTGGCGCCAACCCGTTCCGGAAGGCTTCCGGTGAGACAATGGCGCGGTTCAACGTATAACAGGTGGGGGGAGGTGTTGGGCCAGAACCGGTCAAATATGGACCTCGATCCGAGCAGCCCTACCAGAAGTCAGAGTTTCAGCGCTAGCCGACTTTCCAATAAGGTGCGCGGGCGCTCTCATTTCGGATTTGAGCAACCGCAGGAGTTTGGCTGATCGCATGGCACACTCGCGCGATGCGATCAGTCTTCCTGCCTTTAGCGGTCTGTCCAGCCGCCACCTTTGGTGCCATCGATCGCCACGATCTGTACCTACCTCGCAAATGACGAACGACATCGATGGCTAAGCAGATACCCGCGCTGACCGGTATCCGGTTTGTCGCGGCAGCAGCGGTGGCATTGTCTCACGGCGGCGGCCTGTTCCTGCAGGGACCCAGCCTCGGACTCGACATCAGCGTCGGGACACTCGGCCTGCTCGGAATGTCGGTCTTCTTCACGCTGAGTGGCTTTGTCATTCAATATAATTATGGCAGCTCGATTGTGGGCAGCCCGCGGAAAGCGATCCCGGACTTTCTCGTGGCGCGCATAGCGCGAATCTATCCTCTATTCATTGTTCTCTTTCTCGTCGAGTTGCTGACCGGACCGATGGTCTGGCCATGGCTTCTCGGAACCAAGGCGCCGGCCGAAGGATTCTCAGCGCACCTCGTCCCGTTTCAACTCGGGATGGTTCAAACCTGGTTTTTCGCAAATATCGCCGGTGTAGCGCCCGTCTGGCAGTACGAGGAGGTCGGCATCGTCTCCTGGTCGGTGAGTACCGAATGGTTCTTCTATCTCGTGTTCCCGCTCGTTTGCCCTCTGCTTGCGCGGATCAGAACTGTGCCCGCCGCGGTTTTGTACGCCATTGGAGCCGTCGCAATCGAGCTTGGCATCGACCTTATGGTGCTCATGCTGCAGGGCCGCATCAACCTGTTTGCGCTTCATGCCTATGGAACGGAAGCGGCTCTGCCGAACTGGAAGAACACGCTGATCCTCTGGATCGTTTACTTTTCGCCGTTTTGCAGGGTGTGGGAGTTCGTTCTCGGCTGTTGCTTGGCAAGGCTCCATGAAGTGTGGTCGGCGCAGGATCTCAGGCCGTCTCGCGCTCTGCTCGACATCGCAACGGTTGTTGGCGTCGGCGCGATCGGCTGGGTGTTCTGGTTTACCGCCCACAAGCCGCCATTTGGGGCTTCCATGAGCCTGTTCGATATTGCACGCAACAATATCGCCCTGTCGGCGCCGGTTGCGCTCATCCTTGTCGCGGCGGCTCAGCCCAGCAGCACTGTAGGACGGCTGTTGTCAGCGAAGTGGCTTGTCTTTCTGGGAGAGGCCAGCTTTGCCCTCTACCTTATACACATCATCATCTTCCGGCGTTTTCCGGTGGTGCGTTGGGAAACGGCGAGCCAACTGCTTGGCCATCTCGGTGCGCTCGCACTTGCTTTCGCCCTGGCGACGTGCGCCGCGATCCTGTTGCATTTCGGCTTTGAGGTACCGGCTCGCAGGCGAATTCGCGGCGCCTATCAGGCGGCCTCGGCGGAACAGCGCAGGCTCCTGGTGCGATTGGGAACCGTCGGCTTTGCCGCACTTGTTGGTGCGGCGGCCGCGTATGCACTGCGGAATGCGACCGGAGATGCCATCACGCAATCGGGTATTTCGGTCGTTTCCGGTACGTATGGCGGCAATTGCCGCTGGATGTCAGCGCGCGGCAACACCACGGATGCGCTCGCAGAAGCGTGTAATGGCAAGAGCGAATGTACGTTTCGTACAGAGGTGGCACGGATTGCCGATCCTGCGCCGGGTTGCGCAAAGGAGTTTGCCGTCGTTTGGTTCTGCAAGAGAGATCGCAGCATTCGCTCCAGCTCGGCACCGGATGCGCATGCGACGTCGTCGGCTCTGCAGCTCTCCTGTAACAATGTGGCACGCGATGATTGAGCCGCGGGCTGAACGCCCATCCGGATCCCGCCCCTGAAGCGAAGATCTGCGACGTCAGGGTCTTGCTGCCGGCCGTCGCACAAAAGAGTCAGCACTTTGTTCATCGGGCAAGAAAGTTGCAGTTGCCGCGGCGGACGAGCGTCGTTTTGCCGCCCACCTTGATGGCTGCGAGACTCTTCGCTAGATCACAACGGTTCACTTATGGAGATGCCGCCGTGGCAATGGGTATTGTAAAGTGGTTCAATTCGACCAAAGGTTATGGCTTTATTAGGCCGGAGGACGGAAGTGCCGATGTCTTCGTGCACATCAGTGCCGTCGAAAAGGCCGGTTACACCACCCTCGAAGAGGGAGCCCGGGTCAGTTACCAACTCAAGACCGGACGTTCAGGCAAGACGTCAGCCGAGGATCTTAGGGTTGGCTGATCCAGTTCACCTCTGGGAAACTTCTGCCTGCAAGGCGTGTTCTCGCACCTGCGTCTGACGATGTCTTGTTACTGGCGCGCCGGGCGTTTGACGTACGACTTCCAGCCATCAGGCTGTCTCGCATACGGCGTGACAGTTTGATCTTTTCGAGCCATCGATCTCCATCACACAGTTCCAGGCTTTGTCAGCCTGCTACAGTGTGGGCATGGCAAGGTCGGCAATGAACGGTACGAACTGTACGCTCGTGCCCAACAGGCCAAGAGGTGTAAGCCGCACACGCCTCGCCCGAAGTAACGATGCACCAGCCGGTGATCAAAGCGTGATGCCGTCGCGTATGAAGGAGTTCGCAAAGCTGAGTTCGCCCGTTATGGACGATGCTGTCCTGCGGCGCCGCGGCTGCAGGTCTGTTCTGCTACGCGACGTCCGGGATCGAGACTGGTCCGCATGAGCTTGATGCGTCGCGGCGAGGTCAAATTCCAGGAAGCCGGGCTCGAGGTTGGCCAATATAGTTGAGGTTAACGGCGCCATGTTGTTGACGATGCACCCCTGACCTTGATCCATTGCAGGGGAACTGCACACACAGCCCATCGGAGACACGGAAAGTGTCCTTCCAGCTGACCGTCCTGAAAGTGCTGGCCGGTCAACCCACCGGGCGGGCCTCTGTTGCCGAAGTCCGGCGCGCCGTGGAGATCCTGATGAACAGCGGCCATGATTGGACCGATCGCATGAAGCGGTTGGCTGAGCATGCGCCGGATCTGAATATCTTTTCGGCGAAATTCGTCTTTCGCGATGCTCTCGGTTGGGAAATTACGGAAGACGGGCGGCAATTTCTCTCCGCGCTCGAAAAGGCCGTTGCCGATCAAAGAGTGCTGCCTCGATCAACGATCAATACCTCGCGCAGCGAAGTCGCTGCGCCAGCGGACACGGACGCGGCAAGTTCACTCGTTCCGCCGCGCGGTCGCCGTCAGAGGCCGCGGCGACGTCGCGGGAAGGGGGGATCCAATCGACGTACAGCATGAAGTGGCGTGGCTTTAACTGTCACCCATGCGAGGCGCGCGGCACTTAACTTGAGGCAAAAATGTCATCGTTCTCGCGCAGCATCGATCGGATCTACATAGGTTGTTGATGGCCCGGAATGATTGTCTTTTCCGACCGGTATGCCTGGGACGAAGTCGAAACCCTTGCTGTTGTCGACGACAACCATCTGCCGTGCCTGTCCATACCGAAGTCGAGCGGAAGTCCATACGCGGCGGAGGCGATTGACGCCTTTATCGTGGCGCTTCCCGAGAAGGTCTACTACCCGGCGGACGCCGTTGATCGGCTGGCTCCTGCCTTGTTAAAGCTTGGCCCCGCTATTGGTCTGCCGCCAACCAACGACATCATCATCCGCTACTTCATCACCACGGGCTCTTCTTATCGCCATTTCGCGCGAGAGCATGCCTCGGAATTTGATCCGAAGCTCCTCCAGTACATCATGACCCTGCCATACGCCCAATTCATATGGGTGGTGGAGTTTTCGACGGAGGAACAGTGGACTAATGCAAGGGTTGAGGCGCGAGCGGTTATTGACGCGACGGCCAGCTTGCGCGAGCCAATGCCCCTCTGGTTGTTCCACAGCCGCGACGGTGCTTCAACCGCAAGAAGGCTGGCCAGACCGCTGCCGGAATGGGTGGCCTGAAACTTGCCGATGCCGGTCATGCAGGGTTCTCGACCGCAACTTGCGACCGACCCAGAAGAAATAGCGTTATCGACGGTGGAAGAGCCCGTTTTGGACTTCAGGGAGATCACGATGGCTGGCGATGCAGACGACAAGACCAATGAAAGACCTGAAGTGCTTCAGGAGCTTGCGCCCGTCGACGCCGCGCTGCTGCAGGAGTTCCTCAAGGAGATGGACGAGAACGTGACTCCCGACATCGTCAAAGTCGTGGAGGAGAGGCGTCTGCAGGCGGCTGAAAGCCGTCAATGGCAGCTCAAATGCTGACGGAGCGGCTTACTTGGGCTTACTTGAGTGGTTTCTTCAGCCGCTCGTACGCCGCGCGGACGATCGCTTCCACTGCTTCTGCAGCGTCCGCGTCCAGGGCCGGATCAGCCCGCAAAGGGCTGGAAATTTGTACCATTGGCTCCGGCGGGCGCGTTGACAAAATCCGAGGGGGTAAGTCCAGACGGAAGGTTCCCAGCACAGGCACCTGATCAAGGTCAAAGTGAACGAGCGCCCCGTGAAGCTGCTGGGTCCGCATGAAACTGGCGAGCAGATCAAGCTCACTGCGATCAAGCAGGACGTTGAAAGCGGCAAGCACTATCTGTTGGATCTCGTCCTCGACGATGGCACCCATCGCCGCATCGAAGACCATGAGCGGGTAGAGCTTCACGATCACATGGTGTTCGTGGCGCGCAAGCCCGAGCATATCGTCACCATCACCGTCAATGAACAGCCGGCGAGCCTCGAGGGCCACTCCGCCACCGGCACAGAGATCAAGGTCGCTGCAATCGCTCAAGGCGTGGCGATCCAACCCAACTTTGTGCTGCAGGAGGAGCTCCCCAACGGCACCAGCCGTATCGTTGGCGACAACGATATCGTCCGTCTGCGAACATCTTCGGTTCACGGCGATTGCGCCGGACGACAACTCTTTCTGCCGCCATCGAAGATCTGAGGAAGCAGTTTCCCGCTGCCACCCTCAACACGCGAGACGATAGGCAGGGGGGCGTATATCTAACGGTCGAACCGGTCGCGTTGAGCGACCGGTTCGTCCCGAACAAGACATGGGTGGGGTTTCATATCCCCGCGCAATATCCTTATGCCGACATCTATCCCATGTTCATCGGTAGGGACGTCCGGCGCGCGGACGGTCAAGGCTTTGCGCCGACCGGTCACTGCGGGGCACGCGTTCGAAGGAAGGTCGGCTTTGCAGATCTCCCACCGCAACAGCATGGCCCAGAACGGCAAGCAAAAAGTTTGCGCGAAGGTGCTCAAGGTTTTGGATTTTTTGGAAAGATCATCGTGATGTCCAAGTGCAGGCTCCACATTGCCCGTTCGGACTACGAGTTACTCTGGCATCATCTCTATCAGGAGGATAGAGATGAGCACGGAGCCATCTTGCTTGCGGGTCTATCCGAACTCGACGCGATCCCGCTCCTCACTGTTCGTGAAGTGCATCTGGCTAAAGACGGAATCGACTATGATCGGTCACCGTGCTCTAACGCCCCAGTTCATCCATCGGTTGATTACGCGCGCGCGCGGCGAGCGGCTTGTCTATTTGGCCGTTCACAATCACGGTAGCGATCGGCAGGTCGGATTCAGCGATATTGATCTCCGATCTCATGAGCGGGGCTATCCCGCTCTGTTGCAGATCGCCAAGGGCATGCCGGTCGGCGCTCTGGTGTTGGGTCGGCGGGCTATGCAGGCAGTCTCTGGATGCCAGACGGCAGCCGTCGCGAACTCGACCAGGCGAGCGTCATTAGTATGAAGATTGATCGCCTCGCTCCCCATCTGTCGAGAAATCTGGGTTCGACGACCAATATGACCGCCAGATTCGTATGTTTGACCGTATGGTGCGCCCCGACGGCGCGTATTACCAGTGGAGGAAGCATCCACCCAGAGAATTGTCGATTGATCTGGTAGCTGACGAGCGGTTTGGACGAGCAATCGGACGGACCGAAGCCTCGTGACAAAGGTCGCCTTGGCGGCCGAGCAATCCAGCGGGCCGTAACGTGAGTGAAGTCTGAGCACGCCTCGAAAGTTACGATGTGAAT
>NZ_LFIQ01000059.1:0-41173 GCF_001189245.1 Bradyrhizobium pachyrhizi | reverse complement strand
CGACCCGATCGTATGGCGGGGAAGGCCGTGTGGACAGGGAAGCAATCGACACATGCACCGGTCTGGTTCACCGGGGTAATGGGCACGGCACGCTGGAAAGGTAGTGCGGGTAATCGGGGGGGACCCGTCTTGGTCGAAGGTCGCGCCTTCAGCATTGAGTAGTCGATGGACCGGATGGGAGTCGGACAGGTCATAGGTACCGATGAAATCGGGTAATTCCGGTGGAGGAAAGGACCCTGACTTCAGGTGCGCTTTTGAAGATGGCGAGGGGAAGGGTCGATTGGCGATGAGCCTTGAAACGCCCGATAAGATCAGGAGCCTTCAGAGAAAGCTTTATTGCAAGGCGAAGGCGGAGCCTGCCTTCCGCTTCTACGTGCTGTACGACAAGATCTGCCGCGAGGACATTCTGAACCATGCCTACAAGCTGGCCCGCGCCAACGCGGGTGCGCCAGGAGTGGACGGAACAACTTTCGAGCAAATCGACGCGTCGGGACTCGAAGCATGGTTGGCTGGCCTGCGCGATGAACTCGTCACGAAGACTTACCGGCCCGATCCGGTGCGGCGGGTGATGATCCCGAAGCCCGGCGGCGGCGAACGTCCACTCGGTATCCCAACAATCCGGGACCGGGTCGTCCAAGCTGCCGCAAAGATCGTGTTGGAGCCGATCTTCGAGGCGGATTTTGAGGACGGTGCTTATGGATATCGCCCGCGTCGCAGCGCGGTCGATGCAGTCAAGGAAGTGCACCGGTTTGTGTGCCGGGCTACACGGACGTTGTTGACGCCGATTTGTCGAAATATTTCGACACGATTCCGCACTCGGACCTCCTCAAATCGGTGGCCCGACGCATCGTCGACCGGAATGTGCTGCGGCTGATTAAGTTATGGCTGCGAGTACCGGTCGAGGAGCGGGATAGCGACGGGAAACGGCGCATGAGCGGCGGTAAGAGCAACAAGCGTGGCACGCTACAGGGGGGTGTCATCAGTCCGCTGCTCTCCGTCATCTACATGAACCGGTTCCTGAAACATTGGCGTCTCAGCGGTCGGCGTGAAGCATTCCATGCCCAGGTTATCTCCTATGCCGACGACTTCGTCATTCTCAGCCGCGGCCACGCGGAGGAGGCATTGACGTGGACGAAAGCGGTGATGATCAAGCTTGGGTTGACGCTCAACGAAACTAAAACCTCGGTGAAGAATGCCCGATTGGAAAGCTTTGACTTTCTTGGGTACACGCTCGGACTCCGCCGCTTCCGCAATGGGGGACGGTGGTATCTTGGCGCGGCTCCGTCCAAGAAAAGCGTGCTGCGGATCAAGAGGAAGGTCAGCGAGCTGCTGACGCCGGGCAACAAGGGCGCTTGGCCCGAAGTACAGGCACGACTGAACCGCCTTCTGCGCGGCTGGTCCGCTTACTTCAGCTATGGCTCTGTTGCTACGGCTCATCAGGCCGTTGATCGACACGTCTTCGACCGCGTGCTCGCCTTTCTGCGCAGACGACATAAGACGCCAGGACGTGGCGTCAGACGGTTCTCTGATCAGATCTATGGGAACCCTGGCGTACTCGTGCTGAACCGCGTGCGCAAAGTGTCGCCGACGTGCGGCTTGCGACGAAACCTGTCGGAAAGCCGGATGCGGGAAAACTGCACGTCCGGTTTGATGAGCGGGGAGAGGAAACGGAACGCGCAACAAGCGCATCACCGCGCCTCTCCTCGACTCTACGGCCAGCAGACCTTATCGCGCGCCCACGTTGCGGTGGTCGGTCTAGGCGGCATCGGTAGCCTTCTTGTGGAATATCTGTCGCGCCTGGGCGTCGGCCATTTCACGCTGGTTGACGACGATACGGTTGAAGCTCCAACCTCGCACGGTTGATCGGGGCATCGCAATCCGATGCTGAAAATCGGACGCCCAAGGTTCAATTGGCACGGCGCCTGATCCAACAGGCCAACCCAAGTGCGCACATCGAGCACTTCGCCGCGGATGTGGCGAAGGCTTCGGTCGCGGGCCGCCTCAAGGGTTCCGACTATATCTTCCTTGCGGCGAACTCGATGCGGGCACGCCTGGTCGTGAACGCGTTAATCCATCAATATCTCATTCCAGCCGTTCAGCTGGGCTCAAAAGTCCGCGCCGATGAGCAGGGGCAGGTCGTCGATGCGTTCAGTGCCATTCGTCCTCTTCGTCCAGGTGCAGGGTGCCTTTGGTGCAATCAGCTGATCGATCCCAATCTCCTGGCCAAAGAAGCCAAGACGGATGCGGAACGCAAGGCGCAGGCCTATGGCGTTGAGGAGCCAAATCCCAGCGTGATAAGTCTTAATGCGGTCTCCGCAGGGCATGCCGTGAATGATTTTCTCATGGATTACCTCGGTCTACGCGCTGATCGCCCGTTGCACTACCAGCACATCAATGCCCTGACCGGAAAGCTGCAGCTGGTCGAACCGCGTCAGGATGTTGATTGTCCGGAATGCTCGACAGGCGGGATGCGGTTCGCGCGAGGCGATGGCGTAGATCTGCCATGTATGGAAGGCTAGCGCGCGTTCCGCCGTGTTGATCTAGATCGTAGCCAAAGCAGCCATAGGGCATGCCTTTCGTGAAACGCGCTTCGCCTGTTGAATATTGGCGGGCGATAGAAAGCTTGAGGCAAACCCGATAGCGCCTTGAGTGCGTCTCTTGGCAGCGAAGGGCGCTTCGCGTTTCGAGACTCAGCCGATGATTGGCGCCGCAGCATGGGGATCGGCAAGAGCCTGCTGCTTGCAGGCGATCGGGACGCTTGAAATATCGCGCAAGGGCTGCCGCGCACATTCGCCGCGAGAGCAGGCCTTTGTCGGATATTTGCTGCGCCGGATGTCGGCATTGAGACTCAATGCCAGAAACCTCACACTGCGCGGCGCTACGAAGTGCCTGCTGAGCCTGCCGAATTTCCTTCGGCACGCGATTTGCTCTGTTTACGGCATCATCACCATCGCAGTGCGCTGGTCTTCGGGACGGACACCGCGTCGCTGTTCGCGTCTGGCCCGTCCGACGACAATGACTTGGCGCTCGGTTGTGGACCGAGAAAATGCAGGGAAGTGTTGGACGCGATCTAGAGTGCTTGTTTTGGTTGCTACAACAATTGCGCTCGTCGCGCGCGGTGCAACCAAAGCGGCAGACCTTGAGCTGAGCCAGGAATGAAATTGCCACCGGCGGCGTGGGACAGGCCCGGAGCTATATTGGCGGACACACGTCGGTGGCGGGTAGGCTCGAACCTCGTTCACCTATCCTTGCGGTCAATCGATCTATGACGATGCCGACACGTTCGATGTCACCCAGTGGCACAACCCGCACCTGTCTTTCGGCTAGGAGCCGCATGTCTGCCTGGGCGCTGCGCTGGCGCGCCTGGATTGCGATGCGCCTTCGCTTCTTCGCTGTTGGTGCGGCTGGAGGATCTGGCGCTGACCATCGCCGCGCAGGACGTCGTCTCCATGGCGTCTTGCGCATTCGCTGCCCGCAGCACCTGCCGCTACCTTCCGCCCTTCCATCGCTCAGAGAGTGAAGTGCCAACATGTCCGAACAACCCTTGCCGACGCTGCCGATGTGGCGCGTCGATCACATCGAGCCCTCGCCCGAGATGTTGGCGCTACGCGCCAACGGTCCGATCCACCGCGTGCGTTTGCCGTCCGGGCACGAAGGCTGGTGGGTGACAGGCTACGACGAGGCCAAGACGGTGCTGTCTGATGCGGCGTTCCGGCCAGCGGGAATGCCGCCGGCGGCATTCACCCCCGATTCGGTGATTCTCGGTTCGCCGGGGTGGCTGGTCTCGCACGAGGGGAGCGAGCATGCGAGGTTGCGCACGATCGTGGCGCCGGCCTTCAGCAGCCGCAGGGCGAAGCTGCTCGCGCAGCAGGTCGAGGCGATCGCCGCGCACTTGATCGAGACGCTGGCGGCCCAGCCACAGCCCGCCGACCTGCGGCGCCACCTCTCCTTTCCGCTTCCGGCCATGGTCATCAGCGCGCTGATGGGCGTGCTCTACGAGGATCACGTCTTTTTCGCCAACCTGTCCGACGAGGTGATGACGCATCAGCATGAAAGCGGCCCGCGCAGTGCGTCGCGCCTGGCCTGGGAAGAACTGCGCGGCTACATTCGCGACAAGATGCGGGACAAGCGCCAGGATCCGGTCGACAACCTGCTGACGGACCTGCTCGCGGCGGTCGACCAGGGCAAGGCGACCGAGGAAGAGGCGCTCGGCTTGGCGGCGGGCATGCTTGTGGCGGGGCACGAGAGCACCGTCGCGCAGATCGAATTCGGCCTGCTGGCCATGTTCCGCCATCCGCAACAGCGCGAACGCCTGGCCCGCGATCCGTCCCTGGTGGACAAGGCGGTGGAGGAAATCCTGCGCATGTACCCGCCGGGCGCGGGCTGGGATGGCATCATGCGCTATCCGAGGACCGACGTGACCATCGCGGGCGTACATATTCCCGCAGAGAGCAAGGTGCTGGTCGGCCTGCCGGCGACGTCATTTGATCCGCGCCATTTCGACGACCCGGAAACCTTCGACATCGGACGCGACGAGAACCCCCATCTGGCGTTCTCCGACGGGCCGCACCACTGCATCGGCGTGGCGCTGGCCAGGCTGGAGCTCAAGGTCGTGTTCGGTTTGATCTTCCAGCGCTTTCCCGCGCTGCGCCTGGCCGTGGCGCCCGAAGAACTGAAGTTGCGCAAGGAGATCATCACTGGCGGATTCGAGGAGTTCCCGGTGCTCTGGTGATGTGCGGACGCCGCAGGGAAGCGCGATCTTCTTTCGCAATTTGCTGGCGCGCCTGGCGCTCGCCGGTCAGATCAGCCAGCCAACAGGTAACCAAGATGGACGTGCAAGAAACCACGGCAGTATGCCGGGACGCCTTTGCCCAACTGGCGTCACCAGCGTGCATCGATGACCCGTATCCGTTCATGCGGTGGTTGCGCGAGCACGATCCGGTGCATCGCGCGGCATCGGGGCTCTTTCTGCTGAGCCGCCACGCCGACATCTATTGGGCGCTCAAAGCCACAGGCGATGCGTTTCGGGGACCGGCGCCGAGCGAACTGGCGCGCTTTTTCCCGCGTGCGGCGAACAGCCTGTCGTTCAATCTGCTGGCGTCGACGCTCGCGATGAAGGAACCACCGACGCATACGCGTCTGCGCCGGCTGATCTCGCGCGATTTCACCATGGGCCAGATCGACAAGCTGCGGCCGAGCATTGCGCGCATCGTCGCAGCGCGCCTCGACGGCATGGCGCCCGCGCTGGAACGCGGGGAGGCGGTGGACCTGCATCGGGAATTCGCGCTGGCCTTGCCCATGCAGGTCTTCGCCGAGCTGTTCGGCATGCCCCAGCACGACATAGTCGGGCTCGCCGCCGGCATCGGCGCCATTCTGGAGGGCCTGAGCCCGCACGCCAGCGATCCCAAGCTCGCCGCGGCGGACGCGGCCAGCGCCAAGGTGCAAGCCTACTTGGGCATCCTCATACAGCGCAAGCGCATCAATCCCCGCCACGACATCGTGTCGATGCTGGTCGGCGTACACGACGACGATGCCGACACGCTGTCGGATGCGGAGTTGATCAGCATGCTGTGGGGCATGCTGCTGGGCGGCTTCGCCACCACTGCTGCGAGCATCGACCATGCGGTGCTGGCGATGCTGGCGTATCCCGAACAGCGGCACTGGCTGCAGGCTGACGCCGTGGGGGTTAAGGCATTCGTCGAAGAAGTCCTGCGCTGCGATGCGCCCGCCATGTTCAGCTCCATTCCGCGTATCGCCCAGCGCGACATCGAACTGGGCGGCGTGGTGATCCCGAAGAACGCGGATGTGCGCGTGCTGATTGCGGCCGGCAATCGCGACCCGGACGCCTTCGCCGATCCCGATCGCTTCGATCCCGCGCGGTTCTACGGCACCAGTCCTGGCCTGTCGACCGACGGGAAGATCATGCTGAGCTTCGGCCACGGCATCCACTTCTGCCTCGGTGCGCAACTGGCCCGGGTGCAGTTGGCCGAGAGCCTGCCGCTGATCCAGGCGCGCTTCCCCAGGCTGGCATTGGCCGAGCAGCCGACCCGGGAGCCCTCCGCATTCCTTAGGACGTTTCGCGCACTGCCGGTGCGGCTGCATGCGCAGGGGAGCTGAGATGCGCGTCGTGGTCGACCAGGATCTGTGCGGAACCACCGGGCAGTGCGTGCTGACGCTGCCGGACACCTTTCGCCAACGCGAACCGGACGGCGTGGCCGAAGTGTGCGTGGCGACGGTCCCGCAGGCGCTGCACGCCGCCGTGCGGCTCGCGGCCAGCCAGTGCCCGGTCGCCGCCATTCGGGTCATCGAAAGCGATGCTGGCGATGACGAGCGCGCCAGCGCCGACCCTGCGCCTTCTCAGGCCGAGGCCGAGCGGCATGCCGCGAAAGACCAACGCAATCCCAGGAGGACACGATGAGACGGTTTGAAGGCAAGGTGGCCGTGGTGACGGGCGCCGGCGCCGGCATCGGCAAGGCATGCGCCCTCGCCATCGCGCGCGAGGGCGGCAGCGTGGTGGTGGCCGACATCGATGGCTCGGCGGCCATCGCCTGCACCGCGCAGATCGCGGCCGAAGCGGGCCACGCGCTGGCCCTGACCATGGACATCGCCGAAGCGCGGGCGGTGGCAGCACTGTTCGAGACGGCGGAGCGGCACTTCGGTGGCGTCGACCTGCTGGTGAACAACGCGAGCGCCATGCATCTGACCCTGCGCGACCGCGCGATCCTCGAGCTGGACCTGGCGGTCTGGGATCAGACCATGGCAATCAATCTGCGCGGCACGCTGCTCTGCTGCCGGCAGGCCATCCCACGGATGATCGCCGGCGGCGGTGGCGCGATCGTCAATATGTCGTCGTGCCAGGGGCTCAGCGGTGACACCGCACTGACGTCCTATGCCGCGTCGAAGGCGGCGATGAACATGCTGTCGGCCTCGCTCGCCACCCAGTACGGTCATGCACAGATCCGCTGCAACGTGGTTGCGCCGGGTCTCATCATGACCGATCGTCTCCTTGCCAAGCTGGACGAGGGCATGCAACGGCATCTGCGCCGGCACCAGCTCTTGCCGCGCGTCGGCCGCCCCGAGGACGTGGCCGCGCTGGTGGCGTTCCTGCTCTCCGACGATGCTGCGTTCATCACCGGCCAGGTCGTGTCCATCGACGGCGGAATGCTGGCGCATGTGCCGACGTACGCCGACGGCGGCAACAGCCGCGCGGCGCGGCCTGCCAGCGACACCGCCGAAGCGGCCGCGGCGCCGCACGGCTGATGAACATGCTGCTCAACCCGCTGAACCGCCGGCACCGGCTGCGGCACGACATCCCGGTCGTGCCCGGCGCTTTCCCGCTGGTCGGGCATCTCCCCGCCATCGCCAAAGACCTGCCGCGCCTGCTGCGGCGCGCGGAATGGACGCTGGGCAGCCACTTCTGGCTGGATTTCGGCCCTACCGGACACCTGATGACCTGCATGGATCCGGATGCGTTCGCACTGCTCCGGCACAAGGACGTGTCCTCCGCGCTGATCGAAGAGATCGCGCCCGAATTGTTCGTTGGAACGTTGGTCGCACAGGATGGCGGCGCGCACCGGCAGGCGCGCGATGCGATCAGAGCGGCGTTCCTGCCCAAGGGCCTGACCGAGGCCGGTATCGGCGACCTGTTCGCGCCGGTCATCCGGGCGCGGGTGCAGGCGTGGCGCGACCGCGGCGAGGTAACCATCCTGCGCGAGACCGGCGACCTGATGCTCAAGCTCATCTTCAGCCTCATGGGAATCCCCGCGCAGGACCTGCCGGGATGGCATCGCAAGTACCGGCAACTGCTGCAGTTGATCGTCGCGCCCCCGGTCGACCTGCCCGGACTGCCCTTGCGGCGCGGCCGCGCCGCCCGCGACTGGATCGACGCGCAATTGCGCCAGTTCGTCCGCGACGCGCGTGCGCATGCCGCGCGCACCGGGTTGATCAACGACATGGTGAGCGCCTTCGATCGCAGCGACGATACGCTCTCAGATGACGTCCTAGTCGCCAATATCCGCTTGCTGCTGCTTGGCGGTCATGACACCACCGCTTCGACGATGGCCTGGATGGTGATCGAGCTGGCGCGGCAGCCTCTCCTGTGGGACGCCGTGGTCGAGGAGGCGCAACGCGTCGGCGCAGTGCCGACCCGCCACGCGGACCTGGCGCAGTGTCCGGTCGCCGAGGCACTGTTCCGCGAAACGTTGCGCGTGCATCCGCCGACCACGCTCCTGCCGCGTCGCGCGCTGCAGGACTTGCAACTCGGCCAACGGCGCATTCCCGCGGGCACCCATCTGTGCATCCCGCTGCTGCATTTCTCGACCTCGGAGCTGCTGCACGAGGCGCCTGACCAGTTCCGCCTGGCGCGGTGGCTGCAACGCTCCGAACCGATCCGTCCGGTGGACATGCTGCAGTTCGGTACCGGCCCACACGTCTGCATCGGCTACCACCTGGTATGGCTGGAATTGGTGCAGTTCTGTATCGCCTTGGCTCTGACCATGCGCAAGGCCGGGGTGCGGCCGCGATTGCTGAGCGGCGTCGAAAAAGGCCGGCGCTATTACGACTGCACATCCGTCCATGACAATCCGCATCGGATTCTCATGAGCTGGCATCGCATGCCCCGTGTGGCGAGGCAGCGGCGCCGGCGACGCGCCGCATTGCTGCACGCGGTATGCGCGCTCCGTGCGACGCCGGCAACACGGTGGCGGCTCGCCGCTCGCCATGGCCGTCTCCTGTCAGGTACGAGGACATGAACAACAAGCAGATCGGTTCTACGCGACACGACGAGCGAACTGGCGTTTCCGCGATTGGTGGTTTGGGCGCGCAGGCGCGCGGCACATCCGGCAGGCTGCTGCCGGAGATCTGGATGCAGGACAGCGCAAATCGGGTCGAACAGGCGCTGGCGCGACTTCTCTGCGCCGAAGACGACGGTGAGACAGAGCTTATGGCGGCGATGCGCTACGCCACCTTGCAAGGCGGCAAGCGGACCCGCGCCTTGCTCTGTCTGGCTGCCGGCGCACTGGCCGACACGCTGGCGCACATCCTCGATGACGTCGGCGCCGCCATCGAGATGATGCACGCCTGTACCCTGGTCCACGACGACCTGCCGGCGATGGACGACGACGTGCTTCGCCGCGGCCTTCCGACCGTGCACGTCAAGTTCGGCGAAGCCACTGCGATCCTGGTCGGCGATGCGCTGCAAGCGCACGCCTTTCTGACTCTGGCGAGCTTGGATGCGCCAGGCGACAAGCGTATCGCGCTCGTGCGCGAACTGGCGCAGGCGGTGTCCGCTGAGGGCGCCGCAGGCGGGCAGGCCATGGATCTGTCGCTGGTTGGAAAGCACGTCGAGCTGGACAGGATCGTGGCGATGCACCGGATGAAGAGCGGAGCGCTCGTGCGCGCGTCCGTTCGCATGGGGGCGCTATGCGCCATAGCGGAGGATACCGCGCACGCTGCACTGTACGGTGCGCTCGATCGCTACAGCGCCTGTTTCGGGCTGGCGTTGCAGGTGATCGACGACATTCTCGACGCGACAGCGGATGCCGCGACGCTGGGCAAGACCCCCGGCAAGGACGCAGCGGCGCAGAAGCCGACCTGCGCGTCGATCATGGGGCTGCAGGCAGCGCGCCAGTTCGTGCCGGATCTGTTGCGCGACGCCGCAGACGCTATTGCCCCGCTTGGGCCGCGTGCGGAACGCTTGGCGCAGCTCCTGCAGCGGGCCAACGCGTATCTGCTCAAGCACGCGCCATGCGCATGAGCGCTCCCGTCCGCAGGAGCCGCAACTGTGCCGGAGTCCGCGGCGCCGATCGCAGCGGTTGCCCAGCACGGCTGCGGCGCACTGCGCGCAAGCCTATGCGGCGGACCGGCGCCAGCATCGGGGCCCTTAGCCGGCGGAGCAGGGCGGCCGTCCGGCGCTGCCCATGCGACGGGCCTGCGGCGGGCGACGTGCGCGGTCCTGGCCGATCCTGGTCCTCGTCAACCCTCTGCAGAAGGAACATCCCGCGTGAACGCGCTGTCCGAACAGATCCTTTCCGAATTGCGCCACCTGCTGAGCGAGATGAGCGATGGTGATGGCGGCAGCATCGGTCCGTCCATCTACGACACGGCGCGAACTCTGCAGTTCCACCGTAACGTCACCGGTCGGCAGGACGCATACGCCTGGCTCATCGCACAGCAACAGGCCGATGGCGGATGGGGAAGCGCGGACTTCCCGCTGTTCCGCCACGCGCCCACGTGGGCGGCTTTGCTGGCATTGCGACGTGCTGATGCTCTTCCCGGCGCTGCAGACGCAGTTAAGGCTGCAACCCGCTTCCTCCAGCGCCAGCCCGATCCCTACGCGCATGCGGTGCCGGAAGACGCGCCGATCGGCGCGGAGCTGATCCTGCCGCAGTTTTGCGGCGAGGCCTCATCCTTGCTGGGCGGCGTGGCGTTTCCGCGCCACCCGGCGCTGTTACCGTTGCGGCAAGCGTGCCTGGTCAAGCTGGGGGCGGTGGTGATGTTGCCGAGCGGCCATCCGTTGCTGCACTCCTGGGAAGCCTGGGGGACGTCACCGACCACCGCATGCCCTGATGACGACGGCAGCATCGGCATCAGTCCGGCGGCGACCGCCGCGTGGCGTGCGCGCGCCTTGACACAGGAGAGCACGCCGCAGATCCGGCACGCCGACGCGTATCTGCAGGCGGCGTCGCGAGCGACGCGCAGCGGCATCGAAGGTCTCGTTCCCAACGTCTGGCCGATCAATGTGTTCGAGCCATGTTGGTCGCTGTACACCCTGCATCTGGCCGAGCTGTTCGCGCATCCCGCGCTCGCCGAGGCGGTGCGCGTGATCGTCGCGCAGCTCGACGCCCGCCTGGGCGTGCGCGGTCTGGGCCCGGCCTTGCACTTCGCTGCCGATGCGGACGACACTGCCGTTGCGTTGTGCGTCCTGCGCCTTGCAGGCCGCGACCCGGCGATCGATGCGTTGCGCCATTTCGAGATCGGCGAGCTGTTCGTCACCTTCCCTGGCGAGCGCAATGCCTCAGTGTCGACCAATATCCATGCCCTGCATGCGTTGCAACTGTTGGGAAAGCCCGGCGCCGGCACCCGCGCCTACGTCGAGGCCAATCGCAACCCGCACGGTCTATGGGACAACGAAAAATGGCACGTTTCGTGGCTGTACCCCACCGCGCATGCGGTCGCTGCGCTGGCGCAAGGCAAGCCCCAGTGGCGCGACGAGTGCGCACTGGCGGCGCTGCTGCAGGCGCAGCGCGACGATGGCGGCTGGGGCGCCGGTCGCGCGTCCACATTCGAGGAAACCGCCTATGCGCTGTTCGCGCTGCACGTGATGGACGGGAGCGAAGACCCGACAGGGCGCCGGCGCATCGCGCAGGCGGTGGCGCGTGCACTGGAGTGGATGCTCGCCCGCCATGCGGTGCATGCATTGCCGCAGACGCCGCTGTGGATCGGCAAGGAACTGTATTGCCCCACCCGGGTCGTGCGCGTGGCCGAACTCGCCGGGTTGTGGCTGGCGCTTCGTTGGGGGCGGCGCGTCCAGGCCGAGGGAGCAGGAGCGGCGCCATGATCCAGGCCGAACGCGCGCTGCAGCAGGTGCTGGAGTGGGGGCGTTCCCTGACCGCCTTCGCCGACGAGCATGCCGTGGAAGCGGTCAGGGGGGGCCAGTACATCCTGCAGCGCATCCAGTCGAGCCTGCGCGACACCAGCGCCCGCACCGGTCGCGATCCGCAGGACGAAACGCTAATCGTGGCGTTCTATCGCGAATTGGCGCTGCTGTTCTGGCTCGACGATTGCAACGACCTTGGCCTGATCGCGCCGGAGCAGCTCGCCGCGGTAGAGCAGGCGCTCGGGCAGGGCGTGCCATGCGCGCTCCCCGGATTCGAGGGCTGCACTGTGCTGCGCGCTTCGCTGGCCGCGCTCGCCTACGATCCTCGCGACTATGCTCAGCTTCTCGACGATACCCGGTGCTACTGCGCGGCGCTGCGCGCCGGACAAGCGCAGGCGGCAGGGGAGGAACGCTGGTCCTACGCCGAGTACCTGCACAACGGCATCGATTCGATCGCCTACGCGAACGTGTTCTGTTGCCTGTCGTTGCTGTGGGGGCTGGACATGGCGAGCTTGCGCGCGCGTCCGGCGTTTCGCCAGCTCCTGCGGCTCATCTCCGCGATAGGGCGCTTGCAGAACGATCTGCATGGATGCGACAAGGACAGGTCGGCCGGCGAGGCCGACAACGCAGCGATCCTGCTGCTGCAGCGCTATCCGGCTATGCCTGTGATGGAGTTCCTCAACGACGAGCTGGCCGGCCATACGCGCATGCTGCACCGGGTGATGGCGGAAGAACGCTTTCCCGCGCCGTGGGGACCGTTGATCGAGGCCATGGCGGCTATCCGCGCGCACTACTACCAGACCTCGACCAGCCGCTACCGCAGCGACGCTCCGTGGGGAGGCCAGCGTGCACCGGCCTGAACGCGCGGGAGGCAGCGGCGTGCGCGCGCTGCCGTCGGTCCGATCCGACGCAACATCCTCGCCCGATGCGACGAATGGAGGGAGCATGAGCGACATCGCCCCAAGCCGGCGCGAGGACGACCGTCCGGACTTCGTGCTGGATCGGCGAACGGCGCCGGGCACGGTCGCCGCTGCAAGACGCGAGCTGTCATATTAGAGACGACGGCGCCAATTCTGGCTCGGCCTCGATGCTCACCAGCAGGCTTGGATTGTCTCGAGGGCAGTTTGCGAGGGCGAAGATGGAGTCCTTCAATCGAGCTTATAAGAGGCCTGAAAGAACGTACCCAGTGCTCCTTGCTGTACTTTGCAAATGGCGAGTGAGCGATGCAGCCGTTGCGTGACAGCCTATAGAGTGGCCGCGCCATCGGTCCACATGGCCCGATAGCGGGCGCCGAGGTTGATAGTTTGGTGAGGAAGTAGGACAAGCACGCTTTACCTGGACTCCGCCGCCACCATAGCCGCGTTAGAGGCAAGCAGGGTGTCTCTGAATTGGTGCGAGGAGGACGCAAAGCCGTACAGCGGCAGCGGTTTCGCCGGATCTATGGCGATATCTTCGCAAGATTCTCGACGTTTCCTTCCTTGCCGGGCCTCACGCGCATATCGCGCTCGAACGCCTCGCAGCCGAGGCGCTGATTACGCAGGAGTTTGCGACGGCGCTCAAATACGCCGATCGACTCATTCGAGTTTCACCTCCACCAGCAGCTCACTGCTTCTTCTCCGCGCCGAAGCCGCTTGGAGGCTTGGACATAGCGAAGCTGCGCTGTCCGATCTTGCGCGGGCCTTCTTGTCGATCCTTACGATGTCGGCGCCAACCGCCGGATGCTGGCGTGGGCTGCCGACGAACGGCGACTGGCCGCAGCCACTCGTTCCCAGTAGAACGGCAAAGGCCTATGCACAAGCAGGTGGCCCGGTCGCAAGATCATGCTGGGTGACTGGCCCACATGTTCCCTGACACTGCCGCCAATTTCACAAATCCCTTATAATCGTACCCTCGATGCCAACGCTCGCATCCCTGCACATAATACAAATAATGGGCGACCGTCTGTGGCGGCGCGAACCATCGTTACCGATCGTCATCGCCGGGGCGACCTGCGGCGATGATCGCCTGATGCCAGAGCCCAATGCCAGAGCCCATATCTTCGTCACGGGCACGATGGCTGCGGACGAACTAGGCGATGTCCCGAGACCGCATAATCCGGGCTGGATTCTCACCGATTTTGAGCAGCCCATCTTCGGCCAAACGAACGGCTGCGTATTGAAGCGCGACATTTTAGAAAAGTCGATCGCGATGCGCCCCAACTGCGGTCTCTCAGCACCACAGCGAAACTTGCGTGACGCTCTATGTTTTCGCGGCTGACCGCAGCATCTCGGTCTGGGCCGTGGCGTAAAGTGTTCGCCAAGCCTCCTGCAGCTCCTCGGTGAATGAGGCGCCTAACTTGCGCTCAAGGCTCCACATCAACGCCTCGCCCATTGCGACATAGTGCGGTAGCTGAACGCCAAGTCTGGCGTGCTTATGACCTGAAAGCGTGATCAGCGATTGGAATATCGGTCTCTCGTCGAGTGAGGCGACCAGGGCCGTGATCATATCCAGCACCTTCATCCGCCGCCGCTCGATGTCTCCGGCGAACATGTCTTTTGCATCGGGATCTAGTTCGATGAACCGGCTGTAACACAGGTCAGCGATGTCGCGACGGATCGGCCACATCGCGTCGAATGATATCCCTATGAGGTCGACCTGCTCGGGCGTCATTGGTCAGACAAGCAGCCTCGTAAAGAATGGCGCTGTGATTTCAGTGACCGACAGCGCCTTCTCATCAGAAGTGACGATGGTGCCAAATTCGTGGTCGCGGTTCCGGCAGTGTCAAAGGTGCTGGACTGGATTGATGCCATGTGAAATCTCACTCTCGTGACCGTACATCCTTACGTCGTTCCTAAAAAGCGACCTAGATCAATGATTGCTAATCACGTGAGTCTAAAGTTCGCCACATAAGGTCTGCTGGGCTTTGTGACAGAAGCGTTTGACAGATGCCAAACTCTGATCTGCGGACTTGATCCACTTGGAGGACTTCGGGTTTCTGTTGTGCAGGTCGATGAAGGTATAGCTGTCGGCCTCGAGCTGCCTGACGGTGGTGCAAACGCCTCGCTGGATCTGCTTTCGGGTGAGTTCGGCGAACCAAGGCTCGACCTGATTGTCCATGATGCGGCAGTCGGCGTAAAGTGGACATGATAATGCGGCCGGCGGGCGAGCCACGCCTTGATCTTGGGCGTCTTGTGGGTGGAGTAGTTATCCATGACGATATGGCCATCGAACCCTTCAGGAACTTGAGCATCGATCTTTTTTAGAGACTTCAAGAACTCGTTGCCGTGCTGCTTGTAGCATTTGCCGATGACTAACCCCCAGGCGACGTCGAGCGCGGCAGACAGCGATGTCGTACCATGCCGGAAATAGCTGTGCGTGCGACGCTCTGGCCCGCCAGGCATCATCGGCGAGACCGGCTGCTCGCGATCGAGCGCCAGAACCTGGCTTTTCTCATCGATGCTGAGGACAAGGGCTCGGTTTGGCGGGGATAGGTAAAGGCCGGCGATATCGCGCACCTTGTCGACGAACAGCGGATCGCTCGACAGCTTGAATGTCTGGCTACGGTGCGGCTGCAAGCCGAACGCCGCCCACATGCGGCGGATCGGGGTAGGGGAAAAGCCGGTTTCCGCAGCCATGGAGCGGATCGACCAGGGCGTCGCGTCGGCCGGCGTCAGCCGCAACGTCCG
This sequence comes from Bradyrhizobium pachyrhizi, assembly GCF_001189245.1. GTDB lineage: Bacteria > Pseudomonadota > Alphaproteobacteria > Rhizobiales > Xanthobacteraceae > Bradyrhizobium > Bradyrhizobium pachyrhizi. Next base: position 25,912 of record NZ_LFIQ01000059.1, on the reverse strand, counting down.
CTCGATCACGGCGGCAACCTGATCGTCGTTGATGGTGCGAGGGCGACCAGGGCTGGCCTCGTCAAGCAGACCAGCACAGCGATCCTTCAAAAATCGGCGACGCCACTTGCCAACGGTGTGTTCATGGAAACCGAGTTCAGCAGCCACGGACTTGCTAAGGTAGGCCGTCCGCACGCCGCAGGATCGCGCGACATCGCTCAGATAGCGACCGGGCAACACGATGACGAAGAACTTGCTCTCCAAGTACGTCCGCTCCTGCTGCCACCAGCGCTCTCCTTCAGAGGTCCGAGCGTCCTGTTATGTGACGAACTTGTATTCCAGATGACTAGCTTGAGAGAGGAGCAACGCGCGTCAAGGATTCTAGCTCTCCGTGTGATCTAACGCTTCCGTTCTGGCGAAGATCAATCCCAGCAGGGCTTTCTTCATTCTCTAAACCCAGCCTCGTATCGACTTTCCTAGCGGACCAAGATTGCCATGTGACCATCTTCTCCATCAATTCCCAAGGTTGGTAGTTGACTGAGACCTAAGCAGCCGTTGGGCAACGCATAACGCGGTTTGGTTGTGAGTTCCACACTCGCTCTTGATGCGATTCACGATGGGGAATGATAGGTCACCGATTGGTAGTTTCAGTTTTTTAGACGACTCATGCGTTTCATGTCGTTGTCATCCGGGAAGCGCAGGATATGTATGTCCTTGCTCTGGTCACCCAAAAAGGCGGTAGCGGCAAGAGCACGCTGGCGGTCGGAGTTGCAGTCGCAGCGATGGGAAACGGGGAGCGCGTCGCAATTGTCGAGGCGGATGCACAAGGCACGATTTCAAAATGGAAAGAGCGGCGCGGCCACCCCTATCCGCGGGTCGTTCGGATTTCCGATCCCGCTGCAATAGGAGGGGCTCTCGTTAGCCTTGAAGCTGAGGGAACCTGGCTTACGGTCATCGATACCGCGGCCACGAACAATGCACTGGCCATGCTCGCCATCGCGAAGGCCGATCTTTGCCTGATCCCGGTGCGTCCGAGTCTGGCCGATATCGAAGCTGTGATACCGACGCTGATTGCTATTCGTAGGCTCAACCGCCGATTCGCTTTCGTCCTCAATCAGACGCCACCACGGGGCTGCCGCTTGAGTGAAGCTGCAACGTCGCTCAATTCGCTCGGGGTGCTTGCGCTTCCCTATGTCGGACAGCGCAATGACCACCAGGATGCGCTTGGGGCAGGATTGGGCGTGACCGAGCTTGCAGAAGAGGGAAGAGCCTCGGAGGAAGTTCGTGAGCTGTGGCGCTGGGTCTTGAAAAAGCTTGTCGAGGGGTCGTTAGATCATGAGTCACACGCAAAAACGGCGCCGTGCTAGCCATAAGCGCTGTGTGCGACGCTCGCTGGTGGAGCTTACCGCGGCGGCGAGCCGAGCCGTTGACGATGGCCTGTTTGTGTTGTCCAGTGGGATTGCTGTTTCCAATCCGCGATCGGAGCACACAGGTGAGAAGACGTGATCAAACAATGCTTGCGAGGCAAGTGACGGCTCCGAATCCCGTTGCGGTGCTTGAAACTCGGAATGCGGCGGCGCCGCGCAAGGACGAACTCCTAGATTCCGACACTACCACCGAGATGATGGTGAGGATTGCCAACCTCGTGGAAGCACGGGTGGGAAGCAGAGCGGCGTCGAAAGACATCGGCGGTTCCGGTCTTGAAGGCAATTTTCTGACCATTCTCAGAGAAGCCGCAACGGAGTTCCGCGCGGATGCGGCCGAGTTGATCGTGCAGAAGAAACCAAGCGACAGCGCGGGCCAGCCGCAGTTGCGATACATGCGGCGGCTCACTGACGAGGCGGTCAGATTGCTGGACGATCTTCAGAGCGGCAAGCTGGAGAATCAGGCGAACTTTATCCTGAGCGAATGCTTCAGAGAAGCCGCCAGCGCATTCTCTATGATCAATCAGCAGCTCAAGCGCGACGGTTATGCCGCGAGCATTGATCCATCAATTTTCATCTGGCTTGCCAATATCACTGAACCGGAGACGCGCGACACCGGGACCATGCGGCTTGAGATCGTACCCAACCACCGAGGTCGTCCGAGCGCATACGCGCGCCAAGTCGCTCAATTCATCTGGCACCTTGTCGAGGGGCAAGGCTGCCGGCGACAAACCGCACATCGAGCCGCGCTCACGAAGTTCACCATAAGCGCGAGTTTCGCCGAGACCGCCTATGCCTTTTGGGAGCCGATCTTCAAACGGGCGGGGCCGCACGTGAAGATGCTGACCCGCATTTCAGATCCAGAAATGTAAAGCTAAGCAGCGTGGGCATTTGGCGTCCCGATTTGACTGAGGCGAGGTCCCTGAGAGGACTGCCCGGCACCTTCGTCCGAGCTTTGGACGCACGCGATCGGCCCCTGATGACCGCCGCAGCCCTCTCCTGTGCCGCGTCCAGGACGCCTTGCGCGATCTCCACGTCTTCGCGCGGCAAATGATATTGATCTGGCCGCAGCTTCTCGGACTTCGCTCCGAACTTCTCTCGGCGTACTTCTCCGAGAATGACCTCCAACCGGCGCCGCGCTTCTTCCGACGTTGCCAGCGCCGCTTGATGTTCGCTCAATGCTGCCTGCGCTAAAAGTGCCTTCAGGCGTTCATTCTCGTCGCGAAGCGTCGCGGTGCTCATGCGCCATGTCGAGCACATCTGCGCCGACGGCGCCATGCCCAACTCGGCACAGAGTCATTCTGCCGCACTTATCCAGCGATCTGTGGACGCCGCGCTTCCTCCGGGCGGACCAACCGCCAATCCAGGCCCTCAAACAGCGCGGCAAACATCGCGGCGATGTCCGCATAACGCCTTCCGCAATCTTTGGCCACACGAACTTGCAACCCTCGAGGCGTTCATGCGCTAGGCCGTTCGATCCCACACTAGAATCCTGAGCCGGTCCGCCCGTTTCGACCGGAACAAGAAGGCTGCACCGCTGAACGGATCGAGACCAAGCATCTCCTGCACCTTCGCAGCAAGCCCATCGTGCCGCAGCGGAAGTCGGCGGGCCACGTCGCGATGTAAATCTTCGGTTCGGAACCGGGGACAATCATCGTGACGCCCGCACCGCGGATCAATCGAGACAGATGCTCCCCATCTATCGCCGCGTCCGTCCGCACGACGAGGCCGCCAATCGCAATCTCGAGCTTGACTGCCGGAGCGTTCCGCCGACACCGGTCGCAACTGATTGGGAGGGTGATAAGCCTGATCAATCCAATGCTCCGGGGGGGGGGACTACTTCGCAGTAGGGCACTCCAGTGAGTGCTTCGGCTACATCAAAGATTGGGTGGAGAAAAAGGTCAGGCGTCATCTGGCGCACGCCCGGAAACGACAGGGCTTCGGCTGGGAACGGTGGAGCGTTAGCTGAACTACCAAGCGATTCCTGGGAATCTAAAACCGCTCGGCAGTTCCGCGCCGAGGTCTGCCGGGCATGGCTGCGCTCGCTTCGTCGACGCAGCCGGCGCTCTCGATGACCTGGGATCGGTTCCAGCATTACGTCGGGCGATACATCCCGAAAGTCCGCGCCTGCCATCCGCATCCCAATCCACGGTACGCGCCATGACCTAAGGCAGGAGCCGTATGCGCCAGCTCCGCACGTACAGATCTGGGCGGGGGGCGCTGGGAAACCTGCGTCCCTACCGCGACCGTACTATCTCTCGACCGTGCTCGATGATTTCTCGCGCTACATCGTTGCTTGGAGGCTTGGCCGCACGATGGCTGCCTCCGACGTCACCGCCAAACTTGACCAGGCACTCCTGGCCTCTGGCCTCCGACCGTGGCACCGTCGCACACCGGCCGAGGCTTCTAAGCGACAGGCTTGAGTTACGTGGCAGACGATCTGGCCGGTTGGCTCGAAAACAAGGGCATGCAACATGTGCGCGGCTGTGATGACCCCAGACCCAGGGAAAGATCGAGCGCTGGCACCTAACCTTGAAGAACCGCATTCTGCTCGATCATTACTACCTGCCCGGCGACCTCGAACGGCAGATAGGGGCCTTCGTAGAACACTACAATCACGTCAGCTATCATGAGAGCATCGACAACCTCACTCCTGCCGATGTCTACTTCGACAGGGCTGAGGCCATCCTCGCCGACCGAAAAACGCATCAAGCGCAACACCAACGCAAACCGACGCTTGCAGCATCAATTGCGAGCAGCTTAAACTCTAACTCCTGATGAGCCAGAGCCTCCCTTCTCGAAAGGCCCGATCAGTCCCAAATTATCTGACGACAGACAACCAGACTCGTAGTGCGGCTTGGCCTCCGGCAGTTTTAGCAAAGCCAGCATCAGCAAACATCTTCGGTACACCAGTCCATGCGAAGGCGCTAGGAAGTTGCTTGCCTGCCCGGGTTGCCACCGGATATCCCTCGACGACGGCGGCGCCGGAAGCTTTGGCCAACTTCTGCGCTGCGACCAGCAGTCGTGTGGCAAGACCACGAGCTCTGTATTTCGGGGGAATGTAGAAGCACACGATGGACCAGGTCTTGGCCGGCCGCTCACGCCGGAGCGCGCGGACCGTGGCAAGGCGGGGGAAATCTTCGTACGGTCCAACGCAAACCCACCCGATTGGCGTTGTTTCCTCGAACGCGAGCAGCCCATGAACTTTTCCGGACCGCACCAGCCGGTGGAACTGCGCACGCGCATTGTCACCCCGGATGTCGTCCCAGGTTCGTCCGCCGCGTTCCACTCGCCAGTACATGCACCAGCATCCGCCACAGGCACCTTTGTCGCCAAACAGGGCCGCGATTGCCGGCCAGTCCTTGTCGGTCACGGGCCGGATGACCAGCTTCTTGAAGCACGATCCGCTCGATTCGGCCTCGCTGTGTACGGCAATTGTCCTTTTCTTTGCCTTTGCCATTAAAGTCATCCTTTGATCGATATTAAGCGTAGCCGAGCTTCCTCAGCCGCCCCATTATCACAGCCTGGTCAAGCTGGATGCTGCTAGCCTTCGCAACGCGCGGGCGCTTGCCCTCCACGAAGAATACCTCGAACACTTTCTCGTGGACTACGGGGCCGTGGCCGAAATATCCGTCTTCGCCGAACAACTCGCCATGGTCGGCCGTAATGATGAACCAAGAGTTCGGCGGCGCCTTCTCGATGAGGGTAGCAACGACACCATCGAGATGTTCGATACAGGCGACCTGCTTTTGCCACAGCGGCCGCAGCGATTCGGTGTCGAACCGGATTCTATTTTCTGCCCCCGGTTGCGCCACCCCACCTCTGTTCTTAAGGAAATCGTCGAGATCGCGCCAGACGCCGTGAACGCCAGGTATCCGCGGCAGATCGTTCGGCCCCTCATGGGGAAGCGCGTACGGATAATGGGTCTCGCCCGCATTGACGAAAATGAACTGCGGCTGCCGGGAAAACCGCAGTTGCGCTACGATTGCGGCGAGATCGTTATGGGTTGGCATCAGCTGGAAATGATCGAAATGTTGCGCGATCGGCGTATGCGGGTTCAGGACAGGCAGCGATACGTAAGCCTCGGCGCGATAGCCAATGGAGCGTAGGAAGGCGGGCAGCGACAAGGAAGGCGCGAAATCCGCAAAGGAAATCTCCTGAGCATCGTCTCCGATGCGACGTTGCCAGAGCGACAGATCTTGCCGATGGACATCGGCAGCGAGTACTCCAGGCGCGTTGGCATGAGGCGGCAGACCCATCATGAAGGCGTAGTGGCTCGGTGCGGTCCAGCTCGCATAGCTGAAGCGCCGTTCCGTCGAACCAATGCTGTCGATTGCGGGCGTGGACGCCGCCATGAAAGCGTCGTAGCGTGCACTGTCGAAGACCAGCCAAATGATGTTGTTCAGCATGATTCTCCTCCAGCACGGATCGAATCGGGCGCCTGCTGTGGACAGCGCTCGTCGACGAATTGAGTCAACCTGCGCTCCCGCCCTTCGGCGGAGCGCAGCGCACGATCGGCAAGTTGCGCATATTCGGGTCGATCGAAAGCTACCGACTTGATCAGTAGATCGCGCACTCCGGAGAGCTCGTCGAGCTGCCGCGACCACAAGCAGACCTCGGCGGCGAACAGTTGATCGTCGAGAGCAGCGCTCGCGAAATTGAAGAAGGCATAGAGATAGGCGCGCAATCCTATCTCGGCTCGCAGTTGTAGGGCGGCTGCGCGCCGGGCTCCGCCCGAGATCGCGAGCGGCCGCGACAGCGCTTCGACCGCACCATGGCGGAATTTGGCCATCCTGCCCAGCGTGTTCGCACTCATGGCGTCCGACACCAACCCCGATAATCTCGACATGACGCCGCTGTGATTACGAATGAGCGGGTCTACGACTAGGGCGACGGTCCACCACCGTTCCCTCAATGGAATGCCGGCATAGAGCGGCTCACGCTCGATATTTTCTGGCACATGCGAATTCCGCGCGTGATCAAGATCGGAAAGTTCGATCGGGCCGGCGTATTCCGGCATCCAGACGTCAATGATGTCGGCCATTCCGGTGTCGATGGCCAGACGATCGACGATCAGCGTCCGAGCGCTGTGCACCCGCTGCCAGGCCGGCCGATAGGGCAGGTAATAACTGTCCACCGCAGCAATGATGGACTGACCCAACTCAACGCGATCGTAGGCGTTGTCTCGACCGTCCTCGGCATAGTCGAGCTGGATGCCGGCGAAGTTCAGGAGCTTTTGTGCGTAGAAGCGCCAGCCGCATGGGAGGTCAAACTCGGCGGCCGTTGAGGAGGGATCGAACTCGGCAAAGCCCCAGACACAACCCAAGCAGGGGGCACTCGGTCGGTCCACGATCGCATCCAGAATGATGTTCAGGTTGCGAAGGGTGCTCGGGACTAGAATTCTCGACGAGGCGAAGTCAGGCATGCGGGAGGCCCTCGGTCAGCAAGCTGATGGCGAAGACATGCGCGAGCGGATTGGCGTGAAGCGTGATGGAGCGGGGCCGAATCTCCGACCTGAACGGTGCCGCGACGGCAAACAGGCATGGACATAGATGATCCAGCTCATAGTCGGGATAGTGCAGGTGCGTCGCCCGCCAGCTTTGCTGCTCCTGCCGGGTGTGCTTCGGGACGAGCCAGTTCGGCAGGACTACCCGCGTGATGTACTCGTCTCCAAATACATCCGAAACCTTGAACCGTAGTTCCTGATCGCCGAGCTCTCCGAAGCCGAGAATGGCCGCTGCGCGCGCGCTGGTCGCTGCATTGACTTCAACAGTTTGCTCGAGCGCTTCGATGTGGTCCGGCGTTCCTCGCTGCTTCCCCGGCAGTCGAAACATCGCGCCACCAATCAGCAGGTTACTCCCAAAGGGAATCTCTTCTGCGGGGAAGCTGTTGCACCAGGCATTCACAAAGCCGGCCCGGCGGTCGGCATCGAAGGTCGCCAAGTGCGCGTTGATATAAGGTTCGAGATCAAGACAAAGGGATTTCATTGCAGCACGCTCACCGCTAGGGACGAGGATTGCGCGAACAGATGGGGCGCCATTCCGTAGCATTCGCCTTCGATCGGATCGTATATGCAGGCGGGCCAGGGCGTCCCGATGGTACGAACATCGTCTCGCAGGATCTTTGAGGTATCGATTGCGACGGCGACTCGCTCTTCGCCCCAAATCGGACGGTCTGCGTCGACGAGATACCAAGTCGCAAGCCAGGATGAGCGCGACAGCGTGGGTTCGACCTCCGCTGACAAGGTGTCGAACACGATGACCGGGCCGGACGGATCGGGCATCTTGCGCTCGCATCCGATCGCAAGATTGCGTTGCCGCATGTTGTAGAGCGCGTTCACCGGGCGTTGCCAGACCTCGCTGCGCTGAAGCAGCATGAATGCGATATCATCGCCTTCATCGCGGTGTTCGGTGCCAGTGCCGATGCGGCTTGCCGTCGCATTGTCCCGATGTTGCGGGGGATAAGGCGATTGCCCGGTATCGCAAACTGTCAGCTCACTATCGAACGGCCACGCCGCCGCGTCGATCGCGCCCGGGATACCGTCAAGGATGAAATTCACCAGCGCGAGCGTTGCCGACGGGCCGAACGTCAGCAGCGGCTTGCGAGGAACGTCGGCCCACTTGATTGCCTCCGCGACCAAGGGAAGGTGCGGCGATGGCAAGCCCTGGAGAATGCTGCCGTTGGCATGGACGATCGAATAGGGCCGAACATTGCCGATATCGATGACGTGCCCCATCTCGGCGACGAGCTGGCTGCGACGTCCCGGTGGCAGCCTTGCCGAATGACGATGCCATTCGTTCCTCGCCAGGTCGGACAGCCCGACAGCATCCTGGTCGCAGGCACCAACTGCCGCGCGTCCAGCATTGGCCATCACGCGATGCGCGAAGTGATGGATGATTTGTCCATCGCGGCAGCGCGCAAAGACGATCGTGCGGTCGATAGTCATCGTGCGATCCTCAGTTGCGAGAGTAACATGGCGGGAGCCATCGTACCGACGTCGTAGAGGATCTGGCCGTGCTTGCCGCAAAGGGCATTCGGATTGAGCTCAATGCGATCGCCACGCGCGATGCACCGCGCCAGCACGTCGATCCGCTCGGTGAGCCGGCCGTCGCCGACGAAAATTCCCGTGCGGCGGCCCGATCTGACAAGCTCAGCTAGCACGATGCGGGCCTCGATCTCAAGTCCGCGCGAAAAGCCGTGAGAGAGATGGTGAACCAGCAGGCCGTCCCCAAGGCAGTCCACCAATTCGTCCTGCGACCGGGTTCCGGCCGGCACCACGAGGTTGGAGAGGCGGGGGATCGGTTGTTGGGTGATCTGCGCCGCGCGGGCGTTTGCGGTTGACAGCGTTTGTGCTGTCCGGGCCGAACCGCGACCATGAAGTTGCTGGACCAGAACGCCGCCGTCGACAATCTGTGTCGGCCCGACCGCGACCGTGCCTTCGTCGTCGACGCCGTAGCGCGCGGCAGCGCCGCGTGTCGGATCGTCAAACACATCGAAGTCGTCGGCCGCAAGCCGGCATCCAAGGCGATGACGCAGGTCGATCGCCGCGGATGCGGCAGCCTCGGAAAAATGACCGATGGCCTCGTGCGCGACAACGGCGGCAGGCTGCGGCGCCAGCACGACCGGAATATCGCCGGCGTCGACTGGTGCGGCCGTTCCGGCGCAGCGCGAGACCCACTCCACACGAGCGCGCTTCGGGCCCTCTGCCATACCCGCAAGGCCGTCACCAAAGCCGCTCCAGCCCAGTGACATCGTGCGTCCGTTCGCAAGCATGATCCGGCCCGTCAAAGCGTGAACATCGATGGCTCTCGATTGCCAGTCGTCTTCGGCGTCGGTCATCTGCCTGCAGGAGACCAGCCGGCTGTAGCGTAGCGAAAGCGGTGCCGTAATCGACGCGGAGAAATCCAGCAGCGCCGCGGTCGCCTGGTCTGAATCGGTCATACTCGGCGGTGACACCGACGGCATCTGCCAGTTCGCCGGCGCCGACGACGTCCAGGAGCTGACCGTGCCGCGGGGCAGCTCGTCGCGACAGGCCTCGAATGTCACCGTTCGCGTGCGAGGCAGTCCATGCGTCACGAAGTCGATCGTCAGCAGCGCGCCGATCTCACTGCTTCTGCGACGAGGCTGCGCCGGTTGTGGTGACTGCACGGCATCTCTCCCCGGCGATCAGCCAGCCGCCCGAAGCGGGGGGACACCCATGCGCGCCAGCGACACTTCGCTCACGACTGTGCTCCAGAGACTATGACGCGCCGTCAGTGCGACGATCGCGGCCCGCGTGGCCTCCTCCCATTTCTCGCGGTCGTTGCCGCAGAGCTCGGCGAGCATCTGGACCGCCATGGGTGCGTGATGGTCTTCATCCAAACCGATATGGCGATCGAGATAGGTAATGAAGGTTTTCAAGCGGCCGCCGTGCTGCTTTTGCAGGCTGCCGACCAGCGTCCGGAACATGTTGGGAATCGGCTCTTCGCGACCGAAGGTGAATGCGGCCGCGACGACATGGGTCTTGCCGGAGCTGATGAGCTCGAAGGTCTTGTCGACGAAGGCGCGCGCACCCACCGGCGCGCCGCAGTGGTAGAGCGCCTCGCTGACCGGCTTTCCGCACGCGACCGCTTCAACCATGACGTCGATCGCGCGCGTGTTAGCACCGATCTCGATCATCGCCTGGCGATACAATTCATAATGGCTTGCGGGATCACCTTCGACCTCATCGGTTTCCTCCTCGAGAACGATCTCGTTGATCAAGCGCCGCAGCTTCGGCGAGCCGACCGGAACCCAGGGAATTTCGGTGCAGGTGAGCGCTTTTTGCAGCGACTTGAGCAGCGACATGAAGTCCCAGACGGCAAAGACGTGGTGCTCCATGAAGATCCGGATGTCGTTGATGTCCTCGAGACTCTGATAGATGCTGTGCTCGGCAATCTGCTTGCGCGATATCTCGAGGCGACGCAGCAGATTGTACATTTCCATGGCTGACATTGGCGTTACTCGCTATTGAGTCGCAGTTACAAAGGCATCCATGAGCGGCCTGCGCTCTTCCGGGGCGTGGAGGAGGATTTCTTCTGGATCTTCTTTCCCCAGGAAGCGCGTGCACATCGAGCGGCAATAGGCGCCCGCATTGTGGAAGGCGATCAGGTCGCCCACCTCAGGATGGGGCAACACCGCACCGCGCGCGAGAAAGTCGCGCGAATAGGTCGAGTTGCCGGTAACCCAGACTGGCAAGGCCGCGGGCGGGCGCTGCTGGCTGTCGACGATCTCGCAGGGATGGCGAGCCTTGTCGGGGTGCAGTAGCATGCGTGGAAACTGGACGACACTCGCGGCGACGCCGGCAAGGATGCGATCCGCACGCGGCTTGACGTCGGTCACGCGGGCAAAGAACCAGCCGATTGGCGCGCAAAGCCAGCGTCCTGGCTCGACGATAAGGGTCACCGGACGACCGGTCCTCTGTTCGAGCCGCGCCATGATGGCGGCGGCGCCCGCGCCGTAAGCCGCGAGATCGAACTGGCGAGAAACGAAATCGTCAGCAATGCCAAAGCCGCCGCCGCCGTCGACGTACTCGAGGTGCGGAAGCTTGACCGCAACGGACGACAGACGCTCGAGCCCGTCCAGCAGAGTGTCCGGATCCAGGATGTCAGTGCCGAAATAGCAGTGCGCACCGGTGACACGCACGTTGCGCGTGGCGCTGACCGCAGCGCCGACTTCGTCGGCAAGCAGCCCGAACCGATAGGACGTTTCGATTGCCAGCGACGGTGTTTCGATTACGCTGCCGACGTTAACGCGGATTCCGACCGACGTACCCGCCGGTGCGATGGCGTCCAGGCCGGCCAACTGAGTTGCGGAGTCCATGACCAGATGGACGCCGGCATCCAAGCACATCCGCATCTCATGACCGGACATGTTGCTCGCAGCATAGATGATCCGCCGGGCCGAGAGGCCGGCGCCAAGCGCGAGGTGGAGGTGCGCTGGGGAGTTGACGAATACGCCGTGTCCGGTCTCGGCGATGGTGGCGAGAACGCTCGGATGATCGTTGGCCATCGTGGCGAAGTGGGTGCGCCGTCTCCGGATCGGGAGTGCGTCCTCGATCTGGCGCAGGCGATCGCGCAATATGTTCAGGTCATAGACATAGCCGTTGGCCTCGATGTGGTATGCGGCGGATAGTACATATGGAGGAATCATCATGTCCGGAGTTCCCTCAAGAGGTTGCTAGACGTCAGCGCCTGGACGATTTCCACGGCCTGATCTAAGGCTTCGCTCTGCGGGAGCGTGCAGTCGTTCAGGGCAACCCGCACCAGCTCGTCGCGTGGACTTGGCGTGCGAGCGCGTTCCAGCACGCGCCGCGCCGCGTCGGAGATGACATGGGTGTTGACGGTTCCGCCCGGCTCGCGCGCGAACACGACCCATTGCGGCAACTCGATGTCGTTGGCCGCCTGCGGCCTGCCGCTGACAAGACGACCAATGTCGGTCTCGAACGGAACGATGAGGAAGGGGTGTCCTTGCCCGATCATATCCGACAGCAGTCGTTCCGGATGCGGGAGCGTGTCCGCCGGTAGCGCGGCGGCAGCGAGTTTGGCCGCTTCATAACGGACCAAATTTCGCAGCGGCTGATCGTCGATGCCGAGCAGTGGCATCTCCGCGGAGATGAAGTCGATCAGATCGCCGGCATTGCCGTGATGATTGGCTCGCCACGGTCGCTCGTCATTGCGTTTGCCGATCCATGTCGTCCAATGCTTGAACAGTGTCGCCGGTTCGTCGTAGTAGGGCAGCAGGTGCGGCCAAAGCCGCCTCAGCAGTACGATGTGCGGCGAAATTTCCTCTGCTGCCGAGATGAATTCGTGAGGCATGTTGGGCGTGGCGAAGCGATAGTGGCTCGCGAATAGGTTGCGATCGCTTTGGCTCAATTGGTCGGCCTCATCCCTCACGGCCGGCTGCAGTGGCAGGTCGAGATAGGCTGCGCGGCGGTCGATCCCGGCCTTGGCATTGTTGAACATCAGCGCGCCCGGGAACGGGCACAGAGTAAAGATATGAGCCCGGTATCCTCCGACCTCCAGAAAGTCGAAGAAGCGCGCGATAGTGTCGGAGAACGTCTTCTGGGTCTCCTCAGGATAACCGACGATGAACCCGGTCACCGGGCGGATGCCGCAGGCTGCTGTTGCGCGCACGATTTCGCGCGACCAATTCAGGTCGAGACCCTTGCAGATGGTCTGCTGCATCTCCTGCGAGCCTGTCTCGATGCCGTAGTAAATTTCGACGCATCCTGCCTCGGCCATGTGCTCCAGGAGTTCGGGGTCGATGACGTCCGTGCGTGTCGAGCAGGTCCAGGTCAGAGTTCGGCGGCCTTCATTGCATCGCAGAATTTGTGCGTCCATTTTTGGTCGCAGGTGAAGATATCGTGCGAATAGTTGAAATGACGCCGGCCCCAACGGTCGCGCAGCAATCGCATTTCGCTGAGGATGCGTGGGGTCGACTTCATCCGGTAGCGGCGTTCCCAGAACGGCGCGGTGGCGCAAAACGCGCATTTGAAGGGACAGCCGCGACCGACGTCGAGGTAGAGCGCCGAATGTGCGGTCTGAGCATACGCATCGAAATCCGGGATCGGCAGCCGGTCCAGATCCTCGATGACCTTACGGTCTGCGTTGTGCTGGATGGTGGTGCCGTCGCGCCAGGTGAGACCTTGGATGCCTGCCGGCGTGCGGCCTTCCTCGAGCGCGGCGATGTACTCGGGGAAGGTCTCTTCGCCCTCGTTACGTACGACGAAATCTATCGCCTGGTAACGCTCCAGCAGAAGCCGCGCGGTCGGCGTGACAGCAGGTCCGCCGAGGCCGACGATCAATTGGGGGGCACGAACCTTGATCCGCTTGGCGATGGCAATGGTGTGATGCAGTGAGTCGGCATCCGTCATCAGCCCGACGAGGTCGCCACCGCCTTGCACGACGGTCTGGGCGACGTTGTCGTAGAAATCCTCATCGTTGGGAATGGCGCCAGCATTGATGAGCGTGTTCAGTTCATGGACGTGCACGCGCCAGTTGGCGTTCTCGACGTTGCAGGCCGCCTTCAGCGACAACAATCCGACCGGAACAAAGGCCTGCATGGTCAAGCGACTGCCCGGGATGGCATCGAGTGGTCTTGCGCCGTGATCGAGATGCAGACTGGTCGCGAGCGATACTTGCATGGCGGATAACCTCTATCGCGCGTCAGCGTCGGCTACTGCCGGCGCTGCCTTGACCTGATGACGCGTCACCGGAATGGCCGGCTCGGCGTGGATGTGCGCCTTGAAGAGCTCCTCGCGGCGCAGGATGCTTGCCTTCTGAAAGTCGGTGGTGCCACAGCCATCGAGGCGTCCGTGCAGGACGCTCGAGCTGCCCGGGCAGCGGCCGGTGCAGAAATAGCGGCGTTCTCTGATGGAGCAGCCGTTGCAAGTCTCGGTGAAACTGTCCCATGTGATGTTGCGGATGTCCCAATATCCGTTCCAGATCTCGGCAAAGGAAGTCCAACGTGCATTGCCGGCACAGAGCACCTTGTTGCCGGAGCAGGTGCTGCAGGGGTAAACGTCACCGTTTGAATTGACGTAGCAAAGGCCACGGCCGCTCATGCAACGTCGCGTCGCGTAGACCATCGTCAGCAGGAAGTTGAAGACCTTGCCGGCGCACAAGCCGATTTTCGGATCGCGCACCCGCTCCCATTCCTCCTCGGCGATCCAGAAGCGCGCGGCGCGCTCGACGTCGTCGACACCATTGACGAGATGGCGATTGAGCGAACCCCGCCCCATTGCGACGAAGGGCACGCTGCGTAGGCTGATGTCATTGTCGATGGCCCATTCGATGATGGCTTGCAGAGCGTTGACATTCTGACTTGACGTCGTGGTCATGATGCTTGTGTTGAAGCCGGCTTGTTTCATCATTAGCAGCTTGCGCGTGACGTATTCGAAGTCGGTTGCCCCGGAATGCGCGCCCTGGCCGTGTAGATGATCGATGCTGACGCTGATGATGACGTCATCTCGCGGGAGCTTGGCCAGCAGTCGTTCCGTGATCGGCATGCCGTTGGTGGCGAGGCCGACGGTGAATCCGAGCCGGTGAGCGTGATGGACGATGTCGACGAAGTCCGGGTGCATGGTCGGCTCACCGCCGGTGAGGATCACCGAGAAAACGCCCATGGCGGCCCACTCGTCGAGCAGGCCCAGAATACGTTCGGTCGGTAGTTCGCCCGCGCGCGCGACACCACCCTCCACGAAGCAATGCGGGCAGCGTAAGTTGCAGGCCCGCGTCAGCTCGATCCAGGCCATGAGCGGCGCATCAAAGTGAAAGTCGGTAGGTACTTCCAACTGAGGGACGAGATGCGCGCTGCAAGCCGCGTAGTCGGCGCCGTTCTCAAGCAACTGCGCCGCCGCTTCGTCGAAGATACCCACAAGACCATCCGGAAACGCTGCCAGATAGCCAAACGCTTCCTTCCGCCAACGGACAACTGCACGCGTGCGTGCCGGTACGTGATCGTGGAGAGCTCCATTCAGCGGGGTGAACATTGGCGGCATCACGCGGCTCCTTGATGCAGCAGCGCGACGATCCGGTCGGCCAGCGAGTTTGCGTCGAGGCCGACCTGTGCGAGCAGCCATCGCGGATCGCCGGCCGGAAGGAAGCGGTCGGGCAGTGTGAAGCACGAGACGTTGAGGCCGTAGCTGGCAAGTGCGACCGTGACGGCCTGCGCGCCGCCGCCAACGGCGCAATGATTTTCGATGACGATCGGGCGCTGGGTGCGTCGGGCACTGGCAAGGATCTTCTCGGCGGCTAGTGGCTTGATCCGCACGACGTGAAAAAGGTCCGCGTGAACATCCTGATCGGCCAGAATACGGACGGCTGTGAATGCCTCTTCAAGAAGATTGCCAATGACGACAATGGTGACCCTGGCATCTTCTGTGGCAGCGTGAACCAGATGCGTGCCGTTGCCGCCCTTGGCTTCGTCAGCGCGTCCGGTACGCATGCCATGGCGCCGCAGGCGCAAGTAAGAGGGACCGTCCTCGGTCATCGCCTCGCGCATCGCATTCTTCAGGTCTTCGCCATCGGCGGGTTCGTAGACCTTAAAACCTGGCAAGGACGTGAAAGTTGCGAGATCGTCGCTGGCGAAGTGCGACGGGCCGTTACGACCGTCGAACACGCCGCAGGAGCCGCCGACCAAAAGGACGGGAAGCTTGGGCAGCGCGATGGAGATCGCGATCTGGTCATGCGCGCGGCGGGCCAGGAAGTTGGAGAAGGAGTGCACGATAGGCCTGAAGCCGCGTCGGGCAAGGCCGGAGGCAAAGCCGACCGCATTCGCCTCGGCAATACCGAGATTGACATACCTTTCGGGAAAGGCGACCTGAAATAGATCTGATTGCATCGAGGTGGCCAGACCGGCGTCGACAACGATCGCATTGGCGTGCTCCGTGCCGACGTTCCGGAGTGTGCGAGCGTAGAGTGGAGCGTCATTGGACATCGCGCATCTCCGCAATGAGCAGTCGCTCGATAAGGTCGAGCTCGGCGTTGTCGAGTGGCGACGGATAGTGGCTGTCGACCGCGTTTTCCAGGAAGGGAACTCCGCGGCCCTTGACCGTTTGCGCAACGATCAGCTTTGGCGTGTCGGGGCAGACGTCGCGGATCTCCGCAAGCAGGCTGAGCAGGCCTCGAAAATCGTGACCATCCACGGTATGGACCTGCCAGCCGAGCGCGGCCCATGCACCCTGGAGATCGTCGATCGGCATGATGTCGCTCATCGCACCGTCCTGCTGCATGCCATTGGCGTCGACGATGGCGAGCAGAGTTCCGAGCTTCAGGCGTCGCGCAGCGATTGCGGCTTCCCATGGTTGGCCTTCGTTGAGCTCTCCATCGCCGAGGATGACGACCGTCCGCTCGTCACTACGGCCACTCAGTCGGCTAGCATATGCGAAGCCCAATCCAATCGACAATCCTTGCCCGAGCGATCCCGTGCAGACGGAGCCCTCTGGCAGAACGGTCTCGTTTGGATGAGGCTCGAGAGTGCTGCCGTTCTGCCCGAACGTCGCCAGCGTGGCGTGGGAAATGATACCCGCCTCCGCGAGCGCACAATAGAGCCCAAGTGCCGCGTGTCCTTTCGAGAGCACCAGCCGATCGCCTTCCGCCGTTACGTTGGTCGCGAAACGTCCTTCGGCGAACAGAGCGCTCAGGATTTCGACCAGGGAAAGCGAACTACCGAGGTGGCCTTGGCCGGCGACTGCGTGAGTCCGCAGTATAGTAATGCGCAACCGCGTGCTGCGAGGGTCGAGAGCCTGATTGTCATCGAATGGGCGCGGGTGCTCGGTCATGGTTCAGAACATCCGTGCGGAAGCCGACCACGGCGTCGTTGACGGCAAGTCGGCGGCAAAGCGCTCGAAGATCCGCATGTTCGACGCGAGCTTCTCGATCGTTGCCACATAGGCATCAACTACCTCGGGATTGGCGAGAACCGCCTGTGACGGCATGCCGATCACCAGCGAGTCGCGGATCGCCCGCAGCGCACCGGGAAAGCGCTCGATGCCATAGTCGATATCCTCTCTCCCGTGGCAACGCCAAGGACAACCGCGACCGTAACCGACGCGCTGGCGGATGAGGTCATGACCCGGCAATGGCTGGTTCTGAAATTCGACCAGAAACAGCCCCTCGGCATTGAACACACGCTTGAGCGCTTCGTGCGCCTGATCGAGGGTGACCGAGAGGCCTGCGACCTCCGGATCGAATTTGAAGCGATACATGTGGTAGCAGTGCTGTCGGTCCTGTGGCACAAACGGTGGCGTGAACCCACGGATGAGGGACAGCGAGGCATCGAGCCTGGCGGCGCCCTCCTGCCGGGCCTGCGTATATTTCTCGAGATGGAAGAGCTGACGGCTCACCATCACGGTAGAGAGTAAGTTGATCCGGTAGTTCCACCCCATCGTGGCCCCGATCAACTCGTAGCTTCCATCGGGCTTTACCGCCTCGCTGAATGCCTTGACGGCTGCCGCGCGGTTCCGGATGTCACGATTGTTGGTCACGAGAACGCCGGCCTCTCCGGCCGAGGGCAAGTTCTTGCCGGCCATCAGGCTCGCGGCGCCGACATCGGCCAGGCCGCCGACAGGACGGTTGCGATAGGTCGCCCCCACGGCCTGCGAAAAGTCTTCAATGATTGGAATGCCGAGCCGGCGTCCGACCTCGCAGATCGCGTCGATGTCGCAGGGCAAGCCGTGGAGATGGACAACCATGATCGCGCGCGTGCGCGGCGTGATCGCCGCCTCGACGCTCTCGGCCGTGACGTTGTAGGTCGCGGGATCGACGTCCGCGAAAATCGGAATCGCCTGGTGATGAATCACCGCGGCGGCGCACGCAATATAGGCCAATGCCGGGACGATGACCTCGTCGCCCGATTGCAGCCCTAGCCCCGCGATGGCGCAATGCAGCGCAGCCGTGCCGCTGTGCACCGCAAGCGCGTAACGCGTGCCTGCCATCATGGACATCTCGGCTTCGAATTCGCGCACCCGCGCGGTCGATGCCATCTCAGTGTACAAGCCGGTTTCCAACTGGCGGGTGACGGCCTCGAGATCGCTGCGATCCAGCCGGGGCCAGCGGGCCATCATCATGTGTCCCTTGCGCACGACGGGATCGCCACCGTCGATAGCTAGCTGAGGCCGGGTGCTGATAATCGGTGCTTTGGCGATAGTCACGGATTAGACCTCCAGCGGTGAACGCTTGGCAGAAACGTACGGCGGATCGGCCAGGATCGAATTGATTGGGGATCCGTCAATGTCAGGTGGCGAGGCCATACCTAGCGCTGACGAAATGGTCGGAGCGACGTCGACGATCGAATGCAGGCGTGATGCGTGTCTCCCGGCCACAAAGGCGGGACCAGCTGCGAACATCAGTGTCTGCAGACGCGGATCGAGTGGCCAGAAATGATCGTGTCCGCTGGTGAACTCGGTCCAGGGGATCGTAATCTCGAACATCGGTCCCGGATTGTTGCGCGCCTGGTAGCCGCTGCTCAAGCAAAACACGATGTCGCCCATACCTGGTCCGTGCGCACCGAGAGCAGCGAAATGATCTCGTGGTGCGGCGATGTGGACGACGCGCTCGCCGTTGCGCGGGTCGGAGATATCGAGCAATCCCGCGCAGAGCTCGTCGATCAGTGCGCCGGCCTGGTCGCGGTGAACGATGCCTGTGGGTTCGCGCCCCGCGACATTGAGATACACGCCATTGCCGAGCACGCAGGCGCGGGTGCGACCCCAGTCGACCTCCGCCGGGTCGTCGTCGCGGAAGCAGAGGTATCCAGCCTCGGCGAGCCAGCAATTTAACCTGACCGTAGTGTGATGCAGGTCTTGGCCGTGGTCACCCATTACAATGACGTTTGCGCTTTCACCCACCGCGTCGATCACAGTTGCGACGAGCTGGTCGGTCAGCGCGTAGATATGCCTTAGTAGTCCCTCCGCTTCGTCGGCGCGGTTGGGTTCGAAGCGGGGATGGCGGGGGTCGATAGCCCCTTGGAGAAGGTGGTGCGCCCAATCGACGATGTGGGTATGCACCATGTATAGGTCCCACGGTTCGTCGCGGAGAATCGAGCGGGATATACGAGAGAGCCAATCGATGTTGAGCTGGCAGCGGTCGACATGCGTAGCGATGTCGATCGCGCCGGAGAATAGCAAGGAGGGATCCGTCTGCTCTTCGATCGGTCCGGCAGCGCGAAGGTGTTTTTGCCAGAGCGCATCTGGATGCGAGTGGCCGTCGAGTTCGTGGAGGGGGGTATTGAAGAGCTGGAACGATACTGGGCTGGTCTCTGCGGCCAATGTCTTGAAGCGCAGCGCGCAGCGGCGCAACACGCCGCGGCGATTGACCGCCTCGATCTCGATGGGATTGCTCCATTCTCCACGCAACAGCGTCATGACAAGGTTGCTCCAATCGGCGCCATGCGCGATCGAAAGGGTTGGTCCGTCCTTGCCTTCGGATACGGCGAGGTCGAAGCAAACCGGCGCATGACCCCAGGTGTTGGGCAATGAAAGCCGACCGAACCAGACCGGCGCGAATTGCTCAGGCGCCTGACCTAGCCAGGGAGCAGCCTCCGAGATGGTGGCGTCCTCGCTATCCGGCCAGCTTCTGGTGCCTGACGCGGCCGTCTCGTGAAGGCATGTCAGTCCACCCCATCCCGCCGCGCCGTCCACCCGCAGGGTTGCGGCAGATGGATAAGAAACCGGAAACTTGACGACGTAGCTCGAGAGCCCGTTGAGACAAGCTGTCTGCCAGAGAGGCTCGGCAGTCATCTGTTCGGCGTAGACACCGCTGATGCGATCGTCGAGCCGCCGTCCGGGTCGATGCAGCAAAAAGCCTTCGATTCCGTTCTTGGACGGATAGCATCCCGTGCTCATTGCCGTCCAAGCGACCGGAGTGGTCGCCGGCAGGGTCGAGATGAGGGGAACGCGAGCGCCACGCGCGACCAGTGATGCGAGAGCTGGCATTACGCCGTCACCGAGATAGTGCTGCAGCGTCGATGGCGAAAACCCGTCAATACCGACAACTGCAATCCTCGGTCGAGCGTGGCGTTTCATCGGAATACTTCCTGCGTTGCCGATCGCTTGGTCTACTTCGGCGTACCGACGGCGGCGGCGGCGGTGGCTACGCGCTCCTCGAGCAGGGTGATGGCTTCGGGAGCGCGGCCCTGGACCGGCACGCCAACGGAGGCGAGCGGCGAGGTATGCAGGTGCGCGATCTCGAGCCCACCTTTGCCTTGCACCACCACCAGCGTGGCGCGCAGGTTGGCAGTGCCGCCGCCGGCCGAAACCCGGTTGTGATACGACACGACGGCCGCATCACCGATCACCCGAATTTCAGGCGAAAGAATCTGCGAGCGGCGCTTCTCGCCGAGAAACTGCTCCTCGAACCCGCGGCGGAACTCTTCGAGGCCGTCGATGCGGGTGGGCGAGGAGATCGAGAAGAACGATGCGTCATTGGAGAAAGCATCGAAGAAGGTCTTGTCACCGTTCTCATATGAGGAAACCCACCTCTTCAAGAAGGCGCTTACGTCATCAGCTTTCAGAGCCATTGGGACTCTCCGTATTGATCAAGATTGGACCGCAGCGAGCGATCGCACCATCGCGGGCTCGCCGGTCTCGAATTCGATATCAAGCCAAGGCCTCGCCGCGATCACGTGTCGATTTCACCACTGTCACACCCCGAGTGGCTATCGCACACGGACGAAGCAACTCATTCGAGCGGGTGAGGAGCGACGGTGCTTGGAGAAGTGTTGCTGAACCTATTTCTAAATTGAAGCTTCGAGTCGATTGGCTATAAAGGAGGATGCTTCGGCTGGCGGACGAACAACGGGAGCGCATCCGGAAACACTTTCCGGAATAGCACATTGCTGATGGACGGCTGGGCCCGCTGACCTTGCCCCGCGGGCTTAATCCAGTTTGAAGTTCGTTCTGGCCCACGACAAGGACCAGAGCATGAAGCGCAGCCGCTTTTCGGAAGAGCAGATCATCGGGATTTTGAAGGAGCACGAGGCCGGCGTGTCGGTCGCCGATCTGTGCCGCAAGCATGGCGTCAGCGACGCCAGCATCTACAAATGGAAGGCCAAGTTCGGCGGGCTGGAGGTCTCGGAGGCCAAGTGGCTGAAGACGCTGGAGGATGAGAACACGCGGCTGAAACGGTTGCTGGCCGACGCCATGCTGGACAACGCAGCCTTGAAGGACCTCGTGGGAAAGAAATGGTGACGCCCGCGGCCAAGCGGAAAGCTGTCGCCCATCTACGGGACTCCTTCGGGATGAGCGAACGGCAGGCGTGTAAAGCCATCGGCTGTTGCCGAATGACCATGAGATACCAGACGACAAGGTCAGACAATGTCGGCCTTCGCCAACGCATGCGAACGATCGCCCGAGAGCGCCGTCGCTTCGGCTATCGACGCCTGCATGTTCTGCTCAAGCGGGAGGGCTATGTGATTAACCACAAGAAGCTGTTCCGGCTCTACCGGGAAGAGAAGCTTGCGGTGCGTCGCCGTGGCGGCCGCAAGCGGGCAATCGGGACACGGGCACCGATGATGGTGCCGATGTCCCCCAACGATCGCTGGTCGCTCGACTTCGTGTCGGATCAGCTCACGGACGGCCGCCGCTTCCGCATCCTGACCGTGGTCGACGACTGCACTCGCGAGTGTCTGGCGCTGGTGGCCGATACCTCGCTCTCGGGCACCCGGGTGGCGCGGGAATTGGACCGGCTGACGACCGAGCGCGGCAAGCCCAGGATGGTGGTCAGCGACAATGGCACCGAGCTCACCAGCAACGCCATCCTGACGTGGGCCGACCAGAGCCGCGTCGCTGGCACTACATCGCGCCGGGCAAGCCCATGCAGAACGCCTTCATCGAGAGCTTCAACGGCCGGCTACGGGACGAGTTGCTCAACGAGACGCTGTTCACGTCCTTGGCCCAGGCCCGTGTCGCACTTGGTTGTTGGCGGACCGACTACAACGATGCACGACCGCACTCACAGCTCGGATGGAAGACACCATCTGAGTTCGCCTTCACCTGCAACCCGCATCGGGATCTGGCGCTGCGCTACGCCGAAGGCTCCGCGCCAGCTCCCGTCGCTACCACCGCCCGCCCGGGCAAATCCAACAGCCGGAGCGAACTCAGAACTGGATAAATCTCGGGGGCAAGGTCACCGCAAGCCTATTGCGACACGCCAAGTTCTGGAAGCCGTTCTTTGAATTCTGAATACAGGCGCGCAGTGGCACATGCCGCCGCAGTGCTATCCGAACTATAAGACCGTGCATCATCGCTCTGAGAATTGGCGCCGCAAGGAAGTGTTGCGACGCATCCTGACCGATATCGCCAACGAACTTCGCGATAAAGGTGCGCTCGATGAGGAAGATTGTTTCATCGACGCAACCTTTGCGATGGCCAAAGGCGGCGGCGCAGAGGTCGGCCCGACGAGACGTGGAAAAGGTCTGAAAATCATGGCGATTGTGGATCGCCGTGGCTTGCCGCTTCCGGTGAGCACCCATGCTGCGAACCATCACGAGGTGCGCTTGGTGCAGCTCTGTTTCGATTTCTAGATGATCGAGGCTAGCACTACTTTGGCAGTTTCGTCAGTTTAGTGAGCCCGTCAGGATTCCCGAATCGATTTTTCAATGATTCATAGGGGCGGCTTTTGGAGGGGCCGACCATGGGGAACGCGACGTCGGACCGGGAGGACAAACTCGAATGTTGGCTGAAGCCATTTCTCGATCGCTTGGGTCATAAGGCCGGCGGCGAATGTGTCCGCTTTACATTGCGGGGTTGATCGGCCCTGGTGAGCGCAAAAGCATTCAGCCGATGGCGGAGCGCTTTGCCGCGGGCGATTACGATCAATTGCGTCAAGTTGGTCTGGCCAGTTGCGACGCGCGGACGTCCCCGCAAGCGGTGCATTCCGGACATCCTGTCGAGGGCAGCGGAAGACATGCTCGCCGATGCCAAGTGGCAAACTGTGAGTTGGCGAACCGGAACCAAGGGTCGATTGAAAGCCCGTTTTGCCGTCGTTCGGGTGCGGATCGCCGACGGACCACCGCAGCGGATCAAGGGTAAGGGCCAGCAGCATCTTCCCGGCGAGGAGGCCTGGCTGATCGGCGAACACAGAACCTCAGGGGAGAAGAAATACTATCTCGCCAATCTGCCGGCCGCGACAGATCCGCGCACGCTAGCTGCCACGATCAAGGCTCGATGGATCTGCGAACAGGCGCATCAGCAGTTGAAAGAGGAACTCGGGCTTGATCACTTCGAGGGACGATCCTGGCAAGGTCTTCATCGTCACGCACTCATGACCATGATCGCGTACGCCTTCTTGCAACACCGTCGCCTCGCACAAGCGGAGCGGAAAAAAGAAACAACGGACCCCTGCCTCAGCCAAGCTTGCCGGCCGTACGCCACGCCATCGTCGATCTCATTCTTTCGACTGCCATCCCCGCGATGCCCATATTGCAGAAGACGAACTTGTGAAAAGCCGCAGCGCAAGTAACTGCCAAAGTAGTGCAAGACGAGAGAATCTGATCGGCGATCGCGCCTATGACAGCGATGCGCTTCGATGAAGAGCTGCGGTCACAGAGCACCGACACAGAGCACCGACACAGAGCACCGAGATCGATCGCCCCGCATCGTTCAAACCGGGTGAGGTCGCTCACTCAAGACCGGCGCAGGCTCCGTCGTTACAACCGGCGCTGGCTGGTCGAACGCTCTTTCGCGCGGATACAGTGGTGCCTGTTGGTGCGTTGGCAGTTCTATCCGCAGAACTTCCTCGGCTTCGTCCAGCTTGCTTGCCTGCTAATCCTGTTTCGCCAACTTTGAGATAGGTTCTAGTGACGCGAGGAACCGTCCGGCGAAAGCTCGTCCAGCAATTCTGCACAAATCGCAAGAATTTTGGAAACAGTCAAGCGCAGTTCACCTACTCGATCCGTCGAGGCGACCGACGATTCGGATGTTTGCAGGCGCGGTGTTCTCGCCTTTATACGCCGCGTCAAACCGAGAGAAGAGAGGATGAATTCAGCGTCGGCGCTCAGCGGAACTCCGAGGTCATCCTTGAGAACGCGCCGACAAAGATCGACCTGCGCGAGGGCAAGGCCGTTCTTTCCCGTCGCTAAATAGGCCTTCACGAGCGCAAGATGTACGGTCTCGACATAGGGATCAATCTGCAGGAAGCGGTTGGCGTAGAGAATAACTTTGTCCGGTTGACCTGCCTTGGCAAAATATTCGATGAGCAGTTGCAGCATATCCAGATGACATTGCCGAACGTGGGCACGTGCCTGGTGCAACCATTCGGTGTCCATATCCTCAAGCAAATCTCCGCGATAGAGGTTGACGGCATTTTCGATCGCCGTGACATCGAAGCTGCGGAATTCCTCGACATGACTCGGAATCGCCTTAAAGACGGTCTCGAATTCGGCCAGGTCGATGTGAATGTTAGTGTCGGCGTCGATCCGGATGTCGCCATTCTCCTCGATGCGAACGATCTCGTATCTTTGCATGCTTCGTGGCGCGACGTGATTGATGCGCCACAGAATCGTGCTGAGCCGGCGTCGGTGTGCCTTGTCGTAGTTTGCCGACCAAAGCAGATCGACGATCTCTTCCCGCCGGACACTTCGACCGTAGCGAAGCACGAGCAAAGCGAGCAAGGTTCTGGAGTGCTGTGATAGCCGGCGACCGTAAGATCGGCCGTTGCAGATCACCTGGAAGCTTCCGAAGGTACGAATATTACAGAACACGGCGGCACCCAAAAGAACCAATGCAAACCCTCGCTCGCAGCAACGAGCGCAGGGCGCTTAAACTCTAACCGCTGAGGGAGCCACCCCTGCGAGCCGCCTAATTAGCCTCAAATCATTTGACGACGGAGAACGTTTACGCCGCTTGTGCGGCGCCAGCATCCGGTCGGCTCTTTGCTGAGATGTTTCGTTGTCGTGCAACACATCGAGGCTGCAGACGCGAGCGATCGCCGCGGCGCGGCGCGAGATTCGCTGATGGTTCATGGATTTTGCTTTTTGCTCTGATGTCGGTAGCGGACTGGTTGCCGGGGTCCAGAAACCGTAATCGTGAACGGCCAATGTGCTTTTGGGGTGCCCCTTGGACATGGGCACCGTCCCCGCCGAACGGGGCTGTTAGAACGCTGATGGCCACTGAATGCTATCTCGGGTTCCTGAGGCCCAAGGGTACGGTTGCATACAACTTAAACGGTTGCAACGTAAAATGTTCTACCCGAGGTGCGACGAAACCGCGCGCTCTCGTAAAACGGTTGCAAGGCTCGATGCTGGCGGAAGACACGTTGGTCGACGAGGAATGGTTCGTGATCCCCTGGGTTTTCGTGCCCACGGCCCCGCCCGGTCTTACAAACCCGAATTGCTCAAGCTCCTTCCGAAGCGCGGACAACGAACCTGCAAACCGTGCTGTCGTGGCTCTACTGCACTAACGATCAAAAGCCCGACACGGACATAGACGCAAAGTAAGACCGTATGGTGCGCCCCGACGGCGCGTATTACCAGTGGAGGAAGCATCCACCCAGAGAATTGTCGATTGATCTGGTAGCTGACGAGCGGTTTGGACGAGCAATCGGACAGACCGAAGCCTCGTGACAAAGGTCGCTTTGGGCGGCCGAGCAATCCAGCGGGCGGTAACGTGAGTGAAGCCTGAGCACGCCTCGAAAGTTACGATGCGGACGCCGACCCGATCGTATGGCGGGGAAGGCCGTGCGGACAGGGAAGCAATCGACAAATGCACCTGTCTGGTCCGCCGGGGTAATGGGCATGGCACGCTGGAAAGGTAATATGGGTAATCGGGGGAGACCCGTCGGCGACCGCATCAACGCTGTCCTCGCCGCTGCGGGCTATAATTTCGGCCTGCTCCTGCGATGGCTCGCAGAGCTCATGCACGCCATCATCCGGGCGCTCGCCGAAACTGTCCCGGTTCAAAACATCGCTTAAACCGGCAGTCGCCCTCGTTCTTCACGGAAGACTAACTCTGAATTAGGACACGGGTGTCAAACGCCATCCGGAACTGCCCCCTT
>NZ_LFIQ01000058.1:178458-179730 GCF_001189245.1 Bradyrhizobium pachyrhizi | reverse complement strand
TGCACTTCGAATGTGAATCTACCTCCCGGCTTTCGCCAGGACGACGGTTGAGGAGGGTGCGGGCTCGTCTCTATCACCGTCATGAAGCCGCGACGCGGCCGTCCCGAAGCACGACGACGGCATCACTTCCCCTTCGCAGCCTTCTCCTTCAGCTTCGCCGTGCGGTAGCGCGCGGCGCCGCCTTCGCGGATGGACTGCTCGCTGCGCTCGAGCGCCATCGCATCGTCAGGAACGTCCTTGGTGATCACGGAGCCCGAGCCGATATAGGCGCCCTTGCCGATCGTGACCGGCGCGACCAGCGACGTATTGGTGCCGATAAAGGCGCCCTCGCCGATCAGCGTCTTGTGCTTGAGGAAGCCGTCATAGTTGCAGGTGATGGTGCCGGCACCGAGGTTGGAATTGGCACCGACATGGGCGTCGCCGACATAGGAGAGATGGTTGACCTTGACCCCGGCCTCCAGCCTCGAACCCTTGGTCTCGACGAAATTGCCGATCTTCACGCCATCGCCGAGCGAAGTGCCGGGCCGCAGCCGCGCGTAGGGTCCGAGCTCCACCTTCTTGCCGATCGTGGCTTGGGTGATGTGCGAGAAGGAATGGATTACGGCGCCGTCGTCGATCGAAACGCCGGGTCCGATCACCACGAACGGCTCGATCGTGACGTCCTTGCCGAACTTGGTGTCGGCGGCAAGATAGACGGTTTCCGGCGCGATCAGGGTCACGCCGGCCTCGAGCGCCTGGTTGCGCAGCCGTGTCTGCATCACGGCCTCGGCCTCGGCGAGCTGCGCCTTGGTGTTGATGCCGCGCACTTCGTCTTCGCTGGTGTCGATCACGACGGCCTCCAGTCCGAGTTCCCTGACAATGCCGACGGCATCGGTCAGATAATATTCGCCCTTGGCATTGGCATTGCCGATCTTCTCGATGATCGCGAGCGCCTTCTTGCCGTCGAACGCCATCACGCCGGCATTGCACAGCGTGATCTTGCGCTCTTCGGCACTGGCATCGGCCTGCTCGCGGATCCCAACCAGCTTGCCGTTCTCGACCACCAGCCGGCCGTAGCCGGTCGGGTCGGCGGCATGGAAGCCGAGCACCGCAAGCGCCGCGCCGTCGCGCAGCGGCGCGCGCATCCGGGCGAAGGTCTCGGCCGAGATCAGCGGCGTGTCGCCGAATGCGACCAAGAGGTCGTCGGCACCGCGGGCGATCGCCTCGCGTGCCGCCAGCACCGCATGCGCGGTGCCGAGCCGTACGCGCTGCACGAAGGTCTGCGCGTCGGGC
>NZ_LFIQ01000058.1:146106-178448 GCF_001189245.1 Bradyrhizobium pachyrhizi | reverse complement strand
TGCGACCGCCTCATGGTCCGGGCCGACCACGACCGCCAGCTGCGATCCCTCGCCGGAGGCGGCGGCGTTGAGCACAAGCGCCAGCAGCGGCTGCCCGGCCACGGGGTGCAGCACCTTCGGCAGCGACGAGCGCATCCGCGTGCCCTCGCCGGCCGCAAGCACCACTGTCAGGCTCGTTCGCGCAGTCATTCGCAATCCTCGATGTCGCGCGCAGTTCGCGCGCAAAGCTGTCTTCGAGGCCGTCTTTAATTGTTTTCCCCGGCAGAAGAAACCGATTCGCCTCCGTGGCGCTCCGGATTCAAGTTCCCGGTCCATTTCCTGTTAATCTTTGCCTCGTGATTCGGCGGGCCTTGAGGAGGGCCAAGCGGGCTTTGGCCAAAGATCGCGACAATCTGGCGGCGGAATTCGACACCGAGAGCACCACCGGCTTTTTGGCCGAGGAGGATGCTCTGGATCGCCGCATGCTGTGGCGGCTCGGCTCGTGGGGCGTTGCCGCGGTCGGCGCCGTCACCGTCGCGGTGATGGCCAACCAGTCGGCGTTGTCGCTGCGGCGCGACCAGGTCGCCGCAGCGGACCTCGCGCGACAGGCCCAGCAGTTGCAGACGCTGGCGAAGGAGAGCCACAACGAGACGCGCCGGCTCGCGTCCGCGATCGATACGCTTAACGGCGACCGCGACCGGCTGTATTCGCGCGTCACCACGCTGGAGCAGGGTCTCGACTCCGTAACCGGCGCGATCGCGAGGCAGCCGCCGGCACCATCGCCCTTGGCAGCGGCGCCCTCGCCCGGAACCGCCAGTTCGTCGCCCGCCGCCTCCGCGCCAACCGTTGCCGCCGTCGCAACGACGCCGCCGGTCGCGTTGGACAAACCGGCGGCGGTCGACAAGCCCGCAGCCGGCGACAGCAAGGCGACTGGGCCGATCGAGAAGCCGGTTGCGGCGGCCGAAAAGCCGGCAACGGCCGACAAGAAACCGGTGCTCGCGGCCGCCAAGCCGCAGGCCGTCGCGGAGAAGCCGCCAGTCTCCGGCAATTCGCCGCCGAATTCCGCCGCGGCCGCATCGATCGCCAGTCCGATGAGCGCCGCCGCGGCCGGCGCCGAGGATTCCCCCGCAGCGCCGGCGCTGGTCGCGGATAACAAGCCGCTTGCCGACAAGCCGGTCCTGGCATCGCTCGATCCTGCGGCGAACAAGGCAACCGAAGCGGTCAAGCCGCCGACCGCCAACGATGTCACCACCGCACCGATGCCGCCGCTGGTGATCACAGCGGATCCGGACGCCGAGGACGATGCGCCGCAGGCACAGATCCACCGCACCGAGTTCGGCGTCGATCTCGGCACGGCCAATTCGGTCAATGGACTGCGCGCGCTGTGGCGCGGCCTGTTGAAGTCGAAGGCCAACGCGCCGCTGGCGGCGCTGCGGCCGATCATCGTGATCAAGGAGAACAGCAACGGGCTCGGCATGCAGTTGCGCCTGGTGGCTGGACCGCTGAACGACGCCGGCACCGCCGCCAGGATCTGCGCGGGCCTCAGCCTGGTGCAGCGGACCTGCGAGACGGCGATCTATGACGGCCAGCGGCTGGCCCTCAACGAGCCGCCCGCCGGAGCCAAGCCGGCGCCATCGCATCGGCGGGCCGTGCCGAAGCGCGCCGCCGCACCACCATCGCCGCCGCCGCAGCAGCCGGTCGCCGAGGACAAGAAGCCGGAGCCGACCACGATCTCCTCGATATTCCGGCGGAACAGCCAATAATCATGTTGGCCAAGGGATTGTGGCCGGATTTTCAACCGATTTCGATGCTCCGACCGAGCTTGTCCCGCAACCCGATCCCGACCATAGTGCCGCGATGACAAAACCTCCGTTCCGCCTCTCCCCCTATCAGGTCCAGTTCCTGATGGTCGTGGGCTTCGTCACCGTCGGCTACTCGCTCTACGTGCGCTATCTGGCAATCGAGTTCTCTCCCGTTGCGCTGGCCTGCGACGCCGGCGCGCAGACCATGCTCTGCAAGGCTCGCGCGCTGTCGACCGTACTGTTCAAGAACTCGGTGTTCGGGATCACCGCGCTGGTAATCGCGGTGCTCAACCTGATGCGGCCGTCGATCGTGCTGCTGACCGGCGGCTTGATCGCGGCGGGGCTCGGGATCGTGCTCTACAATGTCGTGCTGTCGGGGCTCGCGATCGGGCTGTTCATCCTGGGTTTTGCGCGGCCCGCGCCCGCCACAGCGTAGCGGCGAGCAAGAGGTACATCACGCAGGTCCAGTCCGACTGCCAGTTGATCGTGCCCTCGTTGTAGATCGTGTAGCCGGCGGCGATCACCAGCAGGCCGGCGAACACGGATTCCGCGAGCGGCCGGATGCCTTCCTTCGGGCGATTGAGCATGGTCAGCAGCGCGAATGGCACCACCGCCATGGTCAGCGAGGCATACGGGAAATCGCGGTAGCGCGGATCGAAGGTGAAGCCGAGCGCGGTTTCGGCAGCAATCACGGTGGTGATGATCAGCACAATCGCCAACACCGCGCCGATCACGCCCTTGCCGCGATAGTCGCGCGGCCCGACCAGCTCCAGGAAGGTCGGCAGCGACCGCCCGGCGATCAGCGCATGCGCCGTCAGCAGTGGCGCGGCAATGCCCGCCGCGAGCAGCGCGCCCCAATGCAGCCAGCCGCCGACGCCGTAGCTCTCGTAATACATCTTGTCGCCGGCAATCCCGAGCAGCGCCCCCGCCGTCGTCGCCGAAACGGCGACCGCGATCCAGGCCGACGGCCGCGGCGTCCAGGGCCGGCGGCGCAGCGTCAGCCAGGCCGCGAGGAATGTGGCGACGGACAGCGCCATGCCGCCCGCCATCTGTAGCTTCCAGTCCGGATAGTTCGTGATAGCAACGCCGGGCGGATATTTCACCTGCCGCTTGATCGAATCGAACAGGCCCCAATTGCCGCCGACGGTGCCCTCGAGCTTGCGCTTCCAGGGCTGGTCATAGGCCTCGATCAGGTTGACCCGAAAGCCCTCGCGCTTGGCGAGGTCGAGGATCTCGGACACTACCCGCGCCTGGTTGGTGCGCGACGGCAATGCGCCCTCCCGCATCCGCCCCTGGCTCGGCCAGCCGGTCTCGCCGATCAGGATCTCCTTGCCCGGGAATGTCACCGCCATCCGCTTGCGGATATCGTCGACATGCGCCGCGGCGTACTTCGCCTTGACCGGGATGTCCTCCCAATACGGCAGAATGTGAATGGTGACGAAATCGACCGCGTCATAAATCTCGCGGTTCTTCACCCAGTATTCCCAGACGTCGGCATAGGTGACAGGAAGATTGCCCGCCGCTGCCTTCACCGCGCGGATGTTGCCGGCAAGATCGGTGGCGGTCATCTCGCCCCGCAGCAGCACCTCGTTGCCGACGATCAGCGAGGTGACGACGCCAGGATACTCCTTGGCGAGCCGGACCGCGATCGCGATCTGCTGCAAATTCTTGAAGCGGTTGCTGCTGAGCCAGATGCCCTGCATCACCTTCAGCCCGACCTTGGCCGCAACGCCGGGGACCTGGTCGAGGCCGTTCTCGATCGAATAGGTGCGCACGCAGTCGGTGACCTTGGCGAGATCGGTCAGATCCTGCTCGATCTGCTCGACTGGAATCTGCGTGGTGGGATCCAATGGCGTCTGCGCGCCGCGGAACGGCGTATAGGACACGCATTGCAGCTTTGCAGCGGGATCGATCGGCGCGCGCACGAGCGTAATCGGCGTGGCGAGCCACCACCACACGGATGCAATCACGGCGAACGAGATCAGGAGAAGCGCCAGCGGCGTACGAAGCGAAATCGGTTCCATCCTCCGGGGGACCGTCGAATTAGCCGGTCACAGCCCATCTGCCAAGAGCGGGATTAGGTCAATACCATGGTTGTCCTGCGACAGTTTTGCGCTGGGTCGATAAAGTTGTGAGTTTGCTGGACAAAATACCAAATTCCAGTCATCAGATTTCGCCAGAGTCTCCGCCGCACTGGAGACCTATTTGGACGGCATCACGCGAGCCGTTAGGATGATCCCGCGGGGGCAGGAACATTATCGGGGAATACATGCGTCGACGGCTGCTTGAGTTGAAGAACACTAGTTTGCGCCATCTTGCCGTAACGGGCCTAGTCACGGGCCTTGCGCTCCTCATTGGGGCCGGCGGCGCGTTCGCCCAGAGCGGCACGCCGAATCCGCCGGATCAGGCCAAACAGCAGCCTGGACAGCCCGACGCCAACGCAAATGCCGCACGGGAAGCCAACCAGCGCAAGGTCGAGGAATTCGTCGAGGCCCAGCAGGCCATCAACGGCCCGGCCGGCAACCCGGAATGCGTCTGGCTCGGCCGGCGCGTCGTCCGCCTGATGTGGAACGACGATCTCGACACCGCGTTCCGCCATCTCGACCTCTACGACCGGTTCGGCTGCCCTGGCGGCCACGTCCAAGCGACGTTCCGCTGCCTGACCCGGTTCGGCGCCCAGATCGACGACAAGGTGCGCGGCAGCCTCGACGGCCGCATCCACGCCTGCTGGATCAATCCGGGCGCGCAGCCCCAGGCTGCGGCGGCGGCCGCTGCTCCCACCCCGGCGCCGGCGACGGCCGGCACCGCCGCACCGGCACCGGCGGCGTCGCCTTCGCCTGCACCGACCCCGTCGGCGGCACCTGCGCCGGCGTCGAAATAGCCGTATCCCGCGACGGGGTCCGACCGCGATTTTTTTTCGCGGCTGGAACGGCTTGCGCCCTTAAAACGCCATCGCGGCACACCAGTTGTTAAATCGGATGGCGGAGATATCTTTCCCTCCGCTGTCGTGTTGGTCGAACCTAGGGGACGGGTTCGCTTAGTCCTCAATCTCAGGCCCCGTATGGTTTAACCGCGATGCGCGCCGTCGTCGCCGTCCTGTTGCTTGTCACCGCCGCCCACGCCGCCCTGTGGGGTCTCTTCCAGGAGAGGCAGTCGGCGCCCGATTTCCGTGGCACGCTGCCGAGCCTGTCCTACGCTCCGTTCGAGTCAGGCCACACCGTCGCAGACGTTGCCGCCGACACCGAGAAGGTGCGCGCCGACCTGAAGAAGCTCTCCACGCTCACAAAGGCGGTCCGCCTCTATTCGTCGACCGAAGGCAATGAGCTGGTGCCGCCGGTCGCCGCCGAGTTCGGCATGAAGGTCACGGTTGGCGCGTGGATCGACAAGGACGCCAACCGCAACAACCGCGAGATCGAAGCCGCGATCAACCTGGCCAAACGCAACAGCAACGTCATCGGCATCGTGGTCGGCAACGAAACCGTGTTCCGCGGCGAGCAGGTGCCGCTGGAAAACCTCGGTTCGGTTCCGGAGATCGGCGTGCCGCCCGAGGAGTCCGAGAGGATTCTTCGCGAGGAAGCGCAGCGTCTTCACGACGCCGAAATGCAGCCGGATGAGAACGGCAGCAGCGGCTTGAGCAAGCGCGCTGAAGCGATCAAGTGGGCAGTCGCCGAAAACAACGTGCACCGGCTGATCAAGGTGATCCAGCGGGTCAAGAAGTCGGTCAACGTCCCCGTCACGACCGGTGAAATCTGGAACATCTGGCGCGACCATCCGCAACTCGCCAATTCCGCCGATTTCATCGCCGCGCACGTGCTGCCCTATTGGGAAAACTTCACTGACAAGCAGGCGGTGGACCAGGCGGTCGACCGCTACAACCTGCTGCGCGACTCCTTCCCCGGCAAGCGCATCCTGATCGCCGAATTCGGCTGGCCGAGCCAAGGCTACAATCTGCGCAGCGCCGAGCCCGGTCCGTTCCAGCAGGCCACGGTGCTGCGCAACTTCGTCACCCGCGCCGAAGCCATCGGCATGGACTACAACATCGTCGAAGCCATCGATCAGCCCTGGAAGTTCTTCGAAGGCGGCGTCGGTCCCTACTGGGGCATCCTCAATGCCGACCGCGAGGCGAAATTCGCCTGGACCGGACCGGTCACCGATCTGAACTACTGGAAGATTGCGCTGGTCGCCGTCCTGGTCGGCCTGTTCATGTCGCTGCCGATCCTGCGGCTGGACCAGCCGACCGTGATGCAGGCGCTGCTCTTGTCGGCGGCCGCCAACGGCGTTGGCGCGTGGGTCGCGACCGTGTTCTCGTACTGGACCACGCACTACTTCGTCTGGGGCTCGGCCTTCGCGCTCAGCCTCGGCCTGGTGCTGCTGGTTCCGCTGGTCCTGATCGCGATGGCCCGGATCGAGGAGATCGCTGCGGTCGCGTTCGGCCGCGGCCCGCGCCGGCTGATCGGCAAGAGCGCGCCGCTCGCGCCCGCCACGATCGGCGAGAACGTGAAGTTTCCGAAGGTCTCGATCCACATCCCGGCCTATTTCGAGCCGGTCGAGATGCTCAAGCAGACGCTCGATGCAGTGTCGCGGCTCGACTATCCGAACTTCGAGTGCGTCTGCATCATCAACAACACGCCCGATCCCGACTTCTGGCGGCCGATCCAGGATCACTGCCGGCTGCTCGGCGAGCGCTTCAAGTTCATCAATGCCGAGAAGGTGCAGGGCTTCAAGGCCGGCGCGCTGCGCATCGCGATGGACCGCACCGCGGCGGATGCCGAGATCATCGGCATCATCGACGCCGACTACGTCGTGCATCCGGACTGGCTGAAGGATCTCGTGCCGGCGTTCGCCGATCCGCGCGTCGGCCTCGTGCAGGCGCCGCAGGAGCATCGCGACGGCGATCGCTCGCTGATGCACTACATCATGAACGGCGAATATGCCGGGTTCTTCGACATCGGCATGGTCCAGCGCAACGAGTTCAACGCGATAATCGTGCACGGCACGATGTGCCTGATCCGCCGCGCCGCGATGGACAAGGCCGGCGGCTGGTCCTCTGACACGATCTGCGAGGACACCGATCTCGGCCTCTCGATCCAGCAGCAGGGCTGGCTCACGCACTACACCAATGTGCGTTACGGCGAGGGCCTGCTGCCCGACACCTATGAGGCCTTCAAGAAGCAGCGCCATCGCTGGGCCTATGGCGGCTTCCAGATCGTCAAGAAGCACTGGCGGCGCTTCCTGCCCGGCGCCAGCCGGCTGACGCCCGATCAGCGCCGCGAGTTCTCGCTGGGCTGGCTCAACTGGCTCGGCGCCGAAAGTCTCGGCGTCGTGGTTGCGATCCTCAATCTGATCTGGGTGCCGATCGTCGCCTTCGCCGACATCGCGATCCCCGACAAGATTCTGACGCTGCCGATCATCGCCTCCTTCATCGTCTCGCTGGTACATTTCGTCGCGCTCTACCGGCTGCGCGTGAACATCAAGGCCGGCCAGATGTTAGGGGCCATGATCGCGGCGATGAGCGTACAGTGGACGGTGTCACGCGCGGTGGCGCAGGGCCTGATCACCGAGCATCTCGCGTTCGCCCGCACCTCCAAGGGCGGCCTGTCGCGGATGTCGATCGAGTTCCAGGCGTTCTGGGAAGCCGTGATCGGCGTGTTGCTGCTGATCGGCGCCGTCGTGCTGGTCGTCACCAACGGCTACAAGCAGGTGCGCGAGATCTACATCTTCGCCGGCGTCCTGGTGTTGCAGAGCCTGCCATTCCTGGCGGCGGTCTCCATCGCAATCCTGGAAAATTCGCGGATCAACGAGTTCGCATTCTGGCGCAACAGCGCGATCCGCACCGCGGAACTGATCGGATTGCGCCCGGTCAGCCTGCCCTCGGTCGCCGCCCCGTCGCAGCCGGTCGGCTCGGAAATCCGCCGCGACAACTAGCGCCGGATTTGGCCGACTTCAAGAAACGGCCCTAACCGCAGGCGCCGGAACGGCAAATCCGGCGCGCCGGTACACAATTGACCGCCCTTCGGCTATTGACCCGATGGGCCCTGCCCCCTACACAGCGCGGGCTGGAGCACGATCCGGAGCGGTTCACCGCTGGCGTCCGGATCTAATGTTCAGGTGAGTGAGCGCGTAGCTCAGGCGGTAGAGCACGTGACTTTTAATCATGGGGTCGAGGGTTCGAGTCCCTCCGCGCTCACCAAACAAATTCTTTGTCCAGCCCGGCGACATGGGTAACAGGTCGTACCTAAGACATGGGTGACAGCCTCGTGCCGAACGGGTTGTCGAGGGGTTGCAAGGTTTTCTGCTCCAGGTCGAAGTATCCCAAATCATCGTGCATGAAGCTGACGAGCAAAATGCCGTCGTCGACTTCCTCGATGCCGAGTTGTTGGCCGACCAGCACGGTGGAGATGTCGATCCGCTTGCGGTACAGGCAAAGCCGCCCGACGCTTGATGGAGCACGCGAGAGCATTCGAGCCGATCCAGGCGGCCGAATCTACATCGAGAAGATCAGCGCCCCCAATGCTCTACCGGGACAAGGCAACGCCGGCCGAGTGGACTGGGCTCCAGCATGCAATCGGAAAAAGCTGGCTTGAATATCACGAGAGCGGGACGTTCGCGCGGACGCTCCCGTCTGGGAAAGACCTGTTCGCCTGGGCTGTCCCATACGTTCGGAGTACCTCATCTAGTGGGGCTAAGGCCACGAGCCCTTGGCGTTTCGCACGTCGCAATATCCATCGGGAATTTGCACTTCCCCCGGCGCTAGGTCGGCGCCGCCCGCATGCATTTCAAGCGGACGGCGTTGGGTGTTCTCGCCATGCGGATGATTGACCAGGTGCCGAAAGAAGCTTGGGATGGCATCTGCCCGGCTCCTCCAAGGTCGGGCGCCCATTCCAAGGCGAAGCACCCGAGGACGATCTCAAATGGAAACGGCCACGCTTCTATCGGTTCTCCGCGACCGGAACGTCAGAGTATGGGTTGAAGGGGACCGCCTCAAGTGCAGCGCCCCCGCTGGCGCGCTTGACGCAGAGTTACGCGCGACACTGGCCGACCGAAAGCAAGAACTGCTCGCCTGGCTTCGGCAGGCGGAGACGCCGAAGAGCGGTCCGGCCGACTCCCTGCCGATCGAGCGCGAGGACGGGACAGGAGCGCTCCTGCCGACAGTTTCCAGGGAAGTTCCGCTGCCGATAATCCCGGCACAGCGTGAACGCATGAGCCGCTTCGTTAAGGAGTTCCGGAACTGCGGTTACGACCTCGCAAGCTGTGCCGAACGTCTTGAGGTCCTTCCTCGCCTCGGCGTCAATTTCTGGCAAAGAATGCGAATGTCCTGGACTCCTCGGAAGAGCGATCCGATCGACAATCTCATTACGCTCTTCATCGATGGCCAGCAGGTGAGCGCAGACGTTATCGCGAAGCAGATTTCGTCGTTCTTTGTCGATGCGGCCCTCGAAATGAGATTGGTTGAAAAAAACGGCGACTTGTTGCAGTCGAACTTCTGTTTGTTCCCATGTTATGGGAAATACCTGGTCACCGACCAAGCAGAGAAGAATACCGCAATCAATCAAGTCATGTGGTTGTGGGGAGAGAGCTTTATGCTCGGCGGCTTTGTGAAGCGGATCCCCCGCAGGCGCGCCATTGATCTCGGAACAGGCTCCGGAGTGCACGCTATTCTGGCAAGCGACCATTCTGCGACAGTAGTGGGCGCAGACGTCAGTCCACGCGCCATCGCCTTCTCCAACTTCAATGCAGCGCTAAACGAAAAGAGCAACATCGATTTCGTTACAAGCGATCTCTTCGATTCGATCGACGGGACATGTGATCTGCTGGTATGTAACCCTCCTTACGCACCGGACACTGCCGCCAAGGCGAGCGATAATTTTTGGAGCGGTGGAATAGAAGGCACTGAGCTTCTGCGGAGGGTCGTCGAGGCTCTTCCCACGAGGTTGGATGCGGACGGAACAGCGTACATCAATGCTCTGTTTCCGAATCCTCCGGGAACGAAAATCAGGGATCACTTCGATGCCTGGCTTGAAGGCAATCTCACGGAGTGGGACGTGCTGGATCACACCTGGCCTGTGCCGGGATATCAAGATTTGCTCTCCGAGCAGCCATTCCAGGGTGATATGAGCGCGTGGCGCTTTGGCGTGGTGAGTATGCGTCGATCTCGGATTGGCCGGGGTTGGTGGAAGGAAGTCGCAGGCAATGGCCTGTTCTTCCGAGAGGACGGAAGTTGCAGCGTAATCGCTGATCACGATGCCTACGGGTCACCTGCTGGAATATCGCCGAACAACTCGTAGGACACGGTGGAGCACAGCATCACTCCCGGCAGACGTCCGTCATGGCCTCGCCGTCCAGCAGATGGGCGACAAAGCTAAGGCGCTCTTCCATCACCGAACTCGCTTTGCGCGGCAACCACACCTCCCGCAGAACGGAAGCGGAAAGTGTAACCCATGTGTCCGGTACGGACCGTCGCCCATGTCTCGGGCCGCTCATACATTTTGAGCCAAGTAGTCAGCCTCCCAAACATTCGCGAAATTTCCGTGCGGCAGTGACATCGCTCTCGTGGTGTTTGGAAGCCGGCCCGGGCCCTGGCACCGGCCCCTCTTCTTAATTTTGTGTGAACCAAGCCACAGTTGTTCGGCGTGATCTTTAGTAGGTTTTCGGCGCTGGGGATTTCAGGGCCCAGAGGCTGGAAGAACAGGGCGCCGCCGGGACAACTCATTTCGGGCCCGGCGGCGTAAATTTTCGGGACGGTCAGAACTCCAATCCCAATGCTCGGACCAGACGCATTCGGACGCCAACGGCTCGTTGCTCTCCCTGTCGCAGTCCACGTTCGGCGTCGCCTGCGTCGAGCCTGCCTGCGGTTCTCCGGACCGGTTGGCGGCGCGTGTATTCCGGCATGAGCCTTGCTCTTTAGGTGGCGCAGGAAATTTCAGTGTCCCGGTTCGGAACAAGCTGCCGCCGGATGTGTCTTTTGGAGACGAGCAGCTGGATTCATTGGGAGGCATCGTTGAGATACGCAGCGCCCCTACAGTCAAGGTTTGTCGTTCGGAGAGGAAGCACCGACTGGATGGTTTATGATCGCGAGCTCAAGGGGCCAGCGCAGTTGAAGAAAGACGGCCACTTCGCCGAGAAGCTGACGAAGGAACAGGCCGAACACATCAAGCAGGCATTGACGGACGCCCTGAAGCCCGAGCCGTAGGCAAAGCTGGATCGAGTACCCCGATTGGTGGCGACACAAACCGCGAACAGATGACATCTGTGTTACCTCGTAAGGTATATGAACAGAGTTGGGCAAAGCGAACGAGGCGCGGCAAAATGGCGGCGCATCGATGGAGCAAATTAGGCCCCTGCGGGATTCAGCCTTGGCCACTGGACGTTCTGATCGGGCCAGAGTCGTCGTTGAAAGGGAACGATCGGGGAACAGCTCAAGGCACATCGAAAGCCGCCCGCCTCAGAAAGGTCACCCCCGCGCCGAGGGGTGGAGCGCGAGGCATGACGGCGCAAGCGCGCCGTTCAGCGCACAATTCGGAGCGAACATTCGGAACGCGGCTGGAGTTCGGCCGTCAAGATAACGGCAGTTCGCCCTGGCCGCCTGTCCAGTCGATAATGTCGAGCTGCAGCCCTCGCTTCAGCATCTCGGCCTCGAGGCTGCCGGCATGCCGCTTCCACTCGGGCGTCGCGCGGACGCGGAATTTTGGCTCTTCGCCGGCCGCCTCGAATTCGTCGTCGGCTCTGAGCGCACCGCGGACGGCTTCGTACATCATCTTCAGGCTGGCGTCGGTGAAGGCGCCGTAGTCCATCGGTCGTCTCCCTTGGCACTGTGAGACGCGAAAGGCCGCCACGTAGTCACTCGTGGCGGCCTTCTGCTAGCGGCCCATCCAGACGGCCTGGGACGACGTTGCGTGAGTCGGGTTAATGAAGCGTTGCTGGTACGGCACTGGCACGCTTTCACAGACAGCCTCGACAGCGTTCGGCCACCGGGATCGTGGAGGCCGCTGCACTCAGATCGCGATGCGATCGAAGTCGGCGGCTATCCGGCTGTTCGGGAAAATCCTCATCGCCTCCGTCAGAATGTCCTCATCCGGGTAGCGGCCGGAGATGTGGGTGAGCACGAGTTGCTTGACCCCGCTCCGCGCCGCGAGCGCGGCGGCTTCGTCAGCGGCAAGGCCAGCCCTTCAAGCGCAGCCACTTGGTGGCATTGCGAACCAACAAGGTTTCCGTTTTGAATCCGCCTTCGATGTGGTGGCTAGGCTAGCGATAAGAGGAGCCTTCGGAAAATGTCGAGCTGCTTCCAGCTGTATCCTCGTGGTGGAACCAACGATTAAGGAATCGACCTTAACTGTAGGGCTTTCACAGTCCGGCGGTCGAGACCGAGAGGCTGAAATGAATTTCGCAAAGCTGGTTTTGGTGCTTTCCGTCCTGCTACTAGGGTGTGCTGATCTCGCGACAACTAACAAGATTCTAGAAATGGGTTTCGGCGAGGCCAACCCGTTCATGCATTTGGCTCAAACGTGGCTCGGTGCATGGTGGCTGATCCCGAAGCTCGGTTTGACCTTCGTCATCATGGCGCTGCTTTGGCGCAGCAAGAGCATCTTCAACACAGCACTGGTGGTGGCTTTTTGCTCAACGCCTGTGATCAACAACTTGCTCCTCATCGCGGGCGCAAGCTGACCAATCATCCGTAGTCGAGATTTTTCTTTGACGAAAGAGAAGCTTGCTCGGGACGCCGCAGAGATATTTCGACTGCTGCGAACATTTCGCTCGATCAAGGATCGGACGGCACGGCGACGCATTATTGCGACGGCAGAGGCAATGGCCGAACGCAGCACAGCAGGCCGGCCACTAGACGGCTCCAAGGCGGACATGAGCACAAGATAACTATCGAGCAAATCATTGAAGCTTGCGTGATGAGCCCAATCGGCATGGTCGAGCATCTAAGTGGAACGGACAGCCGTCGAACCGAGCATGAGATTAGCTTTGCTCGCGACTGGCCGAATCTCGGCCAATACCGAGACAGCAATGCGGCGATAGCGGCGCCGTTGCGCGCGGTGTTTATCGGGGATTCTCTGACCGAAGCATGGCCCCACGTCGATTCTGAGTTGTTCTCGAACGGGATCGTCGGGCGTGGCATCGCTGGGCAGACCACGCCTCAGATACTGCTGCGTTTCATGGCAGACGTCGTCGCACTCAGGCCCAAAGTGGTTCACATTCTGTGCGGCTGCAATGACATTGCCGGCAATACCGGCCCGACGACCTTTCGCGACTATCAAAACAACGTGCTGGCGATGCTGACCCTTGCTGATGCGCACAACCTGCGTGTGATCCTCGGCAACTATGCCGATTACGACCTGTTCGCATGGGCGCCAGAAGTCGATCCCAAACCTTGGATCCGGCGCATGAATGCCTGGATCGAGGATACCGCAAGAATGCGGGGATATATATTTGCCGACTATCGAGCTGCATTCGGAGAGATCAATGACGCCAGAAAGGCGGCGATCATGCCTGATGGCGTCCATCCCAATGTCGCGGGTTATGCCTTGATGCGGCCTGTCGCGCTCCGAGCGCTGGACCAAGCCTTCGAACGGGCAGGCGCATAAGCAGCGAAACAAAGTGCCCGTCTAGGATGCCTCCATTCGCTGTCGTTCACCGAACTTATTGCGCACTCCTCGTGCTTCAGAGTGTAAGCCGTGACGGTCGCCATGGACACTCGCATTGCCAAACGGCGTGCTGAGAACTCCCATCCCGATCAGCAATGAGCGGCAATCACGCTTGCAGGTGCGGCGGCGCCATTCGCAGATATTGAATCCGAGCGAGTAACCCTATTATCATGTGCTTTTTTAAAGCAAATGATTTCGATGGGCGAGATGAAGCACAGCTCTGGGCTAGATGCGATCAGGGGCGTTGCGATTGGCTTGGTGTTGATCAGACACCTCATCGTCGAGGTGCACCACGATAGCCTGTTCGCTAAACTGTTTGTCCTTAGCGCGTGCGGCGTGGATCTCTTCTTTGTGCTGTCAGGCTTTCTGCTCGGAGGCATCCTGATCGACAATCGGTATAAGCAGAACTACTTCGAGGTTTTCTATGCGCGGCGCGCGCTTCGCATCCTTCCATTGTATCTGCTCTTGGTCATCCCGATCTGCAATTTGATCGGCGAGCCGCTATTTCCCTTTCTCACTTTCTCACAGAATTTTCTTTGGGCGGATGGCCGAGTTGGCAATCCGCTGACCGTCATCACGTGGTCGTTGGCGGTTGAAGAGCAATTCTACCTAATCCTGCCGGCAATCGTTCGATATTGGCCAACTGGCCGACTACTCCACTTGATTGTTGGACTAATCTGCGCCGCCCCAATCGCTAGGGTGATGCTCAATCATGCATATGGCGATACTGCTCCGGCGTACTTTCTCCTGCCCGCACGAATGGACGGATTGTTCCTCGGAGTATTGGCGGCTTGCCTGATCCGTAACCGCCAGAGCATTTGCTGGCTGAATGAACATCGACGAGAGCTGTACGTTGGAGCGATGCTTCTAACAGTGCCGCTGATTGTCATGACGTGGCTGATTTCGTGGCAGCAGGTAAGTGGGCGAAGCCCCTTGATGCAGTACCTGGGTTATAGCGCCGCGCCGCTCCTATTCTTTGTTGTGCTCTTGCTTGTCGTGACCGGAAGAAGGAGCGTCCCAAATGTGCTGTCCCCCCTTTGTTGGTTAGGCCTTGGTGCGTATTCGCTCTACCTGACCCACCGGTTATGTCTTTTTCTCGCGATTGGCGTCGTTGGCCAATATGTTTCGGCAATATCGCTCGCTTCTTCTGTCCTGGCGTCACTCGCTCTCTGGCTATTGATCGAGAAGCCGTTTATGACGTTCGGGCGCGAGCGATTTAAGTATAGGGACAGAGACAGCGATCTCGCTTCAATTCGGCCCGCGTAACTCGTCGGCATCTTATCGCCTGCCTTCAAGGTGAGGTGCCGGTCCCTCGTGCATCGAGAACGACGCTTCGCTTGTTTTTCGGCATGGACAAGCGAATGGACATCGTAAATTCAATCGCCGATCGCCCCAAGCGCCTTCTACAGACACTCTGGGGCGGCGCGTTGCCAAACTATCCGCCTGCGGTGCTCGGGCTACGACGATAACATGCAGCTTGGCCCGACAACTCGTATCGGCATTCAGCCCCGCCGGTGAAGCGTTGCTGGTACCGCACCGGCACGCTTTCACAGACACCCTCGACACGTTCCTCCACCGGGACCGT
The DNA here is from genome assembly GCF_001189245.1 of Bradyrhizobium pachyrhizi. Lineage (GTDB taxonomy): Bacteria > Pseudomonadota > Alphaproteobacteria > Rhizobiales > Xanthobacteraceae > Bradyrhizobium > Bradyrhizobium pachyrhizi. The sequence continues at coordinate 163,434 of NZ_LFIQ01000058.1, read as the reverse complement.
GGCGGCCGCCGCTCAGATTGCGATGCGATCGAAGTCGATGGCTATCCGGCTGTTCGGGAAAATTCTCGTCGCCTCCGCCAGAATGTCCTCATCCGGGTAGCGGCCGGAGATGTGGGTGAGCACGAGTTGCTTGACCCCGCTCCGCGCCGCGAGCGCGGCGGCTTCGCTGGCAGTCAAGTGTCCGTAGTCGCGCGCGATAGCCGCGTCGCGCTCGAGAAACGTCGCTTCGATCACCAGCACGTCGGCGTCCCTGGCGTGTTCGGCCAGCCCGTCGGTTGTTTCAGCATCACCGACAATGACGAGCTTCTTTCGCCCCTGGGCCGGGCCAAGCACATGCTCCGGATCGATGGTGCGACCATCGTCCAGCTTCACCTGCCGCCCCTCCGCGAGTTCCCGACGAACCGGCCCATCAGGCACGCGCAGCGCCAGAAGCCGGTCCGGGAGCAGATGCCGGCGCACCGCGCTCTGAAAGGAGAAGGCGAAGCTGTCCGTATCCCGGTGGCGGACCGGAAAGCAATCGATGGTGAATTCGCCGGCATCGAGGACCTGCCCCTCGCTCAACGGCACCAGATCAAGCGGGATCGGCGCTCTGCCCTCGCCCCATAGGCCTGCCAGCATCCGGACGACGACATCGAGCGTACCGGGTCCGGCATGAATCGTCATCGCATCCGAACTTTGCCGCAACCGGAGGGTCGAAAACAGCCCGGGGATGCCGAGCACATGATCGAAATGCCCGTGGGTCAACAGCAGATGATCAAGCCGTCGAAAGCCGGCGCCACTCCGCAGCAGCTGGCGCTGCGTTCCCTCGCCGCAATCGACCAGAATACGACTGCCGGCTGCCTCGACGAGGATGCCCGGGTGGTTGCGCTCGGGAGACGGCACGCTTGCCGACGTTCCCAGAAAAGTCAGCGAGAACATCGCAGCACCTCGCCTTCCGACTACCGACGGCGCCATGCCGCCGGGATCGCGCAATCTGATGGCAGCGTCGCCCGATGTGTTCAAGCACTTCGATGCGGACGACGGTGGACCGAGGCGTCCTGAAGCCGGCTGCGTTACGGGCAGACCGCATCCGCGCCGCCAACGGGATCGATCGTCGTGACCGGCGCGCGCGGCGGCCTCGTCACGCCCTCAACCGGTCACAGCCTCAAGCATCGAAACAGCTGCGCGAGCGCAGTGTTGGCGGATTGCGCGCGCCGTTCGACGATTTCGGCCGCGGCGGCGTAGTTGCGCGCCAGGATCTGGAGCGCGCGGCGGGCATCCGGCAGCGTGGATTGCTCCGCCATCTCCAGGCACTGATGCTCGAAATATCTGAGCTCCTCAAGTTCGGTCATTGGCGAATCGTCCGATCGGGTCCTGCATTTTCGAACTCAGTGCGCCAGCGCCCTAGTGAAAGTTTGGCAAGTTTGTTGCGGGGGCCGGGCAATCTGGTCGGAGTGTTTCTGGACGCATGATTTGATGATCACCGCTGCGTGACCGATGCGAGGTGAGCTGCGCGGATCGACAAGCGCGTGCAATCGTCTCACAATGCGGCGGTCTCGCTTGGCGAGCCCTGGAACGCACGCGGTTGATGCCGTAGCGAATTGGCTTTGTTGGACCGATGAGGAAACGCGATTGGGCTTTCGTGGCGGCCTGTGTGGCAGGCGCGCTGCTGTTCGGCGTCTGGAGTTTCCAGATGGGTATCGCGTTTCATCGATCCCAGCACGGTGCGACCGACCTCTCCAGTTCGCACCGGCGGAGCCAGGACGGTGCTTCCGCGCGCAGCCCGGCCCGGCTCGAGGCGGATGACGGCGATCAGCAGGCCGGACAGCCGCGATAGCGTTCGTCATCGCCAAATCGCGTCCGACTAGGCCCAAGCCAGGCCTGCCATGCCGGCGGCGCCATCGTCATCTGTCTTCGCATGCGTGAGCCGCCTGCGGCGCGTGCTGTCCTTGGCACGACGGTGACGAACGCCAAATCTGTGCAGCGCCATCGGCACATGCCGCATCGCGGCGCGGACGAGACCAATGGCCTGTCTGACGACGGCCACAACCGTTGCAACGCGGGTAAAGAAGCCGATCAGGAAGATCATCGAGAAGATGTCGATATAGGCCAGCACATCGCCGACCAGCATCAGCTCGGGAGGAAGCGGAATCCGGTGCCAATAGGCGCCGATCACGATCGCAACCGGAATCAGCGCGATCAGCTTCCGCAACGTCAGCCGATCGAGCAAGGCGGCGAGCTCAACGACCAGGATCTGCCACAGCCAATCGCCAAGCACGGCCGGCTTGTCGATCGTCCAAGTCTGCCACAAACGCTGCCACATCGCCGCTCGGCCTCCCCTTGCGCGCATTACCGGCGCTACGGCTTCGACGACGCCTCGCTGCCGCTGCCCTCGTCTGCGGCGCCTTGCGCATCAGCCGGATCGGCCGATGGAAAGATGCGCTCATAGTTCGCACGCGCCTCGCGGATCAGCCGCGCGCGCTCGCGTTCGGACTTCGAGATGAACCTGATGATCTCGCCCATATTCGCTCCAAGGCAAAAAAAATGATCCGACCGTCAGCTATGCAACCATCGTGCCCGACGGTCGCTTGGCCCGACCTCCTCGCACCGCTCAGCGGAATGCCCGCGGCGCCACCCGCTGCTGGCTGAACGCGACGCGCGGATTGATGCCGCAATAGGCGTCGCGGCCCGACGCGGATGCCTGGCACTGCTGGTAGGTCTGGTAGCCGCAATAGCCGGGATATCCCTCCTGCCGGCCCTGGATGCACCAGGGATACTCATAGGGATCGGCCGCCGCAGGCGACGCGGAACCGACAATCCAGCTCGTTCCGAGCGCCGCGAACGCCAGAATTGCCCAATTCGTCCTGCGCATGATCGTGTTTCCTTGCTCCATCGGCTCCCAGCCGCTGATCTAGGTACGCCTGCAGGATCTGCGAGGTTTCCGGTGACCGCCTCAAGAAGCTGTGACGATCGTTCGAAGCCTGGTCGCGGCACGGTGAGGACCGGCTGATCGATCATCGGCCCTCGCGGCCTCGAGACCCGCCGGCCCGCCATCTGCCGAGCCCCCCAACGCACGTAGTTAACCGGCGCCTAATCGCAGATGCGCGGTGGAAATGTACGACTTAAGCGCGCTGCAAGGCGGCTGCCCTAGTCTCCCGCGCGGCTCAATGGACGACGACACCCGGAGAGGCTCGTCGCACGGGGGATAATCATGCGCAGCGCGCTCATTGCTTCAATGATCCTGTCACTTGCGGCCGGGGCCGGCCGTTGCCGGACCACGAACGTCGGGGCCGTCCGAGGCGGCACCGAGCAGCGTCGAGAAATATCGCGGCTACGTCTTCGATCTCTCCGAGAACGCCGACCGGAAGGACGTTACCAGCATCGCCGACATGGTCCGCCGCCAACTCGACGTCGTGGAAACCGCAGGCTTCAGCCCGAAGGTGCTGCAGTTCTTCCATCGCGTGCCGATCGTTGCCAGCGAGATGGCGTGTCTCGATGAAGGCGCGGCGGCGGCCTGCTATGGCTTGACGGCGCCGGAATGGGATCGCGGCACGACGCGCGACGTCACCATCTGGGATCACGACAAGCAGCAATGGACCAATTCGGATCCGCTCGCGCTTGCGCTCGATTCCGGCATCGGCATCATCAGGATGCGTCCGAACATGATGCGTTACGCGAAGGACCCGGTGCTGCTGCACGAATTCCTCCACGCCTATCACGCCCGGCTGATGCCGAACGGCTATGAGAACAAGGGCATCAAGGCTTTCCTCAGCCAAGCGAAGTCGAAGGAACTGTTCGCCAAGGAGACCTATGCGTTGAAGAACCAGCAGGAGTTCTTCGCGGTGACGGCGAGCATCTTCCTGGCCGGCAAGGATTCCGAGCACGAACCCTATACGCGCGCCACGCTCAAGGAGAAGATGCCGGACTACTACAAGTATCTCGTCGGCCTGTTCGGCGCCGATCCCGAGGAAACCGGCGTCACGCCGGTCGCATCGGCCAACTGAACCCGGTATCCCACAAAAAAAACGAGGCCCGGTGTGCCTAGGAGACCGGGCCTCGTTTCTGATGTCCCCCGCCTCGTGGCGGATCAGGTCTTGTCGTTACGCGACCTTGTCCGCGCGATCCATCCCGGATGATTACGGGGTCGGGCGCGCGCCGGCCTCACTTGCTGTAGCTGTAGAACCCCTGCCCGGTCTTGCGGCCGAGATGGCCGGCATCGACCATTTCCTTCAGCAACGGCGCCGGCCGATATTTGGGGTCGTTGAAGCCGGTGTAGAACACCTCCATCACCGACAGCATCGTGTCGAGCCCGATCAGATCGGCGAGCGCGAGCGGGCCGATCGGATGGTTGCAGCCGAGCTTCATGCCGGCATCGATCTCCTCGGCGGTGGCAATGCCTTCCTGCAGCGCGAAGATCGCCTCGTTGATCATCGGGCACAGGATTCGGTTCACCGCAAAGCCGGGGCTGTTCTTCGCCGTGATCGCCACCTTGCCGACCCGCTTGGCGAAGGCTTCGGCCTTGGCGACGGTGTCGTCCGAGGTCTGCAAGCCGCGGATCAATTCGAGCAGCGCCATCACCGGCACCGGATTGAAGAAATGCATCCCGATGAAGCGGTCGGGACGATCGGTCGAGGCCGCAAGGCGGGTGATCGAGATCGACGAAGTGTTGGTTGCGACCAGCGCGCTCGGCTTCAGCCCCGCACAGAGATCCTTTAGGATCTTGATCTTCAGCTCCTCGTTCTCGGTCGCGGCCTCGATCACGAGATCGCAGGCGGCGAGCTTGGCCTTGTCGGTGGTCGCATTGATGCGCCCGAGCGTCGCGTCGCGATCGGCCGCGGTCATTTTCTCCTTGGCGACCAGCCGATCGAGACTGCTCCCGACCGTCTTCAAGCCGCGCTGGACCGCCGCGTCGGAGATATCCACCATGGTCACGCCGAGGCCTGCCGCAGCGCAGATCTGCGCGATGCCGTTGCCCATGGTCCCGGCGCCGATAATGCCAACCGTCTCAATCATTGCGTTCGTCCCTCGTCGCTTGCGCGGCCGCGCGGCCGCATCGTCAAAAACGGCGGACCGGAGGGGTCCGCGGATGGCGCATGAATAGCAGTCCGGCCGCACGGCCGATACAGCGGAAGCCGGTATTCCGGTGAGGTCTATTCCGGGCGCGGCTGGACAGGTCGCCTTGGCGGAACGGCTGGCCGCGGCGGCAATTGGGTGCGCGGTGGTTCGGCCGCGCGCGACGGTTCGAGCACGCGATTAAGTCGGACGATCCACCAGGCCAGCCGCCCGTAGCTGCGGCGCAGCGTCGATCCAAATCCCTCGTCGATGTCCTGGTCACGATCCATACCCCTATCATTAACGTGCATCCTTGAAGGAACGGTGAGCGCCATCACGTGCTGCACCGGCAATCGTTAGGAACCTGGCAACTATTTCGCGCAAGCCGTCGGTTGACGGCGTGGGCGCCGGTAATCTCCCGGATTGCGTGCGGGAGGCCTTGCGCCGCAGCATCGCCATGCCGGTGCGACTCGCATTTTGTTGATCGAATTTTCCGCGGCGCGCCGCGACACAAGGACATTAGACGACGAGGGCTACGCCCATGCTTTCTGAAAAATTCTTTTTGGTGCTCGAGACATTGCTCAACGGCCAGACCCATTCCGACGGAAGCCCCCGCGTGGTGAGCACCGCGCCCCACATCCCGGTCGAGCTTCCGCGCGAAGGCCAGCCGAAACGCAGCCCTTCCCGCTAGGCCGCTTGCTGGCGGCAGGTGGCCGCCAAGGCCGGGCTGGAGTTTCAGTCGCCGCGGCCACGTCGCTGCGGAATGCCGATCGCGACGTTTGCCTCCGCCAGTTGGCCCGTCGCGACGCACGAAGCCGTTCGGCCGGAGCGGCGCCTCGCCCGTGATCCAGCTCATAGGTGGCGAAGCCGAACCACGCTACACCGCTCCCGCAACGAGGTGGCGCCGTGGACGACAAGACCGACAGCAAGACCGATTTCGGAAGCATCGCCGTCGCAATCTGCGTCGCCGCCTACATCGCGATCATGCTGGCCTATCTCGCCCAATACGATCTCGGCCTGACCGCCGCGCAGACGCGTCATCTCTCGATGCTCGCAGCGCTGGTCCTCGCGCTGCCGGTCGCGCTGGATTTGCTGCGCACCGGGCCCGGCGACGCTCGCTGACGCGGGCACGAACAAGCCTGCAGCCTTCGATCTCCCCTGCAGCAAGCGCGCCTGCGCAACATAGCGCTAGGTGAAGTGACGCGAATCAGCGTTACTTTGCAACTGATCGCTTCGTGGGATTTGGCGGCATGACCCAGCCCGACGTGTTTGATCAGAAGGTTCTGGATCAGAACATTCGCGAACTGCAGGAATGGCTGCGCAGGGCCTGGCAGCAACTCGCGGACCCCTCGCTCACCGCCTTCTCCCGCCGCGAACTGCGCAACCAGATGAAGCAATGCAACGCCGATTTGCGCGTGCAACTGCAAGCCGCCTCCAAGCGGATGCTGATGCAGCCCGCCTCATCGGGCAGGAGGTTCGCCAAGCCGGCGCTGCGGATCCTCGCCTAGGACCTGATGCCAGCGCGCCAAAATGCCGCGATATCTTGCTGCATGCTGGCCATACGCACCCTCTGCTTGTGCAGGAACGCCCGACAAGGCACAGCAAAACCGCTCCGGTATGCCTATATTGGGCGTCATGTAGCGGCTCACGCCGCCAATGTTTAGGGACTCCCGTGTTATATCTGGAACTTGCGATCGTGGCGGTCTTGATCGTCGTCAACGGTCTGTTGTCGATGTCGGAGCTCGCGATCGTCTCCTCGCGTCCGGGGCGTCTTGCGGCGCTGGTCGAACGAGGCGTCAGCGGTTCGCGCCGCGCCCTTGCACTGGCCTCTGATCCCGGCAAGTTCCTCTCCACGGTGCAGATCGGCATCACGCTGATCGGCGTGCTGTCCGGCGCCTTCTCCGGCGCAACGCTTGGCCAGCGTCTGACCCAATGGCTGCTCGAGCTCGGCGTGTCCGCAAGCATCGCCGACGCGGTCGGCGTCGGCCTCGTCGTCGGCGTGATCACCTATGCCTCGCTGATCGTCGGCGAGCTGGTGCCGAAGCAGATCGCCTTGCGCGATCCCGAGTCGATCGCGGTCAAGGTCGCTCCGGCCATGACCATGATGGCGCGGCTGTCGCTGCCGCTGGTGTGGCTGCTCGACCGTTCCGGCAAGCTGCTGCTATGGGTCCTCGGCCATCGCGAGGATGCACAAGACCGCGTCAGCGAGGACGAGATCAAGACGCTGGTGGTGGAGGCCGAGAACGCCGGTGTGCTGGAGCCCGGCGAAAAGGAGATGATCGCCGGCGTGATGCGGCTCGGCGATCTGCCGGTCGGCGCGGTGATGACGCCGCGCCACGAGGTCAGCCTGATCGACCTCGCCGCCCCCGCGGCCGAGATCCTGGCGACGCTGCAGAAGAGCAGTCACTCGCGCTGCGTGGTGTTCGACGGCAACCGCGATCATGCGCTCGGCATCGTGCAGGCCAAGGACGTACTCGACGTCTACCTCGCGGGCCAGACGCCCGACATCCGCGCGCTCACGCGCGATGCGCCGATCATTCCGGAGACCGTCGACGCCCGCGACGTGGTCGCGATCCTGCGCGACTCCAGAGTGCATATCGGCCTCGTCCACGACGAGTACGGCACCTTCCAGGGCGTCGTCACCAGCGCCGACATCCTCGAGGCCATCGTCGGCGCCTTCCACACCGAGGAAGGCCCGGCCGAGCCTGCCTATGTCCGGCGCGCCGACGGCTCCTATCTGATCTCGGGCTGGATGCCGGCGCTGGAATTCAGCGAACTGCTCGGCATCACGCTGCCCTCGCCGCGGCCGTACCAGACCGCGGCCGGCTTCCTGCTGCATGAATTCGGCGCGATCCCCGATGTCGGCGCGAAAACCGCCGCGCAGGGCTGGGAATTCGAGATCGTCGACCTCGACGGCCGGCGCATCGACAAGGTTCTGGCCAGCAAGCCGCCGGCGGCCTGACATTGCCACCCGGCCGTCCTGTTGATAAGCGGCAAGACAGCGAAACAGGCCGCCGCGGTGTGCTATCGGCATAGCGGCGGCCCGAGCAATCCCCGAGTAAACCCCACGGAATAGATCCCCATGCGCATTACCCTTGTCGGTTCCCGCCATTTCGGCGTGACGACCCTGAACATGCTGCGCGAGCACCACGTCACGCTGGTCAGGGTGGTCGTCCATGACGGCGAGGACCGGCTGGCGGCAGCAGCCAGGGCGGCCGGCATCGAAGTCGTTGTGCAGGCCGATCCAAAGCTGGTGACGGCCGCCGAGATTGCGCCGGACACCGACCTGATCGTGACCGCCCATAGCCACGCCCGGGTCAGCAGAGAGGCGCTTGCCGCGTCCCGGCTCGGCGGCATCGGATACCACCCGTCGCTGCTGCCGCGCCACCGCGGCATCGCGGCGGTAGAATGGACCATCAAGGAAGGCGATCCGATCGCCGGCGGCAGCATCTATCACCTCGCCGACCGCATGGACGCCGGCGCGATCGCCGCGCAGGACTGGGTGTTCGTCAAGAAAGGTGAGACCGCCCGCGAGCTCTGGGAGCGCGCGCTGGCGCCGCTCGGCCTGCGTCTGCTCGCCCAGGTCATCGACTATGGCAAGGTCAACGGCTCGCTGCCGGCCAAGGTCCAGGATGAGCAGTTTGCGACCAAGGCGCCGAATCTGAGCCCTGGCAAACACTAACCCGAGCTAGAGTATAATAGTACCTTGCTCGAAAAGGCCATGCCCGGATTTTCCGTTCCTGATCCGGAACCGAATTCACCGTGATGTGTTTGAGTTCACAGGAACATTTGGGGACTCCCGCGACGCAGCAAATTTTGAACACATTGTGACAGGATAAGCCGCGTCATCACACGAAATTACAGGGATTTGATTCATGCGTTCGATCCGCATTCGCGACCTGATTTTGGTCACTTCGGTCGCTTCGGCTGCCGCCCTCACCGCTGCTCCCGTGTCCGCGCAGCAGCCTTATGACGGCCTTTGGAACGTCACCGTCGTCACCAAGACCGGCAGCTGCGAACCGTCGCAGAGCTCGACCGTGACCGTCGCTGAAGGAAAGATCTCGGCACAGGGCGCGGCGATCTCCGGCACCGTCGGCAGCGGGGGACTTGTGCGAGTCTCGATCAATGGTGCATATGCGAACGGACAACTCAGTGGCAACTCCGGATCGGGGAAGTGGAATGGGGCATCAGCTGGCGTACCGTGCAGCGGCCGATGGGAAGCATCCCGTCAGTAAGATCACCAGCCTATCAAGTTTCTTTGCCATCGCGCGGCGGCCAGCATTTGCATCCGCCGCATTTTTTGTGACCGCACTCGCAAGCACCACGGGCCATGCCCAGTCCGGCCCGTTCGCCGGCATGGCGGGCACCTGGTCGGGCGCCGGCTCGGTCACGCTGGACGACGGCTCCAGCGAGCGCATCCGCTGCCGCGCCACCTATCACGTCGGCGGGCCCCGGATGACCATGATCCTCACCTGCGCAAGCGACGCCTACAAGTTCAACCTGGCGGCCGATGTGCAGGCCGAAGGCAGCGCGGTCAGCGGCAATTGGAGCGAGTCCAGCCGCAATGTCAGCGGCTCGTTGCAGGGTCGCGGTGGCGGCGGCAACTTCCAGGTCGTTGCCAGTGCTCCCGGCTTCAACGCCGATATCTCGATGCGAACCACCGGCAACAAGCAGGCCGTTACCATCAGGGCCGACAGCCAGTTCCGCGGCGCCAGCATCACGCTGTCGAAGTAATCGATCCGCGCTCCAACGTGGAAAGCCCTCGGGTCATCCCCGAGGGCTTTTGTTTGGCTGAGCGGCAATTCCTCGCGTACGCCCCAGCGGTGCTATGCCGCAGGCACGAATGCCGTGACCTCGATCTCGACCTTGGCGCGCTGATCGACCAGCCCGCCGATATAGAGCAGCGTCGACGGCGGGAAATTGCGCCCGAGCGTCTCCTTCCACGCCGCGCCAATACCGGCGCCCGCGGCCTCATACTCGCTGCGGCTGGTCAGGTACCAGGTCAAGCGGACGATGTGCTCGGGGCCGGCACCGGCTTCGTTCAACAGCTTGATGATGCGCTTCAACGCGGTGCCGACCTGGGCGGCCATCTCGGGGGCGTAGTCGCCCTTCTCGTCGCCGCCGGTCTGCCCCGCCAGCACGATCCACCTGCCGGGCGCGTCGAACGCGACACCGTGCGAGAAGCCGCGGGGTTTCGACCATTCGGCTGGTTGCAAGACACGCATGAGCAGATCCTCCTGATTTGATTTTGCCGACCTGCTTAGCAGAGATCACATGGTTGACGCATCACCGCGCAGGCAGAATTGCGCGTTGCAAATTCATGGCAGCTCGCCGATACCGGGCACCCCTCCTCCGCTCGTTCCCCGTCATGGATCGCACGCCCTCAAAGACCCGCGCAGCATTGTGGATGTCCGGCTGGCTCGCGCTGATGCTGATCGTGGCGGTGGCCGGCCGCGAGGCGACGCGCGAGGTCAACGTCTTCCAGCTGATGGCCGTTCGCGGCGTGCTCGGCTTCGCGATGCTCTATCCGCTGATCCACATGAATGGCGGGTTTGCGATCGTGAAGACGGCACGGGTGCACGTCCATATCGCGCGCAACCTGATCCATTTCTGCGCGCAGCTCGGCTGGTTCTTTGCGCTGACATTGATCCCGATCGGCCAGGTGGTCGCGATCGAGTTCACGATGCCGATCTGGACCGCGATTCTTGCGGCGAGCTTTCTCGGCGAGCGGATGACGCGGTGGAAGATCGTCGCGATCGTGCTTGGCCTGGTCGGCGTGTTCGTGATCGTGCGGCCGGCGGCCGGCGCGATCAATCCGGGCCAGCTGATCGCGCTCGCCGCGGCGGTCGGCTTCGGCATCTCGGTCGCCGTGGTCAAGTCGCTGACGCGGACCGAGCAGACGCTGACGATCATGTTCTGGATGCTCGTGGTGCAATCGCTCGCGAGCATCGGGCCTGCGCTCTACGTCTGGACCTGGCCGCCGCTCTCGACCTGGGGCTGGCTCGCCTTGATCGCGTTCTGCGGCACGTTCTCGCACTATTGCATGGCACGCGCCCTGCTCCACGCCGACGCGACTGTCGTGATCCCGATGGATTTCGTCCGCGTGCCGCTGACGGCGATCGCCGGCTGGCTGATCTATGCCGAAAGGCTCGATGTCTACACGGTGCTCGGCGCGGCCATGATCCTGGCCGGCAACCTCATGAACCTGAAACCGACCGCGAGGAAGCCGGCGCGCGCGAGGTGACATCCGTGCCGTGCGAGCGCAGCACCGCCGCGCGCCACCCGCCAAAGCCCGGGGATCGTCCCGCGCCTCCTGGCTTCGAAAGCGTGTTACTTTCCGGCGGCCTTGCGCAGCGCCGCGTTGATGCGGTCCTGCCAGCCGGGGCCGCCCTCCTGGAAATACGCCAGCACGTCCTGATCGATCCGCAGCGTGACCTGCTCGCGGACGCCGGGGACAGCGACGGTCTTTGGCACCGCGTCCGCGACCTTGGTGGTGGCGCGCTTGAACGCCGCCTCGGCTTCGCTGCGGGCATCGCTCAGGGTTCGCGGTCGCCTCGGCTGGTCAGCCATATACTGGATTCCTGTGTCTCAGATTCCTTCAAACAGTACCGTCGAGAGATAGCGCTCCGAGAACGACGGCACAATCGCCAGAATGGTTTTGCCGGCCGCTTCCGGCCGCTTGCCGATCTGCAAGGCGGCAGCGATCGCGGCACCCGACGAGATACCGCCGGGAATGCCTTCGTTGCGCGCCAGCTCGCGCGCGGTCTCGATCGCGGTCGCGCTGTTGACCTTGACGATCTCGTCGATCACGGAGCGGTCGAGGATCTCAGGGATGAAGCCCGCGCCGATGCCCTGGATCTTGTGCGGCGTGTGCTGGCCGCCCGACAGCACCGGGCTCTCTTCGGGCTCCACCGCGACGACACGCAATGATGGCTTGCGCGGCTTCAGCACCTGGCCAACGCCCGTGATGGTGCCGCCGGTGCCAACGCCGGCGACGAAGTAATCGATGTTGCCGCCGGTGTCGTTCCAGATCTCCTCGGCGGTGGTGCGGCGATGGATCTCGGGATTGGCGAGGTTCTTGAACTGCTGCGGCATGACAGCGTTGGGCGTCGTGCGCACCAATTCTTCTGCGGTCGCGATCGAGCCCTTCATGCCCTGCGCGGCCGGGGTCAGCACAATCTCCGCACCGAGAAAGGCCAGCATCCGCCGTCGCTCGATCGACATCGATTCCGGCATGACGAGCTTGAGCCGATAGCCGCGCGAGGCCGCGACATAGGCAAGCGCAATCCCGGTGTTGCCCGAGGTCGGCTCGATCAGCACGGTGTCGGCGTTGATGATGCCGGCCTTCTCCATCGCCACGATCATCGCCGCGCCGATGCGGTCTTTCACGCTGGCCGCCGGATTGAAGTATTCCAGCTTGGCGAGGATCGTCGCGTTGACGCCAGCCGCCTGCGGCAATCTGCGCAGCCGCACGATCGGCGTGGAGCCGATCGCATCGACGATGGAGTCAAAGACGCGGCCGCGTCCGGGTTGCACTGCACTCGTTGTCGACGGCGCGTCCATCAAGCGGCTCCTGTAGCGGATGTGCTGGGAATATGCGGTCTTGTCTCATTAGAAGCAGCGCACCATGGCGCGCAAGTGAGAAACCGCCGCAATGCGAATTCGTTGCATCGCAAAATAGAACCTGCGCAAATAACGTAAAACCTACGCATTTGTGTTGCGACAAGGTCAAACAAATGGGTTTATATACTTTCGTCAGGTGCAGCTCAGAACGCAAAGGAGGTCACATGCCAGCTCTCGCTGAAGTTCTGTCGACCACAGCGTCCAGGCCCGATCCGCGCGGCTGCGATTTGCCGACCTGTCCGGTGTGTGCGGACTCCATGGTGGCGGCGGAAGCGTCCGCGTACCTGTTCGACAATTTGATCAGCTATCTCTGGACCTGCGACAATTGCGGTTACGGGTTCGTTACCAAACACGCGGTGAAACCGATCGTGTGCAACTGATCACACAGCTCATCTTGGAGCGATGTCACCGCGCGCCCAACCGGCGCGCGTTTTCGTTCTGAAGTCCTCGAACGTGCCGTTCGCCACCGCATCGCGGATGCCCTGCATCAGCTGCTGGTAATAGGCGACGTTGATTTCGGACAGCAGCATTGCCCCAAGTGTTTCGCCCGACCGCACCAGGTGATGCAGATAGGCGCGCGAATAGCCGTTCGCCGCCGGCCACGGGCTTTCTTCATCGAGCGGACGCGGATCGTCGACGTGCCGGGCGTTGCGCAGGTTGATCTGCCCGAAGCGGGTGAACGCCATGCCGTGGCGTCCGTTCCGTGTCGGCATCACACAGTCGAACATGTCGACGCCGCGCGCCACCGCCTCGAGGATGTCCTCCGGCGTGCCGACGCCCATCAGATAACGCGGCCGATCGACCGGGAGCGCCGGCGCGGTCTCTTCGATCATCGCCAGCATGACCGCCTGCGGCTCGCCGACCGCGAGGCCTCCGATCGCGTAACCGTGAAAGCCGATGCCAGTCAGCCCGCGCGCGCTGGCGTGTCGCAGATCCGGGACGTCGCCGCCCTGCACGATGCCGAACAGCATGTAGCCGTCGGGCGCCGCTTCAAACGCGCGCTTGGAGCGCTCGGCCCAGCGCAGCGACAGCTGCATCGCGCGCTCGATGTCGGCGCGTTCCGCCGGCAACCGCACGCATTCGTCCATCTGCATGGCGATGTCGGAGCCGAGCAGCCGCTGCACCTCGATCGAGCGCTCCGGCGACAGCTCGACCTTGGTGCCGTCGATATGCGAGCGGAAGGTCACGGCCTTCTCGGTCACCTTGCGCAGCTCCGACAGCGACATCACCTGGAAGCCGCCGGAATCCGTCAACATCGGGCCGCCCCAGCCGGTGAAGCGCTGCAGGCCGCCAAGCCCGGCAATGCGCTCGGCGCCGGGACGCAGCATCAGGTGATAGGTGTTGCCGAGCACGATATCGGCGCCGGCATCGCGCACCTCGCGCCAATGCATGCCCTTCATCGCGCCCGCGGTGCCGACCGGCATGAAGGCGGGCGTCCGCACGAGGCCGTGCGGCGTGGTCAGGCGCCCGGTGCGGGCGGCGCCGTCGGTTGCCAGCAGCTCGAAATGATTGGGAAGATTCATGCGGCTGCTTATTGCGTGTCGCCGGTGCCCGATCAACCCGTCGGATAACGGCCCTCGCGCGACTTCGTGAACACGGACAACCGGCCGGACGCTTGCCTTGCATCATCAGCTAGCTTAAACAAAACGAAACCGTGTCGTTTTATGACGACAATATGGCAACCGGCTCCCCGCAGCGACGTCGATCCGCGAACGTGACTGGCAGAGATGGTCTTACCCCTAGCGTCCGGCCCGCCGGCGCCGGCCCTTGGATGACGGCTGCCTGCGCGATCCGGCAGGCGGTGCTGCTGTGCGGCCTCGCCCTAGCGCTTTCGGCCTGCAGTTCGCTGCCGCGGATGCCTTACACGGCCGCCGACGCCGCCAATTCCCGCGTGCTCGATCTCGATGGGCTGCGCCGCTATGCCGACGAGCCGGCATCAAAATTCAAGCTCGAGAAGCGCAGCGTCGCGCCGATCACGAGTTATCTCGCCCTCTCGGGCGGCGGTGCCGACGGCGCCTATGGCGTGGGCGTCCTCAACGGCTGGACCGCGGCCGGCAACCGCCCGGCCTTTTCGGTCGTCTCCGGCGTCAGCACCGGCGGACTGATTGCGCCCTTTGCCTTCCTTGGCCCGCGCTACGACGACACGCTGAAGGAGGTCTACACCTCGGGCATCGCGGAAAGCCTGCTGCAGGATCCGAGCCTGATGCGGGTGCTGTTCGGCTCCGGCCTGTTCGGCAACAAGCGGCTGCGCGAACTGGTGGCGCGCTACGTCGGTCCGGAGATCCTGAGCGAGGTGGCGCGCGAAAACGCCAAGGGCCGAAAGCTCCTGATCGTCACCACCGATCTCGACACCCAGCGCACGGTGATCTGGGACATGGGGCGAATCGCCGCCGTCGGAACGCCCGAGGCGGTGCAGCTGTTTCGCGACGTAATGGCCGCCTCCGCCAGCATCCCGCTGGTGTTTCCGCCGATCATGATCGACGCCGAGGGCCAGGGCCGCCGCTTCCAGGAGATGCATGTTGACGGCGGCGTGACCGCGCCGGTGCTGACATTGCCGGATGCGCTGCTGTTCCGCGAGCGCGGCTGGCCCGCCAACAGCCGTATGAACATCTACATCCTCGTCAACAAGAAGCTCGAGGGCAACTTCGAGCTGGTGTCGAATTCGACGATCGACGTCGCCTCCCGCAGCATTTCCGCGATCACGCAGGCGCAGACGCGCTCGGTCATCCTCTCGACCTATGACTTCGCCCGGCGCAACCGGCTGGGTTTCCATCTATCCTACATCGAGCGCGACTATCCGGCGCCGGAGACGCAGGGCTTCGACACCGCCTATATGCGCGCGCTCTACCAGTACGGATACGACAAGGCCGCCGCCGGGCAGGCCTGGACCGCGACGCCGCCGTAGGCGGCCTGCTCCCGGTACCGCCGAATGGACGAATCCGCTCGGCGCGGGTTATAGACCGGACGGACCCGTCCGACGCACAACGAGATGAATGGGCAAATGGGATTGACCGCAACCAAGGCCAAGGTGGCCAAGCGCAGCGTGATCAAGTCACGCGGCGGCCGGCCGACGCGGGACGCTGCGATCGAGCGCGACCAGCGGCTGATCGAGGTCGCTACCCGCCTGTTCCTCGAGCGCGGCTTCGATGCGACGTCGATCGATGCGGTGGCCGAGGCCGCCCGCGTCAGCAAGCCCACCGTCTACGGTCAGTATGGCGACAAGCGCGGCCTGTTCGCCGCGGTGCTCCGCCGCGAGATCGCCCGCTGGCTTGCCCCGCTCGCCGCCGCGGCGGCCGAAGCGCAGGCCGGCGGCAACTGCGACGGTTCGGTCGAGGAACGGCTGACCGAGCTCGGGCGTCAGTTGTTGGTGCTGAATTGCAGCGCCGACTCCATTGCCTTCAGCCGGATCCTGACCGCGCAGGCAATTAATTTCCCCGAGGTCGCCAAGCTTGCCGTCGACGAGGGCTGGTCGAAAGCGGTGTCCACCACGGCGGATTTCTTCGACCATCTGGTCGACAAAGGCGCCCTCGACCTCGAGGACACCACGATCGCGGCCGAGACATTCCTCAACATGGTGGTCGGCCACACCCACCGGATGGCGACATTCGGAATTCCGATTGACATGAAGACCGCCGAGACCCGGATGGAAGTCTCGATCCGGCTGTTTCTCGCCGGCGCCGTCGGGCCGCAGGACCGGCTTCGTGATGCGGCCAAAGAGGCGATCAAGGAAGCGACGAAGACGCGCCGTCGCCCGGCCCGCTGACAGTTTTAGGATCGTTGCATCGCCTCACACGTTGTCGTGATGAGCCTTGAAGGAAACAGAACGAAACCGTATTGTTTAGTTGCAATGGGACGCGAGACCCAAGTTCAGCCCCCCAACGGTTTCGTGTCGCCTTGTAACTTCGATCGTCACGACGGAGCTGCCGCCATCGCTCCGTCTGAACGTTCGGCGGCCGACCTCTGACTAACAAAGGTCGGCCGCACTTTCTCTGCCCGGGCGGCGGTTCGACGCGACGGATGCGACCATGACGACGGGACGATTACACGCACTGCGGCATTGGGCATTCGGCACGCGGCTGCTGGCAACCGCGCTCATTGCCCTGCCCTTCGCGACGCCGGCGCACGCGATCACGAGCTCGACGGCCGCAGCGCTCACCCCGCAGGATAACGACACCGCGCTCGACGCGCACACGGTTCGCCGCGAGCTCGACAGCTTCCAGGCGGCCCAGATCTCGCTGCGCAAGGCGATGGCGATTGCGGAGGCGCTGCATTCCGGTTCGATCACCGCCGACATCAGCTTCGACGGCGCGTCGGAGCCCGCGGTCTACCGGGTCAAGACTATGCAGCAGGACCGCATCTGGCGGCACGCCATCGACGCGGCGACCGGCGAAGTGGTGGGTGGCGAGGCCGCCGCGCCGCTGAAGTCGCTCGGCGCCGAAGACCGTGACAACCTCGTCGTGCTCAAGGCGCTCCGGCATCGCCTCGCCGACGCCGTGCGGGTGGCCGAGCGCACGACCTCCGGGAAGGCGATCAGCGGCGGCCTGATGCGCGAACGCGGCAAGCTCAATTTCGTCATCGTCGTGCTCGCCGGCAGCGACCTGAAAGAGGTGATCCTCGAACCGCCCGGCGCGCGCAGGCGCTGAGGCCAAGAGCGTTTTCGAGCGAAGCGGACAG
>NZ_LFIQ01000058.1:125198-146096 GCF_001189245.1 Bradyrhizobium pachyrhizi | reverse complement strand
AGCTTCGGTTCTGATTCAATCAGAACCGAAAATGCTCCAGGCGGGCATCGCCAAGTTTTCGCCCAAAAGCCGTTGACGGACGCCGATCTGTCCCGCATAAGTCCGAGCCATGATCACCGCGACCAAACGCACCAGCAAAACCACCAAGCCCTCCGGGGCCTCGGGAGGCGTGCGCGCGTAGTCGGTCGAACCGCATCATCTCTGCCCGAAGCCCCGCCTGATGAAGGTCCGGGGCTTTTTTGTTGCCTGAAATACAACTCGAATGGAGGACAAAGTGAGTAACGATCCCGTCGTCGCAATTGTCGGCGTCACCGGCGCCGTCGGCGCCGAATTCATCGCCACCATGGACAAGCGCGGCTTCCGCGTCGGCAAGCTGAAGGCGCTGGCGAGCGCCCGCTCGGCCGGCAAGACCGTCAGCTTCCGCGGCAAGCCGGTCGTGATCGAGGAACTGACCGAGCGCGCCTTCGAGGGCGTCGACATCGCGCTGTTCTCGGCCGGCAGCGGCATCTCCAGGAAGTTCGCGCCGCTTGCGGTGAAGTCCGGCGCCGTCGTGGTCGACAATTCCTCGGCGTTCCGGATGGATCCGAACGTTCCGCTGGTGATCCCCGAGATCAACGCCAACCGCATCCGCGACCACAAGGGCATCATCGCCAACCCGAACTGCGCCGCCATCACCGCCCTGGTGCCGCTGTGGCCGATCCATCAGAAGAACCGCATCAAGCGCGTGATCATCTCGACCTACCAGGCCGCGAGCGGCGCCGGCGCAGCCGCGATGGAGGAGCTCGTCGAGTCCACCCGCGCCAATCTCAACGGACAGGTCTACACCCCGAAGGTGATGCCGCACCCCTACGCCTTCAACCTGTTCAACCACAACACCGCTGTTGATCCGGAGACCGGCTACAACGACGAGGAGACCAAGGTCATCAAGGAGACCCACAAGATCTTCGAGGACGAGAAGATCGCGGTCGGCGTTACCTGCGTGCGGGTGCCGGTGCTGCGCGCGCATTGCGAGGCGATCACCTTCGAATGCGAGAAGCCGATCACCGAGGACCAGGTGCGCGCGATCATGGCGCAGGCGCCGGGCGTCAAGGTCGTCGACGATCGCGCCAAGAACTACTTCCCGATGCCGATCGACGCCTCCGGCCAGGACGACGTGCTGGTCGGCCGCATCCGCAAGGACCTCAGCGACCCCAGCGGCCACTCGATCTCGATGTTCGTCGCGGCCGATCAGCTGCTCAAGGGCGCCGCCCTCAACGCGGTGCAGATTGCCGAGTTGCTCCCTGAGCGTGCGATGGCGTGAATGTAAGGACCGTCATCCTGAGGGCCCGCGCAGCGGGCGTCTCGAAGGATGCATCGGCCCCGGTCGGGCCGTCGCCCTTCGAGGGCCGCTGAAGAAGCGGCCACCTCAGAGAATGTGAATATATGGCGGAGGAGCGGTGCCAAACATTCAACGTCGTCCCGGCGAAGGCCGGGACCCATAACCACCGAAGGCCATTGTTGCGCAGGGCTGGGGCCACAGCCTTCCTCAACAATTAAACCCTGTGGTTATGGGTCCCTGCTTTCGCAGGGACGACGTCGGACATGTTGTCCCGCCTTCAGTCCCGTCATCCTTCGAGGCTCGCTCCGCTCGCACCTCGGGGTGACGGCGACAAAGTTGAGCTCGCTTAACTACCTGCCTGCGCGAAACAGCAAGCACGCATCGCCGTACGAATAGAACCGGTAGCCGTTCCTGATCGCATGGGCGTAGGCGCCTTGCATCGTCTCGAGGCCGGAGAAGGCCGAGACCAACATGAACAGCGTCGAGCGCGGCAGATGGAAGTTGGTCAGCAAAATATCGACCGCGCGGAAGCGGTAGCCCGGCGTGATGAAGATCGAAGTTTCCGCCGCAAACGGCTGGATGGTGCCGTCGGCATTGGCGGCGCTTTCCAGCAGCCGCAGCGACGTGGTGCCGATCGCGACGATCCGGCCGCCCTTTGCGCGCGCGGCATTCAAGGCGGAAGCAGTCTCGGCGGTGACGCAGCCCCATTCGGCATGCATCTTGTGCTCCGAGGTCTCCTCGGTCTTCACCGGCAGGAACGTCCCTGCCCCGACATGCAGCGTCAGGCGGTGCAACTCGACGCCGCGGCTCCTCAGCGCGGCCTCCAGCGCCGGCGTGAAATGCAGCCCCGCCGTGGGCGCGGCGACCGCGCCCTCATTGGCGGCGAACATGGTCTGGTAGTCGCTGACGTCCTTCTCGTCAGGCGTGCGCTTGGAGGCGATGTAGGGCGGCAGCGGCGTGGCGCCGACATCGGCGATCGCCTGGTCGAGCACCGGACCATGGAACGAGAATGACAGCGTCACCTCGCCCTCCTGCCCCTTCGCCTCGACCTCTGCATCGAGATTGCCGAGCAGGCAGACCCTGCCCTCATTGCCGAAGCGGATGGTGTCGCCGGGGCTGAGCTTCTTCGCCGGCTTCACCAGCGCCTGCCAGCGCGAGCCGTCGAGCCGCTTGATCAAGGTCGCCTCGATCTTCGGCTCGGTGTCGCGCCCGATCCGGCGGCCCTTGAGCTGCGCCGCGATCACCTTGGTGTCGTTGACGACGATCTGATCGCCCGGCTCCAGCCACTGCGGCAGGTCGGCGATCGAGGCGTCGCGCAGCACGCCTTCCGGATGCACCACCAGCATCCGCGCGGCATCGCGCGGGCTCGCGGGGCGAAGCGCGATGCTTTCCGGGGGTAGTTCGAAGTCGAAGAGGTCGGTGCGCATCTTACTCAGCAACGTCGTTCCGGGGCGATGCGACAGCATCGAACCCGGAACCTCGAGATTCCACAATGCGCAATTGCGCATTGGGGTTCACGCTTCGCGTGCCCCGGAATGACGGAGTGTTTGACTTACGTCGCGTCGACGGCCATGCGCGCCTTGACGATCTTGTCCGGATCCTTCACCGGCTCGCCGCGCTTGATCTTGTCGACATTCTCCATGCCCTCGGTGACCTTGCCCCAGACGGTGTACTGGCCGTTGAGGAACGAGGCGTCGTCGAAGCAGATGAAGAACTGGCTGTCGCCGGAATCCGGATTGGCGGCGCGGGCCATCGAGGCGGTGCCGCGGACATGCGGCTCCTTGTTGAATTCGGCCTTCAGCTTCTTGCCGGAGCCGCCCATGCCGGTGCCCTGCGGGCAGCCGGTCTGCGCCATGAAGCCGTCGATCACGCGATGGAACACGATGCCGTCGTAGAAGCCCTCGCGCACCAGCTCCTTGATCCGCGCGACGTGGCCGGGCGCGAGATCCGGGCGCATCTCGATCGTGACCGGGCCCTGCGTGGTTTCGAGGATCAGAGTATTTTCGGTAGCAGCCATGCTCGCTTCTCCTGGCTTCGGGGTGGATACTGCTTATTCCTGAACGGGATTGCGAATGGACGGCCGGCGACCGCGCCGCCCAGGCTCTCGGTAAATGGCAACGGCGTGCAGCGTTGCAACGTCTCCATCACCGCGATCCGGTACGCAATCCGGTCGTTGTCGGTCGCCTCCTGCGATTCATAGCTGATCCTGGGATGTCCGAGGATTGCGCCCTCGCGGTTGAAGCTGACAATGACGGTGATGTCGATCGGGCCGGCCTTCTCCGCCGGCGGCGGCCGCCAGCAGCGGTGGATGGCAAGAACAACGTCCTTGATCGTATTGAGTTGCTCCGGCTCGGCCTGCACCGGTACGGCCAGCGTCAGGCAAACCAGCGGCGCGGCGAACCAGGCGAGTGGTTTGCAGCGCGCCGCCATGCGGATCACTTGATGTCGGATGCGACCTGCACCTTCACCATCTTGTCGGGATCGGTGACGGCTCCGCCAGGAGAGCCCGCAGACGCCTTCTTCAGCTTGTCGACCACGTCCATGCCCTGCACCACCTCGCCGATCACGGTGTACTGGCCGTTCAGGCTCGGTCCGTCGGCGAACATGATGAAGAACTGCGAATTGGCGCTGTCGACGCTGTCGCCGCGCCGGGCCATGCCGACGATGCCGCGCTTGAACGGGACCTGGGAGAATTCCTGCTTCAGGTTCGGATATTTCGAGCCGCCGGTGCCGTTGAAGTTCTGGCCGTCGCCGGTCTGCGCCATGAAGCCGTCCATCACGCGATGGAACGGCACGTTGTTGTAGAAGCCCTCGCGCGCCAGCTGCTTGATGCGCTCGGCATGCTTGGGCGCGATGTCGGTGCGCAGCTTGATGACGATGCGGCCCTTGGTGGTGTCGATCACGATCGCATCGGCCTTGTCGAGATTGGCCGGCAGCGGCTGCGCGACCGCGGGCACGACGCAGAGCAGCGCGGCAACGAATGCAAGAATGCGGATCATGGCAACTCCGGAGCTTTAACGTTGAGGTGTGGCAGGCCGCCGGGATCAGCCGGCGAACTTGGCCTTCAGGCTAGCTGCGACCGATGACGGCACGAATGCAGAGAAGTCGCCGCCCATCTGGGCGATTTGGCGCACCAGTGTGGCGGTGATCGGGCGGACCGCAACCGACGCCGGAACGAATACGGTATGCACCTCGGGCGCCATGGCCTCGTTCATGCCGGCAAGCTGCATCTCGTAATCGAGATCGGTGCCGTCGCGCAGGCCGCGAATCATCAGCGTGGCCTTGGCCGCGCGCGCCGCTGCGACCGTGAGATTGTCATAGGTTGCGCTTTCGAAGGCGCAGCCCGCCTGCTGGGCGATGGGGTCGAACACCTCATGGACCATGGCCAGCCGTTCCTCGATGGAAAACAGCGGCTTCTTGCCGGGATGGACGCCAATGGCGACGATCAGGCGGTCGCAGAGGAAGACGGCCTGTTTCACCACGTCCAGATGGCCGTTGGTGACGGGATCGAAGGAGCCGGGATAGATCGCGATACGGGACATGGTCCCTCCTAACCCGCCCGGCTCTCCCCGGCAAGCCGCCCGGGTTCCATCGCCCGCTCGAAACAAATTTCCAGTCGTCCAGTGAACGAGTCCTGGGATGCCAGCGTCTACGAGGGTGAATGTTTCGTCGGCCGTTGGCGGACGAAACAGAAGCGGTCCGCGACGAAACCATTTCGCGGGGCGGCGAAGACACCAGGAAACTTGCGGCCGGTAGACATTGGACAACGAAACGACGGGCCTGGGCGGCCCGATCAACTGGGGACCGTCATGATCAAGGCACTTTCCGCCATCGCTGTTGCCGCGTTCATTGCCGCTGCGCTCACCGTGCTGCCGGGCTTTGCGCCGCAGGTCGAAGCCTCCACGCCGCAGCCGCTGGCCAAGAGCGACCGTCTCGACGTCCACCCGGTCGGCAAGGACTGCTCGCAGCAAGCCTGGCCGAACTTCGAGGCCTCGTGCCTGCGCAGCGCCGGCAACAAGACGGCGGTTCGCGAAGCCCGCCTGGTTACCGCCGACCGTACCCCGTAGCCCGCATTCAATCGAACTCCCTCGTCAGCCTGGCGTAAGGTCAGGCCGTCACACAAAACCCAATGGTAATTTGCGACGTCCCGTCGCAGACTATCGTCTAAGGCGCCCGGCCGGATGATCCGGCGGGCGCAGCCATCGGGGGATTGCCGTGACGAGTACGCCCGCCATCGTTTCTTCTGGCCACCCCCCGTCCAGTCCGATCCCGGTTGCCGTCACGCTCGGTGCCCTCGGCGTCGTCTATGGCGACATCGGCACCAGCCCCCTCTACGCTCTGAAGGAAGCCGCCAAGGCCGCCACCCATGGCGGTCCCCTCACCGAGAGCGCGGTGCTCGGCGTGGTCTCGCTGATCCTGTGGGCGCTGATCCTCATCATCTCGATCAAATACGCGATGCTGATCCTGCGCGCGGACAACCGCGGCGAAGGCGGCATCGTCGCGCTCTTGGCGCTGCTCTCGGCGCGCAACGCGGCGCCCGGCACCTGGCGCGCCCATCTTCTGGTGGTCGGCCTGATCGGCGCCGCCCTGCTCTACGGCGACGGCGCCATCACGCCGGCCATTTCGGTGCTGTCGGCAATCGAGGGCCTCAAGGTCGACGCGCCCTCGCTGACCCCTGCGGTGGTGCCGATCACCGTCGTGATCCTGATCGGCCTGTTCATGATGCAGAAGCAGGGCACCGGCTTCATCGGGAGGATCTTCGGCCCGGTGATGCTGTTCTGGTTCGCCGTGCTGGCAGCCCTCGGCATTCACGGCATCGTCAAGGCGCCCGGCGTGCTGGTTGCGCTGAGCCCGCTCTATGCATTCGATTTCCTGATCCATCAGGATTTTCACGTCAGCTTCGCCATCCTTGGCGCCGCCTTCCTCGCGGTGACCGGCGGTGAGGCGATGTATGCCGACATGGGGCATTTCGGCCGCTTTCCGATCCGGCTCGCCTGGTTCGCTGTCTGCCTGCCCGCCTTGGTGCTGAACTATTTCGGCCAGGCCGCGCTGTTGATCACCGACCCGACCGCGATCGAAAACCCGTTCTTCCAGCTCTCGCCGGACTGGTCGCATTACCCGCTCGTGCTGCTCGCGACCATCGCCACCGTGATTGCTTCGCAGGCCATCATCTCGGGTGTGTTCTCGCTGACCCAGCAATCGATCCAGCTCGGCTTCCTGCCGCGCATGCACATCGAGCACACCACGAGCGATGCGATCGGGCAGATCTACGTGCCGCTGGTGAACTGGATGCTCGCCGCCGGCACACTCGGCGCGGTGCTCGCCTTCGGCAGCTCCGACGCGCTCGCTGGCGCCTACGGCATCGCAGTGTCGCTGTTGATGGCGATCACCACGCTGCTTGCAGCGCTGGTCGCGATCCAGTGGGGCTATTCGCCGATCATCGTGATCGCCGTGAACGGCTTTTTCTTCGTCATCGACGCGATCTTCTTTGCGGCGAACTCGACCAAGCTGTTCGAAGGCGGCTGGTTCCCGCTGCTGCTTGCGGCGGCCGTTGCGTTCCTGATGCTGACTTGGCGCGGCGGCGTGAAACTGGTCGAGACGGCGCGCAGCAAGCTGCGTCAGCCGGAAGAAGATCTGATCGAGACCGCGGTCAACAAGTGCCACAGCAGGCTGCCGGGCACCGCCATATTCCTCGCCTCCGCCCCCAACGGCGTGCCGCTCGCCTTGACCCAGTTCGTCAAGCACAACCACGTGCTGCACCAGCGCGTGCTGCTGGTCACCGTCCAGATCGAGGAATCCCCGCGCATCTCGGACGAGGATCGCGTTGTGGTTCACGACGTCACCCCGGGCATCATCCGGGTCATCCTGCGTTACGGCTTCATGCAATATCCGACCGTGTACGAAGGGCTGAAACTCGCCTGCCGTCAGGGCAAATTGCCCGGTCTGCGTCTGACCGATGTGACCTACTACATCGGTCGCGAGACCATCATTCCGCGGGAAGACATTCCGGGCATGTGGGTGTGGCGGGAATCGCTATTCGCGTTCCTGCAGCGCAACGCCGAACGGTCGGCGGCGTTCTTCGGCGTGCCGACCGGACAGGTCGTGGAGTTCGGGACGGAGATCGAGATTTAATCTCGTCGCCTGCGTAGCCCGGATGAAGCGAAGCGCAATCCGGGACAATGGAAACCGCACCGCAAGCCACCGGATTTGGTTCGCTGGCCACCTCGTCGGCGCCCGCAGGCACAATTCATTCGGGCAATCCCGCCTTCTGAAGCCCCTCGATCAACAGCTGCGCGTTTGGGTACCCGCCCCTGGCGATCATTGCGGATATTGTAAAGGCGGGATCGAGCTGAAGCAGGAGCGCCGCCGCCTCACGCGCCTCCGCGTCGCGTCCGAGATGGGCGAACGCGGACGCGAGACAACGGTAAGCCAGCGAATAGGAGGCATTCTGGCGCCGGCATTTGTTCGCTGCGGCAATGGCCTCGTCAAAGCGGCGAAGCTCGATGAAGGCCATCCCCATCCCAACAAACGTGATGGGTAGCCGCGGGTCTAACGGGCTCAGGCGGATGGCGCGTTCAAAACTCCGGACCGCTTCATCCGGAAGCCCGGCAACTCGATAGACACTGCCTCTGGCTGTCCATGCGCGATATGAATTCGGATTGAGAGCGACCGCCCGGTCGGCCAATTCGATCTCACTCTCACAATCGCCGACCATGTACGCCGAGGTGAGGGAAACCCAGGCTAATGTTTCCGCATCCCCATCGTCGATGCTCAATGCCAGGCGAAGCAGCCGAACCGCTTCCTTGCGGTCAAATTGAGGATCGACGGCATGCCCCCAAAGGATGTTCTGCATGTGCGCGAGACCTGCCAGAGCGGCGACAAAGCCGAACCGGGGGTCAAGCTCCAAAGCACGATGCGCCAGCCTGATCGCCTCGGCCAACCCGTCGGCGGTCATCAGGTAATGCTGCTGCATGGCGCGGAGATAGAAATCATAGGCGGTGAGGTTCTCCGGTCGCCGTGCCGACAGGCCGATTTCGATCTGCAGCAATTTTGGTTGAATGGCCGAAACGACGGCGACGGTCACCTCGTCCTGGAGGGCGAATATATCCGTCAGGTCGCGCTCGAACCTGTCTGCCCAGATGTGCGTTCCGGTCACCGCATCGATCAACTGCCCGGTGATGCGAACCTTCCCCGCGGCCTTGCGCACAGACCCCTCAAGGACATAGCGGACGCCAAGCCTGCGGCCGACCTCCTTGATATCGACCGCCCGGCCCTTGAAGGTAAAACTCGAATTTCGGGCGATCACGAACAGCCATTTGAAGCGCGACAGCGCGGTGATGATCTCCTCGACCATTCCGTCCGCGAAGTATTCCTGCTCGGGGTCGCCGCTCATATTCTCGAACGGCAGCACGGCGATCGACGGCTTGTCGGGGAGCGCCAGAGCTTGCGCGCTGTCGACCGGCGGCTCGATCGGCGCGCCCGCGGGATGGCCCGCATTTACCCTCAATCGCCACGCGCGCATCGGCTCAGCAATGTTCTTCAGGTTCTGCGAGCCCATGTCCTCGAACACGGCATCGACCTTGCCGCGGATTTGACGTTGCGCATCGTCCGAGATGCAGATTCCGCCGGGCTCCGCGATCCCTTCAAGGCGGGCGGCGATATTGACGCCGTCTCCAAAGATATCGTTTTCATCGACGATGATGTCGCCGACGTGGATACCAATGCGGAATTCGATCCGCTTGAGTTGCGGCACCGTGGCATTTTGCTCGGCCATTCCGCGCTGGACCTCAATCGCGCAACGCACCGCATCCACGACACTGCCGAACTCGGCGAGCACGCCGTCGCCCGTGTGCTTGACGACCTTGCCACGGTGTTCGCTGATCTTGGGATCAGCGAGTCCACGCAGACGCTCCCTGAGCCGGACGTGTGTCCCTTCCTCGTCCAGGCCGGTCAGCCGACTATATCCGGCCACGTCAGCCGCGAGGATCGCTGCAAGCCGCCGTTCAACGCGATGATCGGTCAAAACGGCCTCCCGAGATCGGTAGATCCGCCGGACCCCATCAAAGCATAGGGCGTTGCCCTTGGGCTAGGGGCGTGAGGCAGGCCGCCGGATTCCCGGAGCCTGTCAACGGGCGCGCATGTTGCGCGTCCGTTGGCGGCATTCGGGCTGGGGGTTCTCGGAAACGGCGGCGCTAGCCGCCGTTGCCGTTCTCGCCGTTTTCCTCTTCCGGAATGTGCTCGACCGAGACCACGTGCTCGTCCTCGGCGGTGTCGAACACGATCACGCCCTGGGTCGAGCGGCCGGCGACGCGGATGTCGGCGACCGGGCAGCGGATCAGCTGGCCCTTGTCGGTGACCAGCATGATCTGGTCGGCGTCCTCGACCGGGAACGACGCCACCAGGTTGCCGTTGCGGTTGTTGACGCTCATCGCGACGATGCCTTTGCCGCCGCGGCCGGTGGTGCGGTACTCGTAGGACGAGGTCCGCTTGCCATAGCCGTTGACGGAGACGGTCAGCACCACCTGCTCTGCCGCCGACAGTTCGGCATAGCGCTCCTGCGACAACTGGATCGCATTCGCGGTCTCCTCGCCCTCGGCCTCGACCGGCTCCTCGGTCGTGGCCTCGCCGGCCACCGCGCGGCGCATCTTCAGGTACGCCGAGCGCTCATCCGAGGTGGTCTCGACATGGCGAAGGATCGCCAGCGAGATCAGCTTGTCGGCCTCGGCCAGCGCAATGCCGCGCACGCCCATCGACGTGCGGCCAGTGAAGACGCGCACATCGGTGACGGGGAAACGGATGCACTGTCCGCCGGCGGCGGTCAGCAGCACGTCGTCATGCTCGGTGCAGATCTGGACGTCGACGATCGCCTCGCCTTCCCCGAGCTTCATGGCGATGATGCCGGAGCGGCGCACGTCGACGAAGTCGGACAGCTTGTTGCGGCGAACCGTGCCGCCGGTCGTCGCGAACATCACGTCGAGATTGGCCCAGGAGGATTCATCCTCCGGCAGCGGCATGATCGTGGTGATGCGCTCGCCCTGCTCCAGCGGCAGGATGTTGATCAGCGCCTTGCCGCGCGCGTTCGGCGCGGCCATCGGCAGCCGCCAGACCTTCTCCTTGTAGACCTGGCCGCGCGACGAGAAGAACAGCACCGGTGTGTGGGTCGAGGCCACGAACAGGCGTGAGACGAAATCCTCGTCACGGGTCTGCATGCCGGCGCGGCCCTTGCCGCCGCGGCGCTGCGCCCGGTAGGTCGACAGCGGCACGCGCTTGACGTAGCCCGCATGCGACACGGTGACGACCATGTCCTCGCGCTGGATCAGGTCCTCGTCCTCGACCTCGCCCTCCTGCTCGATGATCACGGTCTTGCGCGGGGTGGCGAACTGCTGCTTCACCTCGGCCAGTTCGGTCTTGACGATGCCCTGCACACGGGCGCGCGAGCGCAGGATGTCGAGATAGTCGGCGATCTCGGCCGCGAGCTTGTCGAGCTCTTCGGAAATCTCGTCGCGCCCCAACGCGGTCAAGCGCTGTAGGCGAAGGTCGAGGATGGCCCTGGCCTGCTCCATCGACAGCCGCAGCGTGCCGTCCTCGTTGATGCGATGCCGGGGATCGTCGATCAGCGTGATCATCGCCTCGACGTCGCGTGCCGGCCAGTCGCGCGACATCAGGGCCTCGCGCGCGGTATTCGGATCCGGCGAGGTCCGGATGACGCGGATGATCTCGTCGATGTTGGCGACCGCGATCGCAAGGCCGACCAGGATGTGGGCGCGGTCGCGCGCCTTGCCGAGCAGGAACTTGGTCCGCCGGGTCACCACCTGCTCGCGGAACGCGACGAAGATGGTGAGCAGGTCCTTCAGATTCATCGTCTGCGGACGGCCGGAATCCAGCGCCAGCATGTTGGCCGGGAAATTCGTCTGCAACGGCGTGAATCGGTAGAGCTGGTTCAGCACCACGTCGGGCACCGCTTCGCGCTTCAGCTCGATGACGACGCGATAGCCGTCGCGATCGGACTCGTCGCGCAGGTCGCCGATGCCCTCGATCTTCTTCTCTTTGACGAGATCGGCGATGCGCTCGACCATCGTCGCCTTGTTCACCTGATAGGGAATTTCGGTGATGACGATCGCTTCGCGATCCTTCCTGATCGTGTCGATCGTCACCTTGCCGCGCATCACGATCGAGCCGCGGCCGAGATGGTAGGCGCTGCGAATGCCCTGGCGGCCCAGGATGACGCCGCCGGTCGGGAAGTCCGGTCCGGGAATGATGTCGATCAGTTCGTCGATCGTGAGCGCCGGATTGTCGATCAGCGCCACGCAGGCATCGACCACCTCGCCGAGATTATGCGGCGGGATGTTGGTCGCCATGCCGACGGCGATGCCGCCGGCGCCATTGACCAAGAGGTTCGGGAACCGGGCCGGCAGAACCGACGGCTCCTTCTCCGAATTGTCGTAGTTCGGCTGGAAATCGACAGTTTCCATGTCGATGTCGGCCAGAACGGCAAGCGCCGCCCGGGTCAGCCGCGCTTCCGTATATCGATAGGCGGCCGGCGGATCGCCGTCGACCGAACCGAAATTGCCCTGGCCGTCGATCAGCGGCACGCGCAGGGAGAAATCCTGCGCCATGCGGACCATCGCGTCGTAAATCGACTGGTCGCCATGCGGGTGATATTTACCGATCACATCACCGACGACGCGCGCGGATTTCACGTATTTCTTGTCCGGCGTATGTCCCTGCTCATGCATCGAATAGAGGATGCGCCGGTGCACCGGCTTGAGCCCGTCGCGCGCATCGGGCAGCGCACGCGACACGATCACGCTCATCGCGTAATCGAGGTAGGACTTCTTCATCTCGTCGAGAATGGAAACGGGACGAATATCTGAGGGTCCCGGCGGCTCGCCGGGCTTGTGGTCGTCGTTATCGGACAATGGGGAAATCCGGTCGGTTCTACTGGGGAATCATATAGCCCATCAGGGGCCTGATAACCACCCTTGCGCGGCTCCGGCAAGCCGTTTTTCCGTTCGTTTTTTCATGCACTTACGGGTGGAGCGCCGAGGTTCCGGCTGCTTGGTCGCGAAGCGCGTGGCGAAGGGCGAATAGCCCATGGAAAAATCCCCTATTCGCTATCCGCCATTCGCTACTCGCCTCTCCCGTCAGTGGCCGAAAACCACCGCGTGCATGATCCGCCCGGGCATGAAGGTGAACAGCCCCGCGACGAGCAGTGCGCCGAAGAAGATGCCGATCATCGTGAACCTGTGGCGGCGGACATTGTGGCTCCGTGCGGCCGTCACGCCGAGCGCCAACATGGCGAGCGAGAAGATCGACAGCAGGTGGATCGGGCTCCAGGGACCGACCAGCTGGATCTGATGGATCCAGAACGAGCTTCCGGCGACCACCAGCATCAGGATCACCCAGATCCAGCCGAGGGTCCGGTGCGGCATCGTGCCCTTGGGGGCGGCGAGCTGGATGGAGCCGAGCACGAAGGCGGCCATCGCGGCAAAGGCGTGGAGCGGGATCGCAGGCGCGGCGTCGAGCAATGGCGCGAGGCTCATGGTGGCGGCCCTCGAGTGAAGCTCGCGGCATTCCACTCGCCGCAGACCAATGTAAATATCATTCACATCGAGATGTGTCAAAGTCCCGTGGAACCGCAACGGTTCCCTGTCAATGCTCAAATGAGATCAGCCGAGTGCAAGGTTATCCTCATAACCCACACGAAGACAGCCCTACCCGCAATCAGGACGCCGCTCCGGAGAATGATCTTCACGGAACGGCGCCTGACGGAATCGACGGAAGCGCGACCGCTGCTCAGAACGGGATGTCGTCGTCCATGTCGCTGTTGCGGCTGCCGCCACCCGCGGCGACTGCACGGCGCGGTGCCGAACTGACCGGTCCGGCCGAGCCGAAATCGCTGCCGCCATCATCGGAGAAGCTGCTGCCTCCACCGCCACGCCCGTCGAGCATGGTGAGGTTGGAGTTGAAGCCCTGCAGCACGACTTCGGTCGAGTACTTCTCGACGCCGCTCTGGTCGGTCCATTTGCGGGTCTGCAGCTGACCCTCGATGTACACCTTGGCGCCCTTCTTCAGATACTGCTCGGCGACCTTGCAGAGGCCCTCGTTGAAGATCACGACGCGGTGCCACTCGGTCTTTTCCTTGCGCTCGCCGGTGCCCTTGTCGCGCCAGGTTTCCGAGGTAGCGATGGAAAGGTTTGCGATCGGACGGCCGTCCTGCGTCCGCCGGATTTCCGGATCCTTGCCGAGGTTGCCCACCAGGATCACCTTGTTCACGCTTCCTGCCATCGCATCATCTCCACTCAAAAACCGGGCGTCCGGACATCGGTCGCCACTCTCAACCTTCGCCACTTACATCGCAGGCGTCGTGGATGACCCTATACGCCGGTGCCGGCTCGCCGCCTTTGCCGTCGCGCCGGTTATCCACGATATTCGAGATATAGCATCGGATCCGGCGCCGTTCCAGTTTTGTTCGCCACAACCAACCGTAGAAGTGGCCAGTGCCGTCGGAGCGGCAGTCGATCTCGGCACCGGCCGACGCCCGGCAACAAAATTTAGAAAAACAATAAAGAAATCAGTATCTTGCCTTATCGGCACTTCCTCCGCGAGTGTTGCATTTGGGAGACTGCGTTTCCGGTTGAATCAGCGTATAGCTCCAACCGTGGCGCGGGCGCTCGCGTCTGGGATCGTGCTTCGGGACCGTTTGGAAGCCGATCGAGGAGTTGGGGGACTGATAATGAAGAAGTTTTTGCTGGGTACGGTTGCTCTGATTGCGTTTGCTGCGCCTGCAGCGGCCGCCGACCTCGCTGCGCGCCCCTACGCCAAGGCGCCGCCGCCGGTGGTTGCACCGATCTATGACTGGACCGGTTTCTACATCGGCGCCAACGGCGGCTGGGGCTCGAGCCACAATTGCTGGGACCAGCTCCCGGCCGGCATCTTCCTCGCCTCGGACGGTTGCCATGACGCAACCGGCGGCGTCGCCGGTGGCCAGATCGGCTATCGCTGGCAGGCCGGCACCTGGGTGTTCGGCCTTGAAGCGCAGGGCGACTGGGCTGACCTGAAGGGCAGCAACGGCAGCGCGATCTTCCCGGGCCTGTTCACCAACCAGTCCAAGATCGACGCATTCGGCCTGTTCACCGGCCAGATCGGTTACGCCATCAACAACGTGCTGCTCTACGCCAAGGGCGGCGCGGCGCTGACCGACAACCGCTTCAACACCTACTTCACCCCGACCGGCGTGCTGGTCGGCAGCGCCAGCGACACCCGCTGGGGCGGCACCGTCGGCGCCGGCATCGAAGTCGGCTTCGCGCCGAACTGGACCGCAGGCATCGAATACGACCACCTGTTCATGCAGGACAAGACCTACAACCTGATCGCCCCCAACGGCACGCTGAACAGCACCATCCGCGATCGCCAGGACGTCGACCTCGTCACCGTCCGCGTGAACTACAAGTGGGGTGGCCCGGTCGTCGCGCGCTACTGATCGCGCCAGGCCGATTTGATCCAGACGAAGGGCCGGCCTCGCGCCGGCCTTTTTGTTTGTGCTGGTTTGTGCGCCGGCTTTTTCGTTGCGTGTACACGCGCACCTCACCGGGGCCGTTTTCGGTGCGTTGTGGTTTCGTGGATACACACGTTCCGGCATTTCTCTGTAGAAGCACCAGCACGTCACGCGACACTGCTGTGACGCTCTCTTCAAAATCTTTGAAGGGACAACAAGAAAATGAGCAAGAAAAACGGGACTCGGACTTTGAAAATCAGGAATGTTTTGCTGGCCTCGGCCGGCATGTTTGCACTGAGCGCTTTTGCACCGGCGATGGCTGCCGACATGGCGGCACGCGCGCCTTACGTGAAGGCTCCGCCGCCGGCGGCGATCTACAACTGGACCGGCTTCTACGTCGGCGGCTTCGGCGGCTACGCCAGCGAGAACTCCGGCACCCCGAGCATGGAAGGCGGCTTCGGCGGCGGCACCATCGGCTACAACTGGCAGGCCGGCAACATCGTGTACGGCCTCGAGGTCGACGCTGCAGGCGCTGACATCGACGCATCGGTCTCGACGCTCGGCGTCACCGCCCGCAGCAAGATCGACTCGCTCGGCACCGTGCGCGGTCGCCTCGGCTTCGCCGTCGACAAGGTGCTGTTCTACGGCACCGGCGGCTACGCCTGGGCCAACAACGAGGTCAGCGTCACCGCGCTCGGCGTGACCGCCTCGCAGAGCAACTTCCACTCCGGCTGGACCGTCGGCGCCGGCGTCGAAGCGTTCATCGCGCCCCAGTGGTCGATCAAGGGCGAATACCTGTATCGCAGCCTCGACAGCGAGACCTATTTCGGCGTGCCGTCCGGTACGCTCGAGCTGCACAGCGCCCAGTTCGGCGTGAACTATCACTTCGGCGGCCCGATCGTCGCCAAGTACTAAGACAAGTATTGAGCGAATTGCTGACCGCCGTCGGCGGTCAGATCGCACCGAAAGGCCGGCCTCGCGCCGGCCTTTTTTGCGTCAGGGAACCGGCGCTGCTGACTGCTGCTGCCATCAGGCAAACTATCCGTTGATGGACGCTATTCAGCACTGGAAATTGTCGGCCGTTCTTCCTACGTTCCAGTCTTCACACCCCCATCGGCGCAAGGTCCCGGCAGCACCGGCGATGCGCGCCCAAAAGGCGCCCAAGCATGCGCCCGGAACTGTCGCAATGGATGAAGTGCTCAAGGCGAAGCGCCAACAGAACGCCGGCTCCTCATCGCGCGCCATCACAATCCGTGGCGCGCGCGAACACAATCTGAAGAACATCGACGTCGAGATTCCCCGCGACAAGCTCGTGGTGTTCACCGGCCTGTCCGGCTCCGGCAAATCCTCGCTCGCGTTCGACACCATCTATGCCGAGGGGCAGCGCCGCTACGTCGAGTCGCTGTCGGCCTATGCGCGCCAATTCCTCGAGATGATGCAGAAGCCTGATGTCGACCAGATCGACGGCCTGTCGCCGGCGATCTCGATCGAGCAGAAGACCACGTCGAAGAACCCGCGCTCGACCGTCGGCACGGTCACCGAGATCTACGACTACATGCGCCTGCTCTGGGCCCGCGTCGGTGTGCCCTATTCGCCGGCCACGGGGCTGCCGATCGAGAGCCAGATCGTCTCGCAGATGGTCGACCGCGTGCTGGCGCTCCCCGAGGGCACCCGTCTCTATCTGCTGGCGCCGGTCGTGCGCGGCCGCAAGGGCGAGTACAAGAAGGAGCTCGCCGAGTATCTCAAGAAGGGCTTTCAGCGCGTCAAGATCGACGGCACATTCTACGAACTGTCGGAGGCGCCCGCGCTCGACAAGAAATTCCCGCACGACATCGACGTCGTGGTCGACCGCATCGTTGTGCGTCCCGACCTTGCCCAGCGTCTCGCGGAGAGCTTTGAGACCGCGCTGAAGCTCGCCGAAGGCCTCGCCGTGATCGAGTATGCCGACGCACCGGCGGCGGCCGCGGGTGAAAAGGAAGACAAGAAGAAAACGGCAAAAATCCACGACAAGAGCGGTCCCGAGCGCATCCTGTTCTCGGAGAAGTTCGCCTGTCCGGTCTCCGGCTTCACGATCCCCGAGATCGAGCCGCGCCTGTTCTCGTTCAACAACCCCTATGGTGCGTGTCCGGCCTGCGGCGGCCTCGGCGTCGAGCAGCATATCGACGAGGACCTGGTCATCCCCGACAAGGAGCTGACCTTGCGCAAGGGCGCGATCGCGCCCTGGGCGAAATCGTCCTCGCCCTATTACATTCAGACCCTGACCGCGCTCGGCAAGCACTACAAGTTCACGCTCGACACCAAGTGGAAGGATCTCACCAAGAAGGTCCAGAACGCGCTGCTGCACGGCTCCGGCGACGACGAGATCAAGTTCTCCTATGAGGACGGCGTCCGCTCCTACGACACCAAGAAGCCGTTCGAGGGCGTCATCACCAACATCAACCGCCGCTACCGCGAGACCGAGAGCGAGTGGGCGCGCGAGGAGCTCGGCAAGTATTTCTCCGACGTGCCCTGCGCCGGCTGCAACGGCCATCGGCTGAAGCCCGAGGCGCTGTGCGTCAAGATCGGCGGCAAGCATATCGGCGAGATCTCGGAGCTCTCGGTGAAGCGCGCCGGCGAATGGTTCGAGACGGTGCCGGAAGCGCTCAATGCGCAGCAGAACGAGATCGCGACGCGCATCCTCAAGGAGATCCGCGAGCGCCTGACCTTCCTGCTCGACGTCGGCCTGAACTACCTGACGCTGTCGCGCTCCTCCGGCACGCTGTCCGGCGGCGAGAGCCAGCGCATCCGCCTCGCCTCGCAGATCGGCTCAGGCCTCACCGGCGTGCTCTACGTGCTGGACGAGCCGTCGATCGGCCTGCACCAGCGCGACAATGCCCGCCTGCTCGACACGCTCAAGAGACTGCGCGACCTCGGCAACACCGTGGTCGTGGTCGAGCATGACGAGGACGCGATCCGCCTCGCCGATTACGTGCTCGACATCGGCCCCGGCGCCGGCATGCATGGCGGCCACATCGTCGCCGAGGGCACGCCCGACCAGATCATGCGCAACCCGAAATCGCTGACCGGCAAATATCTGACCGGCGAGCTTTCGGTGCCGGTCCCCGACCGGCGGCCGCCGAACCACCGGCGCACCATCAAGGTCGTCAACGCCCGCGGCAATAACCTCAAGAACGTCTCGGCCGAGATTCCGCTCGGCCTGTTCACCTGCGTCACCGGCGTCTCGGGCGGCGGCAAGTCGACGCTGCTGATCGACACGCTGTACCGCGCCATCGCCCGCAAGCTGAACAATGCCAGCGAGGGCGCGGCGCCGCACGACCGCATCGAGGGCCTCGAGCACATCGACAAGATCATCGACATCGACCAGTCGCCGATCGGCCGCACCCCGCGCTCGAACCCCGCGACCTATACCGGCGCCTTCACGCCGATCCGCGAATGGTTCGCCGGCCTGCCCGAGGCCAAGGCGCGCGGCTACGAGCCCGGGCGCTTCTCCTTCAACGTCAAGGGCGGCCGTTGCGAGGCCTGCCAGGGCGACGGCGTCATCAAGATCGAGATGCACTTCCTGCCCGACGTCTACGTCACCTGCGACACCTGCAAGGGCAAGCGCTACAACCGCGAGACGCTGGAGGTGCTGTTCAAGGGCAAGAGCATCGCCGACGTGCTCGACATGACGGTCGAGGAAGCCGCCGAGTTCTTCAAGGCGGTGCCGCGCGTGCGCGAGACCTTCCAGACCCTGCACCGGGTCGGCCTCGACTACATCCATGTCGGCCAGCAGGCCACGACCTTGTCGGGCGGCGAAGCCCAGCGCGTCAAGCTGGCCAAGGAGCTGTCAAAGCGCGCCACCGGCCGCACGCTCTACATCCTGGACGAGCCGACCACCGGCCTGCACTTCCACGACGTCGCCAAGCTGCTCGAGGTGCTGCACGAGTTGGTCGCCCAGGGCAATACGGTCGTGGTGATCGAGCACAATCTCGAGGTCATCAAGACCGCCGACTGGGTGATCGACCTCGGTCCCGAAGGCGGCGACGGCGGCGGCGAGATCGTCGCCTGGGGCCCGCCCGAAGACATCGTCAAGGCGCCGAGGAGCTATACGGGCAAGTTTTTGGCACCGGTGCTGAAGAAGGCGAACAGCAAGCCAAGGAAGAGCTCGGCGAGCGAGGCGGCGGAGTAGACTTGCCAACCATGCTTTGGATTTAGTATTTCTGAGCTGACCGGGGGAGTCTGAAACATGTTTATTCGACTTGGCAGTCTCTTCGTAAACTCTCAGTACGTCGCTGAAATTCATTTGCGGTCGAAGCCCGCCGCAGAGCACAATGCGACACTAGTAATGCATGACGGCTCAAAACGTGAGGGCTTCGTTCTCGATAGCGAAATCGAATCTCTTACGGAAACAATCGTGCCCGCACCCGCCGGCTTTGAGGCGAACCGCGAGTACGAGCCGGACTTTGACGACGATGTTCCAGTGACGCTCGACTGGAGACCTGTGGTCGCGTTCGCCGTGCATTCAGGTGGCGCCGGGCTTGATCCGATTACTGCCGATGATGGTCGCCTAGTGAAATATGCACTCCGCTCGCCGGACGGAAAGGTGCGGACCTCCGCTGATGAATTTTTTGACTCGTCAGATGAATATCGAGCCTTCTTGCAAAAGAAGAAGGGAAAGGCTGCCTAACCGTGTAGGCGGAATGGCGTCCCTGCCTTCAGCTAAAGCTCATAAGGCGGATTGGCGACACGTGGTTTGCTTCCCGTGCGAGCACGCGGCTGATCCCACGGGCCAATCCATCCCATCTGATCCTAGCCTTTCGGTGTGAAAACAATATCAACCTGATCAATCGTCTCCGTGATTTCGATACCGGATTTTTCGATCATCAGTTTCCAAATTTCATTCGTGTCGTCGTAGGCTTGCATGATTTCGTCGTGCGTCATCATGGACTCCCAAGCCTGCTTCAGTTTAAACGCCTTGCGTACCTCGTCAATGCTAGCTCCCTCTACATCCTCATTCAGATCCTGCTCGAACGCCTTGCCGTGCGCGATGGTATCGCGGAACGTTTTCATCTTCCAAAGTGACACGAAAGGCCGCTTTGACCAGTCGAATTCAATTGACAGAACTTCGAAGACTCTCTCGACCTTACCTTTCCAACGCTGATAATGGTTCCATGGTTTCAAAATGCGATTGCCAAAGAAATTTACTTGCGCTTCGAACGTGAATGCGAGCATCAGCCCACACGACATATAGTCGAAACCAATTCCGTCACGATTTCCTTCTAAGAGTTTCTTTTCGATAGCTGACTTAGCATTGAATGCGCCTTGATCCAGCGTGTTGTGAATGTAAAGGCGCCGATGCCCCTGAAGATGGAACGTAGCCATGAATGCCCCACGTTAAACCTGATAGGCTCGAAATCTCCTGCGATAACTACCCGTTTCTTCGCTCAACATTGAGCAAGTAGCCCGGATGAGCGAAGCGATATCCGTGACTATCGACCGAACAAGTTGACGGCCCCCGCATATCGCTTCGCTCATGCGGGCTACGACAACAACACCCCCTCACCTCCGCACTACACCGCCCAATAGTTCGGGTGCGTATACGACTGCGAGCGGTCGCCCCAGTCGAATGCGTCACCGTCGAACTCAGACGGTCCGGCGCGCAAATCCTCCAGCGTGACCTCGGCTTCGAAGGCCTGCCGCACGGGATCGAAGTGCAGCGCGGTCCACTTGACGGGATAGTGGTGGTGGGTGCTCAACACGCCGCCGGTCCTGATGATGGCGTAGGCCACCGTTCCGCTCACCTTGTCGAGCATCAGCCGCTCGATCGACCCGAGCTTTGCGCCGTCGCGCCCGAAGACGCAGACGTGCTCGACCCGGTCACTGGGCACCAAGGTATGATGCATGGCATCCTCCCTGTGTTTTCTCGTATTGCCCGATAATATATGCCTGCCGCGCTGGTGAGCCAATGGGGCGCGGTTCGGCGACAGGCCGGAGGAGCGATTGGCTATCGCGCGGCGGCGGACGCTTGCACAATTTCGGAATAATAAAAACGTATCGCTGATTTGCCCGACGCGTCAAGTCGCTTTTCGAATGTCGGCGGCAG
>NZ_LFIQ01000058.1:121960-125188 GCF_001189245.1 Bradyrhizobium pachyrhizi | reverse complement strand
TTTGCATGGGGTTGTTTTCGATATTTTGGGACACCCCACTCACCTTCCGCCTACTCCGTCCTCCTCAGGAACGCCCCGAACGCCCTCGGACCGTCGCCGACCTTGACCTCACCGATCACCTTCAGCTCGGCGGCGTCGATCACGCTCAGCGTGTTGCTCTCCCAGTTCGCGACCAGGATGCGCTTGCCGTCGGCGGTCGCCTCGATGCCTTCGGGGTAATCGCCGACGGTGATGCGCTTCACCGGCTGCAAGGTCGCGAGGTCGAACACGCTGACCTTGCCGTCATACTGGTCGGTGACGAAGCCGCGGCCCTGCGCCAGCGCCACCGCGTAGGGACGCAGGCCGACATGCACGCGGCCGACCTCGCGGGCGGTCGCGATGTCGATCACCGAGACGTCGTTGGTGCCGACATTGGCGGTGTAGGCGCGCTTGCCCTCGGCATCGATGGTGACGCCGAACGGCCGCGTGCCGACCTTCACGATCCCTCTCCGCTCACGTGAGGCGGTGTCGATGATGGAGACGCTGTCGTCATCGCGATCCGCCGACAGCAGCAGCAGCCCATCCGGCGTCACCGCCAGCCCGGACGGCGATGCACCGACCGCGATACTCGCGGCGACACGGCGCTCTCTGGCATCGATCACCCGCACCGCGGCGGCGTACCAGTCGGCGACATAGACCGTCGCGCCATCGGGCGCGACCGCGATGCCGAGCGGCCCGCCGCCGACATCGACCCGGCCCACCACCTTTCGCGCCGACGCGTCGACCACCGTGACCGCCTTGGCATCCGGACTGGTCACGTAGGCGAAGCGGCCGTCATTGCTGACGGCAACGCCGGCGGGCTTGCCACCGATCGCGATGGTCGCAACCGGCTTCGAGGTCGCGAGATCGACCACCGTGAGGTCGTCGCTGAGCTGGTTGGTGACGAACGCCTCCTCGGCCCGCGCGGCGCCGAGGCTGGCAAGCAGCGCGACGAGCGCAATCGAGCGCACGCCTAAAGCCCGATGAGATTGGGACAAACCGTCATCGCGCTTTGGCTCCTTGTTTTGAGCATGATCTTTTCGGAAAACCGCTTCGCACTTTTCCGGATCATGCTCAGGTCCCGCTCTCGATCTTCTTCTTCAGCGCTTCGAGCCCGGCCTTGTAGAGCCCGCTCACCGCCTTCACCGCGGCCTCGTCGCTCAGTTCCGGCGGCGGATCATTGTTCGGAAAGCCGCGATAGAATGCGCCGGCCCATTCCAGCTTCGACTTGCCGTCCGGCGCCGGCGACACCGTCAGCGTCGAGGAATAGTTGGTGACCGGCAGCACCTTCACGTCGACCGCCGTGATCCGGTACGAATAGCTCATCATCTCGGGTTCGTATTTGTAGAGTTCCTCGTCGACGGTGGCGCCGGGCCCCAACGTCAGCCGCCGCGTGGCGCCGATCTCGTTGCCTTTCTCGCCCTCGGTCTTGGTGACACCGGCGAGCCAGCTCATGTCCTGGAAATTGCCGATCACCGCCCACACCTTGGCCTGCGGCGCGTCGATCTCGATCGATTCCCGCACCTTCTGGCGGGTCGGCCCGTGAGCCCAGGCGGCCCCCAACACAGCCAATGCCGCCACCACGACGCCAGCTCGCGCGATCGTTCGCCTCATCCTCGTTCTCTCCCGATATGTGTCGGCCATCCGCCGCCTGGCGCATGCCGCAGTTTATGGTCCGGGTTCTAGACTAGATCGGGGACCGGCTTCTTGCACCAGAGCGAAGTCGCGGCCGGCGCCTTCGCCGGGAGGCAAGTCAGCCGGGCGGTGGGTTTCACTCCTCGATCGCCGCCTCGACAAACCTCTTCGGGTCGTCGCAGAACTCGCGCATCAGCCGGTAGTGATCGGTGTCCCTCAGGCTCACCGGCTCCAGCGCGTATTTGCTCAGCCGCAGCAGCGTCGCATCGGGATAGGCCATCAAGACAGGTGCATGCGTGGCCATGATCACCTGGCAGTGGCCGGTGCCGTTCATCCGGTGCAGCAGCTTGAGGAATTCGATCTGGCGCGACGGCGACAGCGCCGATTCCGGCTCGTCGAAGATGAAGATGCCCTGCCGCTGGCAGCGCTCCTCGAAGAAGCGCAAGAAGCCCTCGCCATGCGAATACGACAGGAAGTTCGGCGGCAGGTCTCTGACGTCCAGCGCTGCCGCGTCCACATAGCGCGCCACCGAGAAGAAGCTCTCGGCGCGGAAGAACCAGCCATTGGTGATCTTGGGCAGCCAGCTCGCACGAAGCGCCGCGGCAAGCGAGCCGCCCATTTTCTCCACTGCACCGCCGTGATCGACCGCACGGTAGCCCTTGCCGCCGCCAGCGTCATCATAGCCGGCCATCACGGCGATCCCCTCGAGCAGCGTCGACTTGCCGGTACCGTTCTCGCCGACAATGATGGTGATTGCCTTGTCGAAGCTGAGCTCGAAATCGTCGCGCAGCAGCGGCAGCGCGAACGGATATGCGTTGCGATTGGGAATGCGCTTGGGATCGAGCCAGACGCGCCTCAGATATGGCGCGGGCATGTTGATCGGGCGGTGTCGTCCTCTGGCCATCGGCGCGGATCCGGGGAAACAACGGCGGGTGGCCCAGTTTATATGATAGGAGCCCGCAGCAATCCTAGATGGCCGGATGTCCCATGCCTAGCAAAGCTTACGCCCTCTTCCGCAAGGCGATCCTCACCGAGCAGCAGGTCGTCTGCATCTGTGACGGCCGGCCGCGCGAGCTCTGCCCGCACATCATCGGCTACAACAAGAGCGGTGAGGAGGTCGTGCTGGCCTGGCAGTTCGCCGGCGAGAGCTCGGGCAGGCTGCCGCAATGGCGCTGCCTGCGGCTCGCTCACGTCAGCGACATCAGCCTGCGCAACGGCCCTTGGCACGAGGGCGGATCGCACCGCACCGAGCAGACCTGCGTCAGCGAGATCGACCTCGACATCAACATCGATGTCCGCAAGCGGCGGTGAGCGCCTCTGCGCCCTCTGGTCAAGAGAGGGCGGCGAAGGCAGCAAACCTCGGCCAATTCATGTCGCGAGTGGATGTGTGTCTCGCAGATCGCGCAACAAATTAGGTGTCATCCCGGGCAAGCGAAGCGCGAGCCGGGACCCATAACCACCGAAGGTCATTAGTGCATAACGCTGGAGCCACAGC
Source organism: Bradyrhizobium pachyrhizi (assembly GCF_001189245.1). Lineage (GTDB taxonomy): Bacteria > Pseudomonadota > Alphaproteobacteria > Rhizobiales > Xanthobacteraceae > Bradyrhizobium > Bradyrhizobium pachyrhizi. The sequence goes on along the minus strand of NZ_LFIQ01000058.1, from coordinate 122,040 downwards.
TCGCTTCGACAACGAACGTCTGTGGTTATGGGTCCCTGCCTTCGCAGGGACGACAGCGGAGGCCGCCGCGCGATATCGGC
>NZ_LFIQ01000058.1:104625-121950 GCF_001189245.1 Bradyrhizobium pachyrhizi | reverse complement strand
CCGGCCTTCGCCGGGACGACGATGGGGATGGAGCGTGCAGTGCCCCTACGGCTGCTCCGCCTCCTCAAGCACCTCCAGCGCCAGCTCCATCGTCATCAGCACCGGATTGTCGCCGCGCACCAGGCGTCCCTCGGCGATGCCGCCGAGATAGTCGACCAGTGCGACGTCGAGCTCGGCATGCAGCCGGCCATCCGCGTCCGGTGCGATCTCGCCCGCGGTCACCGCGAGCTCGGTCGCGAACGGCACCACGCTGTGGCCGTCGGTGAGGACGGCACCGATGGTCGAGCCGACGCCGCCATGCAGCCGCGCACGCAGGATGCCGTGCTGGCGGCAGAAGCCCTCCAGCGCGCAGGCAAAATCCTGGTTCGGCCGCAGCCGCAGCACGAAGGCATGGCTCGTGGTCCTGGCCCCACGCGGCGCGCTGGCGACGGGACCGAACAGCTTGAAATTGGTCTCACTGTCCGCTTCAGCCAGGAACGTCGCGCCGTCGATCCCGAACGCGTTCACCTCGAACGGCTCGGCGACAATGGTTTCGTCCGGCAGCATGTGGCCGCCGTTGAAGCGGCCGTCGGCTTCGGTCCACAGGCCGTGGCAATGAAAGAACGGCGCGCCGTCACGTTCGCCGAAGGTCAGCGCCGCCAGCTTGAGCCGCGTCACGCCGTCGGGACGGAACGTGTCGCTGTAGAACGCGGCGTTGACGCCATCCTTCGACAGCGCCGGCATCACATAGGCGAACGGCCCGAGCGCGCCGCTTTTCGCGCTCAGGACGCCGCCGAAAAAACCCTCCGCCGCAAAGCCGCGGCGCACGGCTTCGAGCAACGGAATGCCGGCCTCGAGCACGAATGAAAAGGCGCGGCCGCGCGCGCTGATCCATTGGATGCGCTCTTGATGCGGAGCGCCGGGCTGGGCGATGCTGCGCATCGCCTCAGGCGCCCGTCGATTTGGCGATCGCCTCGAGCAACCCGCGCGCCTCGAGCTCGTCGCGGATCAGCCGCTTCGGCACCTTGCCGTAGCCGGATTTCGGCAGCGCCTCCCAGAAGAAGAAGCGTTTCGGCATCTTGTAGCGCGGCACTTTTGGCGCGAGATAGGCGGCAAGCTCCGCCTCCGCGACCGCCTCGGTGCCCTCGCGCGCGACGCAGACCGCGACGCCGACCTCGCCCCAGAAGGGATCGGGCACGCCGAGCACCGCGACCTCGCCGACCGCGGGATGGGTCAGGAGCTTCTCCTCGATCTCGCGCGGATAGATGTTGGAGCCGCCCGAGATGTACATGTCGGAGGCGCGGCCGGTGATGTAGACGAAGCCCTCCTCGTCCATGTGGCCGAGGTCGCCGGTGCGGAACCAGCCGTCGCGAAACGCCTTCGCGTTGGCCTCGGGGTTGTCGTAGTAGCCCGCGAACACGCCGGGACCGATCACGCAGATCTCGCCGGTCTCGTGCGCCTTCAGCTCGCTTCCATCGTCGCCCTGGATCGAGACCTGCATCCCGGTGCGCTCGAAACCGCAGGTGCCGATCCGCGCATGCGGGCCGTCCTCGGGATGGTGCAGGCCGGGCGGCAGCACCGTGATGTTGCCGGTGACCTCGCCGAGACCGAAATACTGCACCAGCACGCCGCCGAGCTTGTTCAGCGCCGCCTTCTGGTCCTCGCGATACATCGGCGCGCCGGCGTAGATGATGTAGCGCAGCGAGGAATGGTCGTGTTGGTCGGCGGCGGGATGCTCGACCATCATCTTCAGGATGGTCGGCACCGTGAACATGTTGCTGACGCGATGCTTGGCGATCAGCCGGAAGGCTTCGGCGATGTCGAACTTTTCCGACGGCAGCAGGATGGTCGGCACGCCGCGCGCGGTCTGCACCAATTGATGTACGCCGGCGCCATGCGACAGCGGCGCCACCACCAGCGAGGCGTCCTCTTCCGTGGTGCCGGGCATCAAGTCGGCGAGATGGTTGGTGATGACGAAGGCCATCTGGCCATGGGTCAAGACCGCGGCCTTGGAGCGGCCGGTGGTGCCGGAGGTGAAGAAGAACCAGCAGGGATCGTCGTAGTCGACGGCAACGTTCTCGACGACAGCGCCGGCGTGCTTGGCGATGACGTCGCCGAGCGTCGCCTCGCCGAAGGCGCCCTCCTCCCCAATCCGCCAGACGAATTCGAGCGCGGGATTGGCGGCTGCCTTGGCATGCTCGGGGAAGTCGGCGTGGCAGAGAAACGCCTTGGCGCCGGAAGCCGCCGCGAGATAGGCGACCTCGTCCGGCATCAGGCGGAAATTGGTCGGCACCCAGACCGCGCCGAGCCGGAAGGCCGCGAACATCGACCAGAACATCTCGTCGCAGTTCTTGGAATGCACCAGGATGCGGTCGCCCTTGACGATGCCACGCGCCGCCAATGCCGCCGCCAGCGCCGAGACGTTCTGGTCGATATGGCGCCACGACCAGGCCTTCTCGTTCCAGACGAAGCCGGGGCGATCGCCGTGCCGGCGGGCGTTCTGGGTCAGGATGTAGGCGAGGTTCATCACCCGGCGCGATACTCGCGCGATCCCGCCGCGCGGCGCGGCAGCAGCCGTCCCGCTCATTGCCGCCCCGCCGATACGCACAACAGACAGGGCAAGGTCAGGACGGTCATCGGGTGTTTCCTCGGTCAGAACCGGGCGTCTTCAAGCGCCGCAAGGGATTGGTACCGCCCGGTTTATCGCCAAGCCGCCGCCTTCGGCAAGGCCCGCCGGGCGCAGCCCGATGATTCCGCGCGCCGGTGGCGGTCAACCCGTTGTTTTCTGCCCAGGCCGCTACTGGGGGTGCTTGGCGAGTTCCTGCTCGCTCAGGTTCCAGTCCTGCCACAGCTGCAACGCGCCTATAAAGGCGACCAGCGCGCCGAGCAGGATGTGCCAGAACTGCAGCGCGTGGTCCTCGGCGTAACCAAAGACCATGGGCGACGCCATCAGCCAGAGACCGAGCAGGATGCTGGCCACCTCCTCCCAGCGGTGCAGCGCGACATATTCGAGCTGGGCGATGCCGAGCACCAGCATGCCGACCATGAAGCTGTTGAGGACGAGGTGGCTGCGCTCGATATCGACGGCGCCGCTCACCTGCATCGGAAACCAGGGAGAGACCATGATCAGCACGCCGAGCAGCATGCCGAACCAGTCCTCCCAGGGACGGTGTGTGTTGAAGAAACGATTGTCCGACATGACGAACCTCCTCCGACAAGAGGCATACGTCGGCGGCCGGCTCCGCCACTCCGTACCAGACGACCATCCGGCCGCATCAGGGGCGTATGTCTGACATCAAACCTAATCGAACTGCATCCATTCGCAAGGCCTGTGCCGCGTGTGCGCGACACGGCGGGAGCAGCCGTGGCCGGCAGGATGTCACCGCGCCCCGCCGAGCCGCGCCAGTGCCCCCTTGGCGCTCTGGAGATCGGGCTGCAGCTCGAGCGCCTTGCGGAAATCGGCCGCCGCGCCCTTCTTGTCGCCGAGCCGTAGCTTGGCTTGGCCGCGATTGTTCCAGGAATAGACGTCGGCGGGATCGTATTGCAGCGCCTTGTCGTAATCGGCGAGCCCGCCCTTGTTGTCGCCCTGAAAGAGCCGGATCATGCCGCGGTTGCGCCAGCCGCGCGCGTCGGTCGGCGCGATCCTCGCCGCCTCGCCATAGTCGGCGGCGGCGCGATCGAGCTGCTCGGTATCGCGATAGACATTGCCGCGGTTGATGTAGGCGAGCACGTTGGGCTCGAGCTTGATCTCGGTGGTGAAGTCGGCGATCGCATGCGCCGCATCGCGCTTGCGGTGGTAGACGAAGCCGCGATTGCCGTAGGCGGTGGCGAGTTGCGGATTGAATTTGATGGCGAGGCTGAGATCGGCCAGCGCGCGGTCGAGATCGCCCTTGTTGAGCCAGGCATCGCCGCGGTTGTTGTAGGCCAGCGCGAACGCCGGATCGATGCGGATCGCCTCGTCGTAATCGGCAATCGCATGATCGAGATCGCGCCTGAAGGCGTAGACGCGGCCGCGATTGGTGTAGGCGCAGGCATAGGCGGGATCGAGCTTGATGGCCTCGTTGAGGTCGGCGAGCGCAGCGTCGAGCTCGCGCTTCTCCGTCAGCCCATGGCCGCGATTGCAATACGCCCCGGCCAGCCGCTTGCCGGCCTCGGCCTTGCCGTCGATCACCGTGGTGCAGGCAGCCACGCGGTCGCCGGGTGCCGTCGTCAGGCCGACGCAGGTCTGCCAGCTCGGATCGTCGGTGGCAGCGGCTTGCGGCGGGTTTGGAAGCATCAACGCGACGCCGAGCAACACGGCGGTCAGACAGGCCAAAATGCGCATATCGTCAATCCACAAATGCCAATTTGCGGGTTGGTCGCGGCTTTGCACCGGCCGGTTCACACGCTTACATCAGGGCCTGTGAATCAACCGGGATTTTGCGATGGCCGCCGTCCGCGACAACAGGGACCAAAACCGCTTCGAGCTCGACACCGAGGGCGGCCTCGCTTTTGCGAACTACCGGCGGACGCCCGCGGCCGTCATCATCACCCATACCGAGACACCGCGCGCCCTGCGCGGCCGCGGCATCGCATCGGAGCTGGTCAAGGGTGCGCTGGATCTGATCCGCGCCGACGGCCGCAAGGTGATCGCCGGCTGCGGTTTTGTGGTGGATTACCTCAACAAGCATCCGGAATACGCGGACCTTGCCGGCTAGAGCCCGTTCCGTTCCGATGGAATCGGAACGGGCTCTAGCTTTTCCTTATGACGCGTCTTCTTTACGCGAACAGGTATCCACTTCGCTCGAAAACGCTTTGCGCCGCGTTCGTCAGACGATCTTGATCGACATGTCGGGCAGGCCTTCGAGCTTGCACAGCAACACGTCGCCCTTGACCACCGGACCGACGTTCTCCGGCGTACCGGAATAAATGATGTCGCCGGCCTTCAACTCGAATGCCTCGGACAGCTTTGCGATCTGCTCGGCGACGCTCCAGATCATGTTCTTCAGATCCGAGCTTTGTCGCACCGTGCCGTTGATCGCGAGCGAGATGGCCCCTTGCGTGAAATGGCCGGTCTTGTCAGCCGGATGGATCGGCCCAAGCACCGCGGCATGGTCAAAGCTCTTGCCGATCTCCCAGGGCTTCTTCTCCGCGGCCATGCCGTTCTGCAGATCGCGCCGCGTCATGTCGAGGCCGAGCGCGTAGCCATAGACATGATCGAGCGCCTTGTCGGCCGGAATATTGGTGCCGCCGGATTTCAGCGCGGCGACCAGCTCGACCTCGTGGTGATAGTTCTTGGTCAGCGACGGATAGGGATGATCTGCGACGGTGCCGATCGCGACATTCTGAACCGCATCCGTCGGCTTCTGGAAGAAGAACGGCGGCTCGCGCGTCGGATCCGAACCGCGCTCGATGGCGTGCGCGGCGTAGTTGCGGCCGATGCAGTAGATGCGGCGAACCTGGAACACCTCGCTGGCGCCGACGATCGGGATCGTCACGGCGGCGACCGGAAACATCGCCTTCGGCGTGGCCTCGGCATGGGCCGGCGCGGATTGCGCGGCGGCGCCGGCCAGTGCGAGGGCGCCGGTCGCAAGCATCGTCCGGCGATCGAGATCAGTCATGGGCGTTCTCCTTGTTGTTGTTGGCCGACCTATAGATGTTCGCCGATCGATAAAAAAGGGCCCGCGTTGGCGCGGGCCCTTTCTATGCACGGGAGGATGATCCCGTCAGTGCTTGATGTCGGGGGGCAGCTTGCCGCCATTGGCCGCGAGCTTGGTCATCACCTGCTTGTGCAGCCAGATGTTCATGCTGGCGGAATCGCTGGTGTCGCCGGTGTAGCCGAGCTCCTTGGCGAGCTCCTTGCGGGCCGACAGGCTGGAGTCGATGTCGAGCGCCTTCATCAGGTCGACGATCGAGGTCCGCCACTCGAGCTTCTCGCCCTTGGCGGCAACCGCCTTGTCGAGGATCGGGGCGACGTCAACGGACTGCGCCGGCGCCGCGCCGGCGGGCACTGCGGCAGGAGACGACGATGCGCTGCCGGATCCACCGGCGGGGGCTGCGCTTGTGGCCGTTCCGCCGGCGGGCGCAGCGGTGGCGCTGCTGCCGAAGATCGCGCCCATGATTTTTCCGAAAATGCTCATCGTTCGCTCCCAAGAGAGTTGAGATGTGAAGGCCAGACGGCCTTGGGGCGCCTGACCGAGGTCACAGTTCAAGTCTATCGCCCCCTCCATAGCTTGCCAATGCGACATTCACTTAAGCGTGAGTGCTTTTGGCGCAGTTTGGGAGTAGCCTCATTGCACAGTTCGCGACACGGCCAGTTCCCTGCTCTGTCTTTCGCGTCTGGCTTGATCGTGATCGCTTCGAGAGGCGGCAGGTTTGTGCCCGCGTGCCGGGCGCCAGATGCGACCGCGCAGAGGGAGACAACGACCATGGCCACATCATACCAAGGCAATGTCAGTTCGATGACGCAGAGCGGACAAGGCGCCGCGTCTGCGCCGGTCATCCGCACCATCGGCCTGTCCGATTTGCATCATGCGCTGCGTCTCGGCTGGGAAGACTTCAAGGCGGTGCCAAGTCATGCCATCGTCCTCTGCCTGATCTATCCTGTGCTCGGCCTCGTGCTTGCGCGCACCGTGCACGGCTATTCCGTGCTCCCCCTACTGTTTCCGCTGGCCGCGGGCTTTGCCCTACTCGGCCCGTTTGCCGCCATCGGCCTCTACGAGATGAGCCGCCGCCGCGAGGACGGCGGGGAAGCATCTGCCTGGGATGCCATGGAGGTATTCCGCTCACCGTCATTCGGCGCGATGCTTGGGGTCGGAACGCTGCTGTTCGCGCTGTTCGTGACCTGGATCGCCACCGCCCAGGCGATCTACACGGCGGTGTTCGGCTATGAGACCGCGGCCAACATTCCCGATTTTGCCGCGCGCGTGCTGACCACCCAGCAAGGCTGGTGGCTCATCGTGGTCGGCTGCAGCGTCGGCTTCCTGTTCGCGCTCGTCGCGCTTTGCATCAGCGTGATCGCCTTCCCCATGATGCTCGACCGCCAGGCGACCGCCGGCGAGGCCATGGTGACGTCGATGCGCGCCGTCGCACAGAACCCGGTGCCGATGGCGGCCTGGGGCCTGATCGTCGCGGTGCTGCTGGTGCTGGGCACGATCCCGTTCTTCCTCGGGCTTGCCGTGGTGATCCCGCTGCTCGGTCACGCCACCTGGCATCTCTATCGCGAGGTCATCGTCAAGGATCCGAATGCGCGGCCGGTGATCCCCGAACCGCGCGAACGCAAGCCCGCCGCGGACTTTCCGGCCAATTTGTTTCCGTGGCGGCGCAGCGATCGCGGCTAAGCGCCGCTAACCCGGATTCGTAAACGTCAAAGCAACCGCCGGCCGATATGTTCGGTCGGCGGTTTGTCGTTCAGGATCGTCAAATGGGTGTGAAACTGGCGTGGCATTTGCAGCGCTGCCTGAGAAAAAACGGCTCGGTCACGAGCCTTGTTTTGGCCGCTGTTGCCGCGAACATACCCGCCGCCTTTCGCGACCAATCGATGACATCGCAGACTCCGGAGTGAATTGCCTATGACCTCTCGCTCTTGCTTTCGCACGTTCGCCATCGGCGCGTGGCTCCTGACCTCGACGGCATCGGCGCTGGCCGCTCAATGCGGCACGGGCACGTTCGAATCCTGGCTCGACGATTTCAAGAAGGAGGCTGCGACGAAGGGCATTTCGCAGAACGCGATCCAGGCCGGATTGGCTGGCGTCACGCAGGACAAGGCGATCCTCGCCCGCGACCATTCGCAGCAGGTGTTCAGCCAGACCTTCGAGCAATTCTCGGGCCGCATGGTGCCGCCGCGGCTCAATCGCGGCTCCGACATGATGAAGCGCTACGGCTCGGTGCTGTCGCGAATCGAGGAGGCCTACGGCGTACCGGGCGAAATCCTCGTCGCGATCTGGGGACTGGAGACCGATTTCGGCGTCAACACCGGAAAGTTTCCGACCATACGTTCGCTGGCGACGCTCGCCTATGATTGCCGCCGCTCCGACATGTTCAAGGCCGAGTTGATGGATGCCTTGCGTATCGTCGAGCGCGGCGATCTGCCGCCGCAGGAGATGCGCGGCGCCTGGGCCGGCGAGATCGGCCAGACTCAATTCATGCCGTCGTCCTACATCAAGTTCGCGGTCGACTTCGACGGCAACGGCAAGCGCGACCTGCTGCACAACGCGCCCGACGTGCTGGCGTCGACGGCGAACTATTTGAAGAGCTATGGCTGGAAGAAGGGCAAGGGCTGGGAGCCCGGCAGCGAGAATTTTGCGGTGATCCAGCAGTGGAACAAGAGCGAGGTATACGCCAAGACGATCGGCTACTTCGCGACCCAACTCGCCAAGGCTCCGTAGCGCTTTCACTGCCAGCTTGCATGGCGCAGCGCGGCGAACCTTCTGCTCTGACTAGATCAAAGCTGGTTCAGCTACGAATGAATCAAAAAGGGCCGACTGCCCCAGGCAATCGGCCCTTATCGCTATGATCAAAACCTACTTCGCCGTGCTAGCTTCGGCAGCCTTGCTGAGATGCGCGCCGCAAGCGCCCCACTTGTTGTTCAGCATCGCGTCCTGGGCGAGCGAGACTTCCTTCTCCGCCGCGAATTTGACCTCATTGTCAGCCATGGCTTCGACTGCAGCTTCGGTCTTGCCGAGATTGGCACCGCTGCAGCCGAGGCCCGCGTGATGACGATGCGCGGCCTGAGCGGGAGCGACAGCATAGGCAACGGCAGCCACGGTGGCTGCTGCGATCAATGTCTTAATCATGGGATGATCCATCTGTTTTTCTTGGACAGATCCCAGCGTGATTGCGGAATCTGCGGAACGATTATTCGCTGTTCCCGACACCGTTCAGAATGAACTTCGCGCGATACAAATGTGATGAGCGCTGCGCGCGCATCGCGCATGCGTTGCATAGCCTTTTGATTACGTGTCGGTAAGGAAGCGCCGCCGCAATAGCTTTGCTCGATGCATTCACTTCAATCGAGCTGCGCTTCCGATAATCAGCAGACCGTTCGCGCGGCAGGCAAAAATCCGAACGGCGAGAAGGACCAAATTACCTCCGAGGTCAATGCGGCTGATTGACGCTGCGCCTGCCTAGGTGTCCGCGTCGTCATGTTATGAATACATACTCATTCATACCGCAACATTCAGCATGCGAATCACGCATGGAACACGTCGCCGTGATCCGGCGTCAGCCGTGCGTCATCCCTTGACCGAACGGTCCGTAATTACCATGTAGACGGCGTAATCCAGCGCGCTATCATCCTTCTAACTCACTGATCTCAAGATGATTTTGACGTCATCGTCCGATTCTATGGAACTTTGGTCCACGGGTCCTGTCTCCATGCGCCAAACGGTTAACCGGAACTTACCGTCGCTATGCGTTTTGAGCTTAGCTGCATCGCAACATCGGAACTACCGCACTGCACTATATCATCTATATTCACTTCAACGATGAGGCTTTGGAAAAGCTGAATCTGAATTACTAGGAGACTACCATGTTGCTCTCGCTCATCCGCATGATCCAGGCTTTCCGGGATTATCAGCGCAATGTCAGCGAACTGTCCCAGCTCAGCGATCGCGAACTCGCCGATATCGGCCTCGACCGCTCGGACATTCCGCGCGTTGCTGCCGGCACCTACAACGGCTAATCGGCCGCAAGCCATCTGCTGAACGGATAACGCCCGCTTCCACAGCGGGCGTTGTCGTTTGTGGTGCGGTTTCAGATGCATATGAGATCAAAACGCGCTAACGCTGCGCGATGACACCGCATCAATCCTCTTCGCAACCCGTGCACATCGTGGGCGCGGGGCTCGCCGGCTCGGAAGCCGCCTGGCAGGTCGCCAATGCCGGCGTCCGCGCCGTGCTGCATGAAATGCGCCCGCACCGGATGACCGAGGCGCATCGGACCGAAGGCTGCGCCGAACTGGTCTGCTCGAACTCCTTCCGCTCCGACGATGCCGCCAACAACGCGGTCGGGCTGCTGCACGCGGAGATGCGGCGGCTGGGCTCCCTGATCATGCGCTCGGCCGACGCCAACCAGGTGCCCGCCGGCGGCGCGCTGGCGGTCGACCGCGACGGCTTTTCGGCCGCCGTCACCAAGGCGCTCAACGAACATCCGCTGATCGAGATCAGCCGAGAGGAAGTCGCAGGGCTGCCGCCGGCCGACTGGAGCAACGTCATCGTCGCGACCGGTCCCCTCACCTCGGCACCGCTTGCCGACGCCATCAGGCAGCTGACCGACGAGAGCGCGCTGGCGTTCTTCGACGCGATCGCGCCGATCGTGCACAAGGACTCCATCGACATGTCGGTGGCCTGGTTTCAGTCGCGCTACGACAAGGTCGGCCCCGGCGGCACCGGCGCCGACTACATCAACTGCCCGATGACGAAGGAGCAGTATGACGCCTTCGTCGCGGCGCTGCTCGACGGCGAGAAGGTCGACTTCAAGGACTGGGAGACCAACACGCCCTATTTCGACGGCTGCCTGCCGGTCGAGGTGATGGCCGAACGTGGTCACGAGACGCTGCGCCACGGGCCGATGAAGCCGGTGGGATTGACCAATCCGCACAACCCGACCGTCAAGCCATATGCGATCGTCCAGTTGCGGCAGGACAACAAGCTCGGCACGCTCTACAACATCGTCGGCTTCCAGACCAAGCTGAAGCACGGCGCGCAGCAGCGCGTGTTCCGCACCATCCCGGGCCTCGAGAACGCGGAGTTCGCCCGCCTCGGCGGCCTGCATCGCAATACCTTCCTGAATTCGCCAAAGCTGCTCGACGGACAGTTGCGTCTGCGCGCGCAGCCGCGGCTGCGCTTCGCCGGGCAGATGACGGGCTGCGAGGGTTACGTCGAGTCGGCCAGCGTCGGCCTGATCGCCGGCCTCTGCGCCGCCGCCGACATGCGCGGTGCCGCGCTGACGCCGCCGCCGGCGACGACAGCGCTCGGCGCGCTGCTCGGCCACATCACCGGCGGCCACATCGAAGCGATCGAGGCCGGTTCGCGCTCGTTCCAGCCGATGAACATCAATTTCGGTCTGTTCCCGCCGCTGGCCAGTGCGCCGACCAAGAAGCCGGACGGCTCGCGGCTGCGCGGCAACGAGAAGACCGTCGCCAAAAAGCAGGCGATCAGCGCGCGCGCGCTCGCCGATCTCGACCACTGGATCGCAGAGCATCTGCGCGTTGCTGCAGCGGCCTGACAGTCATGAGCTTGCCGAAAGACGATGACGCCACCCTGTCGGTGCGGTGGAGCCAGGGCGTGCTGCTCAAGCGCGACGTGTTCTCGACCGTCGAGCGCGGCCGCTTCCGCGCCGATGACGGCGAGGTCGACGGCGTGCTGCGCCGGCTCGATCAGGTGCCGTTCTGGTCGTTCGCCCTGGCGCTGCATCTGTTCTCGCGCGAGCGCCGCGCGCTGGCCTTGGCGCGCGATCTCGACGTCGGGCCGAAGCTGTTGTGGGCCGGCCGTCGCGCACTGGTGCGCGGCTTCATCGATGGCGCGGCGCTGCATCTGGCGAAGCCGCACGGCGACGTCGCCTATTTTCGTTCCGCCAAGGCGGCGTTGCGCAAGCTGCATCGCGCCGGCATCTGCCACAACGATCTCGCCAAGGAGCAGAACTGGCTGGTCGGCCGCGACGGCCGCGCCTATCTCACCGACTTCCAGCTTGCCGCCTGCTTCAAGACCCGCAGCCGACTGTTCCGCATCGCCGCCTATGAGGATCTGCGGCATCTGTTGAAGCACAAGCGCAGCTACGCGCCGGAGGCGTTGACGCCGAAAGAGCGCAAGGTACTCGCAAAGAAGTCCGCGGTCGCCAGCATCTGGCTCAAGACCGGCAAGAAGGTCTATCAGGCGATCACGCGCGGCATCTTCAATTTTACCGACCGCGAAGGCGGCGGCCGGAGGCTGGTCAACGACGCCCCGGTATTGATCGATCTGATCCGCAAGAATCCGCAGGTGCGCGACACCGCGATCGTCGCCTTTGCCGACCGGCGCGTCGGCGTCGGACTCTACGCCTTCGTCGAGGCGGACCAGTCCGCGCTGGAAAAGACGCTGCGCAACGAGCTTACCGCGGCAAGGGGCGTCAAGCCGCCCGAACACATCCAGGTCGTGCACGCGCTGCCGCGCGATGCCGCCGGCAAGCCGCGCACCGAAATCCTGCAGCTCGTCGCCATGAACCAGATCGACCTGATCGAGCCGATGATGCGCAGCGACGCCGATCGCGAGTTCCTCAAGGACATCCTCGAGCAACGCAAGAATCTGCGCGACCGCTTCAATTTTGAAGTCGCCGAGATGGACCGGCCGGCGGGTTAGCGCGCGCTTCCCGGCGCGTGGCCCTCGACAAACGCGGCGCGAAGCTTCACTCTTTGCGAGGGGTAGCGCGCTCAAGGGACAAGTTTAATGCCACTCACCCGTGGCCGGATCGGGGGATACGATTCCGAACGACTGGCGTTCGGATTCACCATGATGAACGGCGACCAGGAAATCGAATGCCAGATCAGCGACGCCGCGTTGGACGAGCTGGCCGGCACGCGCGGAACGGCGAGCATGGCGCGGCAGGCGCAGTTCGTCGCGCTGCGCGACGCGGTCGAACAAATCGCATCCGACATCTATGACAGCGGTCGGATCGTCAGGGGCACAACGATCCGGATCTTCACCAAGCACATCGCGAAAGAGCAGAGCTAGCGACCGAACTCCTCCGTGCGCGCGGCTCGCCACAACGTCCAGAGCGTGCGCAGGCGCGAGACCGGCTTCGGCAGGAACGGGTCGTAGTCCTCCCTCCTCGCCCGGGTCAGCTCGCGCCTCACGCAAGCGAGCGTCAGGAAGATCGGCCTCACGCCGGACGGGACATCCGCAAGCAGCCCGAATGCGGTCTTGAGATGGCCCTGCGCCTCGTCCGCAAGCTGATCGATCGCGGCACGGATGTTCGGCGTCACCTTGCCGGCGAACACCTCCTCCTTGCTGCCGCCGTGCTGCTGCAGCAGTTGTAACGGCAGAAACAGCTGATGCCGTGAGGCGTCGCGGCCGAGCGAAGCGATGACCTGCGCCATGCCCTGGGCAAGACCCGCATGACGGGCCAGGTGATCGATCGCCTCCGACGGCCGCGCCACCACGCGCGTGGCCTGCGAGAACAGCACTGAGGCCGTGGCGTCGAGATAGCCCTCGAGCGCGGCCAGCGACGGCATCGGGTCGTTGTAGAGATCGAACTGGTGCTCCTCGACCAACTGCGAGAATGGCGAGACCGGCAGACGGTGATTGCGGATCGTGTGCAGCAGTTCTGCTGCAACCGGATTGCCCTCGACGCCGCCATGGCCCGCGCCGGCCAGCATGTCGGTCCACCATTGCAGCCGCATCTCGCCGGGCAGCGGCTGGCTGACCTGCTCGTGCACGCGCGAGACCTCGATGTTGAAGGCGTAGATCGCAAGCATCGCCCGCCGTTCCGGGCCCGGCAGGAACAGGGTCGACGCGTAGCGCACGAAGTCATGGCTCCGCACCAGATCGGCGCAGAAGGCCGCGCCGTCCTTCGGTGCCTCCGTCGCGCTCATGGCACCGCGATCAGCGCCGCCGCGACGCGACGCCGCTCGCCCAGCATGATGTTGTAGGTGCGGATCGCAGGTCCCGTCTGCATCGGATCAAGCACCACCCGCACGGCCCGCAGGGCCTCGCGCAAGCCCTTTGGCGGGACCCAGACGTCGGTGCCGGTGCCGACGATCAGCGTGTCGATCGCATTGGCGGCCGCGAACACCTTTTGCAGCGAGTATTCGTCGATCTCCTGCGGCCTGGTGACCGGCCAGGCCCAGATCGAGTCAGGCAGGCACAAGAGCGAGCCGCGGTGCGACATATCGGCAAACGCGAAGCCGCCCTTGCCGTAGGCCTCGATCGGCGCCGACCTCGGAAGATGGGGAGCGTCCGAGGAGTTGCTCATGACCGGCTACTTCTTGGCTGCCGCCGTGTCCGGCTTCTTTGCCGGCGCGTCCTGCGCCGCGTCTCCACCCCGCGTGGTGTGAACACCGAGATAGATCAGAATCGGCGCCGCGATAAAGATCGATGTGTAGGTGCCGACCAGCACCACGCCGAACATCATGACCGCGGTGAAGCTGTGGATCGCCTGGCCGCCGAACAGCAGCAGTGCGAGCAAAGCCAGCGTCACGGTGACGTGGGTGATGATCGAGCGCGACAGCGTCGAATTGATCGATTCGTTCAGCAGCTGCGGCATCGGCATCTTCTTGTAGCGCCGCAGCATCTCGCGGATACGGTCGTAGATGACGACGGTATCGTTGAGCGAATAACCGAGAATCGTCAGCAGCGCCGCGATGCTGGTGAGGTCGAAATCGACCTGGGTGATCGACATGAAGCCGATCGTGAGCACGATGTCGTGGACGTTGGCGATCATGGCGCCGAGTGCGAACTGCCATTCGAACCGGAACCAGAGGTAGATCAGGATGCCCATGATCGCGAACATCAGGCCGATCATGCCGTAGGCCAGCAGTTCGCCTGAGACGCGCGGTCCCACCACCTCGACGCGACGGTAATCGACGGATTCGCCGAGCGCGCCGCGCACTTTCGTCACCGCATCCTGCTGCGCCTTGTCGCCTCCGGGCTGCTCGGCAACGCGGATCAGGACTTCCGCCGGACCGCCGAACTGCTGCAGCTGCACCTCGCCGAGGCCAAGGCCGTTCAAGGTCGTGCGCATCGCGGCGATGTCGGCGGTGCCGGACTTGGCCTGCACCTCCAGCAGCGTGCCGCCCTTGAAGTCGATGCCGAAATTCAGGCCGTGGGTGAAGAACAGCGTGATGGCAAGGATCGAGAGCAGCGCCGAGATCGGGAAGCTGATGCGGCGAAAGCGGGTGAAATCGAAATGGGTGTCGTCCGGAACGATGCGCAGCGCCGGCAGCAGGCCGAGCGCCGCGACCACGGTCAAGACGGCGATCAGGATGCCAAGGCCAATGAGAACGGTATGAGTCACAACAGGCCTCTCAGATCGGCACGGTTTGCGGCCGCTTCCACCGCACCCAGCCGGCGACGATCAGGCGCGTCAGGGTAAAGGCGGTGAACACCGTGGTGATGATGCCGATGCCGAGCGTCACGGCAAAGCCGCGGACCGGTCCGGTGCCGATGTAGAACAGCACGGCGGCGGCGATGAAGGTGGTGATGTTGGAGTCGAGGATGGTCGCCAATGCCCGCTTGAAGCCGGCGTCGATCGCCGAGATCGCGTTGCGGCCGCCGCGCAATTCCTCGCGGATGCGCTCGTAGATCAGCACGTTGGAGTCGACCGCGATGCCGACGGTCAGCACGATGCCGGCGATGCCCGGCAACGTCAGCGTGGCGTTGAGCAGCGACAGCAGTCCGAAGATCATGGCGACGTTGATCGCCACCGCGATGTTGGCGAACACGCCGAACAGCCGATAGGTGATCAGCATGAACACGATGACCAGGATCGAGCCGACATAGGCTGCGAGCTCGCCCTTCTCGATCGAGTCCTGTCCGAGGCCGGGACCGACGGTACGCTCCTCGATCACGGTCAGCGGCGCCGGCAGCGCGCCGGCGCGCATCAGGATCGCCAGATCGTTGGCCGACTGCACGGTGAAGCTGCCGGAGATCTGGCCCTGTCCGCCGGTGATCGGCTCACGGATCACGGGCGCCGAGATCACCTTGTTGTCGAGCACGATCGCAAACGGCTGGCCGACGTTTTCGGCCGTCGCCTGCGCAAATTTGCGCGCTCCCGACGTGTTGAACTTGAAGCTGACGATCGCCTCGCCGGTGCGCTGGTCAAAGCCGGGCTGTGCATCGGACAGTTCGCCTCCGGAAACCAGAACCTGTTTCTTGACGACATACGGAACCGGCGGCGGTGACGCGCTCATCAAGAGTTCGGAGTCCGGCGGCAGGCGGCCCTGCTGGGCCTGGTCCGGCGACACCGAGCTGTCGACCATGCGGAATTCCATCTTCGCGGTCTTGCCGAGCAGCTCCTTCAGGCGGGTCGGATCCTGCAGGCCCGGCACCTGGACCAGGATGCGGTCGGTGCCCTGGCGCTGGATCACCGGCTCGACCGTGCCGAGCTCGTTGACGCGCCGTTCGACGATCTGGATCGATTGCTCGATGGTCTGCCGGATTCGCTCGGTGACCGCGGCCTGCGGCACCTTCAGGCGGATCAGGCCGCCGCCCGCGTCCTCAACCTCAAGGCTGCGCTGGCCGCTGGAGCCGAGCAGGCCGCCGAGCGGCTGCGACAGCTCGCGGAGCTTCGACAACGCCGTCGCCTGGTCGCCTTCCTTGGAGATGCGGACTTCCACCGCGTCGTTGCGGACCACGAGGCCGGTGTAGCCGATCTTGGCTTCACGAAGCACCTTCCGGACATCGTCGCGGATCTGGTCGAGCTTCTCCTTCTTCACGTAGTTGGAGTCGACTTCGAGCAGCAAATACGAGCCGCCCTGCAAATCGAGGCCGAGGACCAGGCGCCGCTGCGCCCAGGCCGGCCAGGTCTTCACCTGCGCTTCGGGGAAGAAATTGGGCACGGCGCACAGGCAGACCACCAGCGCTGTCAGGATAATCCCCAGCGCTCGCCACCGCGTGAAATACAACATCGAGTTGACCCGTCAGATTCCAAAAAGGCACCGCGGCAATCAGCTCGCGGACGCCTCGTCCTTGGCGTCGCCCTTCGCCGGCTCACCCTTGGTACGCACACCCGAGATCATCTGGCGCATCTGGCGCACGCGAACGCCGTCCGAAATCTCGAACTCGATCTGGTCGTCGTCGACCACCTTGGTCACCTTGCCGACGAGGCCGCCCGAGGTCACCACGGTGTCGCCGCGGCGGATGTTCTTCACGAGGTCCGCATGGTCGCGCACCTTCTTCTGCTGCGGGCGCAGAATCAGGAAGTACATGATGACGAAGATCAGCGCGAACGGCAGCAGCGACATCAACATGCTGTTGGTGTCACCAGTCGCTCCAGCCTGGGCAAACGCAGGAGTAATCAGCATTCGGACGATCCTCGGATAAGACGGGAAAGAACCGGCAGCGCCCTCGGATTCGGGGCGGTATGGCGGTCCGGACAAATTCGCGCGGACTATAGCGGCCGCGGTCCCAATTGCAACGTTAACGGACCTTCATTTAGGGCGCTTGCGGGACCGCCGCCAGCCCGATAAGGCTGCGCCGTCAGGAACTGGACAAATGCCGAAAAAAGCCAAGAAATCGACCAGTAAAACAGCCCGCAAAATAGCCCCCAGAGCCGCCGCCAACAGCGCCGCAAAAGCCGCGACAAAAAGCCCGGTAACGCCGCTCGACGGCGCGACCGCCGAGCGGATCGCGAACGCCCTGGAGACCATCGCGAGCCGCCTCGCGGCCGCCTCCC
>NZ_LFIQ01000058.1:93900-104615 GCF_001189245.1 Bradyrhizobium pachyrhizi | reverse complement strand
ACGCCTTCGTCTGGCATCCGGACGGGCGCCTCGCCCCGGTGCCGCGCGTCAGCCGTGTCGAGATCGGCCTGCTCAAGGGCGTCGACCGGATGCGCGATATCCTGATCGAGAACACCGAACGCTTCGCCGACGGACTTCCCGCCAACAATGCGCTGCTCTGGGGCGCCCGCGGCATGGGCAAGTCGTCGCTGGTCAAGGCCGCGCATGCCAGCATCAATGTCGACCGCAAGCCGGCCGACCGGCTGAAGCTGATCGAGATCCACCGCGAGGACATCGAGAGCCTGCCCGGCCTGATGGAGCTGCTGCGCAGCTCCTCCTTCCGCTTCATCGTGTTCTGCGACGACCTCTCCTTCGACGGCAACGATGCCTCGTACAAGTCGCTGAAGGCAGTGCTGGAAGGCGGCATCGAGGGGCGCCCCGACAACGTCATCCTCTATGCGACCTCGAACCGGCGGCATCTGCTGGCGCGCGAGATGATCGAGAACGAACGCTCGACCGCGATCAATCCCGGCGAAGCGGTCGAGGAAAAGGTGTCGCTGTCGGACCGCTTCGGCCTCTGGCTCGGCTTCCATCGCTGCAGCCAGGACGAATACCTCGCGATGGTGAAGGGCTATTGCGACCATTACGGCATCAAGATCGCCGACGACGAACTCGAGCGCGAGGCGCTCGAATGGTCGACCACGCGCGGATCGCGCTCGGGCCGCGTGGCCTGGCAGTACACGCAGGAACTGGCGGGCCGGCTCGGTGTGCGGCTGAGCGGCAACTAACAGGCAATCAGACGCATAGCCCTTCCGTCACCGCCTATGCAGTCCGGATGGAGCGCAGCGCAATCCGGGATCGGTGCACTCCGCGAGTGAGCCCCCGGATTTCGCTTCGCTCCATCCGGGCTACGCGGCTGAGCGGCAAGTCATTGTCGCAGCGATCGTCAAAACAAAACGGGGGAGGCTTGCGCCTCCCCCGCTGTCTTTGTTGTGAGACTTGGAAGTCCCTTGAAGTCCCGACGCGTAGCTTACGCGCCGTTGAGGAACTGGAGCGGATCGACCGGCGACGATCCCTTGCGGATCTCGAAGTGGAGCTGCGGCGAGCCCGCCTCGCCGCTCTGGCCCGACTTGGCAATCACCTGACCGCGCTTGATGGTATCGCCGCGTTTCACCAGGATTTCGCTCGCATGGGCATAGGCGGTGACGTAGCCATTGGAATGGCGAACCAGCACGAGATTGCCGTAGCCCTTCAGCTCATTGCCCGAGTAGGCGACGACGCCGTCTTCGGCAGCCTTCACCGGCGTACCCTCGGGCACCGCGACGTTGATGCCGTCATTGACCTTGCCGTTGGTCTTCGAGCCGTAAGCGGTGATGACCTTGCCACGCACCGGCCAGCGGAAGGTCGGCAACGCGCCGGTGGCCTCGCTCGACTTGGTGACGACGGGCGCTTCAGCGGCAGCCGCCGGCTGTTCGACCGTCGCGGTCGGCTGGACCAGCCGCGCGCTCTGCTGCGGCAGCGCGGTTGCAATGACCTTCGGGGCTGCGACCGCCGGTGCCGGAGCCACAGCCGCAACCGGCGCGGCAGCAACGGGTTGCGCAACGGGCGCGGGCGCCGCCATCGCCGTCTTGGCGCCGGGCACCACGAGCTTCATGCCGAGGCTGAGCCGGGCCGACTGGTCGAGATTGTTGGCGCGGGCGAGCTCGGCTACGGGAATGTGGTGCTGGCGCGCGATGCTGTGCAGCGTGTCGCCGCGATTGACATAGTGGACGCCGGCAGGCGCGGCCGCCACGGCGACGGGGCGCGCGGCGGGTGCGGCCAGCGCCGGCGCTGCGGCCGACGCCGTCGGGCGCGGAATGACCAGCTGCTGGCCGGGCGACAGCGCGCGCGGTCCCTTGTAGCCGTTGGCGCGCAGGATCTCGGCGGTCGAGACGTTGTAGCGGCGCGCCAGCACTTCCAGGGTGTCGCTGGTGCCGACGATGATGGTCGTGCCGCTATGCCCGGCATGGGCTGCTGCGACCGAATGCGGAACGGTGCCGGTGGATTCGATCTGCGGACGCGCGGGCGGCGGCGTGTAGGACGAGACCCCGCGCCCTCCTCCGGAGACGCCGGCATTGCCGTTGGCGACCGGATAGGACTGCGGCGCTGCGGCGACCGGCGGCGGCAACGGCTGCGATTGATATTGCGAATATTGCGGTTGCGTTCGAGGCCGCGCGTATTGCGGCAACTCGCGCGGCGGCGGCGCCTGCTGCACGGTGCCGGTCGGCTGCGGATCAAACGCAAACGGATTTTGCGAGTAGGAGTTTTGCGAGAAGCGCGACGACATATCGGCGCTGCAACCGGCAAAAGCCATGGACATCAGCGTCAGCACCGCAACCTGCGGCACGCGACGCGAGCGAAGCAACTCAACAACCCCGGACATGGTTACTCACTCGTACGCAACAAAAGACTGTTTTGAGTAAACACGTACCGAGTAAATAACCGCTTAACCCTGCGAATAAGGCGTTGGTGCCAAGCAGCAAATCGCCGAATTTACAATTCGCGCGCGATTCCCGGCAGCGCCGGCACAAAGCGGACGTCGACCAGTTCCTTGCGGTCGAAGCCGTTCTCGGTCCGCACCACGCGGACGAGGGTCTGGGTACCCTGATGCGGCCCGACCGGGGCGATCAGGATGCCGCCGGGTTCGAGCCGCTCCAAGAGCTTCTCCGGGATTTGCTCCATCGCCGCGGTGACGATGATGCGGTCGAAGTCGCCTGCCCCGGCCGGAACGTCGAAGCCGTCCCCGAGCAGCACCTCGATATTGTAATAGCCCAGCTTTTCGAGGCGCTTGCGGGCGCCGTCGGCTAGCGTCCGGTAGCGCTCGATGGTCAGCACCTGCTTGCACAACCGGGACAGCACGGCCGCCTGATAGCCCGAGCCGGTGCCGATCTCGAGCACGCGATGGTCCTTCTGCAGCTGCAACTGCTCGGTCATGTAGGCCACGACAAACGGCTGGCTGATGGTCTGCCCGCAGGCGATCGCAAGCGCGCTGTCGCGATAGGCCTCGTTGCGATCGCGCGGATCGACGAAGACCTCGCGCGGCACCTCCTCCATCGTACGCAGCACGGCCTGATCGCTCACCCCGCGCCGCCGCAGGGTCAGCTGAAACATCATCTTCTCGGTCGGATCGGGGTTCACGGCCATGTTCATCAGCGTCTCTGGGCAGCAGCGCGGAATCTTGCCCTCTTTGATGCCATTGAAATCCGAAATACCGCGTTAAGGAAAAATTTCCCGTCGCGTTTTGTTCCCGGCCAGGAACCATCGCCAGATTTGGCATTGGCGCCGGCCCGGCTCCCTCACATATAATCGGCGGCGATGCGCAATTAACGTCTGGGTGGCCAGATCAGGGGCTCTCGGAGGGCCAACACACCTCGTTGGCTGTTGGGCAAATCTTGCGCAACAAAGCCGGCCACGGCGATGCGGCAAACGCTGTGGCGCGCTCGAAAAGGACCAATTCCCAAACGTTTGCATTGCGCGCTGTAATGTTATTTGCGAGCCTAATTCAGGGAAGGGCAAGGATTCCATCATGACAGCGATACGGCCGGCGGGCTGTTCAGTTTTCCTCGTAGAGGACGAGGTCATGATCCGGATGATGGTCGCCGATATGCTGGAGGAACTCGGCCATAGCGTTGCGGCCGAGGCCGGCGAAATCGGCGAAGCGGTCAAGCTTGCGCAATCGACCGAATTCGACCTCGCGATCCTCGACGTCAACGTCAATGGCAAGGTGATCACCCCGGTCGCCGAGCTGATTAACGCCCGCAACCGCCCCTTCATCTTCGCGACCGGCTATGGCTCGTCCGGCCTGCCTCCGGAGTACCGCGACCGTCCGGCGCTGCAAAAACCCTTCCAGCTGGAGACGCTGGCCCAGGTGATCTCCAGCGCGATGAAGGGCGCGCCGGTTTAACGGCAAGTTGCGCGCGTAGCCCGGATGGAGCGAAGCGCAATCCGGGGACTTCACAACACGGGTCCCGGATTTCGCTTCGCTCCATCCGGGCTACAGATTCCCCGAGGATTACTTCAGCGTATCAATCAGCGTTTCCGAAAATGCTTCATCGGTGCGGTCGAGCCGCAGCGGTGTGACCGAGACGTAGCGCGCCGCAAGCGCGGCGAGATCGGTGCCTTCGGCCGGCGCATCCATCATCGCCGCGCGCTCGAAGCCGATCCAGAAATACGGATTGCCGCGTCCGTCGTGACGGCGATCGATCTTCAGGAACCCCTGATTGCGCTTGCCCTGCCGCGTGATCCGGATGCCCTTCACGTCATCGGGCATGCAGGACGGGAAGTTGACATTGATGACGGTATTCCTGGGGACGCCGGCGCCGATCACCTTGCGGATGATGTCGGGTCCGAATTTCAGCGCAGTGTCCCACAGCGGCGCGTTGCGCGTCTCGATCGAGAATTCCTGCGACAGCGCGAATGACGGAAAGCCCAGAATAGTGCCTTCCAGCGCGCCGGCGATGGTGCCGGAATAGACCACGTCCTCGGCGACGTTGCGGCCCTTGTTGACGCCGCTCAGCACGAGATCCGGCAGCTTGTCTCCGAGAATGTGCCGCGCACCCATGATGACGCAATCGGTCGGCGTGCCGCGCACCGCGAAGTGACGCGGGCTGACTTCGCGCAGACGCAGCGGATCGTTGAGCGACAGCGAATGCGAGACGCCGGACTGATCGAGCTCGGGGGCAACGATCCAGACGTCGTCGGACAACGCGCGTGCGATCTGCTCGACGACCTGCAGGCCTGGAGCATGGATGCCGTCATCATTGGTGCAGAGAATTCGCATCCGTCAAAGTGCCTTTTGTTCCGATTCGGCGCGGGTATCTTACGTTGCGGTTTCTTGAGTTGATTGCCGTCTTAACCGGCTAGGGCCGCGGAGGCAAACTTGGCGATGGCCCGCGCCATCGTGCCGACGTCACGCGCCATGGACAGACAAATCGCGCGCTGCCGGCGATCTTGCGCTCGAACACCGGCCAGGCTGCTCTAGCCGGCCGCCGAACAACCGCGATGACGGGCGTTGGCCGCGGCGCCTCCGGCATTTTAACTCGCGGGGTCTGACGCAGTTCGGCCCCGAGCCCCCGGGACGTGACAGCTTCTGACGTTGGAGGCCCCGGCTTGGCAGGTTCAGGCTTTGGCGCTTCAACCTTAGCTTCAACCTTGGGAGCTTCAACCTTGGGCGGATCAACCCTCCGAGCTTCCGGCCTGGCCGGCTCAAGAGCAATTGATGCGGTTTGGCGTGGCTCAGGCTTGGGAGGCCTCGGAAGCTCCAATGGGGAGAGCTCGGACTTAATGGGATCGGCCGTGACCGAATCGGCCTTCATGGGATCGGCTTTGGCGGAAGCGGTCGTGAGAGACTCGGCCTTCGGAGCTTCGAACGCGCGAGGCTCAGCCATGGACGGTTCTGGGGCGACCGAAGCCGCTTGGGGGAGCTCGGACCGTGCCGGCTCGACCTTCCGAGGCTCAACCCTGAGCGGTTCGGGTTTGGGCGGCACGGGAGCGAGCGCCTCGGCCGGTTTTGCGACCGGCGCCGTCGCAGCCGATTTCGATTTCAGCCTGGCCAGCAGCTCCTCGATCGAGGGCACCGATGTCGCGTCAAGCGGAGCGCGCGGCGCGGCCGGCGGCGTCGCCCGGACCGGCGGTGGCGGCGACGCAATCGGTGCAGGTGGCGACAGATCGGCCGGCGCCATCTGGGCGAACTTGCCGCGCGCGATCTCCAGCGCCTTGTCGAAGTCGGGCCTGTCGATCCAGGCCTTCGATTGCACCTCGGTCACGCGCGCGTCCCACAGGCGCGCGGCCTCGACGTCGTAATAGCCCATCTGCTTCTGATTGATCAGCTGCAGACCGTGGCCCGTAACGGCCCATTGTCGACCTAGCCAGTGGATGTCACGGTGCAGCGGCATCACACTGGCCCTCGCCTCACATGCCGTGCTCGATGACCTTGAGCCCGCCCATATAGGGCTGCAGCACATCGGGCACCGCGATCGAACCATCCTGCTGCTGATAGGTCTCCATCACCGCGATCAAGGCGCGCCCGACCGCCGTGCCGGAGCCGTTCAGCGTATGCACGAAGCGCGGCCTGCCGTCGGGGCCGCGATAGCGCGCGTCCATGCGGCGGGCCTGGAAATCGCCGCACACCGAGCAGCTCGAAATCTCGCGATAGGCGCCGCCATCGCCCTGCCCCGGCATCCACACCTCGATGTCGTAGGTCTTCTGCGCCGAGAAGCCCATGTCGCCGGCGCACAGCGTCATCACGCGATAATGCAGGTCGAGCTTCTGCAGCGCCTGCTCGGCGCAGGACAGCATGCGCTCCAGCTCATCCTTGCTGGCTTCCGGCGTCGTGATCGACACCAGCTCGACCTTTGTGAACTGGTGCTGGCGGATCATGCCGCGCGTGTCGCGCCCCGCCGCGCCCGCCTCGGCGCGGAAGCACGGCGTCAGCGCGGTGAGCCGCATCGGCAGCTCCTTCTCGTCGAGGATGGATTCGCGCGCGAGGTTGGTCAGCGATACTTCAGCGGTCGGGATCAGGCCGAGGCGCTCGCCGCGCAGATCGGCATTCGGTACCGAGAGCAATTCGCCCTTGATCGCCCAGAACTGGTCGTCCTCGAATTTCGGCAATTGACCGGTGCCGAACATCACGGCGTCGCGCACCAGCAGCGGCGGATTGATCTCGGTGTAGCCGTGCTCGCCGGTGTGCAAATCGAGCATGAACTGCCCGATCGCACGCTCGAGCCGAGCCAGCCCTTTCTTCAGCACGACGAAGCGTGCGCCGGACAGTTTCGCCGCCGCCTCGAAATCCATGTCGCCCAGCGCGGTGCCGAGATCGTCATGCAGCTTCGGCGCAAAGCCGTAGTCGCGCTTCTTGCCGTACACATGGTGCTGGACGTTGCCGTGCTCGTCGGTGCCGTCGGGCACCTCGTCGAGCGGCAGGTTCGGAATCGACGACAGCTCTTTGATCAGCTGTTCATCGGCCGTCTTCGCCGCCAGCTCGAGCTCCGGCATCGTGGTCTTCAGCTCGGCGACTTCAGCCATCAGCGTGGCCGCCCGCGCCTCGTCCTTTGCCTTCTTGGCCTCGCCGATCTCCTTCGAGGCCGCATTGCGCCGCGCCTGGGCCTGCTCGGACGCCAGGATCGCCGCACGCCGCTTCTCGTCGATCGCCAGCAGCGACGGCGACAGGGCCTCTAACCCGCGGCGCTTCAGGCCGGCGTCGAAGGCTGTCGGGTTGTCGCGGATCGCTTTGATGTCGTGCATGAGTCAGTCCTGGCAGGCTTTGCGTAAGCAACCAACCATTGCGTTGGCAAACTACGGCTATGTAGTTCCACTACCACGACCGTCATCGTCAGCGAAAGCGGGTGATCCAGCATTCCAGAGACGTCGGCGTGTCACCGAGAGGCCGCGGCGTACTGGATACCCCGCTTTCGCGGGGTATGACGCCGAGTGTGAGGCGAAATCACTTTATTCGGCGGGATTGGTCGCCGACGGCGCCCCGGACGAGGCATTCGAGGTCGCGGCCTTCTTTTCCACGATCCGGACCGCGATGATGGCGCCCTCGTAGAGGGCGAGCAGCGGGATCGCGAGCGAGGCCTGGCTCAGCACGTCGGGCGGCGTCAGCACGGCGGCGATGATGAAGGCGATCACGATGAAGTAGCGCCGCTTCTCCTTCAGCATCTTCGAGGTGACGATGCCGATGCGGCCGAGCAGCGTCAGGATCACGGGCAGCTGGAATGCGATGCCGAAGGCGAAGATCAGCGACATCATCAGCGACAGATATTCGCCGACCTTGGGCAGCAGCTGGATCTGCGCGGTCTCCGCGCCGCCGGCCTGCTGCATGCCGAGCGAGAATCGCACCAGCATCGGCAGCACGACGAAATAGACCAGCGCCGCGCCCATCACGAAGAACACTGGAGTGGCGATCAGGTACGGCAGGAACGCGTTGCGCTCATGCCGGTAGAGACCGGGCGCGACGAATTTGTAGATCTGGGTGGCGACGATCGGAAACGAGATGAAGCCCGCGCCGAACAGCGCAAGCTTCAGCTGGGTGATGAAATATTCCAGCAGCGCGGTGTAGATGAATTTCGAATTCTCCGGCCCCGCGATCCAGACGAATGGCCAGACCAGCACGTTGTAGATCTGCTTGGCGAAGAAGAAGCAGATAATGAAGGCCACGCCGAAGCCGAGCAGCGCCTTGATCAGCCGCGAGCGCAGCTCGATCAGGTGATCCATCAAGGGGGCCTTGCTGGCCTCGATGTCTTCGGCG
The DNA here is from genome assembly GCF_001189245.1 of Bradyrhizobium pachyrhizi. Taxonomy (GTDB): domain Bacteria; phylum Pseudomonadota; class Alphaproteobacteria; order Rhizobiales; family Xanthobacteraceae; genus Bradyrhizobium; species Bradyrhizobium pachyrhizi. Next base: position 96,349 of record NZ_LFIQ01000058.1, on the reverse strand, counting down.
CTCATGACGCCCTCGCGTCCTTGAGCGCTTCGGGCTGCGCCGGCGTCACGTCCTGCGGCGCCGGCTCACCCTTCACCTCATTGGTGATCGCAAGCGCCTCGCCCGCGGCCGCATGCGCCTCGGCCTCGACGAAGGTTTCCGGCGTCGGCTCGGCAGGAGTGGTGGGCGTCACCGGTGCGTCGACTGCGGACGCGACCTGTGCATCGACCGGCTTGTCGATCTGCAGGGCGTCGCTGACGTCCTTCTGCAGCGACGTCATGATGTTGCCGCTGGTGATGCCGGTCGCGGCCTCCCTGACCTCGTCAAAGCTCTTTTTGAGGTCGGCCATCTCGGCTTCGCGCATGGCTTCCTGGAACTGGCCCTGGAATTCGGAGGCCATCTTGCGGGCCTTGCCCATCCATTGCCCGACCATGCGCAGCACGCCCGGCAGTTCTTTCGGGCCGATGGCGATCAGCGCGACGACCGCGATGACGACCAGTTCACTCCACCCGATATCGAACATGAATTCTTCCGCCTAGCGCGCCGCCATCGGCCCCATCGCTCCCAACAGGATCTGGGGCTGCCGGCGCCTTTTCTCAATCGGCGTCCATAGCGCGTCTCTGCGACGGCGTCACCGTTTCGCGCAAGAAAAAACGTCGAAATATGCGTCAGTACAAGCGCGTTAGACGGCTTTGCTGCCGACGTCCTGGCGCGCGGCCGACGGCGCCGCATTGTGATCGATCGATTTGGTGGGCTCGGTCTTCTCGGCGACCTTGTCGTCGTCCTGCATGCCCTTCTTGAAGGCCTTGATGCCCTGGGCAACGTCACCCATCAGATCAGAAATCTTGCCGCGTCCGAACAGCAGCAGGACCACTGCGATCACGACGATCCAGTGCCAAATGCTCAACGAACCCATCCTGCAACCCTCCAGAAATGGCCGGCGGACCGGCCTGAACTTTGCCGGAAGGTAGGCCCGCGGGGTGTCAAAAACAAGGACCTCGGCCGCGGCAAATCGCTGTCGCGGCTACGTAATATTGCTAGGCTTAACCGGGAATATTCAGGCTTATTCGCCCTTGTCCTCGGTGTCGGCGTCATCACCGGCGTGGTCGGCGCGGTCTTCCGGCTCGCCGGCGTCAGGTTCGGCCGCATCCGCGTCAGAGGCAACGTCCGCCTCGACCTCCGCCTGGGCGGTCGCTTCGACCTCGGCAGTCCCAACCTCATCAGTCGTTTCTGCGTCGGCTTTCGGTTCCTCGGCTTCCGGCTCGACGGCCGGCGCCAGCAGCAGTTCCAGCGTATCACCCGGCTCGAGCGGCTCCTCGTCCTCCCGCAGCGTCGCGTCATCCGACGGCGACGGAACGGAAAATCCGGTCGGCAGACGCGAGTCGAGCAGACCCGTGCCCTTCAGCTCCTCGAGCCCCGGCAGGTCGCCGAGCGCTTCCAGGCTGAACTGCGACAGGAACGCGTCGGTGGTTCCGAAGGTGAGCGGTCGGCCCGGCGTCTTGCGGCGGCCGCGCGGGCGGATCCAGCCGGTCTCGAGCAGCACGTCGATCGTGCCCTTCGACGTGACCACGCCGCGAATCTCTTCGATCTCGGCGCGAGTCACCGGCTGGTGATAGGCAACGATCGCCAGCACCTCGATCGCGGCACGCGACAGCTTCCGCGTCTCGGTGCTCTCGCGCGTCATCAGCCACGACAGATCGCCGGCGGTGCGGAACGTCCACTTGTTGGCGACACGCACCAGGTTGACGCCGCGCGGCGCGTATTCCGCCTGCAGCTGCGCGAGCGCCGCCTTGACGTCGACGCCGTCGGGCATCCGCTTTGCCAGCGTTGCCTGATCGATCGGCTCGGCCGATGCAAACAACAGGGCTTCTAGGAGCCGCAATTCCTCAGGACGCGCCACCGGATCCATAGGAGAAACCTCCTCCTCGGGCTCTTCTCTGCGCACTTCCGCCAAGCTTGCCATGGGCCTGCTCTCCTTCTTCCACTTACTCAACCGACAGGTCCGGCGCCGCCACTGCGGCTTGCGCTTGACGCTTTCGGAAATAGATCGGCGCGAACGCCTGCTTCTGGTTGATCTCCATCTCGCCCTCGCGAACCAGTTCGAGGGCGGCAGCGAAGCTCGATGCGAACACCGTCGCCTTCTGCGTGGGATCGGCGACGTAATTCATCAGGTACTCGTCGAGGCAGCTCCAGTCCTCGGCGATGCCGACCAGCCGCTCCAGCGAGGCGCGCGCTTCGGCCAGCGACCACACCGTCCGCTTGGCCAGATGCACCGAGGTCAGCACGCGCGACTGACGCTGCGTGGCATAGGCAGACAGCAGGTCGTACAGCGTTGCGGTGAACTTCGGATGCTTGATCTCGGCGATCGATTCCGGATTGCCGCGCGGAAAAATATCGCGCTGGAACTGGGGCCGGTTCATCAGCCGGTTCGCCGCCTCGCGGATCGCCTCCAGCCGGCGCAGCCGGTTGG
>NZ_LFIQ01000058.1:89473-93890 GCF_001189245.1 Bradyrhizobium pachyrhizi | reverse complement strand
CCGCGCTCGGCGGCTCGGGCAGCAGGAGCCGCGACTTCAGGAACGCCAGCCACGCCGCCATCACCAGATAGTCGGCCGCAAGCTCGAGGCGAATCTTGCGCGCTGCCTCGATGAAGGAAAGGTACTGGTCGGCGAGCGCGAGGATCGAGATCTTCGACAGGTCGACCTTCTGCTGCCGCGCCAGCGTCAACAGCAGGTCGAGCGGGCCCTCATAGCCCTCGACGTCGACCACCAGCGCCGGTTCACCCTCGGCGAGGTCGGCCGGCCGCCCGGTATCAAACGAAAGAATTTCAGCGGTCATGCCGTCCCTACCCGATCCAACAACGCATCCAGTTCAGCCCGTGCCGCCAGCCGGTCGAGCGGCTGAGGCGGCTTGCGCGCGGCGAGCGTCGCCTTGGCGCGCTCAAGCGCCTTGCCGGTCAGTTCCGGCGTTTCGCGTGCGACCTCGCGCATCTCGTCAATGTTGCCGTTGCAGTGCAGAACCATGTCGCAACCGGCGGTGACGATGGCGCGGGTCCGCTCGGCAATCGATCCGGCCAGCGCATTCATCGACACGTCATCACTCATCAACAAACCTTGGAACCCGATCAGGCCGCGAATCACCTGTTCGATGATTGTCGCAGAAGTCGTCGCCGGATGGACGGGGTCGAGCGCGCTAAACACAACATGTGCAGTCATGGCCATCGGCAGATCCGCAAGTGCCTGGAACGCGGCAAAATCGGTCCGTTCCAGCTGGCCCTTGGCGGTATCAACGGTCGGAAGCCGGAAATGGCTGTCCGCCGTGGCCCGGCCATGGCCGGGAATATGCTTGAGAACCGGCAGGACCCCGCCCTGTTCCAGCCCGTCCGTGACCGCGCGGGCGATCGCCGCGACCTTGTCCGGCTCGGTTCCATAGGCCCGGTTGCCGATCACCGCATCCGCCCCGGCCACGGGAACGTCGGCCAAGGGCAGGCAATCGACGGTGATTCCGAGATCGATCAGATCGGCCGCAATCAGCCGTGAGCTGAGCCGGGCTGCCACAAGCCCGAGCTTCGGATCGATGTCGTAGAGCGCCCCAAAGCTCGCGCCCGGCGGATAGGCCGGCCAATGCGGCGGGCCGAGCCGCTGCACCCGCCCGCCTTCCTGGTCGATCAGGACCGGGGCATCGGCGAGGCCGACTGCGGACCGGAGTTCCCCAACAAGAGCCGCCACTTGGGCAGGACTCTCGATGTTGCGCTTGAACAGGATGAAGCCCCATGGCCGCTCGGTGCGAATGAATTCGCGTTCGGCGTCCTTGAGGATCAGCCCGGATATGCCCGTGATGAATGCGCGGTTCGTCATTCGGCCGATTAGGCCGTATGCAGCTCACGGGTCAAGGAAACGGCCTTTAATTTCTTTGGATGAGGCACTGCGGCCCACCCGCCGACATCAGGCTCTTGCACACTTGGCTCGCCTCTTCTGAGGACGCGAACGGGCCGGCAAAGGCGCGGTAGTAGACGCCCTTCTCGCCGAGATCGACGCGCTTCACCACCAGAGGCTGCGAACCGAGCACGTTGCGATACTTGCCTTGCAGCGTCCGATAGGACGCCTGCGCGTCCGCCTCGTTCTTCTGCGAGGAGACCTGGACCAGATACCCGCCGCCGCCAACCGGAGCCGCCGAGGTCGAGGCCACCCGGGTCGGAGGCGCGGCCGGAGCCGCCTCAGCCTGGCCGGGAACAAGCGACATTGGCGAGTTGACGCTGGCATTGGCCGCAGCCGGGTTGCCGCGCGACGCCGGAGGCTTGGCCGCCGCCGGAGGTTTCGCCGGCACGGCCGAGGTCGCCTGCGTGCCATCGGGCGTATCGCCCTTGACCGAGAGCGTGCGGACCTTGCGCGGCTCGTTGTTCGGCAACGTGCCGTTCGCGGTGATCGGCGCCGGCGCCGGCTGTGCCGTCTGCACGCTGGCGGGCGGCGGTGGATTCGCATTGGCGTTTAGCGGCGGAAACACGACGCGCGGTCCGGCGGTCTTCGAATTGACGTCGACCGGCGTCTCTTCGCGCGACACGATCTTCTCGGTGCCGTCGCCCGTCGCCATGCGGTCCGGCGTCTTGGCCGGCGCGTCGGCGTGGGCCGGGATCACCTTGGTCGGCGTGTTGTCAGCCTTGATGATCGGCGGCTCACCGCTGCGGGGCGAACCGACATAGGTCCGGTAGGCGTATGCGCCACCGACACCGAACACGCCGAGCGCCAGCACCGCGGCGACCGTTATCAAGCCGCTGCGCCGCCGGCGGGGCTCAGGTTCTTCCTCGTAGGCCTCCTCATAGGCATAGGGATCGTCCGGATAGGCGGGATCGCGCTGCAGGTCCTGCTCGCCGGCTTCCAGTTGGCCGTAGAGCGCGTCGTCATAGCGCGACGGATCCTGACTCTGACCGCCACTCTGATAGTGCGGCTCCTCGTCAAAAGCCTCCGGCTGTCGAGGCGCCTCGACCGGCCGATATTGCGCCACCGGCGCAGGCGCGGGCTGCGCCTGCTGGGCCGCATAGCGATGCAACGGATGCACCGGCTTCGGCTGGTAGTCCTGCTCGGGCTCTTCGTCTTCGATGTTCTGCACGGGAGGCGGAGCGACAGCCTCCTGCCGCGCGCGCTGCATCCAGGGCGGCGGGCCCGCGGGCCGCGCATCCTCGTCCTCGGCCTGCGGCTCGTATTGTTGCGGCCGCGCGTTGGCGCGCGACTGCAGCGGACGCGGCGGCGGCTTGTTGGCGGAGCCGAAGGGATCCGTCTGGCCGATCAGCCGTGCCAGTTCGGCAAGCGGATCGCTGTCGGCCTTGGAAGCCGTGTCGGCGGGAAAATGTCGGTCCTGATATCGATCAGCCATTGTGATGATGCATCCCCTTCGGGACAGCGCCAAGATCGCCGGCACAGCCGGTCCGTACGAGTTGGCCTCTGCCAGATGCCCTCACAAATCCCCACTCGTGAGGGCCTAATGCCCCTGCCTACCGCATCTCGGTCGGAGCGTGGACGCCTAGAACGGCTAAGCCCGATGCCAGAACCGAGACGACGCCCTGAACCATTGCCAGTCGCGCCCTCGTGATCTCTGCATCATTATTGATAATGAAGCGTAAATAGGGCAAATCGCGCCCCTTGGTCCAAAGCGCATGAAATTCACTGGCCAAATCATAGAGATAAAAAGCGATTCGGTGCGGCTCATGTGCCACCGCCGCAGCCTCGATCATCCGCGGATAAAGCGCAAGCCGCTTGAGCAGCTCGAGCTCGGCGGGGTCGGTCAGCCGCTCGACCGTAGCATTACGGAGATAGGCCAGCCGGGCCTCATCGGTCGCGGGCAGATCGGGAACCGCTTCCTCTCGCGCGTTGCGGAAGATCGAATGGCCGCGGGCGTGGCCGTACTGGACGTAGAAGACCGCGTTGTCCTTTGACTGCTCGATCACCTTGGCGAGGTCGAAATCGAGCACCGCGTCGTTCTTGCGGAACAGCATCATGAATCGGACAGCGTCGGAGCCGACCTCGTCGACCACCTCGCGCAGCGTGACGAATTCGCCGGACCGCTTCGACATCTTCACCGGCTCGCCGTCGCGCAGCAGCTTCACGAGCTGCACGATCTTGACGTCGAGCACAGCCTTGCCCGCTGTCACCGCCTTCACGGCGGCCTGCATGCGCTTGATGTAGCCGCCATGATCGGCGCCGAATACGTCGATCAGATTGGTGAAGCCACGCTCGAACTTGTAGCGATGGTTGGCGATATCGGATGCGAAGTAGGTGTAGGAGCCATCCGACTTGATCAGCGGTCGATCGACGTCGTCGCCATAGGCGGTGGCGCGGAACAGCGACTGCTCGCGATCCTCGTAGTCCTCGACCGGTTTGCCCTTCGGCGGCGGCAAACGGCCCTCGTAGATGTCGCCCTTGGCGCGTAGGAAATCGATCGTCTCGGCGACCTTGTTGTTGCCTGACGTGATCAGCGAGCGCTCGGAGAAGAACACGTCGTGATGGATGTTGAGCGCGGCGAGATCGCCCTTGATCATCTCCATCATCATCGCGATCGCCTTGTCGCGCACGATCGGCAGCCACGCGGCTTCCTCCATGTCGAGCAGCTTCTCGCCGTATTCCCCGGCGAGCGCCTCGCCGACCGGCACGAGGTAGTCACCGGGATAGAGCCCTTCCGGGATCGCGCCGATGTCCTGGCCCAGCGCCTCGCGGTAGCGCAGGAACGCCGAACGCGCGAGCACGTCGACCTGGGCGCCGGCGTCGTTGATGTAATATTCGCGGCAGACGTCGAAGCCGGCGAATTGCAGCAGGCTGCACAGCGCATCGCCGAACACGGCGCCGCGGCAATGGCCGACATGCATCGGCCCGGTCGGGTTGGCCGAGACGTATTCGACATTGACCTTCTCGGCCTTGCCGACATCGCTGCGCCCGTAAGCCGAGCCGGCGGCCAGCACGGCGC
>NZ_LFIQ01000058.1:39779-89463 GCF_001189245.1 Bradyrhizobium pachyrhizi | reverse complement strand
TGCGGCTTCAAGGTCAGGTTGATGAAGCCGGGCCCGGCGACATCGACGGAGGCCACCAGCGCGTCGGCGCGCAACCGCTCGGCGATCTTGTCGGCAAGCTCGCGCGGCTTGGCCTTGGCGTCCTTGGCGAGCACCATCGCGGCATTGGTCGCCATGTCGCCATGGCTGGCGTCGCGCGGCGGCTCCACCACGACACGGGACAGGTCGATGCCGGCGGGCCAATTGTCCTCGGCAGCGACAGCGGCACAGATCGCGTGCACGCGCGTCAACATGTCGGCAAAAAGGTGTGGTGAAGCAGTGGTGTCGGCCATGGCAGGGCGCTAACGCAAATCCGGGGTCGAGTCAAAAAGCCTTTGATGCTCGATCAGGGCGAAACGGTCGGTCATCCCGGCAATGAAATTGCCGATCCGCCTGTTCCGAGCGCTCCCGGTCTCCTGCACGCTGCCCTCGATCCATTCTGCCGGCAGGTCTTCGGGCGATTGCTGGTAGCGCTCGAACAGATTGCGGACCACCTCCTCCGCCTCCCCCATCACCAGCATCACCCGCTTGTGGCGATACATCCGCCGGAACAGGAACGCCTTGATCGCCGCCTCCTGCTCCGCCACCTCCGACGGAAAGGCGATCAGCGGGGTGTTGTGGTGGCGCACGTCGTGCGCCGATTGCGGCTGCGCGGCCGCGAGGCGCCGGCTCGCTTCGTTGAAGACCGCGCTGATGAAGTGTGAGATCAGCTCACGCACCAGTTCGGCCCCGCGCCGGACCTCGTCGAGCCCGGGATAGTGGCGGTCGATCTCGGCGATGATCTCAGCGGTCAGCGGCATCTCCTTGAGGTCGTCGACCGCGAACAGGCCGGCACGCAGGCCGTCATCGATATCGTGCGCGTCGTAGGCGATGTCGTCGGCGAAGGCCGCGATCTGCGCCTCGAGCGAGGCATAGCTCCAGAGCTCGAGGTCGTGGCCCTTGTTGTAGTCGGCAATTCCGATCGGGATTCCACTCTCCAGGTAGCGGCCGGCCGGTGCGCCGTTGCGCTCGGTCAGCGGACCGTTGTGCTTGACGATCCCTTCGAGCGATTCCCAGGTCAGGTTCAGCCCGCCGAATTCGGGGTAGCGATGCTCCAGCGAGGTGACGACCCGCAGCGCCTGCGCATTATGGTCGAAGCCGCCGTCATCCCTCAGGCATTCGTCGAGCGCCCGCTCGCCGGCATGGCCGAACGGCGGATGGCCGAGGTCATGCGCCAGCGCCAGCGTCTCGGTCAGATCCTCGTCGACCCCGAGCTGGCGCGCCAGCGCCCGGGCGATCTGCGCGACCTCCAGCGAATGGGTCAGCCTAGTGCGGTAGTGATCGCCCTCGTGGAAGACGAAGACCTGCGTCTTGTGCTTGAGGCGGCGGAACGCGGTGGAATGGATCACGCGGTCGCAGTCGCGCCGGAACGGGCTCCGGGTCCGGCTCGGCGGCTCCGCGACCAGCCGGCCGCGGCTGCGATCGGGGTCGCAGGCATAAGGCGCGCGGGGGGCAGCCATTCCGACCGACACTGTATTTTAGTCCTTATCCATTTGATTCCATGGTCCGACGCACTTAACTATGACTAAGGCGGCCGACCAAATGAATTGGGGATGACGCCGGGCCTGATCCGGATCAGATCATGCTCAAATAGGGTTTCGGAGACCGACATGACTGCTGCCATCACCGTCAGCGAACGGGCCGCCCGCCGGATCGGGCAGATCCTCAGCAAGGAAGGCGAAGGCGCCAAGCTGCGCATTTCGGTCGAGGGCGGCGGCTGCTCCGGTTTCCAGTACAAGTTCGACGTCGAGCGCACCCAGGCCGATGACGACCTCGTGATCGAGCGCGACAGCGCGGTGGTGCTGATCGATCCGGCCTCGGTCCCGTTCCTCGCGGGCTCCGAAGTCGATTTCGTCGACGACCTGATCGGCGCCTCGTTCCGCGTCGTCAATCCGAACGCCACCGCCTCCTGCGGCTGCGGCACCAGCTTCTCGATCTAACGCTTCGCGATCCCAAGCGGTTTCTCCCGGCGAGCCGGTTTCCGGCTCGCGCCGAACGCTCGGCTATTCCGCCGCGACCACCTGCGGCCGCTCGACGTCGCCGCCTGTCTCCGCATGGGGATCGAGCTTGCGCCGCAGCCTGCGGTCGATGCGGTCGAGATAGATGTAGATCACGGGCGTGATGAACAGCGTCAGCAATTGCGACACGCAGAGGCCGCCGACCACGGCGACGCCGAGCGGCTGACGCAGTTCGGCGCCGGCACCCGCGCCAAGCGCGATCGGCAGCGTGCCGAAGATCGCCGCGAACGTCGTCATCATGATCGGGCGGAAGCGCAGCAGTGCCGCCTCGCGGATCGCGTGCTCGGCGCTGAGGCCGACGCGGCGGCGCTCCAGCGCGAAGTCGACCATCATGATCGCGTTCTTCTTGACGATGCCGACCAGCATCACGATGCCGATCATCGCGATGACCGACAGCTCCATCCCGAACATCATCAGCGTCAGGATCGCGCCGATGCCGGCCGACGGCAGACCGGAAATGATCGTGATCGGATGGATGAAGCTCTCATAGAGAATGCCGAGGATCACGAAGGCCGCGAACACCGCGGCGAGGATCAGCACGCCCTGCCCGCGCAGCGAATCCTGGAACACCTGCGCGGTGCCGGAGAAGCCGGTCGCGATCGTCGGCGGCAGGTTCGCGTTCTGCTCGAGCTCGGTGATCTTGTCGACCGCGTAGCCGAGTGAATAGCCCGGCGCGAGGTTGAACGAGATCGTCACCGCCGGCTGCTGGCCCTGGTGGTTGATCTGCAGCGGTCCGACCGTCGGCACCAACCTCGCAACCGCATCCAGCGGGATGGTCTGGCCATTCGCGGTCTTCATGTAGAGCTTCGACAGATCGGACGGATCGACGCGAAACTGCGGCTGCACCTCCAGGATAATCTGGTAGTCGTTCGACGGCATGTAGATGGTGCCGACCTGCCGCGCGCCGTAGGCGTTGTAGAGCTGGTTGCGGACCTGGTCGACGGTGACGCCGTAGACCGCCGCCTTCTCGCGGTCGATGTCGACCGTCATCTGCGGGTTCTTGATGTAGAGGTCGGTGGTGACGTCGAGGAGTCCTGGGATCTTCTCGATCTTGTCGCGCATCTCGGGCGCCAGCCGGTACAGCGACTCGGTGTCGCCGCTCTGCATCACATACTGATACTGGCTCTTGGAGATCCGGCCGCCGATGTTGAGGTTCTGGACGCTCTGGAAGAACGCCTGCATGCCCGGAATCTCGCGTGCCTTCTGACGGAGCCGGCCGATCACCACGGTGGCGTTGTCGCGGGTCTTCTGCGGCTTCAGTGCGATGAACAACCGACCGTAATTGGTGGTCGGATTGGGACCGCCTGAGCCGACGGTGGAGTTGATGTAATCCACCGCTGGATCGGTCCGCATCACCTCCACCAACGCCTGCTGGCGCACCTTCATCGCCTCGAACGAGGTGTCGGTCGCGGCCTCCGTCACGCCGATCAGGAAGCCGGTGTCCTCCTGCGGGAAGAAGCCCTTCGGCACGATCATGTAGAGATAGACGGTACCGCCGAGCGTCGCGAGCGTCACCACCAGCATCAGCGCCTTCTTGGCCAGCACCCAGTCGAGCGCCCATTCATAGGCGCGCAGCCAGGCCTCGAACATCGCCTCGAACGCCCGCAGCACGATGTTCGGCCGCTTGGTCGCGTCATGCGCGCGCAGCACGCGGGCGCACAGCATCGGCGTCAGGGTCAGCGACACGAAGCCGGAGACGATGATCGCAACCGAGATCGTCACCGCGAACTCGCGGAACACGCGGCCGACGATACCGCCCATCAAGAGCACCGGGATGAACACGGCGATCAGCGAGAAGGTGATCGAGATGATGGTGAAGCCGATCTCGCGGGCGCCCTTCAGCGCCGCCTCGAACGGCTTCATGCCGTGCTCGATATGGCGGACGATGTTCTCCAGCATGACGATGGCGTCGTCGACCACGAAGCCGACCGAGAGCGTCAGCGCCAGCAGCGTCATGTTGTTGATGGAGTAGTCCAGCGCGTACATCGCCGCGCAGGTGCCGAACAGCGAGATCGGTACCGCCAACGCCGGGATGAAGGTCGCAGAGGCCGAGCGCAGGAACAGGAAGATCACGAGGATCACGAGCCCGATCGCGATCAGCAGGGTCTCCTCGACGTCGCTGACCGCCTGGCGGATCGAGACCGAGCGGTCCATCATGACCTGCATGGTCACCGAGGGCGGAATGGCGGCGCGCAGCGACGGCAGCTTGGCCAGCACGGCGTCGACCACCGCCACGGTGTTGGCGTCGGGCTGCTTCTGGATCGCGAGCACGATCGCCCGCTCGTCGTTCATCCAGGTCGCGATCTTGTCGTTCTCGACGCTGTCATAGACCTTGGCGATCTCGTCGAGCCGGACCGGCGAGCCGTTGCGCCAGGCGACATAGATCTGGCGGTAGTCGGCCGCCTTGTCCATCTGGCCGGAGGCCTGCAGTGCCACGTCCTGCTTGGGGCCGTTCAAGGTACCGACCGGCGTCGACGAATTGGCGCGCGACACCGCGGCGCGGATATCCTCCATCGAGACGCCGCGCGCGGCGGCGGCCTGCGGATCGGCCTGGACGCGGATCGCGAATTTCTGCGCGCCGTAGATCAAGACCTGGGCGACGCCCGGCAGCTGCGACAGCGCCTGCCCGATCGTGATGTCGCCATACTCATTGACGCTCGACAGCGGCAGCGTCGCCGAGCCGAGCGAGACGAACAGCACCGGGAAGTCCGCCGGGTTCACCTTCCGGAAGCTCGGCGGGATCGTCATCTCGATCGGCAGCCGGCGCTGCGCGATCGTCAACGCGGTCTGCACGTCGAGCGCGGCGGCATCGATGTTGCGGTTGAGGTCGAACTGGATGGTGATGACGCTCGTGCCCTGCGAGGAGTTCGAGGACATCGAGGAGATGCCGGCAATGGTCGAGAGCTGGCGCTCGATGATGCCGGCGACCGAGGCCGCCATGGTGTCGGCGCTGGCGCCGGGCAAGGTCGCGGTCACCGCGATGGTCGGGAAGTCCACCTTGGGCAGCGCCGAGACCGGCAGCAGGCGGAAGCCGAACACGCCGAATGCGATGATCGACGCCGTGATCAGCGTCGTCATGACCGGGCGGCGGATGCAAAGCTCGGAGAGCGTCATCGGTCAGGCTCCGGCCTTGCGCGCCCGCAACTCGACCCGCGATCCCTCGGACAGCAGCAGCTGGCCGTCGACGACGACGCTTTCATCGCCCGCCAATCCGTCCGAGATCACCGAGCTGCCCTGAAAGGTGCGATCGACCTTGACCGGCCGGACCTTGGCGACGCCGTCCTTGACGACGAAGACGAAATTGCCGTTCTGGCTGCGCTGCACCGCGACCGTCGGCACCACGACCGCGTCTTCGCTGCGGATGATCAGCTTGGTCTGCACGATGGTGCCGGGCCAGAGCGTCTCGCTCTCGTTGTTCATGATGCCGCGCACGGTCACCATGCCGGTGGTCGCGTCGACGGCGTTCTCGACCATCGCGACCTTGCCGCGCTCGGAGCGCTGGTGGCCGGGAATGGTCGCGATCACCTTTGAATCGCCCTTCCCCATGGCGTCGCGCAGATCGACCAGCGCCCGCTGCGGAATCGCGAAGGTGACGTAGACCGGTGCCATCTGGTTGATGACCGCGAGCGGCTGGGTGTCGGCGGGGCGGACGAAGTTGCCGACCTTGACATTGGCGGCGCTGATCCGTCCCGCGAATGGTGCGCGGATGACGGTGTAGCTCTTCTGGACGCGGAGATTCTCCAGCGCGAAGCGGTCGGCCTTGATGGTGCCGATCAGGACGTCGGACTGGGTCTTGGCGTTGTCGAGGTTGACCTGGGTGGTCGCACCCTTGCCGACCAGCTCGGTGTAGCGGCGGAGGTCGCGCTGCGCGCCCTCGAGCTGGGCCTGGTCGCGGGCCAGGACGCCCTCGGCCTGTTCGATCTGCGCGTCGATCTGCCGCGCGTCGAGGGTGAACAGCAGGTCGCCTTCATTGACCCTGGCGCCGTCCTCGAAATGCACCGCGACAATGGTGGTCTCCAGCCGCGACTTCAGTGCCACGCTGGAGATCGGCGTGACCTGCCCGATGGCATCGACATCGACCGGAACCGATTTGCGTTCCGCCTTGGCGAGATCCACGGACACCACGCGCGGCCGCGGGGTCCCTTGCGCGGTGGCGGCGCCGCCACCCATCCATGAAGTGCGGGTCATATAAGCCGCCCCGGCCGCAATGCCGAGAACAGCGACAGTCAGAACCAAACTGCGTTTTTTCATAAGTTTTGCACGTGCGCCGCCGGCTTCCCTTGCAAGCCGGAACGCGTCGTCACTCCCCCGTCGGCAATTGTTGCGCCTTGTTTCCGGAGAGAGTTAGCACAGGCGGACCGCCCATGGTATGCCACCTAAGTGAAATAGTGCGGCTTCAATCCGGTCATTTGCATGCGCATCGCTACGTGGAACGTCAACTCGGTCCGGCAACGGATCGAACTTCTGGTCAGCTGGCTGAAGGAGTGCTCCCCCGACATCGTCTGTCTGCAGGAGATCAAATGCGTCGATGATGCGTTTCCCCGCCTCGAGGTCGAGGCGCTCGGGTACAATGTCGTCACGCACGGCCAGAAGACCTTCAACGGCGTCGCGCTGCTGTCGAAACTGCCGTTCGACGAGACCAAATCGGGCCTCGCCGGCGACGACGAGGACGCCCATGCCCGCTTCCTCGAAGGCGTCGTCACGCTGAAACAAGGCGTGATCCGGGTCGCGTGCCTTTATCTGCCCAATGGCAACCCCGCTAATACCGACAAATATCCGTATAAGCTCAAGTGGATGTCGCGGCTTCTTGAGTATTCGAAGGAGCGGCTGAAGGCCGAGGAGCCGCTGATCCTGGCCGGCGACTTCAACGTCATCCCGACCGCGCGCGACGTCTACAATCCCGCCGCCTGGGCCGATGACGCGCTGTTTCGGCCTCAAACCCGCGAGGCCTTCCAGTCACTGCTCGGCCTCGGCCTGATTGACGCATTGCGAGCGGTCAATGACGAGCCGGGCCAGTACACCTTCTGGGACTACCAGGCCGGCGCCTGGCAGAAGAACTGGGGCCTGCGCATCGACCATCTCTTGATGTCGCCGCAGGCGAGCGACCGGCTGATCGACGTCGGTATCGACAGCTATGTCCGCGCCTGGGAGAAGCCGTCCGACCACGTCCCGGTCTGGGCCGATCTCGATTTCGAGATCGCCTGACCCCGCCGGCCGACCGGAAGATCAATCCCGGCGGCCCTGCACCCAGTGCTCGAGCATCTGCAGCGCCATCGCGCGATCGTCCTCGGAGGCCTTGGCGATCGCCCGGTTGTAGCTTTCCTTGATCCAGGCCTCATCCGGCGTCGCGCTGTCGCGCGCCAGCGTCAGCCACATCAGGCCGCGGGCCCGCTGCGGCGGCAGGCGATCGCCGTTGAACAGCATCTGGCCGAGCAGCGCCTGCGCCTGATGCTGGCCCTTCTGGGCGGCGAGCCCGAGCCATCGCGCGCCATAGCGGAAATCGTCGCGCGAGGCGTCCGGCGTCTTCAGGTAGAGCCGGGCAAGGTCGTACTGGGCGTCGGCATTACCGAAATAGGACGCGGCATAGGAGAACATCTCCCGCGCCCGCTCGGTGTCCGCCTTCACCTTGGAATTGGGAATGCCACTCAGATAGTAGCGGCCGAGCGCGACAAAGGCATTGGCCACGATCGAGGCCTGCGGTGCCGACGGGGAATCCTCGGCATGCGCATTGGCGATCCGGCTGAAATACTCGAAGGCGCGCATGTCGTCCTGGATGACGCCATCGCCCTCGGCGTACATCTTGCCGAGCTTCCACTGCGCCACGGGGTGGCCGCCTTCGGCCTGGTACTGCAGCGTGCTGAACGACGAGGTCGGCGAGGTCGCCGCAGGCGCCACTGGGGTGGCGGCCCGTTTCAGCGCGCCGGCGGTCCCGGGCTGCGGGGAAACCACAGGAAGAACCTTATCTTGTGGGTTGACCGGGGCGCCGTCGAATCCGAATCCGGGGCCTGCCACCGGAATGGCCCCTAACGCAAACGCCAATATCGTACGCCTAAACGTCCGCATAACACTGTTTCTCGTACGCGCCACCCGGATGGGTGACTGCGCCATCCACCGCCGGCCCCACTTGCTCGGCGTACTTCCACAGCGCACCAGATGTATGGTTCGTCGCGCGAGGGGCCCATTTGGTCTTACGATTTGCGAGTTCGGCGTCGCTCAAATTTACGTTAAGGGTGCCGGCGACCGCATCGATCTCGATGACGTCGCCGTCTTGCAACAACCCGATCGGCCCGCCGACGGCCGCTTCAGGTCCAATATGTCCGATGCAGAAGCCACGGGTGGCGCCGGAGAACCGGCCATCGGTGATCAGGGCAATCTTGCCGCCCATCCCCTGCCCGGTCAGTGCCGCCGTGGTCGCCAGCATCTCCCGCATGCCGGGACCGCCCTTCGGCCCCTCATAGCGGATCACGATCACCTCGCCTTCCCTGTAGGTGCGCTTCTGCACCGCCTCGAAGGCATCTTCCTCGCGGTCGAAGCACCGGGCCGGTCCGGTAAACCTCAGGTTGGACATTCCCGCGACCTTCACGATCGCACCCTCCGGAGCGAGATTACCCTTTAACCCGACAACCCCACCCGTCACGGTGATCGGATTGTCGGCGGGCCGCACCACATCCTGGTGCGGATTCCATTTCACGCTTTTGAGGTTTTCGGCGATCGTTCGGCCAGTGACGGTCAGGCAATTCCCGTGCATGTGGCCATTGTCGAGCAGCGTCTTCATCAGCAGCGGAATGCCACCTACTTCAAACATGTCTTTGGCAACATAACGGCCGCCCGGCTTCAAATCCGCGACGTAAGGAGTCTTTTTGAAGATTTCGGCAACGTCGAACAAATTGAATTTAATGCCGCACTCATGGGCGATCGCCGGCAGGTGCAGCGCAGCATTGGTCGAACCACCTGAGGCTGCAACCACGGCCGCAGCATTTTCAAGGGCTTCGCGGGTGACGATGTCGCGGGGCCGGATGTTTTTCTCGATCAGCTCCATCACCTTCTCGCCGGCGGCAGCGCAGAAGGAGTCGCGGATCTCGTAAGGCGCCGGAGCCCCGGCGGAATACGGGAGCGCAAGGCCAATCGCCTCGGAGACGGTCGCCATGGTGTTGGCGGTGAACTGGGCGCCGCAAGCGCCGGCCGACGGGCACGCCACCCGCTCGATCTCGTCGAGGTCCTCGTCCGACATGGCGCCAACCGAGTGCTTGCCGACTGCCTCGAACATGTCCTGGACGGTGACCGGCTGGCCGCGAAAGTTGCCGGGCAGGATCGAGCCGCCATAGATGAAGATCGACGGCACGTTGAGGCGGACCATCGCCATCATCATGCCCGGCAGCGACTTGTCACAGCCGGCGAGCCCGACCAGCGCGTCATAGGAGTGGCCGCGGACCGTCAGCTCGACCGAATCGGCGATGCACTCACGCGACGGCAGCGACGAGCGCATGCCGTCATGGCCCATCGCGATGCCGTCGGTGACGGTGATGGTGCAGAACTCGCGCGGCGTGCCGCCGGCCGAGGCCACGCCCTTCTTCACCGCCTGCGCCTGGCGCATCAGCGAAATGTTGCAGGGAGCGGCTTCATTCCAACATGAAGCAACGCCGACAAAGGGTTGATGAATCTGGGCTGTCGTCAGCCCCATCGCGTAGAGATAGGAACGGTGCGGAGCGCGCTCGGGCCCTTCCGTCACGTGACGGCTGGGCAGCCTGCCCTTGATGTTCGGTTTGGCGTCCATCGCGACCCTGTTCCCGGCGCTCTTTCCTCCATCAACGCCGGAACCCGAAAAAATGTCCCGCCGTCGGAGCGCTGGCTATTCAGCTACGTGAATATCCTTTCATGTCGGGGTGTGGCTAAAAAGCGGCGCGACTACGGACCGGGTGCTTTTAAGGTTAAATGTTCAGGCACCGTTGCATCATCGCAACAATCGTGGCCGCCGGGCAACCATGTATTATTAGTCCTTATGGGAACTTGGCGCGAGCCTGACCACGTAGCCGACAGATTGCCACCTTGTGATCGAGCTCGCTTGAGTAGCGGGATTGCTTGGATAACGGGATTGAGGGACAGCCGTTGCGCACGGACTCAACTGTCAAACAGCGTATTCGGTGTCATCACCCGCGCATGCGAGCGATCCAGCATTCCAGAGGCGCCAGTGCTTGAGCCGAGGGGGTGCGTCCTCCGCTGTCGTCCCGGCGAAGGCCGGGACCCATACTCCGCAGCGGATGTTGTGAATGGGGCTCGTCGTATCAGAATCGCGCAATAGTCGGCATTGGTGGTTATGGGTCCCTGCTTTCGCAGGGACGACACTGAGTGTGTTGCGCGGTCAGTGGTTATAACTTCGCATTCTCGCGACATGTTTTGCCCGAGCTTTGCTCTTCGTTCAGCCCTCTCTGTTGAAGAGGGCGCAGGAAGAGCCGGGTGCCGATCGCACCCATGGGCCCCGAGCAATGGGTAGAAAGCTCGGGGGTAGGACCACAGGTGTAACCGGAAACAACCCGGCTTTCCCTGCGCGATGGGTTACGGCTTACTTCGTGCTCTCCCCGGCGAGACTGGGCTTGCGCAACACGGCTCACAGCGGACGGTCGAGCAAATTGGCGACCCCGTTGGTCGCGAGCAAGAGTCGTCCATGTCCGCACCAGCGGGAGGCCGCACCCCATCCACGCGTCATTCCGGGTTCTCGCTTCGCACGCCCCGGGAATGACGACGGGGAGACGGCGTTCGCAACCTCTACTCCGCCGCCAGCTTCGGCGGCACCGGAGACGACCAGCACTCAACGCGATCTCGACCGCGCTCCTTGGCTTGATAGAGTGCGGCGTCGGCAGCCTTCATCAGGGCGTCTATCCCGGGCATGCTCGTGATGGCCTCGGCAACGCCGATGCTCACCGTGAGTGACACCGGTCGATCATCCGCGCCCACCGTTAACGCTTCCGCCCGCTTGCGGATGCGCTCGGCGACGGTTCGGGCGCGCGACAATGTGGTCTCCGGCAGCAGGACGGCGAACTCCTCGCCTCCGACGCGACCGACGACGTCGGACTTGCGCTTTGCCCCGAATGCATATCCCGGCAACAGCCTTGATGGCCTCGTCACCGACCGCATGCCCGAAGCGATCATTGATGCTCTTGAAGTGATCGATATCGACCATCAGCACGGATACGGAACGATAGTAGCGCTGGAACCGGCTCCACTCCGCATCCAGCGTTGTCAGGAAGTGCCTGCGGTTGAACAATCCGGTGAGCGGATCGGTGGTCGCAAGTACCTCCAGCTGCCGTGCGTTGCGGACGAGATCGGTCACGTCGACGAAGGTCAGCATGCGACCGCCGTTTGCCATCGTCGAGCAATGGATCCTGATATCGCGGCCGTCCGGCGTCTGCACGTCGCGCTTGTGATCGCCTGCCTTGATCTCCGCGATCCGCTTCGCAGGAAAGGCCCTGATCTGCTCCGGGGTCGCGCCCGCCGGAACGGCGCGGCGGTTGCGCGTGAGCAGTGTGATGTATGCCGGATGCCGCGCGACCTCCTCCTCGCTCACCTCCCAGAATTCCCGCATTCGCCGATTGAGGAAGATCGCATTGAGATCGCGGTCGAGCAGGACGACACCGTCCTCCACGTTCTCGAGCGCGCCGGTCAGCACCTTCAGCTTGTCGGATGCGCGCACGATGTCGGTCACGGGCGTGTAGCTCACAATCCGGCCGCCGTCGGGCAGCGGCGTGCACTGACATCGAACCACATCACCATTGCTGCGCCTGAGATCGATCGGGTTTGGGTCCCCGACGCTCACGAGGCGGACGCGCTCGGCAACATAGGCTTCGAGCTGCGCGGCCGGCAGCTCGTAGGCCATGGCCTTGCAGCCGTGATGCATCAGGTCGGTGAAGCTGGGGTTGCGGTCGGCCACCTCGTCCGGAAGCCGCCACATGTTCTGAAACGCGCGGTTGATGAACAGGGCCTTCAGCTCCGCGTCCAACAGCAGGATGCCGACGGGGATCTGATCGAGCGCCGCGCGCAGCGCCAGCATGTGCCCGCGCAGAATGTCGCCGCTGCGCCGCTCCGGAATGACGGCCGGCGCAGGAGCGGCAGGCGCGGGCGCCGCAGCGTTGGCCTGTTGCTCTTCAAAAGCCAGGCCGAGCTGGCGGTCCGATTGCCACAGCCGTTTGCATGGCTTCACCTGATTGCTGCCGACGAGCAACAGTTGAATGTGATCGGGAATGCCAACGACACTTTCAAGTTCCACGGTAGCGCCCATCTCCGTGAGCTGGCGCACCGTGCAGTCGAAGGCCGACCGGCCGAAGTTGAAGACGATCTTTCCGGCCAGAAACGTTCGGCCGCGGGAAGCTGACACCTGTCCGGACATGGCGAGAATCCACCTGGAGCAATTGCGAGCCCTCTCACCTCAGCACGTTTGAGTCACCAAGCCATGAACGCTTCGGGAGGGTTTATCGGGAGCCGAGCCGATGACGCCGGCTGTGTGCGCCGCAAAACGGGTTCCATCCGGCGAGAGGACTCGCTCGTAGGGTGGAGCGAAGCGCTACCCATCATTTGCGCCGCGGATACTGAATTGATGGGCTTCGCTGCGCGCTACCGATCCGATTACGGCTCCGCCGCATCGTCAGTTGCTCACCTCATATCCGAGCGCTTCGATTTGCCTCCGGAATGCCTCGAAACGCTCATGCGCTTCCGCCTTCGTTGTACGAGCTACGGCGGACAAGTCGCTCCCATCAATCTGTCAAAGTCACTGCCGGAAGAATTTAGTTCTACCCTATAATTATGCTGTGTTAGACGCAGTCCGAGTAGTAGCGTCACAACTCCCTCAGTAACAGTGTCAGGGAAGCGCCCGCCATGTCTGCTCTCCAAGCAAAGCTGGAACGATTTGAGATCCTCGCCGACGAATGCGAGCTGATCGCAAGCAGGACGCTGGATGGGAGCAACCGCGAGCTATACCAGCGGTTGGGCGGGCACTATCGCGAGCTGGCGACCGATATGAGGGCCGTGATCGCGACGATCAATGCTCCGGCGGCGTAAGAAAAAGGGCCGCTCGAAACAACAAGCGGCCCAAGTCTAGGGAGGAAACGCCCTCAAGGAGGGCGGCGATAGCGCGAGGCGCTGTCGCACGATATGCATATGGGTTGAGTGTCCAGCTTCGGGAGCCCGGACTGCGCAAGCCAGGGGCGCGACGATGAGCCTTGAATCTGCGCTTCGCAGCGCATAACTCCGAGCGCGACCGCCGGAGATTGAGGCGGCTGCAATCCCGATACCCGTCAATGCCGCCCGGGCCGCGATGGGTATCGCTACCGCCTTCGCTCCTCGAGCAACGGAAATCGCTCCAAGCATCCCACAATTTACGAGTTGCCGAGCCGCCTGCGCTTCGCGTTGAGCGCGGACGCAACACGGCTCACCGGCGGACGGCCGAGCAAGCCGGCCATCTCGTTGGTCGCGGCCAGCAGTCTGTCCATATCGATCCCGGTCTTCACGCCCATGCCCTCGAGCATGTAGACGACGTCCTCGGTCGCGACGTTGCCGGTGGCGCCGGGGGCGTAGGGGCAGCCGCCGAGCCCGCCGGCGGCGGCATCGATGACGCGAACGCCCTCCTCCATGCCGGCATAGAGATTGGCGAGCGCCTGGCCGTAGGTGTCGTGGAAGTGCATCGCGAGGTTGCCGATCGGCAACTCAGAACCGACCGCACGCAGCATCTCTTTGGCCTTCAGCGGCGTGCCGACGCCGATGGTGTCGCCGAGCGAGATCTCGTAGCAGCCGAGATCCCACAGCGTCACCGCGAGGTCGGCGACCGCCTTCGGCTTGATCTCGCCGTCGAACGGACAGCCGAGCACGCAGGAGATGTAGCCACGCACCTTGACGCCGTCGGCCTTGGCGCGCGCCAGCACCGGCTTGAAGCGCTCGATCGATTCCGCGACCGAGCAGTTGATGTTGGCGCGGGAGAAACCTTCGGAGGCCGCCGCGAACACCGAGACCACCTCGGCGCCGGCCGCGCGCGCGGCGTCATAGCCCTTCTCGTTCGGCACCAGCACGTGGAATTCGGCGCCCTTTATGTGGCTGACGCCGCGCAGCACGTGGTCGGAGCTCGCCATCTGCGGGATCGCCTTCGGCGACACGAAGGCGCCGACCTCGACGGTATTGAGCCCGGCCGCCACAAGCGCCACGACGAAGGCGATGCGCGCCTCGACGCTGACCGGCGTCTTCTCGTTCTGCAGGCCGTCGCGCGGCCCCATCTCGACGAGTTGGATCTGATCGCTCATAACGCGGCCGCAGGTTCGACTTCGGCAAGCTCGACGCCCTCGCCGACGATGTCGCCGATCTTGCATTTGAGCTTCTTCAGCACCCCGGCATAGGGCGCGCGCAGGGTCTGCTCCATCTTCATCACTTCCAGGGTGAGGATCGGGGCGCCCTTCTCGAGCGTCGCGCCCTCCTCGGCCAGCAGCGCGACCACAGTGCCCGGCAATGGCGCCACGATCTTGTCCTCGCCGACCTGTTCCTCGCTCTCACCGCCGAACGGATCGACCCAGTGCAGGTCGAAGCGGCCGTTGCGGGTGCGCAAGTAAAGCTCGTGGCCCTCGATGACCGCGGCAATACGCGACTTGAGGCCGCCAAGCGTCAGGTCGAAGCCGTCATCGCCGGCTGACGAGATGGCGAAGACGAGTTCGCGCCCGCCGACGGAGAGCGTCGACGGTCCGTTGCCATAGTGCAGCGTGATGGTCTGGGCGGGCTCATGGCCCTGCCGGAACGAAAACACCCGCTGACGGCGGCCGACTGGCATCCAGCCGAACGCCTGCCACGGCGAGTTGGCCTCGCGCTGCGCCGCCTTCTGCTCGTCGTTGACGATCGCGGCGACCGCCGCGCAGAGCTCGAACTCGCCGGCCGTGCCGGTACCCGATGTCAGGTTCTTCAGCTCACGCTCGATGAAGCCGGTGTCGATCGCATTGGCTCGCGTGTCCGGATGCGTCACCAGCGCCGACAGGAACGGGATATTGGTGACGATGCCGCGGACATCGGTTTCCTGCAGCCCGCGATTGAGCTTGTCGATCGCGCCCTCGCGCGTCGGCGCCCAGGCGATCACCTTGGCGAGCATCGCGTCATAGTAAGGCGATACGTTATCGCCGCTGCGATAGCCGGCATCGATGCGCAGGCCGTCGCCTTCCGGCGGCGTCCGCCAGGTCTTGATGCGGCCGACCGAGGGCATGAAGTTCTTCTGCGGATTTTCGGCGTAGACGCGAGCCTCGATGGCATGGCCGTTCAGCTTGATCTGGTCCTGCTTCTGCGGCAGCGCCTCGCCGAAAGCGACGCGGAGCTGCCATTCGACGAGATCGACGCCGGTGATCAGCTCGGTGACGGGGTGCTCGACCTGCAGTCGGGTGTTCATCTCGATGAAGAACACGTCCTTGCCGTCGGAGACGAACTCGATGGTGCCGGCGCCGATATAGTTGACCGCGCCGGCGGCCTTGCGGGCAGCCTCGCAAACCGTCTCGCGCTGCGCGGCGTTCAGCGTCGGCGACGGCGCCTCCTCGATCACCTTCTGGTGGCGGCGCTGCAGCGTGCATTCGCGCTCCCACAGCGAGAGCAGATTGCCGTGGCTGTCGCCGATGATCTGGACCTCGATGTGGCGCGGGTTCTGCACGTATTTCTCGATCAGCATGCGGTCGTCGCCGAATGCCGCCTTGGCCTCGCGCTTGGCGCTGGTGATCGCGGCCGTGAGCTCAGCCGCCGAATTGACCACGCGCATGCCGCGGCCGCCGCCGCCGGCGGACGCCTTCACCAGCACGGGGAAGCCGATCCGGTTGGCCGCTTCGGCCAGCGTTGCCTCGTCCTGGGCCTCGCCGTGATAGCCCGGCACCAAGGGCACGCCGGCCTTCTCCATCAGCGCCTTCGAGCCGGATTTCGAGCCCATCGCCGTCATCATCTCGGCGGTCGGACCGACGAACACCAGACCGGCCTCGAGGCAGGCCTGTGCGAACTCGGCATTTTCAGACAGGAAGCCGTAGCCGGGATGCACCGCCTCGGCGCCGGTCTCCTTGGCGGCGGCGATGACGCGCTCGATGTTGAGATAGCTGTCGCGCGCCCGGGCAGGACCGAGCAGCACCGCCTCGTCGGCAAGCGCGACATGCATCGCGTCGCCGTCGGCCTCGGAATAAACCGCGACGGTGCGCAGCCCCATGGCGCGCGCCGAGCGGATGACGCGGCAGGCGATCTCGCCGCGGTTGGCGATCAGAAGCGTGCGGAAACGCCGGGTGAGTTTTGAGCGGTCCATGGTCACATCCTGAACAGGCCGAATTTCGTGGGTTCGATCGGCGCGTTTGCCGCCGCCGACAGGCCAAGCCCGAGCACGAGGCGGGTATCGGCCGGATCGATCACGCCGTCATCCCACAGCCGCGCCGTGGCGTAATAGGGATTGCCCTGCTTCTCGTATTGCGCGCGGATCGGCTCGCGGAATTTGTCTTCCTCTTCCGCCGACCAGCTCTCGCCCTTGGCCTCGATGCCGTCGCGTCGCACCTGGCTCAGCACCATCGAGGCCTGCTCGCCGCCCATCACCGAGATGCGCGCATTCGGCCACAGCCAGAGGAAGCGCGGGCTGTAGGCGCGGCCGCACATGCCGTAATTGCCGGCGCCGTAGGAGCCGCCGATCACGACCGTGAATTTCGGCACCCCGGCGGTCGCGACCGCCGTCACCAGCTTGGCGCCGTCGCGCGCGATGCCGCCGGCCTCGTACTTCTTGCCGACCATGAAGCCGGTGATGTTCTGCAGGAACACCAAGGGAATGCCGCGCTGGCAGCACAGCTCGATGAAATGCGCGCCCTTCAGCGAGCTCTCGCTGAACAGGATGCCGTTGTTGGCGATGATGCCGACCGGATAGCCAAAGATATGGGCGAAGCCGCAGATCAGCGTGGTGCCGTAGAGCTTCTTGAACTCGTCGAATTCGGAGCCGTCGACGATCCGCGCGATGATGTCGTGCACGTCGAACGGTTTTCTGCCGTCGGCGGAGACCACGCCGTAGATCTCCTCGGCCGGAAACAGCGGCTCTTGCGGGGGACGCATGTTGAGCTGCGCCTTCACCGGCTGCTTCAGCGTGCCGACGACGCGGCGCGCGATCCCGATCGCGTGGGCGTCGTTCTGCGCATAATGATCGGTCACGCCGGACTGGCGGGAGTGGACATCGGCGCCGCCGAGCTCTTCGGCGGTGACGACCTCGCCGGTCGCCGCCTTCACCAGCGGCGGACCGCCGAGGAAGATCGTGCCCTGATTCCGCACGATGATGCTCTCGTCGGACATCGCCGGCACATAGGCGCCGCCCGCGGTGCAGGAGCCCATCACGATCGCGATCTGCGGGATTCCCTGCGACGACATCTGGGCCTGATTGTAGAAGATGCGGCCGAAATGCCGCTCGTCGGGAAAGATCTCGTCCTGCAGCGGCAGGAAGGCGCCGCCGGAATCCACCAGGTAGACGCAGGGCAGATTGTTCTGCCGCGCGATGTCCTGGGCGCGCAGATGCTTCTTCACCGTCATCGGGTAATAGGTGCCGCCTTTGATGGTGGCGTCGTTGGCGACGATGATGCATTCGCGCCCCGAGATGCGCCCGACGCCGGTGATGACGCTGGCCGAATGCACGTCACCACCATAGAGCCCGTTGGCGGCGAGCGGCGACAGCTCGAGGAATGCGGTGCCGGGATCGACCAGGAGATCGACGCGGTCGCGCGCCAGCATCTTGCCGCGCGAGGTGTGCCGCTTGCGCGAGGTCTCGCCGCCGCCGCCGGCCACCTGGTTGAGCTTGCCGCGGAGCTCCGCGACCAGGCCGCGCATCACCTCGGCGTTGCGGGCGAATTCAGAAGATGTGGGATCGATCGTCGAATGAAGCGGCATCGGTGTTGCACGTTTCGTTGGAGTATCGGTGGGGTTCAAGGTCAATCATCGTGCCGGGATGAACACAACTGCCACCATTGATGCGGTGACAGCCCCGCACCCCGCCCCTCTCCCCGCAAACGCGGGGCGAGGGAGAAGATATCAGGCTGTCTTGGCGAACAGCTCGCGGCCGATCAGCATGCGGCGGATCTCGCTGGTGCCGGCGCCGATCTCGTAGAGCTTTGCGTCGCGCAGCAAGCGGCCGGTCGGATAATCGTTGATGTAGCCGTTGCCGCCCAAGAGCTGGATCGCATCCAGCGCGCACTGGGTGGCCTTCTCCGCGGCATAGAGGATGGCGCCGGCGGCGTCCTCGCGCGTGGTCTCGCCGCGGTCGCAGGCCTTCGCCACGGCATAAACATAGGCGCGCGAGGCGTTCATCGTGGTGTACATGTCGGCGACCTTGCCCTGCACCAGCTGGAACGAGCCGATCGGCTCGCCGAACTGCTTACGCTCGTGCACGTAGGGCAGCACCACGTCCATGCAGGCCTGCATGATGCCGATCGGCCCCGCCGCCAGCACCGCGCGCTCATAGTCGAGACCACTCATCAGCACGTTGACGCCGCGGCCGACCTCGGAGAGCACGTTCTCCTCCGGCACCTCGCAATCCTCGAACACCAGCTCGCAGGTGTCGGAGCCGCGCATGCCGAGCTTGTCGAGCTTCTGCGCGGTGGAAAATCCCTTCATGCCCTTTTCGATGATGAAGGCGGTGATGCCACGCGGGCCGGCATTCGGATCGGTCTTCGCGTAGACCACCAGCGTATCGGCGACCGGGCCGTTGGTGATCCACATCTTGTTGCCGTTCAGCACGAAGCGGTCGCCCTTCTTGTCGGCGCGGGTCTTCATCGAGACCACGTCCGAGCCAGCCTGCGGCTCCGACATCGCAAGCGAGCCGACATGCTCGCCGGAGATCAGCTTCGGCAGGTATTTGCGCTTCTGCGCCTCGTTGCCGTTGCGGCGGATCTGGTTGACGCAAAGGTTGGAATGCGCGCCGTAGGACAGGCCGACCGAGGCCGACGCCCGCGAGATCTCCTCGACCGCGATGCAGTGCTCGAGATAGCCGAGGCCCGAGCCGCCATACTCCTCCTCGACGGTGATGCCGTGCAGGCCGAGCGCGCCGATCCTGGGCCAGAGGTCGCGCGGAAACTGGTTGCTGCGGTCGATCTCGGCGGCGCGCGGCGCGATCTCGTTGGTCGAGAAATCATGCACCGTCTCGCGGATCGCATCCGCGGTCTCGCCAAGGTCGAAATTGAAGATTGCCGCCTGGTTCGAGGCCATGATCCCTCCCGTGAGATTCATCTTGCAATTAAACGATCATACGTTTTTTTCTTGGCTTCGCAAGCAATCGTGCTAAGGTTTGGGCGCGAAATCCGCAGTTCATTGAATTCACTGGGATTTCATGCGATATACATACGGTCGTTCGCTTGTTTCCTGGTTCTCCCTGGCAAGCCAACACCCTCCGAGGCCCCGATGGCACGCACGATCGGCTCACACGGTCCCACCACGCTGGAGGCGATCCGCAAGGCCGGCGTGCGCCTGATCTTCGAACACGGCTACGAGGCCATGAGCCTGCGCCAGCTTGCCGCCGAGGTCGGCATCCAGGCGGGCTCACTCTACAACCATATCTCAACCAAGCAGGACCTGCTGTTCGATCTGGTCCAGGACCATATCAACGATTTGCTGCGCGAGCTTGACCTTGCGCTGGAGGGCAAGGCCGATCCGGTCGAGAAGCTGCGCGCCTTCGTGGCCTTCCACGTCACCTATCACATGACCCGCAAGCGCGAGGTCTTCATCGCCAATTCCGAGCTGCGCAGCCTCGATGCGAAGAACTACGACGCGGTGGTGGCGCTGCGCGGCGCCTACGAGCAGCGGCTGGCGCAGATCCTCACCGATGGAGTGTCGGACGGCGTGTTCGAGGTGGTCGACATCCAGGTCGCGACCTTCGCGATCCTGGCGCTGCTCACCGGGCTGTGCACCTGGTACCGCCCCGGCGGCCGGCTGACCCGCGACGCCATCATCGCGGCACATGAGAAGCTGGTGCTGTCGGGTGTCGCGCCGCAGGCCGCGATCGGCCAGGCGAGCTACGGCAGCGACAGCCGGCGCGCCGCCGTGGCGGGCTCGTGACCGTGACCGAGCGCCCACAGCTCGATGACATCGATCTGCGGATCCTGTCCGAGTTGCAACAGGACGGCCGGATCAGGATCAACGAGCTTGCCGAACGGGTCGGCATCACCGCCCCGCCCTGCCTGCGCCGGGTTCGCGCCCTGCGCAGCCGCGGCGTGATCCAGGCGATCCGCGCCACGCTGGACGAACGGCTGCTCGGCTACGAGGTGACGACCTTCGTGCTGATCCAGCTCGACAGCCAGACCCTGAGCGCGATCGAGGCGTTCGAGGCTGATGTGGCGGCCGTGCCGCGCTTCCTGCAATGCTGGCGGATCTCTGGCGATGCCGACTTCATGCTGAGATGCGTCGCACCCAGCGTCGACGACATGCGCCAGCAGCTGCTGCAATTCGCCGGCCTGCCCAATGTGCGTAAGATCAGAAGCTTTCCGGTGCTCGGCGTCTCCAAGGACGCGCCGCTGCCGATCCCGGGCGCCCTCGCTGCGCCTGCGGCGAGCTGATCCGGGCGCTAGTCCAGACCAGTGCGTCTAACCTAGTGGGTCCAAGGCTCCCAGCGGCGGAACGCGAAATTGTCGGCATAGGCGATCTGGCGATGCGCCGAATCCTTCGGCTCGATCACCTGGTAGGCGATGCCCTTGCGCTCGCAATAGGCGACCGCCTCTTCCTTGGTCTCGAACTGCAGCGTCAGCTGCTGCTTCATGTCGGTGGACGAGGTCCAGCCCATCAAGGGCTCCACGGAGCGCGGCTGCTCCGGCTCGTAGTCCAGTTGCCACTCTTTGGTCTTGGCACGTCCCGATTGCATCGCGTTTTTGGCGGGCTTAAAAATGCGTGCGGTCATGGATGGTCGGCCCCGTGGGATGTGCGACATGGAAGCGATTTGAAGGAGACCGCCGGGATAGTATAGAGACACCTATCAACGATCTGATCGGTGATTCCTCGATCTCGGAGGCAGCCTTCGCCGGACCGGTATAGTCATTCTACCGCGCTGTGACAATCTGGCCTCGGGAGGCTTCCCTTAGGAGTCCCCCCGGGCCCGCGGCGCGATCTTCTCGACAAGCATCACCTCGAGGAAACGGCGCGCCATGGAAATCCACGCTACCCTGCCCGAAAAAGGACGTGACCTCCGGCTCGACCTGTTCCGCGGGGTCGCGAACTGGGCGATCTACCTCGATCACATCCCCGACAACGTCGTGAACTGGATCACGACGCGGAATTACGGCTTCAGCGACGCCGCTGACCTGTTCGTCTTCATCTCCGGCTACACCGCCTCGTTCGTCTATGCCCGCATGATGCTGGAACGCGGCTTCATCGTCGGCGCCACCCGGCTGACCAAGCGGGTCTGGCAGCTCTACGTCGCCCACATCATCCTGTTCGTGATCTACATCGCCTCGATCAGCTATCTGGCGCTGCGCTTCGGCGATTCCGAGATCATCAACGAGTTCAACGTCGCCGGCCTCGTCGACAACGCCACCGAGACGCTGCGCCAGGGCCTGTTCCTGAAATTCAAGCCGGTCAATCTCGACGTGCTGCCGCTCTATATCGTGCTGATGGGCCTGTTCCCGCCGGTGCTGTGGTTCATGCTGCGGCGGCCGAACTGGACCATGGCGGCCTCGCTCGTGCTGTGGCTGGTGTCGCGCCACCAGGGCTGGAACCTGCCGGCCTACCCGGCCGGCAGCTGGTACTTCAATCCGTTCGCCTGGCAGGTGCTGTTCGTGTTCGGCTCGTGGTGCGCGATGGGCGGCGCCCGCAACAACATGCGCATCATCAACTCGCGCTACACGTTGTGGTTCTGCATCGCCTATATGATCTTCGCGCTGATCATGACGATGGCCGGGCGCTTCCCGGACTTCGGCGCCATGTTCCCGGACTGGCTCTATTCGGCCTTCAACCCGAACGACAAGACCAACCTCGCGCCGTATCGCTTCCTGCACTTCGTGGTGATCACGGTGCTGGTGATCCGCTTCATCCCGAAGGACTGGGCGGCGCTGGAGTGGAAGGTGTTCGATCCCTTGATCGTCTGCGGCCAGCAGTCGCTGGCGGTGTTCTGCGTCGGCGTGTTCCTGTCCTTTGTCGGACATTTCGAGCTCTCGATGAGCTCGGGCTCGCTGTTCGCGCAGATCTTCGTCAGCATCTCCGGCATCGCGATCATGACGATCGTGGCCTATTACATCTCGTGGTCGAAGCGGCAGGACAAGCCGGTCAAGCCGCCGGCGGCAAAACCCACGGCGCCGGCGAAGGCGGCGTAAGTCCTTTATTTTTTGAGCAAGGCCGCGCGAACGCTTCGCGTCTGTCGCGGGAAGAACCGCTTCGCACTTTTTCGGGCCATGCTCTAGCCGCCGCGACTGGTGTCCTGCGTGGTCGAGGAGACGATGGTGGCGACGTCGCCGAACGTCGTCATCACGGGCGTGACCACCTTGTGCATGGCGGTCTTCGACACCAGCGTGTCATGCATCACGAGGTTGTCGATCCCGGTGGTGAGGAAGCAGCTCACCGCGTCCTGCGGCGTCTCGATGATCGGCTCGCCCTTGACGTTGAACGAGGTGTTGATCAGGACCGGCACGCCGGTCAGCGCCTCGAACTCCTTCAGCAGGCGATAGAGCATCGGGTTGGTCTGTTCCCGCACGCTCTGCACCCGCGCCGAACCGTCGACATGCACGATCGCCGGGATCCTGTCGCGCCATTCCGGCCGCACCGGCTTTGCGATCAGCATGTAGGGCGAGTCCTCCTCGCCTTCGAAGATCTCCTTCATGCGCTCGGCCAGCACGATCGGCGCGAACGGCCGGAAGGCCTGGCGGTGCTTGACCCGGCTGTTGAGGATGTCCTTCATCTCGGCCTTGCGCGGATCGGCGATCAGGCTGCGGTTGCCGAGCGCGCGCGGACCGAACTCGGAACGGTCCTGAAACCAGCCGATCACGCGCTGGTCGGCGAGCAGCTTTGCGGTGTCGCGGCAGATATTGTCGCTGCGCTTGGCGTCGATCTGGATGCGCACCAGGAAGCTTTGCAGCGCAGCGGCCACCTCGGCCTCGCTGTAGCGCCGCCCGACATAGGCGTGGTCCATCACGAACGAGCGGCGCTGCTTGAGCACCTCGAGCCAGCCGTAATAGGCGCAACCGATGGCGATCCCGTCGTCGCCGGCGGCGGGCTGGATCCAGATGTTTTCGAAACCCGACTCGCGCGCGATGCGCCCGTTGGCCACGCAGTTCAGCGCGACGCCGCCGGCGATGCAGAGATTTTTCGCACCCGTGGTCTCGCGCAGCCAGCGCGCCCGCGCCAGCAGCACGTTCTCGGTGTCGTCCTGCACCCGCCAGGCGATGTCCTCCCAGTGCCGCATCGTCGGGCTTTTGTCCCAGCTGCCGCTGTCGAGCACGAAGGGCTGCTGGTTCTCGGCGCCCCAGAACGGCACGTGCAGCTTGCCGTCCTTCATCTCGAGCAGATGGCCGACCTGCTCATGGCGGCCATAGGGCGCCAGCCCCATCAGCTCGCCGCACTTGTTCCAGTCGCCGAATACATAGGTCGAGACCCGGCTGTACAGCGCCCCCAGCCCCGGCATGTTGTAGAACTCGTCCGACAAGAGCCCGCGCGCCGGCTCCATGAAGACCTTCTTCAGGCATTCGAGCCTGGTGTCGTCGAACCTGTAGTAACTCTCGGACTCGCGGGCCAGCGGCGATGCCCCGTCCTGCGGATAGGACTCCATCGCGTCGACCTGATAGTTGCCGACGCCATCGACGATCATCACGACGCCGTCCTTGAATGGCGACACCGCGAACGCGCTGTAGGCATGCGCGAGGTGGTGCGAGATCGACACCACCTTGTCGGATTTGGAACGAAACAGCGGGTGCTTGATTGCCTCGTTGCGTTCGGCGATCGGCAGGAAGCCCGGCATATCCTGGTGGAGCATCCGCTCCTCCATCTCGGGCACCGGCAGGATGTAGCTGTTGCGCACCACGAGATCGACATCGTCGAGGGTGATGCCCTCGGCTGACAGGCAGTAGTCGACGACTTCCTTGTAGAAGCCGGAGGCGTGCTTCTCGCGGGTGATGCGCTCCTTGGAGATCGCGTAGGCGATCGCGCCGTCACGCAGCAGGCAGGCGCTGACGTCATGGTCGTAGACGTTGAGACCAAGGACGTAAGTGTGTTGTTTCGGCATGGGCACTCTTTGGGAAGGATACTGCAACGCTGAGAGAACAGGATCGTGTCGACTTCAAGTTCTCGCCGGCAATTTCCGAGGTTCTCAAATCTCTGCTTCTGCGATGCACAAATCAAATCGGCGCAACGCAAGATGAACAGAATGAACGGCGGATGAACGACAAGATGAGCGCAGCAACGACAGCATCCTTTGCAGGCGGGACTGTAACTTGACCTTACCTGTTGGTCTCAATAGAGTCGTTAAAGCTCGCAAGAACCTTAGTGAAAATATCGTCTTAGCATGCTCGAACCGAATGCCGGTCTTGCGCGTCTAAGCGAGACAGCCAGCATCAGTTCAGATGTTTGGAAGTGGACTGGAGATCTTCAGAATGACTAAACGCTACAATATCCTGACTCGTTGCCTAGCAGCAGTCGCTTTGTTGTTCGTCTATGTCGCAAGCACCTCCGCCATCCTGGTCGGCGTCACGACAGCGCCTGCGCAAGCCTGGCGCGGACGTGGCGGTGGCTGGGGCTATCGTGGCGGCTGGGGCCGCGGTCGCGGATGGGGCTATGGCCGCGGCTATGGCTACTACGGTGGTTATGCCGGTCCCCGTTGCTGGTGGACCCCGCGTGGCGTTCGCGTTTGCCGGTGGTAACAACCGCCCGGCCGACACAAGCGATATTGAAGATAATGATCAGGTGCGTCGATCGCGGCGCACCTGATTTTCTTTTGCGGCCAGCCTCAGCTGCGGCACTCAAGAAAGAGCCCCGGGAGACGCCGGGGCTCTAGTCACGGGAGAGAACGCTTCCGAAATCGGGACGCGAGGACGAGCCGACGGCCCGATCACCCAATGCATCTACTACGTGCATAAGAACAGATTTGGCTGCCTCAAGCTGTAGCTGTGCCGCAACAACCGGCAGTAATGCACAGCCTGTCCACCGGTTCCCGAAGCTGGCCGGACAGAACCCAGGCGCGGCTAGCCGTCGAGGATCGCCACCGCCCTCGTCCACCCCGCCGACGCGCGCTCGATCTTCACTGGGAAGCACGACACCATGAACCCGGTCGACGGCAAGAGCTCCAGATTGTGCAGCTTCTCGATGTGACAGTAACCGATGTGCCGCCCGGCCTTGTGGCCTTCCCAGATCAGGCTGGCGTCCCTGGTCTCGGCGTATCTCTTCGCGGTGAAGACGAATGGCGCGTCCCAGCTCCAGCCGTCGATGCCGGTCAGCCGCACGCCGCGCTCGAGCAGATACATCGTCGCCTCGTAGCCCATGCCGCAGCCCGAATTGACGTAGTCGGGCTGGCCATATTTCGCGCCCGCGCTGGTGTTGACGACGACGATCTCGAGCGGTGACAGCGTGTGGCCGATGCGCTTCAGCTCGGCTTCGACATCCTTGGCGGTCGCGACATAACCGTCAGGCAGATGGCGGAAGTCCAGCTTCACGCCCGGCTGGAAGCACCATTCCAGCGGCACCTCGTCAATGGTCCAGGACCGCTCGCCGCGGTTCATGGTCGGATGGAAATGCCAGGGCGCATCGAGATGCGTGCCATTGTGGGTGGAGAGCGAGACCTGCTCGACGGCCCAGCCCTGTCCGTCGGGCAAGTCCTCCGCCTTCAGTCCATCGAAGAACTGCAGCATGCGCGGCAGCCCCTGCTGGTGATCTATATACTGGATCGTCGGATGGTTGCCGGGCGGATCGGCTGGAACGTCGTTTTGCAAGGGAACGGAGATATCGATCAGTCTGCGCGCCATGGTGCTTTCTCGCGGATTGGTCTTGTCGGGCCGAACTACCCTGCCAGCGCGCGCGCGTTATCGGCAAGCCACATCCGCTCGAGATCGCAGCTCACGATGTTGTGCCCTGGACTGCGGCAAGGCGGCGCAACGTTGAACCTATCCCCCGCCCGCACGACCCATTGGCACTGGGGATTTCAGGGCCCAGTATTTCGACGGCGCCGTCTGGACGAGCATATTCCGTCCAGGCGGCGTTGTTGCATTAGGCGAGACAATCTCGGCCGAAGCCTGGTTGCCCGTGCCAGAGCTGTTCACGCACAGAGAGCCGCAGAAACAATACGTGTGCTCATGTCGCGCGGATTGCTGGTGGTGTTGCCACGCCGATACAGAGATACCCCCACAACGATGCTAACCAACCAGCATCTGAACCAAGACGGGGTTGCGTCGTGTCGGGATTTGATCACTGGAACGGTGCAAATAGAGCCTACTCGTCCGCCGATGCGCCACATCTGCGCGATGAGCAGCAGCAGTTCGACCGCTATCACAAATTCGACGACCCCATCTCGCGACCGCCGGAGAGCGGCTCGAGAACCGTGATCCTGGACCGCTACAACCCGCCGGCTCGTTGATCCGGTCAGGCAGTGGAGCGCGGGGGCTTGGGTCCGGCGCTTGCTATTTCAGGGAGCCAACTGACCGCGATGTGTGGTCCAGGTCAGACACGAATGCCGAGCACGCGCCGATAAACATCGCGTCAGCTTCATCTGCCGGCGGAGCGTCTCTGTTAAGTCTTTGATTTGGATGGTCGGGGCAGCTGGATTCGAACCAACGACCTGCAGTACCCAAAACTGCCGCGCTACCAGGCTGCGCTATACCCCGACATTTCCGAGAAGCCCCGTGGATACACGCTTCAGCCAGCCCCAGCAAGGCACGGATGGGGGCTTCGTGCGGCGAATCCGGGCACCTCTTTCCGTCCGGAAATCGCGTCAAAACCGGACGCTAACGGCCGCCGAACAATGGATGGGCAACCCGGTCGCCGGGCTGAATACCGTATTTCTGCGCGGTCCCGGCAATCACCTCGAGCACGCCCTTGGCGAGCCCGCGCGACGGAATGATCCTGGTCGAGAGCGGCTCGGTGTTTTCGGCGATCCGCAGGATGCGCCCGTCGGCGCGGATGAAGATCATGTCGAGCGAGATGTAGGTGTTCTTCATCCACATCGACACTTCCTGCTCCGGCGAGAAGTCGAACAGCATGCCTTTGCCGTCCGCGAGCTCCTTCCGGTACATCAGGCCGGTCTCCTTCTCCTGTTCGGTGGTCGCCATTTCGACCGAGAAGACGTGCACGCCGGACTTGGTGACGATCTCGAGCGGCTGGACGCTGGCGGCCTGCGCGGCCGGCGCCAGCAGTGCACCAAACATGATCACGAGGCAGGCCATCAACCACGAACGATGGCACCCAACAATGCGAACGAAATTCATCGGCAAATACTCACACCGGGAAGATTTTCCGGCGGACCCTAACCCGACGATTGCGGCAAATGCCAGAGCCGAGACGGCTCGCCGGCGGCTCACGTTTCCGTCAGGGAGTATCAGACCCGGATCAGTGCGACGACAGCGCCGACGGACCGGTCTCCGGGTGGATCTCGGCGGCCATCATGCCCTTGGAGCCGGGCCCAAACCGCACCAGCACATATTGGCCGGGGCGTAGTTCGGTCATACCGAAGCGACGCAGCGTCTCCATATGCACGAAGATGTCGGGCGTGCCCTCGCCGCAAGTCACGAAGCCGAAGCCGCGCAGCCGGTTGAACCACTTGACCTGCGCGCGCTCGAGCCCGCTGGTCGCGGTCACCGTGACATGGGTGCGTGGCGGCAGCATCTGCGCCGGATGGATTGCGGTCGATTCGTCCATCGAGACGATGCGGAAAGCCTGGTAGCCCTTCGCGCGCTGCACGCATTCGACGACCAGCCGCGCGCCTTCATAAGCGGTCTGATAGCCGTCGCGCCGCAGCACGGTCACGTGCAGCAGGATGTCGGGCCAGCCATTGTCGGGGACGATGAAGCCGTATCCCTTCGAGGCGTCGAACCATTTGATGACGCCGGAAACTTCGACGAGGTTGGCCGCTGTGTCACCGAGGCCTGAGAAAGCATCCATCGCCGGATCGCGTGGCGCGCTTCCATACTCGCCTTGACCAATCCTGCTTTGCCCAACTCCGCCCATCGGCGGTCCGCCGAGCTTCTTGGACTCAAATCCGTCCGACCCCATGACCCCGGACCCCACACATCAAATGCAGATCGCCGTCGTTGCGGCGCACCCTGTACACGCTGCTCTCCATGACCAACTCACTCGGACTGATTTGGACGCGGCGCGAATCTCTCAACCAAAAGATAACACTCCCGCTTGCCGGGCATAGCTAAAAAACGATTCTTGCGGGAACTATGAACAGACTTGCACAGCCGCGAATCAATTGGGCATCAATTTCCTACGAAAGGACCAAGCGTGTCGCCGATGTCGTGGCGGATCACCAGATCGGCGAGGTCGTCCTGATCGGTGGGCTCGTTGTTGATGATCACGAGCCGCGCGCCGCTCTCCTTCGCCATCATCGGAAAGCCCGCGGCGGGCCACACCACAAGCGATGAGCCGATCGCCAGAAACAGGTCGCAGTGCCGGGAGAGTTCCGCCGCGCGGCGCATCGCATCCTCAGGCATCGATTGCCCGAACGAGATCGTCGCGGTCTTCACCGGATCGCCGCAGTCCGCGCAATCGGGGGCGCTGCCCGTCTTGTCCAACTGCTGCTTCACCCACGACAGCTCGTAGTCCTTGCCGCAGCCGATGCAGCGGCCATAGGTCGTGTTGCCGTGCAGCTCGATCACGTCGTCGGCCTTGAAGCCCGACGCCTGATGCAGGTTGTCGATGTTTTGCGTGATGATGCCGGGAACCTTGCCGGCCCGGTAAAGCGACGCAAGTGCGCGATGCCCGCGACCGGGTTTGGCCGCCGCAAACGTCTGTTCCATCGCAAAGCGGCGCCGCCATGACTCGTCGCGCGCATCCTGGCTGGCGATGAACTCGTCGAAGGGAATCGGTCGGTTGCGGGTCCACAGCCCGCCGGGCGAGCGGAAATCGGGAATGCCGCACTCGGTGGAGATGCCCGCCCCGGTGAAGGGCACGATGGACGACGCCTCCGCAATCATGTTGCCGAGCTGCTCGACGCCGCTGCGCAAGTCTTTTGCGATCACTGAAAACAATCCGGTTGGCCGCAGCGACTATAGCACGGCCAGACCGATTGCGAGCTCAACCGTTGCGCGAGCGATCGGCTGCGATTAGGGTGCCTTGATCGATCGGCTTGCGACCAGCTGCGTCGGCGCCTCCGCCTGGTCGCTCTTCCACCGCCTCAGCATCATCACATTCCTGCACTGGCTGCTCCGCATTGACGCCCAATTCGCCGACGCCAATGCGCCCGGGACAGGACCACGGCCAGGAGGATGGGCATGACCGATCAGGAAGACCGCGTCGCGCGCGAGCGCGAGGAGATCGTCGCACGCGTTGCCAGCTTCAGGGCGACGCAGCAGAAATTCGAGCGCGATCGCCAGGAATATTACGACAACACGCTCGGCAATGCCTGGAGTGGATTTCAACGCAAGACCGCTTAACGCAAGACCGCTTGATGACCTACCAGGCGATCGCGTTCATGGTCCGGGCGCCCGCGATTGCGCCATGAGGCGCAAGTGAGAAAGCCCCGAGCGGTGCGCTCCGGGCTTATGGCTATTGCCAGTGCCGCTTTGCGATGGTTGCCGCAAACGCAGTTCCCGTTCCCTCGAGCGTTTTCCGTTCCGATCGGATCGCTCGAAAACGCGCCAGCCATGCGATAGCGCAAAGCTACCATCGGTTAGCGCTGGAACAAAAATACAACCTCAGAGATTAGCTTGGCGGTGAACGAGGTTGGCATTGATGCCGGCATGGATGGAACTGCTGCTTAACGTGATGGGCTTTGCCGGCTTCATCGGCATCGCGATGTATCACAAGCGTCCGAACGGGAAGCTGCCGGACTGAGCGCCGGCGGCGCGTCCCGACTTGCCGCTCCCCCGGCTTGCCGTCTTCAGTTTGCCTTCCGGGCCTCTCCCGCGGTCCGGACCAGCCGGTCCGACTTCACAAGCACCTTGCCGCTCTCCGGCTGCGGCCGAAGCCAGAAGCTGATCGCGACAAAAGCCGAGCAGAACAGCAGCCCCACCACCATTACGCGCCGGTGGGTCGGTCGATCAGCACTATGGAACGATGGCATCATGGCTGTCACCCGCAGCCATCCCAATCGCAATCGCAGGTGGTGACAACACCATGCTGCCCTTAACCTAACCAGGTAGGGTTAGCGGTGGCCGGATAGTGCCTCGTCCGGGATCTCCCGATTGGCGGCCGTATCGGATTCACAGTGATATCCCCTGCTTGTCCGCAGCAAATCCACAACGCCAGCGGGCCCAATTATCCAACAAAATACGGTTCTTGCTGCACGCTCATCCACAGCCTCGCGCCGCGCGCGCATTCAGGCATCGGCGAGCCATTTCAGGGTCGCCCGGAAACTCAGGCTGCGGGTTCCAACCAGCACGGTTCCGAACGCCTCAGCCTCATCGCCGCTGAATGTGCCGGAGAACCCGCTCGTCACTTCCTGTCCGGCGAACAATGGCCGCGCGAACGGATCGGCTAATGGCGAATGTTGATTGGTGCTGAGATGTCCCTTCCAGGTCCCCTCGCCGGCCGTGTAGGCCCCGATCGACCAGAAATATGGCCCACCGCCGATCAAAAGGCCGTCGCGCAGGATCAGGATGCCGCTGTCGCGGCCCTTCACGCCGTCGGTCATATGGATGTGGATCGAATAGAGCCCGTTCTTCATCGATCGCGCCGCCCGGTCCTGACGGCCCGCAGTATGGCTCCAACCGGGCCGGCATGCGAGCGGGGCCGATACCGTCCGCCCTTCCGAATCGAGGCAAAGAACGGGCCCTGGGCGCTTACAAATCGTTAAGAAAGCCCTGACAAGGTTCGGTCCTCCGGAGGGAGAGAGCCATGCTCGTATACCCCGTACCTGTCGAAGTGACGCAAGCCAGAGTGCAGCTCGTCGTCGACCAGACGGCGAAGGAGCAGCCGCGCATCATCAATGAGGATGTGCTGGACGTCTTCGCCGCGAAGAACCAGGCCGACCGTGAAGCGGTCGAGACCATCCTCGACATCAAGGTGTGAGAGCGGCGCCGGCCGACAGGAACCTCTCGACTGCGCGCGGGTCATCCTGGTGACGCCAGAAGGCAGCCATGTGCAAGCTGATCGCGGTCACCGTCCTCACCCTGATATGCGGCGCGGCCTTTGCCCAGAATACGGGTCCCGCGCCGCAGAGCGGCATGGAACGGCCTGAAAACACCAACGGAGCCACTCAGAGCGGCGCGATGGACGTGAAGCGGGCCAACAAATCCGAGACGAAGGACACGGCAAAGGGCGCGGCGAAAAGGGACGACGCAAAAAAGTAGGTTCCCACGACCGAACGTCCGGGGAGCTGCAACCATAAAAAAGTGACCTTCAAAAAAAGGTGGCGACCTTCAAAAAAGGAAGGAACGAGTTTCTCGTTCCGCCGTTGGTTTGCCGAGCGGTACAACGAGGGAGAAATCCACCGGAAATATCAGCTCAACAAGCCCCGTCAGCTTACTTCGGTAACTGGCGGGGTTTTGGTTTGTGGAGGCGCCCACGTACGCCCTGTTCCGCGGCAACACGCAGCTCGGAAGATCGTTCGCGACAGAGAAGGAAGTTTGGGAGGCGGCGCTGATCGACGGCTTTGTCGAGGATGTTCCCGTCGCAGACGAACTGGGTGGCCAGATCCTGCCTGCCGGTTATCGCGTCGAGCGGGTCGACGAATACGAGCCGCAGCCGAAACCCGGACGTTCCTGACGCCGGTCAGCCAATTCGAGGAACCAGTCGGCCGAAACGACATGCACATAACAAGTGGTGCCGACAGCTCACCGCCTTTGTCGGCTTTGGAAGCCCCCCGCGAATCCCTCTCGCGGGGTCTTTCTTTTGAACCTTTCGCGCCGCGCGAAGACATAAAGGGCGCTGGGGGATTTCAGGGCCCAGCATCCGGCGCAGCGCTGTGGGACGAACATACTCCGTCTACGCGGCGCTGTTGCATTTTACAAATTCAACCTTAAGTTTGGTCTCCAACAGTTGACGGCTCACGCCCTGAGAGATCCCCAGCCCGTCAGCTGGGAAAGCCCCGCATCCAGCCTGCGGGGCTTTCTATTTTCCGCACCCAGGAACCTTCCGCGCGCAGCGACATTGTATGCCCGGTTGCCGGCACGATCTCCCCAAGGCCGGTCGGCATCAGACCTCGCGAGCCCACTCGCGGGGTTTTGCGCTTTAGAGGCCGTCCAACCTCGCGCGTCCTTGATTGGCCGTGATCGGCAATCGGTGCGATAGAGGCCGCGCCTCCAAGGCTCGACCACAAGCCCCGTCCCAGAAATTTTGCTGGGCGGGGCTTTCTTGCATCCGCTTGCTGCGCAAGCGTGTCGCCGGCACGTCCCGTCCATATTTGGCTGCGTGATCGCGCGGCGCGACGGGAGCCGGCGCTCGCGAAGGCGTGAGCATGCAAAGGCGAAATGCGATCGGCAAAACTCGCGCAAACCCCTGCCCCGCGTCGCGTTTTGCTGCTATTCCTTGCCCCGTCTCGCCCGAGCCCAAACAAAATCTCTGAATCTGCAGGAGGATAAAAAAATGCGCTATCTGCACACCATGCTGCGCGTCCGCAATCTCGATGTCGCGATGAAATTCTATCAGGACGCGCTGGGGCTGAAGGAAGTGCGCCGCATCGACAATGAAAAGGGCCGCTTCACGCTGGTGTTTCTCTGCGCGGAGGAAGACCTCCATCTGCTCAAGTCCCTGCCGCAGACCCGCGGCGCGCCGCTGGTCGAGCTGACCTACAATTGGGATGAGGAGAAATACGGCGAGGACCGCCATTTCGGCCATCTCGCCTACGAGGTCGACGACATCTACGCGACCTGCGAGAAGCTGAGGAAGATGGGCGTCACCATCAATCGTCCGCCGCGCGACGGCAACATGGCGTTCGTGCGTTCGCCCGACCTGCACTCGATCGAGATCCTGCAAAAGGGCGAGCCGAAAGCTCCGGCCGAGCCGTGGGCATCGATGCCGAACACCGGCCATTGGTAAACACCGCGCCCGCACCTACGTTCCTGTCGGCGTTTCGCCCTCGCTGAAGCGCCGGGCGATCGCGAGGAACGCGACGCGATCGTTGACGTTGCTCCCTCACAAGCATGCGAGGAGGCAACGATGGGAAGAGGAATTTTGCTTTGGCTGTTGGGTGTGCCGATCCCGGTGATCATTGTGTTGTGGTTGTTGTTCGGTCACTGACGGCGTCTTGACGCATAGCTTTCAGCAAGGCTCTGCCGCTATGCGGCGGAGCCTCTTTTTTTGCTCTCGGTGCAATTCACCCCGCGCTTTTCCCCGACGCTTCAGCTATGAACGCGCGCAAAGCACAACAGCGGGAAGAAACGCGTGATGGATAGCAAGCCGCAACTGACGATCTGGGGTCGGGCCAACTCGGTCAACGTGCAGAAGGTGCTCTGGTGTCTTGCCGAGCTCGACCTCCCCTATCAGCGCATCGACGCCGGCATGCAGTTTGGCAAGAACGATCAGCCCGACTATCTCGCGATGAATCCGAATGGCCGTGTTCCGACGCTGGTCGACGGCGACTATGTGCTGTGGGAATCCAATTCGGTGATGCGCTATCTCTGCATGGCCTATGGTCATGGCGCGTCGCTCTATCCACAAGCGCCGAAGGCGCGCGCCGCCGTCGACCGCTGGCTCGACTGGACGCTGTCGACGCTGCAGCCGGTCGACCGGCCGGTGTTCTGGGGGCTGGTGCGCACGCCGCCGGAGAAGCGCGACATGGTGCAGATCCAGAAGGATGCCGATGCCGAGGGCGTGGTGTGGCGCGTCGTCGAGGCCCAGCTCGCAAGGCGCCGCTTCATCGAGGGCGATCAGTTCACGATCGCTGACATCGCGCTCGGCGCCTTTGCGCGGCGCTGGCTCGGCGTCGAGGGCGTCACCAAGCCGAAGCTGCCCCATCTCGAACGCTGGTTCGGTGAGATCGCGGGGCGGCCGGCTTTCGTGCGGTTCATCGCGCCGCCGATGTCGTGAGCGCGGGCGGCAAGCCGCTCAACGCCCGCCGCTGGACATCCCGCCACCGACGCTGACGGCGCCACCAAGCTTCACGCAGGTGTCGGAGCCTTCCACCTTGACGAAGCCGGGTCCGTACGACGCGCATGGATTGCTCCGCGTCGCGGATTTCGACGGCAAGGTTTTGCCGGTGTCAGCGGGCGTCTGGAAATTGCGGCGGTCGCCCTGCTGCGCCAACGCGGCGGCGGGAAGCAGGACGGCGATGATGGCAATGCAGGTCTTGCGCATCCGGCCTTTTATCCCACGCCACCGGATCAGGCTAGCGCACGAACTTGACGCCGAACGTCCTGCCCTCGCGCCACACCACTTCGCAGGCGCGCCCGGTGCGGGCGTCGCGCGAGAACGCCAGCCGCAGCTTTGCCGGCAGCGTGTTGTTGTCCTGGACCGTGATCTTGGCGCCCGACGAGGACATGTCCTCGACCACGCAGGGCCGCGCTGCGAACCCGCCATCGAGCGTGATCCAGCCGGATTGCCGCAGCGATTTGCGCGCTTCGCGCTTCTTGGTCCCTGGAGCCATCACATCATCCCGGGCCCAGCCGTATCGCCGTTGGCTTTACAAAGGGTTGCCAAAGAAGCGCGGATTGCAGCGATCTCGGGATTGTTCACATCTACATCTGCCAGCGCGGCACGGCAAAGCGCCCCCTGACTGTGATCGTGCCCGCTCCAGGCGGCACCCAATGCCAAGG
The DNA here is from genome assembly GCF_001189245.1 of Bradyrhizobium pachyrhizi. Taxonomy (GTDB): domain Bacteria; phylum Pseudomonadota; class Alphaproteobacteria; order Rhizobiales; family Xanthobacteraceae; genus Bradyrhizobium; species Bradyrhizobium pachyrhizi. The sequence continues at coordinate 54,575 of NZ_LFIQ01000058.1, read as the reverse complement.
AACCTCGGCAAGTCATCACCAGACGAGCCACCGAACGCCTACGTCCGGAGATTGTCGGCGGCCGTCTGCGCAAGTTTGTCGGCAATCTTTCCGAGCGCGTTTGGGCCTGCAGTCTTGGCTGCGCGTCCATGGCGGAAGCGCCGTTGCAAATCCGGGTTTCGAAGTCGGTTAGGACTCCGCGAGTGATATCCTGGCTGACTTGGCTGATCTGCAGCATGGTTTGTACCAAGCGCAGCGCGGCTGCCTGGCCGCTGCCAAGTGCTGCGGTGTCGTCGTTGCCGTAAATGCCCGCCAGCGTTCGCGCGATCCTCACATCGTCACTCATAAGGAATGCGTTCTTGGTACCGAACTCAATTGATGCAAGTCTCGAACCGCTAGACGCCGCACTTGATCGGATTGATCGTGGTGCATATGCTCTTCTCTTTAATTGAAGGGAGCGGGCGACTGCCGTACATCTCATTTCCATTTGCTGGGGCTCAGTTCGATATTTGCACTACGGTAGTGTGCCACCTTCAAGGGAAAAACAATGGACGGTCTCTCGCCAACCACCATTCGGCAACTTTACGAACACGCTCTCGACGCGCCTGGTCCAAAGACGTGGTGGATCACGCGCCTCGCGATGTACAAAGCGCTCCATCGCGCTCTATCAGAATATGACGGAAACGAAAAAACGTGCCTCTCGATATCCGGATCGAAAGGACTCGGCGTTGAGCTGGGACTGACCAAAACGAAATACACAGAGGTCAGCTATCCTGATGCCAACTTCATAGATTTGCCATTCGAGAGCGGCACTTTTGACTTCTGTATCTCGGACCAGGTTCTCGAACACGTCGAGGGAGACCCTCAAAGAGCATTCTCTGAATCAATCAGAGTTGTGAAGCCGGGCGGCTACGTCTGTCACACGACATGTTTCGTCAATGGCATTCACGCGGCGCCGAAGGACTTTTGGCGTTTCACTCCGGAATCGCTAAGGCTGATATCTGACAAGGCGAACGCCGAGTCGATCGTTTGCGGAGGATGGGGCAACCGCGAGGTGATCGGATTGATGGCATCCCCGCTTCGGATGAAACCCATCCCGGACGACCCGTCCAATCCAATTTACCAATTGGCGTTACGAAATGAGCCGAGCTGGCCGATCGTCGTGTGGATTATTTCCAGGCGAAATTGAGCTAGCAATTCTCGCAGTCGCGCAGCAGGCCGAAAAAGTCATCGGTCTGCCCTGCCGTCATGCTCGGAGCAGCGCCAATCGCGATCGTAAGCCCCAACCAAGAAGCAGTTGCGGCAATTGCTGGTCTGACGGCAGAGCAAAGACAAGCGCCAGTTCACCCGGGACCGTTCCGGCCCCAAGCGCGGCGATCGCCCGCGCTTGGGGATCACTTCACGTAGTTGCTGATAGAACTGTCGTCGCGAGATCGACCGGATGATGCGCCGAAAATGTTAATCTGGACGCTTAAACGCCTGATTTTGTGGAGTCTTCACTTTGGCCGTGATGGCGCTCCCTAGCGGAATCGAACCGCTCTCTCCACCGTGAAAGGGTGGCGTCCTAACCGATAGACGAAGGGAGCAAAACTCCCGGCAAATCAATACGTTAGACGTGAGATGCGCCGGACTGGCCACAGCTCTCAAGCCGCGACGGGCGAACGTATAGTGGCGATTGGCCGGACGGGCAAGCGTTCAGAACGCTTTTCCCGGCTTGCAGGTCACTGGGAAGGACACCTGGAGATCACCTGCAGGACAATCCGGCCTCGATCGAGGTCCAGAAGCCGCAATGCGTCGGCACATGCGCATGCGCACGCGAGCCCCCGACGTGAATCAGGATTGCTGCGGCAAGCGCGACGACGACGACGGGAACAATGAATCTTCGGATGGACATGAGCCTGCGCATCGACCGACATCGTGGCCTAACTAAGGCCTGCGAGCCGGCTGGGTGTCCAGCAACAGCGCTCAGCGCCAGCCGCTAGTGATTGCTGGCGACGTCCTGACGATTATTCGGCTGATCCGCCACGGGCGTCCGCTTGATGCAGGTGCTGCAGATCACGAGCTTGCGCGCCAGCCGGTCGTCGGCATCCGCTTCCGACAGTTGCGCAGGCGATGTGTCCGCCACCGCGGGCGACACATTCCGCGCATGGCGCCGCGGCTGCGGGAGATTGGGGTCCTGTCCGGCACCGTCCCAGGCCAGCGGACCTGTCCCCGGCGGGGGCGTGGTCATGCTGTATTGCTGCGAGACCTGCGCGCAGGCGCCGAGCGCGATCGGAAGAAACAGCACAGCGGCCTTGCGAGCCCAGTTCCGGAATGCAGACATGATCACACTCTCACGCTATTCGTACTGCGACCTAAGAGCAGAACCGCTAAGAAATCGTTTGCCCTGATTGTTCCGTCGCATCCAACCGCGACGGCATCAAGACGGGAATGAGGCGCCAGGGCGCAAATCAAGACGCAATCCGGAGTCCAATCATGCCAGGCATCAACGGTCGCTTCGACGGCAAGCGCGTGCTCGCCGATCTCAACGCGCTCCGAGCGATTGGCGCCTACAAGACCGGCGTGCACAAGCCGACATTCTCGGAGCCGCATCTGCGCTCGCTCGACTGGCTCGCGGCGCGTTTGCCGGACGCCAATCTCACCGCGACGATCGACGGCATCGGCAATGTGCTCGGCTCCAGCGCGAAGGCAGGTCCAAAGCTGCTCGCCGGCTCGCATCTGGAGAGCCAGAACCATGCGGGCTGGCTCGATGGGCCGCTCGGCGTGATCTACGCGCTGGAGGCGGCGCGCGTCATCAATACCGACCCGGACGCGAACGGCGCGGTCGAGGTCGCCGCGTGGTGCGACGAGGAAGGGCATTTCGGCAGTTTCCTCGGCAGCCGGTCGTTTGTCGCTGCAGTGACCGAAGCCGACATCGATGCAGCCCGCGACCGCTCCAGCGATCGCACCATGCGCGATGCATTGCGCGAGGCAGGCTTCGCCGGCCGCCCGCGCCTCAACGCCGAGGCCGGCCGCCATATCGGCTATCTCGAAGCGCATATCGAGCAAGGCGACACGCTGGAAAGCAGCGGGCTCAAGATCGGCGTCGTCACCTCGATCGTCGGCATCTGGCAGTATCGCATCACCTTCACCGGCGAGCAGAACCACGCCGGCACCACGCGGATGGCGGTGCGCAGGGACGCCGGCCTCGCGCTGGCGCGGTTCTGCGTCGCGATCGACGACAGCTTCCCTGCCCTGTCGGGACCGCGCACGGTTTGGACCACCGGCCGCATCACGCTGGACCCGGGCGCACCGAGCATCATTCCAGGCGGCGCCGAGATGCTATTCCAGATTCGTGACGACAATCCCGAGGTGATCGCACGTCTCGAGGAGCAGCTGCATCGGCTGGCGGCCGAGGCCACCGCTCAGGGCCGTTGCGGCGTGAAGGTTGAGCGCATCCGCACCGGGGTGCCCGCGATGATGACGCCCGCATTCCAGGATGCGATCGAAGCCGCGAGCGCAGCCTGCGCCGGCGGCAAATCGATCCGCATGCCGAGCGGCGCCGGCCATGACGCCCAGGTCCTCGCCACCATCATGCCGGCGGCGATGCTGTTCGTGCCGTCGATCGGGGGCATCAGCCATCACTGGAGCGAGAACACCGACGACGCAGATATCGTCACGGGTGCTGAGGTATTTGTCGAAACCTGCCGGCGCCTGCTCGCAGGTTAGAGCACCTTCAGGTCGGACCGCCCCGGTTGCCCGACTTCAGCGAAGCCAACGCGTGCGAGCTCTGCACGGTGCTTCTCCTCGCGGTGAAGAAGACGTACAGCAAGCAGATGTCGATCAGGATCGTGCCGGCCATGACGCTGTAGGCCCACGGGCTTTCCATCAGCTTCACTTCGATCAATACGCGCGACAGGCCGAATCCCACGACCCACGCATCAAAGCTCATGCAGATCCGGCGAAACGTCTCGGCGTCCAGCCGCCGGATCAGCCAGGCACCGAGCGGTATGCCGAGGACAACGCAGGGAACGAGCACCAACAGGATGCTCCGGCTCTCGTCGACGAACAGACCGAGCTTGTAATACGCGATTGCAGTCAGGCTGGACTCCGTCACCCGAACCAGTGCGAGACCGGCCCGAAACTCATCTTTGACGAGACCCTGATTGTTGAAGAGGATCGCCAGCGGCGGGCCCGAAATGGTCGTGACCGAGTACAATATCCCGAGCATCGTTCCGAAAGGCAAACCGACCAGCCATTTCGACTGGATCGGCCTCCGCCAACCGGCCGCCTGCAGCAGAATGAGCGGCAGAATGATCGAGTAGGTGGCGAACTTGGTCCAGCCGGGCTGAAGCGACGTCAGCGCAAACGCTCCGACCGCGATGCCGGGCAGCATGCCGATGAGAATAGGCAGCACGCGCCGCCACACGGCCGGAACACCGCTCAGGTTGATGCACAGGACATACAGATTGACGAAGACTTCGACGATGACCACCGCGGGATTGAGGACGCGGTTGGTGTAGAAGACGAGTGCGACCGGCACCGTGAGCGAGGAAAACCCGTAACCAAGCGCGCCATTTACGAACGCCGCAAACAGCGCGATCACGGCAAGAACGATCACAGCAGAATCAATCGAAAGCATCTCTGGCTTTTACCGGATCAGTCGCCTTGCCCACGGCATTATAGCCCAACGACAGGGACGCGGTGCCGAAAGCTGATCGGACCCACAGGTCGCGATCCCGGCATCGTCGGGCTACCAAAGCTCCTGCGCCTGGAACGCCATGGACCTGCCGCCCGTCAGGAACCTGTCCGGGAGCCGCCCTCGGCCCTTAGCTGATCAAGGTCCCGCAACGGCACCCTTCCAACCCGCTTTCGTAAGGCACCGTGGCATATTGGTCACGAGAACGGCATCAGACCGATTTGCAATCCGCTGAACTTGCTGCCATTTCTTCGGCACGCATCGCCTTGGTGCCATCAAAGGGGCCCGTCCGGCTCATGTTGTTGCTTGAGTCGCTTCCAACCGTCATCGGCGCCGCCGCCATTGCCCCCGCATTGCTGGTGTTGTGGCTGGTCATCGCCGCCGACGAGCGCCCCGGACCGCCGGTTCAGGTGTGGCTCGCCTTCGTGCTCGGCGCGGCCAGCATCTCGCTGCTCGGCCTGGCGCGAATTCCGTTCAATGCACTGCTCGCCATTCCCGACAATCCCTGGGCGACGCAGGCGGTGCGTGCAGCGTTCGGAGTCGCGGCACCGGAGGAGATCGTCAAGGTGCTCGTCATCGTCGCGATCTCGACGCGGCGCCGCGCCTTCGCCGATCCGATGGATACGGTGGTCTATGGCGCGGCCGCCGGACTTGGATTTGCCGCCTATGAGAACCTCGCCTATCTGGTCCAGCACAAGGACATGTGGCGTGCGCTCGCGGCGTTGCGCAGCGTGCTCACGGTGCCGTTCCACGGCGCGCTCGGCATCATCGCCGGCGCCTACCTTGCGATCGCGCGCTCCGGTGGCGCGCTCGGCGCCTACCGGGGTCACCGCGACTGGGCGCGCATGACGAATTGGGCACTGGTGCTGGTCGCGCCGGTCGCGCTGCACGCGGCGTTCGATTTTCCGCTGCTCGCGCTCCAGCGCATCCCCGATCTCGGCTCGACCACGCGGCTGCTGCTCGGCTCGGCCAGCGTGCTGATCGGCTTCTCCTCGATCGGCTTTGCAATCCGCCTGGTGCGACGCCTCGGCAAGCATCATGCGCCGCGCACTGACGTTGCGCGCGAGCGGCTCAGCCAGCTGCGGCGGATGTGGGCACTGCTGCTGATCGGCGGCGGCGCCGGCTTTGCCGGCGTCTCCTTCCTGCTCACCTCGCTGCATCATTGGTACGTCAATCCCGAGCGCAATGCTTCGTTCATCCTGGTCCCGATCGGCTTCACCTCGATCCTGATCGGACTGGCGCTGCTGATCGCGACCACCGCGGTCTACTTCCTCGGCCGCAACCGGATGCGGACCGCCTCGGAGGGCTTTCCGTCCGCTCCCGGTCAAAGCTAGCGCCCCGGCCGGCACCGCTCCCCTTGCAAAACAACCTCGGCAGGTTCAGGGAGAGACACAGACCAGGCGCGAGAGGACGATGGGGCACAACTACAAGAATTATCGGCCGGATATCGACGGCCTGCGGGCCGTTGCCGTCTCGTTGGTCGTGCTCGGCCACGCGTTCCCGCAATATGTTCCCGGGGGGTTCGTCGGGGTCGACATCTTCTTCGTCATTTCCGGGTACCTGATCACCGGGATCATCTATGGCGACATTCAGAACGGGAGCTTCAGCCTTGCGACGTTCTATGCGCGTCGCATTCGCAGGATTTTTCCCGCCCTGATCGTCGTCTTGATCGCCGCCTTCATCGCCGGATGGCAACTTCTGATGCCGAGCGAGTTGGTGGCCCTTGGAAAGGAGATTGCGGCAGGCGCGGGTTTCTCGGCAAACCTGCTGTTCTATTCGGAGGGTGGCTATTTCGATGCGGCCGCGCAAACGAAACCACTGCTCCATCTCTGGTCGCTCGGCATCGAGGAACAGTTCTATCTTGTCTGGCCTTTGCTGCTGTGGGCGCTGATGCGATGGCGGATCGCCGCCGCCGCTCCCCTTGCCCTTATCTTCATCGCATCGCTTGTCGCAAATATCCTGGTGGTTCGAACCAACCCTGAAGCCGCATTCTACCAGCCGTTCACGCGGGCGTGGGAGCTCGCGGCCGGAGCATTGGTGGCCGTCTGCCTGCCCAACGGATTCTCCGCGGCGCGCGACCTTCTCGGATGGTCCGCGCTCGCAGTGATCGCGGCGGTAACCGCGTTCTATTCGCCCTCCATGACCTACCCCGGGATCGCAGCGGTGGCGCCGGTCGCCGCAGCCGCCGCCCTCATCATGTCAGGTCGCAATCGATTTCTCTCGACCCGTACCGCGGTCGCGATCGGGCTGATCAGCTATCCGCTCTACCTCTGGCATTGGCCGATCCTGGTTTTTGCGGCGAGCTTCAAAGGTCGTCCCCTGACCTTGGCCGAGAACGGGCTGGCCGTTGGGGCCAGCTTCATTCTGGCCTGGGCAACCTATCGCTACGTCGAGCGCCCAATCAGGTTCGGGCAGTGGCGGGTGGCGCCAGTCCTTGCGGCATCGATGGTGGCCGTTGCATCGGTGGGAGCGTTGGCGATCGTCGACGGCTTTGCCTTTCGGCTTCCGGCGATCGTTCGCGAAGCCGGCGCCATGATCGTATCCAGGGACTTCCTGAGATACGGCGAATGCCACATCTCCGCTTCCGCCGATCCCGTGTTTGATCCGAGTTGCGTCGACGCCAGCAAGCGCCCGCTTGTTTTCGTCTGGGGCGATTCGACCGCCGGCATGCTTGCCGCCGGGCTGCGCCAAGTCCAGGGCGATCAATTCGGGTTAGCCCAGTTCACCGTCAATTCCTGCCCGCCGCTCTTCACCGCGCAGGCCGAGGTCATTCCGTTTTGTGTTCAAACCAACCGCCACATCGTTGCTGCGGTTGCCAACTCGCACCCCGATGTCGTGCTCCTGCACCTGGCGTGGAGCAGAGAACCCACCACCGACGATCTCCGCCCGACGATTGCCGCCCTCAGACAGGCCGGCGCCGCCCGTGTCATCCTGGTCGGCCCTGTCCCGGTCTGGACCGACACGGTGCCCCATCTGACGGTGCAATATTTCCTGCGCCATCATGCATTGATCCCGGAACGCAGCCACGATGTGCGATCGACCAAGCAGACTGACGGCAGGGTTGGGCAGATCGCCGCCGATCTCGGGATCGAATATCTGTCGCCCTATGATGAGCTGTGCAACGCGGACGGATGTCTGACGAGGGTCGGGACCAGCGCAAACGATCTGGTGTCGGCCGACTTCCTGCATCTGTCGCCGCGCGCCTCGCGATATCTGGCGGCCAGGCTTGTGCCAAAGATTCTGGCTGTCGAGAACCGCCATGCGGAAAGATGAGCGCACAGCTATTGCTGCCGCAACTGACGGGCTGACCATTTGTAACCGGTTAGGATAGACTGCACACGCGCAGATCCGGAGAGCCGCGATGACCCTGTCCAACGACCTCGACAAGCTGCGATCGGAAATGCAGGCCGCGGTGAAGGCGCACTGGAAGGCGTTCCTGTTCGAAGGCATCCTGCTGGTGATCCTCGGCATCGCCGCGATGATCGTGCCGACCTTCGCGAGCCTCGCCGTCACCATCTTCCTCGGCTGGATGTTCCTGATCTCAGGCATCGGTGGGCTGATCGTGACGTTCTGGGCGCGCAGCATGCCGGGCTTCTGGTGGTCGCTGATTTCGGCCGCGCTCGCCGTGCTGGCCGGCATGGTGCTGCTCGCCCGTCCGATGCAGGGCGTGCTGACGCTCACCATCGTGGTCGGCGCCTATTTCGTCGCCGAGGGCGTCGCCACCGTCATGTACGCGCTGGAGCACCGCCGCGAATTGTCGGGACGCTGGTCGTGGCTGCTGATCGCCGGCCTGATGGACATCGTGATCGCCTTCTTCATCATCGCAGGCTTGCCGGAATCCGCGGGGTGGGCGATCGGCCTCCTCGTCGGCCTCAATCTGATGTTCGGCGGCGCGACCCTGATCGGCATGGCGTTGGCGGCGCGAAACACCTGACGCCGAACCGCGGAGGGCTTGCATTTGGGGGGTGACAGCCCCAAATCCCTGCGCTATAGAGCCGCCCATGATCACCGTCGCCACCAGCTATTTTTGGTACTTTAGCTACGACAGCTCGCTGGCGGCAGGAGGATCGCGCTCAATCTGAAGAATTGCAGCAAACGTCCAAAACAAGCCGCCAGACCTGGCGGCTTTTTTGTGTGCCGGCAGGTCGCGAACTCCAAAGGAGCCAGCCGTGTTGAGTACGACAGACGATCTTCGCATCAAGGAATTGAAAGAGCTCAGTACGCCCGAAGAGGTGATGCGGGAGGTCCCGCGCACCCTGACGGCGACCCGGGTGGTGATGGGCGCCCGCAACGCCGTCCACGCGATCCTGAACGGCACCGATGACCGCCTGCTGGTCGTCGTCGGCCCCTGCTCCATCCACGATCCCGCGGCGGCAGTCGATTACGCCGAGCGCCTCGCCAGCCTGCGCGAACAGCTCGCCGACCGCCTCGAGATCGTGATGCGGGTCTATTTCGAGAAGCCCCGCACCACCGTCGGCTGGAAGGGGCTGATCAACGATCCCGATCTCGACGGCAGCTTCGACATCAACAAGGGCCTGCGGCTCGCCCGCAACGTGCTGTCGGCGGTGAACAATCTCGGCCTGCCGGCCGGCACCGAATTCCTCGACATGACGACGCCGCAATACATCGCCGATCTGGTCTCCTGGGCCGCGATCGGCGCGCGCACCACCGAGAGCCAGATCCATCGCGAGTTGGCTTCCGGCCTGTCCTGCCCGGTCGGCTTCAAGAACAGCACCGACGGCGGCGTGCGGATCGCGGCGGACGCGGTGAAGTCGGCCTCGCACCCGCATCATTTCATGGCGGTCACCAAGGGCGGCCGTTCGGCGATCGCCGCCACCAGCGGTAACGAAGACTGCCACGTCATCCTGCGTGGCGGCCGGGCGCCGAACTATGATGCCGCGAGCGTCGCTGCTGCCGCCGCCGAGCTCGGCCGCGCCGGTGTCGCGGCGCGGCTGATGATCGACACCAGCCACGCCAACAGCAGCAAGAAGCCGGAGAATCAGCCGGCGGTTGCCGCCGACATCGCGCGCCAGGTCGCAGGCGGCGAACAGCGCATCATCGGCGTGATGATCGAGAGCAACCTTGTTGCGGGACGCCAGGACGTCGTGCCGGGCAAGGCGCTGACCTACGGCCAGAGCATCACGGATGGCTGCATCGACCTCGGGACGACGGCAGACGTGTTGAAGCAGCTGGCCGATGCTGTCGACGCAAGGCGCAGGGTACAGCGTGACGGCCTGCAGGAGCGTTCGGCCTGACGCGGCCGAACGGATTGAGCGTTGCCGGCGGGGCGGATATCGCGCCTCGCCGGTCAGCTGCGTGGGTTAGCAACCGCGGCAGATGCTCTTGATCTTCCTGTCGAGCGCCGCGTCTTCCTTGTTGGCCTGACTGTTCGGATCGCTGATATTCTTCTCACTGCCAACGTCGCCGCGGCGCGGCTGACGATGTCCGATCGGCGCCTCCGGGACCGTCCCGCCCTTCTGCATGGAGGACGATCCGCCCTGTTGCTGCGCCCAGGCTTGGGAGATGCCAAGCTGGGGCGCTCCGGCCGCAACCATCATCAGAGCCATCAACAAAACTGTCTTCCGCATCTCGCGTCTCCGCTTCTCAACCCTATCGCGCCCGTTCCGGCGCCTCGACGGTAGCACAGTTGCGTCGCCCCTGCGCTGCGCAATCCTGTACCTTCCGTATATCGGCCATCGTGCCAAGGAGCCAGATTCCCGCGGCGACCAGCACCACAAAGAAGCCGAACATCACAGCATTTTCGATGCTGCGGTTGCCCCCGTCTTCGGGCGGCTCCTGCCGTCCGTCCCCGGCCCCGCTCATCGCCGCCTCAGGGTTGCGGCGGGTAAAGATGAACGTCGCCGCAATAATCGACGATACGGTAGCGCCGTTCCATCGGATCTTCACGTTCGCGGGAAGCCGGCTGCGACAAATAGCTCGGGCCGATCGGCGCCTTGCCGTGGCCGCCGGGGATGTCGAGCACATAATCCGGCTGACAAAGTCCGGACACACGCCCGCGCAACGCCCGCATCAGTTCCTGCCCGGCTTCGATCGCGGTGCGCAAATGCGCTGTGCCAGGCGCAAGGTCGCCGTGATGCAGATAATAGGGCTTGATCCGGCACTCGACGAAGCCGCGCATCAGCGCTTCGAGCGTCGCAGCATCGTCATTGACGCCGCGCAGCAGGACGGACTGGCTCACCAAGGGAATGCCGGCGTCGGCAAGGCGCGCGCACGCCGCGCGGGCAGTGTTGCTCAGCTCACGCGGATGGTTGGCGTGGATCGCAATCCAGGTCGTCGCGCCTTCGACCCGCAGTGCCGCGATCATCTCGGGATTGATACGGCCTGGATCGGCGATCGGAACACGGGTGTGGAGGCGAACGATCTTCACATGATCGATATCGGCGAGATCAGCCATGATCTCGGTCAGCCTGCGCGGCGACAGCATCAAGGGATCGCCGCCGGTCAGGATGACTTCCCAGATCTCCGGATGGCCGCGGATGTAATCCAGCGCCGCGCGGTAGGCGTCATCGGACAAGGCCGAGGCCTTTCCCGGCCCAACCATTTCGCGCCGGAAACAGAACCGGCAATACACCGCGCAGACATGGACGAGCTTGAACAACACCCGATCGGGATAGCGATGCACGATTCCGGCGACCGGCGAATGCGCGTCGTCGCCGATCGGATCGGCGTTCTCGCTCGGCTGCTCGACGAGTTCGTCGGCGCTCGGGATGAACTGCCGCGCGATCGGGTCGGTGGGATCGGCCGGGTCAATCAGCGCGGCGAGCTCCGGCGTCACCGCGACCGCGTAGCGCGCAGCGACCTGCTCGAGCTCGACCAGTGCTGCGACCGGCGCGAGCCCGGCATCGACCAGCTCGCGCGGCTGTCGCAGCGTCGCCGCCAGTTTTGGATCGATCCTGTTCATGTCTCTCCCGCAGGCGGTGTCCAGACCACTTGATCAATTCGTGGCGCGCCGCTGGCCAGCATTACCAGCCGGTCGAAGCCGAGCGCGACGCCGCTGGCCTCCGGCATCTGGCCGACCGCGACAAGGAAATCGTCGTCCAGCGGATAGCGCTCGCCATAACGGCGGGCCTTCTCGTCCATCGCTGCGGTGAAACGATGGCGCTGCTCGGCCGCGTCGGTCAGCTCGCCGAAGCCGTTGGCGAGCTCGACGCCGCAGGCATAGACCTCGAAACGCTCGGCGACATCAGGATCGCCGGCCTTGGTGCGCGCCAGCGCGGCCTCTGGCGACGGATATTCGAACAGCACGGTCAGACGGCCCTGTCCCAAATGAGGCTCGACATGCTCGACCAGCACCTTGCTGAAGATATCGGACCAGGTGTCGTCATCTGCAACCCGCACCCGCGCTGCTGCAGCCACCGCCAGCGCCTCGCGGTCGCCTTCGCCGCCCGTGATCGTCGCCAGGAGATCGATGCCGGCGAAGCGCTCGAAACCCGCCGCGACCGTCAGCAACTCCGGCTCGGCAAAGGGATCGGCCGTCCTGCCACGGAAGGAAAACCGCCCGATCCCGGTCGCCTGCGCCGCATGGGCGATCACGACGATCGTGTCGGCCATGATGGCGTCATAGCCGGCATTGGCGCGGTACCATTCCAGCATGGTGAATTCGGGCAGATGCAGGTCGCCGCGCTCGCGGTCGCGGAACACTCGCGCGAACTCGTAAATCTTCGGCTCGCCGGCCGCGAGTAGCTTCTTGCAGGCGAACTCCGGCGAGGTGCGCAGATAGCGCGGCGCATGTGAGCCATCGGCGTGCCTGAGCTCGGTGCGGGGGGCGTGCAAATGCGCCTCGTTGCCCGGCGAGATCTGCAGGATCGCGGTCTCGACCTCGGCAAATCCCTGCTCCTCGAACCAGGCGCGCACCGCTCGCGTGATCGCCGTCCGCGCCTGCAGGAACGGCCTGCGGTCGGCATAGCGCTGCGGCGTCCACCAGGGCGACGGCCGGTCATGAGCTGTCATCGCCAGAGCATCCTCATGGATTCAACATCAACGAGCCGCCATCCGCACTCAAGAGTCCTGCGCAACCGATTGATTCCGCACAAGTTCATAAGCCTACACAGCCCGAGCCTCCGCGGAACGCAGCGAGACTGATCCCTTCTTGTCGAAAGACGCGCACCTTGTCCATGCGCGCATGGCTGAACCTGAACGACGGCTCGCGCGTCCCATCCGCAGATTCCCTGAAACGGATGAGCCCCATGGCCAGTTGGTTACGCGGAACAGCCCTGCGTGTGTGTCTCGGCCTTGTCTGATCAAGGGGCTCGAGGACAACTACGCCTCGATGCGCCAGCACTGGCCCGCTAACCGTGATCGGCCTGTCGTTCGACATCCAGGGGGAGGAAACGCCGTTCCCCTGGGTCGAGGACTGGCGCTGCCTCTACGATCTGAAAACCGGGACATTCTCGGTTCCCGCGAGCTTTGCCGAGCACAACCGGACCGCACTGAAAACGCCCGATCCGGCCCGAAAATAGCGCCGATCGGGACGGCCGGGACGGTTGGCAACCTTGCGAATTCGGCCGCAAAAGACTGGCATCTCAGGGACAAATCAGTATGTTGCAGCCCGAAATCGCCGCCATGGCCGAGGGGCTGCCGATCCGGTTGGCGCCCTTAGGCTCTCAAATTCAGGAAAACACCTTTGAAAGTCATCGCCAGTTCCATCCGCAAGGGCAACGTCATCGAGCAGGACGGCAAGCTCTATGTGGTCCTGTCCGCCGAGAACATTCATCCCGGCAAGGGCACCCCGGTCAGCCAGATCGAAATGCGCCGCATCGGCGACGGCGTGAAGGTCTCGGAGCGCTACAAGACCACCGACCAGGTCGAGAAGGCCACCGTCGAGGACCACAACTACAACTACCTCTATGAAGATGGCGACGGCTTCCACTTCATGAACAACGACAACTACGACCAGGTCCAGGTCTCCAAGGAGATCGTCGGCTCGTCCGCGCCGTATCTGCAGGAGAACATGACCGTGAAGCTCTCGATGCACGAGGGCAACCCGGTCGCGATCCAGCTGCCGCAGCGCGTGACGCTGGAAGTGGTCGAGACCGAGCCCGTGACCAAGGGCCAGACCGCCTCCTCGTCCTACAAGCCGGCCATGCTGTCCAACGGCCTGCGCACCGGCGTGCCGCCGCACATCACCACGGGCACGCGCATCGTGGTCATGACCGAAGACGGTTCCTACGTCGAACGCGCCAAGGACTAAGCGCTGACGCGCGGTGGGATTTGAAATGAATCGTCACCGCGCCTCAACTTGTTGGTTAAGCGTCAACTTTACCGAAAACGGCTACACACTTTTCCGGAACTTGCTTTAGTCTCTCGGGCGATCAGACATGAGCCCGGGGTGTGCAGTGAACAGGAAGGTGGTCAGCTTCGTCAGTTGCTGGCTGGCAGCCCTGCTCTCGCCTCTTCCCCGCGCCCATGCCGACGAATTCCGAACGCCATCGATCTCGGCCATGCGGGTCGAATGGCGTGCCGTGCTCGACCAGCTGCGGCAAGAGATCGGCAGCCGCCCGGCCATCGCCGCCGGCTTCACTTTCGCCGGCCAGCGCCGCGTCGCCGCCACCGATCCGCGGGCGACGCCTGCGCTGGTGCAGTTGAACGCGGTGACAGCGCCGCTGTTTCCCGGCATCGCGCAGAGCCCGATCCCGGTGCTGCTGCCGTTCGACCCCGCAAGCTATCTCGACGCGCGGCAAAACAGTGCGCCGGACAGCCTGTCGATCGCGCGCTACCAGGCCGATTTCCGCGCGGTCGATTTCTTCCATGCCGGTGCGTCGGGCTACGATGCCGTGTTCTCGCTCGACCCCGGCGCCGGCGACGGCCTGCCGCAGCGGACATTTGCAAAGCCGGTCGAGGTGCAGATTTCCGGCTCGATCCTGGTCTACGACCTCGCCGACCGGCTCGGCGGCAAGGGCGAGCCGGTCAAGACGCTGGCCGCGCAGTTTCCGGACCTGCGCCGCTTCATTCGCGAGGGCTATGTCCGCTACGCCTTCACCCGCTTCGGGATTCCCTATGTCCTGTCGATCCAGTGCCTCGACAGCGCGCCGCGGCCGAAGCGGCTGGCCTGCCGCGAGGCCTATCCGGTCGCCGAGCGATTTCTGAAGGCCTTGCGCATCGCCGGCGGCCAGCCGTCA
>NZ_LFIQ01000058.1:34047-39769 GCF_001189245.1 Bradyrhizobium pachyrhizi | reverse complement strand
GCGGCCGGCCGTGCAATCCGCCGACTTCACCTACCACCCGAGCGGCGACATCGTCGCGGGCAGCGGCGGCCGCAGGCAACAAGGCGGCCACGCCGACTTCACCGTCTATTCGCAGATCCGCTTTCCGCTCGAGAAGGCGCCGGCCTTCGCGCACTCGCAATCCTTCGCCAAGCGCAAACCCGGCGCGGCCATCGACACGTATCCCTGGCAAGACAATTTCTGCGAGGCGCGCAGCTTCGAGGTCGGCCAATGCGCCAGCGGCTACGGCCATCAGGGCCAGGACATCCGACCCGGCGCGTGTCCGGCCGACAGCAAGGATGGTTGCGATCCCAAGCAGCAGGCGGTCGTTGCAGTGCGCGACAGTATCGTGATCCGCTCGGCGCAACAGCAGGCCGCGACGTTGCAGGTCAACACCCGCACCGAGCACGTCCGCTTCCGCTACATGCACATGAACCCGTCAGTGATGGATGCCGACGGCCTGCTCAACGGACGCCGCGTCAGCGAGGGCGAGAAGATCGGCGTGGTCTCGAACTATCTCGACCACCCCAACGGCACATCGCGGCATCTGCATTTCGACGTCCAGCTGTTCACGCGCGATGGCTGGCTGTGGGTCAATCCCTACACCACGCTGGTGTCGGCCTATGAGCGGCTGATCCGCGGCCGCGGCCGCGAGATCGGACCGGAGCCCGGGCTTGCAGCCGCCGTGGCCCATGCCCTGCCCGACGACGTCTTGCATCGCATCGACACCCAGGAAGGCGGCGGCAATTAGAGTGTTGTCGAGCGAAAGGGACACCGGTTCGGGGCGCACTGCCAAAATATCGAAAAACAACCCCATGCAAAGTAGCCGGCGGCTGCCATCGTTCGACACGACAACTTGACACGCCGGGTAAATCAGCGGCACTATTTCATTATTCCGAAATTGTGCAACGCCCACCGCAGGTTCCATTCGGAATCGCATCGATGCGCGCCATGTCGCGGCGACAATTGCCAGCTTGAATGATCATGATGGAAGCAGCAAACCGCGGGAACCTGTCCCGCTTTGACCATCGGACGCAAGTCCCTATCAGATGCCCATTCAGGCCGGACCACAAACAAGCATGCTTTCGACCTTCAGCTGGTTTTTTCTCTCGGTGAAGGGCCGCATCAGTCGGCAGGAATTCAGCCTGGGGTTTTTCGGCCTCGTGCTGGTCGACATGCTCGTCATTCGCATCGGCGTAAGGCTCGACCCCGGTCCACGGTATTACGACAGCAGCCCGCCCGCCGACGACCTGTCCGTCCTGCGTTTGCTGCTCATGCTGTCATTGTGGCCGTTCGCGGCGATCCTGGTGAAGCGGCTGCACGACCTCAACGTGTCGGGCTGGTGGGCGCTGACGATCCTCGCCATTCCCCACCTCGCCGCCGCGCTGCACGTCAAATACTGGATCCCCTATCTGGCGTTCGTCGCAACGCTGAGCGTGCTGCCGGGATCGAAGGGTGATAACCGGTTCGGCCGCGACCCGCTGGCGCGCGCCGGCATCTAAAGCGCGATAAGATCAGGTTGAATCGTCATCGCGCTCTAGCTCGTCGTTTAAGCATGATCTTTTCGGAAAACCGCTTCGCACTTTTCCGGATCATGCTCTAGCGCCCTCCGCCGTAGTTGCGATCAGTCGATCTCCATCGCAGCCAACGTCTCCTTGACGCGCCTCTGAGCGTCCGCGGGCAGCGGCAATATCGGACGTGGAGGCTCGGCCGTGCAGACCCCTCTGAGATTGGCAAGTGCGTAGACAACACGCAGACTGGAATATGTCCTGAACAGATCCCAAATCGGCTGCAGACGCGCGTTGAGCTCTCGCGCCCGGGCCGCATCGCCGCTCGTCGCAGCGCGAACGATGTCCACGCAGACCTTCGGGAAGATTCCTGCGAGAACGCTGTACCAGGTGTCTCCGCCCGCCAGCAGCGCCTCGGTGCAATTCCAGTCGGCGCTGTAACCCAGCGCAACGCCGTCCGGAACCACAGCCCGCAATTCCCTGAGATGGCCCGCCACGGTCGAAGCATCCAGCGCCGGACTTTTCACCGCGACGATTCCCTCGACCAGGCTCAGACGGCCGATGAGGGCCGGCGTGAATTGAAAATGAGTCGTTCCGGGATTGTCATAGATGCAGATCGGCAATCCGCTCTCGCGGGCCACGGTTTGAAAATGCTCAAAGACCTCGTCATCGGTCAGCGGCGTATAGGAAACCGCCGCCAACAGCCCTGCCGTCGCGCCGGCATCACGCGCGTCTTGAGCCAGCCGCACCGCATCGTCGGTGCGCAGTGCGCCGATGCCAACCAGTATTGGTGTGTTGCCGTCCGCCAAGGCGGTCGCCGCCTGCACGGCGCGCCGCCGCTCATCGCGGCTGAAATACGGGTACGAGCCGGTACTGCCCAGCAGCCCGACCGAATCCACCTTCGCCGCAATCAAGGGGTCGAGCAAGGCACGGAGCGCACCCGCATCGACCCGCCCATCCCGGTTCGAAGGCGTTATCGGGAAGGCAGAGAGCCCCTTCAGACTGATCATCGATTTGTCCCTCGTCGGCAACCGTCGCCGCAACGTGTCGTGCAATCAATCGACACGCCCCGTTGCGTGCAAGGTCCAGTTTCAGGCGAACTGAGCACCAAACTGGTCCAATGCGCACGTCTTGCAGAACGAGCGCTCAACCGATCGCTACTCGAGCATCGTGGTCAGCTGCGCGCCCTCGTCGGCCACGAACACCGCGATCAGCTCCGCCGGCTCCGTGGTGCTCGCATTGGCCGAGACCATGTGGGTCGAGCCCGGCGGCTCGAAGAAGGACTGGCCGACCTTGAAGGTCTCGACCGGCCCGCCGCCGAGCTGGGAGCGGATTTCACCCTTGGTGATATAGGCCGTCACCGAACCGGAATGGCGGTGCGGCGGCGTGAAGCCGCCGGGACCATAGAACACGCGCACCACCGTGATGCGCTTGCCCGCCACATTGGGCAGTGCGTGCGAGCTGATGACCTCGACCTTGTCGAGCGGCGACGCCGCATTGGCGCTGGCGCACAGCGGCGCGATGACGGATGAGATCGCGTCCATCGGGGTCGGCAGTGCCTTGCCGATCACGAAGGCGGAGGCCAGTCCCGCGATCACCGCCAGCGCGACCGGCCGCGGCGGATGCGCGAATGGAAGGGATGGTGTCATCGCCATCGAGGTCATTGTTTTTCTCCCTGTCAGTTGCCGTTTTATCCGTCTCGACCTTACGAAGCCGCCGCGTCCGCACGCTGCCGGCGCGGCGGCGGCGTCCAGCGATAGGCCGCGCCGAACCGGTTCCAGACATTGATCGATGCGATCGCCGAGGTCAGGTAAGTCAGCTCCTGCTCGGAGAATTCAGCGGTGGCCTGCGCATAGACCTCGTCGCTGACGCCGTTCGGCAGGGTCGTCAACGCTTCGGTCCAGGCCAGCGCGGCGCGCTCGCGCGGCGTGAACTGCGGCGCCTCGCGCCACACCACGACGAGGTTCAGCTTGTCGGCGGGCACGCCGAGGCTCTCGCCCTGCAGGATGTGATACTGCACGCAGAACGCGCAGCCATTGATCTGCGAGGCGCGCAGCTTGACGAGTTCGAGCAGCTGCTTGTCGAGGCCGGCCTTCGCCGCGAACTGGCCGAGCGCGCGCACCGCGGCGAAGACGTCGGGCGCGAGCTTCTCGAAGTCGGTGTATTCCTTGCGGGCATGTGACATTGGCCTGGCCTCGTGTTATCAGTGTACTGAGATATTATCAGAGCTCTGATATCATCGGCAAGATGCGGACATCGGCAAAGGCGACAGCACGCGACATGGCGGCAATGCAGAACCGAGGCAAATCCGGCACCGCCGAGCGGCGTCCGGTCGAAAAAGCCGCCGGCCGAAGGGCCGCAGCGAATGCGGGATCGACCGCAGGCGACGTCCTGCTCGCCCCTTCCGTTCCGGCGCCGGGCGAAGGCAAGCGCGGCGAGCAGGGCTATCTTGCCTATCTGCTGCGCCAAGCCCACGCTGCCTCGCGGCTGTCGATGGAGCGCCAGCTGGGACGGCTCGGCGTCACCTCTCCGCAATTCGTCGTGCTGACGATGCTGAAAGCCTATCCGGGGCTCTCAGGCGCCGATCTGGCCCGCGTCGCGCTGCTGACGCCGCAGACCGTGAGCGTGATCATCCGCAACCTCGAGCGCGACGGCGCCATCGGCAAGACGCCGCACCCCGTCCACGGCCGGGTGCTGCAATGGACGTTGACCAGCCATGGAACCGCGCTGCTGGAGAAATGCCGGCAGATCGCCCAGGCCCAGGAACGCCGGCTCGCCGCCAGCCTCGATGCCAGGTCGGAACAGGTGGTGCGCCGGTGGCTGTCAAAAATCGCCACAGATTTGCAGGATAGTTAGAGCATGACCCGGAAAAGTGGGAACCGGTTTTCCGATGAGGTCATGCTCAAAACTATAGCTCCTGCGGCGGCGTGGCTTTTGGCTCACCCGATCGGCGCCGCTACACTGGCCCGATGAAACAGCCTGATTCTCCGAAATCCCCTGCCCGCCGCGCCGTCCTGAAGGCCGGGCTCGCGGCCGGCGTGGTGCTCGTCAATCCGCTCGGCGCGCTCGCGGCCACCCCACCGGGCTTCGACCAGTGGCGCGACAATTTTCGCGCCCGCGCGCTCGCAAAAGGCATCTCGGAGGCGACGTGGAATCGCTGCATGGGGCGGATCGAGCCCGACATGAGCGTATTCAGGCAGATGCGCAACCAGCCTGAATTCCACGAGCAGATCTGGCAGTACATCAATCGCCGCGTCTCCGACTGGCGCATCATCCACGGCCGGGAGGCGCTGAAGAAGAACGAGGCGCTGTTCGGCCGGATCGAGCGCGACTTCGGCGTCGAGCGCGGCACGCTGCTCGCGCTGTGGGGCGTCGAATCCGCCTATGGCGATCCGTTGGTGCAGCAGAACCACATGACGCCAGTGTTTCCCTCGCTGGCGGCGCTCGCCTGGAACGAGCCGCGCCGCAAGGCCTATTGGGAAACCGAACTGATCAACGCGATGAAGATCGTGCAGCGCGGCTGGAGCACGCCTCAGGAGATGAACGGCTCCTGGGCCGGCGCGATGGGTCATTCGCAGTGGATGCCGGAAGTCTGGCTCAATGTCGGCTTCGACTATGACGGCGACGGCAAGGTCTCGCCGTTCGGCCGGCCCGACGACGCGCTGGGCTCGACCGCGAAATATCTCGTCAACCGCGGCAAGTGGCACCGCGGCGAGCATTGGGGCTACGAGGTCCGCGCGCCCGGCGGCGGCGCCAGCGGCAGCCGCACCTATGCGGCCTGGGCCAGCGCCGGCGTCGTCAGAGCCGACGGCCAGCCGTTTCCGCAGCCGAACGCATCAGCGCAACTGTGGATCCCGGTCGCCGGTGGCCCGGCCTTCCTGCTCGGTCCGAACTTCAATTCGGTGAAGAGCTACAACCCATCCATGAACTACGCGCTGGCGATCTGCCATCTCGGCGATCGCTGCCTCGGCGGGCCGCCCTTCATCCAACCCTTCCCGGGCTCGGAGCGCGCGCTGACGCTCGCCGAGGTGCAGGAGATGCAGACGCGGCTGACCAAGGCCGGCTTCGACACCGGCGGCACCGACGGCCGTGTCGGCAACGACACCATGAAGGCGATCAAGGATTTTCAGATCAAGATGGGCCTGTTGCCCGCCGACGGTTACGGCGGGCTCAAGGTGCTGGCGCGGTTACGGCAA
>NZ_LFIQ01000058.1:7809-34037 GCF_001189245.1 Bradyrhizobium pachyrhizi | reverse complement strand
TTCGCACTTTTCCGGATCATGCTTTAGGCATCATGCGATCTGCGTAGCCCGGGTGAGCGAAAGCGAAACCCGGGGACGCATTACCCGCATATCGCTCCGCTCATGCGGGCTACGACAGTTCGCTCCTACCGGGTCGCAGGCTGCCGCACCACGCCGCCGGCATTCATGCCGCCGTCGATCACAAGCTCGCTGCCTGTGACGTAACGCGACGCGTCCGAAGCGAGATACAGCACGCCCTGGGCGATCTCGATGGCCTGGCCGGCGCGGCCGAGTGGCGTGGCGAACCTTGCCCGCTCCTCCGGATCGATCGGCGCGTTCTGGCCGGCACCGGTCGCGCCGGTCGGGATCTTGCCCCAGATCGGAGTGTCGATGATGCCGGGATGCACCGAGTTGACGCGGATGCCGTCGTTCACCTGCGCGCACTCCATCGCGATCGACTTGGCGAACAACCGGACCGCGCCCTTCGTGGCGCTGTAGCCGGAAAGGGTCGCTGCGCCGCGCAGGCCGGCCAGCGACGACATCATGATGATGGAGCCGCCGCCATGCTTGCGCATCAGCGGCAGCGAGTGCTTCACCGACAAGAATACGCCGTCGATATTGATGGCGGTCTGGCGACGCCAGTCCGCGAGCGACATCTCGACAATCGAGGGCGCTCCGATGCCGATGCCGGCATTCGAGACCATGATATCGAGGCGACCATGGCGTTTGCCGATCTCACTGATGATCTCGATCCAGCGCTCCTCGCTGGTAACGTCCTGCGGCAAGA
This sequence comes from Bradyrhizobium pachyrhizi, assembly GCF_001189245.1. GTDB lineage: Bacteria > Pseudomonadota > Alphaproteobacteria > Rhizobiales > Xanthobacteraceae > Bradyrhizobium > Bradyrhizobium pachyrhizi. The sequence continues at coordinate 33,271 of NZ_LFIQ01000058.1, read as the reverse complement.
AGGTCACGTTCCGCCCGGCCTTGGTGAGCCGCGCGGCGAGCTCGGGTCCCCTCAACTCATCGATATCGGTCGCAATAACGGTCGCGCCTTCCTGCGCGAGCAATTCGACGATGGCCTCGCCAATGCCCGATGCGCCGCCGGTCACCAGCGCGACCTTGCCTTCAACCTGTCCTGACATGTCCTCTCCCAACGTTTCTTATCGGATCACCGTCGGGCCCTGATCCGGCACCGCGACGTCGAGGACACGGAATTGCACACGTTCGGTGCCTTGCCAACGGTCGACCGCAAGAGAGCCCGCCACGTGCAATTGCTGGCCGCGATTTTGCGTCAAGGCGCTGCCGAGCTTCTGTCCGACGGAACGGAATGCGATACCGTTGACGATCGAGCCATCGCCGGACTTGAAGCGCAGCCGCAGATGCGCCTGCCCGACCTCGTCGGCATAGACCAGCTGATGCGACGGCAGCGCGATCACCGGCTCCGGATTGGCGCTGCCGAACGGGCCAGCGCGATTGAGTGTCCCGGCGAACTCCGGCGTCACCGCGCGCGCGCTCACGGCGCCATCGATGAACAGCTCGTTCTCGTGGCGCGAATTGGCGACGTCGGCCGCCAGCGCGCTCTCCATGTAAGCGCGGAATTCGGCGAGCTTCTCCTTGCGCAGCGTGACGCCGGCCGCCATCGCGTGCCCGCCGCCCTTCATCAGAAGGCCGTCGTGCACCGCCTGCCGCACCGCCTTGCCGAGATCGACGCCGCCGATCGAGCGGCCCGATCCGGTGCCGATGCCGCCGGGCTCCAACGCGATCGCAAACGCGGGACGCGCGAACTTCTCCTTCAGCCGCGCCGCGACCAGCCCAACCACGCCGGGATGCCAGCCTTCCGCCGCGGTGACGATGACAGCGCCCTTGTCCTCGAGCCCGAGCGAGGCCAGCGCCTCGGCCTCGGCCTGCGCCTCGGCCGCCTGCTCGATCACGCGCCGCTCGGCATTGAGGCGATCGAGCTCGGCCGCGATCCTCGCAGCTTCCGAGATATCGCCTTCGAGCAATAGCCGCACGCCGAGATCGGCGCGCCCGATGCGCCCGCCGGCATTGATGCGCGGTCCCAGCATGAAGCCGAGATGCCAGGCCTCCGGCGGGCCGTTCAGCCGCGCGACGTCCATCAACGCGGTGTGGCCGACATGATCGCGGCGTCGCATCGCGATCAGGCCCTTGGCGACGAAGGCCCGGTTGAGCCCGATCAGCGGCGCGACGTCGGCGACGGTGCCGAGCGCGACGTGATGCAGCACGCTGAGCAGGTCCGGCTCCGGCATCTCGCCGGTCCAGAAGCCGCGCTGGCGCAGCTCGCGATTCACCGCGACCAAGGTCACCAGCACGAGGCCGACCGCAGCGAGATGGCCGAGCCCGGAGAGATCGTCGGGCCGGTTCGGATTCACCAGCGCGTCGACCTCGGGCAACTCATCGCCGGTCTGGTGATGATCGATCACGACGACCGACATCCCGAGCTTCTTCGCTTCCGCCAGCGGCTCGATGCTGGTGGTGCCGCAATCGACCGTGACGAGCAGCGTCGCGCCCTTCGCCGCAAGCGCGCGCACGGCGTCGACGTTCGGTCCGTAGCCTTCGAAAATGCGGTCGGGAATGTGGATCAGCGGGTCCAGCCCGCAGTGCCGCAGATGCCAGGTCAGCAGCGCGGCCGAAGTCGCACCGTCGACATCATAGTCGCCGAAGATCGCAACCTTCTCGCCGCGCACCGCGGCATCCGCGATGCGCTTGGCGGCATGCTCCATCTCGGTGACCGTGTGAGGATCCGGCATCAGCTTGCGGATGGTCGGGTCGAGGAAGTCGGGAACCTCGTCGATCCCGACGTCGCGCCCCGCCAGCACGCGCGCCAGCATTTCCGGCAATTGATAGCGCTGCACGATCGCGAGCGCCCGCGCCGCCCCGCGCGCATCCAGCCGGTCGCGCCAGAGTTTTCCGGTCAGCGACCGCGTCACGCCGAGGAACGCCTGTGGCGCCTCGACGGGCAGTGCGGATGCGTGCAGCGTCATGAGCCCTTCCCAATCAGGCAGGAATCGTAACGCTTCGATGATTTGTGGACCAGTTCTAGCAGCCCATTCGGCTGGCGATTTCCCCGAAATCCTTGGCCACGATGTCCCACTCGCCGGTGGCCTCGAAATCGTACTTCTGCAGCGGACCGTATTCGGTCGGACGCGCCACGAAGGCGGTCTTCAGGCCGAGCTTCTGCGCGTGCTTCAGGTCGTAATTGTGCGCGGCGACCATCATCACCTGCTCCGGCGGCAGGCAGAGCAGCTTCGCGGCGCCGAGATAGGTTTCCGGATCGGGCTTGTAGTGCTCGAACAGTTCGGCCGACATCACGAGATCCCACGGCAGGCCCGCGAACTTCGCCATGTTGGTGAGCAGCGCGACGTTGCCGTTGGACAGCGGTGAGATGATGTATTTGGTCTTCAGCCGGGTCAGACCGGCGACGCTGTCGGGCCACGCGTGCAGGCGATGCCAGCCCAGCGTCAGATGCTGCAAATCGGCCTCACTCAGCCCCTTGATGTCGAACTGCGCGACGAGTTTTTCCAGCGAGCGGCGGTGCAATACGTCCAGGATGACGTAGCCGTTCTGCGGGTTCTTGCGCACCTCGTCCATCGAGGCCGCATAGACCGCGCGCCAGCCATCGACCAGCGCGGTCCAATCGGCCTTGATACCGCGCGTCTCGCCCCATTTGGTGAAGTCGTCGATCAGGCTGGTGCGCCAGTCCACCACGGTCCCGAACACGTCGAATACCAGCGCCTTGACCCCGGACAGATCGGACATGCGCGTCTCCCTTTTTCTTGTTGTTGTTTATCCCGTCGTTCCGGGATGGTGCGTAGCACCAGACCCGGAACCTCGAGATTCCCCGATGCGCAATTGCGCATCTGTGGTTCGTTCTTCGGACGCCCCGGAAATGACGTTGCCTAGTCCAGGTGGAATTTCTCGAGCTGCCGATGCTCCGCCTTGATGTAGCGCACGGTGCCGGTGACCGAGCGCATCACGACCGTCTCGGTCTCGATTACGTCCTTCTTGAACTTCACGCCGGTCAGCAGCGAGCCGGTGGTGACGCCGGTGGCGGCGAACAGGCAGTCGCCCTTGGCCATGTCCTCGATACCGTAGATCATCTTCGGATCGGTGACGCCCATCTTGTGCGCGCGCTCGCGCTTCTCCTCGGTGTCGAGGATCAGGCGGCACTGCATCTGGCCGCCGATGCAGCGCAGCGCGACTGCCGCGAGCACGCCCTCGGGCGCGCCGCCGGTGCCGATATACATGTCGACGCCGGTCTCATCGGGTTTGGCACAGTGAATGACGCCGGCGACGTCGCCGTCGGTGATCAGCTGCACGGCAGCGCCGGTCGAACGCACGCTGTTGATGATGTCGGCATGGCGCGGACGGTCGAGCACCAGCACGTTGATTGCGCTGGGGTCGACGCCCTTGGCCTTGGCGAGCCGGCGGACGTTGTCGGCCGGTGGCGCGTCGAGCTCGATCACGTTCTTGGCGTAGCCCGGGCCGATCGCGATCTTCTGCATGTAGACGTCGGGCGCGTGCAGCAGCGTGCCGCCGTCGGCCATCGCCATCGTGGCGATCGAGCCCGGCATGTTCTTGGCGCACAGCGTGGTGCCTTCGAGCGGGTCGACCGCGATGTCGACCTTGGGGCCGGCATTGAGGCCGACCTTCTCGCCGATGAACAGCATCGGCGCCTCGTCGCGCTCGCCCTCGCCAATCACGATGGTGCCCTCGATCGGCAGCTTGTTGAGCTCGCGCCGCATCGCGTCGACCGCGGCCTTGTCGGCGGCCTTCTCCTGGCCGTGGCCGCGCAGCCGCGCGGCCGACACTGCCGCGCGCTCCGTCACGCGCACGATTTCGAGCGTCAGGATGCGCTCGAGCAGCATCTGCGGCGGAACGGAAATATGGGTCGACATCGGCGTACTCCTTAAGCCTCGGGGACAGGCCAGCCTGCCCGCATCAATCGTCTCACGCCCGACCCGTTCAGGCCATGCGCTAGTTTTTCTCGATCCGGATCACCTGCGGCCGGCCGCTGATGACCTTATCGCGCTGCACTGCGGCCAGCGCACGATGCACGGCATCCTCGCTGGTCGCATAGGTAATCAGAATGACCGGGACCGGTGAAGGTTTTTTGGCCGCGCCGTTCACATCGACGCCATCCGGGTGCCGTTGCACGATGGATTCCAGAGATATCTTCTGTTCCGCCAGCCGGGTGGCGATTGTTGCGGCAGTGCCTGCAAGATCGCGCGCCATCAGGCGGATATAATAGCCACCTTCATGGCGTTCCATCGGCGCCTTGGTGGTGTCGCGCAACCGCTCCACCGGACGGCCGAACGGCTTGGCGCGGATGCCGCGGGCGACGTCGGCGATGTCGGCGACCACGGCCGAAGCGGTTGCGCCGCCGCCGGCGCCGGGTCCCACCAGCGTGATCGGCGGAATCCCCTCGCCGTCGATCGCCACCGCATTGGTGACGCCCATCACCTGCGCAATCGAGGATGATTTCGGCACCATGGTCGGGTGCACGCGCTGCTCAATGCCCTTTGCCGTGCGCACGGCAACGCCGAGCAGCTTGACGCGGTAACCGAGTTCCGCGGCGGCCTTGAGGTCTTCCGGCGTGATCGAGGAGATGCCTTCGACATAAACCGCGCTTTCCGCGACCTTGGTTCCGAAGGCGAGGCTCGCCAGGATTGCGAGCTTCTGCGCGGTGTCGTGACCATCGACGTCGAACGACGGGTTGGCTTCGGCATAGCCGAGACGCTGGGCGTCCTTCAGACACTCCTCGAACGACAGGCCCTCCTGCTCCATCCGGGTCAGGATGTAATTGCAGGTGCCGTTGAGGATGCCGTAGACGCGGTTGACGCTGGTGCCCGCGAGGCCCTCGCGCAGCGTCTTGATGACCGGGATCGCCGCACCGACCGCCGCCTCGAAATTCAGCGCGCCGCCGTGCTTCTCGGCAGAAGCGGCGAGACGCAGTCCATGCTTGGCGATCAGCGCCTTGTTGGCGGTGACGACCGACTTGCCGGCCTTCAGCGCGGTCTCGATCGCGGACAGCGCGGGATCTCCGGCGCCGCCCATCAATTCGACGAAGCAGTCGATATTGGGATCTTCGGCGAGCGCCTCGGGGCTCTTCGCCCAGGCGATGCCGCGCAGGTCGAGGCCGCGCTTCTTGGCTTTCGAGCGCGCCGTGACCGCGACGACGCGAACGCCGCGCCCGCTGCGCTCGGCCAGCGCCCGTCCTTGCGTTTCGATGAGGCGGACGACATCGGCACCGACGGTGCCGAGCCCCGCTATGCCCACGTTCAGGGGTGCGACCATGGATTTAAGGGACCTGGAGATTGAGCAACCTGGAAGGATTAGCGTCGGTTGGCGAGAGGAACGACGTTGTGCAACGTTTCGATGCCGCTTTCAAGGAAGCGGCGCACGCCGCGCGCGGCCTGCCGGATGCGCTGCTCGTTCTCCACCATCGCAATGCGGACATAGCCCTCGCCATGCTCGCCGAACGCCACGCCGGGCGACACCACGACGCCGGATTTCTCCACCATCAGGGTCGCGAACTGCATGCTGCCGACCGCCTCGAACGCCTTGGGCAGCGGCGCCCAGGCGAACATCGAGGCCTGCGGCGGCGGAATGTCCCAGCCGGCGCGGCCGAATGACTCGACCAGCGCATCGCGGCGCTTGCGGTAGGTGTCGCGCATCTCGCGGATGCAATCGTCGGGACCGTTCAGCGCCGCGGTCGCCGCCACCTGGACCGGCGTGAACGCGCCGTAATCGAGATAGGATTTGACCCGCGCCAGCGCCGCGATGATCCGCTCATTGCCGACCGCAAAGCCCATGCGCCAGCCGGCCATCGAGAACGTCTTCGACATCGAGGTGAACTCGACGGTGACGTCGATCGCGCCGGGCACCTGCAGCACCGATGGCGGCGGATTGTTCTCGTCGAAATAGACCTCGGCGTAGGCGAGATCGGACAGGATGAAGATGTCGTGCTTCTTCGCGAACGCGACGAGGTCCTTGTAGAAGTCGAGGTCCGCGACATAGGCGGTCGGGTTCGACGGATAGCAGACGATCAGCGCGATCGGCTTCGGGATCGAATGGATGATCGCCCGCTCGACCGCCTCGAAGAACTGCGGCGTCGGCTCCGAGGGCACCGAGCGGATCACGCCGCCCGCCATCAGGAAGCCGAAGGCATGGATCGGGTAGCTCGGATTGGGGCACAGCACGACGTCGCCGGGCGCCGTGATCGCCTGCGCGACGTTGGCAAACCCCTCCTTCGAGCCGAGCGTCGCGACCACCTGGGTGTCGGGGTTGAGCTTGACGCCGAAGCGGCGCGCATAATAGGCGGCCTGGGCCTTGCGCAGGCCGTTGATGCCGCGCGAGGCCGAGTAGCGATCGGTTCGCGGCTTGCCCAGCGTCTCCTTGAGCTTCTCGATCACATGCGGCGGGGTCGGCAGGTCCGGGTTCCCCATGCCCATGTCGATGATGTCGGCCCCGGCGTTGCGCGCGGCCGCCTTGGCCTGGTTGACCTTCTCAAAGACGTAAGGCGGCAGACGGCGAATGCGGTAAAAATCTTCCATGGGACCCTTGCTCCGACAACCGCGATGCCAGAATCGACCCCCTTGGTCCAGTTTGCGGAAGCCGGCTCGGCCTCTGACAGAAATCGCACTGAATCAATGACTTAGAGCGAATTCAGGCGCGCGATCTGGGGGCTGCGGCCGGATCTGCGGTTGAACTGGGTTTCTTTTAGCACGGACACCGGGCGGCGCCAGCGCTGATCGGCCGTTCGTCGGGCGCTACTTCCCGCTTTGGGCGGCCGACGAGGCCTGCCGCGCGCGCGCGGCTATCAGCTCCTGCTCGATCTTGGCCTGATCGGCCGGCTTGATCGTCGGGTCGGCGCGGTCGGGCGGAAGATCATGGACCGGCAGGTAGCCGCCGGCGTCCTTCTCGCGCGCCGGCGCATCGGCCGGCATCGTCATATCGGCGATCGTGCTCGAGCACCCGCTCAGCGCCACCAACGACGCGAGCAGCACTGCGGCCGCGAGCCCCCTGTTCATTCGATCGATCGGCATGCGCCGAATTGTCCCCAACAAGCTAGCGCGCACGTCGCACGTTGCCGACACGGGTCGCACTGGTACGAGCCTTGCAGCGTCCCCGCTGCGTTAATTCCGACTTCAGCGTTTCAAACCATTGTCGCCCGAAACGCTTAAAGCGGGAACACCAAAAGCGACCCCTGAGGCTTCAATATGACTAAACAAAGATTTTTTCTCGCACCGCAACAGAGCGAAACATCGGATTTTGACTGATTTCCATTGCCGCACCGCGCGATGACGCCCTCCAAACGACGCGATATTGTACCTCAGATGAGCAACGTTAGTACCGACACCCAGGCCACCCCGAAATTCAACGCCGAAGCCTTCGCCATGAACATCGCGCGGGCGATGGAGAGCAGCGGCCAGGCGCTGGCAGCCTATCTCAAGCCGCGCCAGACGGGAGAAGTCCGCGACAAGCCGCCCAATGAGCTCGGTGAGGTCATCAAGACCTTCAGCGTGATCGCCGAATACTGGCTGTCCGACAAGGAACGCGCCTCGTCGCTGCAGATGCAGCTCGGCAAGGACTACCTCGATCTCTGGGGCTCGGCGGTGCGCCGCATGGCCGGCGAGGCCGATGCCAAACCGGCGATCGCCCCGGCCCCGCGCGACAAGCGCTTCCAGGATCCGGAATGGAAGTCGAACCAGTTCTTCGACTTCATCCTGCAGCTCTATTTGCTGACCGCGAAATGGGCGCAGCAGCTGGTCCATGACGCCGACGGGATCGATCCCCACACGCGCAAGAAGGCCGAATTCTACGTCCAGCAGATCACCAACGCGCTGGCGCCGTCGAATTTCGTGCTGACCAATCCGGAGGTGCTGCGCGCCACCGTCGAGACCAATGGCGACAATCTGGTGCGCGGCATGAAGATGCTGGCCGAGGATATCGAGGCCGGCCACGGCACGCTGCGGATCCGCCAGTCCGACTCGAGCAATCTCGAGGTCGGCGTCAACATGGCGACGACGCCGGGCAAGGTGATCTTCCAGAACGAGCTGATGCAGCTGATCCAGTATTCGCCGGCGACCAAGAACGTGCTGCGCACGCCGCTGCTGATCGTGCCGCCCTGGATCAACAAGTTCTACATCCTCGATCTGCGCCCCGAGAAATCCTACGTCAAATGGTGCGTCGACCAGGGCATCACGGTGTTCGTGATCTCCTGGGTCAATCCGGACAGGGAGCTCGGCAAGAAGACCTGGGCCGACTACATGACCGAAGGCCCGCTCACGGCGATGGACGTCATCGAGAAGGTCACCGGCGAGATGAAGGTGCACACCGCCGGCTATTGCGTCGGCGGCACCCTGCTCGCCTCGACGCTCGCCTATCTCGCCGAGAAGCGCCGCCAGCGCGTGACGTCGGCGACGTTCTTTGCCGCGCAGGTCGACTTCACCCATGCCGGCGATCTCCTGGTGTTCGTCGACGAAGACCAGATCTCGGCGCTCGAACGCGACATGCAGGAATCCGGCGTGCTCGAGGGCAGCAAGATGGCGATGGCCTTCAACATGCTGCGCTCAAACGACCTGATCTGGTCGTATGTCGTGAACAATTATCTGAAGGGCCAGACGCCCTCCTCGTTCGACCTGCTGCACTGGAATTCGGACGCGACGCGGATGCCGTCGTCGAACCACTCCTACTACCTGCGCAACTGCTATCTGGAGAACCGCCTGTCGACCGGCACCATGGTGCTGGACAACACGCTGCTCGATCTGTCGAAGGTGAAGGTGCCGGTCTACAACCTCGCCGCACGCGAGGATCACATCGCGCCGGCGGAATCGGTGCTCTACGGTTCGCAGTTCTTCGGCGGCCCGGTGAGATATGTGCTGTCCGGCTCCGGCCATATCGCCGGCGTCGTCAATCCGCCCGCGTCGAAGAAGTACCAGTACTGGACCAACGACAACATCAAGGACATGAAGCTCGCCGACTGGCTGAAGGGCGCCGAGGAGCACAAGGGCTCGTGGTGGCCCGACTGGCGCGGCTGGCTGGAAAGCCATGATCCGGAGACGGTCCCGGCGCGCATGGTCGGCTCCGACGGCACGCAGGTGCTCGAGGACGCCCCGGGCAGCTATGTCCGCGTGCGCGCATAGCGTCAGGTGTTCGCGTAGCATCAAGTCTTCGCGTAGCGCCAAGTCTCCCGCTCAGCTATAAACAGACGGTCCCGACGGTCGGGAATCGAATTCACGTGAGGGGGAGACGATGACGCGCGAACTGTTCTGGCTGTCGCTGACGGTGATCCTGACCGGGCTCTTGTGGATCCCCTACATCATCAACCGCTGCCAGGTGCGCGGCCTCTCCGGCGCCATGGGCAACCCCTCGCGCAACGACAAGCCGCACGCGGAATGGGCCAACCGGCTGATGTTCGCCCATGACAACGCGGTCGAGAACCTCGTGATCTTCGCGCCGCTGGTCCTGATCCTCAACGCGGCCGACTATTCCACCAAATGGACCGTGCTCGCCTGCGCCGTCTATTTCTGGGCCCGCGTCGCCCACCTGATCGTGTACACGCTCGGCCTGCCGGTGTTCCGCACCCTGGCCTTCACGGTCGGCTTCCTAGCCCAGGCGGTGCTGGCGCTCGCGATCTTCAAGGTCGTCTGATCCAAATATTCCCGCCGGTTGCGGCGACAGCCGCGCCGGCGCGGCATCAACTAGCAGCCCTTGCGCACCACGATGTGCAGCATCGTCGCGGGCGCCTCGTCAAAGCTCTTGATCTCGCTGGTGTCGGACGAGACTTGCGTCCATGCCCCTGAAGCGGCGTAGGTCGCAGCGAGCCAGTCCGCCCCGGGATAATTGTAGTAGCGGCCGATGCTGTCGCGGCCATCGCCATGGCCGATCTTGTAGCTCGCGTAGAAAACGCCACCGGGTTTCAGCGCCCGATGGATGCGGCCGATGATGCCGGCCAATTCGTCGCGCGGCACGTGCAGCAGGCACGCGCTGGCCCAGACGCCGTCATAGGCTTCGCGGTCCTCGAGCTCATCGAACAGCATCGCCTCGACGGGATGTTTGATGCGGCGCGCCGCGACCTCGGCCATCTCGGGCGACCCGTCGGTCGCACGCAGCACAAAGCCTTCGGCGAGCATGACAGCGGCATGATTGCCGGCGCCGCAACCGAGTTCGAGGATCGCGCCGCCCGGCGGCAGCAGCTTCAGAAAGCCGATCAGCCGGGTGGACGGGGCTTTCGCCCACCCGGCATAGGCCTCGGCATTGCGCCGATAGAACTGCAGCGTGGCGTCGTCCACGATCCGCGTCGCCGTCAGCTGTCGGCCAGCCCGAGCATCAGCCGCATGTTCTGGACCGCGGCACCCGAGGCGCCCTTGCCCAGATTGTCGAGTCGCGCGACCAGCACCGCCTGGTGGTGCTTGTCGCTGGCGAAGACGTAGAGCTCGAGCTGGTTGGTCTCGTTGAGCGCCTCCGGCTCGAGCCGCCCGCCCTTGGCGGCCTCGTTCTGCAGCGGCATCACGGAGACATATTTGCTGCCGGCGTACCATTTCGCCAGAACCGCCTGCAGGTCGGCACCATCAGGCTTGCCCGGCAGCGCGTCGAGTTGCAGCGGCACCGAAACCAGCATGCCCTGCCGGTAGTTGCCGACCGACGGGATGAAGATCGGCCTTCGCGTCAGATGCGAGTAGAGCTGCATCTCCGGCACATGCTTGTGCTCGAAGCCGAGGCCGTAGAGCTCGAAGGCCGGCGCCGAGCCGTCCTCGAAGCTGGCGATCATCGACTTGCCGCCGCCTGAATAACCGCTCACCGCGTTGACGGTGACGGGATAATCCGCCGGCAGCAGGCCGGCATCGACGATCGGCCGCAACAGCGCGATCGCGCCGGTCGGATAGCAACCCGGATTGGAGACCTTCTTCGCGTTACGGATCTTGTCGGCCTGGTCGGGCGCGAGCTCGGGGAAACCGTAGGCCCAGTCGGGCGCAACGCGATAGGCCGTCGAGGCGTCGAGCACTTTCGGCGCGGCATTGCCCATCGTGTCGATCAACGCCACGGTCTCCTTGGCGGCCTCGTCAGGCAGGCAGAGGATCACGAGATCCACCTCCTCCATCAGCGCGCGCTTGGCGCCGGCGTCCTTCCGCTTGTCCTCGGCGATGTGCTTCACCGCGACGTCGCCGATCGAGAGCAGCCGCTCCTGGATGCCGAGGCCGGTCGTGCCGGACGCGCCATCGACGAACACGGTGGCCTTGGTCGCACCGCTCTTGGTCTTTGGATTGGTGTCGGTGAGAGTCATGGCACGCTCCTTTCGAGCTCGTTCGTTTGGTTTGCAAAGACATCCGGCCGCGCCTGCCGCATCAGATGCGCGATCTGTTGCGCGCCGGCATCCGCCTGCACGCCAAGGTGGGCTGCGACCGCCGCAAAGTCGGTCTCGGATTTGTGCTGGTTCAGCTTGAAGCTGCCCTCCACCTCTTCCACCGTCATCTCAAAGCCCACGATCGCCTTCTTCATGGCATCGAGCCGCGCGGCTGTCATCTTGCCTGACATCCACGGCTTCTTCGGCAGCAGCCGGTCCTCGAACTTGGCGCTCAGCGCATCGATCTGAAGCGCAAGTTCCTCACCCGACAGGGTCCGCACCGGCCCGGTCAGATGCACGGCCTGATAGAGCCAGGTCGGCACCTGGTCGGGCGACACATACCAGTCCGCCGACACATAGGCATCCGCGCCGTTGACGGCCAGCAGCCAGGCCCCCCCACTTGGCAACCCGCCCGCCAGCTTTACCAGCGGATTGTGACGGGCAACATGAAACAGCGCCCGCGGTGTCCCGTCCGCGGCATAGGTCAGATAGAACGGCAGCGCGGAGGCGATCGGCTTGGCGCCGTCCCACGCGCAGGCCATGCCGAAGCCGCGCGCTTCCGCGAAGGCAAGGCTCGCGGCGCGGTCTGGCTTGAAGGGCGGTGGCGTATACATGATTGATGCTCCTGCATGACGAAGGAGCCGCCAGATCGAACCGCGTGTCTTTTTCAGGAGAGCGCCGCGGGATCAGGTCCGGCGGCAGAGGCGATGGTCTTAAACGCGAGCGACCGCCCATACCGCGAAAATGCGGCGGCGGCTGGCAATGATGATGGTCGCGGCGTTGATCATGGGCGCGGCTATAAGGCCGCGCCGGCTTGACGTCAAGGTTGCTTTTGTCATTCCGGGGCGCGCATTGCGCGCGAACCTCAGATGCGCAATCGCGCATCGGGGAATCCAGAGGTTACGGCGCGAGATTCCGGGTTCGATGCCTACGCATCGCCCCGGAATGACACCTTAAATCGCCGGATTCCACGGTGCCGGCACGACGCGATAGCCGCTGCCGTCCTTCACCACATTGCCGAGGCCCGGGAACGGATAGTGGAAGCCCTGCACCTGGAGCCGCTCGGCAACCACCATGTCGTAGATGCGCCGGCGGGTCTTCTCCGCCACGTCGCCGTCCTGGTCGAAGAACGCATGCCAGCCGGGGTTGGTCGCGAACAGGTTCGGATTGTTGGTGACGTCGGACTGGATGAAGACCTTGTCCGGGCCTGAGGCCAGCACGTAGGAGGTGTGGCCCGGCGTGTGGCCGACGGTCTCGACGGAGGTCAGGCCCGGCGCGATCTCCTTGCCCCACTCGTAGGGGGTGACCTTCTTCTTCAGGCCGGCTTCGAAGATATTGCGGTTGTTCTTGAACAGGCCCTGCATGCGGCCGGCCGGCGCCCGGCTCATCTCGCCATCGTCCATCCAGAACTTCCATTCGGTTGCCGGCACCAGCACCTCGGCATTGGGGAATGCCGGCGTGCCTTCGGCGGTCAAGAGGCCGTTCACGTGGTCGCCGTGGAAGTGCGAGATCACGACCATGTCGACATTCTTGGGATCGAAGCCGGCGGCGACGAAATTGTCGGCGAACAGGCCATTGGCGCCCTTCGTGCTGGCCTTCGCCAGCGCGCCATTGCCGGTGTCGATCACCACCAGCTTGCCGCCGGTGTTGAGCACCAGCGGTGCGAACCAGATCGTCATCATGTCCCGCGGCATGAACGCCTTCTCCAGCGCCGCGTTGACGTCGTCCCGCTTCGCATTGGGGATGAAGGAGTCTTCCAGCTTGAAGACGTTCTTGCCGTCGGACACCACGGTGACGAGGATGTCGCCGACCTTGTAGCGATAGAAGCTCGGCGCCTGCTTGTCGGCGACCGCCGCCACAGCGGCCGCAGGAACGGCTGATAGCAACGGTGCAGCGGCGATGCCGGCAGCGCCGGCGAGAGCATGACGTCGTGTCAATTCCATGTGCTGTCCTTCCCAGTGAGACTGCGCCCGATGAATTCGCGCCCGGTGGGCGCGGTTGTATCAGCGTTTCGATACTCGCGCGATGCCGACAGCGCGAGCGGTTACCCTCCCGCCTAACCCCTGCAGGTCGGCCTTATTCCGGAGCTTGCTACACCACCCGCCACACCCACTCGATGGCATGCGCGATGACGTCGCCGAACAGCAGCAGCGCTGCCGACCAGACCAGGGCGGACACGAAATTGGCGATCTGGAATTGCCAGTACGACATCTCGAAAATGCCGGCCGCAAGCGGCACCGAGGCGCGCAGCGGACCGAAGAAGCGGCCGATGAAGATGCTGGGCACGCCCCAGCTCTTCACGAAGGCCTCGCCGCGCGGCAGGATCTCCGGGTAGCGCGACAGCGGCCACATCTGCGCGACCTGCTCCTTGTAGCGATAGCCGAACCAGTAGGAGACCCAGTCGCCGAGTGCAGCGCCGACGCCGCCCGCGATCCAGATCGGCCAGAAGCTGATCCCGCTGACGCCGATCAGGGCGCCGATCGCGACCAGCGCGCCCCAGGCCGGAACCAGCAATGAAATGAAGGCGAGCGATTCAGCGAACGCCAGCAGCATGACGATCGGAGCGGCCCAGGCCTGGTGGTGGCGCACAAACTCGGCCAGGGCCCGCGCAAGGTCTTCCATCTCGTCGTGTGCCTTCCCGCTCCGTTGAACCTCGATTGAACCTTTCTAGCAGCACGCAGCCTAAGAACAGGTAAGCCAGCCGATCGCGTGACATCAAGTCACAAAGGCGGGGATCGAGCGTGATTTCCCGTAAGGCCCCTGAGGTCCAGGCTGGCATCTCCCTCACAAGAAAAAGGAATTACTGGATGATCGGATCGCTGATGATGTGCGTGAGCGTTCTCGTCCTGCTGTTCGGAATGCTCGCGGGCATCGCCATGGGTATCCATCACGACTTCACGTTGGGACCGGCGCATGCGCATCTCAATCTGGTCGGCGGCGTACTGCTGTTCCTGTTCGGCCTCTACTACCGGCTGGTGCCGGAAGCGGGCAGCATGCTGCTCGCCAGAATCCAGGGCTGGCTGCATATCGTCGGCGGCGTCCTGTTCCCGGCCGGTGTGGCCGCCGTGCTGCTGAAGGGACCGTCGTTCGAGGCGGCGCCGATCGTCGGATCACTGCTGGTGGTCGCCGCCATGGCCCTGTTCACGGTCGTTGTATTCCGCACCTCGCGGGCGTAATCGCGGTCTCCTATCTATGAGGATGGCCGGGCTCCAGGGTGCGGCCGTCCCCATTTGCAGCCCATCCGTGGCATAGTCAGAGCAACCGATTCGCCGCGCCGTGACCGGTGCGCCACTTGAAGAACCATGGCCAAATCATTGAAGTCGAACGCCAAAAGTAAATCTGCCGACGATCTGTTCGGAGCCCCGGAACCGAAGGGACGCGCTCCGGCGAAGGCTGCTTCGCGATCCGCCGGAGGCGCCGAAGCCGGCTATACGGCGGCTGACATCGAGGTGCTGGAGGGGCTGGAACCGGTCCGCCGGCGCCCTGGCATGTATATCGGCGGCACCGACGAGAAGGCCCTGCACCACCTGTTCGCCGAGGTGATCGACAACTGCATGGATGAGGCGCTGGCGGGCCACGCCACCTTCATCGACGTGGAGCTGACCGCCGACGGCTTCCTGACCGTGACCGACAATGGCCGCGGCATTCCGGTAGACCCGCATCCGAAATTCCCGAAGAAGTCGGCGCTCGAAGTCATCATGTGCACGCTGCACTCGGGCGGCAAGTTCGACTCCAAGGTCTACGAGACCTCGGGCGGCCTGCACGGTGTCGGTGTCTCCGTGGTCAACGCCCTCTCCTCGCGGCTCGAGGTCGAGGTTGCGCGCAGCGGTCAGTTGCATCGCATGACCTTCGAGCGCGGCCATCCCAAGGGCAAGCTCGAAGACCTCGGCAAGGTCAACAACCGCCGCGGCACGCGCATCCGCTTCAAGCCGGACACCGACATTTTCGGCGCCAAGGCGGCTTTCAAGCCGCAGCGTCTGTTCAAGATGACGCGCTCGAAGGCCTATCTGTTCGGCGGCGTCGAGATTCGCTGGCACTGCGACCAGGAGCTCTTGAAGGGCGTCGAAGACGTCCCGGCGGAAGCCAAGTTCCACTTCCCCGGCGGCCTGAAGGACTATCTGGCCGCGGCGATCCACGCCGACACGCTGGTGCATCAGGATATCTTCTCCGGCAAATCCGGCCGCAGCGGCGCGCATGGCGCGTGCGAATGGGCCGTGGCCTGGACGGCCGATGCCGACGGCTTCCTGTCGTCCTACACCAACACGGTGCCGACGCCCGATGGCGGTACGCACGAATCGGGCTTGCGCAGCGCATTGTTGCGCGGCCTCAAGGACCACGCCGAACGCGCGGGCCAGGGCAAGCGTGCGGCCTCCATCACCTCGGAAGACGTGATGGTGGGCGCGGCCGTCATGCTCTCGGTGTTCGTGCGCGAGCCTGAATTCCAGGGCCAAACGAAGGACCGCCTCGCCACCGCCGAAGCGCAGCGCATCGTCGAACAGGCGATGAAGGATCCGTTCGACCATTGGTTGTCGGGCAATCCGAACCAGGCCAACCGGCTGCTCGATTTCGTGATCGATCGCGCCGAGGAGCGGCTGCGCCGCCGCCAGGAAAAGGAGACTGCGCGCAAGACCGCCGGCAAGAAGCTGCGCCTGCCCGGCAAGCTCGCCGATTGCTCCGACGCCGGTACCGAAGGCTCCGAGCTCTTCATCGTCGAAGGCGACTCGGCCGGCGGCAGCGCCAAGCAGGCGCGCGATCGCAAGACCCAGGCAATATTGCCGCTGCGCGGCAAGATCCTCAACGTCGCCTCTGCCGGCAAGGACAAGCTGACGGCTAACGCGCTACTCTCCGACCTCGTGCAGGCGATCGGCTGCGGCATGCTCGCGCATTACCGCGAAGAGGATCTGCGCTATCAGCGCATCATCATCATGACCGACGCCGACGTCGACGGCGCGCACATCGCTTCGCTGCTGATCACCTTCTTCTATCGGCAGATGCGGCCGTTGATCGACCAGGGGCACCTCTATCTGGCGGTGCCGCCGCTCTACAAGCTGACCCACGGCACCAAGTCGGTTTATGCCCGCGACGACGTGCACAAGGACCAATTGCTGAAGAGCGAGTTCAACGCCAACGCCAAGGTCGAGGTCAGCCGCTTCAAAGGCCTCGGTGAAATGAACCCGACGCAGCTCAAGGAAACCACGATGGATCCGGCCAAGCGCACGCTGCTGCGCGTGGTGCTGCTGGCCGACGATCGCGAGGGCACCGCCGACTCGGTCGAGCGGCTGATGGGCACCAAGGCCGAAGCCCGCTTCGCCTTCATTTCCGACAAGGCCGAATTCGCCAGCGACGACCTGCTCGACGTCTAGGCCCAACCGATTGATCTGAAATGAGTTTCCGGCCGCCCCCAGATCGGGGCGGCCGTTGCCATTTTGCCCGTTCGGAGAGCCCCAGTGGCTTCGTTTTCGGCCGGATGTGTCTCACCAGCAACAGCATTTCCAACGGAACCACGTATAGTCCCAACATGAGTTTCGGGAATCGGTGCCAGCGCACTCCCCTGAGCGACCTGATCGAACGCTAGTCGAGGATTTGGATATGAAGAAGATTTTGCTCGCTCTGACCGCGGTTGCTGCGATGACGGCATCGGCGTCGGCTGCCGACCTGGCCGCCCGCCCCTACACCAAGGCTCCTGCCCCGGTTCCGGTCGCTCCGAGCTGGACCGGCTTCTACATCTTCGGCGGTGGCGGCGGCGGCGTCTGGGATGCTGACACGGGCGTCCAGTCGACCGTCACGGGTGCGCCGATCCTCGGCTTCAACCAGCGCCAGGGCGGCGATGGCTGGTACGGCACCGTCGGCGCCGGTTACGACTGGCAGACCGCCAACAGCTGGGTCATCGGCGTGTTCGCCGACGGTCAGTTCGGCAGCCTGAAGGGCACCATCCAGGATCAGGGTCCGTTCGTCGCCGGCAACATCAAGAACGACTACAGCTGGGCGGCTGGTGCGCGCCTCGGCTACCTGATCGCGCCGAACGTCCTGTCCTACGTCAACGCCGGTTACTCCAGCTCGCACTGGAAGGGCACCACGCTGTTCAACACCGCAAGCGCGCTTCCCTCGGGTCTCCACACCAACGACTTCGATCGCGGCGGCTGGTTCGTCGGCGGCGGCGTCGAGAACAACCTGAACATCTTCGGCATCACCGCGCCGGGCTGGTTCATGAAGACCGAGTATCGCGCCGCTTACTACGACAACAAGAACATCTCGGAGCTGGTCGACGGCACCAACATCTCGAATGGCCGCGACATCACCTTCAAGCCGCTTGTCCAGACCATCAGCACCTCGCTGGTCTACCGCTTCAACTGGACCGGTCCGGTTGTCGCCAAGTACTGAGCTGCGTACTGATCCCTGCTGAGATTGCAGAGCAAAAGCCCCGGCATTGTCCGGGGCTTTTTTGTTGCCCGAACGTCGTGGAAATCGCCCCACGCGCAAGCCCGCCGGCGCAGGGCGGACCGGCTGTGGCCGATCTGGTCAGCGCCGTGACGATCGGGCACTCTCGCGCCCGGTTCAAACCTCAGCGGACAACAACAATGAAGAACGGACAGTTTGATCTCTCGGGCCGGGTCGCCATCGTCACCGGCGGCAATGGCGGCATCGGGCTTGGCATGGCGCGCGGCCTGGCGGACGCCGGCGCGGCGGTTGCCGTGGTCGGCCGCAACGAGGCGAAGTCAAAGGCCGCCGTCGAGGATCTCGGCAAGCGCGGCGCCAAGGCGATCGCGGTGGCAACCGACGTGACCGACAAGGCTGCCGTCGCGGCCATGGTCGAACGGGTCGTCCGCGAGCTCGGCCGGATCGACATTCTCGTCAACAACGCCGGCATGAGCATCCGCAAGCCTCCGCACGAGCTCGAGCTGGACGAGTGGAGCAAGGTGATCGACACCAACCTCACCAGCGCGTTCATGTGCTCGAAGGCGGCCTATCCGGCGCTCAAGGCGTCGGGCCATGGCAAGATCATCAATATCGGCTCGATGATGTCGATCTTCGGTGCGAGCTTCGCCGCGGCCTATGCCGCGAGCAAGGGCGGCATCGTGCAGTACACCCGCGCCTGCGCCAACGCCTGGGCTCCCGACAACATCCAGGTCAACGCCATCCTGCCCGGCTGGATCGATACCGACCTGACCAAAGGCGCGCGCCAGCAGGTGGCTGGGCTGCACGAGCGTGTGCTTGCGCGCACGCCGGCGGCACGCTGGGGTGCGATCGACGACTTCGCAGGCATCGCCGTGTTCCTGGCGTCGCCGGCGTCGGACTTCGTCACCGGCACCGCGATCCCCGTCGACGGCGGCTATTCGGTGATGGCCTGAAAACACGAGCGCCCTGAAACACGAGAGCCCCGGCGCATCGCCGGGGCCCTCGCATCCTGTTCGCCTCAGAGTAGTTCAGTAGCGCGCGATGGCCGGCGCGTCGAACTTGTAGTTCACGCGCACCACCGCCCACTGAATGTCGCGCGGCTTGGCATCGAACGTATAGGTCCCTGCGGCGGTGCCGGCGAGCTGATAGGCCTGACGCTCGAAGGCCGCGTAATTGTATTCGACGCCGATGGTCCAGTTGCGGGTGATGCCGTATTCCCAGCCACCGCCGACGGTCCAGCCGCTGGCCCAATGAGTCTGGCTGCCGGAGCCGGTCGACGGCGGAAGATTGTCGACGACGGACAGGCGGTTGTTCACGCCGGCATAGCCGCCCTTGATATAGAGCAGGTTGTTCTGGATCGCGTAGCCGGCACGACCGACGATCGTCGCCATGACATTCGAGCGCCAGCTGAACTGATCGTCGCGGCCGACGCCGAACACCGTGTTGGTGACGCGGCCGGAATTGTCGAGCCCGGAGATCGTGCCCTCGACACCGAACACGAAATTGTTGGCCTGCCAGTTGTAGCCGATCTGACCGCCGCCCATGAAACCCGAGCCGCGCTGACGGAAGCCCTGGCCCGGCGAGAGGTCGCCGAACGGCGAGGTGTTGGCGCTGTTGACCCACTGCTCGTTGGTCCAGGCACCGCCGAGGTGCCCGCCGATGTAGAAGCCGGCCCAGTTGTAGATCGTTTCCACATAGGCCGGTGCCTTGCTGTACGGACGGGCGGCAAGGTCGGCGGCCGATGCGGCGCTGACGCCGAGCGCCGTGGTTGCAGTCAGGACGGCAATGAATTTGGTACGAAACACAGCAGCACCCCCAGGTTGTCTGATGGCACAGCTTTTCCAGAGAGACCCTTACCAAAAGAAAATCGCTGAAGCTGCCGGAGCGGAATCCGCTCGCGCGCATTTCGAATCTTGTCTTGCTGTTGCGGTCGAGCAACTTTCATCAATCGAATTAAGCAGCTGTTATCCCTGATGAATTCCTTCCGGCCGCACGGCGCGCCGTTCAGCCCGCCGCCGGCGAATGCACGTGCTCCGGCCGCACCCCGACGGCGACCATACGTGCGGTGAGACCCTGCAGCCATGGCATTGCCGTGATCAACCGCAGCGCCAACGGCACCGGCTGATCGCCGGCCTTCAGCGCGGCGCTGATGATGTTGTTCTGCGCGATCACCTGCATGCGCTGTGTCACGCGCACCGGGAATTCGCGGCGCCGTCGCACCGCATCGAGCTCGTCTTCCGACGGTACGCCGTGAACGAGCTTCGCCGCCAGGATGTTGGCGGTCGCGACGGCATCCTGCACCGCGAGATTGACGCCGACGCCGCCGATCGGCGACATCGCATGCGCGGCGTCGCCGATGCAGAGCAGGCCGGGACGGGTCCAGCGCGTCAAGCGATTGATCGCGACCGTGAGCAGCTTGACGTCGTCAAAGCTCTTCACATCGGCAATGCCGGCCTTGAGGATCGGCGCCAGCCGCAGCACGTCGTCGAGCAGCGCCGGCAATCCCCTCGCCTTCACCGCCTCGTATTGGCCCTTGGCGATCACATAGGCGCATTGCCAGTAGTCGCCGCGATCGAACGTCACCATCATCTTGCCGTGCTCGACGCGGGCGAACAAATTCTCGGTCTCGTCCGGACGCCGCCCGACGCGAAACCACAACACATCCATCGGCGCGCCGATCTCCTCGACGTCGAGGCCTGCGCGCTCGCGCACGATCGAATGACGTCCGTCGCAGCCGATGGTCAGATCCGCCTCGATCTCGACCGGGCCGTCGGGTGTGTTCGCGTGCACGCCTGCGACAGCATCGCCGCGCCGGATCAGATCGGTCGCCTCGGCCTTCATCAGCACCTTCAGCGAGGGGAAGCGCTTGCCGCTCTCGCGCAGGTAATTGAGGAAGTCCCACTGTGGCATCATCGCGATGAAGGGGTATTTGACGCTGAGGCGGCGGAGGTCGGCGATCCGCACCGAGGTGCCGCCGAACATGCCGTCGAGCGTCTGGATGTCCTGATGCGGCAGCTTCAGGAAGCCGTCGATCAGGCCGAGTTCGTCCATCACCTGCAGGGTCGACGGATGCACGGTATCGCCGCGGAAGTCGCGGAAGAAGTCGGCGTGCTTCTCCAGCACCACGACATCGACCCCGGCGCGTCCGAGCAGATAGCCAAGCATCATGCCGGCCGGCCCGCCACCGACCACGCAGCAGCGCGCCCTGATCTGACGCGTGTTCGGCCCTGCCGGATAGCCTGCATCCATGATGCCGTCCTCACCGCTGCCTCGCCCCTCAGAACCAGATTGTAACGCGGATCGATCGGGCAACAAGGATGCAAGGCTATCGCCTGAAGGTCTTGATTTCCGACACGCTGCCGTCGCGATAGGTCAGCTCGACCGAGACCGCCTTGGTCTGCGGCGCGAGCTTCAGATAGGGCTGCGCGTCAGACGGGATCGCGCTGGGATCGCGCGAATTGCAGGATGGCATCTTCAGGACCTTGTCCGGCACCGCAGTGTCGATGCCGATGCGCACCTCGCGGATCGCGCAGCGATACGACATCAGGTGCGTATAGTAGACCAGCAGCCCGTTGAACTCGCGGAATGACAGCCAGCTGGTCGCGGTCATGTCGAGGATCTTGCGCTGGTCGCGGATCAGCGCGGCGTCGGGATCGAACTTGATCGGGAACGGCCCCTGCATCATGCCTTGCGTATCGACATAGCGTATCTCGATCGTGGCGGCCGGCGCATCGGCCGGCAGCTCGACCGACGGATTGGGCATCCGCTTGCGCGTGCGCGGATCGAGCGTGTCGATGAAGCCGGTTTCGCGGAAATCGCCGCTGTCGCCGATCCGCCAGGAAATCCCGAGCGTCGGATCGGCGATTGAGAACACCACGGTCCAGCCGCCATTGTGGCGCGAGAAGCTCGCGATCGGCGCGTTGATCGAATCCTCCTTCGGCAGCTTCGGCACCGCGACCGGCGGCAGCGCGGCCACCTGCTGCGACGGCGCGGACGGCTTGACCGCCTCGGCCTGCCCCTTCGCGATCCCGTTCAGGAAGACATCGTCGACCATCTGGTCGAAATAGACCGGGATCTGCTTGTGCTTCACGGTCTCGGCCATCTCGCTGACCAGGCGCCGCGTGCGCTGCGCGACCTGCACAAGATTCTCGCCGGGCTGCAGCAGCTCCTTGGCGAAGGTCCGCGTGAACACCGAATTGGGATTGGCATCATCGTTCGACAGACGGTCGAGTGCGGTCTGACGCGGACCCGCCGAGAACACAGAGAACACGCCCTCCGGCAGCTGCGTCATCGGCGCGAGGCCACCGCCGCCGGCGACCGCCCGTGTGCCGGCGCGCTCGAACGGATTGTTGCGGCAGGCGTCGAACACCAGGATCGAGGTCCGCGCCTTCTTGTTCTGCAAGCGCTCGACGATGCGGTCGGCGAGAACAGAGGCGTCGCGCACCAATTCCTCCTGGCCTTCAGTGGCGGCCGGGACGTCGGTCGGCAGCAGAAAATTCTGGCCGGCGATCTCGAAGCCGTGGCCGGCATAGAAGAAGAACGCGGTATCGCCGGGTTCCACGGCGCGGTCGAACGCGAGCAGCGTCTCGGAGAACGCCTGTCGGTTGAGGTTCTCGGCCACCATGACGCTGAAGCCGAGCTGCTTCAGCGTGTCGCCCATGGTGCGGGCGTCGTTGACCGCCTTCTGCAGCCTGGGCACGTTCCTGTAGTCATTGTTGCCGATCACCAGCGCGACGCGCTTTTCGGCCTGGGCGGGTGCGGCCGATGCGACAAATGCAACCGCCCAAAGGATCGCCGAAAGTCTCGAAAGCCAGCTCTTCATCCCGTTTTCCCGTCTGCACGACAAACGCGCCGCCCGTGCGACCGCCGCCTAATAGTCGGACCAGCCGTTTGGCCGGTTCAAGGCCGGCCGCGGACGGCCATTCCGGCCGGCCACGCCAGGCCGAAATGAGGGGTCCGATTTGTCTTAGGTCAAGTTTCTTTTTACGGCCCGCGTGATAGATTCGAACCTCCATCCGGCTCGAGCTCTCCGCACGTCGCAACGGCTTTTCCGTGCACACATGGTCTACTGATCAAGTCGATCCCAAGGATCGCTTCGACTATTGGCGCGAGGTTCGCGCCAAGGGGCTGTTCGGCGTCACTGCCGAGCTGGAAGCCGACCGGCGCCGCGACTTCTTCGGCGAGTTCTCGCTGCGCAAGCTCGGCGATGCCGGGCTGGTCGAGCTGCGGGCCTCGCCGTACCGTGTCGAGCGGCGCACGGGCGACATCGCCGACGCGGCCAGCGACAGCCTGTGCATCTACCAGCAGCTTGGCGGCGGCGGCTGGTTCGGCGGCGCGCGGCTCGATGAATTTTCCGTTCGCGACGGCATGTTCGCGACCAGCTATTCGGACCTGCCCTATCGCACTGTCCCCCTGCACGATGACGGCTTCCACCTGCGCATCATCAAGGTCCCGGTGGCGAACATCGTCCCGTCGGGCGCCGAGCTCGGCGAACTCGTCCCCAGGCCCTTGCAGGATGAGACCGCGCTGCGGGCTTTGCTGGAATCATGCTTCCGCGACCTCATCGAAAGCAACGATGCCGCGGCGGCGGGCACGGCTCCGACGGTGCAGGCCCTGGCCCATATTGCGCTGATCGAGCGCGGCATCATGCGGCCGAAGAGCCGGCTCGCGCAGCAGGCCTTGCGAACCGCCCATTTGTCGCTGGCCCGCCGCCTGATCCGGCGCCATCTGGCGCGTGCAGCGCTGTCGCCAACCCTGATTGCCGGCCTGCTCGGCATCTCGGTCCGTCATCTGCACATCCTGTTCGAGGAGACCGAGATGAGCTTCTCGGAGACCGTCACCGCGCTCCGGCTCGAACAAAGCTGCCGGCTGCTCCGCGAGCAGCCCAGGCAGACGATCGCCGAGGTCGCCTTTGCCTGCGGCTTCGAGAGCCTTGCGACGTTCTACCGCCTCTTCAATGCATCCGAATCCATGACGCCGGGCGACTATCGCGCACAAACGGCCTGAGCGCCCGTCCGGACCGGCCGGGACACCGCGCTCGCAATTTGCCGTAGCTCGGCCGCGCCCCTTTCACCTCCTTGAACTTCACACCGCCGCGCGATCCGACGTTCGTTGAACCGAAGTGATCAGCCTGCGCGCATTGAGAAGATATTTTCCGGCCATTTCGCCAGAACCACTGCGGCGCTTCGTCCGGGTTCGGCACCGCAAATTTCCTTACCGGCGACGCGCGCTCTCACGCAGAGCGAGGGATCAGTCACGATGCGCGGTAAGCACGGGGATCACAGCCAGGAAACGCTAGCTACAGGCGCGACGCGCATTCCTCTCGATGCCGCGGACCTGCGGGCGGATCAAATCCCGGCACCTGAGCCAGCCCGTCAGGGCTCAGCGGCGACCAGCAATCACGGCTGGGCGCCGCTGCTCGAAGCTTGCCTCGCCGACTTCAAGGAGGCGACGGAGGCCGGTGATAACGCTTGCATTCCTGCGCTGGTTAAGATCGTGGCGGACCTTGCGCTGATCGAGCGCGGTGTGATCAGGCCGGGCAGCCGCCGGGCGCAGCAGGCGCTGCGCGTCGGCCGGCTCAGCCTCGCGCGCCGCCTGATCACGCGCCATCTTGCCAGGCCAAGCCTGTCGCCAGGGATGGTCGCCGGCATGCTCGGCGTCTCGGTCCGCTACCTGCACGTCTTGTTCGAAGCGACCGGGACGAGCTTTTCGCAGACCGTCACCGCCCAGCGCCTGAGCGAGAGCCGAAGGCTGCTTCGCGAGAAGCCGCCGCGGCCGATCGCCGACATCGCCCTCACCTGCGGGTTCGGCAGCCTCGCCACTTTCTACCGGATATTCGGCGCTTCCGAAGGCCTGACGCCCGGCGGATTCAGGATGAAAAACAGCGCGGAAGCCCCCGCTGCAGCCTCGCCGTCCGGGGCGGGAGTCGTGATTCATTTGACCGCCAAATGACGAAAAAGACGCGTATTTCAGTCAAAACGTTAAGCTTTTTCGGCTATCCGGCCGGTTCCAAGATTGACTTTACCGGTTTCGCCCCTATGTTGCGAGGCAACGCGGCCCTCGGATCGAAACGCGATTCGTCAGGTTTGCCGTCCGTCAGCGTTAGTCAGAGCCCCCGAGCTTTATAGAAAAGCGAGCCGTTTCGGGGCCGAACGCGACAGCCTTTTACCTTCGATTCCGAACGGCGGTTTCGACCAGAGGCTCAATGTCTTTTTCCAATCTAGGCCTGTCCGATAAGGTCCTCGCCGCTGTTGCGGCTACCGGTTACACCAACCCCACTCCCATCCAGGAACAGGCAATCCCGCACGTTCTCGCCCGGCGCGACGTCCTCGGCATTGCCCAGACCGGCACCGGCAAGACCGCTGCCTTCGTTCTCCCGATGCTCACGATCCTCGAGAAGGGCCGCGCCCGGGCACGGATGCCGCGCACCCTGATCCTCGAGCCGACCCGCGAACTCGCCGCGCAGGTGAAGGAGAACTTCGACAAATACGGCGCCGGCCAGAAACTCAACGTCGCCCTGCTGATCGGCGGCGTCTCGTTCGGCGACCAGGACTCCAAGCTGATGCGTGGCGTCGACGTCCTGATCGCAACGCCCGGCCGCCTGCTCGACCACACCGAACGCGGCGGCCTGCTGCTCACCGGCGTCGAGCTGCTGGTGATCGAC
>NZ_LFIQ01000058.1:0-7799 GCF_001189245.1 Bradyrhizobium pachyrhizi | reverse complement strand
AGCCGACCGCATGCTCGACATGGGCTTCATTCCCGACATCGAACGCATTTGCAAGCTCGTCCCGTTCACGCGGCAGACCCTGTTCTTCACCGCGACGATGCCGCCGGAAATCAGCCGCATCACCGAGGCCTTCCTGCACAACCCGGCCCGGATCGAGGTCTCCAAGCCCGCGACGACCGCGGTGACCGTGACCCAATCCCAGGTGCCCGCGGGTCGCGAGCCGCACGAGAAGCGCGAGATCCTCCGCCGCCTGCTGCGCGACGCCAAGGACCTCAACAACGCGATTATCTTCTGCAATCGCAAGCGCGAAGTCGCCGTCCTTCACAAGTCACTGCAGAAGCACGGCTTCAGCGTCGGCGCGCTGCATGGCGACATGGACCAGAGCGCCCGCATGGCCGCGCTTGATCAATTCCGCAAGGGCGAGCTGCCCCTGCTGGTGGCCTCCGACGTCGCCGCCCGCGGCCTCGATATTCCCGCCGTCAGCCACGTCTTCAACTTCGATGTGCCGCATCACCCCGACGACTACGTCCATCGCATCGGCCGCACCGGCCGCGCCGGTCGTACCGGTACCGCGATCTCGATCGTCACGCCGCTCGACAGCAAGTCGATGGCCGCGATCGAGAAGCTGATCGGCCAGCAGATTCCGCGCACCGAGGGCGACTACACCGTTCACAGCGAAGCCTCCGACGAGGACGCCGCGCCGCGCCGCTCGCGTGGCCGCGAAGGTTCGCGCGATAGTGCCCGCGGCGGCCGAAAGCCGCGCCGTGAGCGCGAAGCGCGCCACGGTGAGCGCGAGCCGCGCGAAGCGCGTCACGAGCGGGAGCCCCGCGAGGAGCGCGCAGCGAAGCCGGAGCGTGAACCGCGCCACGGCCGCAATTCGGCTCCGCAGGCCGCTCCGTCGCACGTGCCGTCGATCGGGCGTGCCGAGCCACGGCGACCGCAGCGCGAGGTGGACCACGAGCCCGCCGATCATTCGCACCTGCCCGCCTTCCTGCTGCGACCTGTGCGCGCACGCGCATAAGGGTCTGCTCCGATGCCGCCGCGCCAACGGCGGTAATCCAGCCAATCTCTGTTGCCACCCGCGACCGGCGCACGCGCTGATCCCCAGCGTTTGAAGCAAATGCGCGCAGTTTGCGCCTCGCAAGAGCGAGCAAACGAAAAGCGCCCGAAAGTGGCGCTCGAGGCGGACAAAGATCGGGCGCGCCGCGCGCTCGTCGCAGCCGGCTTCCCCGTGGTTCCACTGTTTACCTTGCCTTCACTCTCGTCCCGTACCCTCGCCCCAATAGTTTAGTCATTGCTGCCGGGTTTAATCGGCATTGCGTGCATTGAGGACGTGACAGTGGTCAAACTGCTGGACGAACACGAACGTACGTTGGCCTTTGCCGAAGTCGCGCTTGGCCAGATCCGCTCGCTTCGCCAGACCGCAGTCCCCCGCAACTATGAAATCTGGTACGTCTACGCGACCGGATACAACGCGCCGCTCAACAAAGTCATCAACGAGACGCTGGCGCGCAGCGGCAAGCTCAGCGAATCCGATCTCGAGCAGATCTACGAAACCTACCTTTCGCACATCAAGACCTCGGACCGCATCGACAAGGTCGGCGCGCGCGTCATCGGCGAGATCGACGCCGTCATGAAGTTGATCACCGACGCGCTCGGCGTGTCCGCGACCTATGACGCCAGCCTCGTCGGTGCCAGCGATAAGCTTGCGAGCGCGACCACCCGCGATCACATCAAGGCAATCGTCGATAGCCTGGCAAAATCGACGCGCGAGATGCGCGAGACCAATCAGGCATTGGAAAGCCGGCTCGCGCTGTCGAAGTCGGAGATCAGCGAGCTACAACACAGCCTCGAGGCGATCCGTGCCGAGAGCCTGACCGATCCGCTCACCGGCCTCGGCAACCGGAAATATTTCGACCGCTCGATCGACATGGCGGTGCAGGCCGCGCTCGCCAGCGGCGAGCCGCTGTCGCTCCTGATGTTCGACATCGACCACTTCAAATCGTTCAACGACTCCTACGGCCATCTCACCGGCGACCAGGTGCTGCGGCTGGTGGCACAGTCGCTGAAGCAAAACATCAAGGGCCAGGACATCACCGCCCGTTATGGCGGCGAGGAATTCGCCGTGGTGCTTCCCAACACGGCGCTGCGGCAGGCGCTGACGGTCGCCGACCACATCCGCCGCGCCGTGATGGCCAAGGAGCTGAAGAAGAAGTCGACCGGCGAGATCCTCGGCCGTGTCACGATCTCCGTCGGCGTCTCCATGCTGAAGCCGACTGACGACACGGACTCGCTGATCGAGCGCGCCGACGCCTGCCTCTATGCCGCCAAGCGCGCCGGCCGCAACCGTGTGATCTGCGAGGCCGATCCGGAATACAGCACCGAGATCCAGACCCGCGTGGCGTGATCGACCCGTCCCTCATGGTGAGGAGGCGCAACGCGCCGTCTCGAACCATGAGGCCCCTGACCTCGCCCGTGGCCATCCTTCGAGACGCGCGCCATGCGCGCTCCTCAGGATGAGGACTTCTTTCGTTTTGCGCGTTTCTTCTGAGCCGAGGGTGGTTTGGCTGCGGCCTTCTTACCTGCAGTCTTCCTTGCAGCAGCCTTCTTCGCCGGTGCCTTCGCCTTCCTCGGCCGCTTGCGCAGCGCAGCGCGCTGGGCGGCGCCGAGTGCCGACCGTGCCCAGACCGCGAGTTCTTCCGAATCATCGAACAGCCGTGCCGGCAGCTGCCAGTAGGAGTTCACCGTGACGGTCTTCGACCGTGTCTGATATTGGAATGGCCCGCTGCCCTCCGCCTCAAATTGCGGGATGGTCTGCTCGTCGGCACGAAAGTAGAGCCCGGCACGCAAGGCGAGCGCGAAGTTCGTGCCGTCAGCCGAGATACCGTAGCCGGAGAACATCCGGCGCAGTGTGACCGGGCCGAAATCGGCGAACAGGTCGGTGAGGAATTCGCGGTCCATGTGCCCACCGTCATGCCGGCCGAGTGCGCAATTGCGCATGGGGGGCCGGGACCCATACGCCGCAGCCTCTCGATGAGGCAGTATGGGCGACGATCGGATCAACAATCAATGCTGGTGGTTTGGGTCCCGGCGCCCGCGCGCAATTGCGCACTCGGCCGGGACGACGCTGTCAGACCGTGGCCGGCTTGAGCTGCACCGATTCGCCGCAACCACAGGCAGAGACCTGGTTCGGGTTGTTGAACACGAACTGGGCCTGCATCTTGTCGGCCACATAGTCCATCTCGGTGCCAAGCAGGAACAACACGGCCTTCGGATCGACCAGGATCTTCACGCCCTTGTCCTCGACCACTTCATCGGTCGGACGGATCTCGTGGGCGTATTCGACGGTATAGGACTGTCCGGCGCAGCCGCCATTCTTGATGCCGACGCGCAGCCCGACGATCTCGGAATCCGCGCGCTTGGTCAGCTCGGTGATCCGCTCCGCCGCGGCATCGGTCAGTTTCATGACCTGCGGGCGCGGCCGCTTCGGCTTGGCTGGGGTTGGTGAAGCTTGCGTCATGTTACTCATGTGGTCAGTCCCAGCGGCAAATCAATTGCCGGTCTTCTTGAGCCTAAGTCCAATCCGTAAAGGTTCTGACTTGATCAGAACCGTTACCTCTTGTTCTGACGCGCTTTCTTCACGCGAACCGGCATCCACTTCGCTCGAAAACGCCGTGACACATCACCACATATTGAGGACGAGGCGTGCCTCGTCCGACATCCGGTCCGGCGTCCAGGCCGGATCCCACACCAGATTGACGTTGACGACGCCGACGCCGGGAACGCTGGCAACCGCGTTCTCCACCATCTGCGGCAGCTCGCCGGCGGCCGGGCAGTTCGGCGTGGTCAGCGTCATCATGATGTCGACCGAGCGATCATCCTTGAGATCGACCTTGTAGATCAGGCCGAGTTCGTAGATGTCGGCCGGGATCTCCGGGTCGAACACCGTCTTCAGCGCCGCGACGATCTCGCCGCTCATGCGCTCGGTTTCCTCCGCCGGCAGTGCCGAGGTGGTTTCCATGGTGGCCGTCTTGACTTCGGCTGTATCGGTCATGCGAACAATTCCCGCGCCTTGATCAGCGCCTGCGCCAGATGGTCGACTTCTTCCCTTGTATTATACATCCCGAAGGATGCGCGGCAGGTGGCCGTCACGTTGAACCGCTCTAAAAGCGGCATCACGCAATGCGTGCCGGCGCGCACCGCAATACCCTGGCGGTCGATCACGGTCGCGACGTCATGGGGATGCGCGCCCTTCATCTCGAAAGAGATCACCGGTCCCTTGTTGCGGGCGGTTCCGATCACGCGCAACGAGTTGATCTCGCGCAAACGCTCCTGCGCATAGGTGAGAAGCTCATGCTCATGCGCGGCGATGCGCTCCTTGCCGATCGAATTGACGTAGTCGATCGCAGCCCCCAGCCCTATCGCCTCGACGATCGGCGGCGTCCCGGCCTCGAACTTGTGCGGCGGATCGCCGTAGGTGACCCAGTCCTTGGCCACCTCACGGATCATCTCGCCGCCGCCGTTGAACGGCCGCATCGCCACCAGATGCTCGTGCTTGGCGTAGAGCGCGCCGATGCCGGTCGGTCCGTATACCTTGTGGCCTGTAAAGGCGTAGAAATCGCAATCGAGGTCCTGGACGTCGATCGGCAGGTGCACCGCGCCCTGTGCGCCGTCGACCAGCACCGGGATGCCGCGGGCGTGCGCCAGCCGAATCACGTCCTTGACCGGAACCAGCGTGCCGAGCGCATTCGACATCTGGGTGATCGCGACGATCTTGGTGCGCGGCGTCAGGAGCTTCTCGAACTCCTCGATCAGGAAATTGCCCTCGTCGTCGACCGGCGCCCACTTGATCACGGCACCATGGCGCTCCCGGAGGAAATGCCACGGCACGATGTTGGAGTGGTGCTCCATGATCGAGAGGACGATCTCGTCGCCCTCCTTGATGTTCACTCCGCCCCAGGACGACGCCACCAGGTTGATCGCCTCGGTGACGTTGCGGGTGAAGACGATCTCTTCATTGCGGCGGGCGTTGATGAACCGCGCGACCTTGCCGCGGGCGCCTTCATAGGCCTCCGTCGCGGCATTCGCGAGGTAATGCAGGCCGCGATGCACGTTGGCGTATTCGCTCTTGTAGGCCTCGGTCATGCGGTCGAGCACCGCATTCGGCTTCTGCGCCGAGGCCGCGTTGTCGAGATAGACCAGCGGCTTGCCATAGATCTGCATGGCGAGCGCCGGGAAATCCTGCCGCACCAGCGCGACGTCGTAACTGCCGTTGGCGACCGCCTTGTGCATGCTCACGCCCTCGCCTGAAGCCAGCGCTGCGCGGCGGCAATTGCGACCTCGCGCAACTCGTCGCTGGCGATGGTCTCGATCGCCTCGCCGACGAAGGCCTGGATCAGGAGCGCCTGCGCTTCCTTCTCGGGCAGTCCGCGGGCGCGCATGTAGAACAGCAGACTCTCGTCGAGCGCGCCGGTGGTCGCACCGTGACCGCAGGTGACGTCGTCGGCGAAGATCTCGAGCTCGGGCTTGTTGTCGGCCTCCGCGTCGTCGGACAGCAGCAGCGCACGGGTCATCATCTTGGCGTCGGTCTTCTGCGCGTCGGGGCGGACGATGATGCGGCCCTGGAACACCGAATGGGCGCGGTCGTCGACGACGGCACGGAAGACCTCGCGGCTCGCGCAGTGCGGCACCGCGTGATCCATGAACAGCGTGGTGTCGGCGTGCTGCTTGCCGTTGATCAGATTGACGCCGTTGGTCTCGACCGTCGAGCCCTCGCCGGCGCAGGTCACCGTCAGCTGGTAACGGCTGACGTGCCCGCCCGAGGTCAGGCCGAAGGTGTTGAAATGGGCATGCGCGCCGAGCGACACCGTCGCCGAGGAAATATTGAAGGCATCGACGCTGTCTTCGACCAGGCGCACGTGATCGAGCCGTGAATTGTCACCGATCGCAACAACCAGTCCGTCATGGGTCTGGTAGGCCTTGGCGCCGTCGGCGGCGAGATAGCTCTCCACCAGCGTCACGCCGGCATCGCGGCCGAGCCGGAGCAGCGACCGCGTGAACGTCGAGGCCGGTGCCGTGCCGGATGCGACATGCACGATGTGCAGCGGCTGGGTAAGTACCGTGCCGTGGGCGACGTCGATGACGACCCCGTCGGTCGCCATCGCGCCATTCAGCGCGATCATGGGGTTGGCAACATCGGACGCGAGAGCCTGCGTCGCAACGATCTCGTCGCCGGCTTCCAGCGCGAGGCGCAGCGGATTGATCGAGAGCCCTTTCTCCAGATCCTGCCAATCGGAGAGATCAGGCGCGAACGCGCCGTCGACCAGCACCAGGCGCCGGACGCCTTCGATCGCGCGGGCCTGTACGACGGCCCTGGCGCGGCTCAGCGCGGCATCATCCGGGGACGCCGCGAGCGGCAGCACTTCGCGCATCAGCGCGCGCAGGTCGGTGTATTTCCAGTCCTCGATCCGGCGATGCGGCAGGCCTGATCGTTCATAAGCCTCGAAGGCCTGGCGCCGCTGATCGGCGATCTTGCCCTCGCCCGGCAGACGATCGCGCACCACGGCGAAAGCATCGCCCAGCGCGCGCCCGGTCTCGGTCTTTGCAACAACGTTCATCACAAAACCCGCGTTTGTCAGGCAGCGTCTTCGAACTGCGCGTAACCGGACTCTTCCAGCTCCAGCGCCAGTTCCTTGCCGCCGCTCTTCACCACCCGGCCCTTCGACATCACGTGCACAAAGTCGGGCACGATGTAGTTGAGCAGCCGCTGATAGTGGGTGATCACGACCATCGCGCGCTCCGGCGAGCGCAGCGCGTTGACGCCGTCGGCCGCGATCCGCAGCGCGTCGATGTCGAGGCCGGAATCCATTTCGTCGAGGATGCAGACGGCCGGCTCGAACAGCGCCATCTGCAGAATCTCGTTGCGCTTCTTCTCGCCGCCGGAGAAGCCGACATTGACGCCGCGCTTCAGCATGTCCTGCGGGATGTTCAGCGACCTGGCGACCTCGCGGACCTTCTTGAGGAAGGCCGGCGACGAGATCTCGTCCTCGCCGCGCGCCTTGCGCTGGGCGTTGAGCGCCGCGTGCAGGAAATTCCAGGTGGTGACGCCGGGAATCTCGACCGGATACTGGAACGCCAGGAACACGCCCTGGGCGGCGCGCTCGTTGGGCTCCATCTCCAAGAGGTCCTCGCCTCTGAACAGGATCTGCCCGCCGGTGACTTCATAGCCCGGCTTGCCGGCGATGACGTGGGAGAGCGTCGACTTGCCGGAGCCGTTCGGCCCCATGATCGCGTGCACCTCGCCCGGGTTCACCGTGAGCGACAGCCCGTGGAGGATCTCACGCTCCTCGACACGAACCTGCAGATCTTTCACTTCAAGCAGAGACATCTGATTTTTCCTGAGCATCACCCCGAGGCGCGTCGGCCGCGCCGTTGGCGGGATGGATTAGCCAACCGAACCTTCGAGGCTGATCGAGATCAGCTTCTGCGCTTCCACCGCGAACTCCATCGGCAGTTGCTGCAGCACGTCCTTCACGAAGCCGTTGACGACGAGGCCGACGGCTTCTTCCTGCGAGAGCCCGCGCTGGATGCAGTAGAACAGCACGTCCTCGGAAATCTTCGACGTCGTCGCCTCATGCTCGAACGTCGCCGAGGAATTCTTGGCCTCGACATAGGGCACGGTGTGCGCGCCGCATTTGTCGCCGATCAGAAGCGAGTCGCAGGCGGTGTAGTTGCGCGCGCCGGTGGCCTTGCGATGCGCGCTGACGAGACCGCGATAGGTGTTCTGCGACTTGCCGGCG
>NZ_LFIQ01000057.1:197763-201599 GCF_001189245.1 Bradyrhizobium pachyrhizi | reverse complement strand
ACCTCCTGGCTTTCGCCAGGACGACACCGAGGACGAGGCACGCGCGCCGACAACAGCGGGGAGGTCGAGCCACTCGGCCTCACACCTTCTCCCTCACGAACCTGTTTCGCAACGTGCCGATGCCGGTGATGTCGATCTCGACCACGTCGCCGTCCTTCAGGTCCGGCGAGGCGCCGTCGGTGCCCATCCAGATCACGTCGCCGGGCGACAGCGTGAAGTATTTGGTCAGCTCGACGAGGAACGGGACGATGCCGAAGATCATCTCGTTGGTGTGGAAGCGGCCGGTCTCCTTGCCGTTGACGCGGATCGCGGTCTCCATGCTGTCGAGGTCGACATTGGTCTCGATCCACGGGCCCATCGGCTTGAAGGTGTCGGCGTTCTTGGCGCGCCACAGTCCGCGATCGGCCTTCTGCCAGCTGCGTTCGGAGACGTCGTTGCCGATGGTGTAG
Source organism: Bradyrhizobium pachyrhizi (assembly GCF_001189245.1). Classification (GTDB taxonomy): domain Bacteria; phylum Pseudomonadota; class Alphaproteobacteria; order Rhizobiales; family Xanthobacteraceae; genus Bradyrhizobium; species Bradyrhizobium pachyrhizi. Next base: position 201,150 of record NZ_LFIQ01000057.1, on the reverse strand, counting down.
CCGAACACGCAGTCCATCGCGTTGGCCTCGGTCAGGTGCTTGGCGGTCTTGCCGATCACGACGACGAGCTCGCCCTCGTAATGGATCTTCTCGGTCGCGCTCGCGGGGATCACGACGTTCTCGTCATGGGCGATCAGCGCGTTCTGCGCGCGGTAGCCGATCTCGGGACGGTCGGGAACGTTCGGCACGGTGCCGGCCTTGTCGGCGGCTTCCTTGAGGTGTTTCAAATAATTCAGCCCGACGCAGTAGAAGGTTCGCGGGATCAGCGGCAGCTCGATCTTGACGTCCTTCAACGCATGCGTCTTCGACGTCTTGCTCCATTCACCGAACGGATCGCCGTTGACGGTGGTGACGGTGTCGCCCTCGACGAGGCCCCAGGACGTCGTGCCCGCGGCGGTGAATTTCAGCCAGCGCATGATGATGTCCCTCTATTCCGCGGCCTGCGCGCGGGTCTTCCAGGCGCCCGCGGCCGGGCGCTTGAGCCCAAGATTCTCGCGCAGCGTCGAGCCGGCGTAATCCGTGTGGAACAGCCCGCGCTTCTGCAGCTCGGGCACCACGTGATTGACGAAGTCGGCATAGGAGCCCGGCACGTAGCTCGCCGCGACGACGAAGCCGTCGCAGCCGCGATTGACAAACATCTCCTCCAGCCGGTCGGCGATCTCCTTCGGGCCGCCGACCATCGCGTCCTGTACCTGGCCGCGGCCGGAGAAGGTGATGAAGTCGCGGGTCGAGGGATTGCTCTTGCCGGAGGTGCGCAGCACGCCGTCGCGGATGCCGAGCATGCCTTGCATGCCCTGCAGCTCCTCGGTGGTCAGCGGCTCGTCGATCGGTTTGGCGCCGAAATCGAAGTTGAGGCCTTCGGCGAGCAGCGACAGCGCATCGATCTCGAGCGGCAGCTTCTGGATCACCGCCATCCGGTCCTCGGCCTCGGCCTTGGTCGCGCCGGTGACCGGGGTGATCAGATTGCAGAGGAACATCTGGTCGGGATCGCGTCCCGCCTTGGCGGCTTCGCCCCGGATCGCATCATAGCCCTGCTTGGCATTGGCGAGGTTGCGTGCCGCGGTGAAGATCACCTCGCCCCAGCGCCCGGCAAAGCGCTGGCCGCGGCCGGAGGCACCGGCCTGGATCACGACGGGATGGCCCTGCGGCGAGCGCGGCACCGTGAACGGGCCGCGCGAGGTGAAGAACGCGCCCTTGTGGTCGAGCCGCTTCACCTTGGTCGGATCGGCGAAGCGACCGCTCTTCTTGTCGATCACCAGCGAACCGTCTTCCCAGGCATCCCAGTGGCCGAGCACCACCTCCATGAACTCGTCGGCGCGGTCATAGCGATGATCGTGCTCGAGGTGCTGCTCGCGGCCCATGTTGAGCGCTTCGCCGTCATTGACCGACGTCACCACGTTCCAGGCGGCGCGGCCACCGGTCATCAGGTCGAGCGTGGCGAAACGGCGGGCGACGTCGAACGGCTCGAAATAGGTGGTGGAGGCGGTCGAGGCGAGGCCGAGCTTGGTGGTGACCATGCCCATCGTGGTCAGCACCACGATCGGGTCCATCTTCACGCAGCGGATGCCGTATTCGACGGTGTGGGCGTGATCGTTGCCGTAGCGATCGGGCATTGCGAGGCGATCGTCGAAGAACGCCATGTGGAACTTGCCGCGCTCCAGGATGCGCGCGATCTCCTGATAGTAGTCCGCCGACATCGAATCGTCGCGCGATTCCGGGTGGCGCCAGGAGCTCGGCAGGTTGGTGCAGTTCTGCGCCTGCAAAAAGCCAACCAGCGCCATTTGCCGTGTCATGTCGTTCTCCTGTGTCCGGAACTATCAGCGAAGGTCGAGCTCATCGGTGAGCTTGTAATCGGCGGCGAGTGCCTTGAGCTTGTCCCAGGTCGCATCCTCGATCTCGATGCCGTCCTTGCGCCGCTGCTGCTCGCGCAGATATTCGATCTCGCCGGGATAGAACACGCCGCGGCTCCCTTCCGAGGGCGGCGTCGATTTCAAATAGCGGGCGAAGTCGGCGACTTCCTTCCTGAAGTCCTTGAGCGGACGGAATGCGGCGACGTTGAACACCGCCATGAAGCAGCCGTCGTTGTGCCGGCCGGTCGGCTCGACGCCGAAGCCGAGCCCGGTCAGGAGGCCGCACAGCACCTCGACCATCGCGGCAAGGCCCGAGCCCTTGTAGCCTTCGCTGCCGCCGAGCGGCAGCAGCGCGCCGCCCTTGCGGTAGTCCTTCGGGTCCGTGGTGTCGCGCCCCTCGGCATCGATGATCCAGCCCTTCGGGATGCTCTCGCCGCGCGCCACCGCGAGCTGGATCTTGCCGGCGGCGACCGCCGAGGTCGCCATATCCAGGTAGAACGGCGCCTCGAGATCGGAGGGCACCGCGATCGAAAGTGGGTTGGTGCCGAGCCGGGCCTCGCGGCCGCCGAACGGCGCCACGTGTTTCGGCGAGCGGCCGGAATCGGCGGCCGCAATCCCGATCATGCCTTCGCGCATCGCCATCATCGGGTAATGCGCGAGCCGTCCGACATGACTCTGCCGGAACACGGTGCAGGCCGCGACATTGGCAGTCTTCGCCTTGTTGATGGTCATCTCCATCGCCTTGGCGTTGACGTGGAAGCCGAAGCCCCAATGACCGTCGATCACGGTCGTGGTCGGCGTCTCCTGCACGATGGTCCATTGCGCGCCGGGCACGATGTGGCCGGCCTTGATGCGGTCGATATAGGTCGGGATTGCGATCACGCCGTGGGAGTCGTGGCCGGCGAGGTTGGCGTTGACGCAGCCGGAGGCGACTGCGTTCGCCTCCTCCTCAGATGCGCCGGCGCCCCGCAGGAGCGCCGCGCCGATGCGCGTGAGACGGTCGGCCTGGACGATCGGCATGGGATTTTCCTCGCGGTCTGCCCGCGTGATGCGCGGGTCGTGCTTGCTGTAGTCGACGTCATGCTCTCAAAGCGCCGAGGGGCGAGCAAGGGCAGAAAATCCGGTCGGCCATACCGCCAGCAGGGTGCTCGCCGCCGCGATTTCACGGAGTGGAACGGGCGCGGTCGCGTTACGGAATTTGGCTGCTCCGGCGGCGCGAGCGGGACGTCCATCCGCGCCTCGCCGTCCTCCGCCTCAGGCTGGCACACCGGTGTCCGTAATATCCCGGAAAACCGCCGCCCGCGTTCGTCAGCCGTTTACTTTGTCGTGCAACTTGCCGGATACGCTAACCACCACTTAGGCCTCTCGCGGGCAATGTTCCCCGCCAGATTGGAGGGGTTGGCCCCGGGGCCTTCAGGAATCGTGCAGTCGAGCATCGGGCGTACATTCGCGGCGTTGAGTGCCACCAACGAAGCGATCCTGTACGCGAAATCACCAGAAGAATTGTACGGCAAGGTCTGCGAAGCCGCGTTCTCGA
>NZ_LFIQ01000057.1:179671-197753 GCF_001189245.1 Bradyrhizobium pachyrhizi | reverse complement strand
TTTTGCTGGAGCCGGATACCGGTCTCCTGAAGTTCGCGGCCGGCTTCGGCGACGATGTCGCGCGACTACGCAGTATCACCATTTCCGCGATCGCCAACACCCCGGAGGGAGAAGGCGTCGCCGGCCGGGCGTTCCGCGATCAGAACGCCTGCGTCGCCAACGACTATGTCAACGACGCCCGTTCGGCCGCCTGGCGCAACGGTGCCGCGGCGGCCGGCGTCGGCGCGGCGGCGGCCCTGCCGCTGGTCTGCAACCGGCGCAGCGTCGGCGTCTTCATGGTGACGCGGCGCGAGGCCCAGTCGCTGGGCGAAGAGATCGTTTCGCTGCTGGAGCGCATGGCCGCGAACGTGTCCTTCGCGCTCGATAATTTCGACCACGAAGCCTCGCGCAAGAGCGGCGAGCGGGCGATGCGCCGGCTCAACCGCATGTTCGGTGCCATCAGCGCAACCAACGAGGCGATCCTTCGCGCCAAGACCGAGCACGATCTCTATCAGCGGGTCTGCGATGCCGCGGTTTTCAGCGGAAAGTCCTTCGCCACGGTGGTGCTGCTGGCCGAACCCGACACGCACTGGTTCGAGCCCGTCGCCGGCACCGGCGAGGCGCTCGACCTGATCACGCAGACGCGCTTCTCGACCGATCCGGACAACGTCTACGGCAAGGGGATTTGCGGCGAGGCGTTCCGGACCCAGCGGCCCTGCGTTGAGCACGATATCCCGATATCGATGAGCCCGTCGCATATGCCGATCGGCGGCAGCGGCCTGATGGCCTGCGTCGCGCTGCCGCTCACCCGGTTCGGCAAAAGCGTCGGCGTCCTGATCTTCTTCACCGGCAATTCCTGGGCGCGTGACGAGGAGATCATCGCGCTGCTTGCGGGGATCGCCGAGAATGTCTCGGTCGCGCTCGACAATTTCGGCCGTGCCACCGAAAAGGCCAGGGCCGACGCCGAGCGCGAGCGGCTGTCGCGGATGTTCGCGGCGCTGAGCGCGACCAACGAGGCGATCATGCGCGCGAGATCACGGCTCGAGATGTTCGAGCTGGTCTGCGCGGCGGCGGCGCATGGCGGCGGATTCAACTCCACCAGCATCCTGATCGCGAAGCCCGGCGACGATTTCCTGGAGATGATGGCGGTCGCGGGACCGACCGCGGCAAATGCGCGCCGCCTCAACGTCTCGCGCAGCGAGGCACGCCCCGAAGGACGCGGCGTCTGCGGCCGGGCGTTCCGCTCCCGGCGCGCCTGCATCAACAACGATTTTCTGGGCGACGTCGCCAGCAACCCCTTCCGCGACGTCATCGACCGCGAGGACGCGCGATCGGGCGCGGCATTCCCGCTGATCGTCGACGACGAGCCGGTCGGCGTGATGCTGTTCATCTCCGCCAAGCGCAACACCTTTTCGGCCGAATTCGCCGAGCTGCTGCAGCGGCTCGCCGACAACGTCTCCTATGCGCTGGGCAGCTTCGACCGTGCCGACGAGAAGGCGCGGACCGAGGAGCAGAAGGAGCGGCTGCGGCGGATGTTCGCGGCGCTGAGCGCGACCAACGAGGCGATCATGCGGGCGAAATCCCGCAGCGAACTGTTCGATCTGGTCTGCGATGCCGCGGCGGTCGGCGGCCAGTTCGTCTCGGCAACGATCAGGCTGGTGCGCCCCGGCGAGGTCTTCCTGGACAATGTGGCCGCCTCGGGCCCCGACCGGGTGCGGGCCCGCGAGGTTCAGCTGTCGGCCGACGCGACGCGTCCGGAGGGACAGACGCTGACCGGCGTTGCGATCCGCACGCGCAGGCCCTGCATCAGCAACGACTATCTCAGCGATTTCGGCCCCGAATCGCACGTCTATCCGGCCGCGCGCGACAGCGGCAGCAAATCGGGCGCAGCCCTGCCGCTGCTCAAGAACGGCGAGGCGATCGGCGCGCTGGTGTTTCTCTCCAGCGAGTTCGGCACCTTCAGCCCGGAGATGATGGCGCTGCTGCAGCGGCTTGCCGAGAACGTGTCGTTTGCGCTGGCCAATTTCGATCGTGCCGACGAGAAGGCGCGGGACGACGAGCAGAAGGAGCGGCTGTCGCGGATGTTCGCGGCGCTGAGCGCGACCAATGAGGCGATCATGCGGGCGAAGTCCCGCGCCGAATTGTATCGACTGGTCTGCGCGGCGGCGGCGACCGGCGGCAAGTTCACCTCGACCACGATCGCGCTGGCGCAGACCGGAAGCGACTATCTGCGGATCGTCGCGATTGCGGGGCCGGCGGCGGAGGGCGCGCGCCAAGTGACGCTTTCGACCAGCGAGGCGCACCCCGAGGGGCGCGGCGCCTGCGGCCGGGCGTTCCGCTCCGGCAAGGCGTGCATCATCAACGACTATTTTGCCGATCCCGAGACCGCCGCCTTCCATGAGCGCGCCCGGCTCGATGGAACGCAGTCCAGCGCCTCGTTTCCGCTGATCGTCAGCGGGCAGGTGGTCGGGGTCATGATCTTCGTCGCGATCGACAAGGACACCTTCACGCCGGAGTTCGCCGAGTTGCTGCAGCGCCTCGCCGACAATCTGGCGTTCGCGCTTGAGAGCTTCGATCGCGCCGATGAGAAACACAAGGCCGATGAGCGCATCGAATATCTTGCCTCGCACGACAGCCTGACCAATCTGCCAAACCGCGAGACGTTCAACGAGATGCTGCATCACGCGATCTCGGCGGCGGATCGCCATCGCCGGCACCTCGCGGTACTGTTCATCGATCTCGACCGCTTCAAGGTGATCAATGATTCGCTCGGCCACGACGCAGGCGACATGCTGCTGGTGGCGATCGCCGAGCGGCTGCGTGGATCGTTGCGCGCGAGCGACGTGGTGGCGCGGCTCGGCGGCGACGAGTTCGTGGTCATCCTCGAGGAAACCGCCGAGCGGGACGACGTCGAGCGCATCGCCGGCGATCTTCTGGTTTCGCTCAGCCTGCCGCTGCAGCTCAGCGGGCATGAGTGCCACACCACGGCCTCGATCGGCATCGCGATGTATCCGGCCGATGGCTCGGACGTGCAGACGCTGACCAAGAATGCCGACATGGCGATGTATCTCGCCAAGGAGGACGGCAAGAACGGCTTCCGCTTCTTCTCCAACGAGATCAGGGCGCAGTCGATCGAGCGCCTGACGATGGAGAGCGCATTGCGCCGCGCGCTCGAGCGCAAGCAATTCTCGCTCGACTATCAGCCCAAGGTGGACATGGCGAGCGGGCAGATCAGCGGCGTCGAGGCGCTGCTGCGCTGGACCCATCCCGAGCTCGGCAAGGTATCGCCGGGGCAGTTCATTCCGCTTGCCGAGGAAACCGGCCTGATCGTGCCGATCGGCCGCTGGGTGCTGAAGGAAGCCTGCGGGCAGAACATGGCGTGGCAGCGCCGCGGCCTCAGGGCCGTGACGATGGCGGTCAACCTTTCACCGCGGCAGTTCGGCGATCCGAATTTGCTCGACGACATCGACGCGGCGCTGGAGGAGAGCGGCATGTCGCCGGCGCTGCTCCAGCTCGAGGTCACCGAAAGCATGGTGATGCGCAACGTGACGCGCGCGGTGCGCGTGCTCGACGCGATCCAGAATCGCGGCATTCGGCTGGCGATCGACGATTTCGGTACCGGCTATTCGTCGATGTCGCTGATGAAGCAGTTCCCGATCGACACCATCAAGATCGATCGCTCCTTCGTGCGCGACCTGCCCAACGATTCCGAGGACGTCGCGATCGCGCAGGCAATTATCTCGATGGGCAAGGCGCTCGGCATGACCATCGTCGCCGAAGGTGTCGAGACCTCCGAGCAGCAGGAATTCCTGCGCGCCCATGCCTGCGACGAGATGCAGGGTTTCCTGTTCAGCCGCCCGCTGCCGCCGCGCGATCTCGCCGAATTGTTGAAGCCGTCGCAGGCAGAGGCGTCACCGCCGTTGCAGCCGTCGCTGGATGGCGAGGCGACCAGCGAGGCCGGGCCGGATCTAGGGCGGAAACGCGCTGTCGTCTGACGGCTGTACGGGCAGGTCGCGAACGTCGGAATCTGTGGATGCGACCTTGCGCGAGAAATCATAGGGCCACGGCAGGATGTCCTGGCCGGCCAAGCTCTGGCGCAACACAAGGGCAGCTTCCGCAAAGCGCGCGCCGTCGGGCAGGCGGAACTGGCGGCTCCAGGCGGATGGCAGCGGTTCGGCGGCATCGCGCATCTCGAATGCCGGCCCCCACCACCAGGCCGGCGCGGGCGGCCGTTCCGGTTCCGGAATGGCGCGCCAGCGCACGAACTCGTCGACGATGCGGGCAAATTGCAGCTTGGCGGCGGGATGCATCGAAGGCCCTTCCTTGGGCCGGGATGATAGCATCGCTCCCACCTCGCGCAACGCGGCTATTGGCGGCCGTGCTGCCAATGCGTCGTCACATCGGAGCCCGATTTGTTGAGGTGGACATGCTGGTCGACATGATCGACCCAGGACAGCGGAATGAAGTGATGGTGCTGACCGTCAGGCGAGCTTTGCTTGGTCAGCTTGATCTTGTCGGTGCCTTCCATGTGGTCGACCTTGCCGACGGTTTTCTTGTCCGACGAGATCACATCCATATGTTCCCGAATGTCGGCAGCGTTTGCCATGCGTCATCTCCTCGTCATGCTGATGGGGATGAAACGCCGCCTGGATGCAAAGGTTGCTAGCCGGTTCCGGCTACTTCTGCTCGACCTCGGTCGCGGTGGCCGGGCCTTCGCCCATGATCAGCAGCACGGCGTCCTCGTCCTTGGCGCCGTCCCAGTGCACCTGCTTGCCGAAATGGGTGACGAAGCTGCCGGCCGGCATCGCCACGGTGCCGTGATCGGGATCGAATTTTGGACCCGAGCCGACCCACCAGGTGCCCTTGAGCACCACGATGTAGCGGTCGTTGGGATGGAAATGCGGACGGCTGAAGTGATTGCCCTTGGTCCATTTGGTGTAGACCATGTAGAAGCCGGGCTTCGAGGGATCGCCGACCACGACCGCATTCTGCGCGCCGCGTGCGTCGACCGGGCTCCAGGGAATCTGATCCGGCAGCTTGTAGGTGACGGCGGCCGGATTGAGCTCAGCCGCGGAGCTGACGCTCAGCATCCCGGCGAAGGCCAGCGGCATCATCAGGTATCGCCATGATCGGTTCGACGCCGTCATCGGTATGCTCCCAGATCGGATTTCTCGGGCGACTGCCGCGCCCGTATGCCGCGCAAGCTAGTCGCCCTCGCTTCCGCCGGGCAAGACGCGTCCGTGCATGTCTGATCTCAGGATTGCGACAGCGATCCGTGACACAACGCAGTTGCAATATGAAAAAGCATTTACGCCGCCGCAGACGATGATAGGTTGCGCGCCAACCAAAAGACGGGAGGATAACCTTGAAGAAGCATCTGTCGATACTGGCGGCGGGACTTGTGATCGGTGCGGCCGCGCTGCAATTTTCCACCGCCGCCTCGGGGGACGACGGCTGGGTCACGCTGCTCGACAGCTCCAAGAAGGGTGACTGGGACGAGGTCGGCAAGGCCAATTGGGCGATGAAGGACGGCGCGCTGGTCGCCGACAAGCTCGACGGCAAGGATCTCTCCTATCTCGTCAGCAAAAACCAATACAAGGATTTCCAGATCCGGGCGGAGTTCTGGACCGACGAGGATGCCAACAGCGGCATCTTCATCCGCTGCGAAGGCAACAAGGTGATCGACTCCAAGGTCTGCTACGAGGTGAACATCTTCGACAAGCGGCCGGACCCGACCTACGGCACCGGCGCGATTGTCGACGTCGGCAAGGTCGATCCGATGCCGAAGGCGGCCGGCAAGTGGAACGTCTACGAGATCACGGCGCAGGGGCCGCATTTCGTCGTGACGCTGAACGGCCAGAAGACCGTCGACGCCCAGGATTCCAAGCACGCCAACGGCTATATCGCGCTCCAGTATGGTTCGGGCGTGGTCAAGTTCCGCAAGGTGCAGATCAAGCCGCTCTGACGGCGTCGGTTGAGCGGGGCCTCGATCGCACTGCGACGAGGCCCCTCCTTATTGAGGAGCACTGTCGGTCGTAGAGACCTTCCGATCGTCGCCTTGCGTGCGCAGATGATGGCCGATCACGAGCCCGGTCAGGCACAGCAACAGCCCAAGTGCCGGTGGCGCAAACAGCGCCTCTTCCTGGAAGATGCCGTTCACCAGCACCACCATCGTGCCGAAGGCGGCGAGCCCCTGGATGAGGATTCCCGACGAGGCGTAGAGCCGCCAGGCCTTCAGCGCCATCGCCAGGAAGTAGCCAAGCGGCACCAGCGAGCCGATCCCCATCTGGTACAGCAGCACGCCGACGGCGCTCTCCACCGCGCCGTCCATCGTGCCGGCCGCCTGCGCGGCGTTCCAGTCGATCGAGAAATAACCTTCGGAGAGGTTGCCGCCGACGCCAAGTCCGCGGCCGATGGGATTCTGCCGAAAGCCGTCCCATCCGCCCATGAAGCCGATCACGTGGAAGTCGCCGATCTGGAGTCCGATATAGATCGCCGCGATGGCGTACAGCACGAGCCCGACCAGCGCGACGGCAAGGGTGACGGTTGCGCCGAGCAGCCACGTTGCCGTCCAGCCCAAGGCGACGAAGATGACCAGGATGAGCGCGCCTTTCACGCTACAGCAAATCAGCAGCGGGATCGCAGCCAGCGCCAGCCAGCGATATCCGACCGCGAACAGGAACAGGATGGAGAAGGCGATTCCGTAACCGAAGCTGATCGGGCTCATATTCGGTCCGAAGATGCGCAGCAACGACGAGAGGCCGAGGTCCTCGAACAACGGGCTGTTGAGAAAACTGAAACGGAAGCGATCGATCAGATCCACCGGCACCCTGCCGGTTGCGCGCATCTCGGCTTCCCAGGATCCGGAGCGGCTCGCCTTGAGTTCGTCGAAGTGCCAGAACGTGTAGCCGTTGGTGATGGAGAGCCAGAAATCGCGGAACAGCAGTTCGACATATCCGCAGACGATCAGCAGCGCGGCAACCGTCACCAGGAAGGGCGTGATGCGGATCTCGAAGGTTGCGGCCGTCAGCAGCGATAGCTGAAACAGAAACAGCGGCAGCGCTATGTTGCGCAGATAGACGAGGGCCGCGTGCGAATCCTGCGTGGCGCCGAGCAGGAAATACGCCGTCACGGTTGCGAGCGTGATCAACCCCCATTTCATGATCCGGTCGATCTCGGCGGAATGTTTCCGCTCGTGCAGCGCATAGAGCGCCAGCGTGACCAGCCACATCACCGCGATGACCAGGAAATTATAGCCCTTGACGAAATCCATCTCCTGCTCGGTCGTCATGTAGGACGACAGGATCGAAACGAAGAGGTTCTGGAAGAAGATGATGAAGATGGCGATCGACGGCGCGTAGGCCGGCACCGCGAGCACGATGGCGCAGCCGATCAGACTTTCGACGACGATCGCGAGTCCGGCGTTGGCCGCCTGCATGATCGGCGCGAATGCGATCGATGCCACGGCGATGCCGAGTGCAGGAATCAGATCGCCGGCCAACAGCGGCCGCGGGGCTATCTCTGCTCGCACAGGCTCTGACCTAACGTGACCGGACGTGTGGGTGCCACACCGCATCGTCGATCTAGCCGCGCATTGTGTAAGAACCGGTTAACCAGATGGGTCAGCGTGTCCCGAGCAGGGCCCTCAGCGCCTCGCGGTCGACCTTGCCAGTGACCGGGTCGGCGAGGCCGAAGCCTTGCGAGAGCTCCCAATGGGTCCAGCCCCAGCATTGTTGCCGGGCGTAGGCCGTCACGCCGGCGAGCCAGCGCAGCCGGCTGTCGCGCGGCGCTCCGGCCTTGAGCACACCGAATTCATTGATGATGATCGGCCGCGAATATTGCCGTTGCCAGGCGGCGGCAGGCTCGAGCCATTTGTCGATGCCGCGGTCGGGAATGGCGCGGTCCACCATCGCGAGCGCCTTGCGCTTGTCCAGCGCGGTGAGCTGATCCCGCAGCTGCTCAACCCTGGGATCGTCGGCGCGGACCGGATAGGGCAATCCGGTGACGTCGTGCAGCGGCTCACTCGGATCCCAATGGGCCTGATGGGTGAACACCATCGGATCATAGAAGTGGATGGCATAGACGACATTCGGATCGTCGAGCGGAGTGAAATCCGGCAGCGAATCCGCGCGCTGCCAGTTGACCGGACCGGTGACCAGCGTGGTCTGCGGCAGCAGGCCGCGAATGAAGCCGGCCAGTTCCCGGACTTCGCCCTGCCATTGCGCGGCCTCGACATCCGGCTCGTTCAACAGTTCCGCAAACACGCGGTCGGACGGATAGCGCTGCATGACCCGTGCGAGCTCGGTCCAGGCGCGCTTCATTTCGATCATCGCGCCGGGCGGATCGTCCTTGTGCAGCGCGTTGAAGCGCTCGCCGGAATGCAGATCGATCGACACCGCATAGCCGAGCGCGAGCAGGGTCTTGAGCGCCGCATCGACGGTGCGCAGGCGGCTGTCGATCTCCGCTTTCGCGGCGAAGCGCGGCATGACGAAGTCGGCGGGCACCGGCAGCCGGATGTGGGTCATGCCGGCCTTGCGCAGCTCGAGCAGCAGGCCGCGGGGCGGCGCCGACCGCGGATCGGCGATCCAGCCGTCGGCATTCACGCCGCGTGACAGCGCCTCGAGCCGGTCGGCCGGGACACCTTCGATCAAGGCGGGGCAGGCCCGCGCGGCGACCGACAGCAGAATCGACGCGCTGACCGCGAAGGCAAGGATCGATGGCCGCGTCATGACCGATCAGCGTGCGATGGCTGTCGCGGGATCGTGACGGGTTGCGGGGCGCTCACGAATATACTGCCTGTTGTGTTCGAGTCGGCCGGGGTTGCGGGCGTCGTCCGAAAGATAGCTCGGCCAAGCAACGATGCGGTAAAGACGTAACACGAAAATTTAACTTATGCGCCTTCGGCGACTGTCCACGAGAATCGCAAACGCAGCGTTTGGTCGCGACCGCGCCGTGCTGGCGCTGCGTCACTATCCGAAATTCTCGGCGCGGCTGAAGCAGGCGCTCGGCAAGGCGACCCCGTCGCGCGAAGAGGATTGAGCCGCCGGTGCGGCGCGCCGCTAAAGCGCGATGAGATTAGGTTGAATCGTCATCGCGCTTTGGCCTTTTGTTTGAGCATGATCTTTTCGGAAAACCGCTTCGCACTTTTCCGGATCATGCTTTAGATCCCTCGGACCACGCCCGGCTGGCCCGGTGCGCATTCCAGCGCAGCACGGTCCCAGTTCGCGTTGATGGCCGCGGCCTCATAGCTCGATTGCAGGAATTCGAGCAGCGCCTTGTCGGGGTCTGCAGCCGTCCGCATGGCGTCGTATGGCAGGATGAATTCGCCAAGCGCCTCACTGAAGAACGCAGCATCGGGCCGTACCGGCATGCTGCGATAGCCCGCGGGTTCCGGATAGGCGTAGGAATAGAATGCGGGATAATCGATCGCGCCGCCGCCCGGCCAGAAGCCGGCGCTGCTGACCTCGTGCGAATAGGCCTCGTGCGCCACCTCATCGGGCAAATGGGGCACGCCGCCGGGATGCCGCGGCGCGGTTCTGCCGGAAAACCGCGTCACCGCGAGATCGAAGCTACCCCAGAAGAAATGCACCGGGCTCGCCTTGCCGAGAAATCCGGTCCGGAATTGCTTGAACACGCGGTCGCAGTTCACGAGGATCCGGTGAAACCTGTGCACGGCATCCGCGTCGTAGGACGCATGCTGCGTATCCTGCGAGAACCGGATCGCATCGGCGACTTCGTTCGGTATCTCGTCAATGGCGACGTCGATGCCGAGGTCCTTCAGATTGGTCATGACCGCCGCGTAGAAGCTTGCGACCGATTGACCGGCCAGCGCGAATTGCCGTCCGGTGCCGTCGCTGGTCGAGATGCGCAGCATGTGATCGATGAAATCGAAGTCGATCTGGAACGTGCGATCGCCGTCGGGGATCGGCGAGGTCGTCAGCCCGCGCGCCGTGACATAGAGCGTGACGTGCCAGGAGTGATTGAGCCAGGGCGACTTCACCAGCCGGATCTTGCCGGCGATCTGGGTGAAGAGCTGGAGCGTGGCACAGCTGTCGCGCCACGCCGCGGTCGGCAGTTCCGGCCAGCGGGTCTTTTGTGTGTTGGTCATGACAAAACCTCTGGGCTGCGCGACGTACAGTGTTTCGGCTATCACGATTTGATCGCGATGACCTTGGGGAACCGATCCTCTCGTTCCGCGCGACGTGCTCTGGTCGGCGAAGCGCACCAACGCGCTTTGCCGTCAAACCGCATGTAGGTTAGTTCGCGGCCCAAGCTCCGCGGCCCTCACCGGCGGCATATCGTCGAGGGCGGCAATCCGGCGGTCAATCTCACGGATCACGTGTTTCGAGAAGGGCCCGAAATGCAGATACAGTGCCATCAACATCACGATGTAGCGAAGCGCGCCCGGATTGGACTTGGCGACCTCGACGAAGGTCTTCCAGAACGGTTCGCGGACCTCCGGCAAGGCACGCATGATCGTGTGCACGCCCTCGAGGCCGCCAAGCCTCTTGCGTATGTCGCCATCCGGCAGGTCGCGGCGCCGGTCGGACCGGTCGAGCATGGCGGCGAGCCGCGACAGCCGTCCTGCATAGGCCGTCGGGTTGAACACGTGCCCGAGCACGGCCTTGTAGTCCTCGAGGATGTCACGCAGCGGACGTATGGTGTCGAAATTGCAGCCGAGCGTGCATTGATCGCCCGCCTGCTCGACCTTCATGAGATCATGGCCTTCGTGCAGGCGGCCTTCCTTCGCCAGCCGCCGCGTCAGCTGCGTGCCCGGCAGTGCATAGAGCAGTCCAACCATGCAGACTGGAATGCTCGCCTCCTCGATGAAGTCGATCATCGCGTGCCCCATCGAGGCTTTCTCGGTATCGAACCCCACGATGAAGCCCGCGGTGACGAACATGCCGTAGCCATAGATCTTGTGAATGCATTCGGCGATGTCGCGCCGGGTGTTCTGCTTCTTCTTCATCTGCACGAGGGTCTCCGGATCCGGGCTCTCAATGCCGACGAAAATCCCGAAGAAGTTCGCGTCCTTCATCGCCTGCAACAGCTCGCTGTCGTCAGCGATATTGATCGAGGCTTCCGTCGAAAACTCGAACGGATAGTCTCGCTCCTCCAGCCACGCTTTGAGCTGCGGCAGCAGGATGCGGAGGTTTTTCTTGTTCCCGATGAAGTTGTCGTCGACGAAATCGACATGTCCGCGATAACCGCGATCGTAGAGCGCTTGCAACTCAGCGAGAATTTGATCGGGGGTCTTGGTGCGCGGCACACGACCATACAGCTCGATAATATCGCAGAACTCGCAGGTGAACGGGCAGCCACGCGAATATTGCACGCCAATGAAGAGATAGTGGTCGAAATTGATCAGGTCATAGCGGGGCATCGGGCTTAGCGTGACGTCGATCTTGAATTTCTCGGCGACGAACACGCCCTTGCGCTCTCCACTTTCCCAGGCGGCGACAAATTGCTGAATGATTTGTTCTGCCTCACCGATCACCTGGAAGTCCGCGTCGGCGTAAAGATGCGGGCTGGAGGAGACGTCAGGTCCGCCGACACATACCGGCTTGCCGTGCCGGTGTGCGAGATCGATCAGGTGGAGAAAATCAGGCTGCTGGTTGAGCATGCCGCCGATCATGACAAGATCGGCCGAGTCGAGATCGGCGTCCGTCAAGGGCTCGGTGTTACGGTTGACGAGGCGAATATCCCAATGCTTCGGCAGCATGGCGGCGACGGTGATCAGTCCGAGTGGCGCCGCCGGATACTTCGCATCGACGAGTTCACAAGCTTCCGTATAGTTCCAGAAGGAGTCTTGAACGAACTTCGGATAGATCATTAGGACGCGACAGGGAACCGTCATGTTGCTCCGGCCTGGATATTGACGCGCACGATGACACGCGGCTTGTCGCCGCTCAAGGGCTCGATTCGCGGCCAATTGTCAGGCGATCTTGGGCATGGACGCCTATTACGTCGATTATCGGCTTTTCTTGGCGTCTCTTGGCATCTCTTGGCGTTGGAGCAGCGATCGCTCTTGCGCCGTTGTCCGGCAACGACGTTGCGACTTAGGTAGGGGCGGCAATCGCGAACGGGAATGCCGCCCCCATCGCATCAGCCGTGAAGTTTCCTCGCGGTCTCCGCGACCGCGCGGCCCTGATAGCGGGCGCCGGCGAGTTCGTTCTCGCTCGGCTGGCGGCTGCCGTCGCCGCCGGTGATCGTGGTTGCGCCGTAGGGCGCGCCGCCGGTGACCTCGTCGAGCTTCATCTGGCCGGCGAAGCCGTAGTTCAGCCCGACCACCGTCATGCCGAAATGCAGGAGGTTGGTGATGATCGAGAACAGCGTGGTCTCCTGGCCGCCATGCTGGGTCGCGCTCGAGGTGAAGGCGCCGCCGACCTTGCCGTGCAGCGCGCCCTTTGCCCAGAGGCCGCCGGCCTGGTCGAGGAAGTTGGCCATCTGCGAGGCCATGCGGCCGAAGCGGGTGCCGGTGCCGACGATGATCGCATCGTAATTGGCGAGATCGTCGATCTTGGCGATCGGCGCGGCCTGGTCGAGCTTGTAGTGCGAGGCCTTGGCGACTTCGGCCGGCACCAGCTCGGGGACGCGCTTGATGTCGACGGTGGCGCCGGCTTCGCGCGCGCCTTCCGCGACGGCATTCGCCATGGCTTCGATGTGACCGTAGGCGGAGTAATAGAGAACGAGAACCTTGGCCATGATGGCCTCCTTTGGGTTTGAGGTAGGGGAAGATGATTTGGGGAGGGGCATGCGCGGACGTCGGTCCGCGCATGCAGGGTGAGTGGTGATCAGGCCGCGTCGACCAGCACGAGCTCGGCATCCTCGAGCGCGGTGATCTTCAGCGTGGCTTCGTCGCGGATCGCGGCGCCGTCGCGCGCATTGACGCGCACGCCGTTGACCTCGATGCTGCCGGCCGCCGGCACCAGATAGAGGTGACGGGCCTTGTCGGCAGCGTATTCCGCGCTCTCGCCGGCCTTCAGCGTGGTGGCGAGCACCCGCGCATTGGCGCGGATCGGCAGCGCGTCATTGTCGCCGTCGATGCCCGAGGCGATGGTGACGAGCTTGCCCGAACGGTCCGCCTTCGGGAACGGCTTGGAGCCCCAGGTCGGCTGGCCGCCCGTCGTCGTCGGCTCGATCCAGATCTGGAAGATCTTGGTCTTCGCCGGCTCCAGATTGTACTCGGAGTGACGGATGCCGCTGCCGGCGCTCATCACCTGGACGTCGCCGGCTTCGGTACGTCCCTTGTTGCCGAGCGAATCCTGGTGCGTGATCGCGCCTTCGCGAACATAGGTGATGATCTCCATGTTGGCGTGCGGATGCGCCGGGAAGCCGGAGTTGGGCGCGATCTCATCGTCGTTCCACACGCGCAGCGCGCCGTGGCTGACATTGTCGGGATCGTAGTAGCTCGCGAACGAGAAGTGGTGCTTGGCCTTCAGCCAGCCGTGGTCGGCACCGCCGAGCTTTGCGAATGGTCTGAGTTCGATCATGGTCATTCCCCTTGATGTCGATGTTGAGGAGCGGGCCGGGCGCTCTGCGCCCGGCGTCTCCAGAAAATTTTGCGATCAGGCGCCGAAGCCGCCGTCGACGTTGAGCACGGTGCCGGTCACGAACGACGCTTCCGGGCTCGCCAGGAACACGACGCCTGCCGCGACTTCTTCGGGGCGGCCGAAGCGCTGCAGCGCATGCTGCAGGCGTTGCGTCTCGGCAAACTCGCCACCGTCCTTCGGGTTCATGTCGGTGTCGATCGAGCCGGGCTGCACCACATTTACCGTGATGCCGCGTGGTCCGAGGTCGCGCGCCGCGCCCTTGGTGTAGCCGACGACGGCCGCCTTGGTGGCGACGTAGTCGGCAAGGCCTGGGAACGAGGCGCGATCCGCCAGCATGGAGCCGACGGTGACGATGCGGCCGCCTTCGCCCATCAGCTTGGAGGCGGCGCGGATCGCGGTGATCACGCCGTCGATGTTGATCGCCTCCTGGCGGGCGAGCGTCGCAGTGTCGGCCTCGGGATCGTCGACCGCGCCGCCCGATGCGACACCCGCATTGTTGACCAGGATGTCAAGCCGGCCAAAATCCTTGGCGACAGTCTTCACCAGCTGATCGACATCGGATGACGAGGCCTGGTCGGCCTTGTAGGCGCGGGCGTTGACGCCCTTGCCCTTCAACTCGGCGACGACGGCCTCGGCCTTCTCGGGAGAGGCGACGTAGCTGATCGCGACGCTCGCACCTTCCGCGGCGAGTGCACGCGCGCTGGCTGCGCCGATGCCGCGCGAACCGCCGGTGACGAGGGCAACCTTGCCTGTGAGCTTCTTGGTCATTGGATTTCTCCATTGATTGAATTTCGATGACCCTTGGATATGCCTCCGGCTGTGGTATAGAAATAGAAACTATTGAAACTCATTGTTTCCAGTATTGAGCAATCAGGACAGCGGCCCATGTCGAAACTGCCGGACTTCGAGGCGCTCGCGATCTTCGCAAAAGTCGTGGAATTACGGTCATTTGCGGCGGCCGCGACCGAGCTCTCGCTGTCCAAGGCGACGGTGTCCAAGGCGGTCAGCCGGCTGGAGGAGCGGCTCGGCGCCCGGCTGTTCAACCGCACCTCGCGGCGGCTGGCGCTGACCGATGCCGGCCAGAAATTGTCGGAGCGCGCCGCGCGCCTGCTCGCCGATGGCGAGGCCGCCGAGAACGAGGCGCTGGCGCAATCGACCACGCCGCGCGGCCTGGTGCGGCTCGCGGTGCCGATGAGTTTCGGCATCAAGACGGTGGCGCCGCTGCTGCCGGAATTCATGGAGGCCTATCCGGAGGTTTCGATCGACCTGCACCTGAGCGATGCCACGGTCGACCTGATCGGCGAGGGCTTCGACGCCGGCCTGCGCATCGCGCGGCTGCCGGATTCATCACTGATCGCGCGGCGGCTGTGCGGCATGCCGCGCTACACGGTGGCCGCGCCGTCCTATCTGAAGCGCCACGGCCGGCCGACCCATCCGATGCATCTCGCCGAGCACAAATGCTTCGGCTACGCCTATCTCTCGACCCAGGGCGTCTGGCACTACACCAATGCGTCAGGCGAGCAGGCGAGCGTGCGTCCCGCCGGCCAGCTCCGGGTCAACAACGGCGAGGCGGTGATGCCCGCGCTGCTCGCCGGTCTCGGCATCGCCGATCTGCCCGACTTCATCGTCGGCGATGCGATCGCGCGCGGCGAGGTCGAGGTGATCCTGAAGGGCTGGAAGCAGCCCGAGGGCGCCGTGCATCTCGTCACCCCGCCCGGCGGCCCGCGGCCCGCCCGCGTCGAGGTGCTGGCGGATTTCCTGGCGAAGCATTTCGCCAAAGGCCGCGCGCAGCGGAAATAGAAATCCGCACGCGGACCGGTGGAAGGACATCCGCCCCGCCCCGTCACATTCGTGTCATCCCTTTTAAATTGTATAACTTATGTGAACTAACCCATGATCGTGGGCTGCCGCGATCGTCTATTTCTGCGTCCTGGACCGGTGTTGCCGCAAAGCGCATTTTCGGAGGAACCAGATGATTGATCTGACCAAGCACGATTTCACGTCATTGTCGGTGAAGGACCTGCTCGATGCCCGCGAGGCCTATCACGTGCATCTGGCACATCTGCAATCGGTCTATGCCACGGCGATCGGCCGCTATCTGATCCGGGACAACGACCGCAACGCGACGGAAAGAAAGGCGCACTCCAAGCCGCAGGCGCTCGGTCCGCGCACGCTGTTCAATTCGTCGGTCAAGGATTGGTCGTGGCCCTGCATCCTCGTCTTCGTTCGCGACTGGATGAAGCGCTCCGAGCTGAAAAACCATCCCGAGAAGCAGGACCAGCTGGTACCTCCGTTCCTCTATCTGCCGGACGGTCGCGTCGTGCCCACCTGCGTCGTCAAGGTCGATCCGAACGAGGGCAGCCCCGGCACCGTCGATCCGCCGGTGTTCAGGAGCGATCTGGTCGGCGGCGGCTTTCCGGTACAGACCATGATCCAGGGCAAGATCCACCGCGGCTCGATCGGCTGTCTCGTCACCAACGGCGAGACGGTGTTTGCGCTCTCCAACCGTCACGTGGTCGGCGCCGCCGGCCGCGAGATCTTCGCCGGCTTCAAGAACACCGATCGCCGCCTCGGCGTCAGTGATGCGCTGCAACTCGGCAAGCGCGCCTTCAGCGAGGTCTATCCCGGCTGGCCCGGCTCGCGCGTGGTGGCCAATCTCGATGCCGGCCTGATCCGCGTCGATGACGTCAAGGGCTGGACCGCGCAGGTTTACGGCGTCGGCCAGGTCGGCGACGTCGTCGACCTGAATGTCGGCACCTTCCGTCTCGACATCATCAACCAGCCGCTGATCGCGTTCGGTGCGACCAGCGGATTGATGAAGGGCAAGATCCTCGGCCTGTTCTATCGCTACAAGACCGTCGGCGGCATGGAATATGTCAGCGATTTCGTGATCGGCCCGCGCGACGGCGACACGCCGCTCAACAATTATCCCGGCGACTCCGGCACGGTCTGGTTTGTCGACGATCCGGACGCCAAGAAGAACGCCAGCGGCGCGCGGATCCTCAGTCCCCTGGCGCTCGAATGGGGCGGCCAGGAATTGTTCGGATCGAGCGGCAAGGTCCCGATGCAGGTCGCGCTCGGCATCTGCATGTCGACACTGTGCCGCGAGCTCGATGTCGAGTTGATCGGCGACTGGAATGCCGGTCACACCGAGTATTGGGGCGAATGGGGCCACGTCAAGATCGGTGCCTACGCGACCGGTCTGATCGATGCGAAGCTGCCCAAGCTCGCCACCATGATGGACGCCAATTCCGACAATATCGGCCTCGACGACAAGCTGCTCGCCGACCTCAAGCCGCATCAGCGAGGCACATTCTCGCCGCTGGCCGATGTCGCCGACCTGGTCTGGCGTTTCACCCGGCACACCGACGAAAGCAATCACTTCGCCGACATGGACAAGCCGGGCAGGGACGGCAAGACGCTGCTCGATCTTTGCGCGGAGTCGACGCGCAACGTCGATCCGAAGGTCTGGAACGACTATTACGAAGGGATCGGCGAGGACCGGCGCGGCGCGCTGCCGTTCCGGGTCTGGCAGATTTTCGACGAGATGGTCGAGTACGCCGCCGCCAACAAGAAGCTGGAGTTCGTGTGCGCCGCGGGCATCGTCGCACATTACATCGGCGATGCCTGCCAGCCGCTGCACATCTCGCAATTCCACCATGGCCTCGATCCGAACGACAAGGCGCACGCCAAGGTGCACAGCGTGTACGAGACCACGATGATCGGCCGCCACGGCAAGGATCTCATCAAGATGATCCCTGACGCCCGGACCAGCGACGTCGCGGAGATTGCTCCGGGCGGCACGCCGACCGGCCGCGACGCCGCGGTTGCCGTGGTCGCACTGATGCAGCGAACCGTGAAGCGGCTGCCGCCGATGACCATCGTCAACCTGTTCAATTCGCATATGGGCAGCGGCCAGGTCGAGGCGCTGTGGTCGAAGCTGAAGGACGCCACCGCATCCTGCATGCAGGACGGTGCCAAGACCCTGGCCCGGGTCTGGGAAGCGGCCTGGCGCGCCGGCGCGGGCGAGGACCGCGGGCAGGGCGGCAAGTTCGATCAGGACAGTTTGAGCAAGCTCTACAACGACCCCAGCTTCCTGCCGGCGTTCCCGCTCCAGCAGCTCACACTGGATGCCGACGACCACCTTGTTCCGATCGGAGGCAGCAGCACGCGGCGCCGCGGCGCGACAACCGCGCGACGCGCGCGTCCGCAAGCAGCGAAGAAGGCCGCCAGGAAAGCTGCGAGGGAAACGGCCAGGAAGGCGCCGAAGAAGGCGGTGGCGCGCAGGCGGCCGGCCGCAGCTGCTCCGGTCCGACGCGCAGCCGCCAGCAAGAAGACCGCGACCAAGCGCGGTGCGGCCAGCAAGCGGTCGGTCGGAAAGACCCGCAAGGCGGCGCGCAAGCGTTAGAGCAAGATGACTTACATCACATCGCGCAGCGGATTCAGCTTTACCTCGCCCCGTGTGCGGGGAGAGGTCGGAACGCATCGCTAGATGCGTTCCGGGTGAGGGGGGGCCTCCACAAGTCCAACTGTCGCCGTTTACGCGGAGG